>CAVYBH010000013.1:0-355165 GCA_963766715.1 uncultured delta proteobacterium
ACCGAGATGCTCGAGCTGGTGGTGATCGACGGCCGCGCCCGCGGCATCGTGACCCGCGACCTCGTGACCGGCAAGGTCGAGAGCCACCTCGGCGACGCGGTCGTCCTGGCCACCGGCGGGTACGGCAACCTGTACTACCTGTCCACCAACGCCAAGGGCTCGAACGTCACCGCCGCCTGGCGGGCCCACCGCAAGGGCGCGTTCTTCGCCAACCCGTCCTACACCCAGATCCACCCGACGTGCATTCCCCGCGCCGGCGAGTACCAGTCGAAGCTGACGCTCATGTCCGAGTCGCTCCGCAACGACGGCCGCATCTGGGTGCCGAAGAAGCCGGGCGACAAGCGGTCGCCCGACCAGATCCCCGAGGCCGAGCGCGACTACTACCTGGAGCGCAAGTACCCCACCTACGGGAACCTGGCGCCCCGCGACATCTCGTCGCGCGCGGCGAAGCAGGCCTGCGACGCCGGCCTCGGCGTCGGCCCGGGCGGCCTCGGCGTCTACCTGGACTTCTCCGACTCCATCAAGCGGCTCGGCGCGAAGGCCATCGGGGAGCGCTACGGCAACCTCTTCGAGATGTACGAGCGCATCACCGGGGAGAACCCGTACCAGGTGCCGATGCGGATCTACCCCGCCGTGCACTACACGATGGGCGGCCTCTGGGTGGACTACGACCTCATGTCCAACGTGCCGGGCCTGTTCGTGCTCGGCGAGGCCAACTTCTCGGATCACGGCGCCAACCGCCTGGGAGCCTCCGCGCTCATGCAGGGGCTCGCCGACGGCTACTTCGTCATCCCCTACACCATCGGTGACTACCTGGCCAAGGGCGGCATCGCCAAGATCGGGACCGACCACGCCGAGTTCAAGTCCGCCGAGAAGGTCGTCGCCGACCGGGAGAAGAAGTTCCTCTCCATCAACGGGAAGCACTCGGCCGACTGGTTCCACAAGAAGCTCGGCGAGATCATGTGGGAGAACGTCGGCATGGCCCGCTCGAAGGAGAGCCTGGAGCGCGCGCTCAAGGCCATCCCCGAGCTCCGCGAGCAGTTCTGGAAGGACCTGAAGGTCCCCGGGACCGCGGCCGACTTCAACCAGGAGCTCGAGAAGGCCGGCCGCGTGGCCGACTTCCTGGAGCTGGGCGAGCTGCTCACCTGGGACGCGCTGCAGCGCAACGAGTCCTGCGGCGGCCACTTCCGCACCGAGTACCAGACCGACGAGGGCGAGGCGCTGCGCAACGACGCCGAGTACGCCTACGCGGCCGCCTGGGAGTGGACCGGGGAGAACAAGCCCTGGACGCTCAACAAGGAACCGCTCGTGTTCGAGAACATCCATCTCCAGACCCGGAGCTACAAGTGAGACTGACGCTCGAGATCTGGCGCCAGAAGGACGCCCAGGACGCTGGCCGCTTCGCCCGGTACGACCTGCCCGACGTGAGCGAGCACATGTCGTTCCTGGAGATGCTCGACGTCCTCAACCAGGAGCTGATCGCCAAGGGCGAGGAGCCGGTGGCGTTCGACAGCGACTGCCGCGAGGGCATCTGCGGCATGTGCGGGTTCGTGGTGAACGGGTACCCGCATGGCCCGCAGCCGCGCACCACCGTGTGCCAGCTGCACATGCGCTACTTCCACGACGGTGAGGTCCTGCGCCTCGAGCCCTTCCGGGCCAAGGCGTTCCCCATCATCAAGGACCTGGCGATCGACCGGAGCGCGCTCGACCGCGTCGTCATGGCGGGCGGGTACGTCTCCATCAACGCCGGCGGCCCCCGGGACGCGAACAGCATCCTCGTCGGCAAGAAGGAGTCGGATCTGTCGATGGACGCCGCCTCCTGCATCGGCTGCGGCGCCTGCGTGGCCGCCTGCCCGAACGCGTCGGCCTCCCTCTTCGCCGGCGGGAAGATCTCGCACCTCGGGCTCCTGCCCCAGGGCGAGCCGGAGCGGAAGACGCGCGCGCTCAACATGGTCGAGCGCCACGCCGAGGAGGGCTTCGGCGGCTGCACGGTCATCGGCGCCTGCGCCGAGGCCTGCCCGAAGGGGCTGAAGCTCGACTTCATCGCCCGGATGAACAAGGACTACCTCGCCGGGACGCTCACGTTCCGCGAGGAGGCAGCGGGAGGCGGAGCCGGCTAGACCGGCGCGCCAGCCTGCGGTAGGAGACGCCCGTGCGGAATCTCGCGCGGGCGTCTTCTTTTGCGGGCAGCCCTCCTCCTGGTCGGGGGAGGATTCATGGCGTGGCGCGCCTGGGAGACCCGGCAGGCCGCTCTCGTCCAGACCGGGGCGTCCCGGGTGCTGGGCGAGCGGCTCTCGCTGGTGATGGCGCTGGTGGCGGCGCTGGCGCTCCTCACCGCCGGGGTGGTGACCTGGCAGCTGCGGCGCCGCGAACGGCGCCACAGCCTCCACCTGCCGGGGACTACGAGGCCGCCTCCTCCCAGCGATGATCCTTGAACTGCTCGCGCAGGGCGGCCTTCATGAACTTGCCGGTCGCGTTGCGCGGGATGGCGTCCACGTAGAGGAAGGCGTCGGGTAGCCAGTAGCGCGCGAAGAGCGGCGTGAGGTACTCGCGGAGCTCGTGCGGGGTGGCCTTGGCCGCCTCCTTCAGGACCACGGCCGCCACGGGGCGCTCGCCCCAGCGCGGGTGCGGGACCGCCACCACCGCCGCCTCCTTCACCGCGGGGTGGGCCATCAGCGCGTTCTCGAGGTCCACCGAGCTGATCCACTCGCCGCCCGACTTGATGAGGTCCTTGGAGCGGTCGGTGATGCGGACGTAGCCCTCGGGGTCGACCGTGACGATGTCGCCCGTCCGGAACCAGCCGTCCATGGTGAACTTGTCGGCCTCGGCCGGGTTCTGGAAGTAGCTCTTCGCGACCCAGGGGCCGCGGACCTGGAGCTCGCCCATCGACTTGCCGTCCCAGGGCGTGGGCCCGTTCTCCCCGACCACCCGGGTGTCGACGAGCGGAACGGGGAGACCCTGCGCGGCGCGCATCGCGAGCCTGGCCTCTTCCGGGGCCGCCTCCAGGTGGGGCTTGAGCCGGCTCACCGTCCCGAGCGGCGTGGTCTCGGTCATGCCCCAGGCGTGGATCACCTTGAGGCCGTGCCGCTTCTCGAACCCCTCGATCATGAACTTCGGGGCCGCGGCCCCCCCGACGATCATCGCCTTCAGGGAGGAGGTGTCCCAGACGCCCGGATTGCGGTCCAGCTCGTCGAGGATCCCCAGCCAGACGGTGGGGACGCCGGCCGTGAAGGTCACCTTCTCCCGCTGGAAGAGGTCGAGGACGCTCTTGGCGTCGAGGTGCGGGCCGGGGAAGACCTGCTTCGCGCC
Source organism: uncultured delta proteobacterium (assembly GCA_963766715.1). Taxonomy (GTDB): domain Bacteria; phylum Myxococcota; class Myxococcia; order Myxococcales; family Anaeromyxobacteraceae; genus CAIOAK01. The sequence continues at coordinate 3,310 of CAVYBH010000013.1, forward strand.
CACCATGGCCGACGTGAACGGGAGTCCCCAGGCGTTCACGTGGAACATGGGAACCACCGGCAGCATCGCGTCGCCGAAGGAGAGCCCGAGCGCGTCGGGGAGCGCCGAGACGAGGGAGTGGAGCACGAGCGCGCGGTGGGAGTAGACGACGCCCTTCGGGCGGCCGGTGGTGCCGGAGGTGTAGCAGAGCCCCGCCGCCTGGTTCTCCTCGATCTTCGGGAAGGCGAAGGTGTTCATCTCGGGCTCGATCATCTGCTCGTAGTCGATGGCCCAGTCGGGCGCGACGTGGCCGTGGGTCCAGACCACGACGGCGTGCAGGTTCACGTCCTTGTGGTAGCGCTCGTAGACGGGGAGCAGCACGTCGTCCACGAGGAGGAACCGATCCCCGGCGTGGTTCATGATGTAGGCCAGGTCCTGGGGCGACAGGCGGGGGTTGAGCGTGTGGAGCACGCCGCCCGCCAGGGGGATCGCGAAGTAGGCCTCGAGGTGGCGTCCGTGGTTCCACGCGAGCGTCGCCACCCGATCGCCCGGCTGGAGCCCGAGCCGGACGAGCGCGTTCGCCAGCTTCTGCACCCGCTTGTGGAATTCGCCGTAGCTCGAGCGGTGGATCGACTTGTCGGGCCACCGGGAGACGATCTCGACGTCGGGGAAGTACTTGCCGACGCGCTCGAAGATGGGCAGCAGGGTCAGGTCGTAGTCCATCATCAGGCCGTTCATGGAGCCTCCGATGCGATGTGGGGAAGTCGGGACAGGATCGGAAAGTTATCGGTTTCCGCGAGGCGCGGCCATCCCCCCGCGCTAAGCTTCCCGCACCGGGGGTTCGCCATGGACACCGCTCGACTCGATTCCGACCTGTCCACGCTGGCCGCTCACGCGGACGAGTGGGCCCGGCTTCCGCTTCCCGAGAAGATCCGGATGCTCCGCGCCGTCCGGGAGGGCGTCGGGCGCGTGGCCGAGCGCTGGGTGGAGGCCGCCGTCCGGGCCAAGGGGATTCCCCCCGGCTCGCCCTGGGCCGGCGAGGAATGGATGAGCGGCCCGTACTCGCTCCTCTTCGGGATCGCCGCGCTGGAGCGGACGCTCGAGCGCCTGGCCCGGGGCGAATCCCCCCTCCCCTCGCCGGGCGCGATCCGCACGCGCCCGGACGGCCAGGTGGTGGTCGACGTCTTCCCGGTCGACGCCTACGACCGGATCCTCCACTCCGGCGTGCGCGCCGAGGTCTGGATGGAGCCGGGCGTGACCGCCGGCGAGCTTCGCGACCACATGGCTTCCTTCTACCGGCGGGAGACGCCGGCGGGCCGGGTGGCGCTGGTGCTCGGAGCCGGGAACATCTCCTCCATCGCGCCGCTCGACCTCCTCCACGAGCTCTACGCCGAGGGAGCGGTGGCGGTGGTGAAGATGAACCCGGTGAACGCCTACCTGGAGCCGTTCTTCGCGGACGCCTTCGCGCCCTTCCTGGAGCGCGGCTTCGTGCGCTTCGCCTCCGGGGGCGCCGACGTGGGCGCCTTCCTGGCCGATCACCCGCTCGTCCAGGAGATCCACATCACGGGGAGCGACCGGACCCACGACGCCATCCGCTTCGGGACCGGCCCCGAGGGCGAGGAGCGAAAGCGCCGGGGCGAGCCCCTGAACCGGCGCCGCATCACCGCGGAGCTGGGGGGCGTCGGCCCCACCATCGTGGTCCCCGGCGCGTGGAGCCAGGCCGACCTGCGCTTCCACGCCGAGCACGTCGTCTCCCAGAAGATGCACAACGGCGGCTTCAACTGCATCGCGTCCCAGGTGCTCGTGCTGTCCCGCGACTGGCCGCAGCGCGAGGCGTTCCTGGAGGCCGTGCGGGAGACCTTCCATTCGGTCCCGGCGCGAACCCCCTACTACCCGGGAGCGGCCGACCGGCAGGCCAGGGCGGTCTCGGCCCACCCCACGGCGGAGCTGCTCGACGCGCCCGGGACGGCCCAGGTCCCCCGGACGCTCATCCCCGGGATCGACCCGGCCGACCTGAACGCCCACGCCTTCCGGGAGGAGTTCTTCGGCGGCGTGCTCGCCGAGACCTCCCTTCCGGGGAGCGGGCCCGCCGGGTTCCTCGACCAGGCCGTGCGCTTCGCGAACGACCGGCTGCACGGGACCCTCGGCTCGAACCTCATCGTCGACCCGGCCACCGAGCGGGCGCTGGGACCGCAGATGGACGCCGCCATCGCCGCCCTGCGCTACGGCTCGGTGAGCGTGAATACCTGGGCGGGCGTGGCCTACTTCCTGCCCCAGGCCACCTGGGGCGCGTTCCCGGGGCATACCGACGCCGACATCCAGAGCGGCCGGGGCGTGGTCCACAACTCCCTGCTCTTCGACCGCCCGCAGAAGACGGTCGTCACGGGCCGGTTCCGGCCGTTTCCCCGGGCCTGGCTCTCCGGGGACCTCCACCTCGGGCCCAAGCCGCCCTGGTTCGTGACCCACCGGAGCGCGGACGAGGTCGGCCGGCTGCTCACCCGCTTCGCCGCGAAGCCCAGCCTGGGCCAGCTTCCGGCCATCGTCGCCACGGCGCTGAAGGGCTGAGCGGAAGTCGCGTCAGTAGATGCGGGCCACGTCGGCCCCGGAGAAGTAGGCCCGGAGGATCTGGCGGTGGTCCTGTCCCGCGGCGGCCCGGCCGATCGCGCCCCACTGGCACATGCCCACCCCGTGCCCCCACCCTCCGCCTCGGAACGCCCAGCCTTCCGCGTCGGGCGAGAGCAGGAACATGGACGACGGGAGGTCGCCGAGGAGGCGGCGGATGCGCAGCTCGCCGTGCACGGTGGCGCTTCCCCGCTCCCCGTCCACCCGGAGCGAGACGACGCGCCCCGAAGCGCCCCGGGCGACCACCGCGAGGTGGTCCACCGCGCCCACGCCGAGCGGGGCGAGCATCGCGTCGAGCCGGGACGAGGGGATGCGCCGCTCCCACCGGTAGCGATCCGGCCTCGCCCCGGGCGCGCGGGCGCACCAGGCGAGCCGGGGCATCGGCGAGGAACGCGGCCACCCTCGGCTCCGTCCCGAGCCCGCCCGCCCACGGCGAGGCGTCCGGGGCATCCAGGTCGGGCCGGCCGCGCAGGCTCGAGCTGGGCGTCCCGCCCCACACCGCGTCGTTGTCCTCCCCGTGCCCTCCGCACATCGCCGAGTAGACCCCGTCGACCAGCCGCCCGTCGGAGAGGGCGAAGACCGCCTCCCCGGCGGTTGCCCGCACGGCGGCGTCGGTGGCGGCCACCTGCGCTCCCTCGCCCTTGTAGGCCTGGCAATGCACGTCGCTGCAGATCGACCAGGGGTCGCCGAGGTGCCGGGTGCCGATCTGCGCGAGGACGTTCGACCGGGCGGTCACGGCCTGGGCCCGGAGCGCCTCCTGTGGGGCCCCGGCGGGCATCTCGCTCGGGACGAGGCCGCGCAGGAGCTCCTCCATGGGCAGCCCCAGCACGGCGGCCATCCGACCGCCCGCGTCGACCGTCAGGTACAGCCGGCCCCGGAAGGCGCGGTCGTCCAGCGTGAAGCCGTCGGCCCGGCCATCGAGCACGGCGACCCGATCGCCCGAGGCCAGCACCTCCCCTTTCGGCCCGAGGATCTCCACCTGGCCGGCCGGCCGCACCAGCACCTCGACGCTCGTCTCCGGCCGCTCGCCGAAGCGGCGCCAGGCGTCGGCGGAGAACGCCGCCGCGCTGGCCTCGTCGAAGGCGCCGTCGGCGAGCACCAGGGTTCGCCGGTTGTCGATCACGTGGCCGCCGATCCCGTAGACGCCACCGATGGCCTGGGTTCGGGTGGGAACGCCCCGGGCCTCCCACAGCAATCGGGCCCGATCGACGCCGGCGCGATCCCGCGCCTCGAACTGGGCCAGGAGCGGGCGCAGGCTCACGGTCGCCGGCACCGCCCTGCGGACCCGGGCCCGGAGGCGCGTCCCGGCGGCGACCGGCAGCGGCGCTGCGCCACGCGGCTCCAGCCTGGACGGGCCCCGCGTCACCACCGTCACCTCGTCCCGGTCCTGGAGGAGGCGGATGTGGACGACCGGCGCGCCCGCCGAGAAGTCGAGCCGGTGCCCCCAGAGCAGCTCGATGGGATCCCCGGGAAGCGGCGTTCCCCCGTCGAGCGGCGCCTCGGCGGCGTGCGGGGGCGGCAGCGGAGGAGGAAGGTCGCCGGTGGCCCCGGCGGGGGCGAGCCCCGCGAGCGCCGCGAGGAGCGCGGCGAGGGGGCTCCCGATCACGCGAACAGGCCGAGCCGCTGGCTCTTGCGGGAGGCGAGCACCTCGAGCCGCGTCGCGATCTCGTGTCCGCCGGCGAACTCACCGGCCCTGCGCAGCCGGTTGGCGGCATCGGCGAGGAGCGCGCGCTCCTCCGCCTCCTGCTCGCGGAGCCCCTCGACCATCAACGACACCTCGTCGGCGAGGTCGACGAGCAGGTCGCGGCGGCGAAGCGGGCGAGGCAGGGAGAGGTCTCCGGCCCCCACCCGGCGGCAGGCGTGGGCGAGCGCCACCGCCGGCCCGGCCACGCGGTGGGTGAGGATGACCGACAGGACCAGCAGCCCCGGGACCGCGCCGGCGAGCGCCGCGCCCAGCAGGAGCCCGGGGCCGGCGTCCTGGCCCGCGGTCCAGACCATGACGGCCAGCCCGCTCCCGATGGCGGTCGCGACGACGAGCATGTAGCTCACGAGCCGCAGCTGGATGGCCGGGTCGACCAGGTAGTTCCGCAGCCGCCGCTTGCCCATTCCACCCGCGTCCCGCTGTCCGTCGCTGCTCATGAGGACCTCCGGGGACGAATCTACCCCCTGGGTGGCTTCGATCCAGGATTGTGCCCGCCCTCCGCCCTCTCCCGGAAGGCGCGGTGGATGCGCCAGGTCAGCGGCCCGGGGCGGCCGGACCCGATCGGGCGTTCCCCGACCCGGACGACGGGAAGGACCTCGCGCGCCGTGGAGGTGAGGAAGCACTCGTCGGCGGACCCCAGCGCGGCGAGCGGCAGCGGCCGTTCCTGGACGGGCAGGCCGAGGTTCCGGGCCAGGTCGAGGACGAGCGCACGGGTGACGCCGGCCAGGATGCCGGCCCCCAGGGGCGGCGTCTCCACGACGCCCTCCCGCACCGCGAAGACGTTGGAGCTCGCCCCCTCGGTGACGCAGCCCGCCCCGTCGACCAGGAGCGCCTCGTGCGCGCCGTGCGCCCGGGCCTCCCGCATGGCGAGGACGTGGAAGAGGTGCTCGCCGGTCTTCGCCGCCGGGTCGCCTCCGCGCCGGGGGGCGCCCGGTCCGCCGAAGGGCCACGCCGCGACCCCCTCCCGGTACGCCGCGTGCGGAGGGCCGCGGAGCGGCAGGGCGATGAGGACCACGGTGGGCGCGAGCGCCAGTCCCGGGATCCAGGCCGAGCTCGCCGGCGCCGCGGGTGACGATCAGCCGGACCGCTCGCTCGCCCACGTTCCAGGGCGCTGCCTCGGGGTCGAGCGTCGTCGCCCCCCAGCGAGGCCTCCACCACCTTCCGGAGCTCGCCGTCGAACCGCTCGGCCGTCCACGGCAACCGAAGGGCGATCCGCTCCGCGGACGAGGCCAGGCGGGCCAGGTGCGGCCCGACCTCGAACGGCGCGCGGTGGTAGGTGCGGATGACCTCGTAGACGCTGTCCCCGTAGAGGAATCCCCGGTCGAAGACCGAGACCCGGGCCTCCCCGGCAGGGACGAGCACGCCGTCGATGTTCACCGCGCCGTTCATGGTCGGAATCTTGACCTCGAGATCATGAACCGATATCACCAGATGACAAATGGAATCGCTCGTCGAGTGCACGCAGTGCGGCGTCCTCATGACCAGCTGGAGCGCTGCCGGTTCCCCCACCCGCTACTACCAGTGCCCGTTCTGCAAGCGGACCCTGTGCTCGGCCTACGGCGAGGTCTTCGAGCGCGGGACGCTGGGGCGAAAGGTCGGCTCGCCCTCCCGCACCTCGGCGGGCGGCGACCCCTCGTCGTCGCTCACCCCGGACGACAAGCGCTGGCGCGAGCTGAAGGGGCGCGCGGCCCGGTGGTTCGCCCGCCTGGAGGCGGAGGGCCACCGCCGCGAGCCAGTCGCGCGCGTCGCGACCGTCGCCGTCGCTGCGAGCCGCGCCCGGGCCTGACGGACCTCACGGCGGGGCGCCGGCCAGGTCGAGGCAGCCGCGCCAGCCGGACGCCTCCATGGCCTGGCGCATCAGCGCATACTCTCCGTAAAGCCTGGGATCGCCCTCCCGCACGCCCCACGCGTGCCCCAGCTCGTGGAAGATCACCGAGCGCTCGATGCAGTCGGCGCCGGCGAAGGGCTGCACGAGGATGAGCCGGTGCTGGGGGCAGGCCCAGCCGAAGTAGTCGATCCCGTCGACGACGTGCGTGACCGGCGCGCCGGCGACGTCGTGGTCGACGTGGGCGATCGGCTCGGTGCCGAACTCGACCGTCCACCCTTCCGGCGCGCTCCCCAGCCCCCAGTACCTCGTGGCGATCGTCGAGGACGTGGTCGGCCCGGACCTGCGACACGGTGAGCCCGTCGCGCCCGATCCAGCAGACCCCGCCCGCCTCGACCCCTGCGCAGGGGACGGACCCGCCACAGGCGGTGAGCGCCAGGGCGGAGAGGAAGGCGATCGCGGCGATTCGGGACATCTCGAGGTGGGGTATTGCCTGCGCCGTGCCTGGCCGGATCGCGCAACCAGGGCGGTTTTCCCCGGGTCGCGCTCGACCCGAGGACGTCCTCGCCGCTGCACCACGGGTGCGTGTCGGGCCGACGGGGGACTGGGGGGATGTGGGTGCGCTCAGGCGATGCGTCGCTGGCCGGGCGCGTGCCAGGCCGGGTTCCGTTCGTGCATCGCGGCCAGCAGGCCGACCATCCGGTCCATGACGCGGACCGGGCTCGAGCCTCCTCCGACCGCCTCGTAGATCCCTGCCGCCACCACGTGTGCGGCGTAGGCCCCGGCCATGAGCTTCCCGGAGACCGCCGGCGTGACCCCGGCGCCCCGGGCCGCGGCGCCGCCGTCCCGGAGATCCTTTCGCAGGCCGGCGACGATCTCCTCGTCCCGGTTCCGCCAGTCCTGGATCTCGCCGAGGGCCCGTCCCTCCAGCGCCCCCAGCCTCGTCCGGACGATCGCCCGCGCCACCGTCGCCGCCGACGCCCGGGCCACCTTCGCGGTCACCGCCGTCTCTCCGAGCTGGATCTGCCCGAGGTCCCTGTCGGCCTCGGCCACGAGCCGGTCGGCCCATCGCGAGGCGCCGTCGAAGGACAGGAGCCTCACGGTCTCCGCGGCGAGGTAGGCGCGCGCGATGTCGGCCGGATGCGGGTCCTCCGGGCGCCCCGCGTTTCGCAAGGACGGCGTCCCGTTCCACGCGCCGTTGAGCGCGCGGAAGTAGCCGACGAGCCCGACGGCCGCGGCCGGACCCATGTTCAGGATCCCGAGGACGTCGGCGGCCGACTCGTCGATCCGCTCCGCCCAGTAGCCGGCGACGTCCTGGCCCATCCGTTCCTCCAGGAGCCGGTCCTTCACCGCCTGCGCGAGCTCGTCGCGGAGGCCGTCGTCGGCCGCGAGCACGTCGTGGCCCGCCGTCTCGTGCGCCAGGGCCGGCCAGGCGAGCAGGCCGCCCCGGGCATTGGCCGCGGGAAGGCTCACCACCGCCGCGCTCACGTCGTACGTCCCGGTGAGGGTGGCCGGCCAGGTGTACGGGCCCGCCTCGGCGCTTCCCCAGCGGACGAGGGGCGGCACCACGCCGTGATCCGGAGGCTTCACGCCGCGCCGGTCCTCGGCGGAGAGGAACCCGTCGTAGAGATCGCTCACGACCTCCTGGAAGGCGGCCGTCGCCCGCCCCTCGTAGCCCTCGGCCCGCTGCAGGAGCGCCTGGGAGACGTCGAGCAGGAGCCGCGCCTCCCCTTGCCGCCCCGGGTCCATCGCGAGGACCCGCGCGAATCCTCCGGGCCCCATGCCGTCGAGGGCCCGGAGCAGCGGCTCTCCCACGGCCAGGCGGTACGCGTCCGGAACCTTGGCGCAGGCCTTCTCGACGCGCCCGCGGAGCGTGGCGAAGAAGGTGGGATCCGGAGGCCCGTTCGCCGAGGACACGGCCGCGCCCATCGCCTCCTCGATGCAGGCCTGGAGCCCTGCGAGCGACAGGGGATTCGCGGCCGTGCGCTCCACGGGGCGGGCCAGCGCGACACCCGCGGCGCTGCTCGACGCGTCGCGACCCCGGGCCGGAGCTGGGCTCGGCTCGGGGTCGGGAAGACCGGCGTGCGGTTCGACGGAAGATGCGGCTGACGGACGGAGCTCGGGAACAAGTGAACCTCCTCGGACGTGGAGCCGGCCACACTTGCGACCGCCATGCCGAGCGGGAGCCACGACGCTCCTCGCGATCGAGGCGCCCTCGGCGCGGCCTGCAGCGGCCGCGCGCCGGACCGGCCCGACCTTCCGGTCCCGTGCCCCGGGATCCGGCTCCGGTGCTACCCTGACCGGATGCCGATGAAGACCCACCGCGCCTCCTCGCCTCCGCTCTCGCGTCGCTGGCGGCTGCCTGCGGGGAATCCACCTTCACGATGCCCGCGGGAGGCACCTTCGCGGCCACGGGGAGCCTGGCGACCGCGCGCGTCCTGCATTCCGCGACGGTCCTCCCCGGCGGCAAGGTGCTCGTCGCGGCGGGGATGGGAATCCTGTCGCCTGCCCATCTCGCCAGCGCGGAGGTCTACGACCCTGCCGCGGGTACGTTCTCCGCGACCGGGAGCCTGCTGACGGCGAGGGCCGCGCACACAGCGACGCTCCTGCCCGGCGGCAAGGTCCTGATCGCTGCAGGAACCGGGGAAGGGCCGGTCCTCGAGAGCGCGGAACTCTACGACCCGGCCACGGGGACGTTCGAGGCCACCGGGAGCCTGTCGGGAGCGCGCAGCGGGCACTCGGCGACGCTGCTGCCCGGCGGCAAGGTGCTCATCGTCGCGGGGGTCGGACCCTCGAGCAGCTCTCCCCTCGAGCCCCTCGCGAGCGCGGAACTCTACGACCCATCCACCGGGACGTTCACCGCCACGGGCAGCCTCACGACGGCGCGCCGCGATCACACCGCGACCTTGCTGCCGGACGGGAGGGTCCTCATCGCCGGGGGGAGCTCGAGTGACGGCGGGGTCCTCGGCCTCGGCGGAGCTGTACGACCCGGCCACGGGAACGTTCACCGCGACGGGGACGTTGAACCAGGCGCGGACCTACCACACGGCGACCCTCCTCCTGACCGGCAAGGTGCTCGTCACCGGAGGGTTCGGCCCCTCGAGCCGCGACCTGGCGACCTCCGAGCTCTACGATCCCGCGACCGGCACCTTCACGCCGACCGGGAGCCTGCAGAACGCGAGGAACCGCCACACGGCGACGCTCTTGCCCAGCGGCCGGGTGCTGGTCGCGGGAGGCGGGACGATGAGCGGCGGCGTCTCCCTCGGATCCGCGGAGCTGTACGATCCCGTGATCGGAGCGTACGCACCCACCGGGAACCTGGTGCAGGCGCGCGCGATGCACACGGCGACGCTCCTCTCCGGCGGCAAGGTGCTCGTCACGGCCGGGAACCCGTCGCTCGCGACTGCCGAGCTGTTCGACCCCGCGGGAACCGTCCAGGACCCTTCGCCCCCGGCCAGCTAGCCGCGTGAGCACGCCCGTGGAACCTCTCACGGCGTCGTGGGATCGTTCACAACCGTCACGGTCGTCTCGGCGGTGGCGATCCCTGCCGGGTTCGTCGCGGTCAGGGTGTAGGTCGTGGTTGCCGTGGGATTGACGATCACGCTCAGCCCCGAAACCGTTCCCACGCCCTGGTCGATGGACATGACCGTCGCGCCAGCCACGCTCCAATCCAGCGTGGATGCCTGGCCTGAGACGGTCGTCGAAGGCGTGGCCAGGAACCACGCGATCTCCGGGGCCCCCGGCGGCGGGTTCCCACCTCCGGAGTCGCCACCGCCGCAGCCCAGTGCGAGAGAGGCCGCGAGGAGCGCCACCCGGAAGCGTCCAACTCGCATCGCCCGTCCCTCCTGGACACGCCGAACTGGAACGACACCGTCACCTTGCAGTTCGGGTTATAGACGCCGTCCTGGGCCCGGCAAGCAGGCAGTCCGCGCCAGGGCGAGTGCGGCGGTCTCGGCGTTACCCGCGGAACCGCCCGAAATGTCATGGTATGAAGCGATGCAAACGCAAGCAGGGCAACGAAACGATACGAGGCGCTAGCTCAACTGGCAGAGCATCGGCCTTTTAAGCCGGTGGTTCCGGGTTCGATTCCCGGGCGCCTCACTCGCTCCCCTCCCACCGGAGAGGCGAGGCCGCTCCATCCCTACCGCGACGCCTTGAGCACGGCGCAGGACGCCTCGACGCCGCTCACGCAGGCCAGCTGCGCCTGCTCGAGGTCCCGGCACACGGCGGTCTCGGTGTACCCGTGGGCGGCCGAGAAGGCGTCCATCACGGCCACGCCGACGAGAACGATCCCGAGCGCGAGGTAGCTGATGGCGACGGGCTCCTGGATCCAGCAGGTGGTCCAGTCGCACCCGCTCAGGGCGGCGGCTCCGATCCCGACTCCGGCGCCGCCGAGCACCAGCGCGGCGGACCCGACCACGGTGTCCGCGACCGGCGCCGCCACCGACGTCGTGCACGCGAGCTTCTCGTTCTTCTCCACCGGCCCCTGCGGCGGCCTGGCCACGGTGATCCAGGAGCAGGCGGCCTGGGCGAGAAGGCAGGCCACGGCGGCGGCGGTGCGAAGCTTCGGCATTCGGGTTTTCCTCCGGGAACCCGGCCATTCTCCCCTGCAAGGGAGGCCCGCCCCCGGGCCATCCGGGGCTCGACCCACGCGGTCGTCGCGCCCCTCGCCCACCTTGAATCCGGCAGCCGGCAGGCTAGACTGCCGCGCGTGCCCGGCGGGTACCGCGCGGGTCGTCCCAGGAGGCATCACCTTGAGCCGAATCCTCGTCGCCGTCGCAGTCGCCCTCGCCATCTCCGGATGCAAGAAGAACGAGCCGGTCGTGGCCGCGCCCGTCGCCCCGCCTGTGGGAGGTGTACCTACCCTCCCGCCGCAGCAGGGCATGCCGCCCCCCGCCATGCCGCCCGGCGGAGGAATGCCCGGCGCGCCTGGCCCGGAGCAGCGCATCGCCGTCGCCAAGCAGCTCGTGGCCCAGAATCCCAAGGACGTCCAGGCCTGGATCTCGCTCGGGAACGACTACTTCGACAGCCACCAGCACCAGGCGGCCATCGACGCCTACTCGAACGCCCTGGCGCTCGACCCCAAGAACCCCGACGTCCTCACCGACCAGGGCGTCATGTACCGGGAGATTGGCCAGTACGACAAGGCGGTCGCCAACTTCCTGAAGGCGAACCAGGTCGCTCCGACGCACATGCAGAGCCTCTTCAACGCCGGTGTCGTCTACGCCTACGACCTCAAGGACTACAAGCGGGCCGAGGACACCTGGCTCAAGGTCATCGCCAACGACAAGTCGGGGCGCTTCGCCGCCCAGGCCGGCAACGCCATCGCCGAGCTGCGGCAGCGCAGCGCGGCGCCGGGTGCGCCGGCCCCGATGGCCCCCCCGGCGAAGTGACCGCGCCGAAGCGAATCCCCGCCATCTCGACGAACGGAGGAACTCCATGGCCCGCAAGATGAACTTCAACGCCGGTCCCGCCGCCCTTCCCCTCCCCGCCCTGGAGCGGGCGCGCGAGGAGCTCCTCGACCTCGCCGGAAGCGGCATGTCGGTCATGGAGCACAGCCACCGCGGCAAGGAGTACGAGGCGGTCCACGACGAGGCCCTCTCCCTCCTGCGGGAGCTGCTCGGCGTGCCCGCCACGCACGAGATCCTCTTCCTGCAGGGCGGCGCGTCCGCCCTCTTCGCGCAGATCCCCATGAACCTCATGGAGAAGGGCAAGGCGGCGCAGTACCTGGTCACCGGCGCCTGGGGCGAGAAGGCGGTCGGGGAGGCCAAGGTCGTCGCCGCGCTGCTCGGCTCGAGCGTCTCCACCCAGACGACCGGGACGGGCGACGGCAAGGAGAAGAGCTACGTCCGCGTCCCGGCGCCCTCCGAGGTGAAGGTGGACCCGGGCGCGTCCTACCTGCACCTCACCTCGAACGAGACCATCCACGGGATCGAGTTCAACGTGGAACCGGCGCGCGCGTTCCCGGACACCGGCGCCGTCCCCCTCGTCGCCGACATGTCGAGCGACTTCCTCTGGCGTCCCATCGACGTCTCGCGATTCGGGATCGTCTACGCCGGGGCCCAGAAGAACATCGGCCCGTCGGGCATCGTGGTGGCCATCGTCTCGAAGGACCTGATCGAGAAGGGGCGCAAGGACATCCCCAAGATCTTCCAGTTCCGGACCCACGCCGAGAACAAGTCCCTCTACAACACGCCGCCGACCTTCGGCGTCTACATGGTCCGGAACGTGCTCGCCTGGCTGAAGGGGCTGGGCGGACTCCCCGCCATGGAAGCCATGAACCGCAAGAAGGCGGCGCGGCTCTACGGCGCCATCGACGGCAACTCCTCGTTCTACCGGTCGCCGGTCGAGCGGGAGAGCCGCTCGGTCATGAACGTGGTCTTCCGTCTCCCCACCGAGGCGCTCGAGGAGCAGTTCGTCTCCGAGGCCAAGAAGCTCGGCATGGTGGGACTGAAGGGTCACCGCTCGGTGGGCGGCATCCGCGTCTCGACCTACAACGCCGTGCCGTACGAGTGGGTGGACGCGCTCGCCGGGTTCATGGCGGAGTTCTCGAAGGGCAAGTGAGGACGGCCGTCGGGCTGGCCCTGGCGCTGCTGGTCTCGGTCGACGGCGCGATCATCGCGCTCACGCCGATCCTGGCTCGCGGCGAGGCGACCTTCTGGGGCGGGATGGTGCTCCAGATGGCCGTGTCGGCCGGGGCGGCCTTCCTGGCCGCCCGGCTCGCGCCCCGGGACAACCTCCGGGCGGGGATCTTCCTGGCCCTGCCGGCGGCGATTCTCTGGGTGGTCCACGACGTCGCCGCCGCGACGCCCGAGCCCGGCGCAGGGGGTCTCGGCCTCGCCGGGCACGCCGCCGTCGTGGCGGTGGCCCTCGGGCTCAACCTCGTCCTGTGCGGCGCCGGCGCCGCCGTGGGCGACTGGCAGCGTCACGGGGCGACGCAGCCCGACGCCCGCTAGTACGTTCCGACGAGGAACAGGTTCGACGCGGTCCCGAAGGGGATCGACGCCTCCCCGCTCTCGAGCCCCGTCCGGACCATCACCGACGCCCGGAGCGAGAGCCAGTTCGTGAGCCCCACCGTGGCGTTCACGGTGATGCCGAGCTCGTCCAGCGCCGCGGCCGAGGTGACGCCGCCGATGGTCTCGGTGGTCTGGAACCAGGAGAGCCTCCCGGTGAGCCGGGTGTCGGGCGTAGGCGCCCACGCCACCTGCCCCCAGGCGCTCTGTCCGTCCACCCAGCCGAAGTCCTTCAGGTACCCGAAGGAGAGGCCGGCCAGGACCTTCGTGAAGGTGACCTCCGGACCGACGTACGAGTGGGACACGAAGGAGGTCAGGTCGTCGACCCAGCCGCCCAGGGCGGCGATCCGCAGCCAGGGAAGCGCGTCGACGCCGGCGCTCCCGTCGGCGCGTCGCGACGGTCCCGGGTAGGTCGCGATGGGCTCGTTCTCGGGCAGGAGCAGGCCCCAGTAGGAGAACCCGGCCGAGAGCCAGACGATGGGATCGGGCCGGACGGTGAGCGAGAGCCGGGCCGCGTCGATGTAGGCCGGGGCCCGAACGTCGCCGAACCCCATCCGGAGGTCTCCGCTCGCGCTGAAGATGCCGCCCGCCCAGTAGTTGAGCAGCAGCTCCCCCTCGTAGTGGCGCTCCACCGCCGGGTTCTGGACCACGGCCAGGCGGGCGCTCCCGGTGAGCAGGGTCGAACCGATGGGGGCCTCGAAGTTGCCGTAGAGGCCGCCGGTGTACCGGTTGGTGGTGGGCTCGGTGGTCCACGGGTCGGGCACCAGGCCGCCGAAGACGCCGATCTCGTTCCGGCCCAGCCGGATGCCGCCCTGGGCGCCGTCGAACACGGACGAGCCCGGGACGAACCAGGGCTGGACCCGGCCGAACGCGGCGCTCCACTTGCGGTTCGGATCGCGCTGGGCGAGCTCGAGGTCGTAGACGAGGAGCTGGGTCGACGACCCGGGAACGTAGGTGGCATCGCGCTGGGTCCACTGCATGAGCCGGGCGTCCGCGAAGACCTTGAACCCGGCGAAGGCATCGAGTCCGTTCACCTGGACGTCGAGCTGGAGCCGCTGCGAGTCGCCAGGACCTCCGGGGCTCGCCAGCCACACCGCGTAGCCCAGGTCGCCCTGGATCCGCGGAAGCTGGCCGATCGACACGGCTCGCGGCTGCACCTTGGCCTCGACGAGGGCGACCGGAGTGCCGGTCACCTGGGCGAGACGCGCCGCCTGCTCCTCGTCGGTCGGGATGGGAGGCATCGTGGCCACGGCGGGGGCCCCGGGGATGGTGGTGTCCACGACGAATCGGTCGCCGGAACGGATCCCGGTGCCGACGCAGGTCGCCGAGTGGTCGGCGGTCTCCCGCACCGTGCAGGTCCCGGACGGCTGGCCGGCGCGGCTCAGGCGGATGACCTGGCCGACGCCCACGCCCTCGAGGGCCCCGGCGTCGATGTAGCCGGCGCTCGCCGTCGCGAAGGTCACCTTTCCCTCGACCCGCCGCGCCACCGTGGGAGCGGGGGCGCCCTGCGCGGTTGCCGCGGACGGCGTGGTGGGCGGCGCCTGCGGCGGAGGCTCGGCCTGGGCCACGGGCGAGGCCGCGAGCAGCAAGGCCAGGACGGAGAGCGCGCTCATGGCTTCACCTTCCGGAGCGGCCGGATGCTGTTCCCGCCGGCGTCACCCACCGTTCCTCGCGGGTGGCACTCGTAGCAGCGCTGGTCCAGGTTGACGCAGGAGAAGCCCGGGACGCTGGTGTGCTGGGGCTGGACCGTGCTGCAGGAGTGGCAGCGCGTGCAGGCGGGATACGGCACGCTGGAGCAGGAGCCGATCTGGAGCGGCTGCGGCAGCGTCACGTGGCACCGGGAGCAGGGGATCCCGGCGTGGTTGCCCGAGTCGATGGGGAAGCACGATCCGTGGCCGCCGAAGGTGGCGGGGCTCCAGCGCCAGAAACCGTGGCAGCCCAGGCAGGCGAGCTGCGGGTAGCCGGGAAAGGCGGCGTGGTCCGTCCCCTTGACGCCGGCGGTCTGCAGATCGGCCTGGTGGCATTCCCAGCAGGCCACCGTGGGACGGGCGAAGGCGCGGTCGCGCCGGTCGCCGTGGCACTGCTCGCAGGGAAGCAGCGCATGGCGCCCCTGCAGCGGGAAGTTGGTGCGGCGGTGCGCATCGGCATCGAACCGGGACTTCCATCCCTCGGTGTCGTGGCAGGAGGCGCACTGGACGCCCGCGTACCCGCCGTGGACGTCCCGGTGGCAGGCCGAGCAGGCGCGACCGAGCGGCTCCTTGAAGTCGCCGACATGGCACTTGCGGCAGGTCACCTGGAGGTGCTTCCCGGTGAGCGGGAACCCGGTGCGCTCGTGGATGAACTTCACGTCGCCCCACCCCTCGGGCGTATGGCAGGCCGAGCACTTGGTGTCCCCGGGGCCGTGCGCGGCCGACGCCTTCGCCGCCGGCTCGGGGGCCGGCGCCTGCGACTGGGGCGCCGCGGCCAGGAGGAGGAAGACCGCTGCGGTGGCGATGGTCGTCACGGCTCGTACCCCCGGAAGGCGCCCTTGTGGAAGTCGGCGTGGCATCCCTGGCAGTCACGCGGAACCGGCTTGTAGCGCTTGATGTCGAGCTTCCCGACCTTGGCGACCGGATGGCACTTGTCGCAGGCCAGCTTGGCGTGCTTCCCGGTCAGGGCGTAGGTCGTGAACGGCTCGGCGTGGACGAACTTGAGCTTCTTCCAGTCGTCCACCCCGTGGCACTGGGCGCACTCGGTGACCTTCTTCACCGCGAACTGGCCGGCGTGGGGATCGGCGTGGCACTTCGCGCAGGCGGTCGGGGCCCCCGCGTACTTCACGAAGGGCTTCCCGTCCTTGGCGGCCGCCGTCGCGTGGCAGGAGGCGCAGGCGGTCTTGCCGTGCTTCCCGTCGAGGCGGAATTTCGTGTCGACGGCGTGGTCGAACTTCGTCTTCGTGAAGCTGGCCTGGTCGTGACAGGCCGTGCAGCCGCCCTGCGCCATGCGCTTCTCGAACTGCCCCTGGTGGACGTCCCGGTGGCAGGCGGTGCACTTCTTCGCCTCCACCTTCTTCTCGATGGTGAACTCGCTCACCTTCACCGGGCGCCGTTCCCGCCTCGCCTCGGCGCGGACCGCCGCGGGGACACGCTCCGCGAGCTTGGGATCCTTCACGTGGCACCGGTCGCAGGCGACCGCCAGGTGCGCCCCCTCGAGCGGGTACTTCGACTTCTGGTGCTCGGCCAGGTCGAACCGGACCGGGACCCAGCCCTGGACGGCGTGGCACCGGTCGCAGGCCGCCTGCGGCGTCCCCTTCTTGCCCAGCTGGCCGACGTGGGCGTCGAGGTGGCAGTCGGTGCAGGCCGCGAAGGACATCTCCTTGTACCTGGCCCTCACCTGTCCCTCGAACGGTCCGTGACAGGCCTTGCAGGCCACCTGCACGTGAGCGCCGCGCAGCGGGTAGCGGGTCTTGTCGTGGAAGCTCGCCGCCTCGCCCTGCGGCTTGACCACCTTCCAGCCGTCGATGACGTGGCAGGTCGCGCAGAGCGGACCGAAGCGGTTCTGGTGCGGGTCCTTGTGGCAATCGGTGCAGGCGGCGAACGGGAGGGGCTTCAACTTCGCGTAGGTGGGCGAGACCGCCTGCGGGAAGTCGTGCTTGCCCTCGGGGTCGGTGATCGGCACGTGGCACTTGGCGCAGGGGACCTTCGCGTGCAGCCCGGTGAGCGGGTACCGGGTCCTGGCGTGATCGAAGCCCTTGGTGGCCGGCTTCCAGGCCGCGGCGTCGTGGCACTTCGCGCAGTCGGTCCCGACCTGGCCGCGGTGCTCGTCGAAGTGGCAGCCGGCGCAGGCGACCGGCATGCCCAGCATGGTCTTCCGCCCCTTCGCGACGGCCTCCTTCACGGCCCCGTCGGTGATGCGGCGCGGGTCGTGGCAATCGGCGCACTTCGCCTTGGCGTGCTTGCCCGAGAGCGCCCACCCGGTCTTCTGGTGGTCGAAGGACTTCTGCCCCGCGTCCCCCCAGTCGACGATCGCGTAGCCCCTCCCCTGGTGCTCGTGGTGACAGGCGGTGCAGTCCCGCTCCTGGAGGCGCCCGTGGAAGCCCTTGCCCGCCGCGATGCCGGCGCGGAGCTCCTTGTGGCATTCCAGGCACTTCTCCGGCGAGAGCTTCTGCCCCGCGGTGTGGCATTTCGTGCAGTTCTGGAGCCCCTCGAGCTTCTCGTGGGCCCGGGACAGCTCACCCGGCGACACCAGATCGGCGCGCGCCGGGAAGGCGGAGAGCGCAGCGAGGAAGAGGGCCACCGGGGCGAGGAGCGAGCCGATGGCGGCCCGGCCGAGTCGTGATCTCATAGGAGTCCGTAGCCGAGGTAGAGCGAGACGCCGATGTGCACCGCAATGGCGACGACGAGGAAGGCCGCGAGGGAGGCGTGGAACACCCGCCAGTTCCGCAGGAGTCCGCGCAGGCCGCCGTAGAAGGCGAATCTGGAACCGGAGGCGGCGGAGCCGGAGGACCGAGATCTTGAAGCGCTGGTGGTAGGCCGCCGAGCCGAAGAGGCCTCGCACCGCCCAGAGGCGGAGCCGCAGGCGGGCGCCGGACAAGGGCTCGCGCACGATGGCGGCCACGAGGGATCCCGGAGGCACCTCGCCGGAGGCCGACTGGATGAGGCGGTCCAGCCGGGCCCTGTCCCGGGCCCCTTCCAGGACGGGCTCGAGCTGCGACCGCAGCCGCTCGAAGCGCGCCGCGATGAGCTCGAGCTCCTCGGCGTGCCCGGCCACGGACGGGACGAGGCCGTAGATGAAGCGCCCGATGAGGCCGGTGGCCACGACCACCCCCAGGGCGCTCGCCGTGGCGGTGGCGAGGACGTTGTTCGAGCGGAAGGCGGCGTGGAAGGCGATGACGAGCGGGCTCATGAAGCCCACGAAGACGTGGAAGTTGAGCCAGTCGCGGATGTCCCACAGCCCGGTGAGGGCCCGGGTCCGCTTCCGGACCGGGTAGAGGAAGTTGGAGAGCATGAACGCCGTCGCCACGATCCCCACGCCGTGTCCCCAGGAGCCGGCCGGCTTGAAGGCCTTGTTCATCGGCGACCGCAGGCGGGCCGTCGGGGAGAGCTGGTAGTAGTCCCAGCCCCTGTAGGCGAGGTAGGCGACGATGACCGCCCCCAGGCACCCGTAGAGGAGCAGCGTCCGCCGGAGCCGCTTGCGGTCGGCGAGCTCCTGGTCGCTCAGGCGGTCCTCTCCGCCGATGCGCGCCCCGAGCTTCTCGCCGTGGTACCGGCGCATCTCCACGCCGGCCTTCTTGAGGAACTCGGTGGGGGGCTCGCCGCCGATGTTGACGATGATGTCGTCGTTGGGAAGGCGCATCTCCTTGCCCTCCCACTCGATGCGGACCTCCGACGGCGTGACGTACTTCACCTGCGATGCGAGCAGGAGGGTGAGCTGGCCGCTGTCCGAGAGCTCCTGGAGCCGCTTCCGGTTGGCCTCCCGGGCCCGCCCCAGCTCGGCGCCGCGGTACGACAGCACCACCTCGGCCGTGCCCAGCTCGGCGATCTGGATGGCGGCCTCGAGCGCCGAGTCGCCCCCTCCCACCACCAGGACCCTCCGCCCGGCGTACTGCTCGGCGTCGGTGAACCCGTACGTCACCTTCTCCAGATCCTCGCCGGGGACGCCCATGCGCCGCGGCGTGCCCCGCCGGCCGATGGCGAGGATGACCTTGCGGCACTCGATGAGCCCCTTGGAGGTGTGAACCGAGAAGGCGCCATCCTCGCCGGCGATCCCGACGACCTGGACCCCTTCCTCGACCTTCACGTCGTTCTTCTGGAGCGCCTTTCCCCAGGTCTCGAGCAGCTCCTCCTTGGTGATGACGTTCTTGCCGATCTTCCCGAATCCCGGGATGGTGGCCGGCTCGGTCATCACCACCTTGCGGCGGGGGTAGTGGAACATGGTGCCGCCCCAGGTCCCCTGCTCGAGGATGCGGTGGCTGCGCCCGGCCTCCTGGAGCGCACAGGCCGCGGCCAGCCCGGCCGCGCCGGCCCCCACGATGACCACGTCCACCGGGCCGTCCGGACCGCGGCGACCGGCCGATCCCTTCGGCAGGATGGCGTCGATCCGCTCGGCGGCCTGGAGCCCCTGCCGCACCGCGTTCCGCAGCAGGCCCATGCCCCCCAGCTCGCCGACGACGTGCACGCCCGGCTTGCTCGACTCGAAGAACTCGTCGATCTCGGGGAGGTCGATGCCTCGCTCCGAGGTGCCCATGACGAGCTTGATCGCCTGGACCGGGCACTCGGCGGCGCAGCGCCCGTGGCCGATGCAGTGGTCGGCGTGCACCAGGCTCGCCGCCCCCTTCACGATGCCCAGGATGTCCCCCTCCGGACAGGCCTTCAGGCAGGAGAGGGATCCGATGCAGATGTCCGTGTCGATGACCGGGTGCAGCGACCGGGGGATGTGGAGGTTCGCCTCGGTCTTCTCCCGGAGCACCTGGGCGTCGCGCGCCTGGCGCCGGCGCCGATTGCGTCACGTGCCGGACGGCATAGGCGATGGCCACCAGGATGGAGACTCCCGCGATGGCGCTCGACAGCAGATCCACGCTTGAAACTCCCGCCCTTTCCGCCTCGTCTCCCGGGGTGCCGCATCATGGCATGCCCCTCCCCAGGAACGGCGCGCCCAGAGGGAGCGGACTTTTTAGTGGGAACCCCTTGGTTGTACCTCGAAAAAGGGACAGGGGGCCCGGCTCGCGCCGGACCCCCTGCCGAATGAGGCAACTGTAATCTACGCCGCCCGGGCGGGCGTCGCGCGCCGCTTCGCCTCGGCGCGCTCCTCGAGCCAGATGGTCATCGGAGCGGCGATGAACCAGGTCGAGTAGGTGCCCGACACGATGCCGATGAGCATCGCCATCGCGAAGTCGAAGATGGTGCCCACCCCGAAGATGAGGAGGCCGACGAGCGAGAGGGCGGTCGCGAACGAGGTGAGGATGGTGCGCCCCAGGGTCTCGTTGATCGAGATGTTCACGATGTCGCCGAGCTTCTTGCCCTTCAGCTTCCCCTGGTTCTCGCGGATCCGGTCGTAGACCACCACCGTGTCGTTCACCGAGTAGCCGACCACGGTGAGGATGACCGCCACCGAGGTCAGGTTGAACTCCCGTCCGGTGAAGGCGAAGTACCCCAGCGTGATGATGGCGTCGTGAAGGATGGCGATGATGACGCCGGGCGAGAACCGGAAGTCGAAGCGCAGGCCGACGTAGATCACGATCAGGGCCATGGCGTAGAGGATGGCCTTGAAGCCCTGGTTGCGGAGCTCGCGCCCCACGGCCGGGCCCACGTACTCGACGCGGAGCACCTGCGGCTTGGCGTCGGCGAACTTGGCGTTCAGCTCCTTCTCGAGCCGGTCCTGGATGCCCTGGGTGAGGACCGCCAGCGAGCGGGTGCCGGCGGTGAGGCCCGCCTCCTCCCGGATCTCGCGGACCTTGACGCCGGCCCCCTCGACCACCGCCTGCAACTCGGTGGCGCTCGGGGTCACCTGGAACTCGAAGTCGATCTTGTCGCCCACCTCGGGGCTGAAGGCCGGCGTGCCCACCACCGGGAACTTCGCCTTCACGGCGGCGATGATGCGGGCGGCGTCCTCGGGCGTGAGGAGCGCCACGCGCCCCACCCGCACGAGGTATCCGTGCTCGCTCTCGGGTCCGTAGGTCTGGACCACGGCGTCGCGGAAGCCGATCGCCTCGATGTCCTTGCGGATCGCGCCCGGGTCGACGGCCTTGTCGAACTTCACCTGCATCTCGGTGCCGCCGGCGAAGTCCACGCCGTAGTCCAGGCCGTGGATCTGCGGAAGCGACCAGAGGATGACGGCCAGGTTGACGAGGGTCGACAGGATGAGCGCGATCTTCCGCTTCCCGACGAAGTCGAACTTGGTCCCGTGCGGGACGATGTCGAAGGTCTTGAATTGCATCAGACGCTCAGCCGGGCGTTGTCGTGGCGCGTGGTCCAGTCGACGATCACGCGGGTCACGACGATGGAGGTGAACATCGACGCCAGCAGGCCGATGATCAGGGTGACGGCGAACCCGCGGACCGGGCCCGAGCCGTACTGCATGAGCACCACCGCGGCGACCAGCGCGGTGACGTGGCTGTCGACGATGGTCCAGAACACCTTGTCGTAGCCCTGGTCGACGGCCTGCCTCACGGTCTTGCCGGCGCGCAGCTCTTCCCGGATGCGCTCGTTGATGAGGACGTTGGCGTCGACCGCCATGCCCAGGGTGAGCACGAATCCGGCGATGCCGGGCAGCGTCAGCGTGGAGCCGAGCAGCGACATGATGGCGAGGACGAGCAGCGCGTTCTCCACCAGCGCGACGTCGGCGATGACGCCGCTCATCCGGTAGTAGAGGAGCATGAAGAGCATGACCGCGCCCAGGCCGACCAGCGCGGCGATGGTGCCCTTGCGCACCAGCTCGGGCCCGAGGGTGGCGCCGACGCTGCGCTCCTCGAAGATGGTCACCGGGGCCGGCAGCGCGCCGGCCTTGAGGACGAGGGAGATGTCGTTGGCTTCCTGGTACTTCTCCTGGTAGTTGCGCCCGGAGCCGAGCGTGATCTGCCCGTTGGTGGAGATCTTGCCCTGGATGTACGGGGCGCTCTCCACCTTGGAGTCGAGCACGATGGCCATGCGCCGGCCCAGGTTCTCGGTCGTGAGCCGGTCCATGAGGCGGCCGCCCTCGGCCGACATGGTGAACGCGACCACCGGCTCGCCGCCGCCCTTGGAGTTGTCCACCGAGGGGCGGGCGTCGGAGATGTAGTCGCCGGTCAGCTCGGTCTTCCCGCGGAGCAGGTAGGTCCGGTAGTAGCGCTCCTTCACGAGCCCCTGCCCGACGTTCACCTCTCCGATGCCGATGTCCTGCTCCCGGGCGATCCGGGGCCGGAGCACCTTCTCGATGGCGGCCTCGAGCTCGGTGCGCTTGCCGGCCACCACGTAGGTGGCCTGTCGCTGGACGCCGGTGGGGAGATCCACCCGCTCCACGAACCAGCAACCGGTCGCGGGCAGCGGCAGGGCGATCCCGGTGTCGGGACCCTGCGGGCAGACCGGGAGCTCGGTGCGGATGGCGTCGAGCGCGGCGGAGTCGTCGTCGACGATCTTGAACTCGAGCTGGGCGGTGCGGCCGAGCAGTTCCTTGGCCTTGCCCGGATCCTTGAAGCCGGGGAGCTGGATCTGGATCTGCGCGTTCTGCTTGCGCTTGATGTCCGGCTCGGTGACGCCCCACTTGTCGACGCGGTTGCGGATGGTCTTCTCCGCCTGCTCGACGGCCTTCTCCCGGAAGTTCTTGATGACCTCGGGGCGGAAGGCGAACCAGACGGCCCCTTCGGGCGCGCCCGACGGCGCCGACATCTCGGCGCCGTAGAAGTCCATGACCACCTGCTCGACCTGCTTGGGGTCGGTGGAGCGGACCTCCACGCGGGCCCCGTCGGCGGACGGGCCGGCCGAGGTCAGCGGCACGTTCTTGCCGCGCAGGAAGTCGGCGACCTCGTCGGCGCGCCGGACCACCTTCGCCTTCACGGCGCGGTCGACGTCGACGCCCATGGCCAGCAGGATGCCGCCCTGCAGGTCGAGGCCGAGGTTGAGGTGCTTCTTCGCGTCCGGCGCCCACTTCGGGACCGACTCGTCGTAGGCGGCGCCGTTCCGCTCGGACGGCGGGAGGGCGAAGTAGTGCCAGGTCGGCACCAGCTGCCAGACCGACCAGAAGAGGACGGCGAGGACGAGCCCCAGCCGCCAGAACCAGGTGCGCTCCATCTACTTCTTCTCCTTGGCGTCCTTCTCCGAGGAACCCGTCGCGTCGGACCACGCCCCGGCGACCTGCCCCTTCACGAAGCGCACCTTGTTGCCACCCCCGAGGTCGAGGGTGACGGTCTTGTCGTCGACCTGGAACACCTTCCCGATGATGCCGCCCTGCGTGACGACTTCCGCGCCCTTCTGCAGCTCGGCCACGAACTGCTGGTGCTTCTTCGCCTGCTTCTGCTGGGGTCGGAAGAACACCAGGTAGAAGACCACGGCGATGAGGACGAAGGGGACGAGCTGCATCAGGGGGTTCGGCGCGTCCGGCGCGGTCTGCGCCAGGAAGGCCGTGAGGATCGAATGCATGAATGCTCCGGTCATTGGAAAAAGCGTCGTGTTTTAGCCACATTTTGTCCCGGCAAGCAACCCCGAAACGGTGCGGAGGGCGCCCCGCGGCCCCGCCTGCCCCTACCCGTCGAGCCCGCGCCGGTACGCCTCGAGCCGATCCCGGCGGAAGGCGTCGAACCGCCCCGCCACGATGGCCTCCCGGGCCCCCTCCATCAGCCGGAGGTAGTGGTGGACGTTGTGCACGGTGTTCAGGTGAAGGGCCAGGATCTCGCCGGCCCGGAAGAGGTGGCGCAGGTAGGCCCGGCTGAAGGTCCGGCAGGTGTAGCAGGTGCATCCCGGGTCGAGCGGCCCCTCGTCGTCGGCGAACCGCGCGTTCTTCACGTTCAGCCGGCCCCGGCTCGTGAAGAGCAGCCCGTTGCGGGCGGTCCGGGTGGGGAGGACGCAGTCGAACATGTCGACGCCCGCCGCGATGCCGGCGAGGAGGTCCTCCGGGGTGCCCACGCCCATCAGGTACCGGGGCTTCTCCCGGGGCAGCTCCGGGGCGTGGCGGGCCACCCCCTCCCACATCTCCTCGGGCTCCTCCCCGACGGCGTAGCCGCCCAGGGCGTAGCCGGGGAGGTCCAGGGCCGCGGCGTCCTCGATGGCCCGCCGGCGGAGGTCCGGGAAGAGCCCGCCCTGGGCGATGCCGAAGAGCGCCGGGCGCTCCCCGTAGGGGGGCTCGGCTGCGAGCCAGGCGTCGCGCGACCGGACCAGCCAGCGCTGCGTGCGGGCCAGCGAGTCCTCGTGGTAGCGCCGCTCCGCCTTCGAGGGCGGGCACTCGTCGAAGGCCATGATCACGTCGGCGCCGAGGTCGATCTGGATGCCGATCGACCTCTCCGGCGACAGGAAGTGGCGGGAGCCGTCGAGGTGGCTGCGGAAGGTCACGCCGTCCTCGGCGATGCGGACGAGCGACTCCTTGCCGGCGCCCTGGAGGCTGTAGACCTGGAAGCCGCCCGAGTCGGTGAGCATGGCCCCGTTCCAGGAGATGAAGCGGTGCAGCCCTCCGAGCCGCCGCACCCGCTCGTGCCCGGGGCGAAGGTACAGGTGGTAGGTGTTGCCGAGGATGATCCCGGCGCCGAGCTCCTCGAGGTCGCGCGGCGAGAGGGTCTTCACGCTCCCGGCAGTGCCCACGGGCATGAAGACCGGCGTCTCGAGGACGCCGCGCGGGGTCTCGAGGCGGCCGCGGCGCGCGGCCCCGTCCTCGGCGAGCAGGTGGTAGCGGATCACGGCCCCGTTTCGCCCGGGGAGCGGGTGGTGTCAAGGGGCGCCCCGGTGGGCGTCTCCCGTCAGACCGTCCGGGCGCGCGACCGGGAGGCGTCGGCGACCAGCGCCCGCCAGGCCCGGCCTCCCCGGCCTTCCGACACGATCCGCACCCCAATCAGCTTGTCCGGGGCGCCGTTCGAGTTCCAGCACACGACCGCCTCGGCGGAGGGCGCGAGGAAACCCGAGTCGAGGCGGAGGACCAGGGCCTCCCCGGGGGTCGGGGGATCGGAGCCCGGCCAGGCGATGCAGCAGCCCCCCTCGGAGAGCGTGATCGTCCGGGCCTCCACCCTGGAGCGCCCGGTGGACACGTGGACCCTCCGCTCCACCGCGTAGCGGGGCGCCCGGACCTGGAACGTGACCGGCTCCCCGCTGGCCACGAGCGCCAGGTACCGCGCGGCGGGAACGCTGGCGGGATCGAGGTAGACCTCGACCCCGGGCGGGAGCGAGGGGCGCCCGATGCGACGCACCATGGCCACCTTCCCGTAGACCGTCGCCCGGACCGCCTGGCCGAAGAGCCCGATCCGCACCACCACCTGCTCGCCCACCCGGGAGTCGGAGAGTGCGGGCAGGAACAGGGCTCCCGCCTCCGGTCTCCAGCCGGTGAGGAACTGCTGGGGTTCGAGGTTGAGGGCGACGTGGTTCATCGGTGCGGCGCTCCGCCCGGCTATCTTAACCAGACAGCCGGACGCTTCACCGAACGGACCGCCCAGGTCAGAGAATCGCCATGGCGTCGCCGTAGCTGAAGAAGCGATATCGGGCCTGGATGGCCACCCGGTACGCCTCCAGGACGGGGGCGGTCCCCCCGAAGGCGCAGACGAGCGCCAGCAGGGTGGAGCGAGGAAGGTGGAAGTTCGTCACCAGGGCGTCCACCGCCTGGAAGACGTGGCCGGGCCGGATGAAGATCTCGGTCCGCCCGGGGCCCGGACGGAGCCCGCCGCCGGAAGCGGCGCTCTCCAGCGTCCGGACGGCGGTGGTGCCCACGGCCACCACTCGCCCGCCGCGCGCCCGGGCGGCGGCGAAGGCGGCGGCCGTGCCTGCCGGGACGTCGTACCGCTCCGCGTGCATCCGGTGATCCTCGAGGCGGCTGGCCCGCACCGGCAGGAAGGTCCCGGGCCCCACGTGGAGCGTCACGGTCGCTCGCTCGATGCCGCGGGCGTCGAGGCGCGCCAGGAGCTCCGGGCGTGAAGTGGAGCCCGGCGGTCGGGGCGGCGACGCTCCCCGGCTCGCGGGCGACGACGGTCTGGTAGCGGTCGCGGTCGGCGGCGCCCGCGGTCCCGGCGGATGTACGGGGGCAGGGGCACGCGGCCGACCCGCTCCAGCTCGGCCGCCAGGCCCGCGTCGTCGAGGTCGAAGCGGACGTCGTAGAATCCCTCCCCGGCGACTCCCTCCACCCGGCCGCCAGGCCGTCGAAGTCGAGCCGCGCGCCGATCCGGATGGGCTTCGACGCCTGCGCCATCGCGCGCCACCGCACCGGGGCGCCGGGCCCTCCTCCAGTCAGTGGCTCCACGAGCAGGACCTCGATCCGCCCGCCGCTCTCCTTCCGGCCGAGGAGGCGCGCCGGGATCACCCGGCTGTCGTTCAGGACGAGCAGATCGCCCGGGGAGAGCAGGTCGGGCAGGTCGGCGAAGCGCTGGTGGCGAGGCGCGCCGCCCCCGCGCGGGAGCACGAGCAGCCGGGAGGCGTCGCGGGGCTCGACCGGCTCCTGCGCGATGAGCTCCTCGGGGAGGTCGAAGTCCAGGTCGGAGACGTGCATCGGCGCTCTTCCGTCCTAGTACATGCGAACCAGCTCGGCCCCGGGATAGTAGCGGGAGAGGATGTCCCGGTACCCCTGGCCGGCCCGGGCGAAGCCCGCCGCGCCCCACTGGCACATCCCCGCCCCGTGCCCCCTGCCCTGGCCGGAGAACACGAAGGCGCCGCCCGAGGCCCGCACGGAGAAGGCCAGGGAGGGCAGCCGCTCGTAGCCGAGCCGCCGTCGGAACTCGACCCCGTCGAGGACGACCTTCTCGCCGCCGCCCTCGACGGCCACGCGCGCCGCGCGGCCGGTGGAGGTGGTGCGGACGATCCGGACGCCGGTCGCCGGACGCCGCAGGCCGGCCGCCGTGCCCATCTCGGCCGCCGGGATCCTCGCCGTCCAGCGCCAGGAGGGGGAGCCCTGGCAGCGATCGCAGCGCACCGACGGGAGGTACGGGAGGTCCCGCCCGAGCGCATCGGCGCCGCGCTCGGTGCGCCCGCCGCAGGCGGAGTGGAAGAAGGCCTCGATGGGCCGGTGGTCCTTCACCAGGACCTCGCCGGCCGTGGCCTCGGCGGCGGCGCGGGCGCGGGGATCGGCGCCCCCGGCGCCGTTGTAGACCTGGTCGAGCACCGTGGAGCCGAGATCGAAGTCGAGCGCCTGCTCGCGGGCCTCGAGCTTCTTGCCCACCGCGAAGGTCCGGGCGGCCACGGCCTGGGCCTTCAGCGCCTCGGGCGGGAACGAGGGCGGCATCTCCCCCCCGACGACGGCCGCCACGTAGGCCTCCATGGGCAGCACGTCGATGACGCCGAGGCCGCCGGGATCCCGGCGCACCTCCACCTCGCCCGAGAGGGCGCGGCCGGCGTGCCGGATCGGTCCACTGGCCGTGAACACGACCCCGGCCCCGTCCACCGGCTTGCCGTCGAGGAGCAGCACGTCGCCGTCGAGCCGGAGGCGCGCCTTTCCGCCCGGCACGGGGCGCGTCCCGGCCCCTTCCCGCAGCGGCTCGGCGACGAGCCCGGGACCGGAGACCTCGACCTCGGCGGCCGAACGGGTCACCGAGATGCGCACCACCTCGACGGCGCGGGCATCCGGGGCGGCGACGAGCAGCCCCGCGGCGAGGAGGAGGGCGGCGCCCCGACCGACGTTCACGGATGGTCCTAGGACGGAAGCGCCTGCGGCCGGGCCGCGAGCCGAGCGGAGCTTGTGCCACACGAAGGCGATCACCGCGAGGACGATGACCACGCCGATGGCCAGGTCGAAGCGGTGGAAGGCCGCCTTGAGCCGCGGATCGTCGTTCCACTTCTCGCCGAGCTTCATCCCCACCCAGGCGAGCCCCAGGCACCACGGGAACGAGCCGACGAAGGTGTAGACCACGAACTTGGTCATGTTCATCCGCGCCACGCCCGCCGGGAAGGCGATGAAGGTCCGGATGACCGGCAGGAGCCGCGCCCAGAAGACCACCGCCGCTCCGTGCTTGTCGAAGAGCCGGTCGGCGAGGTCGAGCTCGTGGTGCGAGAGCAGCACGTACTTCCCGTACTTCTCGATGATGGGGCGGCCGCCGTACATGCCCAGGTAGTAGGCGGGGATCGACCCGACCACGCAGCCCACCGCGCCCCAGAACCCGGCGCCGAGCAGCGTGAACTGGCCCTGGTACACCAGGTACCCGGCGAAGGGCATGATGATCTCGGACGGGAGCGGGATGCAGGCGCTCTCGATGCCCATGAGGAGCACCACGCCTCCGTAGCCCATGGCCGAGATCACCGACGTGGTGAACACGGCGAGCACCTCGATGATCCTGGCTATCACCCGGCTCCTCCTTGCCTGCGTGCGGCGGGTCCCTCGTAGAAGACCTCGTCGTAGGGGCAGGTGCAATCGATCCCGGACGGCTCCGGGTAGAAGACCGGGCGCCCTCGCCAGGAACGGAGCCAGTGGCCGCGCGCCCGGCCCGGCGCGGAGACCCCGCCGTTCGTCCCGGCAGGCGGCGGCGCCGCCGCGTCGCCGGGCCCGAGCAGCCAGCCCGGCTGCAAGGTGACCTTCCCCGCGCCGCCGGGCAGGTCCACGGCCAGGTGCGGGACCGCGAGCCCGCTCGTGTGGCCGCGCAGGCCCTCGAGGATCTCGAGCCCGGTGGCGAGCGGGGTTCGAAGGTGCCCGGTCCCCTCGGCCAGGTCGCCCTGGTGCAGGTAGTAGGGACGCACCCGCCAGGCCAGCAACCGGTGGTTCAGGTCGGCGATGGTGCGGGCCGTCGAGTTCACTCGCCGCAGGAGCACGGTCTGGTTCTCGACCGGGACGCCGTGGTCGACCAGCCGCTCGCAGGCGGCGCGCGCCTCGGCGGTGCACTCCTTGGGGTGGTTGAAGTGGGTGACGACGAAGAGGGGCGCCAGCCGGCGCAGGAAGGCCGCCAGCGCGTCGGTCACCCGCATCGGGTTCACGACGGGTGCGCGAGTGGCGAGGCGGAGGATCTCGACGTGGGGAATGGCCCGCAGCGCCTCGAGCAGCCAGCCGATGCGCTCGTCGGAGAGGGCGAGCGGGTCGCCGCCGGAGACCACGACGTCCCGCACCTCGGGGTGGGCCCGCACGTAGGCGATCCCCTCCAGGGCCGAGTCGCGGTCGAAGGCTCCCTCCTCCCCGCCGGTGATGCGCCGCCGGGTGCAGTGCCGGCAGTAGACGGCGCAGTGGTCCGCGGCGAGGAAGAGGACGCGGTCCGGGTACTTGTGCACCACGGCCCGGACCGGGCGCCGGCCGTCCTCGCCCAGCGGGTCGCGGAGGTCGCCGGGGGACTCGTCGACCTCGGCCGCCACCGGGATGACCTGCATCCGCACGGGACAGCCGGGGTGGTGAGGGTCCATCAGCGACGCGTAGTAGGGCGTGGCGCCGACGCGGAACCGGCCCGCCGATCCCGCCAGCCCGCGGCGCTCCTCGGGCGTGAGGTCGACGAGGGTCTCCAGGTCGGCGGCGGTGCGGAGCATGTGGCGCTGCTGCCAGCGCCAGTCGCCCCAGTCCGCGTCGGAGACGCCGGGGAATGAGTTCCGGGATCCGGTCATGGGGTCCGCGAGCCACGCGGCGGGCGGAAGCTAACCGGCGTTCCCGTCCCAAGTCAAACCTCGCCTCCCGCGCGGCGCTGCGTATCATCCGGCGCCGGGGAGCCGTGTGGCGCGCCGGCGCCCGCGTTAGGAGAAGGGCAGCGGCCCGGGGGCCGCGGAGGAGTCGCGAATGGCCACGCTTCCCATGATGCAGGACGATCCGAGCGCGCCCGATCCGCGACCGCCGGCTGCGGTGACGGGGCGCTTCCCGGTCGGGCCGCGCTCGGCCTGGAAGGACGTGCCGGACGCCCAGTGGAACGACTGGCACTGGCAGCAGCGGGAACGGGTCACCCGCCTCGACCAGCTCGAGAAGGTGATCCGCATCACCGAGGACGAGCGCCGCGCCGCCGTGGAGACCGAGAAGGACTTCCACATGGGCATCACGCCCTACTACGCGGCTCTCATGGACCCGGACGACCCGCACTGCCCCATCCGGCTCCAGTCGGTCCCGACCATGGGCGAGACCATCGTGGCGGCGGCGGACCTCGACGACCCGCTCGCCGAGGAGCGGGACATGCCGGTTCCCGGCATCACCCACCGCTACCCGGACCGCGTGCTCTTCTACATCACGCACAACTGCCCGGTGTACTGCCGCCACTGCACCCGGAAGCGGAAGGTGGCCGACCCCACCTCCGCGGCGGCGAAGAAGCAGGTGGAGGACGGCCTCGACTACATCGCGCTCCACCCCGAGATCCGCGACGTGGTCATCTCCGGCGGGGACCCGCTCTCCCTCTCCGACGACCGCCTCGACTACATCCTGGGACGGCTGCGCGCCATCCCGCACGTGGAGATCTTCCGCCTGGGGACGCGCAACCTCGTCACCCTCCCCCAGCGCGTGACCGACGACTTCGTGCGGATGCTCCGCAAGCACCAGCCGGTCTACGTGAACACCCACTTCAACCACCCCAAGGAGTGCACGGCGGAGGCCTTCGAGGCCGCCCGCCGGCTCGCCGACGGCGGATGCGTCATCGGCAACCAGATGGTGCTGCTGAAGGGCGTCAACGACGACCCGAAGACGGTGATGGAGCTGAACCACAAGCTCCTGCTCATGCGCATCCGGCCCTACTACATCTACCAGTGCGACCTGGCGAAGGGCATCAGCCACTTCCGCACCACGGTGGAGGCGGGAAGGAAGATCATCCGCTCCCTGCGCGGCTTCACGAGCGGGCTGGCGGTCCCGCACTTCGTGGTGGACGCGCCCCAGGGCGGCGGGAAGATCCCGGTCAACCCCGACTACGTGACCCGTCACGAGGGGAAGAAATGGGTCTTCCGGAACTTCCAGGGCAAGGACTTCACCTACTTCGAGCCCTAGCCGATCCGGCCGGTCAGGTCCCGGAGGTCACCACCGCCAGCATCCGCGCGGGAGCGCTTCCCAGCCCGCGGAAGAGGTGCGGCCGCGTGGCGTCGAGGTAGGCGCTGTCCCCGGGCCCGAGCACGCAGCGCTTGCCGTCGTGGGTGAGCTCGATGGAGCCCTCCAGCACGAAGACGAACTCCTGCCCGTCGTGGGCCAGCGGGCGCGCGTCGGTGACGGCCGGATCGAAGGTGAGCAGGAAGGGCTCCATCTGGTGCCCCGGCGTCCCTGGACGCGTCAGGCTGCGGAAGGTGTAGCCCTGGTCGGTGTCGCCCTGGTCGAGCCCGGGCCGGCTCTCGCTGGCCCGGGTCACGGTCAGCGCCTCGGAGGCGAAGCCGCCCCCGTGGAGCAGCCCCCCCACCTTGGAGCCCAGCACCCGCGACAGCTTGATGACCACGCCGATGGAGGGCACCTCGTTGCCCTCCTCGAAGGCGGCCAGCCGGTCCGGGGACAGGCCCGCCATGCGGCACACGTCTTCCCGCGTCAGGTCCTGGGCCTCGCGCATCTTGCGGATCCGGATTCCGATGTCGGTCTGCATCACGTCCTCCCGGGCTGCCTCAGGATTCGCGCCTGGCCGGCACGATGCGCCCGCTTCGCTGGCGCAGGTCCCGCCAGTTGTGCTCGATGGCGGGGCGCAGGTCCGCGGCGCCGATCTCCGACTTCTGGAAGCGGCGCTGGAGCGACAGGTAGAGCTCGAGCGCCTCCTCGGAGAAGTCCGGCTCGACGTTGATGGTCAGCCGGGTCCCGTCCACGACCTCCACCACCGGGAAGAGCCCGGAGCGCACCGCCAGCCGCACCAGCTCGATCCCGAGCGCCGGCTCCGACTTCCAGCCGGTGGGACAGGGCGCCAGCACGTGGAGGAAGCGGAAGCCCTTCAGGTCGAGGGCCTTTCGCATCTTCCGGATGGCGTCCTGCGGGTGGGCCAGCGAGAGGGTGGCCGCGTAGGGAACGCGGTGGGCCGCCACGATCGCGAGCACGTCCTTCTTCTGCTCGGCCTTCCCGCGCAGGGTGTTGGTGGTGGCCGCCCCCGCCGGCGTGGCCGACGACCGCTGACCCCCGGTGTTCCCGTAGATCTCGTTGTCGTAGCAGACGTAGAGGATGTCCTCGTTGCGCTCGGCCGCCCCGGACAGGCTCGCCATGCCGATGTCGTAGGTGCCTCCGTCGCCGGCCCAGCAGACCACCCGGGTGTCCTCCCCGTTCAGCCGGGCCACCTGGCTCATCCCGGTGGCCACCGCGGCGGCCGAGCCGAAGGTGGAGAGGATGACCGGGACGCCCACCGCGGAGTACGGGAACGGCCCCACCGTGATGGCCCCGCAGCTGGCCGGGATGACGATCTGCAGCCGGCGGTCGTCCATGGCGCGCCCGAGGAACTGGAGCGCCGTGGACATGCCGCACCCGCCGCAGTTGCCGTTCCCCGGGCGGAGCAGCGGGTCGGCCGTGGGGCAGGTGGCGCCGGTGAGGGCGGTCAGGACCGATTCGCTCATGTTCCCGCCTCCAGCAGCACCGGCGCGCCGGCCGCGGCGCGCGATGCGACGTCCTCGGCGATGGACAGGACGTGCGACGGCCGCACGTCGCCGCCGCCGACGCCGATCATGTAGCCCTGGACGACCGCGCCGGGGTCGGCGAGCCCGCGCGCCTCGCCCCAGAGGACTCCGCCGAAGCCCAGGCTGATGTTGCGGTCGATGACCGCGATCCGGCTCCGCCCCCGGAACGCGGCGGCGAGCTGCGCCGACGGGAACGGGCGGAACGTCCGGACCCGGAGCCCGCCCATCCGGATCCCCTTCTCGCGGGCCTCGTCCACGGCCCGCTCGACGGTGGAGGCGATGGTGCCCATCGACACCACCAGCACGTCGGCGTCGTCGACCCGGTAGGGGACGATCGGGTCGGCCGGGCGCCTTCCGAACTCGGCCTCGAACGCGTCCTGCACCTCCCGGTAGACGTCCCAGACGCGGTCCATGGCCTGCTGGTGCTGGGCGCGGTGGACCTCGGTGGTGTGCGGGACGGTCACCCCGCCGATGACCCGGGGGGTGCCGTCCATCCGGTCCGGGAGGTCGAGGGGCGGCAGGAAGCGATCCACCTTCTCCTGGGCCGGCACGTCGGTCCCCACCATGGTGTGGGAGAGGACGAAGGCCTCCTGGCACACCAGCACGGGGAGCTGGATGCGCCGGTCCTCGCCGAGCCGGTAGGCGCAGAGCACGCTGTCGAGCACCTCCTGGTTGTCGGCGCAGTAGAGCTGGATCCACCCGGAGTCGCGCAGCATCAGGGTGTCGCCGTGGTCGGCCCAGACGTTCCAGGGCGGACCCAGCGTGCGGTTGGCCGCGACCATCACCACCGGCAGCCGCAGGAGCGCCGCGGCCACCAGGTTCTCGGCCATGTAGGCGATGCCGTTCGACGACGAGGTGGTGAAGGTGCGCGCCCCGCTCGCCGAGGCCCCGATGCAGACCGCCATGGCGCTGTGCTCGCTCTCCACCCGGACGACGTGCCCCTTCTCGATCTCCTGGTTGCAGAGGAGCTCCATGCACTCGGTGGAGGGCGTGATCGGGTACACGCCGCTGCAGAAGCCGCGTCCCACGCGGTTGGCACGTCCGGCCAGGGCGGCGCCCAGGGCGGCTGCGTGGTTCGCGCTGAGCAGCTGTCCGGCCATTCGATCACCTCGCCGAGGCTTCCGGCACCATCTCCATGGCGCGCCGCGGACACTCCGCGACGCACATCCCGCACCCCTTGCAGTAGGCCTCGTCCACCCGGTAGCCGTCGCCCACGCGCCGGATGACCCCCTCCGGGCAGTAGAGGAGGCAGGTGTCGCAGTGGGTGCAGGTGCCGCAGGAGAAGCAGCGGTGCGCCTCCTCCGGCCCCGCGAGGCCGAGCGAGACCTCGTCGAAGCTCGCGGTGCGGCGCTCCATCGGGAGGTGCCGCTCCGCGTGGGGCGGCTCCACCTCGAAGTGCGTGAAGCGCACGTGCCCGGGCGTCACCCGATCGTCGGGGGAGGCCGCCTCGACCGCCGGATCGGGCTGGCCGGCCAGCGCCGCCAGCACCCGGGCCGCCGTCCGGCGCCCGCTGCCCAGGGCGTGGGTCACCGTGCCGTCGCCGGTGGCCATGTCTCCCGCCAGCCAGACGTTGGTGGGGCCGGCGGGGGAGACGGCGCGCCCGTCGCGCGCGGTCGTGCCCGGGGGCAGGAGCGAGAGATCGGCGCCCTGGCCCAGGGCGAGGAGCACCCGGTCGCAGGGAATCGTGCTCGTCCGGTCGGTCACGACCGGCCGCCGGCGCCCGCTGGCGTCGGGCTCGCCGAGCTCGACCTCGGCCACCTGCATCGCGGCGACGCACCCCGTTCCGAGGATGCCCACCGGCTGCCGATGGGCGAGGAGCCGGACGCCCTCGGCCAGCGCCTCGTCGATCTCCGGCGCGATGGCCGGCATCTCCTTGCGCCCGCGCCGATAGACGAGCGTGACCGAGCCGGCGCCGAGGCGCAGCGCCGTTCGCGCACAGTCGATGGCGGTGTTGCCGCCCCCCACGACGACGACGTGGCCGGAGAGGCGGGCCGCGCCGTCCCGCTTCGCCGCGTCGAGGAAGCGGATGCCCTGCACCACGCCCGGCAGGTCGATTCCCGGCACGTCGAGCCCGGTCAGCCGTGGAAGCCCCGCGGCGAGGATCACGGCATCGCTCTCCGCGGCGAGCCGGGCGACCCCGGCCGGCTCGAGGAAGGTCCCGGTCCGGGTCTTCACGCCGAGGGCCTGGACCCGGTCGAGGTCGCGGTCGAGCGCCTCGTCGGGGAGCCGGTAGGCGGGGATGCCGGTCCGCAGGACGCCGCCCAGCCGCGTCTCGCCCTCGTGGAGCGTGACGTCGTGGCCGGCCAGCGCCAGCGCCCAGGCCGCGCCCAGTCCGGCGGGCCCGCTCCCCACCACGGAGACCCTGCGCCGGACGCCCTCGGGCGCGGGCGCCACCGGGCTCACCGTGGCGTGATCGCCAATCCAGCGCTCCAGGCCCCGGATGTCCACGGCGCCGTCGTAGGCGCCCCGGTTGCAGGCGGCCATGCAGGGCGCGGGGCAGACGCGACCGCACACGGAGGGGATCGGCTGGGTCCGGAAGAGGACGTGGGCGGCGGCCTCGACCCCCTCCTCCTTCAGCGCCTGGACGAAGCCGACCACGTCGTTCCCGGCCGGACACCCGGCGTTGCACGGCGCCTGGTGCGACCGGTAGATCGGCGCCTGGGTGCGCCACGAGCCGGTCTGCAGCGGCGTGGGCAGGTCGCGAAGGTGCTCGGTGATGCCGACCACCGGGAGCGCCGTCGCCCCCGAGCGCGCCGAGGTCCCCCCGGCCGGCTCGTCGTCGGCCTCGCGGGCCTCGACCGAGTCCCAGGCCTCCCGGGCAGCGGCGAGATCGCGGGCCAGTCCCTGGGCGGCGAAGGCCCGCTCCACCGCGTCCCAGGGAAGTCCCACGGCGCGGGCGTAGGCCCCGGCCAGCGTGGTGTTGATGATGACCACCGCGCTCGTGCCGATGCCGTGGCGCCGCGCGATCTCGGTGGCGTCCACCGCGGACAGCCGGAAGTGACCGTGGGTGCCGGCGAAGGGCGCCAGTCCGCGCGCCGTGTTGAGGAGGACCACCGAGCCCGCACCCGCCCCGCCGAGCACGTCGTCGGCCAGGCAGGGCCGCGTCGAGCACGAGCAGGTGGTGCGGCTCGTACACCTTGTTCCGGTTGACGATGGGTGCGGTGTCGACGCGGGTGAAGGCGCGGATGGGGGCGCCGGTCCGCTCGGAGCCGTAGTCCCCGAACGTCTGCACGTGGAGGCCGAGCTCGGCGTAGATGGAGGCGACGATCTTGGCGCAGGTCACGCCGCCCTGCCCGCCGCGGCCGTGGACGCGGACCTCCAGGGGGAGCGGGATCTCCCGGGGGAAGCCAGCCGGAACCGTCGCCTTCTCGCCCACCGAACCCTCCTCCTCCGAGGGGCCAGCGTAGCGCAAACCGGGGCTAGCGGCGTCCCTTCTTCGGCGCCGGCTTCCGCCCGGCCGGAGCCGGCTTCGTCCGCCCGGCCTTCGCGCCCGGCTTCGCCTTCGCCTTGGCCTTGACCTTCACCTTGCGGGGCGCCGCCGCCGGCCGGGGGTGCTTCACGGCGTGGACCTCGACCTCGATCCGCGCGCCCTTGGGCAGCCCCGCCACCTGGATGGTGGATCGCGCCGGGAACGCCTCCTGGAAGCGGCGCGCGTAGACCTCGTTCATGGCGGCGAAATCGGCCAGGTCGACGAGGAACACGGTGGTCTTCACCACGTCGGCGAATTCCATCTCCGCGTGCTCCAGCACCGCCGCGATGTTCTCCATCACCCGCTCGGCCTGGGCGGTGATGTCGCCGGGGACGAGGTCGCCGGTGGCCGGGTCGATGGGGATCTGCCCGGCCGCGTGGAGCATCTGGACGCCGGGGAGGTGGTGGGTGACGACGGCCTGGCTGTAGGGGCCGATGGCCTTCGGGGCCTTGGGGCTGGCGATGGTCCTTCTCACGGCGTCCTCCTGCTGCGGGGGTGTCAGACGCGCTCCACGGAGTGGACTCCGTCCACCTTCTCCAGGCTGCGCATCACCGAGGTGAGCTGCTTCAGGTCCTGCACCGAGACCTCGAAGGAGAGCACGGCGCGCTCGGTGCCGGCGCGCACGTCGGCCTGGGCGATGTTCACCCCGGCCTCGCTGAAGATTTGGGAGACGCGGGCGAGCATGCCCGGCCGGTCGTCGCTCACCACCCGGACCGAGACCAGCCGCTTGAGGTCGCCCTTCACGTCCCAGGAGACGTCGACCCGCCGGAGCGGGTCCATGGCCAGCCCCTTCTCGCAGCGGGCGGTGTGCACCGTCACGCCGCGCCCCCGGGTGATGAACCCCACGATGGGATCCCCGGGCACCGGGTTGCAGCACTTGCCGTAGCGGACGAGGACGTCCTCGATCCCGCTGATGCGGACCCCGCCGGCCGGCCGCCGGGCCACCTTGCGGAAGAGCTCGGTGAGCCGGCTGGTCACGCCGGGCTCGGCGGGCGTGGCCAGCTTCTCCTCGGGAACGAGGAGCCGCACCACCTGATCGGGCGACACCTTGCCGTAGCCCATGGCCACGAGCAGGTCGTCCCCGATGCGATAGCCCAGCGCCGCGGCGGCCTTGTCGAGCGACCCGTCCTTCGCCGATCGCGAGAGCGACACGCCGTAGCGGCGCAGCTCGCGCTCGGCCACCTCCTTGCCGATCTCCAGCGACCGCCTGTGCTCCGCCTGCCGGATGAACTGGCGGATGCGGGCCTGGGCGCGGCTGGTCCGGACGAAGGTGAGCCAGTCCTTGGAGGGCTGGGCGTGGGGCGAGGTGAGGATCTCGACGGTGTCGCCGTTCTTGAGCCGGTAGCGAAGCGGGACGATCTTGCCGTTCACCTTGGCGCCCACGCAGCTGTGGCCGATCTCGGAGTGGACCGAGTAGGCGAAGTCGAGCGGGGTCGCGCCGCGGGGCAGGCTCTTCACGTGCCCCTTGGGCGTGAAGACGAAGACCTCGTCGGCGAAGAGGTCGACCTTCACCGTCTCCAGGAACTCGGTGGGGTCGGAGAGCTCCTTCTGCCACTCGAGGAGCTGCCGGAGCCAGCCGTACTGCTCGGCGTCGCTGGCCCGGATCCGCTCCTTCCCCTTCCCGTCCCGGGGCGTCTCCTTGTACTTCCAGTGCGCGGCCACGCCCTGCTCCGCCACCTGGTGCATCTCCTCGGTCCGGATTTGGATCTCGATCCGCTCCGCCCGGGGGCCCGACCACGGTGGTGTGGAGCGACTGGTACAGGTTGGGCTTGGGGATGGCGATGTAGTCCTTGAATCGGCCCGGGACCGGCTTCCACAGCGAGTGGATGAGGCCGAGGGCCTCGTAGCACTGGGCCACCGACCCCACGATCACCCGGAACGCCACCAGGTCGTGGATCTGCTCGAAGGGCAGGTCCCCCTCGTGCATCTTCCGCCAGATGGAGTAGAGGTGCTTGACCCGGCCGTAGACCTTGCCCTGGATGCCGTTCTCGGCGAGCCGCGACTGGATGACGTCGACCACCTCGAGGACGAACCGGTCGCGCTCCTTGGCCTTGCTCGCCACCCGCTCCTGGAGCTCGGCGTGCTCGGACGGCCGGAGGTAGCGGAAGGAGAGGTCCTCGAGCTCGGTCTTGACCGACTGCATGCCCAGCCGGTTGGAGAGCGGCGCGTAGATGTCGAGGGTCTCCTGGGCGATGCGCTCCTGCTTGTCCGGGCGCATGTGCTCGAGGGTCCGCATGTTGTGGATGCGGTCGGCCAGCTTGACGAGGAGGACGCGGATGTCCTTCGCCATGGCCACGACCATCTTGCGGAAGTTCTCGGCCTGCTTCTCCTCCTTGGTGTTGCCGGCGGAGAACTGGGAGAGCTTGGTCACCCCGTCGACGAGGTCGGCCACCTCCTCGCCGAAGAGCTCGGCGATCTCCTCGCGCGTGGCGAGGGTGTCCTCGATGGTGTCGTGGAGCAGCCCGGTGACGATGGACGCCTCGTCCAGCCGGAGCTCGGCGAGGATCCCGGCCACCTCCAGCGGGTGGACGAGGTACGGCTCCCCCGACTTGCGGATTTGTCCCTGGTGGACCTTCGCCGAGTAGACGTAGGCCTTCTTGATGACGTCGAGGTCCGCGGCGGCGTGGTAGGCGGCGACCTTGTCCAGGATGTCGTTGAGCCGCAGCAAGTGAGCCTTTCAGCCTAGCCTCCCGTGCCGCATCGCGGCAAGGACGCCGAGGCCTCATGGGGCCCCTAACCGGGCGATCCTCGCGCCGCCAGCCACGGCCCGAAAGGCGACCGCCGGGGCGGGTCGACGGCAGATACACTCGCGCCATGCCCCCCAGGCGCCTCCTCGCCCCGCTGGCGGCCCTGACCGTCACCGTGGTGGTCGGCACGGTCGGCTACTGGGTGCTGGGGGCGGCCGGTGGCCGCTCTTCACCTGCGCGTACATGACCGTCACCACCGTCTCCACGGTGGGCTTCGGCGAGCTGCTCCCGGTCGGCGAGGTGCCGTTCGGGCGGCCCTTCACCATGCTGCTCGTGATCACGGGCACGCTCAACCTGTGGTGGTTCATGGCCAGCGTCACCGCCTTCCTCGTCGAGGGCGAGATGCTCGGGATCGGCCGGAGGCGTCGAATGTCGACGCAGCTCGAGAAGATGCGGGACCACGTGGTGGTCTGCGGGGCGGGCTCCACCGGCATCCACGCGGTCCGGGAGCTCTCCCAGCTGGGCACCCCGTTCGTGATCGTGGACCGGGACGCGACCGTGGCCGGCGACGCCGCCCGGCTCCACGGGGGCGCCGCGGTGGTGGGCGACGCCACCCACGACGAGGTGCTCGAGCAGGCCGGAATCGGCCGGGCCCGGGGGGTCATCTCGGCGCTCACCGACGACAAGGACAACCTCTACGTCACGGTGACGGCGCGCGCGCTCAACCCGGGGCTGCGCATCGTGGCCAAGGCCATCGACGTCAAGGCCGAGCCCAAGCTGCGCCGGGCCGGGGCCGACAGCGTCGTGTCGCCGAACGCGATGGGCGGCCTCCGCATGGTCTCCGAGATGCTGCGGCCCGAGGTGACCACCTTCCTCGACACCATGCTCCGCAACAAGGAGCAGCCCCTGCGCATCGCCGAGATCGCGGTCCCGGCCCGATCCCCCTGGGCGGGCCGGCCGCTCGCCGACCTCGACCTGGGGAGCCGCGGACTCCTCCTGCTGGCGTCGCGCAGCCCGGCAACCGAGGGTGGGCATTTCACCTACAGCCCTCCCGAGGACTCGATCGTGGCGGGAGGCTCGGTGCTCATCGTCCTCGGGCCTCCAGGAGACGTCGGAACGTTGAGCACGGAGGTCGCCCCGGGGTAGAAAGTCCCTGGAGGGTTCCCCTTGCTCCAGTGCTTCCACTGCGGGTCGCCGCTGGACGCGGCCCTGTCCGAGTGCCCGGCCTGCGGGGCCGAGATTGAGGTATCCCGGCTGACCGGGGTGCTGGGCAGCGTCTGTCGCGGCTGCGACGCCTTCAACGAGCCCGGCTCCTCGATCTGCGTCTCCTGCGGACAGCCGCTCCTGGCCGGCGCCCCGATCCCGATGGTCGAGGCCGACCTCCTCGATGCGGAGCCGGACGGCGGCGCTCCGTCGCCCCACGAGCTCCCTCCCATCGACTTCGAGGCCGTCCTGGTCCCCGAGCCGGAGCCGGGGCCCTGGCTCGCCGCGGACCCGCTCGACCCCATCGACCTCATCGACCCGGTGGCGACCCCCACGCCGCGCGACGCCCTGGCGCAGCCGCTCCCGGCCGCTCGCCCGGCCCCGCTCCCCTTCGAGTCGCTCGAGCTCGAGCCCGACCCCGCCACGACGTCCCTGCCCCTCTCCGGATCTGGCAGGCCCGTGCCAGCTGCGGGTGGAGCGCGGAGACGGCCTGGAGGGCTCGGCCTTCCCGGTCGGCTCGGAGGAGGTCTCGGTGGGAAGCAGCGAAGGGACGATCGCCTTCGCCTCCGACCCCAGCCTCGCTCCCCGGCACGCGACCTTCTTCGTTCGCGGCGGGCGCATGCAAGTGCGCGACGAGGGCTCCTCCGGGGGGACGTTCCTCCGGCTTCGCGGCCTCACCGTGCCGCTGCGACCCGGCGACGCGTTCGCCGTCGGCGACCGGCTCCTCCGCTTCGGGGGTCCCCTCCCCGCCGCCGCCCCGCCCGCGCCGGACGGCACCCGGCGACTCGGCTCGCCCCGGCCCACCGGACACGCCGTCCTGCTCGAGGAGCGGTTGGCGGGCGGCGTCACCGGACGCGTCTGGCTGCGCGCCGGCTCCTCCGTGTCGCTCGGCCGCGCCGGGTGCTCGGTGAACCTGGGCGACGACCCCTTCCTTTCGCAGGCGCACGCCGAGGTGATCCTCGAGGGAGACGGAACGGCGCGGCTGCGGGACCTGGGCTCCGCCAACGGGACGTTCCTCCGCCTCCCTCCCCGCTCCGAGCGCGAGCTCCAGGACGGAGACCTCGTCCGGGTCGGCCGCCAGGTGCTCCGGGTGTCCGTCCCGTCCGAGAGGGGAGCCTGACCATGGCCGTCGTCTTCGTCACCATCGCCCCGCTGGGCACCGCCACCCCCAGCCTGTCGCGCTACGTCGCCGGCGTGGAGCGCATCCTCCGGAAGAGCGGCCTCGTCCACCAGCTCACCGCCATGGGAACCATCATCGAGGGCGACCTCGACCGGATCCTGTCGGTCGTCCGCGAGATGCACGAG
The DNA here is from genome assembly GCA_963766715.1 of uncultured delta proteobacterium. Lineage (GTDB taxonomy): Bacteria > Myxococcota > Myxococcia > Myxococcales > Anaeromyxobacteraceae > CAIOAK01. The sequence goes on from CAVYBH010000013.1 coordinate 44,194, forward strand.
GCGCCGTTCGGCGAGGGGGCGGTCCGGGTGTCGACGCTCGTGAAGATCGACGACCGGCGGGACAAGGAGCACACCATCGCGCGCAAGATGCGCTCGGTGGAGGAGAAGCTGCGGGCGGCCGAGGAGCCGGTCAGCCGACCACGAACACGGCGCACGACCGCGCGCCGTGCGCGCCGATGACGAGCGACTGCTCGATGTCGGCGGTCTTGGACGGCCCCGAGATGAAGAGGCCGTAGCCCGGGCGCGGCAGCGTGATGCGCCCGTAGGCCTCCTGCATGTCGTTCACAACGTCCTCGGCGCGGACCACGAGCACCAGGTGCTCGGGGATGACGAAGACCGCGCGGTGGGGCCCGAGGCTCTCCCCCTTCACCCAGACCGCGCCGTTCTCGGCCACGCCCACCTCGCCCGGGATGGCGGCCACGTCCAGGTCGGCCAGCTCGTGGGGATCCGCGACGGCGGCCAGGTCCACGGTCGCGCCCGCGAGCCCGGACACGAGCGAGACCCGGCGCGGCGACGACCAGACCGGAAGGCGCCCCACCTCCGCGGCGAGCGCGGCGGCGTCGGCCACGCGGTACGGATGGCCTCCGACCCCCTTCACCGACTCGAGGAAGCGGACGACCGGGTCCCCCTGCTTCACCGGCGCGGGGTGCTTCGGCGCCGGGATCGGACTGGCCCCGGAGGCGCGCAGCGCCTGGAGGATGGCCTCGCGGGCGGTCACGTCCCGGCCCCCGGCTTCCCCGCCTCTTCGCGGTCGTAGAGATCGGCGAAGGACTCCTTCGGCGCCACCGGGAGCTCGCGGCCGCGCGCCCAGATGGCCATCGGGCCGACCTTGGCGAGCCCCGGGGCGACCCGGAGCAGCCAGCGCGCCATCCGTCCGCCGGTCCGGAAGAGGGCGGGGCGCGCCATGGCGAAGGAGGCGGCCTTCATCCCCAGCCGCTTCCCCAGCGGCACGAGCTTCTCCTCCCCGGCCTCCTGCCGGAGGACGAGCAACTGGTGGTGGAGGTCCACCTTGACCGGGCAGACGTCGGTGCACGAGCCGCAGAGGCTCGACGCGAAGGGCAGGCTGGCGTGCGCGCCCAGATCCCGGTGGGCCCCGAGCACCGAGCCGATGGGGCCGGGGATGAGGTAGCTGTAGCTGTATCCGCCGCTCCGCCGGTACACCGGGCAGGTGTTGAGGCAGGCCCCGCAGCGGATGCAGGCGAGCGCCTTTCGCCGGTGCTCCTCGGCGAGCATCTTGCTCCGCCCGTTGTCGACGATGACGACGTGGGTCTCGCCCCCGGGGAGCGGCGCGTGGAAGTGGGTGGTGTAGGAGGAGACCGGCTGGCCCGTGGCGCTCCTCGCCAGCAGCCGCAGGAAGATCCCCAGGTCGGCGAGCCGCGGGATGACCTTCTCCACCCCCATCGAGGCGATGTGCACGGGCGGCAGCGTCGTCCCCATGTCGGCGTTGCCCTCGTTCGTCACCACCACGAAGCCGCCGGTCTCCGCGATGGCGAAGTTCACCCCGGTGAGGCCGGCCTGGGCGCCCAGGAACTTCTCGCGGAGGTGGCCGCGCGCCTTCTCGGTGAGCAAGGTGGGATCGGAGAGGCCCTTCGGCGTCCCCAGCTTCTCGTGGAAGAGCTCGCCGATCTCCTCCTTCTTGCGGTGGATGGCGGGCATGACGATGTGCGACGGGGGCTCGCCGGCCAGCTGGACGATCCGCTCGCCCAGGTCGGTGTCCACCACCTCGATGCCCCGGGCCTCGAGGAACGGGTTCAGGTGGCACTCCTCGGTGAGCATCGACTTCGACTTCACCATCCGCGTGACGCCGTGCCGCTCCAGGATCCCGTGGACGATCCGGTTGTGCTCCTCGCCGTCGCGGGCCCAGTGCACCTGCATGCCATTGGCCTTCGCGTTGCGCTCGAACTCCTCGAGGTACTCGGCGAGGCGGGAGAGGGTGTGCTCCTTGATGCCCGACGCGGTCTCCCGGAGGGCCTCCCACTCCGGGACGGTGGCCGCGCCCCGATCGCGCTTCACCCGGACGAACCAGAGCGCCTTGTCGTGCCAGTGGGCGCGCTCGTCGTCGAGCACGAAGGCACGGGCCTTCTCTGGGTGGTGGTGGATCACCGGGAGAGCCTCGCCTTCTCGAGCATCTCGGCCACGTGCACCACCGGGAGCCGGGTGCCGTCCCGGCGCGCCAGCGCGTCGAGGTGCATGAGGCAGGACATGTCGTAGCCGGCGATCACCTCGGCCCCGGCACGGACGTGGTCGGCGATCCGGTCGCGCCCCATCATGCAGGAGACCGCGTCCTCGGTGACCGCGAAGGTCCCGCCGAAGCCGCAGCACTCGTCGGGGCGCTCCAGGTCGACGAGCTCGATGCCCCGCAGCTGGCCGATGAGCTGGCGCGTCTTGTCGAACGGGGCGTCCATCCGCTCGCTCGAGCTGGACTCGCGCAGCTCCCGGATGCCGTGGCAGCTGCGGTGCAGCCCCACCTTGTGGCGGTACTCGCCGTCCACCCGGGCAACCTTCACCACGTCGACCAGGTACTCGGAGAGATCGAAGGTTCGCCCGGTGAGCTCCCGGACCTCCGCGGTGTCGCCGAGGAGATCCGGGTAGTGGAGCTTCACCATCGAGACGCAGCTGGCCGAGGGCGCGACCACGGCCTCGTATCCCGCGAAGAGGCGGAGGAAGCGCTCGGCGAGCGGCCGCGCCTCGCGCGAGCAGCCCGTGTTGTACATGGGCTGCCCGCAGCAGGTCTGGTCCCGGGGGTACTCGACCTCGAGGCCGAGCCCCCGCAGGACCCGCAGCGTCGCCAGTCCCACCCGGGGGAAGAACTGGTCGACGTAGCAGGGGATGAAGAGCCCGACCTTCGACATTCCGCCTCGCCTAGTGGGGGATCATCCACTGGAAGTAGTTGTGCTGCAGGAAGACGAGCACGCCCACCAGGCAGGCGAGCACGAGGCTGTGCCAGAAGACGTAGCGCAGGATCTCGCCCTCCTTGCCGTGCTCCCCGGTGGCGACCGCCGCCACCACGATGGACTGGGCGTCGATCATCTTGCCCATGACGCCGCCGGAGCTGTTCGACGCCGCGGCGAGGATGGGCGACATCCCCAGCTTCTCGGCCGACACCACCTGGAGGTTCCCGAAGAGGACGTTCGACGAGGTGTCCGACCCGGTCAGCGCCACGCCCAGCCAGCCGAGCAGCGGCGAGAAGAACGGGAAGAGGGCGCCGGTCGAGGCGAAGGCGAGGCCCATCGTCGAGTCGGAGCCGGAGAAGCGGGTCACGAAGCCGAGGGCCAGCATGGCCGCGATGGTGAGCAGCGAGAACCGGACCCGCTTCAGCGTGGACAGGTAGGTCTTCACCAGGTCGCCGAGGCCCATCTTCAGCCACAGGCCGGAGACCAGCCCGGTGAGCAGGAGGCTCGTGCCGGTGGCCGAGAGGATGTTGAAGACGTACTTGGCGTCCTCGAGGGCGGGCTTCTTGGCGACGGGCGGGACCTTCTGCACGAGCTTGTGGAGGCCGGTCATCTCGAAGGCCGGCGCGAAGATGCCGTTCAGCCAGGTCTTCACCACCGGCTGGCCCCAGATGAACACGAAGACGGTGAGGACGATCCAGGGCATCCAGGCCATGAAGGCCTCGCCGCCCGAGTGCTTCTTGATGACGGCGTGGGCGGCTCCTCGCGCTCCTCGGGGAAGCGCCAGATGTGCTTCGGCTGCCAGAACTTGAGGAGCGTGTAGGTGGCGCCGATGGAGACGATGGCGGCCACGATGTCGACGAGCGACGGACCGAAGTAGTTGGAGACGATGAACTGGGGGATGGCGAAGAAGACGCCGGCCACCAGGCAGGCCGGCCAGACCTCGACCATTCCCTTGAACCCGGACATGGCCCAGACCAGCCAGAAGGGCACGATGACCGAGAAGAAGGGCAGCTGGCGGCCCGCCATCGCGGAGAGCTGCATCTCGGAGAGCCCCGTCACCTTGGCGAGCGTGATGATGGGCGTGCCGAGCGCGCCGTAGGCCACCGGCGCGGTGTTCCCGATGAGGGCCAGGCCGGCGGCGGCGAGCGGCTTGAAGCCGAGGCCGATGAGCATGGCGGCCGAGATGGCCACCGGCGTGCCGAAGCCGGCCGCGCCCTCGATGAAGGCGCCGAAGGCGAAGCCGATGAGGAGCACCTGGATGCGCCGGTCGGCCGCGATGCCCGCGATGGTGTCCTTCACCACCTCGAACTTCCCGGTCTTCACGCTGATGTCGTAGACGAAGATGGCGTTCAGGATGATCCAGCCGATGGGCATCAGGCCGAAGAGCGCGCCGTTCACCGCCGACATCGTGGCCATCCCGGCCGGCATCCCGTAGACGAAGACCGCCACGGCCCAGGCGGAGGCGAGACCCAGCACGGCGGCCCAGTGCGCCTTCACGTGGAAGAAGGCCAGCGCCCCGAGGAGCAGGATGACGGGGATCGCCGCCACCAGCGCGGAGATGAAGAGGTTGTTCGCTACCGGTGAATATACCTGCGTCCAGGTCATCGGTGTTCCCTCCCAGGGGTGCGCGAATTGAACCTTGCCAGGGGTCCTCGACTCAAGGGGTCCGGTACGATTTCTTCGACACGCTGCGTCAGTCCATCCGGGATGCGGCCCGGTCGGCCAGGTGGACGATGGAACGGTACGGGATCCCGCCGTGCAGGCTGAGGCCGATCTCGCAGGTCCGGCTGTTCGACACGCCCTCCGTGCACCCCTTCACGCCTGCCGCCAGCTCGGACAGCGCGGCTGCGTTCAGCTCGGGGTGGGTGAAGCCGCGGTCGCCGGCGAACCCGCAGCACCCGACGCGGGGCGGCACGACCACCTCGGCGGCGCAGGCGCGCGCCACCGCCTCGAGCTTCGGGCCGAGCCCCATCTTGGTGGAGCTGCAGGTGACGTGGACCGCCACCTTCCCCGGCAGCCGGGAGAAGCGCAGCTTGTCGAGGAGGTGGTCGTGGATGAACTCGGCCGGCTCGAGGAGCACGAGCCTGGGGTCCATCTTCTTCCGCATGCGCTGCAGGCACGGGCTGGTGTCGCAGAGGATCGCGATGCGTCCGTCGTCGCTGGCGGCGAAGAGCGCCCGCTCGAGCTCGTGGAGCTTGGCGTCGGCGATGTCGCGGAAGCCCTTGGAGTCGAAGGACAGCCCGCAGCACAGCGAGTCGAGGGCGGCCGGGAAGAGGACGTCGTAGTCGGCCTTTCCCAGGAGCGACAGCGTGGAGTCGAAGACGGCGCGCGGGTCGTCGTCGTTCCGGGCCGGCCCCATGGTCCGGGCGATGCACGACGGGAAGTAGACGACCTCGCGCCCCTTCCCCCGGTAGACGTTCTGCAGCGCGCCGGGCCGGGCGGGACGGGGCATGGCCTCGTTCCAGGCCGGGAGCCGCTCGCCCGTCAGGCCGCGGGCGCCGCGGGAGAGCGCCCCCATGAGCCGGGTCCCGAGCACGGCGTGGGCGGCGTCGGCCACCGCGAGCCCGCGCCGGGCCCAGGCCTCGGTCGCGGGGAAGTCGTCGGCCAGGCCGCGGGCCCGGTCCCGGGCCTTCTCCGACCAGGCCGCGCTTCGCAGCTGCTTCACGAACTCGCCGGTGTCGATGGAGACGGGGCAGGCCGTGGCGCAGAGGCCGTCGGTCGCGCAGGTCTCCTCCCCCTGGTAGGCGAAGTCCTCGGCGAGCCGGGCCCGGCGCTCGGGGTCCTCGCCGGTGCGGCCGAGGCGGGCCATCTCCCGCTGGACCGTGATGCGCTGGCGGGGCGTGGTCGTCAGGGGGCGCGAGGGGCACTTGGGCTCGCAGAAGCCGCACTCGATGCACTTGTCGACGAGCGGATCGACCTGGGGCAGCGGCTTCAGGTTCTCGAGGTAGGCCTTCGGGTTGTCGTTGAGGATCACGCCGGGATTCAGGATGCCCTTCGGGATCGAGCAGGGCCTTCACCCGCTTCATGATCCGGTAGGCCTTCTCGCCCCACTCCAGCTCGACGAAGGGCGCCATGTTGCGGCCGGTGCCGTGCTCCCCCTTGAGCGAGCCGTCGAAGCGGCGCACCACCACGTCGCAGACCTCCTCCATGAGGGCCTGGTAGCGCGCGACCTCGGCCGGGATGGCGAAGTCCTGGGTGAAGGTGAAGTGGAGGTTCCCGTCGAGGGCGTGGCCGAAGATGATTCCCTCGGCGTAGCCGTGCTGGCGCATCGCCTTCTCGAGGAAGACCGTGCCGGCCGCCAGGTGCTCGATGGGAAAGGCCACGTCCTCGATGACCACCGTGGTGCCGATCTTGCGAGCGCCCCCGACCGCGGGGAAGAGCCCCTTGCGGACGTCCCAGAGCCGCTCCTGCTCGGCCTTCCCGTCGGTGAACCTCACCGGGTGGAGCTTGCGCACCTCCTCGATGAGCCGTTCGGCCTCCTCGGCCTGGCGCAGGAGCTCGGCCCGCTCGGCGGCCCGCGTCTCCACGAGGAGCGCGCACGCACTGGGGCCGAGCTCGGCCAGGTGGGCCGGCATGCCGGGCTTGTCCTGTACCGATCGGATCGAGGCCCGATCCATGAGCTCGACCGCCGACACCGGCCCGCCCCGGAGGCGCTGGGTGGCGATGGCGGCCTGCTCGATGTCCGGGAAGAGGACGAGCGCGCTCGCCTTGTGCGGATGGTCGACGACGGTCCGCAGCGTCACCTCGGAGATGAAGGCGAGCGTGCCCTCGGAGCCCACCATGAGGTGCAGGAGGATGTCGACGGGGTCCCGGTGGTCGACGAAGGAGTTGAGGGCGTAGCCGGTGGTGTTCTTGATCCGGTACTTCTCGCGGATCCGGCGGGAGAGGGTCTCGTCGGCCGCGATCTCGTCCCGCAGCGCCGCGAGCCCCTCGAGCAGCGGGCCGTGGGAGGCGGCCAGCCGGGCGCGCGCGGCGGGATCCGAGGTGTCGACCTCGGTGCCGTCCGCCAGCACGAGGCGCATGCTCTCCACGGTCTCGTAGCTGTTGAGCGCGGTGCCGCAGCACATGCCGGCCGCGTTGTTGGCCACGATCCCGCCGATCATGCAGGCGTTGATCGAGGCCGGGTCGGGCCCGATCTTGCGCCCCAGCGGCGCCAGGAAGGCGTTGGCCTCGGCGCCGATGACGCCCGGCTCGAGGACGATGCGGTCGCCGCCTCCCTCGATCCTCCAGCCGCGCCAGCCGCCGGCGAGGACGATCAGCACCGAGTCGGAGATGGCCTGGCCCGAGAGGCTCGTGCCGGCGGCGCGGAAGGTGACGTGGACGCCGAGGCGGCCGGCCAGGGCGACGAGGCGGGCGACCTCCTCGCGGGAGAAGGCCTTCACGACGATCTTCGGCACGAGCCGGTAGAAGCTGGCGTCGGTCCCGAAGGCGAGGGTCCGGAACGGGTCGCACATCATGCAATCCGGCGGGAGGAACGCCGCGGCCTCGTCCCAGAAGCGGCGGTGGGCGGGCGGGAGCGACTGGTGGTCCGAACGAGCGGCTCGACCCATGGGCGCCAACCTCCGTGAGGCCTGTGCAGGGCGCGCATTGTAGCACCGGCGCAGGTTTGACCCATGGGCATCCCCGGGATAGAGGTGGATGACCATGGCGCCTGCGCCGACCTGTCCGCGCTGCGGTCGCGAGAACGACCCGGCCTTCGCCTTCTGCCACGACTGCGGTCACGGACTCCGCCCCGAGGTCGAGCGGACCTGCGCCCGCTGCGGGGCGAAGCTGCCGGGCTCCTTCCGCTTCTGCGGGCACTGCGGGCAGGCGGCCGAGGCCGCTCCCCCTCCCCGGCCCACCACGCCCTCCTCCCCGCGGCTCGACGCCCCCTCGCCCGTCACCCACGCCGTGGCCCCGCCCGGACCCGGTGCGCCGGCGCGCCTGGTCCTCGTCCGGCACGACGGGCTCCCAGGGGCTGCACACTCCCTGGACAGGGAGGTGACGATCTGCGGACGGCGGGAGGGAGACGTGCTCCTCCCCGACGACGGCTCGGTCTCCCCGCGCCACGCCGCCTTCACCGTCCGCGACGGACGGATCCGCGTCGAGGACCTGGGCAGCACCTCGGGGACCTTCCTGCGGCTGCGCTCGCCGCGATCGCTCACCTTCGGCGACGAGATCCGGCTCGGCCGCCAGCTCCTCCGGCTCGAGCCCATGCCGCGCCCCGGCACGGCGGCGGTGGGGGCCCTGCCCTGGGGATCGACCGACCCGGGCTACCGGGCCCGCCTGGTCCAGCTCCTCGAGGGCGGAGGCCTCGGCGAGGTCATCCCCCTCCGGGCCGGCGCCAACGGAGTGGGGCGCGAGGCCGGGGAGGTGAGCTTCCCGGGGGACCGCTACGTCTCCGGCCGCCACGCGCGCATCGACGTGGGGGAGGCGGCGGTGACGCTCACCGACCTCGGCAGCTCGAACGGCACGTTCCTGCGCGTGTCAGGGCCGACGGAGATCGCCGCCGGGGACCAGGTGCTCCTGGGAATGCAGCTGCTCCGGATCGAGGCCTGACGGCCGCGCCCCGCCGGGGCGGCTACCCGAAGCTCTTCTCGGCCTGCTCCTGCTCTTCCTTGCAGCGGATGCAGAGCGTGGTCACGGGGCGGGCCTCGAGCCGCTTCGGGGAGATCTCCTCCTCGCAGCGCTCGCAGATCCCGAAGTTCCCGGTCTCGATGCGCCCGAGCGCCTTGTCGATCTTCGCGAGGAGGAACTTCTCGCGGTCCCGGAGGCGGAAGATCATCGACTGCTGGTACTCGCTGGAGGCCTGGTCGATCTCGTCGGGGAGCTCGTTGGTGTCGAAGCTCGACTCCTCCGAGAGGGTCTTCTTCGCCGAGGCGAGGAGCTGCCGCTTCGACTCCTCGAGCATCGTCTTGAACCGCTTCAGGTCCTTCTTGTTCAAGCCGCCACCCCTGTCGACCGCCCGGCGCCTGCCGGGGATCGGTTCGGAAAAAGGAACGGGGAGGCTAGTCGCGCCCCCCCGCACTGTCAAGGAGGACCCGGGGGCGTTGTGGACAACCCCCCCGTCCTCGTCTAGACCCGTTCCATGGCCGACGGGCGGATCGAGCGAGCGTTCGTGAAGACGGCACTGGCGCTGGCCTCGCGCCCCGAGGTGGACCGGCTCATCTACGTGGCCGACACCCCCCTCGCGACGAGCGACCTGCGCGGGCGCCCCATCAAGCGCAAGCTGGTGTACGCGGTGACCACCGAGTCGCTCGCCCAGCAGCTGACGGACCGCAAGTTCGCCGCCGTGGTCATCCCCCCATTCGGCTACTCCCGGGTCGAGAAGGTCCGGGTGGCGGTCGTCGCCTGCCAGAGCGAGGGGCTCCTGAAGGAGGGGGACACGGTGCTGGCGCTGGCCGGGCACGACCGGAGCCTGGACACGCTCGTCCGCATCCGGATCGGCGCGGACGACGAAGAGGACCGGGTGCAGGTGAACGCCCTCGACCTGCCGTCGACGCACAGCGCCCAGGTGATGGAGCAGGTGATCCACGTCGCGCTGGAGGTGGGCGCCCAGGGGTACGAGGGGCACCCGGTGGGCACCATCTTCATCGTCGGCGCGTCTCACCGGGTGATGGAGCAGAGCCGCCAGATCACCCTCAATCCCTTCCAGGGCATGAGCGAGTCGGAGCGGAACGTGATGGACCCGACCATCCGCGAGGCGCTCAAGACCTTCGCCGTGCTCGACGGCGCCTTCGTGATCCGCGAGGACGGGACCGTCCTCGCCGCCGGCCGGTACCTCCAGGCCGGCAAGAACGAGGCCCGGCTTCCCGCGGGACTGGGCGCCCGCCATCGCTCCGCCGCCGCCGTGACCGCCACCATCCCGGGCGCCATCGCCGTCACCGTCTCGCAGACCACGGGCGCCGTCCGGGTCTTCAAGGATGGCGAGATCGCCCTCGAGCTGCGGCAGACCGCTCGCCGCCTCTGATCTCCGCCCCCCGGGACCTCCCTTGATCGATTCCGCCATCGCCCAGGGCCGCCGCTGGTCGGACGAGACCCTGGCCGCCCTGCTCGTCGCCTTCTCCACGCTGCTGCACGTCGCCTACGCAGGGTTCGTTCCCCTCTCCCCGCAGGACGCCTACTACTGGCAGTACGCCCGCCACCCGGCCCTCTCCTACTTCGACCACCCGCCGGCGGCCGCCTGGACCATCCGGGCGTTCACGCTCCTGCTGGGCGACTCGGAGCGCGTCGTGCGGCTGGCGGCGGCGGGGTGGTCGGCGGTCTTCTGCCTCTTCTTCTTCCTGGCAGGGCGCAGGCTGCTGGGGAGCCGGGGGGCCCTCGCCGCCACGGCGATGATGCTCGTCACCCCCTTCTTCTCGCTGGGGCAGACCATCGTCACGCCCGACGGCCCGCTCGTGGCCGGCTGGATCGCCGCGTTCTACTTCACCGTCCGCGCGCTCCAGGACGATCGGCCGGCCTGGCTGCTCGCCGCCGGCCTGTCGGCGGGCGTGGCCTCGCTCGGCAAGTACACGGGCTTCCTCCTGCTGCCCCAGATCTTCCTGGCGCTGCTCCTCGACCGGCGGGGGCGCCGGATGCTCGCCACCCCGTACCCCTGGGCCGGGGCGGCCCTCGCGCTCGCCGTCTTCTCCCCGGTGGTGATCTGGAACGCCACCCACGGCTGGGCGAGCTTCGGGTTCCAGTTCGGCAAGCGCGGTCACGAGATGCAGCTCGAGCCGGTGCTGGTGGGGCGCTTCTTCGGCCTCCAGGCGCTCGTGGTCTCGCCCCTGCTCTTCCTCGTGCTCCTCGCCGCCATGGCCGTCTCGGTGCGGCGCTGGCGGGACGAGACCCTGCGCCTGTGCGCCCTCTTCTCCGTGCCCATGATGGCGCTCTGGATCGTCGTCTCCCCCTTTCACTGGGTGAAGATGAACTGGGCGGTGCCGGTGTACCCGACGGCCCTGCTCGCCGCGGTGGCCCTCTACGCGGCCCGTCCGGCGCGGTGGCGCGTCCTGCTCGTCGCCACGGTGTCGGTCGCCGCCTTCTCCACGCTCTTCCTCACGCTCATGCCGCTCGTCCCCGCCCTCCCCTTCCCGGCGCGCGACGACACCATGGCCGGCTGGAAGGAGCTGGCGGCGAGGGTCGCGCAGGAGCGCGGCCCGGACGGCCCGCTGCCCGTGATCGGGTGCTTCTACCGGACGGCCAGCACGCTGGCCTTCAACCTGCCCGGGCGCCCGGAGACCTTCTCGTCGAACGCCTTCGGGCGTCCCGGCCTGGCGTACGACTTCTGGACCGACCCGCGCACGCTGACCGGGCGCGAGGTCCTGGTGGTGGAGGACGACCGGGACCGGGGCTGGTGCGCGGCGCGCGCCACCCGTTGCGCACCGCTCGTCCCGCTCGAGCCGCTCGAGGTGAAGCGCGCGGGGAACCGGGTCACGACCTTCCGGCTCTGGCGCTGCGGCTACCTCGGACCGCCGGACGCCCCGGTGCCCTGACCGCTCCGGCCTCGCAGCCCTCGGCGAGGCGGCAGGTCGCGCAGCGCTCCGGGAGGCGGCGGGGCGGACAGTGCCCGCTCATCCCCAGGTGGCAGAGCGCGAAGTCGAAGCGGACCGGATCGGCGGGATCCGCCACCCGCAGCGCGGCCGTCACCTCCTCGGCGGTACGCCAGGAGAGGTCGCGACGCCGGGTCAGGCCGAGGCGACGCGCGACCCGGGCGACGTGGGTGTCGAGCGGCACGACGAGCGCGGAGGTGGGCACGCCCTTCCACAGGCCGAGGTCGACGCCGTCCGGACCTCGCACCATCCATCTCAGGTAGAGGTTCCACCGCTTGGCCGCGCCGCCGGCGCCCGGGTCGGGACAGAGGTGGCGGATTCCCCGTCCCCCGCGGGCGCCGAGCAGGGCGAGGGCGGGGGGCGCCTCCCGCACCTCCGCGGCGAAGCGCGTGAGGGCCTCGCGCAGGGGCGCCGCGGGCCGTTCGGCCTTCGCCCGCTCGAGGAGCGAGGCGAAGCGCGCGCCCAGGGACCCGTGCCGTCCTCGCACCCAGCCGGCCGCGGCCAGGAGCGCGGCCACGTCCTCGCCGGTGTTGAACCGGTAGCGGAAGCCGGAGAGCGGGCTCGCGTCGGGGTCGCGGGAGAGCCGGTCCGCGAAGGCCGCCGGCGACGGCGAGGCGATCCGGAGCACCCATTCGATCTTCGGCTTGAAGAGGTCGGCGCGGCCGTAGGCCAGGCAGGCGGCGAGCAGCCCGGCCACCTCCGCGTCGGCGGGGTCCGCGTAGCGGCGCGGGAACTCGACCGGATCGGCGGTCAGGCGCGCGGTGACGTCGAAGCCGCGCTGGAACTGGTCCAGGATCGGCGCCAGCCGGCCGGCACGCACGCCCCGCCGGCTCAACGGTCAACCCTTGCCGGGGGCCGGGGCGTGCTTCGCGAGCTCGAAGACCACGTGCCCCAGCTCCGGCCCGATGAGCTGCTCCCAGGCCAGCCGGACGGCCGCCGTCGATCCGGGAACCGAGAAGATCACCATTCCCTCCCAGGTTCCCGCCACCGCGCGGGAGAGCATGGCCGCGCTGCCGATCTCCTGGAAGGAGAGCGAGCGGAAGATCTCGCCGAAGCCGTCGAGCCGCTTCTCCAGGAGCCCGGCCACGGCCTCGTAGGTCCGGTCGCGCGCGGAGATCCCGGTGCCCCCGTTCACCACCACCGCCTCGGCCCCGGCCGCCGCCGCGGCGGCCAGCGCCGCCCGCACCTCGTCCGGCTCGTCCCGCACCACGCGGTAGCCGGCCAGCACGTGACCCGCCGAGGCGAGCACCGACTTCAGGTAGGACCCGCTCGCGTCCTCGGCCTCCCCGCGGGAATCGGAGGCGGTGAGGACGAAGACCCGGACCGGCCGGGCGCCCTTTCGACGGTGCTCCTCGTGGCCCACGGGTGCCTCCGTCACTCCAGCTCGAGCTTGGGCTGGGTCATGGGGATGTCCTTCCGTGCGCTGGCGATCGACTGCTCGACGGCCTTCCGGTCGGGCGCGTCGGGCGCCATCGTCACGTAGATGCTGAACTCCTGGATGGCCCGGTTGCGGTCCCCGAGCCGGCGATAGGCCTCGCCCGCGACCTTGTGGGCCTGGGGGGAGTCGCCCGCCGCGAGCGACGCCTGGGCGAACGCGAGGGCCTCCCTGGGCCGGTCGGCCCGGAGGAGCGCAAACGCCGCCTGGACGAGGCCGACGGGCTCTCCGGAGGCGAGCAGGCGCTGGGAGCCGAACCCCACCGGCCGCAGGACCAGGTCGACCCGGCTGCCCGCCAGCTTCGCGCCCGACAGCCGGATCTCGGCCGGCTCGAAGCCGGGGGCCGTCGCCCGGATCAGGTAGCTGCCCTCCTCGTCGGGGACCGGGAGGGAGAGCGGCGCCTTGCCGATCTCGACGCCGTTCGAGGTCGACCAGGGCGCCGGGCGGCAGGGTCTCCACGTAGACCTCGGGCGGGACGGCCTGCTTCCAGGTGACGGGCTGCGCGGAAGCACAGGCGACCAGCAGTCCTGCGAGAGTCACGGCGGCGATCGTTCGCGGCGTCATGTCTGGGACCAGGGTTATACACCCGGGGATGGCCGACAAGATCGCCGTGGCCCGGGCCCTCCGGGAGCTGGGGATGCTGCTCGAGGTGAAGGGGGAGAACCCCTTCAAGGTCCGCGCCTACGAGAACGGCGCGCGCACGCTCGAGGAGCTTCCCGGCAGCCTGGACGAGGTGATCGCGGCCGGCACCCTCACCGAGCTTCCCGGAATCGGCGAGGCGCTGGCGAAGAAGATCGACGAGCTGGCCCGGACCGGGAGGCTCCCGCTCCTCGACAAGGTCCGGGCGGAGCTGCCGGCGGGCATCGGCGACCTGCTCCGGATCCCGGACCTCGGCCCGAAGAAGATCGCCGCCCTCCTCGCCGCGCTCGGGATCGGGAGCGTGGCGGAGCTGGAGGCCGCCTGCCGGGACGGGCGGGTCCGCGAGGTGAAGGGCTTCGGGGAGAAGACCGAGAAGAAGATCCTGGAGGGCATCCACCGGATGCGGACCGCGTCGACCCGGGTCCTTCTCTCCGACGCCCGGGAGATCGGCAACCACCTCGTCCGCTACCTCCGGGCCACCGGCGCCGCCGAGCGCGTGGAGCTGGCCGGCTCGGCCCGCCGGTGGAAGGAGACGGTGGGCGACCTCGACGTCGTGGCCGGGTCGCGCCATCCGGAGGTCCTCTCCGACGCCCTCGTCGCCTTCCCGGGCGTCGAGTCGGTGGTCGCGAAGGGCGACACGAAGACCACCATCCACCTCGCGGGCGGCCTCTCGGTGGACCTGCGCGTGGTGCCCCCGGAGGAGTTCCCCAGCCTCCTGCAGCACATGACGGGCTCGAAGGAGCACAACGTCCGGCTGCGCGGGCTGGCCCGCGACCGGGGGCTCACGCTCTCCGAGTGGGGGCTGGAGCGGCTGGACGGCGGGGGCAAGGTCCCGCTCTCCACGGAGGACGACGTCTACCGCGCCCTGGGCATGCAGCCCGTGCCTCCCGAGCTTCGCCAGGACACCGGCGAGATCGACGCCGCGCTGGGCGGACGCCTCCCCGCGGACCTCATCCAGCTCGAGGACGTGAAGGGGATGGTCCACGTCCACACCACCTGGTCGGACGGGCGCGCCTCCCTCGAGGAGATGGCGCGGGCGGCCCAGGAGATGGGGATGGAGTACCTGACCATCACCGACCACAGCCGGAGCGCCGCCTACGCCGGCGGGCTCGACGTGGAGCGGCTGAAGGCGCAGTGGGACGAGATGGCCCAGGTCCAGGAGCGGGTGAAGATCCGGCTCCTGCGGGGCACCGAGGCCGACATCCTGGACGGCGGGCTCCTCGACTGGCCCGACGCGGTGCTGGAGCAGCTCGACGTGGTCATCGCCAGCGTCCATTCGCGCATGAAGATGGACGCGGAGCAGATGACCCAGCGGCTCGTCCGCACCATGGAGCTGCCCTTCTTCAAGATTCTGGGGTCACGCCACCGGCCGGCTCCTGCTCGAGCGGGATCCCTACGGGCTCGACATGGAGAAGGTGCTCGACGCCGCGGCCGCCTCCCGGGTCGCGGTCGAGGTGAACGGCGACCCGCACCGGCTCGACATGGAGCCGCGCCACCTGCGCATGGCGCGGGAGCGCGGGATTCCCATCGTCCTCTGCACCGACGCGCACTCGGTGGCCGGGCTCGGGAACCTCCCCTACGCCGTGATGACGGCCCGGCGGGCCTGGGTCACGAAGGGAGAGGTGCTGAACACCTTGCCCGCGGCCGGGTTCGCCGCGCGGGTGCGCCCTTCCCCATGAAGAGGTGGGTCCCCTCCAGTTCAACCGGTTGAACTTCGAGCGGGCGTCGCCCGCGCGGATGCGCCCTTCGGCGTGAGGAGGATCCCCTCCATTTCCTTCGCCGCCTCCGGCGCGCGGGGTACATTCCGCGGCGATGTCGACCCTGCGAAGCCGCCGCGTCCAGTTCGCCGGCCTGCTCATGCTCTCCTCGGGCATGCCGCTCGGCTTCGTCATGAACACCCTCCAGGTGTTCCTGCGAGGCGCCGGCGTGAGCCTGAAGACCATCGGGCTCCTGCAGGTCGTGTCGGTGCCCTGGTCCTTCAAGTTCCTCTGGGCGCCGCTCGTCGACCGCTTCTCCTTGCCCTGGCTGGGCCGGAGGCGGGGCTGGATCGCCGCCATGCAGCTCTCGCTCACCGCGGCGCTCGGCGGGCTGGCCGCCTACGTCGCCCGTCACCTCGTTCCCGGCCCCTCCGGACGCGAGGTCCTGACGGCCGGCGCGGCCACGGGCGTGGCGCTCTTCGCGCTCGGCATCGCCTTCCTGTCGGCCACCCAGGACATCGCGCTCGACGCCTACACGGTCGAGGTCCTCGACAAGGACGAGGTGGGACCGGCCAGCGGCCTGCGCATCATGTGGTACCGCATCGGCATGCTGGTGGCCGGCGCGCTCTCCATCTTCGCGTCGGAGTGGGTGCCCTGGCCGTGGGTCTTCGCCTCCCTCGGCGCGGTCTTCGCGCTGCTCGTGCTGCTCACGCTGGCCGCCCCGGAGCCCCGGGTGGTCGCGGCGGCGCCCCGCACCTTCCAGGAGGCGGTGGTCGAGCCGTTCCGGAACTTCTTCCAGCGGCGGCGCGCCGTCGAGGTCGCCCTCTTCCTGGTCTTCTACAAGTTCGGCGACAACCTGGGCGGGTCGATGGTGAACCCGTTCCTGAAGGACCTCTGCTTCTCCAACGCCGAGATCGGGCTGATGGTGAAGACCATCGGCACCGCGGCCACCATCGCCGGCGCCGGCGCCGGCGCCGCGCTCATGACCCGGCTGGGCATCGCCCGGGCGCTCTGGGTGTTCGGCTTCGCCCAGGCCGGGGGCAACCTCCTCTACGCGCTGGCGGCGGCCACCCATCCCGGCGCCACCGACGTGCTGCTCTGCGGGGGCGCGTCGGTCTCGGCGGCCACGCGCGCCGCCACCTACCTGGCCATCGCCGGCGAGTACGCCTCGCAGGGCATGGCCACCTCGGCCCTGCTCGCCTACATCACGCGGCTCTGCGACCGGCGCTACAGCGCCACGCAGTACGCGCTCCTCTCCAGCCTGTTCGGCCTGGGACGCACGCTCTCCGGGCCTCCCAGCGGCTGGATGGCCGAGCGGCTGGGCTACGAGTGGTTCTTCCTGTCGGCGGCCCTGCTGGCGGTGCCCGGCTTCCTGTTCCTGCAGCGGGTCGCGCCCATCCAGCAGCGCGAGCTGCCGGCGGGCGAGCTTCCCGGCGCCTGACAGGCGTCCCGGTCTACGGCGTCTCCGGCGCTACTTGCGCTCGCCGCGGGCCCGCGCCTCGGCGGCCAGCTCGCGCACCGAGAACCCGGGGGTCTGGCTGAACTCGTCGCCCGAGTCCTGGCCGAAGGGACGGGCCGCGGCGCGGTCGAGCTTCAGGGCCGCGTCGGTCAGCTTCGAGGGGCGGACCAGCCACGGGTCCTTCTCGTAGGAGACCGGCGGCCCGCGGAGCAGCCGCTTCTCGTCGTAGATCTGACCCTTCGCGCGTGTAGGTCGGCGGGGGGTGGTCGCCGGTGTCCATGCGGATGGCGTCCTTGGGGCACGCCTCCACGCAGAAGCCGCAGACCACGCAGCGCAGCTCGTCGATCACGAATTTCTTCGGATACTTCTCGATGGGGTCGCCCTCGACCTCGGCGGCCTCGATGTAGATGCACTGCGCCGGGCAGGCGGTGGCGCACATGAAGCAGGCCACGCAGCGGGGGCTGCCGTCCGGCCGGGGAACCAGCCGGTGCAGCCCGCGGTAGCCGGCCGGGTACGCCGCCTTCTCCTCCGGGTACATGAGCGTGGTGACCCGGTTCTGGGCGCGGTCGCGCTCGAGGATGTCCGGGTTGGTGTCGCGGGAGAAGAAGGCGTTGCGCCAGAAGGTCTTCACCACGAGCCCGATGGCCCGGAAGATCTCCGGGAAGTACAGGCTCTCGCGGACGTTGGCGGGCTGGTTCTCGAGCTGGTAGGCCATGGCGTCAGTGTCCCGCGGCGGGGGCGGCGTGTCCGTGCGCGTCGCCGTGTTCGTGTCCGTGCCCGGCCTGCTCCGGCTTGCTCACCGCCATCGTGATCCCGAAGATGACGGCGATCTCGGCGACGCCGATCCAGGCCAGCAGCTGCAGCGTGGGATCGAGGAGCACCGCGGCGCCGGTCACGAAGACGTTCACGATGGCGCCGGGGAGCAGGAGCTTCCAGCACAGGCCCTGGATCTGGTCGTAGCGGAAGCGGGGCAGCAGCCAGCGGATGACGAGCTGGATCCAGGTGAGCAGGATCACCTTGGCGAGGAAGGAGGCCGCGCAGATCGCGGCGAAGAGCACCGGATCGAGGTTGGCCTTCATCCAGCCCTCGAAGAAGATCGGGTGCCACCCGCCCAGGAAGACCGCGGCGGTCAGGGCGGCCAGGATCACCACCTCGACGAACTCGGCCAGGAAGAGCAGGCCGAACTTCATGCCGGAGTACTCGAGGAAGTAGCCGACGATCTCGCTCTCGCCCTCGGGCAGGTCGAACGGGGCGCGCTTGGTCTCGGCGAAGGAGCTGGTGAAGAAGACGAGGAACCCGAGCGGCTGGAGGAGGAGCCCCAGCGCCGGGACGGGGCCGAGCACGTCGGCGCCCTGGGCGATGGCCATCTGCTGCAGGCTCACCGTCCGGTAGGCGATCATCACGCCCACCAGCGAGAGGCCGAGGGAGACCTCGTAGCTGATCATCTGGGCGCTGGCGCGCACCGCGCCGAGCAGGCCCATGCGGTTGTTGGAGGCCCAGCCGGCCAGCGTCGTCCCGTAGACCGAGAGCCCGGCGAGCGCGAAGATCCAGAGCAGGCCGGCGTCGGGGTTCGCGACCCACATCCCCACGTTCTGGCCGAGGACCCGGGCCTCCGGACCGACCGGGATCACGGCGAAGAGCGCGAAGGTGGGGGAGAAGGCCAGCACCGGCGCCAGCTCGAAGAGGAACTTGGAGCGGGCCGCCGGGAGGATCGCCTCCTTGGTGAGCATCTTGAGGGCGTCGGCGAGCAGGTAGGGCACGCCGCCCAGGGCCGTTCCGAAGACCTTGATGCGGTTGGCGCCGACGCGGTCCTGCATGGCGGCCGACCACTTGCGCTCGGCCACCGTGAGGAGCGCCGCCACCGTCATGAGCGTCACCGCCATGAGCGTGATGGCGTTCACGATCGAGCTGCCGAAGAAGCCCGGCAGGCCCAGCGCCACCGCGCCCTGCGCGCCCAGGGCCGCCAGCAGGTAGAAGGCGTAGAAGAGGCCGACCAGGCCGACCAGGACGGCGCCGATGACCGCCCACATCCCCACGAATCGCTTCACGGCGTCTCCTCCTGGGAGGCGGGCAGCCGGTCCCACTCGACGTTTCCGTCCCCGTCGAGCGGCATGCGCTCGCGGTGGCCGGGAAGGCGTCCGTCCACGGTGCCGGCGGCGAGCGGGATGAGCCCCTTGCGCCGGTCGACCGACGGCAGCGAGTTCCACTGGTACCCGGCCAGCTGATCGGCCACGCGCCGTCCCAGGTCCTCGAAGACGAGCCTGGCGCTGCCCCAGCGCGAGGTGAGCCCGAGCGCTCCGCCGATCTCGGCGGCCAGGCCCCAGTGGGGCAGCGACTCGCCCCGCGGCCAGTAGGCCAGCTCGAAGCGCTGCGCGCGCCCCTCGAAGTTCACGAAGGTCCCGTCGGACTCGGGCGTCGCCGAGGCGGGCAGGAGCACGGTGGCGGCCGCCGAGAGGGGCCCCTCGTTGGTGGCCTGGACGACCAGCACCTCGGCGCGTCCGAGGGACGCCGCCAGCTCGGGCGCGGGCAGCTCGGCCCCCACGGCCCAGATCCCCTTCACCTTCCCCGACGCCACCGCGGCGGCGAGGTCTGAGGCCGGCTTCATCGAGAGTCGCAAAGGCCTTGGCGACCCGCTCCAGCCCGGCGCGGTTGGGGTTCTGGTCGGCGCGGCGCAGGAAGTCGTCCTGCCAGCCGTCGGGCCGGCCCCCCACGTACACGTCGGAGAGCTTGAGGCCGTCGCGGGCCACCAGCGCGGCGGCGAGCAGGTCCTCGAGCGAGGCCGTGGGCGACGCCAGGAAGGCCAGCGTCCCCTGCCCGGACTGGGCGCGGAGCACCCGCGCCGCCTCGGCGATGGCCTGGGCCCGCGTGGCCCGGGACTTCCCGATGCGGGCCTCGAGGACGCGGCCGTCGTTGAAGGCCTTGTAGGAGAGCCGCCCCTCGTCGCACATCCACTCCTGGTTGACGAGGTCGTTCTCGCGGGGCCGGTAGCGGTAGGTGGCGTCCCGCATGTAGTCGAGGAACACGTCGCAGCCGCGGGCGCAGCCGGTGCACAGCGACCGGGCGCTGGAGAGGAACCAGACCCGTCCGCGGAAGCGGAAGTCGGTGGAGGTGAGCGCGCCCACCGGGCAGAGGTCGACCACGTTGCCCGAGTAGCGGTCGTCGAGCGGCTGGCCGGGCGTGGTCGCGATGACCGAGTGGTTGCCCCGGTTGTCCACGCCGAGCTGCGGGTTCTTGCGGATCTCCCGCATGAAGCGCACGCAGCGGGTGCAGAGGATGCAGCGCTCCTGGTCGAGCACCACCAGCGAGCCGAGCTTCACCCGCTTCTGCAGCTTCACCTTGGGCACGTCGAGGCGGGAGGCCGTGGTGTCGTACTGCATGTAGTAGTCCTGGAGCTTGCACTCGCCGGACTGGTCGCAGATGGGGCAGTCGACCGGGTGGTTCACCAGCAGGAACTCGAGGGTGGCCCGCTGCTGGTCCTTCACCTTGGGTGAATCGGTGCGGACGGAGATGCCCTCGGCGGCGGTCATCTGGCAGGCGGGCATCAGCTTGCCGCCCGGCGCGTTCGACATCTCCACCAGGCACATGCGGCAGTTGGCGGCGATCGAGAGCCGCTTCTGCCAGCAGTAGTAGGGGATCGACACGCCCACCGTGGCGGCCGCCTCGATGATGTTGGTCCCCGGCTTCACCACCACCTCGCGCCCGTCGACGGTGAAGGTCACCATGCCGGGGTTCTTGGGGGGCGGGGGCCCCGGGGGAGGCGCCGGCTTGGGGGGCGCGGCGGCGGCGGCGGGCTTGGTCTCTTCGGCCATCTCGGGCTCCGGTCTCGCGGGTCGGGCGGGCGCTACTGCTCGACCTCGCCGCCGATCATGTTGACGGTGTCGAAGGTGGGGATGAGGTCGGCGAGCAGCTTGCCCTCCATCATCTGCGGGAGCGCCATGAGCATGTTCCAGCCCGGGGCGCGCACCCCCAGCTTGTAGGGGCGGCCGCCGCCGTCGGAGACGGCGTAGAAGCCCAGCTCGCCGTTGGCGGCCTCGACGTAGGCGTAGGCCTCGCCGGGCGGGACGAGGATCCCCTCCATGATGATCTTGAAGTGGGCCATGGCGCCCTCGATCGAGCCGTAGACCTCGGGCTTGGGGGGCAGGACGAAGCGCGCGTCGTCGGCGGCGATGGCGCCCGGCTCCATCTGCTCGAAGCACTGGCGGACGATGCGGTCGCACTGCTTCAGCTCCTCCATCCGCATCAGGTAGCGATCGAAGTTGTCGCCGTTCGATCCCACCGGGACGTCGAAGTCGAGCCGGTCGTAGACCAGGTAGGGGGAGGACTTGCGGACGTCGTACGGCTCGCCGGAGGCGCGCAGGCAGGGGCCGGTGAAGCCGTAGTCGATGGCGTCCTCGCGGGAGATGACGCCGGTGCCCCGGCAGCGATCGATGACGATGCGGTTGCGGGTGAGGAGCTTGTCGATCTCGACCCGCATCTCCTCGGCGCGATCGAGGGTGCGCAGCACCTTCTCCTCCCAGCCGGGCGGGAGGTCGCGGGACACGCCGCCCACGCGGGCGTAGTTCGACGTGAGGCGCGCGCCGCAGAGCTCGGTCAGGCGGTCCCAGATGAGGTCGCGGGCCTCCATGCCGTAGATGAGGACGGTCATGGCGCCGAGCTCGAGCCCCATGGCGCTGACCAGGGTGAAGTGATCGCACATCCGGTGCAGCTCGGAGGTGACCACGCGGAGGTACTGGGCGCGCTCCGGGATCTTCAGGCCGCAGAGCTTCTCCACCGCCAGCGCGTAGCCGACGTTGTTCATGATCGACGAGACGTAGTTGAGCCGGTCCGTGTACGGGAACACCTGGGTCCAGGTGACGTTCTCGCAGGACTTCTCGAAGCCCCGGTGCAGGAAGCCGATGTCCAGCTTCATGCCGTGGATGGCCTCGCCGTCCAGCTCGACCACCGCGCGCACCGTGCCGTGCATGGCGGGGTGGCTGGGGCCGAGGTTGACGAGCATCCGCTTCGTCGGGAAGGGCGCGTCGAGCGGGCTCGGCGCCGCGGGGACGGGGAGGACGGGGGTCTCGGTGGCCTTGGACATGTTTCCTCGCCTGGAGTTCGCCGGACCCTAGTTGCCGGACGGGCCGGGGCCGCGGAAGGGCTCGTCCACGTGCCGCTCCTCGATGAGCGGCTGGCGGCCGCGCAGCGGGTAGTCCTTGCGGAGCGGGTGGCCGACGAACTCCTCGTACATGTAGAGCCGGCGCATGTCGGGGTGCCCCTCGAACCGGATGCCGTACATGTCCCAGCAGTACCGCTCGTACCAGTTGGCGCCCTTCCAGAGGGGGGTCACGCTCTGGACGACCGGGTCGCTCTCCGGGACGCCGACGCGCAGCCGGATGCGGTGGTTCTTCTTCGTCGAGTACATCTGGTACACGAGCTCGTAGCGCGGCTCGGAGCCCATGTAGTCGACGGCGGTGATGTACGGGGCCATGTCGAAGGCCATCTCCGGATCCTGCTTCAGGAACCGGCAGACCTCCTCGATGGACTCCTTCTTCACCAGGGCCACGTCGTCGCCGCCCGGGCCCACGTAGGTCTCGGTCACCGCGCCGGGGAATCGCTCCTTCAGCGTCTGGAGTGCGGCCTGGGACACGGTCTACCCCTTCGCCGGGAGGGCCGGCTTCTCGCGTTCGGTGAGCGTGTGGCGCTGATCCTGGATCTTCTGCTGCAGGAGGATGATCCCGTCGAGCACCTGCTCCGGGCGCGGCGGGCACCCGGGGATGTAGACGTCGACCGGGATGATCCGGTCGATCCCCTGCATGGTGGCGTAGTTGTCGTAGAAGCCGCCCGACGAGGCGCAGACGCCGAAGGCCACCACCCACTTCGGGTCGGCCATGGAGTCGTAGACCCGCTTCAGGATGGGAGCCTGCTTCACGTTGATCGTGCCCACCACCATCAGGAGGTCGGCCTGCCGCGGGGAGAAGCGCGGCAGCGCGGCGCCGAAGCGGTCGAGGTCGTAGCGCGCGGCGGCCACGGCCATGAACTCCATGCCGCAGCAGGCGGTGACGAACGGGTACTGGAAGAGGCTGTACTTCCGGGCCCAGCCGAGCCCCTTCGACACCATCTTCTCCAGCCCGGAGAGCGCGTCCTCCCTGCGGGTGGCGATGGCCGGGACGAGGTCGAGATCCGAGGTCGCGGACATGGTCACTCCCGGCTCCAGTCGATGGCGCCCTTCTTCCAGACGTACACGAGGCCGACGATCAGGGTGGCGCCGAAGACCGCCATGACCACGAAGGAGGGCCAGCCCAGCTCCCCGAGCGTCACCGCCCAGGGGTACATGAAGACCGCCTCGACGTCGAAGACCACGAAGAGGAGCGCAAGCAGGTAGAACTTCACGTCGAACCGGTCGCGCGCCAGGCCCGACGGGAGGGAGCCGAACTCGAAGGGGCTCCTCTTGGCCTCGTTGGGCCGGCGGGGCCCCAGGAGGTTCGCGAGACCCAGGAGCGTGAGCCCCAGAATCACTGCGAGTACGATGACGACCGCGAGCGGGAAATAGCTCTGCAGGGCTGTTGTCATGGGGTGACCGAGTGAGGGGTCAAGGTGCTCCTAACTGCCTGTATGCATCTGTTTCGTCAAGCGGAATCACCGCTTCCTGGCCTGGATTCGACGCTTGACTCCATGGACCGGGACTGTACACTCCGCGCCCTCTTTGGAGCCCTCCCACCTCCTGCTTCAGGGGTCTTTCACATGGGCTATCAGTTCGCCGCCGTCCTCGCGTTCGCTGCCGTCGCGGTCCTGCTCCCGTTCGGGTTGCTTTTCGCGTTCAAGCTCATCCGCCCGTCGTTCCCGACCGACGACAAATCGATGATTTACGAGTGCGGCGAGAAGCCCATCGGCCGCGCCTGGTTCAACTTCAACCCCCGCTTCTACCTGGTCGCCCTGGTCTTCGAGATCTTCGAGGTCGACCTGGCGCTGACCTTCCCCGTCGCCGTCGTCTACAAGGACTGGATCGCCGCGGGCCCCACCTTCGCGTGGGTCGCCTTCGCCGAGCTCTTCCTCTTCATCGCCATCCTCGTGGTCGGCCTGGTGTGGGTCTGGGCCAGCGGGGACCTGGAATGGGTGAAGAAGCTGGCGGTGGTGGACGAGGGGCCCGACGAGGTCGCCCCGTCCCCGGCATCCAAGGCCGCCTGATCCACGGAGAGAACCGCATGGCCAACCGAGACACCATGGACGCGGAGATGGGCGGCGACGTCGTCTTCGCCCACACCAGCCAGCTCGACAAGATCATCAACCTGGCCCGCGCCAACTCGCTGCACTACCTGCTCTTCGGCCTCGCCTGCTGCGGCATCGAGCTGATGCAGTTCGGCGGCCCGCGCGCCGACGCCGACCGGTTCGGGGCGGTCTTCCGGGCCACCCCGCGCCAGGCCGACTTCATGATCGTGGCCGGCACGCTCACCTACAAGATGGCCGAGCGGCTGAAGCTGCTCTACGACCAGATGGCCGAGCCCAAGTACGTGATCTCCATGGGCTCCTGCGCCAACTGCGGCGGCCTCTTCCAGCTCGCCTACTCGGTCTGCAAGGGCGTGGACAAGGTGGTCCCGGTGGACGTCTACGTCCCGGGCTGCCCGCCGCGCCCCGAGGCCCTGACCGAGGGGCTCCTCCGGCTCCAGGACCTGGTGATGCGCGAGCGCTGGAAGGACAAGCGCCGCCCCCCCGCGCCGCTGACCGCTGGCGGCAAGGCCTAGCTTCCGGGAGACGGGATGACCACCATCGAGATCCACCAGAAGCTCCAGGAAGCCTTCGGCGACGCGATCGGGCCGCTCTCCGAGCCCAAGATCGATCCCTTCGCCGTGGTGAAGGCCGACCGGATCGTCGAGGTCTGCGCCTGGCTCAAGAAGGCGCCGGGCATCGAGCTCGACTTCCTCGAGGACCTGACCGCGGTCGACTGGCCGAAGCGGAACGTGATCGAGGTCGTCTACCACCTCCAGTCCTTCCCCCATCGCCACGGCATCGTCCTCAAGGTCGAGACCGACCGGGCGAACCCGGTCGTCGACTCGGTGCAGGGGGTCTGGAAGGCCGCCAACTGGCTGGAGCGGGAGGTCTACGACCTCTTCGGCGTCGGCTTCACCGGCCACCCCGACCTCCGCCGCGTCATGCTCCCCGACGACTGGGTCGGCCACCCGCTCCGCAAGGACTACCAGGAGGCCGGCGGCTTCCACGGGATCCCGAACCTCCGCGAGAACCCGCTCGTCGAGCTCCGCCGCATCGACCTGGTCCGCATCGCCGAGCATCTCAAGCTCCACCCGCCTCCGCCCCCTCCCCCGCCGGCGCCGCCTCCCGCGGCCCCTCCCGCGGCCGGGGCTCCGCCCGCGCCGTCCACCCCGCCCGCGGCTCCGAAGGCCTAGAGGACCCGACATGTCGAAGCTCGTCCTGCGCCGCCTGGATCGGAACAACGAGGAGATGCTCGTCAACTTCGGTCCGCAGCACCCGTCCACCCACGGCGTGCTCAACTTCCTCGTCGAGACCGACGGGGAGGTGATGAAGCGGGCCATCCCGGACATCGGCTACCTGCACCGCTCGCTGGAGAAGATCGGCGAGATGGTCGGGTACCCCGGGTACATGCCCTACACCGACCGCATCGACTACCTCGCCGCCATGTTCGCGAACGAGGGGTACGCGATGGCGGTGGAGAAGCTCATCAAGGTCCAGGTCCCGCCGCGGGCCCTCTACCTGCGGGCCATCTCCTGCGAGCTGAACCGCATCGCCAGCCACCTGGTGTCGATCGGCACCATGGCCACCGACATCGGCGCGGTCACGCCGCTCGTCTACGCGCTGCGCGAGCGGGAGATCATCAACGACCTGCTCGAGGCGCTCTGCGGCGCCCGCCTCACCTACAACTACCACCGCATCGGCGGCGTGGCCTTCGACATGCCCGAGGGCTGGCGCGACAAGGTCGTGAAGTACCTCGACCGCTTCGACAGCTCGGTGCAGGAGTGGGATCGCCTCATCACCTGGAACGAGATCTACAAGAAGCGGCTGGGCGGCGTGGCCGTGATCTCGCGCGAGCAGGCCATCGACTACGGCCTCTCCGGCCCGAACCTGCGCGGCAGCGGGGTCGACTGGGACCTGCGCCGCGACGTCCCGTACGGCGCCTACCCCGACTTCAAGTTCGACGTCCCGGTGGGCCGCGGCTGGGCCGGCAAGGTCGGCGACTGCTTCGACCGCTACTACGTGCGCGTGCTCGAGATGGCGCAGTCGTCGCGCATCGTCCGCCAGGCCCTCGAGAAGATGCCCGAGGGCGAGATCCAGGCCAAGGTGCCCCGCAAGATCAAGCCCGAGGCCGGCGAGGCGCAGTCGCGCATCGAGTCGGCCCGCGGCGAGATGGCCTACTACCTGGTCTCCGACGCCACCGAGCGCGCCTACCGCGTCCGGGCCCGCACCGGCTCCTACATGGCGATGGGAATCATCGAGGACATCTCCCCCGGCCTGATGGTCGCGGACCTCGTGGCCCTCATCGCTTCCCTCGACGTGGTGGCACCCGAGACGGATCGCTAGCCATGGCCCAGTTCACCTTCGCCTTCCCGAAGCCCAGCACGAAGAAGATCCTCGTCGGCGCGTCGCTCGCCGCCGTGCTCGCCATCCCCGCCCTGCTGGCGAGCCTGCTCGTCTTCGTCATCCCCATGATCCACAAGCCGGTCTTCGACGCGTTCATCCGCGAGAAGCTCGGCCACGACCCGGCGACCTGGGCCGGCACCCAGTGGACCTACGCGATCGGCCTCTTCCTGGCCGGCATCGTCATGTTCACCTTCGCGGCCATCTCGGGCGGCATCTTCTCCTGGTACGAGCGGCGCGTGGCCGGCCGCATCCAGAGCCGCATCGGCCCCAACCGCGTGGGCGTGGGCGGCTTCTTCCAGTGGATCGCCGACGCCGTGAAGCTCCTCTTCAAGGAGGACCTCATCCCGGCCGAGGCCGACTCGGTGCTCTTCCGCGCCGCGCCGTACTTCGTCGTGGCCGGCATGACGCTGGTGCTCGTGACGCTGCCCTTCGGCCAGTCGGTCGTGGTGGCGGACCTGAACGTCGGCATCTTCTACATCCTGGCGGTCACCTCGCTCATCGTGGTGGGCATCATCCTCTCCGGGTGGTCGTCCAACTCGAAGTGGGCGCTCTTCGGCGCCATCCGCGCCGCCGCCCAGATCATCAGCTACGAGGTGCCCGCCGGCCTGGCCATCCTGGTCCCGGTGCTCATGGCCGGCACGCTCTCCACCCAGGGGCTCATCCAGGCCCAGGGCGGCTGGCCCTGGGAGTGGTTCTTCTTCCGGAACCCGGCCGCCGCGGTGGCCTTCGTCATCCTGTTCATCTCGCAGCTCGCCGAGGGCAACCGGACCCCGTTCGACCTGGCCGAGGCCGAGTCGGAGCTCGTGGCCGGCTACCTCTCCGAGTACTCGGGCTTCCGCTTCGCCCTCTACTTCCTGGTGGAGTGGGCCAACCTCTGGATCATCGGCGCCATCACCACCACCCTCTTCCTGGGCGGCTGGCAGATCCCGGGCGTCACCGCGCAGGACTGGGCGGCGGTCCGCGGCACCGGCGCCTTCCCGGCCTGGGGCTGGTGGGCGCTGCAGTTCGTCTCGCTGGGCGTCTTCGCCTTCAAGACGCTGGTCCAGGTCAACGTCATCATCTGGATCCGCTGGACGCTGCCCCGCATCCGCGTCGACCAGATGATGCAGCTCTGCTGGAAGTACCTGGTCCCGGCCGGCTTCGCCTGCATGCTCTACACGCTGCTCTGGCAGATGGTGGTGGCCTGGGCCCCGCTCGTCGAGAAGGTCACCGCGGTGGTGGTCTTCGGCGGCCTTCCTCTACGCCACCTGGCGCTTCCTCAAGCTGACCCGTCACAACGTCTCGCTCATCGCCGGCGAGCACGTCGACCTCTCGAACTGGTAGGAACACGCCCGCCATGTCCGTCACCGCCAGCGATTACGTCGGCAACATCCGGGACACCGTGAAGTCCTTCTGGCAGGGGATGTCGGTGACCCTGTCGCAGGTCCTCCGGCGCCCCATCACCATCCAGTACCCGGACCGGCTCCAGATCCCCATCGAGGACTCGCTGCCGCCCCGCTACCGCGGCTTCCTCGAGGTGGACGCCAGCATCTGCACCGGCTGCCAGGCCTGCGAGCGCGCCTGCCCGATCAGCTGCATCCAGATCGAGCTCGAGAAGGACCCCTCGAACCCGAAGCAGCGCGTGGTCTCGCAGTTCGACATCGACGAGGCCAAGTGCATGTTCTGTGGCCTCTGCGTCGAGCCCTGCCCCACCGGCGCCATCCAGCACACCCGCGAGTTCGAGGCCACCCAGCGCTCGGTCCGCAACCTGGTCTTCCGGTGGGCCGATCCCCTCGCGCCCTTCCCCGTCTACAAGGTCGTGAAGGGCGCCCCGTACATCCCCCGCGCGCCGCTCGGCTCGCTCGTCCGCGAGCTCCTGGCCCACCGGCGCTGGGACGCGACCTCGGTGAACTACCTGCCGCCGGTGGCGCTCCAGCCGCCGCCCCCGCCGCCGCCCAAGCCGGCCCCTGCGGCCAAGCCCCCGGCCCCGAAGCCCGCCGAGGGCGCGGCGCCTGCGGCTCCCGCGGCGAAGGCCGCACCGCTGCCGCTGCGCCGGCCGCCGCCCCGTGCCGCCCGCCGCTGCACCGGCCGCCGCCCCCGTGGCCGCTCCCGCCGCCGCACCGGCCCCTGCTCCCGCCCCGGCGCCTGCCGCCGCACCGGCCGTGAAGCCGGACGAGCCCAAGTCCTGACCGAGAGGCCCTCATGCGACCCGTGAAGAAGCTCATCGCCTGGACCCTCGGAAGCGCGGCCGTCGTCGCCGCCGTCGGGGTCCTCTCCGCCCGCCTCTCCCCGGCGCTCGCCGCCGGGGCGGCGCGGCCGCTGGCCGGCCCGTTCACCCTGGCCGACGGCATCTTCTACTTCCTGGCCGCGCTCGCCGTGGGCGGCGCCGGCGGGGTGGCCCTCTCCCGGAACATCCTCTACTCGGCGCTGGGGCTGCTCGCGTCCCTCCTCGGGGTCGCGGGGCTCTACGTCTTCCTCTCCGCCGACTTCCTGGCCGTGGCCCAGGTGATGATCTACATCGGCGGCGTCCTCGTGCTGGTGCTCTTCGCGGTGATGCTCACGAACCGCATCGGCGAGGTGAACATCTCCAACGCCAGCCTGGGCTGGGCCTCCGGGGCGCTGCTCTCCGCGGTCATGGCCGCCCTCCTGCTCCTCGTCGCCTTCGAGGTTCCCTGGGCCGCCCGCCTCCCGGCCGGAGGCCCGACCACGGCGCCGCTGGGCCACGCGCTCCTGCAGCAGTGGCTGCTCCCCTTCGAGCTCGCGTCCCTCATCCTGCTCGCCACCCTGATCGGCGCCATCGTCATCGCCCGCAAGGAGATCCGGGCCGAGTAGGCCGGAGACGCCCATGATCCCCACCCTCTCCCACTTCCTGGCGGTCGCGGCGCTGCTCTTCGCGGCCGGCCTCTTCACGGTGCTCACCCGGCGCAACGCGGTGGCCATCCTGATGGGCGTCGAGCTGATGCTCAACGGCGCCAACGTCAACCTCGTCGCCTTCAACCGCTACGTGGTCGGCGGGCTGGCCGGCCAGACCTTCGCCCTCTTCGTCGTGGTGCTCGCCGCGGCCGAGGCCGCGGTGGGCCTGGCCATCGTCCTGAGCATCTTCCACACCTTCAAGACCATCGACGTCCGCGCTGCGGACCTGATGCGAGAGTGAGATGGAACACGCCATCCAAGAGCTCGGGCCCACCGTGGTCCACCAGGCGGGATACCTCTGGCTCATCCCGCTCTTCCCGGCCATCGGCGCGCTGATCAACTCGCTCGTCGGCATCCGGATCCAGCGGACCCTGGGCAAGAAGTGGAACCACGGCATCGCCATCGCGATGATGACGCTGTCGTTCCTCGTGGCGCTGCGGGCGTTCGCGCAGATGTACGCGCTGCCCGGCAACGAGCGGTTCCTGCAGAACACCCTCTGGAACATGCTGACGGCGGGCCAGCTCTCGTTCGACCTGGCCTTCGCCCTCGATCCGCTGTCGATGATGATGGTGCTCATCATCACCTTCATCGGCACGCTCATCCACGTGTTCTCGACCGGCTACATGGCCGACGAGCCCTCGTACTGGCGCTTCTTCGCGTACCTGAACCTGTTCGTCTTCGCGATGCTGCTGCTGGTGATGGGCGACAACTTCGCGGTGATGTTCTTCGGGTGGGAGGGCGTCGGCCTCGCCTCCTACCTGCTCATCAGCTTCTGGTACACGGACATCGAGAAGGCCAAGGCCGGCATGAAGGCCTTCGTGGTGAACCGGTTCGGCGACTTCGGCTTCATCCTGGGGCTCTTCCTGCTCTTCTGGTCGCTGGGCGGCATCTGGGAGCCCCGCGCCGACGCGCGCTCGGTCACCTACGTGCCGGAGATCGGCTACAAGGCCGACCCGGCGGCCTCCAACCTCTTCGAGTCCACCGGCCCCCGGACCGCCATCGTCCACGGCCACGCCATCAAGCTCGGCCCCACGCTCAACTTCCGCGAGCTCCGCGACCAGGTGGTCATCGAGGGGACCGAGGTCGGCGAGCACCTGCGCCACCAGAAGCTCTGGGGCATCGCGCTCCTGACGCTGGTCGGCGTGCTGATGTTCGTCGGCGCCATGGGCAAGAGCGCGCAGCTCCCGCTCTACGTCTGGCTCCCCGACGCGATGGCCGGCCCGACCCCCGTCTCCGCCCTCATCCACGCCGCCACCATGGTGACGGCCGGCGTCTACATGGTGGCCCGGCTCAGCTACCTGTACGCCATGTCCCCCAGCGCCATGGGCTGGGTGGCCACCATCGGCGTGCTGACCGCCTTCTTCGCCGCGACCATCGGCTTCTTCCAGTACGACATCAAGAAGGTGCTGGCCTACTCCACGGTGTCGCAGCTCGGCTTCATGTTCATCGGGGTGGGCGTGGGCGCGTACTGGGCCGGCACCTACCACCTCCTCACCCACGCCTTCTTCAAGGCCACCCTCTTCCTCGGGTCGGGCTCGGTCATCCTGGGCTGCCACCACGAGCAGGACATGCGGAAGATGGGCGGGCTGAAGAAGCTCATGCCCGTCACCGCCTGGACCTACCTGGTCGCGACCTGGGCCATCGCCGGGTTCCCCTGGGCGAGCGGCTTCTACTCGAAGGACGAGATCCTCTGGAAGGCCTTCACCCAGCGGGGGATGGAGCTCTTCGGGACGCCGACGCCCTGGCTCGGGCCTGCCATCTTCGTCCTCGGCCTCCTGACCGCCACGGCGACCAGCTTCTACATGTTCCGCAGCTACTACATGACCTTCACCGGCACCTACCGGGGCGGCGAGGGTCACGCCGAGGAGCACGACGAGGATCCGCACTCGGCGCACGCGGCTCCGCACCACGTCACGGCGGGACACCCGCACGACAACAAGGACCCGGCCCCGGCGCACGGCGGCACGACACGACCACGCGGCCCACGGCCACGCCGCGCCGGCCTCCGCGCACGTCGCCCACGGGCACGACGCCGGCCACCCGGCGCCCCGGCCCACGCGGCGCCGGCCGACGACCACGGCGCGCACGGCCACCACGGCGGCGCCCCGCACGAGTCCCCCCTCTCCATCACCGCGGTGCTGGTGACGCTCGCCACCGGGGCGGTGCTGGTCTCCTTCCTCGGCATCCCGATGCTCTGGACCGGCCACGAGCCCATCCTCGAGCACTGGCTCGCACCGGCGCTCCCGGCCGAGGTGTCGTTCGCCCACTTCGGGCACGCCACCGAGTGGCTCTTCCAGGCCATGGGCGTGGGCGCCGCCACCATCGGCTGGTTCCTCGCCATGCGCCTCTTCAAGGACGACAAGAGCCGCGTCCCGCACGACCTCAAGCACCGCTTCTTCGGCTTCTGGACCGTCGTCTACAACAAGTACTACGTCGATGAGGCCTATCACGCGCTGGTCATCCGGCCGGCGCTGTTCCTGGCCGCGTTCCTGTCCTGGTTCGACCAGCACATCATCGACTGGATCGTGAACTTCTTCGGCTGGCTGGCCCGCTTCGTCGCGGCCATCGACGACGCCATCGACAAGTACGTCGTCGACGGCGCCGTGAATGGCGTGGGAGGACTCACCCGCGAGGGCGGGCGCCTCCTCCGGCGCATCGAGACCGGCCGCATCCAGACCTACCTCTACGGCGCGGCCCTCGGGTCGCTGCTCGTCGTCTTGCTGAACTTCCTCTTCCGCTAGGAGACCGGCGACATGATCCGCCCCGACAACGTGCTGGTTTGGGCCACCTTCCTTCCGGTCATCGGTGCCATCGTCATCCTGGCGCTGATGGTCGTGAGGCACTTCCTCGACCTGCCCAAGAGGTTCGTCGACCAGTCGGCCCGCTGGGTGACGCTCGTCGCCAGCTTCCTCATGCTGGTGACCTCCGTGATGGCCTGGAACTGGTTCGACCCCAAGGGGCCGGGCCTGCTCGTCCAGGGCAAGGCCACCGGCGTCCAGCTGGTCAGCCGGGCCGTCTGGATCCGCCCCTTCAACGTCGACTGGTTCGTCGGCGTGGACGGGCTCTCCATCTCGATGGTGCTCCTCACCGGCATCATCTCGTTCGTCGCCGCCATCGCCTCCATGCCCTGGTGGCAGGGCGGGTCGAAGGCCATCCACCTGGCCGGGATGGACGAGGACGACCACGGGCACGGCGGGGACGAGCACCACCCCAAGCACTTCTCGGTCCGCATGGTCCCCGGGTTCATGATCCTGCTGCTGCTGCTCATGACCGGGATGATGGGCACCTTCGTCGCCCTCGACATGTTCCTCTTCTACGTCTTCTGGGAGGTCATGCTCCTCCCGATGTACTTCCTCATCGGGATCTGGGGCGGCCCGCGCCGGGAGTACGCGGCCATCAAGTTCTTCCTCTACACCCTGGCGGGCTCGGTGCTCATGCTGCTCGCCATCATCGCGGTCTACTACCGGAGCCTTCCGGCCGCGCTGGCCGACGGCTCGATGTCCGCCCGGCACACCTTCAACCTGCTCGAGCTCGCCGCGCAGGGCCGGGCCGGCCAGTTCTCGACGGCGCTCCCCATCCTGGGCTTCGCCTTCACCAAGATCGTCTTCATCGCGCTCTTCATCGGGTTCGCCATCAAGATCCCGATGTTCCCGTTCCACACCTGGTTGCCCGACGCGCACGTCGAGGCCCCCACGCCCATCTCGGTCATCCTGGCCGGCATCCTGCTGAAGATGGGCCCCTACGGCATCCTGCGCTTCAACTACGCGCTCCTGCCCGACGCCACCGACTGGGCGGCCAACGGCATCGCCGTGTTCGGCGTCATCAACATCATCTACGCCGCGTACGTGGCGCTGGCCCAGCGCGACATCAAGAAGATGGTGGCCTACTCGTCGGTCTCCCACATGGGCTTCACCCTGCTCGGCATGGCCGCCATGACCCCCATGGCCATCTCGGGCGCGGTGCTCAACATGTTCACCCACGGCATCATCGCCTCCGCGCTCTTCCTCCTCGTGGGCGTGATCTACGACCGCGCGCACCACCGCGACATGGATCGCTTCGGCGGCCTGGCCAAGGAGCTCCCCGAGTACAGCGGGCTCACCGGCCTCGCCTTCTTCGCGTCGCTGGGCCTGCCCGGCCTGGCCGGCTTCATCGCCGAGTTCATGGTGCTGGTGGGCAGCTTCCCGGTCTTCCTGACCTTCACGGTCATCGCGGCCACCGCGGTCATCATCACCGCCGCCTACTACCTGTGGGCCATGCAGCGGGTCTTCCTGGGCAAGCTCAACCCGGCCTACGTCGGCTTCCCCGACGTGAACTGGCGCGAGCGGCTCACGCTCTACCCGCTGGCGGCGTTCATGATCTTCCTCGGCTTCTACCCCCAGTTCATCCTGCACGCGATCAACCCCGCGCTGCAGATGCTCATCCAGAACCTGCGCCCGGCCTAGGGCGGGGGGAGACCGGAGATGGACATCCAGCCTCATCTCGTCGCCGAGAACGTGCGCAGCGCGGGGTGGTTCCGCCCCGAGTTCGTGCTCACCATCGGCACGCTGGCGCTCTTCCTGGCCGACATGGCCTGGAAGAAGAGCGCCGAGCGGGCGCGGCTCCTCACCTTCGCGACGCTGACCGTCTTCGCGGTGGCGGCGCTCTTCCTGGCGGCGCAGCCGCCCACGCCCCAGTCCCTCTTCAACGGGATGATCGCGAACGACGCGTTCGCGACCTTCTTCAAGTGGCTCTTCCTGGCCGGCGGCGCGCTCACCGTGCTCATCGCCGCGCCGTCGAAGGCCTACCCGCCCGCGCGCATCGGTCCCTTCTACGCGCTGCTCGTCTCCATCGTGCTGGGCCTGTTCCTGATGGCCAGCTCCACCGACATGCTGATGATCTACATGTCGATCGAGCTGGTCTCGATGGTGAGCTACGCGCTGGCCGGCTACGCCAAGGGCGACCGCAAGGCCGCCGAGGCGGCGCTGAAGTACGTCATCTACGGCGGCGTGGCCACCGGGGCGATGGTCTTCGGCATGAGCTACCTCTACGGCCTGCTCCAGACCACCGACATCACCCGCTTCGCGGACGCCATGTCCCGGCTGCCGTCCACCTGGCCGGTCCGTCTCGGGCTCCTCCTGGGGGTGGTGCTCACCGCCTCGGGCGTGGGCTACAAGATCGCGGCGGTTCCCTGGCACATGTGGGCGCCGGACGTCTACGAGGGCGCCCCCACGCCGTTCACCGCCTTCCTCTCCACCGGCCCCAAGGCGGCCGGCTTCGCGCTCGCCGCCCGCCTGCTCTGGGGCTCGCTCGACGTGAAGGGCAGCATGGGCGGCCTGGGCGTCGCGGTCGGCAACGTGCCCTGGCCGGCGGTGGTGGGCGTGCTCTCGGCCGTCACCATGACGCTCGGGAACTTCACCGCCCTCCCCCAGACGAACCTCAAGCGCCTGCTCGCCTACTCCTCCATCGCCCACGCCGGCTACGCGCTCATGGGCATCGCCGCCAACTCCTTCGTGGGGACGCAGGCGGTGATGGTCTACATGCTCGCCTACCTGATCATGAACCTGGGGGCGTTCCTGGCCGTGATCGTCGTCGAGCGCTTCAGCGGTTCGCCCTCGATCTTCGAGTTCCGCGGGCTGGGACACCGGAGCGCGCTGACCGCGGTCAGCATGGCCATCTTCCTCTTCGCGCTGACGGGGCTCCCGCCCTCGATCGGCTTCACGGGCAAGTACTGGCTGTTCGTCGCGGTGATCGACCGGGTCTCCGGGCCGGGCGGCACCTGGTACGCGGTGCTCGCCATCATCGCCGCGCTCAACACGGCGGTGTCGCTCTACTACTACGCGCGCATCCTGCGGGCGATGTTCTTCGAGGCGCCGCTGACCGAGACCCCGGTCACGAGCCCGATCTCGTACAAGTTCCTGCTCACCGGCCTGGCGCTCGTCACCGTGCTCTTCGGTATCTGGGTGTCGCCGGTGATGGACTGGACGCGGGCCTCACTGGCCCTGTTCTACCGAGGGTGATCCTGGGTGCGGCGTCGCCGAGGGGCGACGCCGCGCCTCCAGCCGCTCGAGCTCCTCCCGCTTCATCGTCGAGGTCCCCAGGAAGCGGTCGGGGGCCACGACCTCCCCGTGGTAGTCGGTCCCCGCCGTGCAGACGAGACCGGCCCAATCGGCCGCCTCCCGGTACTTCGCGGCCTGCTCCGGCGGGTGGTCGGGGTGGTAGGCCTCGACGCCGTCGAACCCCAGGGCGCGCAGTCGCGGGAGCTCGCCGGGGTTCACCCGGGACACGCCGGGATGGGCGAGCGTGGCCACGCCACCGGCCTCGACGATCATCTTCACCGCGTCCTCGGCGAGCAGCCGGTACCGGCCGACGTACGCGGGACGCCCCTCCCCCAGGTAGCGGTCGAAGGCCTCCTTGACGGAGCTCACCGCGCCGGCCGCGAGCAGGGCCCTGGCCACGTGCGGGACGCCCGATGGTCTTCCCCCCGCTGCAGGCGACGATGGCCTCCTCGGTCACCTGGACGCCGTGATTCGCCAGGAGTTTCACGATTTTCTGGACCCGGGTGCGCCTGTGCTCGGCGAGCAGGTCCTCGAACGCCCGCAGCGTGGGGTGGTCCGGGTCGACGAAGTGGCCGAGGACGTGGATTTCCCTCTGGGATTCCCGCCGCTCGTCGAGCAGCGCGGAGAGCTCGATGCCAGGAACGAACCGCATTCCGAGGGCTTGCGCCGCCTGGGCCGCGGCGGCGAGGCCGGCCACCGTGTCGTGGTCGGTCAGCGCCCAGGTCCGCGTTCCGGCGGCTGCCGCTCTTGCGGCAACCTCGACAGGGGCATACTGTCCGTCAGATGCGGTAGAATGAGTATGTAGGTCGATGATACCGTCATCTCGGATCATGTCGTTCTCGCCGGTGTCTTCTTAATCCCCCCGCGGCGGGGCGCAGGGAGTCTCGATGCAGCATGTCCTCCGAATCTCCAGGAAGATCGACTACGCAATCCGGGCGATGATCCACCTGGCGTCCATCCCGCCAGGTACGGTGGTCCCGTTCCGGGAGATCGGAAAGCAGATGGAGGTCCCGGAGGACTTCCTCGCCAAGATCCTGAAGACGCTGGTGGATCACGGCATCGTGCGCTCCACCCGCGGCCCGCACGGGGGCTACAAGCTGGCCCGTCCCGCCGAGACCATCAACGTCCTCGAGGTCATCGAGGCCGCCGAGGGGCCCGTGGCGGTGAACGTCTGCCTGGATGACGACGATGCCTGCAGCCGGCAGTCGTTCTGCACGATGACGTCCGTCTGGCGCGAGGGGCAGGAGCGCATGCTCGAGGTCTTCCGGCGCACCACGCTGGCGTCGCTCGCGACCCCGCAGGGGCACGTCGAGACCCAGACC
Organism: uncultured delta proteobacterium; assembly: GCA_963766715.1. Classification (GTDB taxonomy): domain Bacteria; phylum Myxococcota; class Myxococcia; order Myxococcales; family Anaeromyxobacteraceae; genus CAIOAK01. The sequence continues at coordinate 80,662 of CAVYBH010000013.1, forward strand.
GTGAACCTTCCGTCCGTGGTGACCACCACCTGATTCCCTGTCGCAGCGGCCACTTGGGCCGATTGCGCGGGAAGCGTTGACGGCGGGCGGCCCCTCCGACAGGATCCGCGCCCGCATGGCCAAAGAGCCCACACCCAAGCAGCTCCGCAAGCGCTACCTGTCCCGCCCCCCCGTCGAGCCCATGCGGCTCCGGAAGGGGATGTCGGTCGTGGACCTCGTGGACGTCTATCGCCGCGCCGGCGCCTTCAACGGCGGACGGCTGGCCGAGGGATGCGACCTCTTCGGCCGGATGATCGACTCGGGCGCGACCATCGCCCTCACCGTGACCGGGGCCATGGCCCCTGCCGGGATGGGCGGCGCGATCCAGGCCATGATCGAGGCCGGGTTCGTCGACCTCGTCATCTCGACGGGCGCGAACCTCTATCACGACCTCCACTTCGCGCTCGAGCTGCCGGTCGTGCAGGGGCACTTCCAGGTCGACGACCGGGAGCTCTACCGGGCCGGGATCGAGCGCATCTACGACGTCTTCATCACCGAGGACTCGCTCCTCGACACCGACGCGTTCGTCCGGGAGGCGCTCGAGAAGGCCCCGCCCGAGCTGCGCGGACGGATCTCGACGCCGCGCCTCCACGATTACCTCGGGCACCTCGTGCTCGCGAACGCCCCGCAGCCGCAGCGCTCCTGGGTGGCCACGGCGGCGAAGTGCGGCGTGCCGATCTTCACCAGCTCTCCCGGGGACTCGTCCATCGGGATGAACGTGGCCGCCATGAAGCTGCGCGGCGGCGAGACCACCATCGACCCCGACCTCGACGTGCTGGAGTCGACCGCCATCGTCTACGACGCCAAGCTGAACGGCGTCGTGATCCTGGGCGGCGGGTCGCCGAAGAACTTCTATCTGCAGACCCAGCCCACCCTGTGGCAGATCCTCGACCTGAACCGGGGCGGCCACGAGTACGTGCTCCAGATCTCCACCGACTCGCCGCAGTGGGGCGGCCTCTCCGGCGCCACGCCCAGCGAGGCCATCAGCTGGGGCAAGGTGCAGGCCGACATGCTGAAGAACCACGTGGTGGTCTACTCCGACTCCACCGTCGCGGCCCCCATCGTCTTCGCCTACGCGCTCTCCACCCGCAAGCCGCGCAAGCAGAAGCGGCTCATGGCCCGGCTCGACTCCCTCTACGCCAAGCTGAAGCGCGCCCACGAGGTGCGTCACCCGGGGTCCGACGCCATGCTCGACGTGGGCAAGGCGACGCGGAAGTCCAGGTAGCGAAGGGGCGCTCCGGCGCGGCTACCGGGGCGGCCGTCGCTGCCGGTCGAGCCGCTCCTGCGCCGCCTCCAGCCGCTGCCGGAAATCCGGGTCGGCGAGGAGCCGGAGCGCGTCGGGCGTCCGTTCCGTGGCCGTCCTTCCGGCCGACCTCGATTCCTCGAGGAGCGCGCGCACGCGCGGGTCGTCGACGAGGGTCTTCAGCTCGGGGTCCGAGGCCAGCCGGGACGCGGCGGCCGGGTCTCCGGCCGCCTGGAGGAGCGCCCCCAGCGCCGCCTCGGCTCGCCGTCTCCAGTCGCCCGGCACGTCGTGCTGGCGCACCAGCCCGGCCAGGTCGCTCCGGGCGATCCCGGCCTGCCAGGCCGCCGGGAGCGACGGCGCGACGGCATCGGCCACCGCGAGCCCCACCCAGGCCGCCGCCGCCGCCGCGAGGCCTCCCAGGAGCGCGCCGGCCCCCCGGTCGAGCGGCCTGCCCCCGCCCTCGGGCGCCCGGGCGAGCTTCCGGCCGACGATCGCGACCGCCACCGTGACGAGGGTGAAGAGCAGCACGGCCGCGGCCGGTCGTGCCGCGCCGGACGGGAGGGCGCGGGCGAGCACGTCGCCGACCGGTGCGGAGAGGTGACGCGCCGCCAGCCACCCCAGCGCGGCGCCGGCGAAGAGGAAGAGCGGACGGATGAGCCCGGCCACCGCCCCGATCAGGGCGGACGCGGCGAGGAAGGCGAGCACGGCCGCGTCGAGGAGCAAGGGCGCCTACTTGATCCGGAAGTCCTGCTTGGGCCGGTTCTTCTCGGCGATGGCGAGCTGCTCCTTGAAGCGCTCGTTGCCGGGCTCGTAGGCGAGCGCCATCCGGAGGTTGCGCTCGGCGGCCTCCCACCGGCCCGCCTGGGCGTCCGCCAGCGCGGCGGAGAAGAACTTCCGCCCGTTGGGTGTCTGCCCCATCTGCTCGACGGTCCGCCGCTTGGCCGCGTCCTTCACCTCGGCCTCGTCCTCCTCGGAGAAGCGGAGCTTGCGGGCCCGATCCGGACCGGCCACGTCGGCCGCGTACTTGCGGCGGCGCGCGTCGTCGCGGAGCACGGTGTAGGCCTCGTTGATGCGCCGGTAGATGCGGGCGACCAGGTCCCGGAAGACGCCATCCTCCACCGCGGCGTAGCGATCCGGGTGGTAGGTGCGGGACTCCCGGTGATAGGCGGCGCGGATCTCCCCCGGGGTGGCGCCGGACGCGATCTTCAGCACCGCGAAGTAGTCGAGCTGGTCGAGGGCGCCGGCCAGCGTCTCGACCTCGATGCGGAAGGAAGCGTCCATCTCGGTTCCGGGCGGAGAGGGCCCGTCAGGAGGCCGGGTGGCCGGCCAGCACCACCTCGGCGTTCTTGTCGATCGCGCTCTTGATGTCGGTCTCGGTGAGGCCCGACGAGAGGTTGATGGTGGTCGAGGCCTTCTGGCCGGTCTCGTTGTCGGTGGCGGAGACGGCGACGATGCCGTTCGAGTCGATCTCGAAGGTGACCTGGATGAGGACCTCGCCGCGGTAGCCGATGCGGAACCCGGAGAACTCGAACTCGCCGAGGAACTCGCACTCGTCGGCCCGCTTCGCCTCGCCCTGGTAGACCCGGATGCGGACCCGGTCCTGTCCGTCGCGACTGGTCGTGAAGGTCTTCGACTTCTCGATGGGGATGGGGGTGTTCTTGTCGATGATCGGCTCGGCCCACCCGCCCGCCGTCCCGACCCGCAGGGTCAGCGGGGTGACGTCGAGCAGGTAGCTGGCCTGGCCGGCCGTGGCGGCGCTCCGGTTGAGGAGCGCGGAGGCCTGGATGGCGGCGCCCTGGGCGACCACCTCGTCGGGGTCGATCCCCGCCATGGGCTCCTTCTGGAAGTAGTGGCGCACGCTCTGGCGGATGATGGGGAGCCGGGTCGGCGCGCCCACCAGGATGACCGCGTCGATGTCGCTGGCCGTCATCCGGGCCGACTGCAGCGCCTCGTCGCAGACCTTGAAGGTCCGCTGCACCAGGTCCATCACCATGCGGTTGAACTGGTCGGCGCCGAGCGCCTGCTCCAGGTCGAGCACCTGCCCCTCGGGGGTCTGGCAGATGCCCTCGACCTTGATGGCGGCCTGCCCGTCGCGCCCCACGTCGATCTTGGCCTTCTCCCCGGCCTCCTTCAGCATCTGGAGGCAGAACTTGTTCTGCCGGAGATCCACGCCGTGCTTGGCCTGGAAGTCCTCGGCCAGCCAGGCCATGATCCGGTCGTCGAAGTCGTCGCCGCCCAGGTAGGTGTCGCCGGCCGTGGCGATGACCTCGAAGACGTCCCGCCCGATCTCGAGGATCGAGACGTCGAAGGTGCCGCCGCCCAGGTCGTAGACGCAGATCCGCTGGGAGATGTCCTTCCCGAAGCCGTAGGCCAGCGCCGCCGCGGTGGGCTCGTTGATGATGCGCAGGACCTCCAGGCCGGCGATGCGCCCGGCGTCCTTGGTGGCCTGCCGCTGGTTGTCGTTGAAGTAGGCCGGGCAGGTGACCACGGCCTTGCGGACCTCCCGCCCCAGCGCCGTCTCGGCGATGGCCTTCATCTCCTTCAGGACCAGGGCGGAGACCTCGGGGATGGCGAGGATCCGCTCGCCGATCTGCACCCGCACCGCGTTGTTGGGGCCCTCGACGATGCGGTAGGGCATCACCGCCTGGGCCTTCTTGACCTCGTCGGAGAAGTAGAACCGCCCGATGAGCCGCTTGGCGGAGTAGACCGTGTTCTCGGCGTTGGTGATGATGTTCCGCTTGGCGCTGTTGCCGACCAGGACGGTGCCGTCCTCGAGGAAGCTCACCACCGACGCGTGCGTGCGCTCGCCCCACTCGTTGGTGAGGACCTCGGGCTTCCCTTCGATGACCGTCGCCACGGCGCTGTAGCTGGTGCCGAGGTCGATGCCGACCGCGATGTCGTCGCTCATGGACCTTCCGTGCTGGGGGCTAGGAATCGTAGGCGCGCGCGCCGCGCAGTGTCAAACAATGGCCCAGGGGCGAGGCATGAACACCTTCTCCCACGTCTCCAGCGCGAAGCGATCGGTCATCCCGGAGAGGAAGTCGGTGACCGCCCGGGGGAGGTCCTCGCCCGCACGGGGGAAGACGCCGAAGCGGGTGCGGAGCCGCTCCCCGTCCTCGAGGCACCAGCGGTTCAGGTCCTCGAGGATGCGCTGCGCCTTCTCGAACTCCTCCTGGACGACCGGGTTCTCGTAGACGCGCGCGTAGAGGAAGTCGCGCAGGGCGAGCAGCGCGCCGTGCACGTCGGCCGACATGGCGATGTGGCCCCCGCCCTCGATGTCCGAGGACCGGATGACGTCGCCGATGAGGTGGTGCAGGCGGACGGAGTGGCGATCGCCGATCACCGCGGCGATGTCGCGCGGGACCTCCTCCTCGCGCAGCAGGCCGCCGCGGACCGCGTCGTCGAGGTCGTGGTTCACGTAGGCGATGATGTCGGCCAGGCGGACGATCTCCGCCTCCAGGGTGAGCGCCTTCTGCCCGCCGGCCATGAGCACCTGGCCGCGCCCCTTGGAGTGGCGCAGGATCCCGTCCCGGACCTCGACGGTGAGGTTGAGCCCCTCCCCTTCCTTCTCGAGGACCTCCACCACCCGCAGGGACTGCTGGACGTGGTGGAACCCCCCGGGCACCACCTTGTTGAGCAGCCGCTCGCCGGCGTGCCCGAACGGCGTGTGGCCCAGGTCGTGGCCCATCACCATGGCCTCGACGAGCATCTCGTTCAGGCGAAGCGCGCGCGCGATGGAGCGGGCCACCTGCGCGACCTCGAGCGTGTGGGTGAGCCGGTTGCGGTAGTGGTCGCCTCGGGGCGCGAGGAAGACCTGCGTCTTCCCCTTCAGCCGGCGGAACGACTTCGAGTGCAGGACGCGGTCGCGGTCCCGCTGGTAGGCGGGACGCATGTCGTCCTCGGGGTCCTCGCGGTCGCGCCCTCGCGTGTCGCGCGAGAGGGCCGCCCGGGGGTGCAGGCTCGCGACCTCCTGCTCCTCGAGCATGGCGCGGATGGTGGAGGGCATGCTCCTCGATGTAACCCGGTCCGGCACGCCTGTCGTCTCCTTACCGGGGCACCTTCAGGCTCGCGTCGAGCACCAGGACGAGGACGTTCGAGAGCGCGTGCACCACCGCCGGGGCGACCACGCTCCCCGTGCGCGCCCGCACCCACCCGAAGAGGAGGCCGGGGAAGAACGTGGCGAGCCGCCAGGGCTGGAGGGAGACGAGGTGGCCGACGGCGAAGAGCACCTGGGTGGCCAGGAATCCGGGGCCGAGCTCCGCGCCCAGGACGCGGCGCGAAGGCCCGGAGCGCCCCCAGGCGGTCTGCATCCACCCCCGGTAGAAGAGCTCCTCGGGGAGCGCCACGGCCAGGAGCTGGGTCGCCGCGGCCAGCAGGAGCCCCGGGGGGAGCCGGGCCTCGAGGACGGCCGGCGTGCCCGAGAGCCGCGCCACGGCCAGCAGCGCCAGGGTGTAGAGCGGAAGGACCAGTCCCGAGACCGCCAGCCCCGCCGCGGCCCCCCGGCCCCAGGCCTTCCAGGTCCGGCGGTCCCCGAGCCCCCACCACGGGAGGCCGTAGGCCTTCCAGGACTCGCCCCGCGCCCGGATCAGGTAGTCGGGGACCAGCACGAAGAGCAGCGCCGCCACGCCGCCCAGGTTCCTGCGCAGGAGCCCGGAGGGCTCGACGGCGCCGAGGGCCGAGGCGGCGCCGATGCCGGCGATGACCCAGGCCCACGTCGCCAGGAGCGCGCGCCGGGTCGGGGGAGGACCCCCGGAGGAGGGGATGTCGGGCACGCTCTCGAGGTCGCGACCCAGGCAGGGTGTCGAGTGGAACGGCGGAGTGGTTCACGATGTGGCCGTACGGTCGGCCACCCCTCGGGGGTCCATTATGCTGCACGTCGAGACGGAGCGCGAACCGGCGGTGGCCGGGCGGTTCTACCCAGGCGATCCGGAGGTGCTGGCGAGCGAGGTGGCCTCGCTGCTCGCCGAGCGTCCCGATGGCCGGGCCACGCCGGGTGCGCCGCGGCCCGCCTACGGCCTGCTCGTGCCGCACGCGGGCTACATCTACTCGGGACCCGTGGCGGGAGCGACCTACGCCCGGGCCGACGTGCCGGACCACGTCATCGTCCTCTGCCCCAACCACACCGGCGTCGGGAAGCGGGTCGCCGCCTGGCCCGGCGGCGCATGGGCCACTCCCCTCGGCCGGGTTCCCGTGGACGAGGCGATGACGAAGGAGCTGCTCGAGTCCGGGCTCGCCTCCCCGGATCGCGAGGCCCATCGCTACGAGCATTCGCTGGAGGTCCAGCTCCCCTTCCTCCAGCTGCGGAACCCGGAGGTGTCGATGGCCGCCGTCTGCCTCGGCACCCTCCCCTTCGACGCGTGCCAGGAGCTCGGCGGCGAGCTCGCCCGGATCGCCCGGCGCCACCGGGCGCTCGTGGTGGCGTCGAGCGACATGAGCCACTACCTGCCCGCCGACGTCGCCCGGGCGAAGGACCGGCTGGCGCTCGACCGGGTGCTGGCCCTCGACCCGCGCGGACTCCACGACGTCGTCTCGCGAACGGGGATCTCGATGTGCGGGTTCGTGCCGGCGACGGTCATGCTGGTCGCCGCCGTCGCGCTCGGGGCCCGCGAGGCGGAGCTCGTCCGCTACGCCACGTCCGGCGACGCCACCGGCGACCAGCGCAGCGTGGTGGGGTACGCGGGCGTCGTGATCTCCTGACGGGCAGCGGATCCCCGCGCATCTTGTGCTAGCTTGCGCGCCCATGAGCGCTCCAGTTCGCGTCCGCTTCGCCCCGTCGCCCACGGGCTACCTCCACATCGGGGGAGCCCGCACGGCACTGCTCAACTGGCTCTGGGCCCGCCACACCGGCGGGACGTTCGTCCTGCGCATCGAGGACACCGACCAGGAGCGCTCCACGGCGGACGCCGTGCGCGCCATCCTCGACGGGATGCGCTGGCTGGGGCTCGACTGGGACGAGGGCCCGGACGTCGGCGGCCCCTTCGGCCCCTACTTCCAGATGGAGCGGCTCGGGCTCTACCGCGAGTACGCCGAGAAGCTCGTGAAGGCCGGCAAGGCCTACGCCTGCTACTGCACGAAGGAGGACCTGGACGCGCAGCGGGAGCTGGCCAAGGCCGAGAAGCGCCAGTTCATCTACCCGGGCACCTGCCGCGAGGAGCCGTACGACCCCTCGCGCCGGCACGTGATCCGCTTCCGCCTCCCCAAGCTCCTCGAGGTGACCTTCACCGACCTCGTGAAGGGTCCCATCACCCGGCCCGGCTCGACCCTCCAGGACGAGGTCATCGTCCGCGCCGACGGCGTGCCCCTCTACAACTTCGGGGCCGTGGTGGACGACGTCACCATGCAGATCAACCTGGTGGCTCGCGGCGACGACCACGTGAACAACACCGCCATCCAGGTGCTCCTCTACGAGGCCCTCGGGTACCCGGTGCCGGCCTTCGCGCACCTGCCCATGATCCTGGGCGCGGACAAGACCCGCCTCTCCAAGCGTCACGGGGCCACCAGCGTCACCGCCTACCGCGACATGGGCTACCTCCCCGAGGCGGTGGTGAACTACCTGGTCCGGCTGGGCTGGTCGCACGGCGATCAGGAGATCTTCACGATGAAGGAGCTGGTCGAGCAGTTCGGCTTCGATCACGTGGGCGCCACCGCCGGGGTCTTCAACCCCGAGAAGATGGTCTGGGTGAACCAGACGTGGGTGAAGTCCCTGACCCCGTCCGAGCTGGCCCGGCGCGCCGTGCCCTACTACGAGGCGGCCGGGCTGCACGTCGCCGAGGACCCTCGCCTCGTCGAGATCGCGCGGGTGTTCCAGGAGCGGGCCAAGACGCTCGTCGAGCTGGTGGCCCAGTCCCGTTACTTCTTCGCGCCGATCGAGATGGACCCCAAGGCCCGCGAGAAGTTCCTCGGGGCCGACGCCGTCCCGGTGCTGCAGGGAATCCGGGACGGGATCGCGGCGACGCCGGCGCTCGACGCGGCGGGTCTCGAGAAGCTCTTCCACGACGTGGCCGCGGCGCGCTCGCTCGGACTCGGCAAGGTGGCCCAGCCGGTGCGCGTGGCCCTGACGGGCGGAACGGCCTCCCCGGGCATCTACGACGTGGTCCTGCTGCTCGGGCGGGTGGAGTCGCTGGCTCGGCTCGACGCGGCGCTTCGGGGAGCCGCGGCGCGCTGAGCCGCGGCGCGCTGTGCCGGCGGCGCGGCCGGCACGGGTCCGCCACCCTACTGGGGCCCCTCCTTCGGACCCTTTCCCTGCGATTTCAAGGACCTACCATGTTCGCGGGACATGGATTTCAAAGTCGATGAGCCAGATCACGAGTGATGTAGATATTAGTCAATGATTTCGATATTTTAGCTGTAATTGACCTGAATCAACGAAGCTGCGTTTTGGAACGCCTAGCCTTCCTCCGCCAGCCAGGGCCGCACCCTGGCGGGGGGCGACGAGGGGTCGCCCGCAGGAGGGGAAAGTGCAACTCTTCGCTCGCAGGACGTCGGCGTTCCAGGCCTGGCTGCTCGGTGTAGGCCTCGCTCTCACCGGTTGCTCCGGCGCCCCTCCCGAGGGCAAGGCGGCGGCTCCGGAGCGCTCCTTCGGCGCCTCCGATCGTCAATCCGCTGCCTCCGACCCGTCCCACCGCCGCGACCACCTGCGCGCCGCTCCTCGGACACTCCGCCTACGCGACGCAGACCTGCGAGTCCTGCCACCCCTGCGGGGCGAAGGCGACGAGCGGGCACCCCGCGGCCTGGACCGACCAGGCCAGCACCGGCTTCCACGCCTACTCCGCGAACGCGGGGCTCGCGAGCTGCCAGGGCTGCCACGGCGCGGCCCTCGACGGCGTGGGCGGCTCCGCGACGACCTCGTGCGCCCAGTGCCACGGCGCGGCCTGGAAGACGAACTGCGTGATGTGCCACGGCGGCACCGACAACCAGACCGGCGCGCCGGCGAGGGCCACCTGGGGCAACGCCGCCGACGCCGTTCGCGTGGGCGCCCACACCTCCCATGTCGCGGCTTCCCACGGGCTCGCGGCGGCCGTCGCCTGCGCCACCTGCCACGTCCAGCCGGCCGACGCGCTCACGGTGGGTCACGTGAACGGCGGCACGGCGGAGGTCGTCTTCTCCGGAAGGGCGACGCAGGGAACGACCACCGCCCCCTCGTGGACGCGCACCTCCGCGACCTGCTCCAACACCTACTGCCACGGGGCCACGCTCCAGGGCGGAACGGCCACCGCTCCGATCTGGACGAGGACGGACGGGACGCAGCGGGCGTGCAACGCCTGCCACGGGGCGCCCCCTCCGGCCCCGCACTCGACCAGCACGGCCTGCGGGAGCTGCCATGCGGGCTACACGGCCACCACGGTGAACGTCTCGACCCACCTGAACGGCGTCCTCGACGTGACCGGCACGACCTGCACCTCCTGCCACGGCACGGCCGGCCGCGCCGCGACCACGCTGAACCCGCAGCTCGCCGCGGCCCCGCCGACCGGCACGAAGGGCGAGACGGCGACGACCACCCGCGCCGTCGGCGCCCACCAGGCCCACCTCGTGAACACCCGGCTCCGCTCGGCGGCCATCGCCTGCACCGAGTGCCACACCGTTCCCGGGCTCGACCAGCCACGCCACCGGCGCCGTCGACATGACCTGGGGTACGCTCGCCCGGAGCAGCGGCGTCGTTCCCACCTGGACCGGAACCACCTGCACCAACTACTGCCACGGCGCCACGCTCCTCGGCGGCACCATCACGGCGCCCTCCTGGACCGGCGGCGCGGCCCAGGCCTCCGCCTGCACCGCCTGCCACGGCGCGCCGCCTCCGGCGCCCCACTCGACCAGCACGGCCTGCGGCTCCTGCCACACCGGCTACACCGCGACCACCGTCAACACCGCCACCCACATGAACGGCACCGTCGACGTCGTCGCCATGACCTGCACCTCCTGCCACGGCACGGCCAGCCGCGCGGCCACGGCCCTCAACCCGCAGCTCGCCGCTGCTCCGCCGGTCGACACGGCCGGGCAACACGGCGACCACGTCGCGCGGGGTCGGCGCCCACATGAAGCACCTCTCCACCGCGACCCGCTCGAGCAACTTCGCCTGCACCGAGTGCCACACCGTGCCGACCTCGACGAGCCACGCCAACGGGACGAAGGACCTCGTCTTCGGCACGCTCGCGAAGAACGGGCGGAAAGATGCCGGCCTACAACGCCACCATCGCTCGGGCTGCTCCGCCACGTACTGCCACGGCAACTTCACCGGCGGGAAGACCACCGCCGTCCCGCTCTGGACGGGCGCGGCCATGACCTGCACCTCCTGTCACAGCATGCCGAGCACGAGCACCGGGCAGCACTCGAAGCACATCGGGCCTCTCCGGGGTCACCTGCGCCACCTGCCACAGCGGCGATCGCCACGGGCACGACCACCACCGCCGCCATCGTCGGCCCGGCGCTGCACGTCGAACGGGATGAAGGACGTCGCCTTCAGCGGCACCTACGGCGGGCGGACCGTGTCCATGACCGTCACGCGGAGCGGGACGAGCCTCTCCTGTTCCGGCTCCTGCCACAGCAGCAAGTCCTGGTGACCGCCATGAACGTGAACGGATGGAAGAGCCGGTTCCTCGCGCTGTCTGGCTGGGTCGCGATGGGTCTCGCCCTCGGCCTCGCCGGTACCGGGTGCGGGCCGCAGGGCAGCACGGCCGACGCAGGCGTCCGGCCGCCCGTGCAGAAGTCCACCCACTCCGTCGCCAACGGCCCGATGTGCGGGGGAACCGACGTCCACACGAAGCACGTCAACCAAGGAGTGGGCTGCGCCACCTGCCACCCCTGCGGCGCGGTCTTCGGCTTCGCACGTCCCCTTCACCTACCCGCGGGGCACCACCACCGCGGGCGGCACCCTCACCCGGGGCATCGCTCCCGCCGTCACGACCTGCACGGTGGCCTGCCACAGCCCGATGGGCGCCCCGGCGAAGAGCGTCGCCTGGAACGCCGGGCCGCGTGGGTGCACCGACTGTCACGTGGCCTCGGTGCTCCCGGCCGTCCACCCGGCCCTCTCCGCCACGCCGACCAACGCCGACTGCCTCGGCTGCCACACCAGCACCACCACCCACACCGACGGCACCGTGACCCTGGCCGGCCACCCGGCCGCCTGGACCGACCAGGCCAGCCCGGGCTTCCACGCCTTCCAGGCCAACAAGGGGCTCGGCCAGTGCCAGGCGTGCCACGGCGCCGACCTCTCCGGCGGCTCCACCGGCTTCGCCTGCGCGCTGTGCCACGACACGGCCCTGCCGGCCGGGGTCGCGAGCTGGAAGGTGAACTGCGTGATGTGCCACGGCGGCACGGGCAACCAGACCGGCGCGCCTCCCAGGACCACCTGGGGCAACTCCGCCGACCCGATCCGCACCGGCGCCCACGCGACCCACGTGACGGGCAACGCCCGCGTCCCCGGCCTTCGACTGCAACGTCTGCCACGTGAAGCCCGCCGACGCCCTCGCCGCGGGGCACATCGACTCCACCTCCACGGCCGAGCTCACCTGGGGCGGTCTCGCCGTGGCCGGCGGCGCCGCGCCCGCCTGGAACCGGACCGCCGCCACCTGCTCGAACACCTACTGCCACGGCAAGTTCACGAACGGCAACGCGACGAACGCGCCGGTGTGGACGGGGACGAACCAGGGCGCCTGCGGCACCTGCCACGGCCTGCCGCCGGGAGGGACCCACCCGGCCGTCGGAACGGCCCTCACCGGGTGCGCGACCTGCCATCCCCAGACCATGACCGCGGCGGGTGCGCTCATCGCCCCGAGCGCCGGCGGCAAGCACCTCGACGGCATCATCGAGACGAGCGGCGGCACGGGCGGTCACGGCGCGTCCTGGTCGGACACCACCAGCACCGGCTTCCACGCCTACTCGGCCATCGCCGGCATCTCCTCCTGCCAGGGCTGCCACGGCGCCGGCCTGGACGGCGTGGGCGGCTCGGCCAAGACCTCCTGCGCCACCTGCCACGGCGCGGCCTGGAAGACGAACTGCGTGCTCTGCCACGGAGGCACCGCCAACCAGACCGGCGCGCCACCCAAGGGCACCTGGGGCTTCCGCACCGACGCCTCCCGCATCGGCGCCCACACCAAGCACGTGACGGCGGGCGCCATCTCCGGCGCCATCGCCTGCGCGACCTGCCACGTCGTCCCCGCCGACGCGCTCTCCGCCGGGCACCTGAACGGCTCGACCGCGACGGTCACCTGGGGCGGCATCGCGGCCTCGAGCGGCGCGAGCCCGGTCTGGAACCGCACCACCGGCACCTGCGCCAGCACCTACTGTCACGGCGGGTACTCGGGGACGTTCGTCTACGACTTCTGGGGACCGGCCTCGGCGCCCTACGCGGGCTCGAAGGCCACGCCGAAGTGGACCGACGCGCCGATGACCTGCACGTCCTGCCACGGCAACCCGACCAACAACGGCAACTGGCACAGCGGCCTCCACGGCGGCGGCAACAACTGCAACCTCTGCCACCCGGACGTCGACGCCGCGGGCACCACCATCACCAACCCGGCGCTCCACATCAACGGGGTCGTGGAGGTCCAGGCCGCCTTCAAGTCCTCCTGCTTCGGCTGCCACTGACGGGGTGCGCCTCGCGCCCACCCGGGCGTGATATCGCGTCGCGGCGCGACCATGCTCCCGGCCCGGTTCCCGATTAACTCCTCGGGAACCCTGGCCGAGGAGCACCGATGGACAGCCCGCCCGACATCGATCCGCTGGAGACGCGAGAGTGGCTCGACGCCCTCGAGGGCGTCATCGCGCGGGAGGGGCCCGATCGCGCCCACTGGCTCATCGAGCAGCTCATCGGGCGGGCCCGCCGCTCCGGCACCTACCTGCCCTTCTCGGCCAACACGGCCTACGTGAACACCATCCCGGTCGAGCGGCAGCCGCCGCTCCCGGGCGACTTCGAGCTCGAGCAGCGCATCCGCCACTTCATCCGCTGGAACGCCATGGCCATGGTGGTCCGGGCCAACCGCAACACCAACGTGGGCGGCCACATCGCCAGCTTCGCGTCGGCGGCCATGCTCTACGACATCGGCTACAACCACTTCTGGCGCGCCCCCACCAAGGAGCAGGGCGGGGATCTGGTCTTCATCCAGGGCCATTCCTCTCCCGGGATCTACGCGCGCGCCTACCTGCTCGGGCTGCTGACGGAGGGGCAGCTCGACCACTACCGCCAGGAGGTGGACGGCAAGGGACTCTCGTCCTACCCGCACCCGTGGCTCATGCCGCGGTTCTGGAACTTCCCCACGGTGTCCATGGGGCTCGGGCCGCTCATGGCCATCTACCAGGCGCGCTTCATGAAGTACCTGGACGACCGCGGGCTGGCGAAGACCAGCCGGGCGCAAGGTGTGGGCGCTCACCGGCGACGGCGAGATGGACGAGCCGGAGGCCATGGGCGCGATCGGCATGGCCGGCCGGGAGAAGCTCGACAACCTGATCTTCGTGGTGAACGCGAACCTCCAGCGCCTCGACGGTCCGGTGCGCGGGAACGGCAAGATCATCCAGGAGCTGGAGAGCGAGTTCCGCGGCGCCGGCTGGAACGTGGTGAAGGTCATCTGGGGACGGCACTGGGACCCGCTGCTGGCGCGCGACAAGAACGGCGCCCTGCAGCGCCGGATGATGGAGGCGGTGGACGGCGACTACCAGACCTACAAGGCCAAGGACGGAGCCTACGTCCGCGAGCACTTCTTCAACACGCCCGAGCTGCGCGCCATGGTGGCCGACTACTCCGACGAGGACATCTGGAACCTGAACCGGGGTGGGCACGACCCGTTCAAGGTCTTCGCCGCCTACCAGGCCGCCATGAGCCACGAGGGGGAGCCGACGCTCATCCTCGCCAAGACGGTCAAGGGCTACGGCATGGGGGAGTCCGGCGAGGCCCAGAACATCACGCACCAGCAGAAGAAGATGTCGGTCGAGGCCATCCGCCGCTTCCGCGACCGGTTCCAGATCCCGGTGCCGGACGACCAGCTGCCCGACGTTCCCTACGTGAAGTTCGAGGAGGGCTCGAAGGAGCTCGCGTACCTCAAGTCCCGCCGGACCGAGCTGGGCGGCGATCGTCCGCGGCGCCACGGGAGCGCCGGAAAGCTGCCCGTGCCTCCGCTCTCGGCCTTCGCGCGCGTGCTCGAGGGGAGCGGGGAGCGCGAGATCTCGACCACCATGGCGTTCGTGCAGTTCCTCCAGATCCTGGTTCGCGACAAGGAGATCGGGCCGCACGTGGTGCCCATCGTGGCCGACGAGTCGCGCACCTTCGGCATGGAGGGCATGTTCCGGCAGCTCGGCATCTGGAGCCACGTCGGGCAGCTCTACACGCCGCAGGACGCCGACCAGCTGGCCTTCTACAAGGAGGACAAGAAGGGGCAGATCCTGCAGGAGGGCATCAACGAGGCCGGCGCCATGGCCGACTGGATGGCCGCCGCCACCTCCTACTCGGTGCACGGCGTCCCGATGCTGCCCTTCTACATCTTCTACTCGATGTTCGGATTCCAGCGCGTGGGCGACCTGGCCTGGGCCGCCGGCGACATGCGGAGCCGCGGGTTCCTGCTCGGCGCCACCTCGGGGCGCACCACCCTGAACGGCGAGGGGCTCCAGCACCAGGACGGCCACTCGCACGTCCTCTCGGCCACCATCCCGAACGCGGTCTCCTACGACCCGGCCTTCGGCTACGAGGTGGCGGTCATCGTCCAGGACGGCATGCGCCGCATGTACGAGGCCCAGGAGGACGTCTACTACTACCTCACGCTGCTCAACGAGAACTTCCGCCAGCCGGCCATGCCCGCCGGCGTCGAGGAGGGCATCCGCCGGGGGCTCTACCTGTACAGGCCCGGCGCCGACGCGCCGAAGGCGCCGCGCGTCCAGCTCCTCGGCTCGGGGGCCATCTTCCACGAGGTCCTGGCCGCCGCGGGACTCCTCCGCGACGACTGGGGCGTCGAGTCCGACGTCTGGAGCGTGCCCAGCTTCACCGAGCTCGCGCGGGAGGGCAACGCCGTGGCGCGCGAGACCCTCCTCCACCCCGAGGCGAAGGCGCGGCGGTCGTACGTGGAGGAGAAGCTGGCCGCGTCGAAGGGGCCGGTGGTGGCCGCCACCGACTACGTCCGGGCCTACGCCGACCAGATCCGCGCGTTCGTTCCCCGGCGGTACCTGGTGCTGGGGACCGACGGCTTCGGCCGCTCCGACACCCGGGAGCGGCTCCGCAGCTTCTTCGAGGTCGATCGGTTCCACGTCGTCGTGGCCGCGCTGAAGTCGCTCGCCGACGACGGCGTCCTTCCCCCCGCCCGGGCCGCCGAGGCGATGCGCAAGTACGGCATCGACGGCGACCGGCCCGCCCCCTGGACGGTGTAGCCATGAGCCTGCTCGAGGTCCGGGTTCCCAACATCGGCGGCTTCAAGGACGTCGGCGTGGTCGAGGTGCTCGTGAAGCCCGGCGACGCCGTGGCGGCGGACGCCTCGCTCGTCACCCTGGAGTCGGACAAGGCCACGATGGACGTCCCCTCCCCGTTCGCCGGGACGGTCCGGGACGTGAGGGTCAAGGTGGGGGACCGGGTCGGAGAGGGATCGCTCGTGCTCCTGCTCGAGGCCGCTGCGGGGACCAGCCCGGGCGAGCCCCCTGCACCGGTCGCGGCCGCACCCGCAAGAGCCGCACCGGCCGCAGCGGCTCCGTCGCAGGCGTCTGCCGCGCGCCCGCCGCTGCCCGCCCGCGCCGCCCCCTCGCCGCACCGGCGCCGGTCGCGCCGGCCTCCGTCGACGCGGCGAGCGTTCCATCCGGGCAGTCCCACGCCTCGCCGTCGGTCCGGAAGGTGGCCCGCGAGCTCGGCGTGGACCTCGCCCGCGTCACCGGCACCGGCCCCCGCGGCCGGGTGCTCCAGGAGGACGTCCAGCGGTTCGTGAAGCAGGCGCTGGCCGGCCAGGTCCCGGGCGGCGTGGGGCTCGACCTCCTCCCCTGGCCCAAGGTGGACTTCGCGCGCTTCGGCCCGGTCGAGACCCGCCCCCTGGGCCGGATTCGCCGAATCGCCGGCGCCAACCTGGCCCGGAACTGGGTGATGATCCCGCACGTCACCCAGTTCGACGAGGCGGACGTCACCGATCTCGAGTCCTTCCGGGTGCAGCTGAACCACGAGCAGGAGGGCAAGGGCCCGAAGGTCACGCTGCTCGCCTTCCTGGTGAAGGCGGTGGTGGCCTCGCTGCAGCGCTTCCCGGAGTTCAACTCCTCCCTCGACGGCGACAGCCTGGTCCTGAAGCGCTATTTCCACATCGGCTTCGCGGCGGACACGCCGAACGGCCTGGTGGTGCCGGTGGTCCGCGATGCCGACCGCAAGGGCGTCCTGGAGATCGCGCGGGAGCTCTCGGAGCTGGCGGCGAAGGCGCGGGAGGGGAAGCTCGCGGCGGCCGACATCCAGGGCGGGACCTTCTCGATCTCGAGCCTGGGGGGCATCGGCGGAACCGCCTTCACCCCCATCGTGAACGCGCCGGAGGTCGCCATCCTGGGCGCCTCGCGGGTGGCCACGCGTCCGGTCTGGGACGGGGAGCGATTCGCGCCGCGCCAGGTCCTTCCGCTCTCCCTCTCCTACGACCACCGCGTGATCGACGGCGCCGCCGGCGCCCGGTTCACCACCCATCTCGCGGCGCTGCTGCGCGACATGCGTCGCGCGATGCTCTAGCGGCGCGGCAGCGGGGTCGAGGAGCACCGGGCGGGTCGTCGAGGCGCCGAGGGCCCCGGCTCGTGGCACGACCGGATCGGCTCACGATTCGCGGGGTTTGCGGGCGGCGCTGGCCTCGGCGCGGCTGGCACGCAGCGTGCTGCTGGAAGCACCACGCTCCGGAACGGATCCGGGCGCACATCGGTGCACACGTGCTCACGCTTCGACCGAACGACGTCGCCACCTGGACCGACCTGCTGCCGCAGGTCCTCGACGGACGGTTGGAGCCGGCGGGTCAGGGCGAGCAGCGGCTGGAGCCGGACCAGGTCGGCGCCTTCCGGTTCTTCGCGGGCACCTCGCTCGCCGCGCGTGCCGATCCCTCGCGCCTCGGAGTGGCTGGGAGCCGGGGCAGCGGTCGACGGACCCGAGCTGCGGGCGAGCGACTACGTCGCCGAGCTCCTGCTCCGGAACGGCCACCTGTCCGCGCCCTCCACGCCGTTCGCGGACCCCCGGGCCTTCGTCCACTTCACCCACTTGCCGGCCATGCGCGCCTGCCGCGCGGAGTTCGTGAGCTTCGCCATCGACTCCCTGCCGGAGGCGTCCGGGCCGCTCCGGGTGCTCGACGTGGGTTGCGGGGACGGGGAGCTGCTCGAGCTCCTGCTTCCGGCCCTGCTCGGCTCGGGGCGCTGGGACGAGGTGTCGGCCATCACCCTGCTCGACCCGTCCCCGGGCATGCTGTCCTCGGCCAAGGGACGCATCGCGGCCAGGTGGCCCGACGCACGCGTGGACGGGCGGGTGGCCAGGCTCGAGGACGTGGCCAGCTCCCTCGGGGGGCGCTACGACCTCGTCCTCGGGTCGCTCTCCCTCCACCACATGCCCGCCGAGGTGAAGCACCGGACACTGGCCGCCCTGGCCCCGGTCATGGACAACCTCCTCCTGCTCGAGCTGGACGCGGACCACGACTCCCCGGAGGTCGGGTCCCCCGCCTCGCGGCCTCGGTCCACCAGACCTACGGCTGGATGCTGGCCCAGATCCTCGGACCCGACACCCCCGATCCGGTGGCCCAGGAGAGCGCCGACCAGTTCGTCGCCCCCGAGCTGGTCTCCCTGCTCACCCGGCCCCGGGGCGCGCGCAGCGAGTACCACATGCCGCGCGGCGCGTGGCTCGACCTCCTGACCGACGCGCTCGGCCCGGACCTGCGCCCGCTCGGCGCCCGGACCGCCCTCTCCACGCCGCACGCGGACCTGTTCGCGCTCCACCTCGGGCGCCCCGAGTAGGCCGGCCGAGGGAGCCGGGCTCGTCGTCATAGCCGGGCAACGGCCCCTTCGCACCGCCCCGATTGCCCCTCCGGGAACCGGCTCTTTCGCCTGCGCGAAGGGTTCCGGAGCGATTAATACGCTCGGCCATGACGACGAAGACCAAGCTCTGGATCGCCGTCGGCCTCGGCCTCGTGGCCGTCGTCGGCGTGCTCGTCGGGGTCAAGGCGACTCCAGAATCGGCTCGATGATCAAGGCGGGGAAGTCGTTCGTTCCCCCTCCCGAGGCCGTGACCACCACGCAGGTGGAGGCGGCCAACTGGCAACCCATCCAGGCGGCCAGCGGGACGCTCGTCGCCTTCCGGGGCGTCACGGTCGGGTCCGAGCTCCCGGGCGCCATCCGCGAGGTCTCCTTCGACTCCGGCACCTACGTGAAGAAGGGCGCCGTGCTCCTGAAGCTCGACTCGTCGACCGAGGAAGCGCAGCTGGCGTCGGCCCTGGCGGACGAGAACCTGGCTCGCCTGAACTACGAGCGCGCCGTCGAGGTCCGCAAGGGGCAGGCCAACACCCCTGCCGATCTCGACGCGGCGGAGGCCCGCTACAAGCAGGCCCAGGCGGCCGTGAACACGCTCAGGACCACCATCGCGAAGAAGTCGATCCGCGCCCCCTTCGACGGCCGCATCGCCATCCGTCAGGTCGAGGTGGGCCAGGTCCTCGCGGCCGGCGCACCGGTCGCATCCCTCCAGTCGGTCACGCCAATCTACGTCGAGTTCTCCTTGCCCCAGCAGGCGCTCGCCCGGCTCAAGGTGGGCCAGCCAATCCACCTGCACACGGACACCTTCCCGGGTGCCACGTGGAACGGGAAGGTCAGCACCATCAACACCGAGGTGGACGTCGCCACCCGGAACGTGCGGGTCCGCGCCACCGTCCCGAACGACGACGGCCGGCTCCGTCCGGGCATGTTCGGGAACGTCGAGGTCCTCTCGCCAGAGAAGGTCCCGGTGCTGCTCGTGCCGGCCACGGCCGTCATCTTCGCCCCGTACGGCGACTCGGTGTTCGTGCTCGACGCGAAGAAGGGAGCCGACGGGAAGGACGAGCTCGTCGTCCAGCAGCGCTTCGTCCGGCTGGGCGAGCGGCGCGGCGATCTCGTCGCCGTCGTGTCGGGACTCAAGGCCGGGGAGACCGTGGTGAGCAGCGGCGCCTTCAAGCTGCGAAGCGGCGCGGCGGTGGTGGTCAAGAACGACATGGCCCCCGACGTCCAGCTCAATCCCAAGCCGGCCGAGAACTAGGCGCCAGCCATGAAGTTCACCGACCTCTTCATCCGCCGTCCCGTCATCGCGATCGTCGTCAACCTCATCATCGTGATCGCCGGCCTCCAGGCGATCCGCACCCTGAACGTCCGCCAGTACCCCCGCAGCGAGAACGCCGCCGTCACCGTCACCACCGTCTACGTGGGCGCCAGCGCGGCGCTGGTGCGCGGGTTCATCACCACGCCGCTCGAGCGGGCCATCGCGGCGGCCGACGGCATCGACTACATCGAGTCGGAGAGCAAGCAGAACGTCTCGACCATCCGGGCCCGCCTGCGGCTCAACTACGACGCGAACCGCGCCCTCTCCGAGATCGCCTCCAAGGTGAACCAGGTCCGCGGCGACCTGCCGCCCGAGGCCGAGCTCCCCATCATCAACATCGAGTCGGCCGACAGCCAGTTCGCCTCCGCCTACCTGAGCTTCTCCTCCCAGTTCCTGAAGCAGAACGAGATCACCGACTACCTGGTTCGCGTGGTCCAGCCCCGCCTCTCCGCGGTCGAGGGCGTGCAGCGCGCCGACATCCTGGGCGCCCGCACCTTCGCCATGCGCATCTGGCTCAAGCCCGACCGGATGGCCGCGCTCAACGTGAGCCCGGCCCAGGTCCGCCAGGCGCTGGCGGCCAACAACTACCTGTCCGCGGTGGGCCAGACGAAGGGCTCCCTCGTCCAGGTCAACCTGACCGCCAACACCGACCTGCGCTCCGTCCGCGAGTTCCAGCGGATGGTGATCCGGGAGCGGGACGGATCGGTGGTGCGCCTCGGCGACGTGGCCGACGTGGCCCTCGGCGCCGAGGACTACGACGTCATGGTCAACTTCAGCGGCGACACGGCGGTGTTCGTCGGCATCTGGGCGCTCCCCAACGCCAACTCCCTCGACGTCATCAAGCGCGTCCGGGCGGAGATGGAGGTCATCAAGAAGGAGCTGCCGGAGCAGATCAAGGCCACCATCGCCTACGACGGGACGGCCTACATCCAGAACGCCATCGACGAGGTGGTGCAGACGCTCCTCGAGACCATCCTCATCGTCATCGTGGTCATCTTCCTCTTCCTGGGATCGCTCCGGTCGGTGCTGGTCCCGGTGGTGGCCATCCCGGTCTCGCTGGTGGGCGCCGTCTTCCTGATGCAGCTGTTCGGCTTCACCATCAACCTGCTCACCCTGCTGGCCGTGGTCCTCTCCGTCGGCCTCGTGGTCGACGACGCCATCGTGGTGGTCGAGAACGTGGAGCGGCACGTCCGCGAGGGGATGAAGCCCATCGACGCCGCCATCGTCGGCGCGCGCGAGCTGGTCGGGCCCATCATCTCGATGACCATCACCCTCGCCGCGGTGTACGCGCCCATCGCCTTCCAGGGCGGCCTGACCGGATCGCTCTTCCGCGAGTTCGCGCTCACCCTGGCCGGCGCGGTCACCATCTCCGGCGTCGTGGCCCTGACCCTGTCGCCGATGATGTCCGCCCGGCTGATCACCAGCGGGCACGAGGACAAGGGGCTCTCCGGCCTCGTGAACCGCACCTTCGAGCGGGTGAAGGCCACCTACGCCCGCCACCTCGAGGCCTCCTTCAAGGCCCGCGGCATCATCTACACCGCGTGGGCCGTGATCTCGCTGCTCGCCGTGGCCATGTTCCTCCAGTCGCCCGCGCGAGCTGGCCCCGGTCGAGGACCAGGGCGTGATCTTCGGGGTCGTGAACACCCCGGCCAACTCCACCCTCGACCAGGTCGGCCCAGTCGACGCGGGAGGTGAACCGGATGCTGATGGGGATCCCGGAGACCAACTTCACCTTCCAGATCACCTTCCCGTCCGGCGGGTTCTGGGGCGACGGGCTCAAGCCCTGGAAGGAGCGGAAGCGGACGGCGGCCCAGATCCTCCCCGAGGTCCAGCAGAAGGTCGGCGCCGTGCCCGGGATCCAGACCTTCCCCATCCTCCCGCCGGCGCTGCCCGGAGGCGGGAACTTCCCGGTGGAGTTCGTCATCGCCTCCACCGCCGACGCCTCCGAGATCCTGAGCTTCGCGAAGCAGCTCCAGGAGAAGGCCGCGAAGAGCGGGATCTTCGCCTTCCCGCCGCTCATCGACGTGAAGGTCGACCAGCCCGAGGCGGAGATCGTCATCGACCGGGAGAAGGTCGCCCAGCTGGGGCTGAACCTCCAGAGCGTGGGCCAGGACATCTCCGCCGCGGTGGGCGGCAACTTCGTCAACCGCTTCAGCGTCGACGGGCGCAGCTACAAGGTCATCCCGCAGATCTCCCGGGTCGACCGGCTCAACCCCGAGCAGCTGAAGGACATCTACGTCACCGGCCCGAACGGCCAGCTGGTGTCGCTCTCCTCCATCGCCACCATCAAGGACTCGGTCACGCCCCGATCGCTGAACCGCTTCCAGCAGCTGAACGCCGTGAAGATCTCGGGGGTGGCCATCCGGCCGCTCGACGAGGCGCTCCGGTACCTGGAGGACGAGGCGGCCGCGCATCCTGCCCAAGGGATACGTCGTCGACTACACCGGCGAGTCGCGCCAGCTGCGCGTCGAGGGCAACAAGTTCGGTCCGGCGTTCCTGCTCTCCATCGTGCTGATCTTCCTGATCCTGGCCGCGCAGTTCAACAGCTTCCGGGACCCGTTCGTCATCCTGATGGGCTCGGTGCCGCTCGCCATGTTCGGCTCGCTCGCCCTCACCTTCCTCAAGATGCCGAACCCGAACATGCCCTTCTGGACCGACGGGTGGACGACGACGCTCAACGTCTACTCCCAGGTGGGGCTGGTCACCCTCGTCGGCCTGGTCGCGAAGAACGGGATCCTCATCGTGCAGTTCGCGAACGAGCTGCAGCGGGAGGGCCAATCCAAGGTGGAGGCGGTGAAGAACGCGGCGGTGATCCGGCTCCGCCCCATCCTCATGACGAGCGCGGCCACCATCTTCGGCCACCTGCCCCTGACCTTCGTGTCCGGGCCCGGCGCCGCGGCCCGGAACAGCATCGGGCTCGTGCTCGTGGCCGGAATGGCCGTCGGCACGGCCTTCACGGTCTTCTTCGTCCCCGCCATCTACCTGCTCATCGCCCGCGACCACGGGAAGAAGCGGGTGGCCGAGTTCGTGCCCCTACCCGAGGGGGGCCAGTAGCAGGCCCGAGGCGTCACGGCGTGCTTCAACGCCCCGGGGATCCTGGGGTACGATGCGCGACCGCTCGAGCGGGAGGGAGAACCATGGCCATCATCGAGAAGCGATACAACCGCGACATCGTCGCCCTGGACGCATCCGCGTCGGTCACCGAGGCCGCCCGCGTGATGGCCGATCGACGCATCGGATCGGTCGGCGTGCGCCGCGAGGGCAAGGTCGTCGGGCTGGTCACCGAGCGCACGCTGGTCTTCCGCGCCATGGCGACCGGCGAGGTCGGCAAGGCCACCCTGGGCGAGATCGTCCGCACCGACATGCCCACCGTCGGCCCCGACACGGAGGACCGCGAGGTCGCCGACGTCATGCGCCGGAACTTCACCCGTCACCTGCTCGTGAAGGACGGCGGCGCGGTGGTCGGCGTGGTCTCCATGCTCGACGTCCTCCAGCTCATGCTGGACGAGAAGGACTGGCTCACCACGCAGCTGCAGCAGTACATCAAGGGCGGCCGCGGGGTGGCCTGGTAGCGTCGCGGCGGGTCCCTCCCCGCCTCAGCGGGGCAGCGTCTCCAGCGCCTGCCGGAGGTCGGCGATCAGGTCCTCCGGGGTCTCGATGCCGACCGAGAGCCGGATCACGCCGTCGGTGATTCCCGCGCGCAGGCGCGCCTCCGGGGTCATCGACGCGTGGGTCATCGAGGCCGGGTGGGCGACGAGGCTCTCCACCCCCCCGAGGCTCTCCGCCAGCGTGAACCAGCGCAGGCTCCGCAGGACGTGGTCCACGCGGTCCTGGCGGAAGTCCACGAGCTCGAAGCTCACCATCCCGCCGAATCCGGCCTGCTGGGCCCGCGCGAGCGCGTGCTGGGGGTGGCTCTCCAGCCCCGGGTAGTGGACCTTCGCCACCGCCGGGTGCGCGGCGAGGAACCGGGCCACCGCGTGCGCGCCGACCTCGTGGGCCTTCATGCGCAGGAGCAGCGTCTTCAGGCCCCGCAGCACGAGGAAGCAGTCGTGCGGGCTCTGCGAGGTCCCGAGCAGGTTGTTCATGCTCTGGATGCGCTGCAGGAGCGCCGTCTGGCCGGGCGCCGCCACGACCGCTCCGCCGACCACGTCGCTGTGGCCGTTCAGGTACTTGGTGGTCGAGTGGACCACCAGGTCCGCGCCCGACTGGAAGGGCTTCTGCAGCACCGGCGAGAGGAAGGTGTTGTCCACCACGGTGAGGGCGCCGCCGGCGCGCGCCAGCGAGGCCACGGCGCGGATGTCGGTGATGCCGGAGCAGCGGGTTCGACGGCGTCTCGATCCAGACCATCCGCGTGTTGTTGCGGAAGGCCGCCGCGACCGCGCCGAGGTCGGCCAGGTCGAGGTAGGTGACCTGGAGCCCGTAGGCGGACTTGGCGTGCTCGAGGGCCCGGAAGGTGCCCCCGTAGCAGTCGACGGTGCAGATGAGGTGGCTGCCGGCCGGGAGCAGGTTGAGCGCCACGATCACCGCGCTCATCCCGGTGGTGGTGCAGGTCGCGCCCGCCCCGCCCTCCAGGAGCGCGATGGCCTCCTCGAGCGCCGCCCGCGTCGGGTTCCCGCTCCGCGTGTAGTCGTAGCCGGCGTTCGTGCAGACGTCGCGGAAGGCGAAGGTGGAGCTCTGGTAGATGGGCGGCATCACCGCGCCATAGGCCGGGTCGGGCTGCACGCCGGCGTGGACGCACTGGGTGGCGAGCCCGGCGCCTGGCACCAGGGGCGCCCGCCGGGCCCACCCCACCCTTCCCGGCGTGCCCGCGGGCACGATGGTGAAGTGGTAGGCGGGGTTGCCGGGGACGTTCGGGTCGAGATGGACTTCGTCGGTCATGACGGGTTGGTAGCCGCTCGCGGGCCCGAAGACAACCCTCGATCGACCCGGCGAGGGCGGGGGCCTCCCCGTCGGCGGCGTCGAGGGGCGAGGGTCCGTAGCCGGAGCCCTAGAAGCTGCCCGAGGCCGCCACGACGACGAACTGGTCCACCTGCCCCGGGGCGAAGAAGTAGACCGTCGCGGCCAGCTTCCAGAAGTTGATCCCGACGAGCGGCCCACCCTGCACCTGGGTCGTGGTCTGGAAGGCGCGCGTTCGCTGGAGCACGAGGCCGACCCGGAGCCACTCGGGTCCCGTCACGCTGAACTCGCTCCAGGCGTAGAGATAGCTCTGGGTGTTGTCGCCGAGGTCGAACACGTACTCGCTCTGCGACCACCACGTGAGCGGACCCCACGAGAGGACGAGGGTGAGTCCGGGTGCCACACCTTTCAACTGCCCGAAGACGCCGCCCACCATGGGCGTGAGATCGAGCGTCAGGTCTTCACCGAAGGAGAAGTTCCAGCCGACCCACGCCGAACCCGTATCCCGGGCCTCGTAGTTGTAGCGCCCCTCCAGGTGCAGACCGCCACGGTCCACCGCCAGCGTCGGCTGGAAGTACGCGGGCTCCCCGGGGACGACGTAGAGCAGGAGGGAGGGGCTCCATTCCCAGGAAGTCGATTCCCGGGCGGCCGGTTCTGGCGTGCCTTCCGTCGCCCGGCCCGGCCCGGGAGCGGCGAGCACTGCCAGGAGGCCAACCACCAGGACTCGCGCGGCGGCCTTCCGGGGATCGGGCATGGGGACGGAGGCTAGCAGGACTCGGCCGGAGTCGTGACGCGTTTTTCCCAGTACCTGCCGAACGTTGCGCGGAGGCTGGGCCCGCCTCGTCACGGTGGGTCAACGGCGGGCAATGAAAAGCCCCGCCACCGGGACGACGGTGACGGGGCAACTGGTGACCCCTACGGGACTTGAACCCATGTTTTCGGCGTGAGAGGCCGACGTCCTAACCGCTAGACGAAGGGGCCAGAGAACTCCCCTGTTGCTGCTGTGCTGCGGTGCTGCTTTTGGGTTGCCTGGAAGTCAACCCGCTGCAAAGTGGCTGGGGGACTAGGATTCGAACCTAGATAGCATGATCCAGAGCCATGCGTCCTGCCGTTAGACAATCCCCCACCGAGCCCGTGGAAGTGTCCGCGAGGGGCGGTTTGTAGCCGCTAGCGGCCCGGAGGTCAAGCGCGACTGACGCCCCGCTTCACCTCCAGACGCCCACGGTCTTCCCGTGGTGGCCCGCCTCCCGGAGCACCAGCCTCCCCCCCTTCACGGCCGCCCCAGCCGCAGGACCGACCCACCAGCCCTTGGGGTCGCTCCGGCGCCAGGACTTCCGGAAGAACTGGTTCACCTCCTCGAAGATCTGCCGGAGCACGACCGGCTTGCCGATGCGGGATCCGGGGTCGTCGTTGACGTCCAGCTCCGACCAGAGGCGCCCCCCGACCAGCTCCCCCTTCTCGTTGGGGACGGAGCGCTCGTAGTGGAACACCGGGGACGGCAGCTCCTCGATCTCGAGCATGCCCTTGTCCCGCCCCCGCGCCAGCTGCCGGACGATGATCGCGCCGTGCTTCTCGGCCGCCAGGTAGTAGGCCGGCTCCACGAGGAGCGCCTGCGCCTTGTCGTCGACCGGGATCCCCACGGTCCCCGGGGGGAAGGTCTCGGGGTAGAGCGTGAGCTCCTTCTGCGCCAGCATCCGGAAGAGCGAACGCTCGTCCTCCGGCAACATGAAGTACTTGAGGGTGGCGGCCACGGTCTCGTCTCAGGGAAAGGGTTCTTGCGGTGCCGGAGGGGGGGCGCTCTTCTGGGCCGAGAGCTGGACGGTGCCCACGTCGACGGTCGCGCCGGCCGCCACCGACACCTTGAGCTCGGCGAGGGGCGGCTCGGTCGAGCCATGCGGCGCCATCCGCCGGAAGGCGAGGGTCCAGGTCCCGGAAGGCAGGCGCAGCTCGAAGGCCCCGTCGGCGGCGACCGGGACCGACCGGTGCGCCCGGGGGACGCTCACCGCCGCGCTGGCCGGGGGACGGACGCCGTCGAGGACGCGCCCCCGGACGAGCCCCTCCCCCACCGGCGCGTCGCGGGGGGAGGACGGGAGCGGCCAGCGGACCAGCCTGACCTCGGCCAGGTCGGACTGCATCTGGACGACCGACCCGTCCGGCGCGAGGGCGAACTCGCGGAAGAGCCAGCGCCGGTCGCCGGGCGGGACGGCCACCGACCCGGCGATCTGGCCCTGTGGCGTGAGCGAGAGCAGGAGCACCTCGGCCCGCGCCGCCTCGTCGTCGGCCCCGTCGTGCCGGTCGATCGCCAGCACCACGTCGCCGCGCCGGTTCACGCCGATCAGGCGGACCCGGGAGATGGGGATCGCCGAGCGGAGGTTCACGGTACGTCTCACCCGGCCGTCCGCGGCGACGAACTTCACCAGCGCCGACCAGCGCCCGGGACGATCGACCTGGACGTAGACGTCGCCGGCGGGCAGCCCTGGCTTCGGCCCCTCGGCCCGGATCCCGCTCCAGCCCAGCTCGGCCCGGACCGACTGGCCGTTCAGCATGAGGAAGGTGGGGCGTCCCTTGCCGGCGAGGATCTGGTCGATTCCCTTGAACGACGGCGGCAGCGCGCCGGAGAGGAGCACCTGTCCCGCGGGGTCGTACTGGGTGAGCGCCGGGCTCTGCCCCTCGGAGACGACGAAGATGTTCCCTTCCTCGGAGATGGCGATGTCCGACTCGAAGACCGGCTCGGCGCCGGGGCGCCCGATCGGGAAGGACCCGAGGTACCGCCCCCGCGCGTCGAAGCGCTGGACCCGGGCGTTCAGCACGTCGAGGACGAGGAGTCCTCCGGTGGCCGACACCGCGAAGCTCGGAGGACCGAGCGCGTCCTCGTCCTCGCGGGCGGGGTTTCCCTGGAGCCCGAACTGCCCAGGACCCGGGCCCGGCGACCCGCGGACCAGGACGGCCTCGTGGGCCGGTACCCCCGTCGAGACCGACGAGCCGGGCAGGTCGACGGCGGGGAGGTCGGGCGCGGCGGCGACCGTGGGCTCGATCCCCCCGGTCATGGCGGCCGAGGCGGCGTCGGGAACGCACAGCGCCGGACGCTCGTCGGCCCAGACCTCGACGATGCCCAGGTCGGAGAGCTTCCCGGCCGTGACCGCCACGTCGTCCACGCGCTGGTCCGGGACCAGGCTCGGTCCGCGAATGACGAGCGAGTAGCTCCCCGGCGGCAGGTCGATGAGGAAGCGCCCTCCGGTGTCGCTCGTCGCCTTGCGCTCCCGGCCGATGACCGTGACCGTGGCGGCCGGCACCCCGGTCAGGCACCCCTTGTAGCGGAGGATGCCGGTGACCGTTCCCTGGCCGCGGGGCATGGCCCCTCCCCCGCCGGGGATGGCGAGGGCGGCGAGGAGCACGAGCGGAAGGATTCGACGGCGCATCACGGGTGCAGCATCCTATACCGCGGCGCCTCCGGGCGATCGGCTCAGCTTCGGCCGGGCCGGGTGAGCCGGGCCGGGTCGAGCAGCCGTCGAGCCTCCCGGGCCGGGATCCCCGCCCGCTCCGAGGCCAGCTCCACGATGGATCGGCCGCTCCGGACCGACTCCTTCACGATCTCCGCGGCGGCGGCGTACCCGATTCGCGGCGCCAGCGCCGTGGCCAGGCTCACCGTCCGGTCGGCGTAGAAGCGCGCCCGCTCCCGGTCGGCCTCGAGCCCCCGGGCGAGCTTCTCGTCGAAGGCCCGGACCCCGTTCGCGAGGATCTCAATCTGGTGGAGCAGGTCCCAGGCCACGAGCGGCATCATCACGTTCAGCTCCAGCTGACCCGCAGCCGTCGCCCAGGCGATGGCCTCGTCGAGCCCGATGACCTGGTGGCTCACCATGGCGAGCATCTCCGCCATCGAGGGATTCACCTTGCCGGGCATGATCGAGGACCCGGGCTGCACCGCCGGGAGGCGCAGCTCGCCGAGCCCGGTGGCCGGCCCGGAGGCGAGCAGGCGGATGTCGCCGCCGATCCGGGCGAGCTCGAGCGCGGCCACCCGCATCGCGCCCGAGAGGGCCGCGAACGGGGCGAGGGACTGCATGGCGTAGAACGGGTTGGGCGCGGGGAAGAGGGGCACCCCGGCGATCCGCGAGAGCTCCTTCACCACCATCACCCGGTAGCGGGGGTGGGCGTTCACGCCGGTGCCGACGGCCGTCCCGCCGATCCCCAGCGCCGCCAGCTCGGGCAAGCGCGTCGTTCACCCGGGCCGCAGCGGCGGAGAGCGCGGCCGACCACCCGGAGACCTCCTGGCCGAGCCGGACGGGGGTGGCGTCCATGAGGTGGGTCCGGCCCGACTTCACGATCCCGTCCCAGGCCCGGGCCTTCCGGGCGAAGGTGGCGGCCAGGGCGTCGAGCGCCTCCACGACCCGGGGGGCCGTCGCCAGCGCGGCCAGACGGATGGCGGTGGGGATGACGTCGTTCGTCGACTGCGCCAGGTTCACGTCGTCGTTCGGATCGACCGAGCGGTCGCCGCGGCGCCCTCCGAGGATCTCGGCCGCCCGGTTGGCGAGCACCTCGTTCACGTTCATGTGGAAGGAGGTCCCGGCGCCCGCCTGGTAGGCGTCGACCACGAACTGCCCGTCCCACTGGCCGGCGAGGACCTCGCGGCACGCCTTCTCGATGGCGCGGGCCTTGTTCCGGGGAAGGAGCCCGAGCCTCGCGTTCACCCGGGCCGCTGCGAGCTTGATGCGGACCACCGCGTCCACGAGCGCCCGCGGCTCTCGCAGCGTGGAGATGGGGAAGTTCTCGACCGCGCGCGCCGTCTGGGCGCCCCACAGCGCGCTCGCCGGCACGCGCACCTCGCCCATCGTGTCCCGCTCCAGGCGGGTTCGGGGGGCCTTCGGGGCGCCTCTTCCGGTCCTTCGCTGGGTGGCCATGTCTCTCTCCTCGTCGGGGGTCAGCGGGTCAGGCGGTCGCGAAGCCGCCGGAACGCCAGCTCGGACTTGGCGTCCTCCATCTCGCCGGAGCCGGCCGCGGCGATGGCCTCGTCGAGCCCGCGCCAGACCAGCACCGCCCCTTCCTCCAGGGGCGAGCCGTCTCCCTCCAGCGGCGCGTCGAAGGAGCCGGACTCCGTTCCGCGGGGGATCTCCGCGGCGAGCAGGTGGATCTTCTCCGAGATGATCCCCGGCAGCATGTAGAACGGCGCGCCCAGCGGCTCGAGCCGGGACGGATCGACCTCCACGCCCGCCTCTTCCCTCGCCTCCTCCACGGCCCGGCGCCGGAGCGCCTCCATCCCGTGCTCCCCGGGCTCGAGCAGCCCCGCGACGATCTCCTCGAAGAGCAGCGGCTCCGCCTCCGGGAGGGCCCGGGACCTGCCGCGCCGGAAGTGGACCGCCGGGCGGAGCTGCCTGCGGAGCAGCACCTCGATGCCGCGCGGCGTCCGGGCCCAGAGGCACACCGCCACCGCGTCGAGCGACGGCCGGTCGAGGACGTCGATGCGATAGACGGCGGAGAGCGAGCCATCCGCCCGCCGGTTCCGGGCGCGGTAGCGGCGCACGTGGAGGAATCCCTCGTCGCATCGGGACGTGGCGGTCCGGTCCTCGACAATCTCGATGGCGTCCAGTCGCGGCATCCCTGGCTGATACGCGAGGGGCAGGTCCCCGGCAAGGGGCACCACGGGGCCCGTTCCCGGGGCGACTTGCCTCCTCCCGCTCCTGCGTTAGCCTCTCCGGGATGAGAGCCCACCTCTGCGCCCGCTGCGGCGCGCTGAACCGCCTTGGCCCGAGCCCCGCCGGGGCCGCCCCGGTCTGCGGAAAGTGCAAGGCCGACCTGGACGTCTCGGGCGAGCCGCGTCCCGCGACCTCCGCCCAGCTCGACTCCGCCGTCCGCAACTCGCCGGTCCCCGTCCTGGTCGACTTCTGGGCCCCCTGGTGCGGGCCGTGCCGCACCGCCGCGCCCATCTTCGCCGAGCTGGGGCGCCGCAAGGCCGGCGACCTGCTGGTCCTCAAGGTGAACTCCGACGACGAGCAGGAGGCCTCGTCCCGCCTCGGCATCCGGGCCATCCCGACCTTCGTCCTCTTCGCCGGCGGCCAGGGAATCGCGCGCCACAGCGGCGTCATGCCCGCCGGGGAGATGGAGCGCTGGGTGGACGGCCACACCCGGACCTGACGGCCGGGACCTCGGGCCCGGAACGCGAGACGGGCCGCCCCCTCCTCGGGAACGGCCCGTCCACGACGCCGCCGGCTCGCCGATCAGGCGACGACGCGCAGCGACTTCTTGTCGGCCGTCTGGTACTCGGCCAGCTCGTCGAACTGGAGGTACCGGTAGACCTTGTCGAAGCGAGGCGCAATCTTCTCGTTGTAGGCCGCGAAGTACTCTTCCTTGGTGGGCAGCCGCCCCAGGTTGGCCGAGACGGCGCCCAGCTCGGCCGAGCCCAGGAACACCTTGGCCCCGTCGCCCATCCGGTCGTCGAAGTTGCGGGTCGACGTGGAGAAGACGGTGGTCTGGCCCGGGACGCGGGCCTGGTTGCCCATGCAGAGCGAGCAGCCCGCGGTCTCGATGCGGGCGCCGATCTGGCTGAACACGGTGAAGTAGGCCTCGTCGCGCAGCTCCTGCTGATCCATCCGCGTGGGCGGGCAAATCCAGGTGCGGACGGCCGGGTTGAACTTCTGCCCCTTCCAGAATCTCGCCGGCGGCGCGGAAGTGGCCGATGTTGGTCATGCACGACCCGAGGAACACGTCGTCGATCTTGGTGTTGGCGACGTCGGTGAGCACCTTCACGTCGTCCGGATCGTTCGGGCAGGCCAGGATCGGCTCGGTGATCTCGGCCAGGTCGATCTCGATGACCGCGGCGTACTCGGCGTTCTTGTCGGCCGCGAGCAGCTCCGGCTTCTTCAGCCACTTCTCGGCGGCGGCGATGCGCCCCTGGAGCGTCTTGGCGTCCTGGTAGCCGGTGGCGATCATCTTCTTCATGAGCGCCACGTTGGACCGCAGGTAGGCGGCGACGGTCTTCTCGGAGAGCTTGACGGCGGCGGCGGCGGCGCTGCGCTCGGCGGCGGCGTCGGTGAGCTCGAAGGCCTGCTCGACGGTGAGATCGGGCAGCCCCTCCATCTCGAGGATGCGGCCGTTGAAGACGTTCTTCTTCCCCTTCTTGGGCACGGTGAGCAGCCCCATCTGGATGGCCTTGAAGGGGATGGCGTTCACCACGTCACGGAGCGTGATCCCCGGCTTGAGCTTGCCCTTGAACCGGACGAGCACGCTCTCCGGCATGTCGAGGGGCATGAAGCCCAGCGCGCCGGCGAAGGCCACCAGGCCGGAACCGGCCGGGAAGCTGATGCCGATGGGGAAGCGGGTGTGGCTGTCGCCGCCGGTCCCGACGGTGTCGGGGAGGAGCAGGCGGTTGAGCCAGGAGTGGATGACGCCGTCGCCCGGACGGAGCGACACGCCGCCGCGCTCGACGACGAAGTTGGGCAGCGTCTTGTGCATCTTCACGTCGGCCGCCTTGGGGTAGGCCGCCGTGTGGCAGAAGGACTGCATGAACATCGGGGCCTGGAACTTGAGGCAGGCGAGCTCCTTCAGCTCGTCGGCCGTCATCGGTCCCGTCGTGTCCTGGCTGCCCACGGTGGTCATGCGGGGCTCGACGTACCAGCCCGGCAGGGCGCCCGGGATGCCGCAGGCCTTGCC
This sequence comes from uncultured delta proteobacterium, assembly GCA_963766715.1. Lineage (GTDB taxonomy): Bacteria > Myxococcota > Myxococcia > Myxococcales > Anaeromyxobacteraceae > CAIOAK01. Next base: position 112,725 of record CAVYBH010000013.1, read on the forward strand.
GACCATCTTCTGGGCCAGCGTGTAGCCCTGGCCCTTCTTCGGCTCGGGGTTCTTCTTCACCGTGAAGACGGTCGTGGTCCCCTTCTTCAGGGCCTTGCGGGCCTTGTCGGTGACCGAGCGGCCGATGATGAGGGGGATCCGGCCGCCGGCGCGGTATTCGTCGCCGAGGTTCTCCGGCTTGAGCCCGAAGGTGGTGAGCACCTCGCCCGAGTCGGCGCGGATCTCCCCCTTCTTGAAGTCGATGGTCACGACGTCGCCCGTCTTCAGCTTCGAGACGTCGGCCTTGATGGGCAGCGCGCCCGAGTCCTCGGCGGTGTTGAAGAAGATCGGGGCGATGACGCCGCCGATGATCACCCCGCCGCGCCGCTTGTTGGGGACGTAGGGGATGTCCTCGCCGATGGCCCAGAGGACCGAGTTGATGGCGGACTTGCGCGAGGAGCCGGTGCCGACCACGTCGCCGACGAAGGCCACCTGGAAGCCGTCCTTGCGGTACTCGGCGATGGTCTTCAGGCCCGTGGGGAAGCGGGTCTTGCCCATGGCGAGCGCGTGGAGCGGGATGTCGGGACGGGTCGACGCGTCCCCGGCGGGGGAGAAGTCGTCGGTGTTGATCTCGCCGTCCACCTTGAAGACCTTGACCTTCACGGAGTCGGGGATGCCGGCCTTGCGGGTGAACCACTCGGCGGCGGCCCACGACTCGAGCACCTGCTTCGCGGCCGCGTTCTTGGCCTTGGCGAGCGCCGCGACGTCGTCGAAGGAGTCGTAGACGTAGGTGAGGCCGGAGAGCGCCTTGGCGGCGTCGTCGGCCAGCGCCTTGTTCTTCAGGGCGGCGACGAGGGGGGGCATGTTGTAGCCGCCGCCCATGGTGCCGAGCATGAAGACGGCGTCCTTCTTGGTGATGATGGGCGACTTCTTCTTGCCGGACGCCACCTCGCCGAGGAAGGCCGCCTTGACCTCGGCGGCGGGATCCACGCCGGGCGAGACCCGGTCGCGGAGCAGCTCGAGGAGGAAGGCCTCCTGCCCCTTGGGCGGCTTCTGGAGGAGCTTCACGACCTCGCGGGTCTGCTCGGGGTCGAGCTGCCGGGGAGGAATGCCCTGCCCCTTCCGCTCCTCCACGTGCTTCAGGTACGCGTCAATCACGGGATTGCTCACGCGGCGTCTCCTTTTGCGATGATTTGGCCCCGGGAGCGGCGCGCTCGGCGCGACGCCCGGCGGCAGGGGGTCCGCTTATACCCCACCCCCGCCCCGCTGTCAGCCGCGACGGAGGTCCACCCGGTTGTCGTAAAAGGTGCTTCCGGCGCCCTCGTCGGTGAGCCGCTGGGAGGTCAGGGAGTTCACCGTTCGTCCGCCCCGGACGTGGGAGAGCCACGGGACGCCCTCGGCCACCACCACCCCCCGCGGCGTGCGGTCGGTGACGCGGAGCTCGAAGGTCACCGCCCCCAGGCCGTTCCAGGCCACCACCTCGTCCGGCCCCGTCGAGACCTCGCTCCGCCGCGTCGGCGGGATTCACCAGGAGTCCCGGGTGCCCCTCCCTGCGCCTCAGGTCGGGGCGCTCCCGGAAGGAGGAGTTGAGACCCCACACCGAGGCGCCGGTGACGAGCCGGAAGGGCAGCTCCCCGTCCTCCTCGTGGCTGGGGATCCAGCGAGGCAGCGGGTGCCGCTGCCGCGGGTTCTCGAATCTCAATCTTCCCGGACGGCGTGCGGATGGGCCGGGCCGCCGGGCGGCGGCAGCTCCAGCTCCACGCCTCGCCCCTCGGCGACGGCGCGCTCGTCAATCCCCTCCCGGAGCGGGGCCGGCCTGGCCAGCAGGGCGTCGACGAGCTGCCGGGACGTCTGCCGGAAGAACGGGTGATCGAGACCCATCGCGGACGCCAGGCGCCGGAAGAGATCCCAGTTCGACCACGACTGCCCCACCGGCGGGATGGCCGGCTCGGTGCGCTGGATGCAGTACTGGCCGTAGGAGCAATAGAGGTCGTCGTGCTCGAGGGCGGTGGTGGCCGGGAGCACCAGGTCGGCGTAGCGCGCGGTGTCGGTGAGGTAGCGCTCGTGGACCACCGTGAAGAGATCCTCGCGCGCGAGCCCTCGCAGGACCGCCTCCTGGTCGGGCGTCACCGCCGCCGGGTTCGCGGCGTAGACCACCATCGCCATGACCCGCGGCTGCGTCGAGCTCGTTGAGCGCGTGGCCGAGCCGGTTCATGTTGACCAGCCGGGTGGGGCGCGGCTGGAGGTCCTCCCGGGTGACGATCGACGCGTCGAAGGCCTGGCTCCCGCTCGTGGAGGTGAGGAGCCCGCCGCCCGGCCTCGACCAGGCGCCGACGATGGCCGGGAGACAGGTGATGCAGCGGACGTTCATCGAGCCGTTGCCGTAGCGGGAGAGCCCGCTCCCCAGCCGGATGAAGGGCGCCCGCGCGGCCCCGTAGCGGCGCGCCATCTCCTCCACCGTGGCCGGGTCGAGGCCGGTCTTCCCGGCGGTCCAGGCGGGGGTGCAGGCGGGAAGCACCTCGTCGCGGAAGCGCTCCCAGCCCTGGACCCGCTCCCGGAGGAAGGCGAGGTCGGCGAGACCGTCGCGGGCGAGGACGTGGGCCATCCCGAGCGCGAGCGCCCCGTCGCTCCCCGGGCGGACGAGGAAGACGCGATCGGCCAGGTCGGCGGTCGGCGTCCGGTAGGTCTCGACCACCCAGATCTCGGCCCCCCGGCGGCGCGCCTCCTTCGCTCGCTGGGCGAAGTGCACGCTCGTCGCGACCGCGTTGATGCTCCAGAGGACGGCCAGATCGGCCTGCAGGACCTCGTCGGGGTGGGGCGCGAGGGTCTCCCCCATCACCGCCTTCCAGCCCGCGCCCTTCGCCGGGGAGCAGATGGTGCGGTCGAGCCGCGAGGCGCCGAGGGCGTGGAAGAAGGCGTGCCCCGCGTTGCGCTGGACGAGCCCCATCGTCCCGGCGTACGAGTACGGGAGGATGGCCTCGGGCCCGTGGACCGCGGCGACCTCCTTCAGCCGGGAGGCGATCCGGGGCAGGGCCTCGTCCCAGGAGATGGGGCGGAAGGCCCCCGCCCCCTTCGGCCCGATCCGCTCGAGCGGCGTGGTGAGGCGTCCCTCCGCGTAGACGCTCCGCTCGTAGTTGTTCACCTTCGGGCAGAGGCTGCCCTGGCTGTAGGGATGGTCGGGATCGCCCCTCACCCGGGTCGCGCGCCCACCCTCCACGTCGACGAGCAGGCCACAGGCGTCGGGACAATCGAACGGGCAGGTGGAACGGACGGTCCGCATCGCGGGCATGGTACACCTGACCGCGATGCGCGCGCTCGTCACCGGGGCCAATGGATTCCTGGGAACGTGGCTCACCCGGCGGCTCGTCGGGAGCGGCCACGAGGTGCGGGTCCTGCTCCGCGCCGGGAGCTCCGGCGCCGCCCTGTCCGGCCTCGCCGTCGAGGAGGTCCGCGGGGACGTCACCGACCCCTCCAGCCTTCCGGCGGCGGTCCGGGATCGCGACGTGGTCTTCCACCTGGCCGGCATCCGCCGCGCGCCGCGCCGGGAGGATTTCCTCCGGGTGAATGCCGGCGGCACGGGGAACCTGCTCGAGGCCTGCGCCGCGCACGCACCCGGGCTCGGCCGCTTCGTCCTGGCAGGCTCGCTCGCCGCCTCGGGCCCCTCGGCCACGGGCCGGCGCGAGGAGGAGGCCTTCCAGCCCCGCGAGTGGTACGGCGAGTCGAAGGCCGAGGCGGAGCGCCTCGCCCTCTCCTTCTCGGGGCGCCTGCCGGTGACGGTGGCCCGTCCGCCGCGGATCACGGGGCCCGGGGACAAGGAGAACCTGTTCTTCTTCCGGATCGTCTCGCGCGGCGTCGTGGTGGGCTTTCCCGGGGAGCCCCGTCCGCTCTCCTTCGTCGACGTGGAGGACTGCGCCCGCGGCATGGAATTGCTCGCCACGCACGCCGGGGCCGCCGGAGAATCCTTCTTCCTGGCGTCCCCGGAGCGCACCAGCATCGAGGGGCTGCAGCAGGAGGTGGCGCGGGCCCTCGGCGTCCGGGCCCGGGTGCTGCGCATTCCCCCGCCGCTCCTCCGTGGCGCCGGATCGCTCGCCGACGTGGCCAGCCGGGTCCTGGGCCGCCACCTGCCCCTCAACCGCAAGCTCGCCGAGCAGGTCCTCGCGCCGGGCTGGGTCTGCGACACCGGGAAGGCGCGCCGCGTCCTCGGTTTCGAGGCGCGGGTCACGCTGGCGGAGTCGATCCAGCGGTCGGCGGACTGGTACCGGGCCGCGGGGTGGATCTAGCTCACATCGTCCCGCCCGACACGTCCCGGAGCTTCCGGACGGCGTGGACGTCGCAGCGCTCCCCGCAGGCCGGGCAGACCACGAAGGTCATCTCCTTCACGACGAGCACGTCCTCGTGGGACCCGGCGGGCGCGATCTCCGCGCCGCAGTCCGGGCACTCGAGCGCGTCCACCGGCCCGGGACGGGCCAGGACGAGGGACCGCCGCCGCCCCGGGCGGGCAGCGGCGGCACTCGATCCCGTAGATCCAGCCGGTCTCCCGCCGCGGCGGAAGCGCGTCGAGGTCGGCCCCGCAGTACTGGCACTCGTCGGCCATCCGGCTCCGGCTAGTTGGCTCCGGGGGGCGGAAGGGACTTGAGGTAGGAAACGACCGCCGTCGCGTCCTCCCGGCTCATCCGGTAGGCCGGCATGGGCGGCTCCGGGGCATCCCCGTGGGGATCCTTGCCGGTCATGAGCAGGTTCACGGCCTGCTCCGCCGACCATCCCGGGAGCCCGGCGAGGGGCGGCGCAAGCTCCGCCCACCTGGGCATCGGCACGATGTTCTTGAAGTCGAGCGGCGCCCCGTGGAGCCACTTCGCGCGGATGAACTGCCCCTGCTGGTCCCGCGGCGAATGGCAGTCGACGCACATGGCGACCTGCTCGACCAGGTACTTCCCGCGGGCGATCTGCGCGGGCGAGCTCCCGGTCTTCGGTGAGCCCTTGGCGGCCGGCTCGGCGGCAAGGGCCGAGGCGGCGACCAGGGCAAGGGCGGTGGTGACGACGATGGCGGTCCGGTTCATGGCAGCTCCCTGAGGGGGTGAAAGAAAACCTCCTTGACGTAGACCGGACGAATCCATTTCACAGAACCCATTCGGGCTCCCTCTATCGCGCCAGCACCTCGGCCAGCATCTTCCTCGCCGCGTGAAGGCGAGACCAGACCGTGCCTTCCGGGATGCCCAGGACGTCGGCGATCTCCCGGTGCGAGAGCCCCTCCACCGCGAACAGGGCGAGCACGGCGCGCGGCCCAGCGGGCAGGCGGCCCACCGCCTCTCCGATGCGACGCGCCTCGTCCCGGGAGGCCATCTCGCCCTCGCCCCCGCCGCCGGGAGTCTCGGGGTCGAGCGGCTGCCCCTCGCGCCGCCGGGCCCGGGTCCGGAAGGCCGCCCGGAGCGCGATGCGGTAGACCCAGGTCGTGAGCCGGGACGCGCCGCGGAATCCGGGCAATCCCTGGTGCACGGCCACGAAGACCTCCTGCACCGCGTCCTCCGCGTCGGCGCGGCGCCCGGTGAGGTGGAGGCACAGGGCGTGGAGCGGCTCCCGGAGCTCGCGGAAGACCCGTTCCGTGGCCTGCCTGCGCGCGGCTCCGCCGGCCCTCACTCCCGCGAGGATCTCCGCCTCGGTGGCGGGCGAGAGGTCGGCGAGGCGGATCGTCACGCGCGCGGGCCGGCTCCGGCGGCGAGCCCCAGGTCGCGGGCCTCCCGCTCGGCGCGGGGGACCTTCACCCGTCGCAGGTAGAGCCAGGCGGCGGCGAGTGGCAGGCCGAGTCCACCGTAGTAGACGGCGGGATCGAAGGAGCCCGCCCTCCCGGTGAGCGCCTTGTAGAGGAAGAAGGCCACCAGCGCCGCGATGGCCCACTGCATCCGCCGCGCCCAGGCGAGGTTCGCCGTCACCATCTGCCGATAGGTCTCGAGCATCTCTCCCTGGTCGACGAGCGCGAGGAGGCGGCGCGACGAGTACCCCGCCACGAGCGCGACCAGCACGACCACGATGCCCATGGCCGGAAGCACCCGGAGCAATCCGCTCGGCCCGCAGCGCCGCCGGGGTGGAGATCCAGACCACGCCTGCGAGCCACGCAGCGGCGAGGACCGCGCCCATCAGCATGCGAAGGGAGCTCTGGACGCCTCCGCGGATGCCGCGCTCCACCCGTCCCCAGTCGACCTGCTCGACCGCTGCCCTCGCCTCGGTTCCCATGCGTGCCTCCGTCCGGCGCGCCGCGGCCTCGTAGGCCCGGCAACGCTCGCAGCGGGCGAGGTGCTCCTCGAGCGGGAGGCGCTCGGGGTCCCCGAGCGCACCGTGGAGCCGCTTCTCGATGGCGATCTCGAACTCTTCGCAGCCGGCCATCTCCACCTCGCCTTCGCACCCTTCGTGCCGGAGGCCGGCGATACCTTCACCGCACGCCCCGAAAAGGGCAAGAGAGGCGGGGCCGTTTACCTAGCCGTGAAAAAGGAGAGGGGTCGAGCCTCTCGGTTCGACCCCTCGCGGATTCTGGAGGCTCCGCCCGGATTCGAACCGGGGAATAAAGGTTTTGCAGACCTTTGCCTTACCACTTGGCGACGGAGCCGTCGTCGCCGGCGTTTGTAGCGGACGACCGACGCGGCGTCAACGACCGGCGCCCCTCCCCTCGGCGCACGGACACCGCGGCCCTCGCGACCCGGACGCCGCGCGCCCGCAGCGCGGCGACCAGGGCCGGGAGCTCGGCCTCGGCCAGGGGAGACAGCCCCCGCACCGCCTGGATCTGGACCTCCACGCCGGCGCGGACCTGATCGATCCGGACCTCGAGGCTCGGGCCCATCCGGAGGGTCACCGAGGCCGCCTCGCCGGATTTCACCAAAAGTACGATACGGTCGATGGCCCTGGCCAGGAGCGGCGTCCCGGCGGCCCGCGACATCGACTCGGAGCGCCCCGGCGAGACGATCTCGGCGAGGAGGGCGTCGACCGACCGGAACGCCCGAGGGTCTGCCCGGGGGTCCTCCTGCGGGACCGGGGCCCGCGGGCGCTCGGGCCGGCCCCTCGCGCGGCCCGCTCGAGCGAACCCGTGAAACCCTCGCCCCGGCTCCCGCGCCCGTCCTGCGCGCCCGCCGCCCCGCCTCCCCGCGTCGTCTCGATGCGCATCCGGGGACGGAGTGCAGGAGCGATGCCCGGCGCGCTCCCGCACCGGCAAGGCCGCGCCGCACCGGCTGCGTCCGCGGGGCGGCCCTCCCGGTCCGTTTCCCCTCCCCCGTGCCTGGTCTAGACTCGCGCCCCCATGCGACGCGCGGCCCTCCTCCTCTTCCTGCTCGCCCTCTACCTGCCCGAGCTCGGCAACTCGGCGTCGGGCACGCACCCGGACGAGGCCTGGCACCTGGGAACGAGCGCCGAGATGCAGGCCAAGGGCGCCTGGCTCACCCCCACCATCGACGACGCTCCCAACTGGTTCAAGCCCCCGCTCCTCTACTGGTCGGAGCGAGCGGCCTACTCGATCCTGGGCACCAACCTCTTCGCCGCACGCCTTCCCTCGGCGCTCGCCTGGGTGGCGACGTGCATGCTGCTCTACGCGCTCGGCAGGCGCATGTACGGCGAGAAGGCCGGGATGGCCGCGGCCCTGCTCTCCGCCACGACCTTCGGGTGGGTGAAGTACGCGCGCCTCGCCATGATGGACGCGCCCATGGCGCTCGGGCTCACGCTGGCCGCCTACGGGACCTGGCGGGCCGCGGAGGAGGACGACCCGCCCTGGCTGCTGGCGGTGGGCGCCGGCGCGGCGATCGACTTCCTCCTCAAGGGGCCGGTGGGCGCGGTGCTCGTGCTCCTGATCTCGGGAGGCTTCCTGCTGGTGAGGAACCGCCCGCTGCTCCTCTCGAGGTGGACGGCCTGGGCCTTCCTCCTGGGCGCCGCGGTGGGCCTGCCCTGGTACGTGGCCTCCTTCGCGGTCCACGGCCGCGCCTTCTACGACTTCTTCGTGCTCGAGCAGAACGTCGGCCGCTTCATGCACCCGTGGACGGTGAGGGGAGAGGCCACCCTTCTCCTCGGCTTCCTGATCTTCGCGCTCCCCTGGACCTTCCTCGTTCCTGGGCAGCCTGCGCGCCCTCCGGAGGTGGCGGGAGCCCGGCGTCCTCCTCCCGCTGGCGTGGGTGGCGGCGGTGCTCGTGACCTTCACGATCCCCTCGCTCAAGTGGCCGCACTACGGGCTCACGGCCCTCCCCGGCGCATTCCTGCTCGCGGCCAGCGCCGCGCCCGCCCGCTGGGCGCGCGTGGCCACCGGCGTCGCGCTCGCCGTCCTCGCCACGGCCGCGATCCTGCTGCTCCGCTGGCCGCTGCCCTGGGTCCCGGCGCTCGCGCTGGCCGGCGCGGCGCTGGCCTTCGGCACCTCCTCGGTCCTGGCCTTCGGGGGACGCCTCGCCCCGGCGGCGGCCGCGGCCGGGCTGGCCTTCGGGCTGTCGTGGGCCTCTTCGTGCCCGGGGTGAACCCGCCGGCCCTGCCGCCGGAGGCGGTCCCGGCGGCCGCCGGCCGGACACTGTGGGTGTACGACACCACGCCCGGCCTCTTCACGCTGGCCGCCGGGCGCCCCGTCCACCGCGCGTGGAACGAGATCGAGGCCGAGGGGGCGCTCACGACGGGCGGCGCCCTCATCGCCTCCGAGTCACAGATCGCGCTCCTCTCCGCCGGGATCCGGAGCCACCTGGTGACCCTGGCCGGCTGGCGGAGGATTCCCGGCTACCTGCCCGAGGAGCGCGCCTGGCGATCCTGGCGCGACCGGAACCCCGCGGAGGTCTACGAGTCGATGTCGCTCGTCGCCCTGCCGCCCGCATCCGGGGCACCCCTCCGGTGACGGATCCCGGCGGGGTCTCGAAGACCCAAAAGGACCCTGTCACTCTCCCCGTGAATTGATACACGTAGAGTCATGGATCTGCTGACACGCTTCGCGACCAACGTTCGCCGCCTTCGCGAGAAGAAGAAGCTCTCCCAGAAGGCCCTCGCCGACAAGGTGGGGATCTCGGTGTCCTACGTGTCGATGCTGGAGCGCGGCCAGCGCTCGCCGCCGCTCGAGACCATCGAGAAGATGGCCAAGGCGCTCGGCGTCCCGCCCGCCTCGCTCCTGGCCGGCCGGTAGGAACGCGGTCGTCGCATCGCCCGGCGGCCGCCCCGGCCCGCCTCGCCCCTCCCCTGCCCGGCGCTCAGCGCCCCAGCGTCTTCGCGCCGGGGCGCCAGTCCACCGGGCACTTCTCCCCCGTCTGCAACGCCTCGAGGACGCGCAGCGTCTCCGACACCGACCGGCCGATGGCCGTGTTGTGGTAGCAGGCGTACTGCACGATGCCCTGCGGGTCGATGACGTAGGTCGCGCGCGTGGCGATCCCCTTGTCCTCCAGCAGCGCCCCGTAGTCGCGCGCGATCCGCTTGGTGATGTCGGCGACGAGCGGGATCTGCAGCTCGCCGAGGCCGTTCTCGATCCACGCCTTGTGCGAGTACTGGGAGTCGACGGAGCACCCCAGCACCTGCGCGCCCAGGGCCTCGAACTCCCGCGATCGCTTGGAGAACTCCAGGATCTCGGTGGGGCAGACGAAGGTGAAGTCGAGCGGGTAGAAGAAGAGCACCACCCATTTGCCCGCGGTAGGCGGAGAGGGAGACCTCCACCAGCTCGCCCTTCCCGGTGGCGGCGGGTGCGGTGAAATCGGGGGCCTTCTCGAGCACGGTGACCATGCGAACCTCCTCGGTCGGGGGCCGCTCGCATAGCCGGGAACCGGCGACGGATCAACGTCCGCTGGCCTGGACCTCGCCGGGCGGCGTCGCGCCCGCCTTGACCGAGCGCGACGTGTCGATCGCCTCCTCGGCGAGCTGGAGGGTGCGGGCCATGGCGCGCCGCGCCGCCTCCTGGTCACTGACGGTGAGCGCGTAGCGCGGGAGCATGCGGCGTCCGAAGTCGAGGTGGCGGGCCTCGTCGGGACCGATCACCTCGCGGCAGATCCGCGCCGTCTCGGCGTCGCCGCGCGACGCGCTCAGCTCGGCGAGCAGGCCGTTGCGCAGCCGGCCCACCCCTTCGCGCACGATGCCGGCGGCCAGCCGCTCGGCCGGCGTCTGGAGCCCGCGGAGGTACCGGAACGCAGGGCTGTGCGCCCGCGTGCGCGGGTCGGCGGTGGGGTCGCCTCCCAGCTCCCGGATCCGGTCGGCCATGAGACGGAAGTGGCTGGCCTCGTCTCCCACCTGGAGGGCCAGCCCCAGCTTGAGCTCGAGATCCGGCTCGTCGGTCATCCAGAGGGCCGCGACCTCGGCCGCCTCGATCTCGTCCCGGAGCGCCGTGGAGAGGAGCTCCAGGACCGGGAAGGCCGGCGGGAGCGCGGCGCGGGCCTGCTCGCCCAGGCGCGCGAGGGAGCGCAGGAGATCCCGGTCCATCTCCACCACGAAGCCGGCGGGGTCGAGCGCGACGCCGCGCGCATGCGAGGAACCCTCGGGGTCCACGGGCGAGGCGAGCGGGATGGCCGGGGCGCGCATGACCTATACCCATACAGGGACCTGTGCGGCGCGGTAGTCCCTCGTGCGGGGGGACCCCCATCCGTCCACCCGGGACGCCCTGCGTCAGCGGGGCAGGCGGGGGGGACGCGAGGCCAGCCGGCGGGCCCGGCGCGCATGGGCCTCGCGCTCCCGCGCGAGCTCCTCGTCGGAGGACGCGAGCACCTGGGGAACCGCCGCGGGCCGGTTGTCCTTGCCGAGGGACACGAAGGTCAGGAAGCCGTCGCAGCACCGGCGGCGGACGCCCGTGTCGGGGTCCTCGTCGAAGACCTCCACCTCCACCTCCATGGACGATCCGAAGGCGGCGTTCACGCGTGCCGTGAGGATGGCGACGTGGCCGAGCCGGACCGGAGCCTGGAAGGTGAGCTCGTCCATGGCGGCGGTGACGACCGGGGTCCGGGCGTGCCGCCGCGCGGCCATGGCGCCCGCCAGGTCCATCCACTGCACGATGCGTCCGCCGAAGACGGTGCCGAGGTTGTTCGCGTCGGTGGGCATGGCGAGCTCGGTCATCTCGACCCGGCTCTCCGAAACGGGCTTGCGGGGCACGTCGGTCATCCGGCCAATGTAGCGTGGATCCGGGGGTTCGCCGCGCCCCCCTTCCCGGCAGGTGCCGGGGAATGTTATCGGGGCGCATGCCGCTCGAGGTCATCCTCATCGACTGGGCCCGCGACCCGCTCCAGAAGCTCTACGGCGCCTACCGCACCTGCTACAGCCCCAAGACCCCTGGCGAGGTCTGGAGCGAGATCCACGACGGGACCATCTCGCCGGAGAAGATCCGCGGCTTCATCGCCGAGCGGCTCAAGACCGGCCACGCCTCGCCCCTCGAGCAGGTGGTGTTCTGGTTCGGCATCAGCGGCGTGTCGCGCTCCCTCTCCCACCAGTTCGTGCGCCACCGCATCGGGATCAGCTTCGAGCAGCAGTCGCAGCGGTACGTGAAGTTCAAGGAGGACCGGCTCGAGTACGTTCGCCCGCGGACCTGGGACAAGGCGGGCCTCGGCGACGAGTACGACCGGCTCATGGCCGAGGTGACGAGGGTCTACCTCCGCGCGCTCGAGAAGGGCATCCCGGCGGAGGACGCCCGCTTCGTCCTCCCCAACGCCGCGCCCACCAACTTCCAGGTGATGGTGAACTTCACGGAGCTCCTGCACATCGCCGACCTCCGGCTGTGCTGGCGCGCGCAGTGGGAGATCCGGCACATGGTGGCGCTCATGCGGCGGGAGGTCGTGAAGGCGGTTCCCGAGCTGGGTGGCCAGCTGCAGCCCAAGTGCGGCGACCGGCGCATGGGCTACTGCGACGAGCCGCTCGACGAGTGGAAGCGCTGCCCCATCGGCAAGGTGCGTCCCCACAAGGAGCAGCTCTTCGAGATCCTCGAGCAGCACCGGCACGGCTCGGCGGTTCCGCTCACCGAGAAGGACATCCGCGAGGTCGAGGACGCGGGCAACGAGGGCTGACCTCCACCTTCCGGGTGGGTCGAGGCCACCCAGCAGATTTGCTTTCGCTCAAGTTCGGATTCTGCTAGAAGAGTCTGGTCCCTCCTGTTTTGGCGCTTGGGCGCAGCAGAAGGGATACACCGGTCAGCTCCCCGCTGGTCGTCGGACAAAGGGTCCGGCGCGCGGGTGAGTGGACCGAAAGCCGGTAGCCCGAAAAGAAGCCGCAACTGGTTCATTCCGGGAAACCGGTCCAGCAAACGGTGAAGGACGCCCGCGGTGAATCGAACCCGCGGCGCGCAGGGACCGCATGACGGACAACGAAGAGACCCCGACACAGGGCGGCGACGCTTCCAGCGCCCCGCCTCCCCAGCCCTCGCAGGACCAGCAATCGGCCGCCAACCAGGGCGAGCCGGGTAACGGCGCACCCGGACAGGGAGGTCGCCGCCGCAGGCGCCGCCGGGGTCGCCGGGGCCGGGGCGGCCAGCCCGGCCAGCCGGGCGGCGCCCCGCCGCAGGGAGGCAACGTCGCTCCTCAGGGGGCCGGAAACGGCGCCGTCGCCGCCATGCCTCCGCCCCCGCAGGGGCAGCCGGAGGTCATGGAGGAGGTCGAGGGGGTGCTCGACTTCGAGGGCAAGGGGCAGGGCTGGCTCCGCGACCCCAAGCGCAGCTACATCCCCCAGAGCTTCGACGTCGAGGTGCCGCGCTGGCTCATCGACCGCATGCACCTGCAGCCCGGCCACCTCGTGAAGGGGCAGGCCGCGGTGAGGGGCGTGAAGCGGATCCTCCAGAAGGTGGATCTGCTCGAGGGTACGGAGCCGCTCGCCGTCGTGCGGCGCACCGCCTTCACCAACCTGACCGCGACCGATCCGACCGAGCGGCTGGTCATGGAGACCCGCCCCGACGAGATGGTCGGCCGGGTCCTCGACCTCGTCTCCCCCATCGGCCTGGGCGCCCGCGCCCTCATCACCTCGCCTCCCAAGGCCGGCAAGACCATCATGCTGCAGCGGATCGCCCAGGCGATCCACGCCAGCCGTCCGGACGTGCACCTCATCGTGCTGCTCGTCGACGAGCGCCCCGAGGAGCTCACCGACATGCGCCGCAACGTGAAGGGCGAGGTCTGCGGCTCCTCCAACGACCGTCCGGCCGAGGAGCACATCCACACCGCCGAGATGGCCATGGAGCGGGCCAAGCGCCTCGTCGAGGGGGGCAAGGACGTCGTCATCCTGCTCGACTCGATCACCCGGCTCGCGCGCGCCTACAACCGCGAGATCGAGTCGTCGGGCCGCACCTTGACGGGCGGCGTCGACAGTCGCGCGCTGGAGCGCCCCAAGCGACTCTTCGGCTCGGCTCGCAAGGCCGAGGAGGGCGGCTCGCTCACCATCATCGCCACGGCGCTCATCGACACCGGCAGCCGGATGGACGAGGTGATCTTCGAGGAGTTCAAGGGCACCGGCAACATGGAGGTGGTCCTCTCCCGGCAGCTGGCGGAGCGGCGCATCTTCCCGGCCATCGACATCGGCGCGTCCGGCACCCGCAAGGAGGAGAAGCTCTTCTCCGGCAAGCAGATCGAGAAGATCCGCAAGCTCCGCGGGGCGCTGGCCTCGCTGAAGCCGGTGGAGGCGATGGAGCGGCTCCTGAAGAAGCTGACCGAGTTCGAGTCGAACGACGACTTCCTGAACAGCTTCTGACCCACCAGCCGGCCCGCCGGGGGCGCTCCGGAGACCATTCCGGGGTGCGCCTGTCGGCCGCGGGCTGGCGTCGGGGCGGCGAGGGGATATGATCCCCCTTTGCCGCCATCACCGGGAGGTAGGGAATTCCGCCGCTGAGCCCCGACCGCGTGGTCGTCGTCGATGACGACGTCCTCATCCTTCGAAACCTGAAGCGCATCCTCGAGAGCGCCGGGTTCGAGGTGCGCACCTACTCGACGCCCGAGGAGGCGCTGGCCAGGCTGGACACCGACCGCCCCACGGTCATCATCTCCGACTACATGATGCCGGGGATGGACGGCATCGCGCTCCTGCAGCAGGCGCGGGAGAAGGTGCCCGGCGCGGCTCGCGTCCTCTGCACCGCCGCCGAGGACTTCCGCATCGCCCTCGACGCCGTGAACTCGGGCGAGGTCTACCGGATCATCTCCAAGCCCTGGCACAACCAGGAGGTGGTGACCACCGTCGCGCAGGCCGCCGACGGGGCCCGCCTGCGCCGGGAGAACGAGCGGCTCACCATCCAGGTGCAGCAGCAGAACGACAAGCTGCGGGAGCTCAACCTCCGGCTCGAGGAGCGGGTGCGCGAGCGCACCGAGGCGCTCCTCGGCGGGCTCATCGCGGCGCTCGACTACCGCGACGCCGAGACCCAGTGGCACTCGCGGCGCGTCTCGCTCTACGCGCGGCGCCTCGCGCTGCAGCTCGGCGTGGCCGAGCCGGACCTGACCACCATCGAGCACGGGGCGCTGCTCCACGACATCGGCAAGATCGGCATCCGCGACCGCGTGCTCCTGAAGCCCGGCCCCCTCGACGCCAACGAGTGGAAGGAGATGAAGCGCCATCCGGAGCTGGGGTGGGAGCTGCTCCGCCGGGTCGAGTACCTCAAGAGCGCGTCGGTCATCGTCCTCGAGCACCAGGAGAAATGGGACGGCACCGGCTACCCGGGGGGCCTGAAGGGGGACGACATCCTCATCGGCGCCCGGGTGTTCCACGTGGTCGACGCCTACGACGCCATCACCAGCGACCGTCCCTACCGCAAGGCCCGGGGGTACACCGAGGCCCGGTCGGAGATCGTCCGCTGCCGCGGCCAGCAGTTCGACCCGCGCGTGGTCGACGCCTTCCTCGACATCCCCGAGGAGGAGTGGCGCCGCATCAGCATCGACGTCGAGCAGTACGCCATCCTCTCCACGGAGATGGCCGAGCGGCCGCCGGGGACGGCCAGCGGACCCATGCCGCTCGCCCAGGCCTGATCGGCGATGGCGACCACCTGCTACGGCTGCGGGGCGGTGCTGCGGTTCGACGGGCCCATCGGGCGGCGCACCGCCTGCCCGGAGTGCGACGCCGACCTGCACGCCTGCATCAACTGCCGCCACCACGACGAGTCGGCGCCCCACGAGTGCCGGGAGCCGCACGCCGACCACTACGTCGACAAGATCGCCTCCAACGCCTGCGACCTGTTCCAGCTGGGCGACGGCGCGTCGCACCGGAGGGGCTCCTCGCAGGCGGCGCGCGACCGGCTGGGCGCCCTCTTCGGGGAGGCGCCGAGGCCCGTCGAGAACCCGCGCGACGCGCTCGAGGCCCTCTTCAAGAAGAAGTGATCAAGGCCGGGCGCAGGCTCTGGCCGATCCAGGCGAGATAGGGCGCGAGGCCGTCCTCCACCGGGAGGACGAGGAGCTCCGGCACCTGGTACGGGTGCAGGGCGGGGAGCCGGTCCTTCAGGGCCCGCACCAGCCGCCGCTCCGTCTTGAGGAGGACGAGCGCCTCGGCGTCGTCGTGGATCTGCCCCGCCCAGCGATAGATCGACCGCACGCCCGGCACCACGTTTCCGCAGGCGGCGAGCCCCTCCTCGACGAGCGCGCGCGCGATGTCCGCTCCCGCCTCCGGGGACGGGACCGTGACGAGCACCACCACCGCGTCCGTCATCTGGCCTCCCGGCGAGACGTCGCCCCGGACATCGTCACATCCCCGAGCCGCGGGAGATGATCTCCTTCATGATCTCGGAGGTCCCGCCGGCGATGGGGAGCAGGCGCAGGTCGCGCCAGGCCCGGGCCACGTCGCTCTCCACCACGTAGCCCATGCCGCCGTGGAACTGCATGCAGTCGTAGGCGATGGCCTGGGCGAGGTCGCAGGCCACCAGCTTGGCCATCGAGATCTCGCGGAGCGCCACCTGGTTCCGGGCGAAGAGGTCGCAGGCCCGGTAGGTGAGCCAGCGGGCGGCCTCGAGCCGGGAGAGGTGCTCGGCGAAGCGGTGGCGCCAGGCCTGGTAGGTGCCGATGGGGCGGCCGAACGCCTTCCGCTCCTGGCCGTACCGGATGGCGTCGTCGAGGACCAGTTGCGAGCCCGCCACGGCGGTGACCGCCGCCACCAGCCGCTCCCCCTGGAATCCGGTCATGATGTGGAAGAAGCCCTGGTTCTCCTCGCCGAGCAGGTAGCGCGCCGGGATGCGGCAGTCGTCGAAGAAGAGCACCGCCGTGTCGGAGGAGAGGTTTCCGACCTTCTCGATCTTCCGCGAGACCTGGAAGCCCTTCACGTCGGTGGGGAAGGTGACGAGCGAGATGCCCTCGTGCCCCTCCCCCCCGGTGCGGACCGCCAGGGTGAGGAAGTCCGCGCGCGCGCCGTTCGAGATCCAGGTCTTCGACCCGCTCACCACCAGGTCGGCGCCGTCCCGGCGGGCACGGGTCCGGATGGCCGCCACGTCGCTGCCCGCGTCCGGCTCGGAGATGGCGAGCGCGGCCACCTTCTCGCCGCGGAGCGCCGGGGCGAGGAACTCCCGCTTCTGCTCGTCGGTCCCCAGCTCCCCGATGATGGGGGTCGCCATCTCCCCCTGGACCAGCATGCCGGTGCCCAGCCCGCCGTTGCGCGAACGGGTCAGCTCCTCGGCGTAGGCCACCACGTACCAGTAGTCGAGCCCCAATCCGCCCCAGGCCGGATCGTGCCGGATGCCCAGGAAGCCCATCTCGCCGAAGCGGCGGAAGAGCTGGCGGGGGAATTCCCCCTTCTCGTCCCATTCCCGGGCGTGGGGCGCGAGCTCCTTCTCGCAGAACTCGCGCACCACCCGCCGGAAGGCCTGGTGCTCGTCGGTGAAGGGCTCGAAGGCGACGGCTGGCGCGTTCATCGTGCCGAGTCTAGTGCTGTCCGCGCCGGAGGACGAGGCCACGGTCAGGGAGGCGGCGTGGCGGCTGCCCGCCATCCCAGCGCGGTGGCCCAGGTCACGCCCGCCACCGAGACGGCGATGCCCAGGAGGCCGACCGGCGTCACGGCCTCCCCCAGCACCGCCGCAGCGAGCAGGTACTGGGCGATGGGAGTGAGCTGGAGCCAGGCCGCCGCCTCCCCCACCGAGAGCGCGCCGTAGGCCTCGGTCATCAGGACCTGGGCCGCGAAGGCGGCGAGCGCCATGGCCACGGCCAGCGCCCACGGCACGAGGCCGCCCGGCCACGGGTCGAGCGCGAAGGGCAGCACCACGGGCAGCCCCGCCAGGCAGAACCAGAAGAAGATGGTGGGCGCGTTGTCGGTGCCGCGCATGGCCCGGATGACGTTGGCGCTCACCGCGGCGAAGACGGCGGCGGCGAGCGCGGCGCCCTCCCCCCAGCCGAGCCCCAGCTGGAGCGTCCCGTTGCCCAGGACGAGGACCACGCCGAGCGGTGGCGACGAGGATGGCCACCCAGAGGCGGGCCGCCGGGCGCTCCCGGAGCAGGAAGAGCGCGAGCAGCGTCGCGATGGCCGGGAAGAGGTTGTAGATCATCCCGGCCTCCCCGGCAGGGATGCGCGCGAGCGCGCCGAAGTAGAGGATGACCACCAGGCCGCCGGAGATGCCCCGGGTGACGAGCAGGCGGACGTTCCGCGGGCGATGGAGGGACGGGCGCACCGCGAAGACCGCCAGGCTGGCCGCCGCCCCCACCCCGAAGCGGACCACCGAGAGCTGGCCCGGCGTGAACCGGGCCGGGCCGGTCGCGAGCAGCCGCCCGAGCACCGCCATCACGCCGAAGCAGAGCCCCGACCCCACGAGCTCGGCGCGGGCCAGCGAGCGGGCGTGCCGGAGCGCCGGCGTCAAGCCTCCTCCGGCTCCGGGGGGCGGCGCCCCAGGACCGACCCGTACACCACCCCTGCGATTCCCAGGGCCACGCCGGCCACGCCGATTGCCGACAGCGTCTCCCCCAGCACCGCGCCGGCCCACAGGAAGCTGGCCA
This sequence comes from uncultured delta proteobacterium, assembly GCA_963766715.1. GTDB lineage: Bacteria > Myxococcota > Myxococcia > Myxococcales > Anaeromyxobacteraceae > CAIOAK01. The sequence continues at coordinate 130,538 of CAVYBH010000013.1, forward strand.
CGGGCGTGAGCTGCTGCCAGACCGCCGCCTCGGCCACGGTGAGCGCTCCGTAGGCCTCGGTCATGAGGATCTGGGCCGCGAACGACACCACCCCGGCGGCGAGCGCGAAGACCCAGGCATGGAGGTGCGGTGCTCCACGGCCCGATCGGAGAGCGGCGCCGACACGATCAGGCCGCCCAGCGTGAAGGCGAAGAAGATGGTGGGTGCGTTGTCGGTGGCGCGCAGCGCCCGGATCGACGTCACGGCTCCGGCGCCGAGGACCGCGGACGCGATGCCCACCCACTGGCCCCAGCCCATGGCGAAGCCCGCCTGCCCGCCGCCGACCACCAGGTAGACGCCCAGGCTGGTCACGCCCAGGGCCAGCAGGAGGTGCCAGTTCGGACGTTCTCCCAGCGTGAAATAGGAGATCCCCACCGCGATGACCGGGAAGGTGTTGTTGAGGAGCGTGGCCTGGCCGGCCGGGATGAGGGAGAGGGCGTAGAAGTAGAGCAGCGCGGCGAGCCCGCCCAGCACCCCCCGGGTCACGAGCAGGCCGCGCCGGACGGGCCGGAAGGTCCCGGGGCGGAGCCGGAACAGCGCCAGCGTGAGCACCGTTCCCACCGCGAAGCGGACCGTGGCCACCTGCGCCGCCCCGAATCCCTCCAGGGAGGCGAGGCGCGCCAGCACCGCCAGCAGGCCGAAGAGGGCCGCCGCGAGGAAGAGCAGGAGCCGGGCACGCGTCGACGCGGCCCGCCGGCCGGCAGGAGAGCCGGGCTCGGGCCGGGACGGGCTACCCATCGCGACCGAGCGAGCCGGCCTCGCGCCGGAGTGCGTCCGCGAACGCCACCGCCGCGCCGCGGGTGACCGGCCAGCGGAAGAGGGCCGCCTCCGCCCCTTCCCGCCGCGGGGCGCCCGCCGACTCGGCGAGGAAGAGGGCGAGGTCCACGCCCACCTCGGCCACCAGGAGGTCTCCCTGCCCTTCCGGCACGCCAATCTGGAGCCCGAGGGCGCCGTCCCCGGTCTGCCAGGCGAACCCGGGGACCACGCCCTGCATGAGGTCCTGGAGGGCCGCCACGAGCGCTTCCACCCCTCCAGGGGAGACGTGGACGACCGGAAGGCGGACGAGCGGCCACCACTCGCCGTCCCGGGCGTCGCGGTACTCCAGGGCGGCGGACGCGAGCACCCTCCCCCCGGCCTCGCGGGTCACCGGCTCCACGTGAAGCCGGATCACCCCGGAATCGTTGGCGAGATCGGCCATGAGAACCGCTCCCGTATCAGGTTTCGGTGCGGTAGCCAACGCGCCCCGCCGACGTTAAGAAGGGCCGGATGAGCGAGCCCGATACCATCAGCGTCAAAGGGGCCCGCGAGCACAACCTCAAGTCGGTCGACGTCGAGATCCCCAAGAAGCGGTTGGTGGTCTTCACGGGCGTCTCCGGCTCGGGAAAGAGCTCGCTGGCCTTCGACACCCTCTACGCGGAGGGCCAGCGTCGCTACGTCGAGTCGCTCTCCTCCTACGCGCGCCAGTTCCTCGGACAGATGGAGAAGCCCCGCTACGACACGCTCCGCGGGCTCTCTCCGACCATCTCCATCGAGCAGAAGGCGGCCTCCAACAACCCGCGCTCCACGGTGGGGACCATCACCGAGGTCCACGACTACCTGCGCGTCCTCTACGCCTCGATCGGCGAGCAGCACTGCCCCTCCTGCGGACGGCGGGTGGGCAAGCAGACGGCCCAGCAGATCGTCGACTCGATCCTGGAGCTGCCGGCCGGGTCGCGCATCCTGGTGCTCGCGCCCGCTCGTGCAGAACCGCAAGGGCGAGTACCGGGACCTGCTCGGCGACGCCCACAAGCGCGGGTTCTCCCGGGTCCGCGTCGACGGCGTCTCCCACTCGCTCGAGGAGAAGCTCTCCCTCGACAAGAAGCTCAAGCACGACATCGAGCTGGTGGTCGATCGCCTGGTGGTGAAGGACGGGATCCGGTCCCGGCTCAACGACTCCGTGGAGACCGCGCTGCGCGAGGGCAAGGGCACGCTCATCGTCGCCGAGGCCGACAAGGAGCAGAAGGTGGGGCCGGGCATCGACCCGGAGGAGTACAAGAAGCACGATCGCTTCTACTCCGAGCTGAACGCCTGCCCGACCTGCGGGATCTCCTTCGGCGAGCTCGCCCCCCAGGCCTTCTCCTTCAACAACCCGGTCGGCTCCTGCCCGGAGTGCCAGGGGCTCGGCACGCGCGCCGAGATGGACGCCGACCTCATCATCCCCGATCCCTCCCTCACCATCCGCGACGGGGCCATCGAGCCCTGGGCGAGCGGCATGGAGCGCGGCGAGGGCTGGACCTTCGAGTTCGTCGAGCACCTCTCCCGTTCGCTGGGCATCGACCTCGACACGCCCTGGTCGAAGCTCTCCAAGCAGCACCGCGACGTGATCCTGCTCGGCACCCAGGCCGCCGGCGTGAAGGGTTACCGCATCCAGTGGGAGGGGGTGCTGAACCAGCTGTACCGGCGCTTCAAGGCCACCGGCTCGGAGGCCATGCGCCGGTACTACATGCGCTTCTTCTCGGACAAGCCTTGCCCGGCCTGCGGAGGCGAGCGGCTCAAGGCGGAGAGCCGGGCGGTGCGCGTGCGCGGCGTGGGCATCGTCGAGCTCTCGCGAAAGACCATCCGGGAGGCCCTGGCCTGGCTGGACGGGCTGGAGATGAAGGGGGCGGAGGCCCGCATCGCCGAGGAGCTCCTCAAGGAGATCCGCAACCGGCTGCGGTTCCTCGTCGACGTGGGGCTCAACTACCTGACCCTCGACCGGCCCGGGCCCTCGCTCTCCGGCGGCGAGAGCCAGCGCATCCGGCTGGCCTCGCAGATGGGCAGCGAGCTCACCGGGGTGATCTACATCCTCGACGAGCCCTCCATCGGGCTCCACCAGCGGGACAACGGAAAGCTGCTCGCCACCCTCAAGCGGCTCCGGGACATCGGCAACTCGGTCATCGTCGTCGAGCACGACGAGGAGACCATGGAGGCGGCCGACTGGGTGGTCGACTTCGGCCCGGGCGCCGGCGAGCACGGCGGGCGCGTCGTGTCGGCCGGGACGCCCGCCCACGTGATGGAGGATCCGGCCTCGCTCACCGGCGCCTACCTGTCCGGTCGCGCCGAGATCGCCGTGCCCTCGCGGCGGCGCCCCATCGGCAAGGCGCGGATCACCGTGGCCGGGGCCACCGAGAACAACCTGAAGGACGTCACCGTCTCGTTCCCGCTCTCCTGCTTCGTCGCGGTGACCGGCGTCTCGGGTGCGGGAAAGTCCACCCTCGTGAACGGGATCCTCCAGCCCGCGCTCACCCGCCTCCTCCACGGCGGGCGCGCGGTCCCGGGGCGGCACAAGTCGATCGTGGGCCACGAGCAGGTCGACAAGGTCATCGACATCAACCAGCAGCCCATCGGACGCACGCCGCGGTCCAACCCGGCCACCTACACCAAGCTCTTCGACCTGGTCCGGGAGGTCTTCGCGCAGACGCCGGAGGCCCGGGCGCTCGGCTACCAGCCCGGGCGCTTCAGCTTCAACGTGAAGGGAGGGCGCTGCGAGGCCTGCCAGGGCGACGGCATGAAGCTCGTGGAGATGCACTTCCTGGCCGACGTCCTCGTCCCCTGCGAGGTCTGCCAGGGCAAGCGCTTCAACGAGGCCACGCTGCGGGTCCAGTTCAAGGGCAAGAACGTCGCCGAGGTCCTCGACCTCTCGGTGCACGAGGCCACCGCCCACTTCGCCAACCACCGCGAGATCCTCCGGATCCTCAAGACGCTCGACGACGTGGGCCTGGGCTACCTCAAGCTGGGGCAGCCGTCCCCCACCCTGTCCGGCGGCGAGGCGCAGCGGATCAAGCTGTCGCGCGAGCTGGCGCGGGTCGGGACGGGGCGAACGCTCTACATCCTCGACGAGCCCACCACCGGCCTGCACTTCGACGACGTGAAGAAGCTGCTGGTGGTCCTCGACCGGCTGGTCGACGCCGGGAACTCGGTGGTGGTCATCGAGCACAACCTCGACGTGATCAAGTCGGCCGACTGGGTCATCGACCTGGGGCCCGAGGGCGGCGAGGAGGGCGGACGCGTCATCGCCGAGGGCACCCCGGAGGAGGTGGCCCGCGTGAAGGGAAGCTTCACCGGCCACTACCTCGGTCAGATGCTGGCCCGCCACCGCGCGCGCCACCGCGACGGGGAGCGGGTCGGCGCCTGACGCGCGACTGACGCTGACGCACGAAGGCCCCGCCGGCGTCGCCGGGCGGGGCCTCGTTCACCTGGAAGCGTGGAAGGCTAGGCGGCCTTCGACTTCGGGGCGTCGGGCTTCTTCTCGGTGCACTTGCACTTTTCGCCGCACTTGCAGTCCTTGGGGTCCTTCGCGCCGCACTGGCAGGCCTCGGCGACGAGGAGGACCTTGGAGGAGGAGGCGCTGGCCTTGGGCTTGTCGCCGGCTTCTCCGTGCACTTGCACTTCGCTCGCCGCACTTGCAGTCCTTGGGGTCCTTCGCGCCGCAGTGACAGGCCTCCGCGGCGAGGAGCGTGCCGGTCGCCTGGGATGCCGAGGCCTTCTTCTCGGTGGCTGCGGGGGCCTGCTGGGCAGGGGCGGGAGCCGGCGTGGCCTTGTCGGCCTTCTTGTCCGACTTCTCGGTGGTGGTCCCGGCCTTCTTGTCGCAGTCACAGGCGAGGGCGGGGGTGGCGGCGACGAGCACGAAGGCGCCGGCGAGGCCGAGGGCGATCCGGGACATCTGCAGACGGGTCATTTGTGCGACTCCTTCATTGAGGCTGGCCACGTCCGCCCCTTCTCGGGGAAGCGTTCGTGCAGCGGTGGACGACGGATGATCCTACGAAAAACCTGAGCGGGGTCAAGTGGACGGGCCTCATTGGGGTGTAAGCGACATTGTCCGGCGGGGGAGCCCCGTGTAGATTCCGCCTCCGATGACCGTGGAAGATCCCGATCAGATCCTGGCGATGCTCCGGGACCCGAACGTCGACAGCCAGGAGGTGGCGGACCGGACCGGCCTGCCGCGCGCCGAGGCTGCCCGCGCGGCCCGCCTTCTCGTGGGGCTGGCCAAGGCCCGCCCCGAGGAGATCGCGACCCTCCCTCCCGTCCTGTCGGGCGCGCTGCTCAAGGCGGCCCTCGACGGCGGGCGCCTCGAGGTCCTGGCCGCACTGGCCGCCTCCGGCGACAAGGCGCTCTCGAAGGAGGCCAAGCGAGGCCTCCACCTGCTCCGGACGCGCGGCGTGGCCGTGCCCGAGGCCCCGCGCGCCGCGGCGCCGGCCCCGGTCCAGGCCGCCGAGGAGGTCTTCCCCTGCTACGCCTCCTCCATCGACGGCCAGGGGGAGCGCGCCGTCTGGATCGCCCGCAACGTCCCCGGCCGCGGCGTGGAGGTCGGCCAGGCGGTGATCTCCGACGTCCACGGCCTGCTGGAGCTGCAGGTGGGCGTCCTCGGACGGAAGGAGTACCGGACCTTCGGAAAGGACATCGCCGAGCGCGGCCAGACCATGGGCGTCGGCGAGGTCGACCCGGCGCACGCGCGCGGGCTGGTCGCCGAGGCCCGCCGACAGAACGACGCGTCCGGCCGCGCGGTCCCGGAGGGAGCGGATGGCTGGCTGGCCCGCGTGGGGCCGGGAGCGACGCCTCCGGATCCCGGCTCGGCGGTTCCCCTGCCGTCCGCCGAGGCCGAGGGTGCGGCCCTGGCCTCCTCCGGCGAGCTTCACACGCTTCCCGATGCTGCGGGGCTGGCTCGCCGACGAGACCCACCTCCGCGCGCTCGCTGCGACGCTCGACCGGCTGCAGGCCGCGAGCGTCGAGGGCGGAGCGGCCCAGCGAACCCGGGACATGGAGGCGGCCATCGCCGCCGCGCTGGAGGCCTGGCTCGACCCGGCCTGCCGGCAGCGCCTGGCCAGCCGCCTCTTCTCGGTGGCGCTCCACTTCCAGGGAATGGGACTCCCCGACCGCGCCGCCCAGGCGGCGGCCACGGCGCGCGCGCTGCTCTCCGGGGTCCCCGGCTCCGGGATTCCCTTCGCCCGGCTCATGGTCGAGAAGGCCTTCCCCGCCGGGGGGGCCACGTCCCCGGCCGCGGCCACGCCCGTCATCGGCGCGCCGCGCAGGTGACGGGGACGATGCCCGGGTTCCGCAATCCCGCCCCCACCGTCGACACGGTGATCCTGCTCCCGGGCGACCGGGTGGTGCTGGTGCGGCGCGCCAACCCGCCGCCCGGCTGGGCGCTCCCGGGCGGCTTCGTGGACGAGGGCGAACGGCTCGACCGGGCGGCCGCGCGCGAGGCCTCCGAGGAGACCGGCCTCGCGGTGACCCTGCTCGAGCAGTTCCACACCTATTCCGACCCGGCCCGGGACCCGCGGCGCCACACCCTCGCCACCGTGTTCCTGGCGACCGCCTCCGGCGAGCCCCGCGGGGGAGACGACGCCGCGGAGGCGCGCGCCTTCGCGTGGGACGCCCTGCCGGACCCGATCGCCTTCGACCACAGGGAGATCCTCGCCGACGTCCGGCGCTACCTCCTCACCGGCGCCCGGAGGCGGCTGTGAGCCCGACCCTCTCCCCTTCCGACCGCTCGGCGCTCGTCGACCTGGCGCGCGCCGCCATCCTCCACCGCCTCGGAATCGGGCCCGCACCGGCGCCGCCCTCCTCGGGAGCGCTGGCCGAGCCCCGCGGGGCCTTCGTCACCCTCCACCGGGGCGGGGCGCTGCGCGGCTGCATCGGCCGCTTCGAGCCGGAGGGCTCGCTCGCCCGCACCGTCTCCCAGATGGCGGTGGCGGCGGCGTTCGAGGACCCCCGCTTCCCCCCGCTTCGCCCGGAGGAGGCGTCGGACCTCCAGGTGCACGTGTCGGCGCTCGGCCCGCGCCGGCCCCTGCCCGATCCGGCCCAGGTCCAGGTCGGCGTGCACGGACTCGTGGTGAAGCAGGGCTGGCACCGCGGCGTGCTCCTCCCGGTGGTGGCCGTCGAGCAGGGCTGGGACGCGCAGACCTTCCTCAAGCACGCCTGCCTGAAGGCCGGCCTGCCGGCCGGATGCCTGGCTCGATCCGGCCACGACCGTCGAGGTGTTCGACGCCGAGGAGTTCGGGGACGCTCCCCAGGAAGACACATGAACGCGATCCTCCACTCCCTCCCGATGATCGCCGTCACGGTGCTGGCCTTCGGGCTGCTCATCGTCATCCACGAGCTGGGCCACTACCTGGCCGCCCGCTGGTCGGGGATGCGGGTCGAGCGCTTCAGCGTCGGCTTCGGACCGGTCATCTGGTCGCGCCGGCGCGGAGACACCGAGTGGGCGGTGTCCGCGGTGCCGCTGGGCGGCTACGTGAAGATCGCGGGGATGGCGCCGGGCGAGGACATCGCCGCCGGGGATCGCAGCGCCTACGCGAACCAGCCCGCCTGGCGGCGCTTCCTCGTCATCCTGGCCGGGCCGGCCATGAACTACCTGCTCGCCGTGGTGCTCGCCACCGGGCTCATCGCCACCATGGGGCTGCGCGAGCCCGACGCGACCTCGACCATCGGCGACGTCATCGGAGGCGGAGCGGCGGAGCGGGCCGGCCTGCGCGCCGGCGATCGCGTGGTGGGCGCGGCGGGCGCGCCGGTGACCGGGTGGACCGAGCTCGTCCAGGCCGTCCGCTCCCACCCGGGGCAGGATCTCCGGCTCACGGTCGAGCGCGCCGGGGCGGCTCCGGGATCGCCGCCGCAGGAGGTCACGATGCGCCCCGACGACTCGGGGGGAATCGGGAAGGCCGGCATCGCGCCCAACCTCCGCTCCATCCAGGCCGGGCCGCTCGAGGCGGTCGCCATGGCCTTCCGGAGGACCAACGACAAGGCGGGCGAGATCCTGGGGGGCCTCGGCCAGGTCGTGACGCGCAAGCAGAAGGCCGAGCTGCAGGGTCCGATCGGCATCGCCCAGGAGATGACCCGCAGCGCGCGGGCCGGCGCCGCCCCCTTCCTCATGATGGTCTGGCTCATCTCCATCATGCTGGCCATCTTCAACTTCCTGCCCCTGCCGGCGCTCGACGGGGGACGGCTCGTCTTCCTGGGGTACGAGATCGTGGCGCGCCGCCCCGTGAACCAGAAGGTCGAGTCGATCATCCACACCGTCGGCTTCATCGCCCTCTTCGGGCTGCTCCTCGCCGTCACGGTCTTCGGGGACCTGCCCCGACTCTTCCGGCGCTGAGCCCGCCGCCGCGTTACCATCTTCACGTGCCCATCACCGTGCTCTTCTTCGCCGTCGCCCGCGAGGCGGCTGGCCAGGAGTCGGAATCGCTGTCCACCTGGCCCGCCACGGTGGGCGAGCTGCGCGCGACCCTCCAGGCCAGGCACCCGGCGCTGGCCCGGGTGCTGCCTCGCTGCCGGCTCGCCGTGAACCAGGAGTTCGCCCAGGATCCCGACCTCGTGCCCGACGGCGCCGAGGTGGCCGTGATCCCGCCGGTGTCGGGCGGCGCGGGCCGCTTCCGGGTCGTGGACCGGCCGCTCGACCTCCGCGAGGTGGTGGACGCGGTGTCCGGGCCCGGGCTCGGCGGCGTCGTCACCTTTCGCGGCGACGTCCGGGCCGAGAGCCACGGCAAGCAGGTGCTCCGTCTCGAGTACGAGGCCTACGCGCCGATGGCCGAGCGAAAGCTCGAGGAGATCGGGCGGCGGGTCGCGGCGGAGCACGGCGCGGAGGTGGCGGTCGTCCACCGGGTGGGCACGCTCGTCCCGGGCGAGGCGGCGGTGGTGATCGCCGCGGCGGCCCCGCACCGGGCCCCGGCCTTCCGGGCCTGCGAGGCCACCCTGGAGCTGCTCAAGAAGGACGCGCCCATCTGGAAGCGCGAGGTCTACGCCGACGGCTCGGAATGGGTGGGGCTCGGACCGTGAAGCTGGCCGTGTTCGACCTCGACGGGACGCTGGTCGATTCCCGCCAGGACCTCTACCTGGCCGTGGCCCACGCCCTCTCCGAGCTGGGGTTGCCCCAGCGGTCCCAGGAGGAGGTGGTGAGCTTCGTCGGCGACGGCGCGGTCACCCTCGTCTCCCGCGCCATCGCGCCGCGGGAGCACCTCCTCGAGACCGCCGTGGCGCTCTGGCGGGAGCACTACTCCCGGCACCTCCTCGACCACACGCGCCTGTACCCGGGCATCGCGGCGGTGCTCGGCAGCGCGCGGATCCCGCTCGCGGTGCACACCAACAAGCCCGGCGCCATGGCCCGCAGGATCCTCGACGGCCTGGGCGTGCTCTCCCGGTTCGTCGCCGTCGTCGGGGGGGACGAGGCGGCCCGCAAGCCGGACCCTTCCGGCCTGCTCGGGATCTGCGTGCGCGCCGGAGTGAAGCCGGAGGACGCCGTCCTCATCGGCGACAGCCTGGTCGACCGATCGACCGCGGTGGCCGCCGGGGTCCGCTTCGTCCCCGTCTCCTGGGGCTTCGTCCCGATGGCGACGCTGGCCGCCGGCGGGGCCGAGGGCTTCGTCACCGACGCAGCCGGCCTCCTCCGGTGGGTGGGCGCTACCTCCTGAGGGTGGCGCTCCCTCCTGAGGGTGGATGCCTGGGGAGCGACTTCTCGCCCCGCGCCGGGTGGGGTACACAGGAGCCGTGTCCGATCTCGAGCCCCGCATCCTGGCGCTCCTCGACTCCGGCGACCTCTCCGGCGCCGCGACGGAGGCCCTGCGGGGCTATGGCCCGCAGGTGCTCGGGTACCTGACCGCGGTGCTGCGGAACGAGGACGACGCGCACGACGTCTTCTCCCAGTTCGCCGAGGACCTGTGGCGTGGGCTGGCCGGGTTCCGGCGGGAGTCGGCCGTCCGGACCTGGGCCTTCCGGCTGGCCTGGCACGCCGCTTCCCGGTACGCCCGGGACCCCTACCGCAGGCGCGGTCGCCCCATCCTCTCGACCGAGGCCTCCAAGATCGCCGAGGAGGTCCGGTCGACCCTCTCGACCTACGCGCCGGGCGGCCGGGCCGACAAGCTCATGAAGCTGCGCGAGTCGCTCGACCCCGAGGAGCAGACCCTGCTCATCCTCCGGGTGGACAAGGCCATGCCCTGGGAGGAAGTGGCGGAGGTTCTGCGCGCCGACGGCGAGCCGGCCACCCCCGCGGCGCTCCGGAAGCGCTTCGAGCGGCTGAAGGAGAAGCTGGGACGCCTGGCCCGGGAGCAGGGGCTCATCGAGTAGCCCGCGGAGCGCAGGAAACTCGACGGCCCCCGGGGTGCGTGGGAACCTCTGGCCATGTCCCGGCTGCTCCTCGCCGTCGCCGTCGCGACCCTCCTCGCGCTCGTCGGCGCCTTCGTCCCCTTCGACGGGAAGACGCTCGTGGAGCGGTGGCATTCCGCCCCTTCCGCGTCGCAGTTCGCCGATTGGGGATGGAACGAGCTCTCGGCCGGCTGGGACCGGCTCTGGGGCGCGAAGCCCGGCCCGAAGTCGTCCCCGAAGGGTTCTCCCGCGCGGGCCACCGCCGGCGCCCGCCCCGCCCGCGCGGCGGGATCGCCCCCGGACAAGCCCGTGCCGGAGCCCGTCGAGCACCACACCGACGCGGATCGCAGCGCGCTCGATCGCATCGTCGCGGAGCACGCGGCGGACCGGCCGGCCCCCCGCCCCTGACCGGGACGGGCCCCAGACGAATCGCGTGGTTGCGTTCCGGGCGGGGGTCGGGTAATCAACGCCCCGAATGTCCGACACGACTGCGAAGACCAAGGCGAAGAAGGCCGCTCCGAAGGCCAAGGGCGGCGGCAAGAAGACCTGCAAGATCCAGGGCTGCAAGCGCTCGTACCGCGCCAAGGGGCTCTGCTTCTTCCACTACTCCCAGTGGCGCCGGGGGGAGATCGAGGCCAAGCCTCGCCGCTGGAAGGGCTGCGGCAAGGAGGAGTGCAAGAAGAAGGTGTTCGAGCACGGCCTCTGCAAGGACCACTTCGACGCCTGGAAGAAGAGCCGCAAGGGCGCGAAGCAGGCGGCGCCGGCCGAAGCGCCGGCCGCCTAGCGGTTTTCCTCTCCGTCCGCCGGCCCGATCGCGAGCTTCCGCTCCAGCGTCCGGGCCGCGGCGGCGAGCAGTTCCGCCTCTCGCTGCGTGGGCTCTGCCCGCGCGAGCAGGCGCCTCCACTCCGCGAGGATCGCGTCGGGGTTCTGCGGGTTGAGGTAGCCCGCGCCGGACAGGAGCGTCTTCATCCGGCGCCAGAAGGCCTCGACCGTCTCGTGGCGCGCCGGCTCCTCCTCGGGGAGGGGCGCGAAGGCGGCGCCCTGCCCGAGCGAGATCTCGTAGGCCAGCACCGCCGCCGCCTGGGCCAGGTTCATCGAGTCGTAGGCGGCGCTCGTGGGGATGGTGCAGACCGCCGAGCAGAGCGTGAGCTCGGCGTCGGAGAGGCCGCGGCGCTCCTCCCCCAGGACGATCGCCAGCCGGCCCGTTCCCCTCCTCCGGGCCACCTCCTCCCCCAGCTCCCGCGGCGTGAGGCGCGGGCGCCCCTCCACGGCGCGCGAGGTGCTCCCGCAGGCCCAGACCGTTCCGGCCAGGGCGGCCGCGAGGTCGGGCTTCACCTGGGAGGACTCCAGCACCCCGATGGCCTTCCGGGCCGTGCGCCGCGCCCGGCGGATCACGTCCTCCCGGGCGTTCTGGCCACGCCCTGACCGGGGCAGGCCCGACCACGAAGGGGGGGGCACCACCGAGAGCCGGGACAGCCCGAAGTTGAGGAGCACCCGCGCCACGGCGCCGATGTTCTCCGCCGACGAGGGGCGGTGCAGCACGAAGATCAGGTCATCCCGGTCCAATGCGCCCGTATGCTAGCATTCGCGCCCATGATTCCCGACCTCAAGCTTCGCGAACAGCTCGCCCACACGCTCCGGCAGTTCGACGCCCCTGCGCTCGGGGAGCTCTACCGCGGCAAGGTGCGCGACAACTACTCGCGCGGCGACCGGATCGTGATGATCACCACCGACCGGATCAGCGCCTTCGACCACGTGCTGGGGACCATCCCGTTCAAGGGAGAGGTGCTCTCCCGCCTCACCCGGTTCTGGTTCGAGAAGGTGAAGGACATCGCCCCCACCCACATCCTCGACAACCCGGATCCGAGCGTGATGGTGGTGAAGCGCGCCCAGCCGCTCCCGGTCGAGATCATCATCCGCGGCTACATCACCGGGTCGCTGTGGCGCGACTACGTGGCGGGGAAGGCCGGCGCCTACGGCATCGACTGGCCCCAGGGATTGCGCAAGGACCAGAAGTTCCACCTGCCCATCATCACGCCCTCCACCAAGGCCCAGTACGGCAAGCACGACGAGCCGATCAGCGAGCAGGAGATCGTCGCGAAGGGGCTCGTTCCGGCCGCGGTCTGGCAGGAGGCCGTCGAGATCGCCCGGGCGCTCTTCCGGCGCGGCCAGGAGTGGGCCGCGACGCGGGGGCTCATCCTCGTCGACACCAAGTACGAGATGGGCATCGCCGACGGCAAGCTGGTGGTGATCGACGAGATCCACACGCCGGACAGCTCCCGCTACTGGGTCGCCAAGGGCTACGAGGAGCGGCTGGCCGCCGGCCAGGACCAGCAGATGCTCGACAAGGAGAACATCCGGCAGTGGCTCATCCAGGAGCACGGGTTCTCCGGCCACGGCACGCCGCCGGCGCTCACCGACGACGTCCGGGTGATGCTGGCCGGCAAGTACATCGAGGTCTTCGAGCTCCTCACCGGCGAGAAGTTCGAGTCGCCGGTCGGAAGCGTGGACGCGCGGATCCGCGCGAATCTCCAGGCGAAGGGCTACCTCTAGGGCGCCGCCTCGCTCGCGCCGAAGACCCGGTCGAAGATCGTGTCGACGTGCTTCTGGTGGTAGTCCACCGCGAAGCAGGCGTCGATCTCGGCGTCGGTCAGCGCCTTCTTGACGTCGGCATCGCCCTTGAGCGCCGTCCGGAAGTCCACCTTCTCCTCCCAGACCTTCATCGCGTTGCGCTGGACGAGGACGTACCCCTCCTGGCGGGGGATGCCCTTGCCGACGAGCGCGAGCAGCACGCGCTGGGCCTCGAAGAGGCCGCCCGTCTGCTCGAGGTTCTCCCGCATCCGCTCGGGGTAGACGCGCAGGTCCTCGATCATCCGGGCGAAGCGGACGAGGCCGAAGTCGAGCGCGATGGTGGCGTCGGGGCCGATGACCCGCTCGACCGACGAGTGGCTGATGTCCCGCTCGTGCCAGAGGGCCACGTCCTCGAGCGCCGGCACCGCCCATCCGCGCAGGAGGCGGGCCAGGCCCGTGAGGTTCTCGGAGAGGATGGGGTTGCGCTTGTGGGGCATGGCCGAGCTGCCCTTCTGCCCGGCCGTGAAGGGCTCCTCCGCCTCCCGGACCTCGGTGCGCTGCAGGTGGCGGACCTCGGTCGCCTGCTGCTCCATCACCGCCCCGGCCACGGCGATGGCGCAGAACAGGTCGGCGTGCCGATCGCGGGCCACCACCTGGGTGGCCGCGCCCTCCCCGCCTTCCAGGCCCAGCCGCGCCATCACGAAGGCCTCCACGCTGGGATCGACGTTCGCGAAGGTGCCCACCGCGCCGGAGATCTTGCCGACGGCCGCGACCCGGCCGGCCCGCTCGAGCGCGTCGCGCCTGCCGCCCCCAGGCGTCGTACCAGCCGGCGAGCTTCAGGCCGAACGTGACCGGCTCGGCGTGGATGCCGTGGCTGCGGCCGATCATCGGGGTGCGCCGGTGCTCGAAGGCCCGCTTCTTCACGGCCTCGCGCACGCGGTCCACGTCGGCGAGGAGGAGCGAGGTCGCCTCGCGGAGCTGGACCGCCAGCGTGGTGTCGAGGACGTCGGAGGAGGTCATGCCCTTGTGGAGGTGGCGCGCCGGCAGGCCGCCCTTCTCCTCGACGAAGGTCAGGAAGGCGATGACGTCGTGCTTGGTGACCTTCTCGATCTCGTCGATGCGGGCCACGTCGGCGGCGGAGAACTCGAAGCCGTCGAAGGCCTTGCGCAGCGCGGCCAGGTCCTCGGCCGGGACCTCCCCGAGCTTCACCATGGCCTCGGCCGCCAGCAGCTCGACGTCGAGCCAGATGCGGAAGCGCCGCTCCGGCGACCAGATCCGGGCCATCTCGGGACGCGTGTAGCGCGGGATCATCCGACCCTCCGCGGCCGCCTGGCGGCCGGCTTGCGTTTCCGGCCTACCGGCCGGTGGAACCGAATCCGCCGTCGCCCCGGCCGGTGTCCGGCAGGCTGGCGACCTCCACGAGCGACGCCCGCGTCACCGGCGCGACCACCAGCTGCGCGATGCGCTCCCCGCGGGCCAGGCGCACCCGCTCCTGCCCCCAGTTGACGAGGATGACGCCCACCTCGCCCCGGTAGTCGCTGTCGATGGTGCCGGGGGCGTTCGCCATCCCCAGGCCGAGCTTGAGCGCCAGCCCGGAGCGGGGACGGACCTGCCCTTCCCACCCCGGCGGGATGGCCACGGCGATGCCCGTGGGCACGAGCCGGCGCTCGCCCGGGGCGAGGTCCACCGGCTCGTCGGCCCGCAGGTCCATGCCGGCGGCGCCGGCGGTCTGGTAGCGAGGCAGCTCCAGCGGCTCGCCGCGGCCGCCCACCCGAAGCACCGGGATCGGGATCGGGGTCTCGGCCGCGGCCACCGCTCGCCTCCCCTAGCCCTTGGCAGGCTCGGGGTCGGTCTTGGCGGCGTCCGGCTTCTGCGCGGCCGCGTCGGCCAGCGCCTCCTTGCGGGAGAGGCGGATCTTGCCGGCACGGTCGACCGAGATGACCTTCACGAGCACCTCCTCGCCCTCCTGGAGGACGTCGGAGACGCTCTTCACCCGCTTGTCCGAGAGCTCGGAGATGTGGATGAGGCCGTCGGTGCCCGGGAAGATCTCCACGAAGGCGCCGAACTCGGCGATCTTGCGGACCGTGCCGAGGTAGGTCTTGCCGACGTCGGCCTCCTGGGTGAGGTTCTTGATCATCTTGATCGCCGCGTCGACGTTGGTCTGGTTCGGGCTGGCGATGTTGATGGTGCCGTCGTCCTCGATGTTGATGCTGCAGCCGGTGCGGGCGGTGATGTCCTTGATCACCTTGCCGCCGGGCCCGATGACGTCCTTGATGCGCTCCGGCCGGATCTTGATGGTGGTGATCCGCGGCGCGTAGGCGCTGATGTCGGTGCGCGGCGCGCTGATGGCCTTGGCCATCTCGCCGAGGATGTGCTTGCGGCCGGCAGCGGCCTGGTTCAGCGCGTCCTCGAGGATCTTGCGGGTCACGCCGCCGATCTTGATGTCCATCTGGATGGCGGTGATGCCGGCCTCGGTCCCGCAGACCTTGAAGTCCATGTCGCCGAGGTGATCCTCGTCGCCGAGGATGTCGGAGAGGATGGCGATCTTCTCGCCCTCCTTGATGAGCCCCATCGCGATGCCGGCCACGGGGGCCTTCACCGGGACGCCGGCGTCCATGAGCGACAGGCAGCCGCCGCAGACCGAGGCCATCGACGACGAGCCGTTCGACTCCATGATGTCGGAGACGATCCGGATGGTGTACGGGAACTTGTCCTCGGCGGGCAGCACGGCGCGGAGCGCGCGCTCGGCGAGCGCGCCGTGGCCGATCTCCCGGCGGCCGGGGCCGCGGAGGAACTTGGCCTCGCCCACGGAGAAGGGCGGGAAGTTGTAGTGGAGCATGAACTTCTTGAAGATCATGCCGGTCAGCATCTCGACCCGCTGCTCGTCCTCGGAGGTGCCGAGGGTGGCGGCGACCAGCGCCTGCGTCTCGCCGCGGGTGAAGAGGGCGGAGCCGTGGACGCGGGGGAGGATGCCGACCTCGGAGGCGATGAACCGGATGTCGGCCGGTCCGCGGCCGCCGATCCGGCGCCCCTCGTCGGTGATCATCTTCCGCATGTAGTCGTACTTCACGTCCTCGTAGTAGCCCTTGATCTCCTTCTCGCGGGCCACCAGCGCGGCGAGCTGGGCCGCGTCGCCGGCGGCCTCCGCCTTGAGCGCCTCGAGGAGCTCCTTCTTGATCTCGGAGAGCCGGCCGTAGCGGTCGTGCTTCTCGTTGCGGGCGTAGGCCTCCTTGACCTTGCCCCAGGTGAGCGACTTCACCTTCTCGCGAAGGACGACGTCGTTCTTGGGGGGATCGAAGGAGCGCTTCGACTTGCCGATGGTCTTGGCGAGCCGGTCCTGCGCGTCGAGGAGCGGGACCACCGCGGCCTGGCCGAAGAGGAGCGCGTCCACCATGACGCTCTCGGGGATCTCCTTGCCGCCGCCCTCCACCATGACGACCGCGTCGCGCGACGCCGCCATGATCACGTCGAGGTCGGCCTCGGCGCGCTGGGCCATCGTGGGGTTGGCGATGAACTTGCCGCCGACCCGGCCGACGCGGACGCCGGCGATGGGGCCGTGGAACGGGACGTCGGAGACGGCCATGGCGGCCGAGGCGCCGGTGAGCGCCAGCACGTCGGTGTCGTTCTCCTGGTCGAAGGAGATGACCGTGCAGATGATCTGCGTCTCGTTGGCGTAGCCCTCGGGGAAGAGGGGGCGGCAGGAGCGGTCGACGATGCGGGAGACCAGCGTCTCCTTCTCGGTGAGCCGGCCCTCGCGGCGGAAGAAGCTGCCGGGGATCTTGCCCGCGGCGAACATCTTCTCCTGGTAGTCGACGGTCAGCGGGAAGAAGTCGATGCCCTCCTTCTTCTCCTTGGCCGACACGACGGTGACGAGGACGATGGAGTCGCCGTGGCGGATCCAGATGGATCCGTCGGCCTGCTTGGCGACCTTGCCGGTCTCGAGGGAGATCTCGCGATCGCCTACCTGGACGCGTTCCTGGATGGCCTTCATGTGGCACCTTCACGATGTGAGCCGGGGGGCGTCGATCGCCCTCCGGTCCCGCCGTGCGAGTTGCCGGCGCCCGACCCACGGTGCCTCTGTTTCTCACTGGGGGGCCGCTCGCGGGGAGCGGCGCTCGAGTCGGAAACGGAAGCGCCGTCGAGGGTGCGTCGGCCCGCTCGCGGGCGGGCCTGTTGAACTGCCGGCCCCCGCGTGTCGGGGGCGCGGCGCGCTCCGGTCCCGAGGGGCCGGAGCGCTTGCCCTGCCCTACTTCCGGAGCCCGAGCTGCTCGATGACCGTCTTGTAGCGGTTCAGGTCGATCGACCGGAGGTAGTCGAGAAGACGGCGCCGCTGCCCGACCAGCTTGAGCAGGCCGCGGCGGCTGTGGTGATCCTTCTTGTGGGTCTTGAAGTGCTCGGTGAGGTAGGTGATGCGCTCGGTGATGAGCGCGACCTGGACCTCGGGGGACCCGGTGTCCTTCTCGTGCCGCTGGTACTTGTGGACGAGCTCGGACTTCTTCTCAGCGATCAGCGCCATATCGGATGCTCCCTAGTTGTGGACCGTCCCCGTCTCGAGGGCGAAGGCGTCGCGCCACGGGGATAGTGGACGGCGGGTTGGAGGGCGTCTTTTAGCGATCAGGACGCTCGAAGTCAACGCTTTACGGGATCCGCTCCTGCGATTCCGGGGGGTTGCACGAACACCCGGATCGGGCGCAGCCCGTCCCCGCCCTCGGTGGGGGCGCAGACCGCCACCAGGTCCCCTCGCTCGTCGATGGCCCGGCAGAGCGGTCCAGGAGGCAGGCGCCGGAGCACCTTGCCCTGGGCCAGCGCCAGGGTCTCCGCGTCGCTCACCGGGACCGCAGGGAAGCCGGAGAGGGCATCGGCGGGACGGATCAGGCGGGCCCGGAGCGAGTCCGGGGCCGTGCGGGCCAGCGACTCGACCTCCTCGAGCGGGATGGCCTGGTCGATGGAGAACGGACCGGAGGCGGTCCGCCGGAGCGCGCCGAGGTGCGCCGGCACGCCCAGCGCCTGCCCGACGGAGGTGGCCAGCGTCCGGACGTAGGTCCCCTTCCCGCAGCGGACCGAGACCCGCGCGCGCGCCAGGCCGCCCTCGGCCGGCTGGAAGGAGACGAGGTCGAGCGCGTGGACCACCACCCGGCGCGCCGCCCGCTCCACCACCTCGCCGGCGCGGGCCGCCTCGTGCAGGCGGCGGCCCCCCACCCGGATCGCCGAGTACATGGGCGGCACCTGGTCGATCTCGCCCACCAGCGCGGCGAGCGCCCCGGCCACCCGGCCCGCGTCGAGGGCGGACGGGTCGCCCCGCTCCACCTCGCGCCCCGCGGCGTCCTCGGTGTCGGTGGCGAAGCCGAAGACCAGGAGCGCGTCGTACCCCTTGTCGCTGTCGGTGATCCAGTGCTGGAGCTTCACCGCGTCGTCGAGGCAGACGGCCAGGACGCCGGTGGCGGTCGGGTCGAGCGTCCCGGTGTGGCCGGCCTTGCCCGCGCCGAGCGCGCGACGGACCCGCCCGACCACGTCGAAGCTGGTGGGGCCGGCCGGCTTGTCGACGACGAGGATTCCGCCCTTCATCGGGGGAGCGCGGGGCGCCTCACCGGCCGTCCTTGGCCTTGGCTTCCCGCAGCAGCCGCTCGATCTTGTCGCCTTCCTCGATGCTCGCGTCCCAGACGAACTTCATGTGCGGGGTGGTGCGGAGCCGGAGGTTGTGCGCCGCCTCCCGCGCGAGGAACCCGGCGGCCGCGGTCAGGCCCTCCAGGGTCTTCTTGCGGACCGCCTCGTCGCCGTGGACGGAGACGTACACCACGGCCTCGCGCAGGTCGGGGGACATCTTGGCCCCCGTCACGGTGATGAAGCCCACCACCCGGGGATCCTTGAGACCCCGGGCGATGATCGCCGACACCTCGTGCTGGAACTCCTCGGCCACGCGGGCCGGCCGGTCATGGGCCATGGTCTTCCTCCTCCGCTTCCGCCAGCGTCCGCCAGCCGCCGCCCAGGTCGTCCCCGAACGGCACGATCTCCAGCTTCCTGTCGGTGATGAGCATCTGCCCGCCGTGGGCCGACGCGACGAAGCCGGTCACCTTGTCGAGCATCTCGTTCAGGAAGGCGTGGTCGTTGCCGACCACCGCCACGCCCACCACGCTGCGCTGCCAGGTGTCGTTCTCGCCCACCTCGGCGATGGACACCGGGTAGCGGGCGCGAACCCGGTCGAGCGCCGAGCGCAGCAGGTGCCGCTTCGACTTGAGCGACCCGGGGTCGGGCAGGTGCAGCGTCAGCCGTAGGATCCCGACGAACACGCCACTGCCTCCGCCCCGGGGGCGCCGCTAGTCCAGCGACGGCCGGATCTCCTCGAGCTCGTAGGCGTCGAAGACGTCGCCCACCTTGAAGTCGGAGAAGTTCTCGATGCCGATGCCGCACTCGAAGCCGGCCTGGACTTCCTTCACGTCGTCCTTGATCCGGCGGAGCGAGGCGATCTTCCCGCTGTGGACGACCTTCCGGTCGCGCAGGACGCGGACGTGGGCGCCGCGCTTGATGACGCCCTCGGTGACCGCCGACCCGGCGATGGTGCCGGCCCGCGGGATGTTGAAGACCGCGCGGCACCTCGGCCTTGCCGAGCGGCTTCTCCTTGATGATCGGATCGAGCAGCCCCACCATCTCCTCGCGGATCGTGTCGGCCGCCTCGTAGATGATGTCGAAGAGGAAGATCTTCACGCTCTGCTGGCTGGCAATCTGCTCGACCTTGGTCTCGGGCTTGGTGTGGAAGCCCACGATGATGCCCTTGCCCGCCGCGGCGGTGAGGACGTCGGACTCGGTGACCGCGCCCACGCCGGAGTCGAGGACGTTGACCTTGACCTTGCGCGTGGAGAGCTTGGTGAGCGCCTGCGAGACGGCCTCGGACGAGCCCTGGACGTCGGCCTTGACGACCACGTTCAGCTCCTTGGCGCCGCCCGGCTTGGACTTGGCGAAGAGGTCCTCGAGGGTGGCCCGCTTGACCGATCCCAGCTCCTTGGCCCGGGCCTTCTCGGCGCGGTGGCCGGCGACCTCCTTGGCGGACTTCTCGTCGGAGACGACGTTGAAGTCGTCGCCGGCGGTGGGCACGCCGGAGAGCCCGAGGACCTCGACCGGGTAGCCGGGGAGGACCTCCTTCACCTGCTCGCCGCGCTCGTTCATCATCGCGCGGACCTTGCCGTAGTGACTGCCGGTGACCATGGCGTCGCCGACCCGCAGCGTGCCCTCCTGGACCAGCACGGTGGCCACGGGGCCGCGCCCCTTCTCGAGCTTGGCCTCGATGATCACGCCGGAGGAGACCTGCTCCGGGTTCGACTTGAGGTCGAGCACCTCGGCCTGCAGGGCGATGTACTCGAGCAGCTCGGGGAGCCCCTGCTTCGTGCGGGCCGACACCGGCATCATGATGGTCGTGCCGCCCCACTGCTCGGGCACCATCTCGTACTCGGTGAGCTGCTGCATGACGCGCTCGGGCGTGGCGCCCGGCTTGTCGATCTTGTTGATGGCCACGAGCACCGTCACGCCGGCTGCCTTGGCGTGCTTGATGGCCTCGATGGTCTGCGGCATGACGCCGTCGTCGGCGGCCACCACCAGCACCACCAGGTCGGTGACCTGGGCCCCGCGCTGCCGCATGGCCGTGAAGGCCTCGTGGCCGGGCGTGTCGAGGAAGGTGATGGGACCGTGGGTGGTCTGCACCGAGTAGGCGCCGATGTGCTGGGTGATGCCGCCGGCCTCCCCGGCCGCCACGTCCGCCTTGCGGATGGCGTCGAGCAGCGAGGTCTTGCCGTGGTCGACGTGGCCCATGACGGTCACGACGGGCGGGCGGTTGACCAGCTTCGACTCGTCCTCGGCGACCTCGGGGATGAACTCCTCGACCTCGAAGCCCTTCTTCTCGACGGTGAAGCCGAAGTCGGTGGCCAGGAGCGCGGCCGTGTCGGCGTCGATCTGCTGGTTGATGGTGGCCATGGTGCCGCCGACCATCAGCTTCCGGATCAGGTCGGAGGCCTTCACGCCCATGGCCTGCGAGAGCGCCGAGACGCTGATCGACTCCTCGATCCGGATCACCTTCTTGTGCTCGGCGCGCTCGGTCACCTGCGTCTTCGATCCCTTCTTGATGGGCTTCTTCTTCTTGCCGCGGACGGGCACGAAGGACCGATCGGTCATGGCCGTCGCGAGCAGGTCCTTGGGGGTGAGCGACTTGTCGGCCTCGCCACCCGGGCGCCCGGTGCCGCGGCGCTTCTTGTCCTTGGAGACGTCGATGAACTCGCGCTCGCGCCCGAGGCTGCCGGGGACGACCTTCAGCTCGCGGACCTCGCCGAGCGCCCGGGGGCCGGGGGCGGCGGGGTAGTTGCCGCGCGCCGACGTGGGCGGCGTGACCCGGCGGACCGGCGTGGTCGGACGGGAGATGACCACCGCCTGGGTGGAGGTCGGACGGAGCGTCCGGGGATCCGGGCCCGGCCGGTGGACCGTGGGGGCCGTGGGGGTCGTGGCTGCCATGGGTGCGCGAGGTGCGGCCGGAGGTGCGTGGACCGCCGGACGGGGCGGCGCCGCCGGGGCCGGGGTGGCCGCCGGTGCGTGCGTGGGGGGCGTGGTCTCGGACGGCGGCGCGTCGGGAGAGGGCTGCGCCTCGGCCGCCGGAGCGGCCTCCTCGGCCGGGGCGGCCTCGGCCGCGACGGGCTCGGCGGCCTCCTGCTGCTCCGCCTCGAGGGGGGCCTCGTCCTCGTACTCGCCCTCCTCCTCCTCGGGAGCGGCTGCCTCCTCGACGGGGGCGGCCACCGGCGTGGGCTCGACGTGGGCGCGCTTGCGCACCACGAAGCCCGGGCCGGTGGGGCGCGGAGCGGCGGCCTTGGGCTTCCGCTCGGCGACGATCCGCTCGTAGGCGGACTGGCACTGGTCCTCCTCGAGCGACGAGGAGTGGCTCTTCACGTCGTAACCCAGGGCGTGGAGCTTCTCGACGAGCTCCTGATTCGAGAGCTCGATCCCCGCCTCCTTGAGCTGCTTGCCCAGCTCGTGCACGCGCTTCTTCGACATGGAACCTGTCTCCTAAACCCTGCCGCCGTTGCCCGTCAACTGCTCACGGAGCCGCGATTCGTCCACTGCCACGGGCGCCCGGAACGCCCTTGCAAAGCCCTTGCGCTTCACCGCGCGGGCCAGGCAGGCGCCCCCGGAATGAATCCATGCACCGCGGCCGTCCCCGTGCTCCCGGTCGACGGCGACGCCGCCCTCGACCAGGCGCAGGCGCACGAGTGCCGTCGCGGGCAGCTTCTCCCCGCATCCGACGCACGTGCGCTCCGGAGTCGCCATCGCTAGACCGGCGACCCCGTCCCGCGGCTCTTCTCGGAGTCGAGCTCGTCCCGCAGCCGCTTCTCCTCGTCGAGGTAGATGCCCACGGCGTGCTTGATCTGCCGGGCCTTCTTGATGCCCAGGTCCGTCGAGTCGGCCAGCTTGTTCACGTCGGGCTCGGCGTGGATGGCCTCCACGGTCCCGTAGCCGGCGGCCTTGAGCTGCTCGATGGTCTTCTCGCCCACCCCGCGGACGCGGGCCATGCGCTCCTCCTGGGAGAGGTCGCTGGGGTGGCGGCGCGCCTCGGCGATGCGGGCGGCCTCGCGCTCCTGCTCGAGCCGGATCTCCTCCTCGGCGTCGACGATGGCCTGCTCCCGCGCCCGCTTCTGCAGCGCCGGGATCATGTCCATGTCGAAGCCGGGGAACTGCGTGAGCATCTCGGCCGACGCGTTCGCGACGTCCTGCGACTTGCGGAACCCGTGGGCGTACAGCATCTCCTGCGTCGCCTCGGGGATGTCGATGGCGGTGAAGCTGCGGGTCGCGAACTCGCGCATCTCCTTCACGCGCGACTCGCTGTTGATGTCGAGCTTCCACCCGGTGAGCTGGGAGGCGAGGCGCACGTTCTGGCCGCGGCGCCCGATGGCCAGCGAGAGCTGGTCGTCGGGGACGATGATCTCCATGGCCCGGTTCTGCTCGTCGAGCAGCACGCGGGAGACCTCGGCGGGCGCCAGCGCGTTGCAGACGAAGCGGGCCGGATCCTCGTGCCAGGGGACGATGTCGATCTTCTCGCCGCGGAGCTCCTGGACGACGGCCTGGACGCGGCTGCCCTTCATGCCGACGCAGGCGCCGACCGGGTCGACGTCGCTGTCGCGCGACGACACGGCGATCTTGGCCCGCCCACCCGGCTCGCGGGCGGCGGCCTCGATGACCACCACGCCCTCGGCGATCTCCGGGACCTCCATCTCGAAGAGCTTGCGGAGCAGCTCGACCGAGGCGCGGGACAGGATGATCTGCGGCCCGCGCGACTCGCGGAGCACGTCGAAGACGTAGGCCTGGATGCGGTCGCCGGCCCGGTAGCTCTCGCGGGGAACCTGCTCGCGCACCGGGAGGACGGCCTCGGCGCGTCCCAGGTCGACGATGACGTTGCCGCGCTCGAACCGGCGGACGATCCCGGTGATGACCTCGCCCTTGCGGTCCTTGTACTCGTTGAAGATGTTCTCGCGCTCGGCGTTGCGCGTGCCCTGGATCATGACCTGCTTGGCGGTCTGGGCGGCGATGCGGCCGAAGCTGCGGCGGTAGGTCTTGAGCTTGAGGAGGTCGCCCCACTGCTCGTCCTGGGCGCGGGCCAGGGCCTCGTCGTCCGGGCTGTAGTAGATGGGGAAGTCGAGCTCGTCGCCGGGCTCCACCTCGATGCCCTTCTCGTGTGCGAACGAGACCGGGATCATGTTCACCGGGTCGGGCAGCGGGTTCTCCTCGGTCGGGTCGTCGACGATGGTCAGGACCTGGAAGGTGTCGACCTTCCCGCGGTCCTCGTCGAAGTGGGCCTTGAGCGCCCGCTCCATGCCGAAGTGCTTCTTGGCGGCGGTGGCGATGGCCTCCTCGAGGATCGCGACGAGCGTCCCCCGGTCGATGCCCTTGTCCTTCGCGACCTGGTCCAGGATCAGGCTCAGATTGACGTTCGGCTGCATGGCTACTCCTTCCTCCTCAGATCGGCTTCGAGGTCGTACTCGAGGTTGGCCTTCGCGACCCGGTCGGCGGGGATGCGATGGACCTTGCCGTCCACCTCGATCTCCACCGCACCGTCCCGGAATCCGCGAAGCGTCCCCGACCACTGCTTGCGGGGCGGAAGCCCCGGTGCACTCTCCAGCGGACCGAAGGCCTTCACCTTGGCCCGCTGACCAGCAAATCTCTGAAAATCCTCGGGCTTCCGCATCGGCCGGTCGACGCCGGGGGAGCTCACCTCGAGGCTGTAGGCCGGCTCGATGAAGTCCTCGACGTCGAGGATCGTCTCGACCAGCCGCGACACCGCCTGGCAGTCGTCGATCCCGACCCCGCCCGGCTTGTCCACGTAGAGCCGCAGGACCCAGGCGCCGCCCTCGCGAAGCCACTCGGCCTCGACGAGCTCGTAGCCCTCGCGCGCGAGCACGGGCTCGAGGAGCTTTCGCGCGCGCTCCGCGACGGATTCCTGTGTGATTCCTGTCATGGCTCCAGAAATGAAAAAAGTGGGCGCTACGGCGGCCCACTTTCGAGTCCCGGCTACCCGGGGGCGAAAATGTGGGGTGGTCGTAACCTAGGGGGCCCCCATAGTCAAGGAGGGCCGGGGGGCGGGGCGGAGGCTCCAGCGGAGGAGGGACGCGCCCACGGCGAGGACGGAAAGGCCCAGGATCCCGAAACTTACGGGGTCCCGGAGGAGCGGTCCGGCGAGGGCCGGGAGAGCCAGGACGACCCCGTTCGCGACGGCGTGACCGAGGAGCGGCAGGGCGAGGTTGCCAGAGGCGGCCATGAGCCACGAAAGGAAGACCCCTGCGGCGAGCGTGAAGGTCACCTGCACCGGGTTCGTGTGGATGGCGGCGAAGAGCGCAGCCGAGAGGAGGATGGCCGTCCAGCGCCGGTAGGCCAGGAGGAAGCCGCCCAGGAGCACCCCACGGAACATCGTCTCCTCGGTGAGCGGGGCGACGAGGACGGCCTTCACGAAAGGGGCGGTGGCCAGCTGGGCCACGAGGGGGTTCTCGCCTCGCGGGAGGAACGCCGCGACCGAGGCGAGGAGGCCGAGGTTCGCGAGCTGCAGCCCGGCGACCGAGACGGCGACGAGGAGTGACGCCCACGCCGAAGGCGGGCGAACCGGGAGCACGACGCGCCAGGGACGACCCGTCAGTCGCTTCCCGAGCCAGACCACCGACAACGCGGAGGCGGCGGAGATCGCGATTGAGACTGCGGCAGCCCACGGAGAGCCGGGCCAGGACCGTTCGATGCCTCCGGCGAACATTCCTCCTAGGTTTCTCGCGACCAGGAACAGGACCCACAGCACGATCCCCTGCCCGAGCGTCGGGAGGAATGGCGTGTCGCCCGTGTGGCCCGCAGGGCGTTCCATGAAGTGGGGAGTATACCGTCCGTCACGCGGACCTCGGCCAGGTGGGGCGTAAGGAAGCGCTGCCCTTGACGCGTTTCCGGTGGGTTTCGATCCCGTCGATTGGGGTGGCGCGGGAAGGCGCTCCTCGACGCCGCAGCTCGCTCCAGAAGCGCGAATGGGGTTCGTGGCGAGGGTCGAGATCTCCGCGCGAGGGCGCGCCGCCGTGGCCATCCCCGTGCGTTTCCGGAGGCCCGGAATTCGCATGAGACAGTGGATGCCATGAACGAAGATACCAACTCTGCCGTCACCTCCGTCACGCCCACGCTTCCTCCCGCCGCCTCGCCGACCTTCTGCGCCGGGAACACTCGGCCCTGGCCGACTTCCTGGTCGCCCTCGCCGAGTTCGACCGACGGGCGGCTTCCGGAGCCTCGGCTACGCGAACGTCTTCGACTACCTCCACCGGGAGCTCGGCCTGTCTCGAGGCGCGGCGCACTACCGGCAGGTCGCGGCGCGACTCGTGGCCCGCTTCCCGGAGGTCGATGGAGCCGCTCCGCGATGGGCGGCTGTGCCTCTCGTCCGTGCTGGAGCTATCGAAGGTGATCACGGGTGAGAACCGGTACGATGTCCTGCCGCGGTTCTTCCATCTCTCCCGGGAGGAGGCGAAGGCCGTCGCCGTGGAGATCGCTCCGGCGATGGTGATTCCGCGGAGGACGGTCGTCACACCGCTGCCGTGGTTCGAGCCGGTGCGACGTGCAGAAACCGGTCCCAATGAATTCAGCGGCTTCGCGTTCATCGGGTGAACTGCGGCTCCCCCGGAAGCGCCCCGGAGCGCTGGTCGAGCCGCTCACGCGCGACGCGCAGACCGTCTCCACCTCACGGTCTCGCGGGCACTGCTCGTCAAGTTGTAGCGAGGGCGCAGTGCCGGCCAGGCACACGTCCACGCCGGGCGCCTCCGACGAACAGGTCATCGAGGCGGCACTGGATCTGCTGCTCGCCCAGCAGGAGAAGCGCCGGGCGGCCGTGCCCCCGAAGGTGAAGCGGGAGGTGATGGAGCGGGACGGGGGGAAGTGCACGTGGCCCCTGGCCTCGGGAGGGGTGTGTGGCTCGGAAACGAGGCTCGAGATCGACCACGTGGTTCCACGCGGGAAGGGCGGTCCATCCGCGGCGGGGAACTGCAGGGTCCTCTGCCGGGCCCACAACCTGGAGGCGGCGCGGAGAGAATACGGGGACGAGGTGATGGACCGCTTCGCGCCGAGGAATCCCGTCGCGGGAGAAGCCTGCGCCCTCTACTTCGCGGAAGGCGCCGCCAGGCCCAGGAGCCACTCCCGGTTTCCCGCCGGTCCGGCGATGGGCGACTCGGCGTGGCCGAGCACCTCGAAGCCGAGCTCGCGCGCCGCCGCCTCGACCCCGTGCAACGCCGAGAGCCTCTTCCCATCCTCCCGGACCACCCCGCCCTTCCCCACCTCGCCCTTCCCCACCTCGAACTGGGGCTTCACGAGCACGATGGCCCGGCCGCCGGGCCGCAAGAGCGCCTTCACGGCCGGCAGCACCAGCCGCAGCGAGATGAAGGACAGATCGCCGACCACCAGGTCCACGTCCTCGCCGAGCGCGCCGGCCTCGAGGAGCCGCGCGTTGACGCGCTCGTGGACCACGACGCGTGGATCGCCGCGCAGCTTCGGATGGAGCTGCCCGTAGCCGACGTCGACCGCGTGGACCCGCGCGGCCCCCCGCTGGAGGAGCAGGTCGGTGAAGCCGCCGGTCGAGGCGCCCAGGTCGGCGCAGACCTTCCCGGCCGGATCGACGGGGAGCACCTCGAGCGCCTTCTCCAGCTTGAGCGCGCCGCGGGAGACGTACTTCTGCGGCGCCGCGCCCTCCTTGATCCGGAGGGCGACCTCGGGGTCGAGGAGCTGCCCGGGCTTCTCCACCCGGGTCTCGCCGGTGGCGGGGTCCCCGGCCACCACCGCACCGGCCATGACGAGGGCCTGGGCCTGGGTTCGCGACGTGGCGAGCCCGCGCTCCACGAGCAGGAGGTCGGCGCGCTGGCGGCGGACGGCCACGGGCGGGCGCTAGCCGGCGCTCCGCCCGACGACGGCCCGGTCGCCCACGAGCGCCCGCGCGGCCGCGGCGATCCCGGCGGCGTCGATGCCCAGCTCGGCGCGCTGCCTGGCCGCGTCACCGTGGGTGATGAAGGCGTCGGGGATGCCGAGGCGCCTCACCGCGATGCCCTTCTCGACGAGACCGGCCCGCTCGAAGGCCTCGAGGCAGGCCGACCCGAAGCCGCCGGCGAGCGCGTTCTCCTCGACGGTGACCACGCGCCGGGCCTGGGCGGCCAGCCCGCAGATGGTCTCCTCGTCGAGGGGCTTCACGAACCGTGCATCGACCACCGCGGCCTCGATCCCGGTCTCGGCGAGCGCCTCGGCGGCGGCCATCGCGGCGTGGACCGGGGTGCCGGCGGCGACGAGGAGCACGTCGGGCTTGCCGGCCGGCTTGCGGAGCACGCGCGACTTCCCGATGTCCACCGGCTGCGGCGACGGATCGATCGGCAGCCCCACCGAGTTCCCGCGCGGGAACCGGAAGGCCACCGGGCCGTCGTGGTGGAGGGAGGTGGCCAGCGCGACGCGCAGCTCGTTCTCGTCGGACGGCGCCATCACCACCAGGTTGGGGACGAGGCGCAGGTACGAGAGGTCGAAGGCCCCCTGGTGCGTCTTGCCGTCGGCCCCCACCAGTCCGCCCCGGTCGAGCGCGAAGGCCACCGGCAGGCGCTGCAGGGCCACGTCGTGGATGATCTGGTCGTAGGCGCGCTGCAGGAAGGTGGAGTAGATGGCCACCACCGGACGCACCCCCTCGCAGGCCAGGCCGGCCGCGAAGGTGACCGCGTGCTGCTCGGCGATTCCCACGTCGTAGGTGCGGTCGGGGAAGCGCTGCTGGCACTTGATGAGGCCGGTTCCCTCCAGCATGGCCGCGGTGATGGCGACGACCCTCGGGTCCTGCTCCATCTGCTCGCAGAGCGCGTCGGCGAAGAGGTCGGTGTAGGCCCGGGGAGCGGCCTTCTTGGCGATGGGCTTGCCCGTCGCGACGTCGAAGAAGGAGAGGCCGTGACCGCGGGTGGCCTTGTCCGACTCGGCCGGGTGGTAGCCCTTCCCCTTGGTGGTGATGGCGTGGACCAGCACCGGGCCGTCGATCTCGCGGAGCTTCGAGAAGCTGCGCACCAGCTCCTGGACGTCGTGCCCGTCCACCGGCCCCACGTACTGGAAGCCCATGCCCTCGAAGAGGATCCCGGGCGTGATGAGCGCCTTGGTGGCGTCGATGCCGTGACGGACCGCCTCGATGGCCTGCTCGCCCTTCGGCATGTGCCGCAGGAAGTCCTTCACCGAGCGCCGCCAGCGGTTGTAGGTGCGGGAGGCGAACTTCTTCGAGAACCACTCCGAGAGCGCGCCCACGTTGGGCGAGATGGACATCTCGTTGTCGTTCAGGACCACCAGGAAGTTGCGCTGCAGGTAGCCGGCCTGGTTCAGCCCCTCGAAGGCCACGCCGCCGGTCAGGGCGCCGTCGCCGACCACGGCCACGACGCGCCCCGGGAGGCCGAGACGCAGCTTGCCCTCGACCATGCCCACCCCCGCGCTCACCGCGGTGGAGGCGTGCCCCACGCCGAAGGCGTCATGGGCGGACTCGTCCCGCTCCGGGAAGCCGGCCAGCCCACCCTCGGTGCGGATGGTGCGGAAGCGGTCCCGCCGCCCGGTGACGAGCTTGTGGGCGTAGGCCTGGTGCCCGACGTCCCAGACGATCCGGTCGGTGGGCGACTCGAAGACGTAATGGAGCGCGACGTTGATCTCGACGGCGCCCAGCGACGAGCCCAGGTGGCCGCCGGTGCGGGCGCAGGTCTCGATGATCTCGTCGCGGATCTCCTGGCAGACCTGGGGCAGCTGTTCCGGGGCGAGCTTCTTGAGATCCGCCGGGGAGTCGATCGCGTCGAGAAGTCGTGCCATGGCTCACTTCCTCCGGGAGACGACGAAGCGCACCAGCGCGCGCAGCGCCTCCCCCCTGGCTCCCAGCCCGGACAGGGCCTGGAGCGCTTCCTCACAGTAATCGTCGGCCCGCTTCCGCGCTTCCCCCACCCCCAGGAGCGCAGGCAGGGTGGCCTTCCCCGCGGCGGCGTCCTTGCCCGCCCGCTTCCCGAGGTCGGCCGTGGTGGCGGTCAGGTCGAGCAGGTCGTCGGCGATCTGGAAGGCGAGCCCCAGCTTCAGCCCGGCCGGCCGGAGCCCCTGGTCGCTGCCCGTGGCGGCGATCGCGCCGCCCACCACCGAGGCGGCCAGCAGCGCGCCGGTCTTGCGGGACTGGAGGTCCAGCACGCCCTCGAGGTCCGGACGCCGCGTCTCGGCCTCCAGGTCGAGCGACTGCCCCTCGACCATGCGCGTGGCGCCCGAGGCGAGGAGCAGGGCGAGGCGCGCCGGCCGCCCGTCCTCGGGTTGCAGAGGCTCGGCCGGACCCCCGAGCAGGTGCTCGAAGGCGAGCGACTGCAAGGCGTCGCCCGCCAGGACCGCGGTGGCGTCGTCGAACGCCTTGTGGACGGTGGGGCGCCCGCGCCGCAGGTCGTCGTCGTCCATGCAGGGCAGGTCGTCGTGGACGAGGGAGTAGGTGTGGATCATCTCCAGCGCGCAGCCGAAGCGGAGGGGCAGCGTGCCCTCCCCGGTCGGCGCGCCGAAGGCCTCGGCGGTGGCGCAGACGAGCGCCGGACGGAGCCGCTTCCCCCCGCCGAGCAGGGCGTACTCGATGGCCTCCCAGAGCCGGGCCGGGCCGGTGCGCGCACCGTCCTCGGCGGCGCGGCGAAGCTCGGCTTCCACGCGTCCCGCCACGCCGGCGAGGTAGGGATCGAGGGCGAAGGGCGCCGTCACGGGTCGCTTCTACCACAAGCCCGCGCCGCGAACCCCCTCGACCCGGGTGCTTCCCGCGCGGGGGATCAGGCGCCCGAGGCGGGCGGCCGGGAGGCCTGTCGGGCCGCCAGCATCTCGCGGATCCGCTCGATGAGCCGGTCCACGTCGAGGGGCTTCGTGAAGTAGTCGGCGGCGCCCGCCTCGCGGCCGGTCCGCTCGTCCTCGGGACTCTTCCGGGCGGTGATGAAGATGACCGGGATGTCGCCGAAGGTGGGATTCTTCTTGATGGCCCGGCAGAGCTCGAAGCCGTCGATCCAGCTCATCATGACGTCGAGCAGGATGACGTCCGGCCGGTCGACGTGCATGGCGGAGATGAGCCGCAGGCCGTTGGCCGCCTGGGAGACGTCGAAGCCCTCGAGCTGCAGGGCGAGCGTCAGCATCTCGCGCGTGTCGCGGTCGTCGTCGACGATGGTGACCTTGGGCTTGCGCTCCGTCGTCATGGGCCCTCTTCGCTCCCGCCGAGAGGACGCGCCTCGACCGACCCGTCGTCGGCGCGCAGGAGCTGCTCCACGCGTCGCTCCGACTCGTCGAGCTTCTTGCCGGCCTCCCGGGCCAGCTTCACGCCCTCGGCGAAGGTCTCGATGGACTGCTCCAGGGAGAGCTTGCCGCCCTCGAGCTCCTCGACCAGCTTCTCGAGCCGCTCCACGAGCTTGTCGTAGGGCTCGGGCGCGGTCTCCGTCGGGTTCTTCTTCTCTCGGCTCACGGCCATACTATGCCTCATCCCCCGGTGTGCGGCGCCCGGGAATCGGGTCGGGAAGGGCGTCCCTGGACTCGACCCGGGCGTCGATCCAGCCCTCGCCGAGGACCACCCGCAGCGCGGATCCCGGGGGCGCCTCCGCGCTCCGCCGGAGCAGGCGCCCGTCGGCCATGGCGAGGGCGAAGCCCCGCGAGAGGATCTTCGCGACGTTGGCCGGCTCGAGGCGCGCTCCCAGGGAGGCCAGCCGCATCGACTCGCGCCGGAAGGTGCCGGCGCTCCAGGCCCGCAGCCGCTCCATCGCGGCGTCGCGCCTCCTGCGCAGCTGCCGGAGCAGCTCGCGCGGCTCACGGCGCCGGAGGGCGTCCGCGCTCCGGACCACCCGGGCGCGCTCCTCGCGCAGGCGGGAGGCGAGCACACCCTCCCCCCGATGGACGAGGTCGTCGATCCTCCGGCGCTGGTCGGAGAGGATCCGGCGCGGGTCGGAGAGCTCCGCGCGCAGCGCCCGCAGGACGCGCCGGCGCTGCTCGACCGCGTTCGACTCGGCCCGGACCAGCCGCCCGCGGAGCGCCGCCAGGGAGGCGGCCAGGTCGTCGCGCACCGGGACCACCAGCTCGGCGGCGTGGGTCGGCGTGGCCGCGCGGACGTCGGCGACCAGGTCGGCCACCGTCACGTCGACCTCGTGCCCCACCGCGCTCACGACCGGCATCGGGCAGGCGGCGATGAACCGCGCCAGCCGCTCGTCGTTGAACTCCCAGAGGTCCTCGGCCGAGCCTCCGCCGCGCGTCACCACGGCCACGTCCACGCCGAAGTCGACGAGCACCCGCAAGGCGGAGATCACCGTCGCGGCGGCGCCCTCCCCCTGCACGCGGCAGCCGGCCACGAAGACCTGGGCGCCCGGGAACCGGCCGTGGACCACCCGCAGGAAGTCCTGCAGGGCCGCTCCGGACGGGCTGGTCGCGACGCCGATGCGGACGGGCAGGAACGGGAGGGCGCGCTTGCGGTCCGGGTCGAAGAGCCCCTCGGCCGCGAGCCGGTCCTTGAGCTGCTGGAGCGCCAGCGCACGGGCCCCCTCGCCCCGGGGCTCGAGCTCCTGGACGACGAGCTGGTAGCGGCCCCGCGGCGCGTAGATCTCGATCCGTCCGCGCGCCACCACCTCGGCGCCGTCCCGGAGATCGAATCGGACCTTTCGCGCGGTGGAGGCCCAGAGCACGGCGTCCACGGCCGCCTCGGCGTCCTTCAGCGAGAAGTAGACGTGGCCGCTGGGCTGGCGACGGAGGTTTCCCACCTCGCCCGCGACCCAGACGTCGCGGAAGGCCGGCTCGACCGCCGACTTGAGCCGGTTCGAGAGCTCCCCGACCGTGAGGACCCGGGGCTCCCGGGTCAGCGGCCTGTCGAACAGGCCCGGCATCGGAGGCGGTGGGGAACGCGGCACCGGATTCTCTTACCGCGCCGGAGGGCCGAGGTCACCGGCCCAGGCGGCGCAGCTGGGCAGGGGCGAGCATCCAGACCAGGCTGGCCCCCCCCGGGCGGGGGCGCGCGCCCAGATCGAGGAGGCAGGCCCCGCCCTTCTTCAGCTGGAGGAAGGGCACCCTGCGTCCCGCCAGCAGCCAGCTGGCCAGGCGGCCCAGCTGCGGCTCGTGGCCGACGAGCGCGACCAGCTCGAGCTTCGCGCGGGCCCGGAGCCACGGCATCACCTCGGCCGGGTCGCCGGCCGGGAGGATGGCGTGGAGCTCCTCGGCCGCCTCCACCCCAAAGGCCCGGGCGACGTGATCGGCCGTCTGCAGGGCGCGGGCGAGCGGGCTCGAGGCGAGCGCCTGCGGCCGATCGACGAGCCGGGCCAGCCCCTTCGCGGCGGCTCGCGTCCGGGCCCGGCCATCGACCGTGAGCGGCCGCAGGAAGTCGTCCTTCCCGAGCGCCCGCCAGGCCTCACGGTCCCCGGCCGGTCCGTGCCGGATGAGCAGGAGCATCATGTCCGCTTCCCCTTTCGCGCCTTCCGGTGCGCCCGGTTCCCGTGCGCCCGGAGACGGACGAGCCGGGCCAGCAGGTCGTCGACGTTCCCCTGCCCCGCGAGCCGCCACCTGGCGAGGCTGCGCCCCGGGCCCACCCGGACCCCCACCACCTCCGGGGCGCCGATCCGGAACGCGTCCTCGTCGGTCAGGTCGTCGCCCAGGAAGAGCGCCGTGTCGAGCCGCAGGCGGCGCAGGAGCCGGTGCACGGCGTCCCCCTTGTTGGGGAATTCGGCCGGGATGACGTTCAGGACCTTCTTGCCGGGCAGGAGCCTCGCGCCCGGCAGGGCCGCTCCGGCCTCCTGGACCGCCGCCTCGGCCCGGCGCCAGTTCCTGGCGAGGCCGTAGTGGATCGACAGGGTCGAGCCCTTGTGCTCGAGGTGCCAGCCGGGCACGCCGTCCAGGCGCCGGTGGATCTCGGCTTCCCACGCGGCCACGCGGGCCAGGACGGCCTTCCCCACCGGGATCGGACGCCCGAGCTCGAAGCCGTGGTTCCCGACCCGGACGACCCCCGACGTGGGGACCCGTCGATCCAGGTCCCGGTACGCCCGGCCGGAGATCACCGCGACCGGGTAGCGGCGCGTCACCTCGGCGAGCAAGCGGCGGGTCCCGGGGCGCATGGCCCGGCCGTCCGGGGCGGTCACGAGCGGGGCGAGCACGCCGTCGTAGTCGAAGGCGAGCAGGAGCCGGGAACCGGCCAGCTGCTCGAGGAGCGGGGCGCGTGCCGGAGCAAGGAAGTCGTTGCGCATCTCGGGTGAGCGTACAATCGCCGCGCTTGGCACGCATCCTCATCGTGGACGGGGACCCCGCTTCCCGCGAACCGCTCGAGCGGGCCTTCGAGGACGAGGGGCTCGAGGTGCTCTCGGCCGCCGACGCCGAGGGAGCCTGGGAGGCGTTCGCGACCTTCGGCCCACGGGCCGCGGTGCTGGGGAGGCGGCTCCCCCGCCACGCCGTCGAGGAGCTCGCCTCGCGCATGCAGGAGGCCGACCCGGAGCTGCTCGTCCTGGGCGCCACCGAGCCCTGGGGCGACCTGGCCCGCCGCCTCCGCATCCGGCTCGGCGCGCCCGCACCTCGCTCCGTCCCGTCGGCCGTCCCGGAGGCCACCCCGGGCACCACCCGCGTGCTGCGCCGCCTGCCGCTCGAGTCCGGCGAGCTCGAGTTCGGCGCGCTCCCGGATCTCCTGGTCCGGCTCTGGCGGACGGCCGCCGACGGGATCGTGGCGGTCGATCACCCGGGCGGTTCCGACCTCGTCTTCCTGCTCCGGGGCGCCCCGGTCGGCGTCCAGCTCGCCGGCGAGCGGAGCGCCGTCGACGTCGCGGGGGCGCTCGCGTCCCTCTGCGGGCGCGGCGCCCGCACCTACGCCTACCACCCCGGCGCCGACTTCGCGCTCGAGGTCCGGGGCGCGCCGGTCCCGGCGCTGGCGCCGCTGCTGGAGGGGCTCCGGCTGGCCGCCGACGAGCCCTCCTACGCGGCGGCCCTGGCCGGCTTCGAGGACGTGGTGCCGGTGCGCTCGGGGGCCTTCGCCTCGCTCGCGCGCGACCTCGCGCCGGCGGGCGACGACGCCCGCGCCGTGGCAGCCCTCGGCGGGGGCCTCCCGCTCCGGTCCCTGCTCGACGGCCCGGGGCGCCCTGCGTCGCTCCTCTGGTTCCTGATCCGTTCGGGCGCGCTGCTCCTCGAGCACGCCGAGCCGGACCGCGCGGCGCCGGCCGCCGAGGATTCCCGGCGCGGCCGCTAGCGGCGCGCTACGGACGCGGCGCCGGAACGGCGCTCGCCAGCGTGCTGCGGACGACGTCGGCGAGCGCGCCCATGAACTCGGGGTGTACGCCGACCGCGGCGGCCCGGTGGTACTCGAGCGCCCCTCCCTTGCGGGCCGCGTCGGCGGCCAGGATGTCCATGTCGTAGAGCGTCTCCAGGTGCTCGGAGACGAAGGCGATCGGGTGGGTGACCACGGCGCGGCCCCGCGCGTTCTTCTCGAGCCACTCGCTCGTGTCCGGGCCGAGCCACTTCGCCGGCCCGACCTTGCTCTGGAAGGTGACCTGGTACTCCGTGACCCCCGCCCGCTCCGCCGTCCCGCGGGCGCTGGCCGCGATCTCCTCCGGGTACGGATCGCCCTTGCGCACCTGGCTCATGGGGAGCCCGTGCGCGCTGAAGACCACGAGCAGCCGGTCCCGGTTCTCCGGGCTCACCCGGGCGATGGCCTCGCGGAGCGTGGCCGCCGAGGCCTCCAGGTAGCGCGGGTGGTCGGGGTAGCTGCAGATCTCGAAGAGGGGCATCTCCCGCGGCCAGAGCCGGCGCATCTCGCGGAGCGAGCTGGTCGTCGTGGCGTTCGCGAACTGGGGATACAGGGGCAGCGACACCGCCTGCTCGGCCCCGGCCGCCAGCGCCTCCCGGATCCCCTCCCCGGTGCTCGGGTGCCCGCAGCGCATGGCCAGGTGGACGGTGAAGTCCGGCGCCCAGCTCCGCCTGCAGCGCCCGCGCCTGGGCCTCGGTGCCCTCCACGAGCGGCGAGCGCCCGCCGATGAGCTGGTACTTCTCGGCCGAGGACGGCGCGCGGAAGTGGCTGATGAGCCGGGCCATGAGCGGCCGGAAGGGCCCGAACGGCGCCGTGATGACGAGCGGGTCGCTGAAGAGGTCGTGGAGGTAGGGCTTCACCTCCGCGAGCGACCGGGGGCCGCCCAGGTTCATGAGGAAGACGGCGGTCTTCATGCGGGCCCCGACGCTAGACGGTGCGGGAGAAGGTCTGCTTCTTGTCCTGGGCGCGCCGCGGCAGGTAGGCGTCGAACATCATCGCCACGTTGCGGACGAGGAGCTGGCCGACCGGGGTGACCCGGAGCACGTCGCCGTCGAAGGTGACGAGCCCGTCGGAGACGAGCTCGGGGAGGCCCGCCTTCATGGAGTCCTCGATCTCGGCGCGGGCCTTCGGCCCGAACTTCTCGGCCACCTCGCGCAGGTCGAGCCGGAGCAGGCACATGACCCGGTTGATCACGTGACGCCGCATGACGTCGTCCTCGGAGACCGAGGCGCCCTTCATCACGGGCAGGATCCCGGCCTCCACCATCTCGCCCCAGTCCTTCAGGCGATGGGCGTTCTGGGCGTAGGCCCCGCCCAGGTCGGAGATGGAGCTCATGCCGAAGGCGATGGTGTCGTCGGCCGGACGGACCGTGTAGCCCTGGAAGTTCCGGGTCAGCGTGCCGGCGTCCTGGGCCCGGGCCATCTCGTCCGACTCGAGCGCGAAGTGGTCGAGCCCGATGAGGCGGAAGCCCGAGCGGGTGAAGGTGTCGACCGCGTCGAAGAAGAGCGCCACCCGCTCGGAGGTCTTGGGGAGCGCCTGCTCGGGCAGGAGCCGCTGGTGCGGCTTCACCCAGGGGACGAAGGCGAAGCCGAACACCGCCAGGCGGTCGGGGTGGATGGCGAGGATCCGCTCGAGCGTCCGCTTCCAGGTCTCCGGCGTCTGGTAGGGCAGCCCGTAGATCAGGTCGAGGTTGACGCCCTTGAAGCCGTTGTCGCGGGCGGCCTGGACCAGGTCGGCGGTGTCCTTCTCGGTCTGGATGCGCCCCACCGTCTCCTGCACCTTGGGGTCGAAGTCCTGGACGCCCATGGAGATGCGGTTGAAGCCCAGTTCGGCGAGCAGGTCGATCTGCGACCGCTTGGTGATGGCCGGGTCGATCTCGATGGCCTTCTCGCCGTCGCGCGCGAACTCGAAGTGGCGGGTGATGATCTCGTGGCAGCGGGTGAGCTGCTTCTCGTCGAGGAAGGTCGGCGTGCCCCCGCCCCAGTGGAGCTGCGAGAAGGTGCGCCGGTTGGGCAGGTGCTTCGCCACCAGCGCGACCTCCTTCTCGAGGACGTCGAGGTAGGCGTCGGCGCGGGTGCGGTCGTGGGTGGCCACCACGTTGCAGCCGCAGAAGCGGCACATCTCCCGGCAGAACGGGAGGTGGACGTAGATGGAGAGCGGGCCCTTCTGGGCGTCGGCGCGGGCCAGGTGCCCTGCGAACTGGGCCGGGCCGAGCGCGTCGGTCCACTCCGGCGCCGTGGGGTAGCTCGTGTACCGGGGACCGGGCCGGTCGTACTTCTGGATGAGTTCGGGAGGCGGGATGGAGGTCACGGCTCACCCACGGGGCACGGGGAAGGCGTGGACTGCGTCGACCACCGCCTTCACGTTCTCCGGCGGGGTGGGCGGGGTGATTCCGTGCCCGAGGTTGAAGATGTAACCGGGACGCCGGCTCCCCTCTTCCAGGAGTGCGCGGGTCCGCTCCAGGAGGAGCTTCTGGGGCCCGAGCAGGAGGATGGAGTCGAGGTTCCCCTGGATGGCGAGGTCCGGGGCCTGGGCGCGCGCCTCGCCGATGGGAATCCGCCAGTCGACGGAGAGCACGTCGTAGCCCGAGCTTCGACATCGGGCCGATGTGGGTGCTCGTGGTGGTGGAGAAGAGGATGCTGGGCACGCCCAGCGGGCGGACCGCCTCGGCGATGCGGGCCAGGTAGGGGAAGACGTAGGCCTCGAGGTCCTCCCGCCCCAGCTCGCCGAGCCAGCTCTCGAAGATCTGGACGGCCTGGGCGCCGGCCTCGACCTGGGCCTGGAGCTGCACGATGGCGGCCTGGGTGAGCTTCTCGAAGAGGGCGTGGGCGGCGGCGGGGTCGGTGTAGAGGAGCGTCTTCAGGCGGGTGAAGCCCTGGCTCCCCCCCTCGACCGCGTAGCTCGCCACCGTGAAGGGGCCGCCCACGAAGCCGATGAGCGGGACCCGGCCGGCCAGCGTCCGCTGGATGGCCCGGATGCCCGCCGCGACGTAGGGAAGGTCGCGCGCCGGGTCGGGAATCTTGAGCGCGTCGACGTCGGCGCGGGTGCGCACCGGGTTCGCGATCTTGGGCCCGCCGTCTCCCTTGCCCTTCTCCCCCTTCTCGAAGGAGAGGTCGAGCCCCATGGCCGGAAGGTGGATGAGGATGTCGGAGAAGAGGATCGCCGCGTCGAAGCCGAACTCGTCGATGGGCGACGCCGTGACCTGGGCGATGAGCTCGGGCGAGTGGCAGAGCTCGAGGAAGCCCACCTTCTGGCGCACCGCGCGGTAGGTGGGCTGGTAGCGGCCGGCCTGGCGCATCATCCACACGGGGATGCGGTCGACGGGCAGCTTTCGGCAGGCTCGAAGGAAGCGGGAGGTCGGCTCGTTCTGGTTCGGGCTCATCGGGCGGGGTTCATAACATGGCGCCCCTGGAGGGGGCCAGCCGCGCGGTGCTAGCCGGCCAGGGCCGCCCGGACGGCCGCCGCCCCGGGTCCGGAGACCCGGACGGTCTTTCTCCGCCCCGTGTCTCCGCGCTCGATGACCACGTCGGCCTTCCGGACGCCGAGCGCCCCGGCCAGGAAGGCCACCAGCGCCTGGTTGGCCTCGCCGTCCACCGGCGGAGCCGCCAGCTGGATCTTGAGGCGGCCGTCGTGCTCGCCGACCACCCGCGTCCGGGAGGCGCGAGGCT
The DNA here is from genome assembly GCA_963766715.1 of uncultured delta proteobacterium. Lineage (GTDB taxonomy): Bacteria > Myxococcota > Myxococcia > Myxococcales > Anaeromyxobacteraceae > CAIOAK01. The sequence goes on from CAVYBH010000013.1 coordinate 168,683, forward strand.
GCACCAGGATCTCCAGGACGACCGCGCCCGGGACCTCGCGCAGCCAGGGCATCAGCGGATCCCGACCAGCGCGATCTTCGCCTTGTCGGCGCGCCGGACCATCTCGTCGAGGTCCATCACGAGGGTGGTCCCGGCCTCGACGGCGAGCACCTGGCAGCCGGACTCGCGCATCGAGTCGACGGTGTCCGGACCGACGGCGGGCAGGTCGAAGCGGCGGTCCTGCTGCGGCTTCACGGCCTTCACCACGACGGCGCCTTCCTTGGCCAGCTCCCCGCCGCGCCGGATGCAGGCGTCGGTGCCCTCCAGCGCCTCGACGGCCACCGCCATGCGGTCCTTGACCACCACCGTCTGCCCCAGGTCGAGCCTTCCGATGGCCCGGGCCAGCTCGAGCCCGTAGCGGGCGTCGGCCCACTGCGTCCTCGGTGGGCTCGCGCTTGCCCATCACGCCCTCGCGGGCGAGCCGGTCCTGCAGGAAGCGGGTGGGGTCGGTCACCGGCAGCCCGCGCTCCTCCGCGGCGCTGGCGATGGCCCGGAGGACGTTGTCGTCGGTCTTCACGGCCAGCCGCGCCAGGATCTGCATGCCGAGCCCGTCCAGCCAGGCGTCGCGGAAGAACCGGGCCTTGGCGATCGACCCCAGCATCACCACCTCGGTGCAGCCCGCCGCCTTGAACGTCTCGAGCACCTTTCCGAACTGGCCGAGCTTCACCCAGGTGCAGGCGTCGACGAGCTTCTCGAGCGCCGGATCGGTCTGGTTCACGTGCGCCGCCGCCACCACGCGGTGACCGGCGCGGCGGGCGCTCTCGGCGAGGAGCAGCGGGAACCTTCCACCGCCGGCGATGAGGCCGATGGTGGCCATCGCTAGCGGAGGATCCCCCGCTCCGAGGCCTCGACGAACTTCACCCAGTGATCGATCTCGGGGTGCCCGCCCATCTCGGAGCGGATCTGGTCGAGCGCCTCCTTGAGGGGAAGCTTGGACCGGAAGAAGATCTTGTAGGCGCTCTTCACCCGCGCGATCTGCTCCTCGGTGAAGCCGGCCCGCTGCAGGCCGACCAGGTTGATGCCCACGACCTCGGCCCGGGCTCCCGCGACCATGAGGTAGGGCGCCACGTCCATCATCACGCCGGTGATCCCGCCGACGTAGGCGAGCCGCCCGATGCGGGAGAACTGCTGCACCGCCGACACGCCGCCGAAGATGACGCCGTCCTCCGCCTCGACGTGGCCGGCCAGCGCGCAGAAGGTGGCCACGATGACCCGGTTGCCGAGCAGGCAGTCGTGGGCCACGTGGGCCGACGCCATGATGAGGCACTGGTTGGCCAGCCGGGTCACGCCGCCGCCCCCCACCGTCCCGGTGTGGATCGAGGCGAACTCGCGGACCACGTTGCCGTCGCCCATCTCGAGCAGCGTGTCCTCTCCCTTGTACTTGAGGTCCTGCGGCGGCGCGCCCACCACGGCGTGGGCGAAGATGCGGTTGCCGGTGCCGAGCGTGGTCTTGCCCTCCACCACCGCGTGGGCTCCGACCACGTTTCCGGGGCCCATGCGCACCTTGGGCCCGATCACCGCGTAGGGGCCGATCTCGCAGGTCGGATCGATCTCCGCGCCCGGCGCGACGATGGCCGTGGAGTGGATGGCCACGATCAGCCTTCCTTCTTCCTGTCGACCAGGATGGCCATGAACTCGGCCTCGGCGACCGTCTCGCCGTCGACCTTGGCGACGCCCTTCTCCTTCCAGATGTCGCCCTTGCGCTTCACCACCTCGACGTGGAGCTCGATCCGGTCGCCGGGGACCACCGGCTTGCGGAAGCGGGCGTTGTCGATGGCCATGAGGTAGGTGACCTTGTCGCCGGTCTCCTCGAGCATGGAACCCTTGGCGAGGAGGCCGGCGGCCTGGGCCAGCGCCTCCAGGATGAGGACGCCCGGCATGACCGGATGACCCGGGAAGTGCCCCGCGAAGAAGGGCTCGTTCACCGTCACGCACTTCACGGCCACGAGCTTCTTCATCGGCTCCAGCGAGAGCACGCGATCGACCAGCAGGAACGGGTAGCGGTGCGGGAGGATCTTCTCGATGGCGTTCACGTCCATCACGATTCCTGGCTTGTCGCTCATTCTTCCTCCTGGAGCTTCTTCAAGGCCTTCTCGAGATCGCGCACGCGCTTGATCAGCTCGGGCAGCTGGCGGACGCCCGCGCTCTCCTTCAGCCAGTCCTTGTGCAGGGTGGCCGGGTAGCCGCTGTAGGTCTCGCCGGCGCCGATGTCGTGCATGACCCCCGACTGGGCGCCGATGCGCGCGCCGTCGCCGATGTCGAGGTGCCCGACCAGCCCGACCTGGCCCGCCAGGACCACGCCCATGCCCACCTTGGTGGAGCCGGAGATGCCCACCTGCGCCGCGGCCAGCGAGAGCGGCCCGAAGTCGACGTTGTGGGCGATCATGACCAGGTCGTCGATCTTGGCGCCCTTGCGGATCACCGTCCGCCCCAGCGTGGCGCGGTCGACGCAGCTGTTGGCGCCGAGCTCCACGTCGTCCTCCAGCTCGGCGATCCCCGACTGCGGGACCTTGAAGTGGCGCGGCCCCGAGCCGTCGCCCTCCATGTCGAAGGCGAAGCCGAAGCCGTCGCCTCCCACCACCGCGCCGGGCTGCAGGATGCAGCGATCCCCGACGATGCAGCGCTCGCGGACGACCACGTTCGGATGGAGGACGCAGTCGTCGCCGATCCGCGCACCCTCCCCGATCGACCACCCCGGGGAACAGGATGGTCCGCGCGCCCACCGTCGCGCCCGGTCCCACGTACGCGAAGTCCCTCACCTCGGCGCTGGGGTCGACCCGGGCTCCCGGCGCGATGGAGGCGCGGGAGGAGATCTCCGGAACGGATTCCCTGGGTGGATGGAACAGGGTCGAGATCTTGGCGAAGGCGAGGTAGGCGTTGCCGGCGCGGAGCAGGCTTCGCCCCGGCGCGGCCTCGTCGCCCTCGCCCACGATCACCGCCCCGGCCCGGCTCGCCGCGTACCGGGAGGCGTACTTCCGGTTCGCGAAGAAGCTGATGTCCGAGGGACCCGCGTCCTCGAGCGGCATCACCCGCTCGATGACGAGGGATCCGTCCCCCTCGACCCGGCCTCCGACCCGCTCCGCCAGCTCGGCGAGGGTGAAGTGCACGGGGCCTCCTACTTCGCGGCGGGAGCCGGCTTGGCGGCGGGCTTCTTGGCGGCCGGCGCGGTCGCGCCCTTGTACTTGGCGTTGTAGCGCCGGACGAGCTCGGCCGTCATGTTGGCCTGCGGCGGGGCCACGATGAGCCCGGCGTTCTGCTGCTCGAACACGTAGGCGTAGCCCTCGGCGGCCGCGATGTCCTTGATGACGACCTCCATCTTGTCGAAGATGACCTTCATCATCTCGCGCTCGCGGTCGGACAGGTCCTTCTGCATCTGCACGTAGACCTGCTGCATGTCGTTGACCTTGCGCTCGAACTCCATGGCCTTGTCGCGCCGGGCCTCCTCCGACATGACCACCATCTGCTTGTCGAGGTCCTCCTTCATCTTCTTCAGCTCGTTCTGCTTCTCGTCGAGCATCTTCTGCTTCTGGTCGAACTCCTTCTTGAGGGCGTCGCGGGCGGCCTTGCCCTCCTCGACCTCGGTGACGGCCTGCTGGAGGTTGACGTAGCCGATCTTGAGCTCGGCGGCGTGGGCGGCGCGGGGGACGGCGATCGCCAGCGCGAGGGCGGCGAGGACGGTGACGTGACGCATGGTTTCTCCTCTTGGATCGGTCAGAAGAAGCTGCCGATGGTGAACTGGAAGTCGACGGGTGCATCGATGTAGGCGCCGGTGATGGGATCCTTGCGCCTGTTGAGCGGGAAGCCCCATTCGAAGCGGAGCGGCCCGATGGGGCTGAACCAGCGGAAACCGAAGCCCCAGGACTTGTAGAGCGACCACGACACGAAGGGGTCGGTGTAGGCCCCGGGCGCGAAGGCGTTGCCCATGTCGAAGAAGACCACGGCCCGGATCTGCATCTTCTCGATGATGGGGTACTCGAGCTCGAAGTTGAGCACGAGCTGCTTGTTGCCGCCCACCTGGAGCAGCCGCATGATCGAGTCCGGGTGGGCCGTGTTGCCCACCAGCGCCGCCGGCGAGATGGTGTAGAGCCGGTAGCCGCGGATGGTGTTGACGCCGCCCAGGTAGTAGAGCTCCGACACCGGCACGGGGTGGTTCTCGTCCCAGCCGCGCACCACGCCGGCCAGCAGGCGGAAGCGGCCGATCAGCCCCTGGAAGATGTCCTGGTAGAAGCGGAACTCCAGCGTCTCCCGGTAGAACAGGTTCACCTGGGAGCCGAAGATCGCCTCGGGCGCCAGGAACGGCGGCGCCAGGTCGAGCCCCGCCGACAGGTAGAAGCCGGAGGTGGGGAAGAGCCGGTTGTCGCGCCGATCCCAGGACACCGAGAGCCGCACGGCGCTCGTCACCCCGGAGCGGAAGCGGTTGTAGAGCAGGATGTCCTGGATCGACGACGTGACGCGGATGCGCTCGAGCGTGTACGTCCCGAAGACGCGCAGGTCGTCGAGCTTGGAGAAGGCGGGGATGAGCCAGGCCAGTCCGGTCAGCTCGTAGCCCCAGGTCAGGGAGCCGCCAATCGCACCACGCGTGAAGTTCGCGTAGAGGTTCTCGTTGGCGTAGAGGTCGAAGGCGAAGGTCCACTTCGTGTCGAAGAAGTAGGGCTCGACGAACTGGATCTGGCCGAGCTGGCGCAGCGACGACCACTGGACCTGGAGGGAGAGGGTCTGGCCCCAGCCGAAGAAGTTGTTCTGGCTGATCTGCGCGGTGAGGATGAAGTTCTCGTAGGAGGAGAATCCCGCGCCGACCTGGAACGTGCCGGTGGCCTTCTCCTTCACCTCGACCACCGCCACGATCCGGTCGTCGGTGCTGCCCTTCTTGGTGGAGATCTCGGCGGTCTCGAAGAAGCCGAGCGCCATGATGCGCTGCTTCGAGAGCTTGATGGCCGAGGCGCTGTACAGGTCGCCCTCGTAGATGCGCAGCTCGCGCCGGACCACCTTGTCGCGGGTCTTGGCGTTGCCCACGATCTCGATGCGCTCGAAGAACACCTTCTGGCCGGGTTGCACGTCGAACACGAGCCCCAGCGTCCTGGCCTTCTGGTCCAGGTTCGTCAGCGGGTTCACGTTGACGTAGGCGTACCCCATGTCCTTGTAGAAGTCGGCCACCGCGAAGAGGTCGTGCCCGACCTTCGACCGGACGAAGAGCTCACCCGGAGTGGACTGGAGCAGCGAGGGCAGGAAGGGGCGCATCCCCAGCAGCTCGCCGCTGAAGTCGACCGTGCCGATGGTGTACTGCTCGCCCTCGTCGATGGGGATGCTGATGAAGAGGGAGCTGCGGTCGGGGGAGAGGGCGATCGACGGCTTGCCGACCTTGACGTTGACGTAGCCCTTCTCGAGGTAGACCGCCTGGATGGCCTGGAGGTCGCGCTGGAAGGCGTCCTCCTTGTAGGTGCCGGCCGACGACAGGAAGGCCAGGAAGCTCCCCTCCTGCGTCTGCATGTACGGGAGGATCTCGTCCTTCGGGATGTGCTCGTTGCCGACGAAGTGGACGCGCCGGACCTGGACCTTGGCCCGCTCGTTGACGACGAAGACCACCACCACCTGGTTGTCGGGCTTGTCCTCCAGCTTCGAGGTCACCTCGGCGAGGTAGAAGCCCTTCTCGGTGTACTTCTCCTGGATCTTCTTCACCGTCTTCCGGACCGCGGCGGTGTCCAGGATGGCGTAGCGCTTGACCTCGATCGACTCCTTGAGGTCGTCGGCGGAGAGCTCGTCGTTGCCCTCGATGCGGTAATCCTGCACGGAGGGCTTCTCGACCACCCGGACCACCAGGGTGGGACGCTCCGGGCTGCCCTTCTCCTCGATGCCGACGTCGGCGAAGTACCCGAGCTTCATCACCGCCCGGACGTCCTGCTGGATCGACTTCGCGTCGACCGCCATGCCCACCTTGGTGACCATCGCGCCCTTGATGGCATCCACCTCGACGCGCCGGTTTCCCTCGACCTCGATGGCCCCGACGGTGGGGCCGGAGGGAGCGGGGGGCTCGGCCTCGGCGGGCGCGACTCCCGCGGGTGCGACCACGGCCGCGGGTGGAATCGATGCGGCAGGGGCGACGGCCTGGGGCGGCGTCTCCGCCGGGGGCGCCACGGCGGGCGGGGCCTGGCCGCCCGCAAGGGTCGGCCCGACCAGCAGGCACACGATCAGGGCGATGGGGAGGGGGCTCCTCACGGAGCCGCGGAATCTAGTGCATGCCCGGGAAAACCTCAAAGGCAATTGGCTACCTTACCGGTCGTCTAGGCCAGGCGCCCGGCCACCAGCCGGACGCGCCTGCCCAGCGACTCTGCCAGGGTCTCGTTGTGGGTGACGACCACCCCGGTGATCCCGAGGTCCCGGTTGAGTTCCTGCAGGAGTGCGTGGATGCCCGCGGCGGTCTGCGGATCCAGGTTGCCGGTGGGCTCGTCCGCCAGCAGCAGGCGCGGCTGGAGGACCAGTGCGCGCGCCAGCGCCACCCGCTGCTGCTCGCCCCCGGAGAGCTCACCGGGGCGATGCCCCACCCGCGACGAGAGCCCCACCCGGTCGAGGCTCTCCTCGGCGCGCCGGCGGGACTCCCCGCGGGAGAGCCGGCGCACCAGCCCGGGCATCATCGCGTTCTCGAGGGCCGTGAACTCGGGCAGGAGGTGGTGGCTCTGGAACACGAACCCCACCGACTCGTTCCGGAAGCGGGCCAGGTCGTCCTCGTCGAGCGAGGCCAGGTCGATCCCCTCGAAGAGGATGCGCCCGGAGGTCGGCGAGTCGAGGGCGCCCACCAGGTGGAGGAAGGTGCTCTTGCCCGCGCCGGAGGGGCCCGTCAGCGCCACCATCTCGCCCGCCGCGATCTCCAGGCTGACGCCCTGGAGCACGGGCAGCGGCCGGCCACCGGCGAGGTAGACCTTGGAGAGCCCCTCGATGGAGAGCAAGGGCGGCGCCATCACTCGCTCCTCAGGCCGTCGACCGGCTCGAGCCGGGCGGCGCGGGTGGCCGGGTAGATGGTGGCGAGGTACGAGAGCGCCAGCGCCGCCAGCGCGACCAGCGCGAAGTCGCCGCCGTCGACGAGCACCGGGAGGTGGCTGATGTAGTAGACCTCCGGGTCGAGCGGGATCCCCACCTTCGAGATCAGCGTGGTGGTGCCCAGGCCGAGCAGCAGCCCGAACCCGGTTCCCACCGCCCCGATGGCCAGCCCCTCGGCCACGAAGATCTTCATGATGCTCGTGGTGGTCGCGCCCATCGACCGGAGCACGGCGATCTCCCGGGTCTTCTCCAGCACCAGCATGACGAGGGTGGCGACCACGATGAAGCTCGCGACCAGCATGATGAAGCCGAGGATCACCGCCATGGCGATGCGCTCCATCATCAGGGCGGAGAAGAGGTTGCGGTTCATCTCGCCCCAGTCCTTGGTCCGGAACGGATAGCCCTCGAGAACCCCGAGCACCCGGCGCATGACCGGCCGGGCGGTGTTCACGTCCTTCATCTTGAGCTCGAGGCCGGTGACCGAGTCGCCGGTCCCGAAGAAGCGCTGGGCCTCGGCGAGCTGGAGATACGCGAACTTGGCGTCGTACTCGTAGAAGCCGCTGAAGAGGATCCCCGCCACGCGGAAGGGCCGGCTCTTGGGCTGCGGCCCGGCCGGCCCGATGTCGCCGAAGGGCGAGACCACGTTCACCACGTCCCCGACGCCCACGCGCAGCCCGCGCGCCAGCTCCCGGCCGAGCAGGATCCCGGGCAGCTTCTCCTGGGCCGCCGGCGCACCCGGGGGCGGCGCCTTCTCGTTTCCCTCGAACGCGTCTCGCAGGCTGGTGCGCGGCGACGCCTCCGGGATCTCCTCCGGATGGTCCAGCCACTCGAGGCGGCCCTTTTCCAGGTTCTTCGGGATCTCGGTGACGCGCCCGACCGTCGTGGTGTCGATGCCCTTCAGCACCGAGCCGGTCAGGTTCTGCCCGGCCGAGAGCATGACCTCGGCGTAGAGGAAGGGGGTCGAGGCCGCCACGCCGGGGACGCCGACCACCCGGTCCTGCACCCCCCGCCAGTCGGTGAAGTCGTTCTGCCCGTACTTGAGGACCACGCCGTGGGCGTGCGCCCCGAGGATCTTGGACTTCAGATCCTGCTCGAAGCCGCTCATCACCGAGAGGACCACGGTGAGGGCCCACACCCCGGTGGCCACGCCGCCGATGGAGATGAGGGTCATCAGCATGGTCGCGGGGAGTCGCGGGCGATCGTGGGGCTGCCCGGCCAGGGCGGCGCGGCGCGCCAGCCGGTCCTGCCAGGCCGACCAGGCCACCCCGGCCAGCATCCCGGGCAGGACGCCGGTCACCACGATGAGGAAGAGCGCCCCGAGCATCCGGGCGTTCAGGCGGAGGTGGCTGCGGGCCACGTAGAGCTCGTAGCCCAGGGACGGGTCGAACCGGCCCGAGCCGGAGAGCAGGAAGGCGAGCGTCGAGCCGAGGAAGGCGAGCGCACCTGACGAGACGCAGGTGAGCGACAGGCCCGCCATCAGCACCACCCTCCCCTGGTACTGCCAGGTGTGCAGCACGAGCGGCAGGCCGCGCAGGGAAGGCAGCAGGAGCACGAGCGGCCCGAGCGCGAGCGCCACGAGGAGCAAGGTCGCCGCCACGATCTCGTAGAAGGCCAGGCGGCGGCCGACGACCGACGCGGCCGCGCCGCCCCCCACCGCCCAGGCCGCCCCGGCGGCGATCGCCAGGGCCGAGGCGGTGCCGGACGGGAGCCCGAGGCGGTCGGAGAGGAAGACGTGCCCGAGCGCCGCCAGCGGGGGTGCGAGGAGCACCCCGGCGGCCGCCAGCGCGAAGGCGCGCCACGAGAAGACCGGCGCCAAGGGCTACTCGCGGGGCTTGAGGAGCGGGAACAGGATCACGTCCCGGATGGACGACGAGTCGGTGAGCAGCATGGCGACGCGGTCGATGCCGATTCCCTCTCCCGCGGTGGGCGGCATGCCGTGCTCGAGCGCCCGGACGAAGTCCTCGTCGAAGGGCATGGCCTCCTCGTCGCCTGCGGCGCGGGAGCGGACCTGGGCCTCGAAGCGGGCCCGCTGGTCGGCGGGGTCGTTCAGCTCGCTGAAGGCGTTCGCGACCTCCATGCCGGCCGCGAACATCTCGAACCGGTCGACGAGCCGGGGGTCGGAGTCCCGTCGGCGGGAGAGCGGGCTGGTCTCGATCGGCCAGTCGACCACGAAGGCCGGGCGGTCCTTGGGGAGCTGGTGCTCGCAGAAGATCTCGAAGGCCAGCGCGATGGCCTCGCCGGGGGAGACCTTGGCGGCCTTCTCCAGCTTCCAGGCGTCCTCGCTGTCCCCCTCGCGGGTCGCGGCGCGCGCCAGGGCCTCGGCCAGGCCGCGCCCGGCGAGCGCGTCCTCCGGGGAGAGCCCGAGCGCCTTCGCGCCCATCTCCAGCAGGGAGACGCGCGGGAAGGGCGGCGTGAAGTCGATCTCCTGCCCCTGGAAGGTGACCCGGGCCGAGCCGGTGACCTTCACGGCCAGCTCGTGGAAGAGCTCCTCGGTCAGCCGGATCAGGTCCTCGTGGGTGGCGTAGGCCTGGTAGAACTCGATGGTCGTGAACTCCGGGTTGTGGCGCCGGTCGATGCCCTCGTTGCGCCAGATGCGCCCGATCTCGTAGACCCGCTCCAGCCCGCCGACCACCAGCCGCTTGAGGTGGAGCTCGGTGGCGATGCGGAGCTTGAGATCCATCCCCAGCGCGTTGTGGTGGGTCTCGAAGGGGCGGGCGGCGGCGCCGCCGGCCTCCTCCGGCTTGTGCAGCGTGGGGGTCTCGACCTCCAGGTAGCCGCGCTCGTCGAGGAAGCGCCGGATGGTGGAGACGATGCGCGCCCGCTTCTGGAAGGTCTCCTTCACGCCGGGCGTGGCCACCAGGTCGAGGTAGCGCTGGCGGTAGCGCTGCTCCACGTCGGCCAGCCCGTGCCACTTCTCCGGCAGGGGCCGGATGGCCTTGGTGAGGATGGTGAAGGTCGCGGCCTCCACGGTGAGCTCGCCGGTCTTGGTGCGGGTGGCCGGCCCCTTCGCCGCGATCACGTCGCCCACGTCGAGGAGCTTGAAGACCTCGAAGCCGGCCTCGCCCACGCGGTCCTTCTTCACCCAGACCTGGATGTCGCCGGACCGGTCGCGGACCTTGAGGAAGGCGGCCTTGCCGAAGCTGCGCACCGCGAGCACCCGCCCGGCCACCGACCAGTCGCCGGGGTCCTGGGCGATGACGTCGGCCGGCGCTTCCCCGTAGCGGGCGTGCAGGTCGCTGGCCAGGTGCGCCGGCGCGTGGCCGTTGCCCCACGGGTTCACTCCGAGCCGGCGCAGCTCCTCGGCCTTCTTGAGGCGCTGCGCGACGATCTCGCGTTCGGTGGCTCCCAGTTCCTCGGACATCGAATCCGTTCCCTCGCGATCCTGGCCCTCGATCGGGCTGGCGCAGGCTAGACGGGGCGCTCCCCGCGGTCAACGCGCGATGACCTCAGAGGGCCGGGCTGTAGATCCGGTAGTCGATCTCCGGGAACAGGTTGTCGCGGGACTCGACCTGGTCGAGCCAGGTGCCGTCAATCTCGCCGGCGCGGATCTGGTCGTGAAGGCGGGTGAAGCGGAGCACGTGCTCGCGGGTGCGGCGGATGGCGTAGTCGACCATGGTCCCGGTCTTCATGATGAAGGCCCAGTCGGACGACTGCGCCAGCAGGAGCTCCCGGGCGGCCTGGTTGAGCGCCCGGCGGGTCTCGGCGTCGGGCTCCGGGAAGTCGCGGGCGAGCGCGATCATCCGCTCGGCCGCCTTGTGGAGGTGCCGGTAGATCCAGTCGTTCGAGCCGTCCAGCCAGACCCCGGCGTAGCCGCCCGCGCCCCAGGAGCAGAGCGGCGGCGTGGCCACCTGCTGCTCCGGGTTCTCGCGCAGGTAGTCGCCGGGCGTGGCCAGGCGGAAGACCTTCTGGTCGAAGGCCACCTTCCGGACCAGGAAGTCGATGAACTGCGGCCCCTCGTACCACCAGTGGCCGTAGAGCTCGGCGTCGTACGGCGAGACCACCATGGGCTTCGTGCCGCCCATCTGGGAGGCCAGGTGCTCGATCTGCCGCTCCCGGTTCCACATGAAGTTGCCGGCGTGGGAGGCGGCGCGCTCCCGGGCGCGCCAGGGGTCGTACGGCTCCTTGTGCCCGCCCTTGCCGGTGATGCGGAAGTACTTGATGCCCACGTTCTTCCGGTTGCCGTCGGGCTGGATCCAGGGGCGCACGTACTCCCAGTCCAGGTCCCAGCCCACGTCCCGGTAGAACTCCCGGTACTCGGGATCGCCGGGGTAGCCGTGCTCGGAGCTCCACACCTGCTGCGAGGACTCGGCGTCGCGTCCGAAGGCGGCCGGGCCGCTCGCGGTGTAGACCGGCGCGTAGGCCCCGAAGCGCGGGCGCGGGCGGGCGTCGGCGATCCCGTGGGTGTCGGTGAAGAAGTAGCGGATTCCCTGCTCCGCCAGCATCTCGTCCACGCCCGGATAGTAGCCGCACTCGGGAAGCCAGATCCCCGCCGGGCTCCGCCCGAAGTGACGCCGGTGGCTGGCCGCGGCCACCGCGATCTGGGCCCGGACCGCCTCCGGGTACTGCTGCATGAGCGGCAGGAAGCCGTGGGTGGCGCCGCAGGTCACGAGCTCGAGGCCGCCCTCGTCCTCGAGCCGCCGGAAGGCGCCCACCAGGTCCCGGCGGTAGCGATCCTCGAAGAGGCTCCGGAGCTCCCGGAACTCGTGGCGGTAGTGCTGGGCCAGCCCGTGGAAGGTGGGATCGTTGCGGGTCCGCCGCACCTCCTTCTCGGCCAGCTCGCAGAGCCCGTCCAGCTTGCGGGCGTAGCGGCTCACCAGCAGGTCGTCGCGCAGCATGGCGACGAGCGGCGGGGACATGGTCATCGAGATCCGGAACGGGATCCTCTCGTCGGTGAGCCGGTCGAACACCCGCAGGAGCGGCAGGTAGGTCTCGGTGATGGCCTCGTAGAGCCAGTCCTCCTCGAGGAAGTCCTTGTGCTCCGGGTGGCGCACGAACGGCAGGTGCGCGTGCAGGTGGAGCGAGAGGTAGCCGAGCACGTCGTGGGCCATCTAGGCGCCCTTCTTTCCGCGGCGCGGCTTGCGCCCGCCCCAGGCCCGGGTGGGAGAGGAAGGACGCTCGTCCTCGGTGCGAACCTGCCAGGCCGGCGTGGTCGGCTTGGTGCCGGCCGAGAGCCGGGCCAGGAGGGCGCGCAGCTCGAGGGGGAACGCGCCGCCGCCCCGGACCTCGCGGAGCCAGCTGTCGAGCGGCAGGTCCCAGGGGATGAGCGCGAACCGGTCGTCGACCACCGGCGAGGGGCCGGACGAGGGCAGCGCGACCTCGTTCGACGGCTCGCCGATCACGCGCTCCCGCCCGTCCCGCGAGACGGCGTGGATCTCGCCCCGGTAGCTCCGCCCCGGCTCGAGGTCGTGCACGTAGAAGCCCCTCGACTCGAGGGCGAACTCGGCGGTGCGGACGAGCTCCCACTCGCCGTCCGGGCGGAGCCCGAAGACGCGGAGCTCGGCCCGCGGGCGGTCCAGCCATTCGAAGGCCCGGGCCACCGTCCCGGAGGAGTGGTCCCAGTAGAAGAAGAGGGTGCGCGGGTCCCGGGGCAGCCCGACGAAGATGTCCTCGCCGTAGCTCCAGGGCAGCTCGCCCAGCCCCTCGTCGTCGGGGGGCACCGGCACGTCGGCGAGCGCGCGGAGGCTCATCGGGTCCTCCCGCTCCGCCCCCTCGGTCATGGGGTGCGGCGCCAGGCGCGCCGCCTCCTCGCCGCGGATGCGGGCCACGAAGTAGCCGTCGGGGTCGAGCCCCTCGGCGCGCGGCGGCCGCGCCGGCAGCTTCCGGCGGGGCGCCTTCGCCCCGGCCGGCGTCGACTTCCTCGCGGGGGCCTTCTTCGCGCCCTCCCGCTCCCGGCGGCGGTCTTCTTCGCGGGCGCCTTCCGGGCCGGAGCCTTGGCCGGGGCCTTCGCAGGGGACTTCGGCGCGGCCTTGGCAGCGCTGCGGGCAGGCGCTTTCGCGGCGCCCTTCCCCGGCGACGCCTTCGTCGTGCCCTTCGCTGCGCCCGGCTTCCTCGGCTTTTTTGCGTCCATGGTGACCGTAGAAGACGGCGACCCCGCCGGCGCGTCAAGCGCCACGGTGCCGGATCCGGGGCGGAATCGGCCCCCCGGCGCCCCGGGGCGGTATCGCCGTCCCTCCCACAAGGGGTGTCCGGGGACCACCGGCCTGCTAACGTGACGTCTCGACAAGGCCCCCTTGACCCCGAACGAGCCCCGGACCCTGGAACCGACCCCCCTCTGCCCGAGCTGCGGCCACCCGCACCGCCCCGGGGAGCCGTGCACGTCCGCGCGCCTGGCCGGCGCGGGCACGGGCACGCTGGCGCTCGACCCGGCGCCCGGCGGACGGGGCGAGCCTCCCCGCCTGGTCGATCCCCTCGTCGGCGCCACGGTCGGCAGCTTCCGCGTGATCCGCCCCCTCGGGCGGGGCGGCATGGGAACGGTCTACCTGGCCGAGCACCCGGTCATCGGCAGCCGGGTGGCGATCAAGTTCCTCCACGAGTCGATGGCGACGAGCCCGGAGCTGGTGGCCCGGTTCTACGACGAGGCCCGCGCCGTGAACCGGATCGGGCACGAGAACATCGTGGGGATCTTCGATCTCTCGATGCTGCCGCCGAACCGGTACTACATCGTGATGGAGTACCTCGACGGGGAGGCCCTCTCCTCGCTCATCCGGCGGGGGGCGGTGACCCCGGACGAGGCGCTCGCGGTGCTCGGGCAGCTCTGCGACGCCCTGCACTGCGCGCACGAGCGCGGCGTCGTGCACCGCGACCTCAAGCCGGACAACGTCTTCGTCCTCCGGCGTCGGGGCGCACCGTTCGTGAAGCTCCTCGACTTCGGGATCGCCAAGCTCCGCGACGCGCCGGCCGGCAGCCAGACCGCGGCCGGGATGATCGTGGGGACGCCGGAGTACATGGCGCCGGAGCAGTGCGACAACCGCGCCGTGGACGCGCGCACCGACGTCTATTCACTAGGAGTGATGGCCTACCAGCTGCTCGCCGGGGCCCTCCCCTTCTCGGGGAGCATCGCCCAGCTGCTCGTGGCCCACCTCCAGGAGACGCCGCGTCCGCCCCGGAGCCTGAACGCCCTGCTCCCTCCGGCCCTCGACGACGCCATCCTGAAGGCGCTCCGCAAGCGGCCCGAGGAGCGGTTCGCGTCCATGGCCGAGTTCGGCGAGACGCTCGCCCGGGTGCGCGCGGCGATGGCCGCCGTTCCCGGACCGGAGGAACCCGCCCCGGCCCCGGCGGCGGCTCCGACCGTCCGCGTGCACCTCGCCGGGGAGAGCGCCCCCCGGGACCTCCCGGCCAGCCAGTTCACCCGGGCCGGCGTGTACCTGGCGGCGGATCCGCCCCTTCCGGCGCCGCGATCCCGCGCCTCCGTGGCGGTCCCCGGCCCGGACGGCGACGCGACGATGGTCCCGGCCGAGGTGGTCCGGGTGGTCGAGCCGGCCGACGCCCGGGCCTGGGGCATGCCGCCGGGGTTCGCCCTGCAGTTCCACGCCTCGACCCCGGCCGAGCGGGCGGCCGTGGAGCGGATGTCCGGCGCGACGCCCGCCACGCCGCGCTCCGAGCCCACCGACGAGGCGGTGGCGTCCCTCGTCGCCGACCTGGACGCACGGACTGCGGGCACGCACTACGAGCTCCTGGGGCTGCCGCCCGACGCCGAGCTGAAGGACGTCCAGAGCCGGGCCCGCTCGCTCCGGGTCCAGCTGGAGCGGCTCCGGGACCGGAAGCTCTCCCCGCGGCACGCCAGCCTGATCGCGCCGCTCCTCGCCCGGGTCGCCTTCGCGGCGGACGTGGTGGGCGTGGCCTCCGAGCGCCTCGCCTACGACGCCCGCTGCGGCAATCACCTCGGCGTGGCCCGGTGCATCGCCGCCGGCCTGCCCGAGGCGCTGCTCGCCCAGCGCCGGCAGGAGTTCCTCCGCGAGCACCCGGGCGCCGCCGAGCGCGCGCGCCAGTGCTCGAGCCGGGCCAAGGTGGCCCGGGCCGTCGGGAACCGCGAGTTCGCGCGCGCCCAGTACGAGGAGGCGCTCGCCGCCGACCCGCTCGACGTCGACGTCCACCGGGAGTACTGGGCGCTCCGCCGGGAGGCGGACGGGCCGCCGCGTTGACCCTCCCCGGGACGGCCGGCCTCCGGGGCCGGCTCCCGGCATAGAATGGCGGACATGACGACCCTTCCCCTCACGGTCCTCGTCACCGGCGCGACGGCGGGCTTCGGCGAGGCCACCGCCGAGCGCTTCGCCCGGGACGGCGCCCGCCTCGTCGCTGGCCGGGCGCCGCGCCGACCGGCTCGAGGCGCTCGCGGCCCGGCTCTCCCCGTTCGTCCCGGTCCACGCCCTTCCGCTCGACGTGCGCGACCGCGCCGCCGTGGAGCGGGCCCTCTCCTCCCTGCCGCCGGACTTCGCCCAGGTGGACGTGCTCGTGAACAACGCCGGGCTCGCCCTCGGGCTCGAGCCGGCGCAGCGGGCCAGCCTGGACGAGTGGGACCAGATGATCGACACCAACGCGCGGGGGCTCGTCGCGGTCACGCGCCAGGTCATCCCGGGGATGGTGGAGCGCGGGCGCGGCCACGTCGTGAACCTGGGCTCGGTGGCCGGGACCTACCCCTACCCCGGCGGCAACGTCTACGGCGCCACCAAGGCCTTCGTGCACCAGTTCTCGCTCAACCTGCGCGCCGACCTGGTGGGCACCGGGGTGCGCGTCACCTGCGTGGAGCCCGGCATGGCCGACACCGAGTTCTCGCTCGTCCGCCTCAAGGACGCGGAGAAGGCCCGCGCGGTCTACCAGGGGCTCGAGCCGCTCTCGGCGGCCGACGTCGCGGACGCCATCCACTGGGTGGTCACCCGTCCGCCTCACGTCAACGTGAACGTCCTCGAGCTCATGCCCGAGGCGCAGGCGTTCTCTCCCTTCACGGTGAAGCGGCGCTAGCCGCGGACCTGGCCCTTGCCCTCCGACGCGCTCGTCCCGGGTCTCGGCGTCGCCCCCGCGCCCTTCCGCGCCGCGGATGCGGAGGAGCGCCTCGGCCGCCTGCGCAAGCGCCTCGGGCCGAGGCTCGAGGCGCTGGAGGCGCTCTGCCACCTGGCCCCCGACCCCGACCTGGCGCTGGCCGGCGTGGAGCGCTTCCTCGACGCGGAGGCGCTGCCCGCGGGGCGCGACCTCCTGGAGGCGCTCGTCCTCCTCACCGGCTCCTCGCGCCTGGCCGCGTCCGCGCTGGCGCGCGATCCCCGCATGCTCCGGCGGGCCGCCCGGTCGCCCTTCGCGCACCGCGCGCGTCCCGAGGACTCGATGCGCGGGGTCCTGGCGCGGGCCGTCCGCCGGCTCGACCCGGAGGACGTCGCCGGGCTTCACCGGGTGCTCCGGCGCTTCGCCTCCCGCGAGGTGCTCCGCATCGCGCTGCGCGACCTCCGGCGGGCCCGCGTGGACGAGATCACCGGGCGATCTCTCGTCCCTGGCCAGCGCCGCGCTCCACGCCGCGATCGGCTTCCACGACCGGCGCCTCCGCGCCCGCCACGGCGCGCCCGAGCGGGCTCGCCGACCGCGAGCCGGGCGCCGGCTTCTGCGCCATCGCCATGGGGAAGCTGGGCGCAGGCGAGCTCAACTTCTCCTCCGACATCGACCTCATCTACGTCTACCAGTCGGACGGGAACACCACCGGCGAGCACCCGCTCACCCACTTCGCCTACTACGCGCGGCTCGCCGAGCTGGTCACCGAGAGCCTGGCCAAGGTCACCGAGGACGGGTTCGTCTTCCGGGTCGACCTGAACCTGCGCCCCGACGGCCGCAGCGGCCCCATCGTGAACGGCATCCGCGCCGCCGAGCTCTACTACCAGGCCTTCGGGAGGTCCTGGGAACGCAACGCGCTCGTCAAGGCGCGTCCCGCCGCGGGCGACCTGGCGGTCGGAGGGGAGCTCCTCGCGCTGCTCGAGCCGTTCATCTGGCGCCGCTCCCTCGACCTGGGGATCATCGAGGAGATCCAGGCCATGAAGGCCCGCATCGACGCGCGCGCCGGCGCCGAGGGCAAGGACGATCTCAAGCTGGGAAAGGGCGGCATCCGCGAGGCCGAGTTCTTCGTCTCGGCCCTGCAGCTCCTCCACGGCGGGAAGCTGCGCGACCCCGGGATCCGGGAGCGAGCCGTCCTCCGCGCCCTCGACCGGCTCCTCTTCGCCGGCATCGTCCCCGCCCGCGACCGCGACGCCATCTCCGACGCCTACCTCTTCCTGCGACGGGCCGAGCACCGGGTCCAGATGGTCGACGGCCGCCAGACCCACCGGCTGCCGCCGCCCGAGGAGCGGCTCGGCCTGGCCCGGTCGATGGGCTACGCCGACGTGGAGAAGTTCGAGGCCGCGCTGGCCGGCTACCGGGAGCGGGTGTCGACGCTCTTCGCCGGGCTCCTCGGGACCGGGGGCGGCACGGCCCCGCTCGACCCCGAGCTGGCGCTGCTCGCCGACCAGCAGGTGGAGCCGGAGCGGCGCAAGGAGATCGCGCTCCGCCGGGGCTTCGGGAACCCCGACCAGGCCATCGCCGCCATCGACGCGCTGGCCCGCCGCTCCACCCCCTTCTCGCGCATGGGAGATCCCGCCGCCGCGGTGGCGTTGCTCACCGAGGTGGCCGCCACGCCCGACCCGGACCAGGCCATCGCGCACCTCTCCGAGTTCGCGGCGGCCCTCCAGTCGGCCGAGACCTACTTCCGGATCCTGCGCGACTCCCCGCGGGTGGCCCGCCAGCTGGTCTCGCTCTTCGGGACCTCCGACTTCCTCTCCAAGCGCTTCCTGCGCCACCCGGAGCTGGTGGACCAGCTCATCCGGGACGACCAGGTGGTCCTGGAGAAGGCGCTCCCCGGCTTCCGCGAGGAGATCGCGTCGCGCCTGGCCACCGTCCCGCCGGACACCCAGATCGACGAGGCGCTGGAGCGGAAGCTGGCCGAGCTGCGGCGCTACAAGAACGAGGAGGTGCTCCGGATCGCCATGCACGACATCGCGGGGAGCATCCGCCTGTCCAGCGTGGCCGAGCAGCTCTCCGACCTGGCCGAGGCGCTCCTCGGAGCGGCCCTCGAGCTGGCCGAGGAGGAGGCGCGGGCCAAGGGGCGGATGCCGCCGGGGCGGCTCACCGTGATGGCCCTCGGCAAGCTGGGCGGGCGGGAGCTGGGCTACCACTCCGACCTCGACCTCATCTTCCTGTATCCGGCGACCGGGCCGGGGGAGACCGGTTCCCCGGGGCAATCCACCGCGCACACCCTCTACGCGCGCCTCGCCGAGCGCTTCCTGTCGTTCCTCCAGATGCCGCTCCGGGAGGGGTTCCTCTACAAGATCGACACCCGGCTGCGCCCCAGCGGCAACCAGGGGGCGCTCGTCACGAGCGACCAGGGCTTCGCCCGCTACCACCTCGCCAGCCCCGAAGGCCCCCAGGTCCGCAGCCAGCTCTGGGAGCGCCAGGCCCTGCTCCGCGCCCGGTTCGCCGCCGGGGACGCCGCCTTCTTCGATCGGGTCCGCCGCGAGGTGCTCGAGCCCGTGCTCTTCGGGACCGCCGTCGATCGCGCCGCGCTGGCCGCCGAGGTGGTCCGCATGCGGGAACGGATGGAGAGCGAGATCGGCAAGGAGGCCGCCAAGGGAAAGAACCCCAAGGTGGGACGAGGCGGCATCGTCGACATCGAGTTCGCCGTCCAGTACCTCCAGCTGGCCCACGGGCACGACTTCCCCTCGATCCGCACTCCCGGGACGCCCGAGGCGCTCCGGCTGCTGCGCGGGGCCGGGCTCCTCCGGGAGGGGACCTACGACGCGCTGGCCCAGGGCTACGAGTTCCACCGCCGCCTCGCCACGCGGATGCGCATCGTCCACGACTACGGCATCGACTACCTGCCGGCCGGGGGCCGCGCCCTCGCCCAGCTGGCGCGCCGGCTCGGCTACCACGGCGAGGACCCGGGCGCCCGGCTGCTGGCCGACTACGGCCGGATCACCGACGCCGTGCGCGCCGCCTTCCTGGACGCCGTCTCGGCGTGAGGAAGCCGGGGGATCGGCAGCCCTTCCCTTCGACGCGCGGCACCGTTATGCATGGGGACCCCGGGAGGCGCGCGACCATGAAGATCCGATACGACCTGAAACCCCGCTCCCAGCGGCGGACGTCCCCCTTCCGGCCGGAGGGAACCCTCTCCTTCGGCCAGCTGCGCACCGACCACATGTTCCTCATGGACTACGAGGACGGGCAGTGGATCGACCCGCGCATCGTCCCCTACGGGCCCCTCTCGCTGGCCCCGGGCGCCGTGGTCCTCCACTACGCCCAGGAGATCTTCGAGGGCGCCAAGGCCTTCCTGCACGAGGACGGCGAGATCCACGCCTTCCGCATCGACAAGAACGCGGCGCGGCTGAACCGCTCCGGGGCGGGCGTCCTCATCCCGCCCATCCCGGAGGACGACCAGGTCCAGGCCATCCTCGCGCTCCTCGACGTCGAGCGGCTGTGGGCGCCGCACCAGGAGGGGGCCTCCCTCTACATCCGCCCGTTCGTCTTCGGGACCCAGGACGCACTAGGAGTGAAGCCCAGCTCGCGCTACACCTTCTGCGTCTTCCTCTCCCCGAGCGGCCCCTACTACCCGGCCGGCTTCCGGGAGCCGGTGAAGCTGCTGGTGACCCGCCGCTTCCACCGGGCGGCGCCGGGCGGGACGGGCGCGTTCAAGACCGGCGGGAACTACGCGGCGTCGCTCATGGCGGGCCACGTGGCCCACGAGCACGGTGCGAGCCAGGTCCTCTTCCTCGACGTGACCGACACGTACATCGAGGAAGCCGGCGCGATGAACCACTACCACGTCACCCGCGACGGGTCGGTCGTCATCCCCACATTCACCGAGACCATCCTCCGCTCCATCACGTCCGAGTCGGTCCTCGAGCTCGGCAAGCGCGAGCTCGGGGTGGAGGCCGGCCAGGCGCGAATCCCCGTCGAGGCGTTCCTCGACGACGTGCGGTCCGGCGCCATCACCGAGGCGGGCGGGTTCGGGACGGCGGCGGTCGTCTCGGCCGTCGGCACCTACGTCTTCGACGACGGGACCCAGCTTCGCGTCGGCGACGGGCACATCGGTCCCCACACGCGCCGCATCTACGAGGTCCTGACCGGCATCCAGCGCGGCAAGCGCGCGCCGCCCAAGGGGTGGCTCTTCCAGGCCCCGCACCTCGAGGCGACCCGCCCGCCCAAGGCGCGCAAGTCTGCCCCGGCTCGTCGTCCGAAGAGCCGTCCGGAGAGCCCCACTCGCCCGACCCGGGGAGCGGCCAAGCGCAAGCCGGCCCCGGCCGCGGCGGCTCGCGGAGCGTCCCGCCGGCGCCGCTGACCCGCGCACCGACTTTCCCTCCGTCGTTCCCCCGCCGGGAATAGCCCGCGCTGCGGTGCGTTCGCCCTTGCGACGGGGGAATCAGCGGTTAAATCCCCATGACCCCAAACGGGTAAAACTTTCCTATTTCTGAATACTTGAGCGGAGCAACCGAGATGCGAACCCGTTACCTCGACCTCGACGACCGAACCCAGGACCTGAACGAGCGAATGGAGGAAGAGCCGGAAATCGCTGCTGATTTCCTGCAGAAGTACGAGCTTTCCTGGGTCTACCACGAGAACGCCCTCGAAGGGGTCATCTACACGGTCCAGGAACTGGTGGCCGGCCTCGCCGCTCCGCAGCCCGTGGCCGACGCGATGGTGATCGGGGTCCTCCAGGAGGTCCGCAACCACAAGGCCGCCATCGACCTGGTGCGCGCGGAGGCCGCGAAGAAGCAGCCGAAGGTGAACCTGACCCTCGTGAAGAAGCTCCACGAGACCCTTCACGCCAACATCCAGAGCAAGGGCCTGTCCGAGTTCCGCAAGGACATGCCCCTTCACCGCGCCTACTTCCACGAGATCGCCCAGCCGCCCCGGATCGCGGCCATGCTGACGAAGGTCCTCGACGGCACCGATTCGTCCGAGTTCAAGAAGTCGCACCCGGTCGTCCAGGCGGCCCGCGTCCAGCACGGCTTCATGCAGGCCTATCCGTACACCGACGGCTCGGGCAAGGTGGCGCGGCTCCTGGCGAATCTCTACCTGATCCGCGGTGGCTTCCTTCCCTGCGTGATCCACTCCATCGACCGGCAGCGCTACTACGACTCCTTCAAGATGCCCGAGGCGGTCCTCCGCGACCTGATGCTCGAGGCCATGGACAACGCGCTCGGGCACGCCGAGAAGCACTTCGCCGAGGCGCCGCCCTCCCGCGCCCGCCGGTCGGCCCGATAGGGTCACCCCCGGCCGCGGTACGGCCCGCAAACCGGCCTTCTGCCCGTGGCGGTACCGGGGGGCTTGGTGTATGAGGTGCCCCGCATGATCCTGGGCGCCCACGAGGGCATCGCTGGTGGGGTGTCCCGCGCTTTCGAGCGCGCCGAGCAGGACACCGCCGAGGCCGTGCAAATCTTCGTCCGCAACCCGAGGGGCTGGGCGTCGAAGCCCGTCGAGGACGACGAGGTCGACCGGTTCCGCTCGGAGGCCAAGCGGACCGGCATGCCGTCGGCCGCCCACTCCATCTACCTCGCCAACCACGCCTCCCCCGATCGGGAGCTCCGCGAGAAGTCGTGGGGCGCCCTCGGGGACGAGCTGGCGCGCTGCGAGCAGCTCGGGATCGCGCTCCTCATCTTCCATCCGGGGAGCAACCCGGACGAGAAGCAGGGGCTCGCGTTCGCCGCCGAGGGCATGGAGCGGGCGCTCGACTCGGTGAAGGGTCGGGTCCGCCTCTGCGTGGAGATCACCGCCGGACAGGGGAAGTCCCTCGGCTGGCGCTTCGAGCAGGTCGCGGCCATCCGCGACGCGGTGCCGGGCGCGGCCCGCCGCCGGGTCGGGGTCTGCTTCGACACCTGCCACGCCTACGCGGCCGGCTACGACCTGGCCACCGCCGAGGGCTACGACGCGACCTTCGCGGAGTTCGACCGGGTGATCGGCCTCGACCACCTCTCGGCGTTCCACCTGAACGACTGCAAGAAGCCCCTGGGGTGCCGCGTCGACCGCCACGAGCACATCGGACAGGGCACGCTGGGCCGGGAGCCCTTCCGCCGCCTGGTGAACGACCGGCGCTTCGCGAAGCTGCCGGCCTTCCTGGAGACCGAGATGAACTTCCGGGAGAACCTCCAGGTCCTCCGGTCCCTCCTGCGATGACCCGCGAAGAGCTCACCCACCGGAAGCGGGCCAGCGGCTCGCGCACCCGGACGCGCGTCCGCCTGGGCGGAAGCTCGCGCGACGAGGTCCGCGCCCGGCTCGACCGGCTCGTCGAGTTCGCCCGGGGGCACCACAAGGCCCTCATCCTCACCCACGACAATCCCGACCCGGACTCGCTGGCGTCGGGCGTCGCGCTGGCCTGGCTGCTCGAGCAGACCGCCGGCGTCGAGGCGGTGGTGGCCTACGGCGGCATCGTCGGCCGGGCCGAGAACCGGGCGCTCGTGAAGGTCCTTCGGCTCCCGGTCGTCCCGCTCTCCCGCGTGGTCTTCGACGACTACGACCTCATCGCCATGGTGGACACGCAGCCCGAGCAGGGGAACCACTCCCTGCCGGCGGCCCACTTCCCGGACGTGGTCATCGACCACCACCCCGAGCGGCCGGAGACCCGGCTCGCGGTGGTCGCCGACGTGGGGCGCGACACCGGGGCCACCTCCACGGTGGTCACCGACTACCTGCGGGCGAGCGGCCTCCCGGTCCCCTCCGCCATCGCCACCGCCCTCTTCTACGGGATCAAGTCCGACACGCGGGACCTGGAGCGGGAGACCACCGAGCCGGACGTCGAGGCCTACCTCTGGCTCTTCCCCAAGGCCGACTCGCAGGCCCTCTCCCAGATCGAGCACCCGCGCCTCCCGGAGGACTACTTCCGGCTCTTCCACGCGGCGGTCGAGAAGGCGCGCATCCACGGCGACGCGGTGCTCTGCGATCTCGGCAAGGTCTACTATCCCGACCTGGTCGCCGAGGTGGCCGACCGGTTCCTGTCCATGGGCGACGTGAAGTGGTCGCTGGCCGTCGGGGAGTACCGCAGCAGCCTCTACTTCTCGCTGCGCACGCGCGACCGGCGCATGAACGCCGGCAAGATGATCCGCGAGATCATCGAGGCGCACGGCGGGGCGGCGGGCGGACACGGGTCGATGGCGGGCGCACGCCTCCCGCTCAAGCGGATGCCCGCGGCGGCCCGCAAGCGCCTCCTCCAGGGGATCTTCCGCTCGTTCCTTCGCGAGTTCGGCGAGCAGGGCTCCCGTCCGCGCCGGCTGGTGTGACCTACCTCGATCACAACGCGATCACGCCGGTCCGCCCGGAAGCCGCGGCGGCGGTGGCCCGCGCCCTCTCGGCCTTCGGGAATCCCTCCTCCGTCCACGCGGCCGGACGCGAGGCGCGCGCCCTCCTCGACGAGGCGCGCGCGCAGGTGGCCGCGGCGCTCGGCGTGGCCGGGCGCGACCTCGTCTTCACGTCCGGCGCCACCGAGTCGGCCACCCTCGCCATTCGCGGGGTGCTCGGCGCCGCCCCCGAGGGACGGACGGCGCTCGTCGTCACCGCGGTCGAGCACCCCTGCGTCCTCGACCTGGCCCGCGACCTGGCGCGCCACGGCACCCCGGTGCAGGTCGTGCCCGTGGACCGCGCGGGCGTGGTGGACCTGGAGGTCCTCCGGCACGCCGTCACCCCCGAGACCGCGCTCGTCTGCTGCATGCTCGCGAACAACGAGACCGGCGTCCTGCAACCCGTCGCCGAGGCCGCCGACCTGGCCCACGCGGCGGGGGCGCTCCTCTTCTGCGACGCCGTCCAGGCGGCCGGCAAGATCCCCGTCGACCTCCCCTCGCTCCGCGCCGACCTCGCCGCCATCACCAGCCAGAAGTTCGGCGGCCCGCGGGGGGCGGGCGCGCTCTGGATCGCACCCGGCGTGCGCCTCGCGCCGATCGCCGGCGGGCACCAGGAACGCGGGCGGCGGGCCGGGACGGAGAACCTCCCGGGCCTCGCCGGCATGGGCGCCGCCCTCGAGGCCGCCACGGCGGGGCTCGCCGCCGAGGGGGAGC
This sequence comes from uncultured delta proteobacterium, assembly GCA_963766715.1. Classification (GTDB taxonomy): domain Bacteria; phylum Myxococcota; class Myxococcia; order Myxococcales; family Anaeromyxobacteraceae; genus CAIOAK01. The sequence continues at coordinate 192,802 of CAVYBH010000013.1, forward strand.
GCATCCGACGCCTCCGCGACCGGCTCGAGGCCGGACTCCTGGCGGCGGTCCCGGGCGCCCGGGTGAACGGGCTCGGCGCGCCCCGGCTTCCGAACACCCTCTCCATCACGCTTCCGGGCGCCGACGGCGAGGCCCTCCTCATCGCCCTCGACCTCGAGGGCATCTGCGCCAGCGCCGGCGCCGCCTGCACGTCCGGATCGACCACGCCGTCCCACGTCCTCTCCGCGATGGGGCTCTCGGTGGGCGAGGCCCGGGCCACGCTCCGCCTCTCGCTCGGCTGGAGCAGCACCGATGCCGACGTGGATCACGCGCTGCGGGTCATGCCGGTCCTCGTGGCCCGCGTCCGCGACGCGCTCGCCGCGCCCTGATCTCCCCGCGGTCGCTTGCGCTCGACCCGGGCCGCGCACATGAAACGCGCCCCATGCCCACGCGCTCCGGCTCCGCCGCGGTCCTCCTCGCCATGACGATCCTTCCCCTCCCCGTCCCCGCCGCCGCTCCGGCCGCCGCCGCCGCCCGCCGCGGCACCGGTTGCCGCCGCCGCCGCAACGGCCGCCCCCGTCGCTCCGCGCCGCGCCCACGTCTCGACCTGGCACGGCGAGGCCGTGAACGACCCCTGGTTCTGGCTTCGGGAGAAGGAGAACCCCGAGGTGCGCGCCTACCTCGAGGCCGAGAACGCCTACACCGAGGCGATGACGAGGCCCGTCGCCGCCTTCGCGGCCTCCCTCTACGACGAGATGCTGGCGCGGGTGAAGCAGACCGACCTGGGCGTGCCCCAGCGGCGCGGCGCCTTCTGCTACTACCAGCGCACGGTCGAGGGGCTTCAGTACCCCATCCGGGCGCGGCGCCCCGTCGAGAAGGATTGCTCCTGCGGCGAGACGGCCCCGGAGGAGGTGATCCTCGACCTGAACGCGCTCGGGAAGGGGAAGCCCTTCATCGCGCTCGACGCCTTCTCGGTCAGCGACGACGGCAAGAAGCTCCTCTACTCCACCGACGACACCGGGTTCCGGCAGTTCGACCTCTTCGTGAAGGACCTCGGCACGGGCGCCGTCACGGGCCCGCTGGCCGAGGCGGGTGACGGCCGCGGAGTGGGCGGCCGACTCGGCGACCCTCTTCTTCACGACCGAGGACGCCACGACGAAGCGCTCGGACACGGTGTGGCGCCTCTCGCCGGGGACCGAGCCGGTGCGGCTCTTCGAGGAGAAGGACGAGCTCTTCCGGGTGGGGCTGGGCCGGACGAAGGACCTCCGCTACCTGGCCGCCGTGTCCATGTCGACCGATTCCTGGGAGACGAGGGTCCTCGACGCCCGGACGCCCGGCGGCTCCTTCCGCGTGATCGTCCCCCGCAAGAAGGGGCTCAAGTACGACGTGGAGCACCGGGACGGCGTCTTCTACATCCGCACCAACGACGGGGCGAAGGACTTCCGCCTGGTGACCGCCCCGGTCGCGAACCCGGCGATGAAGAACTGGAAGCCCTTCCTCCCGGCGCGCCCCGGCGAGAAGATCGTCGACGTCGAGCCCTTCCGCGACTTCCTCGTCGTGACCACGCAGGAGGCCGGCCTCCCGCGCTTCCGCGTCCACGACTTCGCCCGGAAGGCCTGGGGCGAGATCGCCTTCCCCGATCCGGTCTACGTGGCGAGGGGCACGCCGCTCCAGGAGTTCGACACCGGCGCGTTCCGCTACCGGTACGAGAGCCTGGTGACCCCGCCCACCGTGTTCGACGAGGACCTCGCGACCCACGTCCGGACGCTGCGGAAGCAGGATCCCGTGCTGGGCGGCTACGACCCCGCCCGCTACGTCTCGGCCCGCCTGTGGGTCACGGCCCGGGATGGGGCGAAGGTCCCGGTGTCGGTCGTCCACCGGAAGGGCGTGGCCCAGGATGGCACGGCCCCGCTCTGGCTCTACGGATACGGATCCTACGGCTACGGCATGCCGGCCGGGTTCTCGTCGTCCCGCATCTCGCTGCTCGACCGCGGCGTCGTCTTCGCCATCGCGCACGTCCGGGGCGGCGACGAGATGGGAGAGGCCTGGCACGACGACGGCATGCTCCTGAAGAAGCGGAACACCTTCCACGACTTCGTCGACGTGGGCGAGGCGCTCGTCCGCGACCGCTTCACGTCGAAGGATCGCCTGCTCATCGAGGGCGGCAGCGCCGGCGGCCTGCTCATGGGGGCCGTGGTCAACGAGCGGCCCGACCTGTTCCGGGCGGTCCACGCCGCGGTCCCCTTCGTGGACGTGATGAACACCATGATGGACGCCAGCCTGCCTCTCACGGTGGGTGAGTATCTGGAGTGGGGAAACCCGAACGAGAAGGCGGCGTTCGACTACATGCGGTCGTACAGCCCGTACGACAACCTGGCCGCCGGGGCCTACCCGGCGATCCTCGTCACGACGAGCTTCAACGACAGCCAGGTCATGTACTGGGAGCCGGCCAAGTACGTGGCGAAGCTCCGCACCCTGAAGACCGACGCGAACCCCCTCCTCCTGAAGACCAAGCTCGACCCGGCCGGGCACGGCGGGGCGAGCGGTCGCTACGACGCGCTGCGGGACCGGGCCTTCGAGGTGGCCTGGATGCTCTCGCAGGTCGGGATCGCGAAGTAGCTCCGCTATCGCTTGACAGGGGCCTTCCCGGCCCCTACGATCCATCTATCAAACTTCTCGTGATTTCGAGAGGTTATCGCTCTTTCTGCATCTCGACCTGCCCCCTGCTGGGTTCGTGATTGGCTTCGAGTCGTTTGGGCCGACTCTGAACAAAGAGGAGCACCTGGTCTCGTTCATGTGCAAGCTCCCATGCTTCAAGGGAGAAGCCTACGCGCGGGACTTCGACGTGCCCCACCTGTAGCAATACAGGTCCAAGCAACCGAGCCACACGGCCTGCGCGGGGGGCTCTTTTTTCTTCCGCTTGCCCTCCGACCCGACCTCCGCCGCCGTCCGGAAGCACGCGCTCCGCGAGCGGATGATCGCCGCGCGCTCGAGCCTGTCCCCGGACGAGCGCGCCGCCGCCTCCCGCGCCATCGCCTCCCGCCTCGAGTCCCTTCCCGCCTGGTCCGGAGCCCGGACCGTGGCCCTCTACGCGTCGATGGGGGCGGAGGTCGACACCGCTGGGCTCGCGCTCCGCGCCACGTCGGAGGGGAAGCGGGTCGTCTGGCCCAGGCTCTCTCCGTCGGGGAAGGCCATGGACTTCGCCGCCTGCCCGGCCTCCGACCTGGTGGCCGGACCGGCCCGGACGCTCGAGCCGCCCCCGACCGCCCCCTCGGTCCCGGCCGGCGAGATCGACCTGGTCGCCGTCCCGGGAGTCGCCTTCGACGCGCGCGGGGGCCGGCTGGGGCGCGGCCGCGGTCACTACGACGCGACCCTCGCCCGGATCCGGCCCGGAGCGTTCCGCGTCGGCCTCGCCTTCGAGTCCCAGGTCGTCCCGGCCGTTCCGGCCGAGCCCCACGACGAGCGGCTCGACGCGGTCGTCACCGAGGCGCGGCTCCTCCTGGCCGCCGGCGGTCCCGGTTGACACCTGCCCGGGCGCGTGCGGAGATCCCGCCCCCTTGAAACTCCTCTTCCTCGGCGACGTCTTCGGAAAGCCCGGCCGCACGGCCGTGAAGCGGCTCGTGCCGCGCCTCATCTCCCGCCACGGGATCGACCTCGTGGTGGCGAACGCGGAGAACTCGGCCAACGGCGTGGGGGTGACCCCCGAGACGGCCGACGAGCTGCTCTCCGCCGAGGTGAACCTGCTCACGAGCGGCAACCACATCTGGGCCAAGCGGGAGATCGTCCCCTACCTGGAGGCGAAGGGCTCGAGGCTGCTCCGCCCGGCCAACTACCCGCAGGGCGCGCCCGGCCGCGGCCACGCCGTGGTCGAGACGCCCGACGGGCGCAAGCTCGGGGTGGTGAACATCGAGGGACGGGTCTTCATGAAGGACCTCGACGACCCGTTCCGCGCCGCCGACCGGCTGGTCGCCGAGCTGAAGTCGCAGGGGTGCAAGGCGATCCTGGTCGACATGCACTGCGACGCCACCAGCGAGAAGAACGCCATGGGCTGGTACCTCGACGGGCGGGTCTCGGCGGTGCTCGGCACCCACACGCACGTGCAGACCGCCGACGCGCGCGTGCTGCCGGGCGGCACGGCCTTCGTCACCGACGTGGGGATGTGCGGCCCCTGGGACTCGGTGATCGGCGTGAAGAAGGAGCTCGTGCTCGAGCGCTTCCTCACCCAGCGCCCGGTGCCGTTCGAGCCGGCCCGGCGGGACGTCTGGCTGCAGGGCGCCATCGTGGACATCGACGAATCCACCGGGAAGGCCCGCTCCGTCGAGCGGGTCCAGGAAAAGGACGAGGAGCAGTGAGGATGGCACTGGGCGACCCGAGGCTCCGCAGCGCGACCCCCGAGGAGCAGTTCCGCGAGGTGACGCGCGGCATGGTGGACCTGCACGTGGAGAAGGATCTCCGCGAGCGGCTGCAGAAGTCCTACGACACCGGGGTTCCGCTCCGCGTGAAGGCCGGCTTCGACCCCACCGCGCCCGACCTCCACCTCGGCCACACCGTGCTCATCTCCCGCATGCGCCGGTTCCAGCAGTTCGGCCACACCGTCATCTTCCTCATCGGCGACTTCACCGGGATGATCGGGGACCCCACCGGGCGCAACGCCACCCGGCCGCCGCTCACCCGCGAGCAGATCCTCGCCAACGCCGAGACCTACAAGAAGCAGGTCTTCAAGATCCTCGACCCCGCCGAGACCGAGGTCCGCTTCAACTCCGAGTGGCTCGGCCCCATGACGTTCGCCGACGTGGTGCGGCTGGCCAGCCGCCACACCGTGGCCCGCATGCTGGAGCGGGACGACTTCAAGAAGCGCTACACCGGCAACACCCCCATCTCGATCCACGAGTTCCTCTACCCGCTCGCCCAGGGATACGACTCGGTCGCCCTGAAGTGCGACATCGAGCTCGGATCCTCCGACCAGCTCTTCAACCTGCTCGTCGGACGCGCGCTCATGCACCAGTACGGGCTCACGCCGCAGATCGTGCTCACCGGCCCCATCCTGGAGGGGCTCGACGCGAAGCTGGACCCGGCCACCGGCAAGATCGACGGCGACAAGATGTCCAAGTCGCTCGGCAACTACGTCGGGGTCGCCGACGCGCCCGAGGAGCAGTTCGGCAAGCTCATGTCGGTGTCCGACGACCTCATGTGGCGCTACTACGAGCTGCTCTCGGCACGCACCAGCGCTCGAGATCGCCGCGCTCCGCGCCGGGCACCCCAAGGCCGCCAAGGTCGCGCTCGGCAAGGAGATCGTGGAGCGCTTCCACGGGGCGGAGGCCGCCCGGCAGGCCGAGGCCCACTTCGAGCAGGTCCACGCCCGGCGCGAGACGCCGGAGGACGTCGCCGAGGTGGCGCTGTCGCTGGCGGGGCAGGCCTCGATCCCCCTGGCCGCGGCGCTCGCCGACGCGAAGCTCGCCTCGTCCCGCAGCGAGGCCCGCCGCCTCGTGTCGCAGGGCGGGGTGACCGTGAACGGGGAGCGGGCCAGCGATCCGCAGGCGCCGCTCGGCGCCGGCGAGTACCTGGTCAAGGTGGGCAAGCGCCACTTCGCCAGGCTTCGCCTGGGCTGACCCTACCCGGCCACGGCCCGCACGCGCACCCCGTCGGCCACCTTGTCGCCGGGGTGCACCAGCACGACCTCGGACGGGGCGAGCCCATCCAGCACCTCGAAGACCGTCCCGCTCCCGTCGCCGACCCGGATCTTCCGGAGCCGGGCCACCCCACCCTCCACCGCGAAGACGGCCCAGCCGCCCGCGTGGCGGAAGAGCGCGCCGGCCGGGACGCGGAGCACGTCCGCCTTCTCCGCGACGACGATGCGGCCGTCGGCGGCGTAGCCGTCGGACAGCGGCGCCCACGCGCCCGGCGCGGCCGGATCCGCGAGGACGTACACGCGCTGCTCTTCCACGCCGAGCGCCGAGACCTTGGTGAACGCCGAGGGCTCGACGAGCCGGACCCGTCCAGGAAGGACGCGGTCGCCTCCCCAGTTCACGAGGTCCACCCGGTCGCCGGGCTTCACGCGGACCGCGTCGGTCGTGAGGAGGTCGATCCGCAGCTCGACCCGGAGGGGATCGCCGACCTCGAGGAGCGGCGCTCCGGCCGCGACCGGACCCTCGCTCTCCTGGAGGACCCGCAGCACCCTCCCGGCGGCGGGCGAGCGAACCGGGGTGCCGCCCACGCCGTGGCCGCCGCGGGCCTCGAGGAGCGCCGCCGTGGCCTGGGTCTCGCGACGGGCGCGCTGCAGCGCCGCACCGGCCATCTCCGCCGCGTGGCCGGCCTCCTCCGCGGCCGACTCCGCCGCGTCCAGGTCCCGCGGGGTCGCGGATCCGCCGGCGGCGAGCGACCGCACCCGGTCCCGCTCCCGCCCGGCCTGGCTGGACGCGTGGACGGGCGCGCTCCTGGGCCGCCTGGGCCTCGACCTCGGCTGCTCGCGCCGCTGCCAGCCGGGCCCGGAGCTCGCTGCGGGTGCGGTCGTCGATGGGGGAAGGCGTGCTGGGGAAGACCGTGCCGACCACCTGGCCGGCCCGGACCTCGTCGCCGGCCCTCAGGGCCGTCCGATCCAGGTGGCCGTTCACCGGCGCCGCGATCACGAAGCGGTCCCGCACCCGGACCTTGCCTGGCCCCTCCACCGTCACCTGCATGGGCCCGCGCGTCACCGGTGCGACCTCGACCTCCAGCGCCCTCGGCCAGAGCGCCACGGCCGCTCCCGCGATCCCCAGCGCGGCGACGGTGGCGTACGCGATGACTCGCCTCGTCTTCATGCGCTCACTCCTTCGCCTTGAGGACCGAGACCAGGTCGAGCCGGCCCAGCCAGGAACGCGACCACAGGGCCACCGTGGCGCCCGCGAGCAGCACGACTCCCGTGGCGGCTGCCGCGTTGGCCCGGGTGATCACGGCCGGGAGTCGCATCAGGTCGGATGCGGTCGCCGCCGCGGTCAGCTCCACGAAGCCCCATCCGACCAGCCATCCGAGGGGAACGCCGAGGAGGACCTGCACGACGAGCTCACCCAGCGAGAATCCGCCAGACCTCGCCCCGGGTGAACCCGATCACGCGCAGCGTCGCGAGCTCGCGCTCCCGCTCCGCGAGGGCCAGGCGCGCGCCGTTGTAGACCACCCCCACCGCGATGACGACGGCGAAGAACGTGAGGAGCCCGGTGAACCAGAGCAGGCTGTCCTCCAGCATCCGCTCGACGGACCTGCGGGTCGCCTCGCCCAGCGCGACTCCCGCCACGCGGGGCATGCCGAGCAGGCGGCGGTACAGGTCGGCGGTCGCCGCCGGGTCGGTCGAGAGGAAGGCCCCGGACGCGAGCGCGCCGTCGCCGGCCATGCGGTTCAGGACGCCTCGATCCATCACCGCCTGCACGCCCATCAGGTCGTCCACCAGCGCGACCACCGGAACCTCGGCGCTCCGGCGCGCGCCCTCCTGGAACTCGAGGCGGACCGGATCTCCCGGACCCACCCGCAGCCGCCCGGCGAGATGCCGGCTGAGCAGGAGGCCCCACGGCGGCACCTCGACGCTCCCGCGGCGGACGTCCACCACCTGGTGCAGGCGCGATCCGGGATCGAGCCCCAGGACCGCCGTGCGGTAGCTCCTGTGCCCGGAGCGCAGCGTGGCGGGAAGGGCCCGGAACGCCTCGGCGTCGATCACGCCGGGGAGCGATTGGAGCTCCCGGATCGCCCGGGCGTCGAGCGCACGCGCGAACTGGACGGCGGCATCCTCCCTGGCGACCCGCCCGAACTGGTGCTCCACCAGCACGAGGGAGGCATCGCGGGCGAAGGCCGCCACCATCGTGCAGCCCACCGCGGCGCCGATCCCCACCGCCGAGAGGGCTGCCCGGACCGGGCGGCGCTCCAGGTCCCGCAGCACCATCCGGCCGACGGGCGGGAGGATCCGCCCCAGCCCCATGCGCTCCGCCGGGCCGGGGCGGAAGGTCGGCGGCGCCTCGGGTCGCATCGCCTCGGCCGGGGCGAGCCGGACCGCGCGACGGACGGCACCGGAGACCGCGGCGAGCGCCGCGAAGGCCGAGAGGACCACCCCGAGGAGCGCGACCCCGGGCTCGACCTCGTAGAGGATGACCGGGAAGCGGTAGTAGCGGGCGTAGAGCCGGGCGAGCGCCTCGCCCATCCAGTACCCGCCGCCGATCCCCACGGCGGCCCCGATGGCCACCAGCACGAGCGCGAGCGACGCGAAGTGCCGCCCCACCTGGCCGTTTCCGTAGCCGAGCGCCTTGAGCGTCCCGATCTGCATGCGCTGGGTGGCCACCAGGCGGGAGAGGACGAGCGCGAGCAGGAAGGACGCCACCCCCAGGATCACCACCGGGATGGTGGTGGCCATCACCCGCAGCTGCGAGATCTCGTCCGTCACCAGCCGGTGCGACGTCTGCAGCTCCCGGCCGTAGGCTCCCCTGCCTCCGTAGGGCAAGAGCAGCCGGTCGATGGCTGCGATGACTGGCGCCTCCGCGGCGCCGGGCGCCAGCCGGACCGCCAGCGAGTTGAAGGCTCCGGTGAGGTCGAGCGCCGCGGCGAGCGCCTCCCTCGACATCCAGAGGACCCCGTAGTGCACGTCGTCGTTCAGGATGCCGCCTGGACGCACGGTGAAGATCTGCTCCGGCGAATCCCCCGATGCCCACGATCTGGAGCGCCTTCCAGCGCCCGTCGATGACCGCCGAGATCCGGTCTCCGGGAGCGAGCCGGTTGGCGATCGCGAAGCTCTCGCTCGCCACCACCTCGCCGGAGGCGCCGGGCGCCACCGACCGGCCCTGACGGATGTGCAGGCGGTCGAGCCGCGGCTCGCCGTCGTCGGGGACCGAGCGCAGCAGGGCGCTGGCCGGCTCGGGCAGTCCGGGGACGTCCAGGAGGACGTCGAACACGACCCGGGTCTCGGCGATCGCGACCCCGGGCAGCGCGGCGATCCGGCCGGCCACCGGCTCCGGGGCACGCGTCAGCTCGACGAAGAGGTGCGGGAACCGGTGGGACTCGTAGAGCGCGTCCTGGGTTCGCTGGAGGGCCCGCCAGGTCGACACGGAGGCGACGAAGGTGGCGACGGCGCAGGCGACCAGCGACGCGATGGCGATGCCCTGCCCGCGGGTGCGCGCCAGGTCCCGCCAGAGCTTTCGCTGGAGCGCCGTCACCAGGAGATCTCCGAGGGCGAGGCCCGGCGCGCGTTGCGCTCCTCCCGCGCCACCAGGCCGTCGGCCATGCGGACCACGCGGTCGGCCATCCCGGCGATGGAGGCGTTGTGGGTGATCACCGCCACCGTGGTGCCGAGCTCGCGGTTCACCCGGTCGAGCACCTCGAGCACCGAGCGCCCGGTGGCTGCGTCGAGGGCGCCGGTGGGCTCGTCGCAGAGCAGGACGTCGGGACGCTTGGCGATGGCCCGGGCGATGGCCACGCGCTGCTGCTCCCCGCCCGAGAGCTGGGACGGGAAGTGATCCATCCGGTGGGAGAGCCCGACCCGCTCGAGCGCGTCCTCGGCGGCCAGGGGGCGCGGCGCGATCTCGGCGGCGAGCGCGACGTTCTCCCGCGCCGTGAGGCTCGGGACCAGGTTGTAGAACTGGAAGACGAACCCCACGTGCTCGCGGCGGTAGGCCGTGAGGGCCCGATCGTCGGGGTGGGCGAGGTCGTGCTCCCGGTACCGCACCACGCCGGCGGTGGGCGCGTCGAGCCCGCCCAGGACGTTCAGCAGGGTCGACTTCCCGGATCCCGAGGGGCCCAGGATCACCACGAACTCCCCGTCCCAGACGCGCAGGTCGACCCCGCGGAGGGCGTGAACTTCCACCTCGCCCATCCGGTAGACCTTGGTGATCCCCACCGCCTCGAAGGCCGGCTTCGGGACGGGCATGGCGGTCCCCCCTTCCGGGCCCTCCACCTCCCGTCACGCTACGCCCTTCCCGGTCGGCCTCGGGCGGCGATTTCGGGGGGAACCCGGACCGGGCCCCTCTTCAGGCCTTGAAGTCGCGCCCGACCACGTAGACCTCGAAGCTTCGCTCCCGGGTGGCCTCGGGGCGAACGACGTCGACCTTCCCGAAGTGGGCCCTCATCTCCTTCTGGAAGATGGGGAAGTCGCCGCCCATGAAGACCTTCACGACGAAGGCCCCCCCGAGCTTGAGGGTGTCGCCCGCGACCGACAGCGCCATGCGCGCCAGCTCGAGCGACCGGGCCTCGTCGGTGACCTTCACCCCGATGGTCTTCGGCGCCATGTCGCTCGTCACCAGGTCGAACCGGCCGGCGTGGATGGCGCGGATCCGGTCCAGGGCGTCCGGGGCCAGCAGGTCGACCACGGCGGTCCTCACCCAGGGCTGGGGGAACCGATCCATGGCCACGATGTCCACCCCGAGGGCGACCCCCCGCGGCCCCACCACCTCGGCCAGGATCTGCAGGAATCCACCCGGCGCGGCCCCCAGGTCGAGCACCGAGCCGCCCTTGCCGAGCAGCTTCTGCCGGCGGAGGATCTCCTCGATCTTGAAGGCCGACCGGGCCCGGAAGCCCTGCTCCTTGGCCTTCTGGTAGAATCAATCCTTGGGGTCGTAGGGCTTTGCCATGTCCGTGCCGTTCGCCGCTCTCCATACCCCATCCCGGCCCGGCGGGCGCGGGGGAAGCGCCGGGATCCCGCCCCTTGACGCGAACGCTGGCTCCGTCGGATAACCCATCTCCCGGACCGGATCGGGAAAACTCGAGGAGAGACGAGACCCATGGCGACCATCATCACCGAGGAGTGCATCAACTGCGGCGCGTGCGAGCCCGAGTGCCCGAACGGCGCGATCAGCCAGGGGGATGACATCTACATCATCAACCCCGACCTGTGCACCGAGTGCGTGGGCTTCCACGACGAGGAGGCCTGTGCCGCGGTCTGCCCGGTCGACTGCTGCGTTCCGGACCCGGCCCGCCCGGAGACCGAGGAGCAGAACTACGCCAAGCTGGCGACGCTGCACGCCGACAAGACCTTCCCGCCGCTCGCCGAGCTGCCCGCGAACCTGTCCCGGTTCCGCAAGGGCTAGCGCCCGGCGCGCGAGAGCGCGAACCGCATCCCCGAGCCCCGCACGTCGAAAGGCGCGCGGGGCTCGTCGTTTTCACCCCGCTCGGTCGGAGGGACGCTCGCATGGACATGCTCACCGGTGGCCAGCTCGTCGCCCGGATGCTGAAGAAGGAGGGCGTCGGACACGGTCTTCACCCTCTCCGGCCTCCACATCGCGCCCATCTACGTGGGGCTGGTCGAGGAGGGAATCCGGATCGTCGACACCCGCCACGAGCAGGCCGCGGCGCACGCCGCGGACGCCTGGGCCCGCCTGTCGCGCGGCGTGGGCGTCGCCATCGTGACCGCGGGCCCGGGCGTCACCGACGCGGTGACCGGCGTCGCCAACGCCTGGGCGGCGAACTCCCCGCTCCTCCTCATCGGCGGAGCCGCCCCCACCTTCAACCAGGGGCGCGGCTCCCTCCAGGAGATGCCCCAGACGCAGCTCTTCCAGGGCATCACCAAGTGGAGCGATCGGGTGCCCTCGCCGGAGCTGCTCCCGAGCTACCTGGCCAAGGCCTTCCGCGTGGCCCGCGCCGGCCGACCCGGGCCGGTCTTCCTGGAGATCCCCTGGGACGTCCTCTCGAACGGCGCCGACGCGGCGATCGCCGACGGGATCACCCACTACCGGACCGACGCCCGCTCGCCGGGCGACCCGCACCGGGTGGAGGCGGCCATCGCGCTCCTCGCCGGGGCCGAGCGGCCGGTGATCCTGGGCGGCTCGTCGATCTGGTGGGACGACGCCTCCCTGGCCCTCGATCAGCTGGCCCGTCGCACCGGCATCCCGGTCTACCTGAACGGCATGGGGCGCGGTTGCCTGCCGCCGGACCACGCCGAGTTCTTCCAGCACACCCGCAAGGAGGCGCTCGGCGAGGCCGACGTGGTGCTGCTCGTGGGGACCCCGCTCGACTTCCGCGTGGGCTACGGCTCGGAGCCCACCTTCGCCGCCGGGGTGAAGGTGATCCAGGTGGACATCGACGCCGCCGAGATCGGGCGCAACCGCCCCATCGACGTGGGCATCGTCGGCGATTCCCGCAGCGTGCTCGTGCAGCTCGAGGCGGGCTCGAAGGCGGTCCCGGGCGCCCCCGCGTGGCGCCAGAAGCTGCGCGAGAGCGAGTCCCGCAAGCTCGCACCGGCAGGCGGCCTTCGAGGGGAGCGACCAGCGCCCCATCCACCACTTCCGGCTCGGCAAGGAGATCGACGCCGCGGCCCGGCGCGCCGGCGACGTCACCTTCGTCGCCGACGGCGGGAACGTCGTGGCCGTGGCGGCCAAGAGCATCCAGCTGACGCGTCCCGGCCGCTGGCTCGACCCGGGTCCGCTCGGGTGCCTGGGAGTCGGGGCTCCGTTCGCGATGGCGGCCCGGCTCCACGCCCCGGATCGTCCGGTGGTGGTCATCCAGGGCGACGGATCGTTCGGCCTGAACGGCTTCGACTTCGAGACCGCGGTGCGGTTCAAGCTGCCCATGGTGGTCGTCGTCGGAAACGACGCGGCCTGGGGCCAGATCCTGATCCCGCAGCGGAGCATGTACGGCGAGGACAAGAGCCCGGCCACGCGGCTCGCCCCCACCCGCTACGACCGGGTGGTGGAGGCGTTCGGCGGCAAGGGAGAGCACGTCGACGATCCCGCCGACCTCGCGCCGGCCCTCGACCGCGCCTTCGCCTCGGGAACGGTGTACTGCGTGGACGTGGCCATCGACCCCGAGTCCGCCGCGGCCTCGGGCGCCGCTGGCTACGCCGTCTGACCGGAGGAACCATGTCCGCCCCCCATCCGAAGCTCCATCGCGACCGCACGGTGATCCTCGTCGTCGACGTGCAGGACCGGCTCACGCCGGCCATGCCGCCCGAGACCCTCGCCCGCCTGGTGAAGTACGCCCGCGCCCTCATCCACTGCGGGAAGACGCTCGGGCTGCCGGTGCTCGCCACCGAGCAGTATCCGAAGGGGCTGGGGCGCACCATCCCCGAGCTGGCCGAGCTGCTCCCCTCCCCTCCGCTCGAGAAGGTCCACTTCTCCTGCGGCGCGGATCCCGTCTTCCAGCGCACGCTGGAGACCACCGGGCGCAAGCAGGTGGTGATCACCGGCATGGAGACGCACGTCTGCGTCTTCCAGACCACGCGCGACCTGGTCGCCATGGGCTACGACGTGCAGGTCTGCGCCGACGCGGTGTCGAGCCGGACGGAGGAGCACCGGGTCCGCGGGCTGGAGCTGGCCCGGCAGGCCGGGGCCACGGTGACCACCGCCGAGACCGCCATCTTCGACCTGCTGCACCAGGCCGCCACGCCCGAGTTCAAGGCCATTTCACCCTGGGTGAAATAGGGCGCGGGCCCGGCCCGCGCGTCAGCGGACGTTCACGGCGATGCGGGGCAGCTGGGGGTTCACCCGCGTCGTGATCTCGTAGTGGATGGTCCCGGCCCATCCGGCCAGGGCCTCGGCGGTCACGACCTCCTCGCCGTCCCGCCCGAGCAGGACGGCCACGTCGCCGGCCTCGGCCCCGGGGACGTCGGTCACGTCCACCATGAACATGTTCATGCAGATGCGCCCGAGCACCGGGGCCCGGTGGCCCCGCACCAGCACGTGGGCCCGGGACGAGAGCGCGCGCGAGTAGCCCTCGAAGTAGCCCACCGGGACGACGGCGATGCGCGTGCGCCGCAGCGCCCGCCAGGTCCGCCCGTATCCCACGTAGCCGCCGGCCGGGACGTCCTTCACCTGGGCCAGGAGCGCCTTCCAGGTCATCACCGGCTCGAGGGCGAAGCCGGCCAGCCCCCGCTCCCGCGCCGAGACCAGGGTCTCCCGCGACGGCCAGAGCCCGTAGAGGCCGATGCCGACCCGGGCCATGTCGAAGTGGGTGCGCGGGAAGAGGATGGCCGCCGCCGAGCAGGCGGTGTGCCGGACCGACGGGCGCTGTCCGGCGGCGGAGACCCGCTCGACACCCTCCGTGAACCGGGCCAGCTGCGCGTCGGCGTAGCCGTGATCGGTGGTGTCCTCGATGTCGGCGTAGTGGGTCGAGAGCCCCTCCAGCTCCACGTTGCGCTCGGCGGCGACGACGCGAGCGAGGGTCACCGCGTCGTCGATCTCGAGCCCCTGCCGGTGCGTGCCGGTCTCGAGCTTCAGGTGGACGCGGGCCGTCCGCCCCTGGGCGCGGGCGGCGCGCGCCAGCCCGGGGATGGCGGAGGCGTCGTACAGGGTGAGGCGCAGGTCGGCCGCCACGGCGGCCTCGTAGTCCTGGGGAGGCGTGTGTCCCAGGCAGAGGATGGGCACGCCCGGGCCGACGAGCGCCCGCAGCGGGATGCCCTCGTTCGCTCCCCACACCGCGAGCCAGGAGGCGCCGGCGCGCAGCGCGGCGGGCGCGACCAGCGCCACCCCGTGCCCGTAGGCCTCGCTCTTCACCACCGCCGCGAGCTTCGAGCCGCCCAGGCGTCCCTGGAAGGCGCGGATGTTCCCGGAGAGCGCGCCGAGGTCGATCTCGAGCCAGCTCACGGTGCCGGGCGGGAGGCCGGCGGGTCGGGAGGCCGGTCGTGCATCGGGGGCGGACATGCGCGGAGTGTAGCCCGGGGAGGCTCCGGGCTCGACGATCCGGCCGAATTCGGCAGTGCCCCGAAGCGGTTGACCCTCGGGGGCGCGAGTGTTACCTATCGCGTCCCTGCAGTCCCCGGGGCGTAGCGCAGCCTGGTAGCGCACTTGCTTGGGGTGCAAGTGGTCGCTGGTTCAAATCCAGTCGCCCCGACTTCGTAGCCCCCGAGATTACTCAGGAGTCACGGGGGTTTTTGTTTGTCTGGGGTCTTTCGGACTCCCGAGGCGCGGGGCCACGGCCGCGCGGTTGGCGTTGCTCGGCGGCGAAGAGTTGATGCAGGAACTGAATGGCGATGGAGCCTTCGCCGACCGCCGATGCGACCCGCTTCACCGCACCGTGGCGGACGTCGCCGGCGGCGAACACGCCTGGCATGCTCGACTCGAGGAGGAATGGACTGCGATCGAGAGGCCATGCGCGACGCCGTGGGACATCTGCTCCGGTGAGGACGAATCCCTGCTCGTCCCGTTCGACGTCCGCCGGAAGCCAGTCGGTGTTGGGCTGGGCTCCGATCAGCAGGAAGAGCGCGTTCGCCTCGACCGCGGCTTCCGTCTCGCGACCCGGTGTCGCGCAGCACCAGGTGCTCGAGCCGGCCGTCGCCGCCGCCGCCCACCACCTGGCAGCCGAGTCGGGCCTGGATGTTGTCGGTCGCCTCGATCTGACGAGCGAGGTACTCGGACATCCCGGCGCGGAGCGAATCGGCCCGCACCACGAGCGTGACGGTGCGGGCGTAGCGGGCGAGGTGCAGCGCGGCTTGCCCCGCCGAGTTGGCGCCTCCGACGATGAAGACGTCGCGACCCGTGTATGCCGATGCCTCGGATGTCGGACCCCCGTAGAACACGCCCGCCCCGATCAGCGCCTCCAGCGCCGGCACGTCGAGCCGGCGATACCTGGCGCCCATCGCCAGGATCACCGCGGAGCAGCGCACCGGGCCGCTGTCGGACAGCGTGACCACGAGCTGGCCCCCGTCACGCGCGAGCCCGGTGACCGACTGCATGAACACGAACTCCGCCCCGAACACCCACGCCTGGTTGTACGCGCTCTGGGCCAGCTGCCGGCCGCTGATGCCGCGCGGGAACCCGAGGTAGTTCCGGATGAGCGAGCTCGACGTGGCCTGGCCGCCGATGCCGCCCTTGTCGACCACCAGCGTGCGGAACCCTTCCGAGGCGCCGTACACCGCGGCCGACAGGCCCGCGGGACCGGCCCCGACGATGACGACGTCGAAGTCCACCCGCTCGGGGTTGACGGCACCGCCGGCGGCCACGGCCACCTCGGCGTTGCTCGGGTTCTCGAGGACGTGCCGTTGGGGAACACGACGAGCGGGAGCTTGGCCCCCTCGGGGGCCGCGGCGACCAGCGCCCGACCCTCGTCCGAGTCGGCCAGGCAGAAGTTGTGCACCATCGCGCACTGCTTGAGCGCCTCGCGCAGCTCGTAGGCCCGGCCCGACCACGACTCGCCCACGATGTGTACCGTGTTCGGCGCGGCTCGGTTCGCATCCCACCACTCGAGCAGCATGCTCGAGATCGTCTGGTGGAAGAGCTCGTCGGGCGACTCCGCCGGCCGGAGGACGTAGTGATCGAACCGACCGTCGGCCACGCCCTCGAAGATCTCGTCCCCGACCGCCTTCTGGCCCCAGTCGCCGAACGCCACCACCAGGGCTCGCTTGGCCCGGGGGTGGATCCGCCGGACCTCGGCGAGCAGCTCGCTGGTGGACGCCGCACCGACCGGCCGGCGAGCACCAGGGCGACTTCGACGCCGGAGGCGGCAAAATCCGCGAGGCGTGCACGCGCCTCCCCGGGCGATCGCACGCAGACCACCTGGTAGTGCCGCGCGTACCGATCGCGCAGCTCGCGTTCGATGTCGCCCAGCAGGCTCTGATCGTCGTCGATGGCGAGCAGGACGGGCGGGCCCATGGCGCGCATTCTAGGTTACATGCTGCAGGCGACCGGTCGACGCGACGGCGGCTGAACCTGAATGCCGGGATTTTATCGCGCGAGGACGGTGAAGTGAATGACTCCCGTCGCCGCAAGGAGGGGTCGCCATGTCGACCAGCTGCCCGCGGCACCGCGTGAGGGCTGTGGTACGCGGTCGACCCGGATGCCACCGAACCCCTTCTCGAACGCCGCACATCGGCTGCGAAGTGGCGGGTGGATGGCATCTACTTCGTCGTCCTCGCCGGCCTGCTCCTCCCGCTGCTCCTCGTCGCGCGCGGGCGTGGCACGGACGTGCCGCCGTATCAGCAGCTGGCCGTCGTCCTGGCCGCCTCGTCGATCTGCCAGGCATTGCTCGGGGAACCACTTCCCCGGCTCCTGGGGCCGCTCGACGGGCGTTGGCCGAGGGAGTTCCTCCTGGGCGGCCTGGGAGGCTTGCTGCTGATGGCCGTTCCGGCGCTGGCGCTCGGCCTGGCCGGCGTGTTGAGGTGGCGGCTCGACGCGAGCGGGGCCGCTGCCCTCTGGCCCGAGCTGGCGCTCCTGGCCGCCGCAGTGGCGACGGAGGAGCTCCTCTTCCGGGGATTCCTGTTCCGGCGCCTCCTCGACGGACTGGGAACCTGGCCAGCCCAGCTGATCATCGCGGCGCTCTTCATGCTCACCCACTCCGATGCGCTGCGCGGGCTGGGACCCCTGGGCTACCTCGCCGGCGCGAACATCTTTCTCGCCTCGATCCTGTTCGGGCTCGCGTACCTGCGGACCCGGAGCCTCGCCATGCCTTTGGGCCTGCACCTCGCCGCCAACGTCACACAGGGCCCCATCCTGGGATTTGGCGTGAGCGGAATCCGAAGGAGCGAGGCTGCTCGTCCCGCATCCCTCCAGTGCCCCGGACTGGCTGTACGGGGGGGCGTTCGGGCTCGAGGCCAGCGTGCCCGGACTGGCGTGCGTGGTCGCACTCGTCGTGATTCTCCGGGGCTGGCGCCCGCGATAGGACGCTGCCGCGGCTCAGGCGGAATCGAGGGCCTTCCTCACCCGCTCCTGCAGCCGCGAGGTCGCGAAGGGCTTCCTCAGGACCTCGATCCCCGGGTCGAGCATCCCCGCCTTGGAGATGATGTCGTGCGCGTATCCCGACATGTAGAGGACGCGAAGATCCGGCCGCCTCCGGCGTAGCTCGTCGGCCAGCTCCCGTCCGTTCTGTCCCGGCATGATGACGTCGGTGAGCAGCAGGTCGAACGCGTGCTCCTCTCGCGCTGCGACCTCCAGCGCCTCGCGGCCGCTGCCGGCGACGATCACCCGGTACCCGGCGGCGCTGAGCGAGCGGAAGGCGGCCTTGCGGACGAGCGGATCGTCCTCGACGACCAGGATGGTCTCGGAGCCTCGAGTCGACGTGGGCGCTGCCTCCACGACCGCGACGATCTCCTCGGACGTCCGGGGGAAGTACACGTCGAAGGTCGTGCCACGCTCCGGCTCGCTCTCCAGGAGGATGGCCCCTCCGCTCTGCTTCACGATGCCGTACACCGTCGCGAGACCGAGACCGGTCCCCTTCCCCTGCGGCTTGGTCGTGAAGAACGGCTCGAACGCGTGGCCCTTCACCTCGGGCGTCATTCCCACCCCGGTGTCGCTGACCCTCAGCCGGACGTGGGGCCCGACGTGCATGAACCGCTGCTGCGCGACGAAATCGTCGTCGATCTGCACGTTCGCGGTCTCGATGGTGAGCTTGCCGCCGTCCGGCATCGCGTCGCGGGCGTTGATGGCGAGGTTCAGGATCACCTGCTCGATCTGCCCCGCATCGCACCGCACCGTCCAGACCTCGGGCTCCAGGGTCGTGACGAGCTGGACGTCCTCTCCCAGTGCCCGATGCAGCAGCTTCTCGCTCTCGCGAACGACGCCGTTCAGGTCGAGGGGCACGGGCGCGATGACCTGCTTGCGAGCGAACGCGAGCAGCTGCCGGGTCAGCTCCTCGGCCCGGCGCCCCGCCGTCAGGACGTCGTCGACCAGCTCCGAGCGCGCCGAGGCCTCCATGCCCTCCTGCTTCAGCGATTCCGCACAGCTCAGGATGACCGTGAGGAGGTTGTTGAAGTCGTGCGCGATCCCCCCTGCGAGCCGCCCGACGCTCTCCAGCTTCTGCGACTGGTGGAACTGCTGCTCGAGCTCCTTGCGCTCCCTGTCGGCCCGCTTGCGCTCCGTGATGTCGCGGATGTTGCACTGGATCACGCTCTGGCCGTCGACACGGTAGACGTTGCTGATGAACTCGACGGCGATCTCGCGCCCGTCGCGCCCCAGCAGGGGGAGGTCCTCGTAGCGCACGTATTCCTTCGCTTGCAGGTCGGCGAACGAGGCCTTGGAATCGGCCTTGTCCTTGAAGGGGCCGATCTCCCAGAGGTGCAGGCCCAGGAAGTCGGTCCTCGAGTAGCCCGTCAGCTCGACCAGGAACGGGTTGACGTCGACGATCTTCCCGGTCTCGGCGTCGAGGATCAGGATGCCGTCCTTGGCCGCCTCGAAGAGGCGGCGGTACCGCGTCTCGGACGCCTCGAGGGCATGGGCCGCCTTGGTTCGCTCGGTGATGTCGGTGATGACGCCGACGAGGAACCGGCGGCCGTCGCGGGCGAGGTGGAGCGACTTCCGCGTGAGGATGACGTTCTCCCGACCGGCGCCGTCCGTGAAGAGTTCCTCGTTCTCGCAGACGCGCCCGGTCGCGAAGACCTGGTCGTCCTTCTCCCGGAAGGCCTCGGCCTCCTCGAGGGGGAAGAAGTCGTGATCGGTCTTCCCGAGCAGTCGCTCCCGCTCGTACCCCATGAACTTGCAGTAGCTGTCGTTGAGCAGCACCCAGCGGCGTCCCTCGTCCTTCACGAAGACGGGGTTCGGCAAGGCTTCCAGGATGTCCTCGAGCAT
Organism: uncultured delta proteobacterium; assembly: GCA_963766715.1. Classification (GTDB taxonomy): domain Bacteria; phylum Myxococcota; class Myxococcia; order Myxococcales; family Anaeromyxobacteraceae; genus CAIOAK01. Next base: position 212,214 of record CAVYBH010000013.1, read on the forward strand.
GTCGATCATCCGCCTTGCGGGAAGTATGTGCACCCGCCCCGATTCGCTTTCCCCGCCATCCGGGTCTACGGGTTTTGGCGTACCTGGCGCGCGAGGAGGCCCCGGGCGACGCAAGCAGGAGGCGCGAGATCTCCGCTCGCGCCTGGGCCAGCGAGGAGACCACCAGATCGGCGCCCGCGTCCCGGAGCCGTCCGGCGGCGCGTGCGGGGTCGACGTCCGGCTCGTCGGGTCGGAAGGCCACCAGGGTCAATCGAGGGAAGCGACCCTTGATCCCCTGGCAGAGCCTGCGCGCGTGGGGGCCACCCTCCGGAGCGAACGACCCGATGCACACCACGTCGGGTGAGACCTGTTCCACCCGGGCGAGGACCTCGGTCAGGCCTCGACGTCGCGGGCATCACCTCCATCCTCGCGTGCTCGGCTTCGAGCTCGACGGCGAGCATCTCCAGCAGGAGCTCGCTCTCGGCCCGGTGGGCCGCGACACCCAGCGCCCGGATCGGCCCCGCGACCTCCGCACCTCCCTTCTCCCTCGCGAGGTGCTCGAAGATGTCCCGCGACCAGGTCACGATGAGTGCCTGGTCGTCGGCGGAGATCCTCCCTCGCACCAGGTCGCGGGTGGAAAGGGAGATGGTCGGGACCACGATCCGATCGACCACTCCGCCGCGGCCGAGCTCGTCCAGGCTCGCCTGGACGAGCTCGGAGGCCCCGTCCTCGTCCCGTGCCAGGAGCCGCTGGTAGAAGCTGATCTCCGGTCCGATCACTTGCTCGTCCCCCAGCAGGACCGCCAGGAACTCGAGGTCCGGGACGTGGCGGCCGAGCACCGCCAGCGACACGGTGATCGGGATCGCGAGCGCCAGCCCCACCGGCCCCCAGATCCATGCCCAGAAGAAGGCCGAGAGCAGGAGCGCGATCGACGAGACGCCGGTGCGACGTCCGAAGAGCACCGGCTCGATGCCGTAGGCCGTCACCAGGTCCATCCCGACGAACAGTCCGATCGTGAGGAGGGTCCGGGACCAGCCCGGGTAGATCGCGAACGCGAGCGCCGCAGGCATCAGCATCGATGCGATCGAGCCCGAGATACGGGACGAATCGCGCGAGCGCGGCCACGGCGCCCCAGAGCACCGCGTATGGAACCCCGATGAGGTACAGGCCGGCGCCCACGACCACGCCGAACAGGGCGTTGACCATCGTCTGGTCTCGCAGGTACCGGGTGACCCGCAACGCACCCTCGTCGAGCGCCCGGGTCGTCGAGGTCACGTTGCCCGTGCCCACCAGGCTGATGAGCCGGTTCCGGAGGTCGTTCCGCCGGGCGAGCATGAACACGCACAGGACGAGGACGAAGAGCGCCGTGATCAGGGGTTCTGCCAGCGGCTCGATCAGGTCCCAGAGGTGCGCCGCCCGGGACACGCGGGCCGGGACGAGGCGCACCACGTCCTCGTCGGCCCCACCCTTCTTCTCGAGTCCGTCGGCGACCCGGGCGATCATGACCTCGACCCGTGCGAGGGGGCCGCCGGCTCCGGATTGCAGGGCCACCACCTTCCGGCGCATCGATTCCGTGTACTTGCCGAGCTGGGTGGTGAGATCGTCGAACTGCGTCACGAGGACGAATCCGGCGCCTCCCATGGTCCCGGCAGCGAGCAGCATCACGAGCGCCAGCGCGGGAAGGCGGGAGAGTCGTCGCTCGAGCCACTTCATCGGCGAGGTGAGGATGAACGCCAGGACGGCGGCGAAGGCGACGGGCAGCAGGAAGGGGCGTCCCCGGGAGAGGATCGCCACCACCAGTGCCCCGGCCGCGAGCTTCGCGACGAGCGACAGGGCCCTGGTCAGCGAGGAGGGGATGCCGCGGTCCACGGTCAGTGCTGCGCGAAGCGGTCCTTCGCCTCGGCGACGCTCGACGACTTCGTTCCGAGGGTTCCCATGCGCGCTCCTCTTCTCGAGTTCCGGGGCATCAGGAGAAGCCCGCTCCCGCCGCCAGGAGGACACTGCACCCCCCGTGCCGCGACCGCTGGACTGCAATCCCCCGCCGTCGCTCGGCCCGGAGGTGCGGGTTCACGCGGACGGCCGTTCGCGGGCGCGCCGTGAACGTTCGCGAGAGATGAGCCTCCCTCACGGATGGGCGCGCGCCCTCAGGTAGTCGCCGATGCGCTGGTCGCTCGACGTCACGTGGTCCCTCAGCCAGAGATCCAGGAAGCCGACCAGGGCGAGGAGCAGGGCGGTCGAGGCGCCCTCGGATTCCCAGTGCGGCACCAGGGCGCCGAGCCTGCGCTGGAAATCGGCGTGCTGACGCACGTGCTCGCGGAGACCCGGGTATCTCGCCTCCCGCAGCAATCGCTCCTCCGCTCCCAGGTGGACCGTCGCGTACCGGGTGAGGAAGCCGAACAGCTCGGCCAGGCGGTGGTTCGGCTCCCGCGCCTTCACGGCCGCCTCGAAGCACGCCGCCTTCTCGAAGAGGGCCTGGTGCTGGGCATCGATCTCGGGCACGCCGATGGAGAGCGAAGGCTTCCAGGAGATCATCAGCCACTCCTTGCAGGGAACCGGGTTCACGACGGTCCTCGCGGCACACTGTCACATGCTCACGGGACACCTGACGCAGTGAGTCACGGAGGAGATGTGCGCAACAAGGACCGCTGTAGGCGGTCTAGGCTTTCACGCTGGCGAGGAGGCCTTCCAGGCCCGCCTGGTCGCCGCGCCCGAGCATCGCCTCGGCCAGCAGGCTGTCCCGGTCGCGACCGATGCTCGCCACGGCCGAGATCCTCCCGCCGGACCAGTAGGCCACCAGGCAACTCCTGCCTGGCACGCTCCCCGCCACCTCCAGGCGCTCCCACGTCTCGGCGTGACCCACGTAACCGATGGTGACGTCGTAGTGCTGGCTCCAGAAGAACGGAACGGCGCGAAAGGGCTCGTGCGCGCCCAGGATGTTCCGCGCCGCCGTCTGCCCTTGCTTCTCGGCCACCACCCAGTGCTCCACGCGGATCGGCCTGCCGCCGTGCTCGTCTGGCCAGCGTGCGATGTCCCCCGCGGCGTAGATGCCCGGGGCGCTGGTCTCGAGGAACCGATCCACGACGACACCGCGATCCAGGCGGAGCCCCGCCTGTTCTGCGAGCGTCACCGCCGGACGGACCCCGACTCCGACCACCACCAGATCCGCCGGGAGGGACGTCTGGTCGTCGAGGGCCGCGGAGCCCTCGCCGATCGCCGTGATCGTGTGCCCGAGGTGGAACACGACGCCGTGCTGCTCGTGCAGCGCCCGGACCAGGTCTCCCAGCTCCGGGCCCATGATCCGCTCGAGCGGGCGGACCTCCGGCGCCACGACGTGCACCTCGAGCCCTCGCGTGCGCAGCGCGGCCGCGACCTCGAGCCCGATGAAGCTCGCCCCCACGACCAGCGCGCGCCGGGCGGTCCTCGCGCGGGCGATGATCGCCCGGCTGTCGGCGATCGAGCGCAGGTAGTGGACGAACGGCCGCTCCGCTCCGGGGATGGTCAACCTCACCGGGTCGGCGCCGGTGGCGAGCAGCAGCGCGCCATAGCCTCGGCTGGAGCCGTCGGAGAGCCGGATCCGCCGCGCCACGGGGTCGATGCCCACGACCCGGGTTCCCAGCAGGAGGTCGATCCGGTGGGAGGCGTAGAACGCCGCGCGGCCGGAGCGGGAGCCAGTCCTCGGAGGCCGTTCCGGCGAGATAGTCCTTCGAGAGGTTGGGCCGGTCCGTGGGGACGTCGGGCTCCGCGCCGATCAGGGTCACCGGTCCGGGATACCCCTCGCGCCGCAGGGTCTCCGCGGCCGCGTTTCCCGCCGCGCCCGCCCCGACGATGACGACGCTCTCCACCGCGCCGCGAGAGATCCTCGGAGGGGCCGCCTCGAGCGGTTGCCCCACGAAGATCCGGGAGCCGCGAATCTCCACCGACCAGCGGCGAAGGGGTTCGAGAGCGGGGGGACCGACCGCCTCTCCCGTGCGCACGTCGAAGCAGGCGTGGTGCCAGGGGCACTTCACCTGTCCGTCGGCGACGATCCCTTCGGCCAGCGGTCCCCCGTAGTGCGTGCAGGTGGCCGCGACCGCGAACACCTCGTCGCCGCGACGGACGAGCAGGACCGCCTCGCCGCCGAGCCACACCCAGGAGCATCCCTCCCACGGCGACGTCGGAGAGCTCGACACCCTTGGTGAAGTCTGGCCCCGCGGGCGGCAGACCGGGCTGGCCCATGGGCCTCCCCTAGCCGCCGCCGCGACTCCGCGCAACGTGCTCGCGGGCCCTCTCCCCGGCGACCGGAAACCTGGCCAGGGACCCCGTCAGGGGTCCGAATTGCGTGCGGCGAGCGCCCGGCGAACGCCTCGCCCTGGGTTTATGCATCTGGGCCTGACCGAGCCGTCCATGACTTCCGTTCGCCAGCCCGTGGATGCCTCTGCTGCCGGGCTGATGGTCCTGCTCTGCGCGCTATGGGGGCTGCAGCAGGTGCTCATCAAGGTGGCGGCGCCGGACGTCGCTCCCGTCATGCAGGTGGCGCTTCGCTCGGGAATCTCCGCCGCGCTGGTCGCCGCCTGGACCCGTTGGCGCGGGCAGTCGCTCGACCTCCTGGGCCCTGCCCTCCGGCCCGGCCTCCTCGCCGGAGCGCTGTTCACCGCCGAGTTCCTCTTCGTGGCGGAAGGACTGCGCCACACCACCGCCTCGCACATGGCGGTCTTCCTCTACACCTCGCCCGTCTTCACCGCGCTCGGCCTGCACTTCACGATCCGCGACGAGCGCCTCTCCCGGCTCCAGTGGGCCGGCATCCTCGCCGCCTTCGCGGGCATCGCGCTGGCATTCGGAGGGGGCATCCTCTCCGGCGGCCTCGCCCCGGGCACCCTGCTCGGCGATCTCCTCGGCGTGGCGGCTGGCGCCGCCTGGGGCGCCACCACCGTGGTGGTGCGCCGCTCCGCGCTCTCCGAGGCGCCTCCGGCCCAGACGCTCCAGTACCAGCTCGTCGTCGGCTTCGTGCTGCTGCTCGCGGCGGCCGCCGTGACGGGCCAAGCCGGTCGGGTGGTGTTCACGCCCGTTGCGTGGGGGAGCGTCCTCTTCCAGGGCGTGGTCATCTCCTTCGCCTCCTACCTCGCCTGGTTCTGGCTCCTGCGCCGCTACCTCGCCTCGCGCATCGCGGTCTTCTCCTTCATGACGCCGCTCTTCGGCGTCACCTTCGGCGTGGTGCTTCTCGGGGAACCGCTCACGCTGTCCTTCGGCGGGGGGGCGCTCCTCGTCCTGGGAGGCATCACGGCGGTGAGCCTCGCGGGGAAGCGGCGCGGGTGAGCATTCCTCCAGACCCTCATGTCCAGCCTGGCTAGGGGTTTCCCCTGATTGCCTCGCGACGATCTGCGCCTTACGCCAAGGTCCTGGAGACGCGCCATGACCTACCAAGTCGTCGTTGCGAACGAGTGGCGGAACATGATCGTCCAGGTCGAGGCGGACGATCCACGAACGGCTCACGAGATCGCCGAGTGGATCGTGGAGAACCGGAGGCAGGGCCATCTGCACGAGATCCCCCAGGACGAGGAGATCGACCTGGACGAGGGCTCGCGCTGACGGCTGCTGCACCGGAGGGCTGGGGCCACTCCGGGTCGGCAGGGCCGGGACACCCGCGTCAGCGTCCGCCCGATGGCCCGGGCTCACCCTCGAGACGGACGAGGCCCTGGGCGAGACCTGGGGAAACGGACTCGAAGGACACCCCCAGCGAGCCCAGCAAGTTCATGCGGGAGTCGCCGGGCCGTGCCCACGCCACGCGGCCGACGAAGGATTCGTCGCGCCCGTCGAGATGGACGGTCCCCTCGATGCGCGTGTCGACGGGGAGCACACGCATCAACGCGATGCAGAAGCCACCCGTGCTCACGTTGGCCGTGAACCAGATGCCCCGGGGCGTCAGCACGCGCAAACGCACCCGGCGCCGAGAGGTTCGGGGGGTGACGTGGCGGCGGTTCGCAGTGTCAGTCGGTCCGATTGCCACGATGAGGGTCCCTGCCTGCTCGTACCGGTGCCGGTACCTGGCGCGATGGAACGTGAAGCCTTGCCTGCGATCCGACGACCGTCCACCGGCCTTCCGGGGTGGCCTGACTGGCCAGTCGAAACGGCCAGGGCCCGTCGTGGGATGATTCCGTCGGCGCGGTCAACCCGGCTTCGGCGGTCGGCCTGCCGTCCCCTCCTCCCGGTCGGAGCTCCGCTCGAGCTCCTCCAGGACCTCGCGCACGTCGGTCCCATGCGACATGGCCTCGGCCTCCGCGTCGGGCCAATCGCGCACGGAGGGGATGTCCCGCCTCAGCTCCTCGAGAAGGGAGACGAGCTTCCCAATCTTCTCCTCGGCGAGCAGGTTGATGTGCAGCTCGAATGCGCCGTTCCCGCCAGCAGCGCCCGCGTGGCGCCAGATTCAGGGAAGGTCCTGCGAGACGGCCGCGTCCTGCACTCGCCCGCGAACGTCGGCGGACGTCCAGGCGCGCCTCGGGCCCTGGAGAAGTGGACTTCGGCGCACGCCCGTTTACGCCCCGAGATTTCCCCGACGACCCAGCGGCCACTTGGACAAGCCATGAACACCTTGATGGGTGCAGGGGCGGGCGCGGGGACGAAAGATGCATGCTTCATTCCAGCCTGAAGGGCATCGTCCGAGCAGGGCCACGGTTCGCGAATCCTGGTCGTCGAGGACGAACGGGACATCCGGGAGTTGCTCGTGGAATTGCTCAGGGACGAGGGCTACGTGGTCTCGTTCGCCTGCGACGGGCAGGACGCGCTCCGGCAGGTTCTCCTGCGGTGGCCCGACCTCATCCTTCTCGACCTGATGATGCCGATCATGAGTGGCTGGCAGTTCCTGGACGTGCTGTCAGCAGCACGAGCTGCTGGACCGGATCCGCGTGATCGTCATCTCGGCCTTCGACTGCGACACCGAAGTGGCAGCCGTCATCCCCAAGCCGTTCGAGGTGGAGGAGGTCCTCGAGTCGGTCCACCGGCTGGCCTCTTGAATCACCGTCGTGCTGCATCGGAGGGTCCCCATGTCCAGGGATTCCGGTAGGACGCCCGCGCGAAGCTGCGCGCCGAGGCCAGCGACAGGCTGCGCCGGCCCGAGAAGGATGCGTCCTCGCCGTCCCCCGACCTCCTGCACGAGCTTCAGGTCCACCGAGATCGAGCTGGAGATGCAGAACGAGGAGTTGCAGCGGGCCCAGGTCGCCATCGAGGAGGCGCGCGACCGGCTCGCCGACCTCTACCACCTGGCTCCCGTCGGATACTTCACCCTCTCCGACGCCGGCCAGATCCTCGACGCGAACATGACGGGCGCGGGGCTCCTGGGCGTGGAGCGAAAGGCCCTCGTGGGCCGGCCGTTCGCGGCCTTCGTCGCTCCCGTGGACGGGCGACCGCTGGCATCTCTTCCTCTCGACGCTCGTGCGGCGCGGCGAGTGGCTCTCCTTCCGGCTCGCGATGCGGCGAAGGGACGGATCGGTGTTGCACGCCCACCTCGCGTGCGACAGCCGGCCAGGGGTCAGCGGGAACCTCCATCCGTGTCGTCGTCACCGACATCTCCGAGCAGGTGCAGACCGAGAGGAAGTACCAGACCTACGTGGACGCGGCTCCCCATGCGCTGCTCGTCGTGGACGCTCGAGGGCGATACGTGGACTGCAATCCGGCGGGGCTGGAGCTGCTGGGCGTCGACGCGACGACCTTGAAGACGCTCTCGATCGCGGACTTCCTGGACGAGTCGAATCGCAAGGAGGCGCTGCACGAGTTCACGGTGCTCCTCGCGACCGGGAAGATCGAGAACGACTACCTCATCGTCCGGCCGGACGGCCGCAAGGTCTGGGTCGCGCTTCGTGCGGTCAAGCTGGCCGATGACCGGTACCTGGCGTTCTGCCTGGACGTCACGGTGCGCAAGAAGGCCGAGGAGGCGCTCCGGGATTGCGAGAAGCGCTTTCGCGCCCTGGGGAACGGGGCGCCCGTGGGGACCTTCCAGACCGGCCCGGGCGGCGAAGCGGTCTCGGTGAACGCGGAATGGAAGAGGATGACCGGACTCGGCGAGGCGGAGCCGGTTGGCTCCGAAGCCTGGAAGGAAATCCTCCACCCGGCGGACCGGGAGCGGGTCTCCCGCGAGTGGAAGGACGCGCTGGACCGGGGACGCCCCTTCGCGGCGGAGTTCCGCATCCAGCCCAGGGGCGGCAAGGTGACCTGGGTCTTTGGGGGTTGGAACCACCCTGCGCGATCCCGCTGGCGGGCCGATCGGGCTACGTCACCTCGCTCGTCGAGATCTCCGAGCGACGGGTCCGATAGGGAGCCGAGGCACGCCCCATCTGGGACCATGCCAGGGTCGAGAATCACGATACGTGAATACTCGACAAATCCCTGTACAAGATTTATTTCTTTGTTATTCTAGGCACTTAGACAGAAACGGCCTCGAGCGACGCCTCGACGCAGCAGCGCCTGCTCGTACCCGTTTGTCCCCGCCGCACGGTACTGGGAGGCACCCGGGCAAGGGACAAGAGTTGGTTCGCTGCGGCGAATTGTCGCAGTCCCGTCCGGGGTCGGTCCGGGCGGAAGGGAGGATCGCCGTGAACGCTTCTGCCGAGCGGGGCCAGGCCATTCGAGCAGTACCTGGCCGAGGTCCGGAGGATCCCGTTGCTGTCCCGGGAAGAGGAGCGGGAGCTCGCCCGGACCTATCGCCGGACCGGCGACCGGCGGGCCGCCCAGCGGCTCGTGACGTCCAACCTGCGATTCGTCGTGCGCATCGCACGCGAGCACTGCTCCGACCCGCGGCGGCTGGCGGACCTCGTCCAGGAGGGGAACCTGGGCCTCATGCAGGCGGTGGAGCGCTTCGACCCCGACAAGGACGTCCGGCTCGTCTCCTACGCCACCACCTGGATCCGGTCCCGGATCCTGAACCACATCCTGCACACCTGGTCGCTCGTCAAGCTGGGCACGACCACCGCACAGCGTCGCCTCTTCTTCTCGCTGACCCGGAAGGAGAAGGAGATCTCGAGGCAGCTCGACCCCTCCGACGACGAGGCCGCGACGAAGATCGTTCCCATGCTGGCGCGCTGCTTCGGCGTGGAGCCACGCGTCATCGACGAGATGCGCCGGCGCCTCGACCGGCGGGACGTATCCCTCGACGCATCGACCCCCGGCAACGAGGAGTCCGGGATCTCCAACTTGCCGTCCGGCGACGCCGGCCAGGACGAGGTTCTCGCCATGGCCGAGGAGAGCGCCATCGACTGCCGCCGGGTGCGCGCCGCCCTCGGTTGCCTCGACGAGCGGGAGCGCCTGGTCATCGACCTCCGGATCATGAGCCGAGCCCCCGCTCACGCTCCAGGCCGTCGGCGAGAAGCTCGGCTGTGGGCGCGAGCGCGCGCGGCAGCTGGAGGCGCGCGCGACGAAGAAGCTGCGGGACTGCCTGGACGGTCGCGTCCAGGACCGGGACTGCCCCGGCTCCCGCCTCGTGGTCCTGGGAGGCCGACGCCACCGCGCGTCCCGTGGCCGGGAACGACGGAGCGCCGCTCAGTTCGCCACGAAGCAGTAGAAGAGGCCGGCCCCTCCGGTGCCCTTCAGCGCCTCCTGGCCGCACCCGCGGGAGCCGTGGGACGAGTTCCAGGACTTCATGTGCCAGGAGTCCTTCAGGCCGATGCGGTCGTGGTGGCCGACGATGGCCGAGCCCTCCCCGCTGCTGGTCCAGTTGGCGCACGTCGTGTCCCCGCCGGCCGTCGAGTACAGGCCGCTCGGATCCGAGCCGGTCAGCATGTCGTGCATGTTGACGGGGTCGCCCCGGCCGCTCACCGCCTCGCCCTTCTCCGTGAGCGCCGTCTGCTTGGTGATGTTCACGCTCGCCGAGTGCAGGTCGTCCACGCTCCTGGCCACGACCTCGCCCTTCGCATTCTTCCAGGGCCCCTTCCCTACCCGGTCCCGCGCGTTCACCCCGGCGGCCCCGCCCGGCGCGGTCGTGCTCAGGTAGGCGCGCCAGCCGGCGTACTTCGACCCGACCGCCTTCGCCAGCGCGAGGCAATGGGCATCGGCCCCCTCGAGCCCGCCGAGGTCGGCGCCCTTTCCCTTGCCGACGCTGGTGACGAAGAAGGTCATGTCGACCTCCTCCGCCCGTGCGACCGCGCCCGTGCCGACCCCCGCCAGGAGCAGGAAGACGGCGATGCCCCAGCTCGATCCGTTCGAGATCCTCATGGAACCACCTCCTCCCGGGCATGACACCTGCCGCCCTTCGCGTGGGCCACCGGGGAAGTCGCCTCCGGACCGCGGGCCCGCTAGTCGCGCACGTGACACGCCTGGCAGAGCGGCTTCGGGCTGAGGGCGTACCCGGCCGGCAGGATGGCGCGCGCCTCTTCGACGGTCATCACCCTCGGCGGCCGCGCGGGGTCGTAGGTCTCCGGCTTGCCGGGCACGACCGCCGGGGAAACCTTCGACCCGGGAGGGATGACGAATCTTGTCGTTCCAGTGCGAGTTCGCGTCGTGGCAGGTGTGGCAGACGAGGCGTCCTGCGGGGAGGAAGAGGCCGCGCCGCACCACCTCCGAGAGCTCGCGCAGCTCGTGCCCGCCATCGCGGATGGCGAAGGCGTAGTCGACGTCCACGGGGTGGCTCCGCGAGAACGGGTGGCAGGACAGGCAGGTCGAGGTGGGCACCGACGTGTCGCGGAGGTGGTCCTCGTCCGCGCGGCTCACGCCCCAGCCCGCTCCGGCTCCCAGGGAGAGCAGGAGCGGCCCGAGCCAGGCAACGACCTGCGCGCGTTCCGAGCGCATGGCCCCTCCATCTGACCGGAACATAGGTCTCCTGCGGGCCCTGGACAGACCCCGGACGAGCCGAGGCCGGCCTCATGAGCGCTCCCTTAGCCACGGTGGCGCGCACCTGCTTGTCTTGGATGGCCGCCTGGCTAGACTGTACGTATGTTCAGTTCCGGCGACCCCGCCTCCGGTGTGTGGCTCCCCCGTCGTCGCGGCGGCCCCGCGAGGTTCGCCGCGCTCTGGCCCGAGCTCCGGGAGAACCTGCACCAGGTCCGTGTGGCGGAACGCCAGGCGATGTCCGAGGATGTGCTCCGCCTCGGACCCCGGCACGCCGAGCGCGTCCGTCCCTCGAGCCGCATGATTTCTGGAGACGACCATGGCCACCGAAGCGGAGATGCTCGCCGAACTCGAGAAGCTCAAGGCGGAGAACGCAGCCCTCAAGTCGCGCAGCGGCCGGCCCGTCTCCATGAAGGTGAGCGAGAAGGGGGGCCTCTCCGTGTACGGCCTGGGCCGGTTCCCGGTCACGCTCTACCAGGAGCAGTGGCTGAAGCTCCTCGACCTGGCGGACGAGATCCGATCCTTCATCCAGGCGAACCAGGCGGTCCTCAAGAAGAAGGAGTGACCCCGGTTCCGCGAGGCCGCGGAGCCGTCTACATCGGAACCGCGAAGTACTCGCGAACCTCGACCTCGGCCGACTTGACGCGGGGGTCCTTCGCCAGCGCGGCTGCCGCGGACTGGATGTCGCGCCCGTCCGGAACCGTGAAGAAGGCGATGCCGAGCCTCTCGGCCACGAAGTCCAGCGTGAGCCCGCTCGCCTCGGCGAGCGCCGCCGCCTGGCCCATGCTGGTGAGCCGGACGATGAGCACGTTCGCCGCCACGCCGAGCCGCCCGGTCCGCGTGTTCACGACCACCGGAAAGGTCTGGGACCTGTTCACCGCGGTCGCCATCGCCGAGACCTTCGCTCCGGCCGCGGCGGTTCCGGCCTTGTAGATGAGGAACGGTCCCCGCTCCTCCACGAGGTCGGAGGGAGCGATCCCCACCGCGGAGAGCCTCTCCTCCGGCGTGCCGCGCCCCCCGGTGGCGCGCAGGCCGCCCACCACCTGGTAGGTCTGGCCACCGCTCTTGAAGGGCGCGCCCTTCGGGGACGACTGGACCAGCGCCGCCCGGGCCTGGGGAGCGAGCCCCTGCAGGCCCGGCGCCTGGCTCCACGCCGCGGCGGGGAGCACGAGAAGCAGCGAAGCGATCATCTTCCAGGTGCGGGAACCCATGGCTCTCCCCTTCCTAGTGTCCATAGACGCGGATCTTCCAGTCCACCAGGCTCCCCGTGTGGGCCGGAACCCCGTCCACCACCTTCAACGTCCAGGTCCCGGCCGCCGACTCTCCGTAGAACGCGTTGCTCGAAAGCACCATCTGGAACACGCCGCTCCCGGCCGCGAAGCCGTTCCGGATGGTGAGCAGCACGCTCCTCGTTCCCTGCGGGCTGACGAGCTCGATGCCCAGGTCGCTCGGGCTGGGGTGCTGGGCCGTCACCTCGATCTGGACGGACTCGATGACCAGGTTCCTGGGCGTCGCCGGGACCGCGAGCGTGCTCGAGGCGCCCAGCGCGCTCGCGTCGGGGATGGGCAGGTTGAGCGCGGCGCTCGGCAGCCAGCCGCTGTTCGCGTACGTGCCCAGCGAGCCCGGGACGAGCGACTGCGCCATGGCCACGGCGGCGTCCACGTCGACCCCGCCGAAACCGTACCAGTCGTGGAAGGCGTAGCCCGCCGCGTTCAACGTCCAGGCCGGCTCCGCCACGTAGGGACCCCCGGCGAGGGTGTTGTCCACCAGCGCCGGGACGCCCGGGTCGACGCGCCGCGCGGTGCTGGCCAGCACGTGCTTCACCTCCCGCCAGGTCAGCGAGGGCCGGGCGTCGAGGACGAGCGCGATGGCCCCGACGAGCGCCGGGGCCGCGGACGAGGTCCCGTTGAAGGTGTTCGTGTAGTTGCACTGCCCGTTGGGCGACCCGCCGCCGTCGAAGGCGCTGTAGGGGGTGGCGGTCACCGAGTAGCCCACCCCGCAGCCGGTCTGGTCGGTCGTCACCATGGCCGGCTGGAACACGTAGTCGGGGAACGGGAGATTGGTGACGGGGTTGATGGAACCGAACGTGGAGGCGTTCAGCCCGAACTCCCCGCCGGGCGCGCTCACCCAGATCGCCGAGTCCGGCGGTGGAGTAGCTGCTCCTCACGCCACTGGCGTTGAGCGCCCCGACCACGAGGTTGTACGGCAGCGTGTTCAAGCCCATCCATGCTGGCGTTCTGGCAGGAGACGCCGAGGTCCCTCGCGGGCTGGCAGACCGCTGGAGAGGCGGTCGGCCCGAAGCCGCGGAAGCCGTTCCCGGCCGACTTCACGTAGAGCGCACCCTTTCCGCCGCGCAGGTTGGTCACGCCGTCCAGGTACTGGGCCTCGAGGGTGGGGTCCGCGGCCGCGGGCGTGGTGTCGTCCGAGCCCCAGCTCTGGTTGAACACCGAGACGTCGGCCGAGGCCGGGTTCGCCGCCGAGCCGCCGAGGCTCCGGACGAAGCTCGAGACGCTCTGGTTGGTCCCGGGGGCGAGGACGTTGTAGCCGTTGAGCGACGCGCCCGGGCGCCACGCCCATGCCGCCCTTGGCGTTGCCGTAGACCATGGCGATGATGCCGCTCACGCTCGTCCCGTGGTCTCCGTCGGTGACCGAGGGCGCCGGGGACGGATCGCTCGAGGCGGTCAGGAAGTTCCAGGAGCCATGGACCACGTTGGCGGCCAGGTCCTCGTGGGCAATCTCGAGGCCGGTGTCCACGACGCCCACCTTCACGCCCGCCCCGAGCCAGTCCCTGGCGGTAGGTGTTCGTGAGGGCAGGTCCATCCCGGCCACGCCGCCCGTGTCGGCATAGCCGGTCTGCCCCGTGTTGCGCACGTACCACTGCTGCCCCGCCAGCGGATCGTTGGAGAGGTCCGGGCCGATGGGAACCCGCGGCGCGACGACGAGGGTCGAGCCTCCCTGCTTGCCGCTCAGCGATGCGCTCATCGCCACGTTGTCCGAAGGCGGCGCTGGCCGATGCACTGGCCAGGCCGGTCGCGTTGACGGTGACCGCGGCTGGATTTCCAGAAGACCACGCTGCGCGGGCCGTCACGTCCTCGGTCACGCCGTCGGCCCAGGTCGCGATGGCGGTGAGCTGGCGCGTCCTGTCCTGGAAGATGTCGGCGGTCGCCGGCTGGACGGTGATGCTCGAGAGCGCCGGGAGCGACACGGTGGCCGTGGCCTGCCCCGTCACCGGGCTGACCGTCGCGGAGACGGTGGTCGTTCCCACGGCCTTGCCCGTCAGGGCGCCGGTCGCCGACACCGTGGCGACGGCGACCGTGGAGGAGACCCACGTGGCCTGCGCGGTCACGTCGGCGGTGCTCCCGTCCGAGTAGGTCCCCGTCGCCCGGAGCTGGAGCGCCGACCCGCGGGCCACCGAGACGGGTTGCGGACCGACGGCGATCGACGTGAGCGAGGGGGGCCCCGAGCTGCCTCCGCAGGCGGCGAGCGTCGCGGCGGCGAGGAGCCCGACGAGGAGCCCGGCGAGGAAGGTTCGGGCGGGAGCGCGATTGGTTCGACCCATCGATGTGGCCTCCGGCTGCTCGTCCAGGTGGATCGGGCCCGAGCGCCTACCCGGGAAGGGGGGGGTCGCGCGGCGTTTCTTGGCTTATCGGGTCAGGTTATCCCGTGCCAGCCATCTTCCGGGAGGGGGAATCTCGATGCGACATGCAACAATCATCGGCCTGGCCTCGCTCACCCTCGCCGGCTGCGAGACGGCCCGGGTGGCGACGAACATCGCCACCAGCCGGAATCCGCAGCAGGCGATGAACGATACCCTGAAGCAGCGCGGAGACGAGTACCTCCGCAACCCGGAGGCCGTGATCCGGGACGCCGGGATGCTGAAGCGGGACTACGACCGGGTCGTCGGCCTGCTCACCGGGGAGGTGAAGAAGACCTGGGGAGAGAAGGAGGTCAAGCTCCCCTCGCGAACGCACTACGTGAAGTACACGCAGAGCTACATGAGCCGCGCCGACGTCGACTTCGACGCCGGGACCGTCCTGGTCGAGACGGTGGACGCGGCCGACCCGCGCGCCAGCCTGCGCGCCGCGCTGATCACCACGCTGCTCACGCCCGACGATCCCCGCTCGGTCGACCTCTTCAGCGACCGGCCGGTGACGCTCACCGGCGACCGGAAGCCCTACCTCCAGGGGCTGGTGGTCGACTCGACCGGCCGCGCGGTGACCACCCCGGCGGACGCGGAGGCCTTCGCCGACGCCGCGATGGCGCGCACCTCGAGCCGGACGGTCGAGATGCAGGACGGCAGGAAGACCGCACTCTTCGTGAAATTCCCCATGGTCGCGAACTTCCAGAACAGGCAGGCCGAGAAGTACCGGACCGTGGTGACCCGGGTGTCCCAGCAGTACGGGGTGAGCCCGAGCCTCGTGTACGCGGTCATCAAGGTGGAGAGCAACTTCAACCCCTTCGCGGTGAGCTCGGCCCCGGCCTACGGAATGATGCAGCTCGTGCCCACCAGCGGCGGGCGCGAGGCCTACAAGCGGGTGCGCGGGATCGACGAGCCGCCCACCCGCGAGTACCTCTTCGACGCGGAGAGCAACATCGAGCTGGGAACCGCCTACCTGAGCGTGCTGTCCTCCAGCCAGCTGAACAAGGTGACGAGCCCGCTGTCGCGGGAGTACTGCGTGATCGCGGCCTACAACACCGGGCCCGGGCAACGTGACCAAGGCCTTCGCCAAGGACCGGACGGCCGCCTGGAACGCCATCAACGGGATGCAGCCGCCCGCGGTCTACGAGCGGCTGCGGACCCAGCTCCCGTACGAGGAGACGCGCCAGTACGTCGTGAAGGTGGTCCAGTCGCGGAAGCAGTTCGTGAGCCGGCTCCCCGAGGGGTAGCGCGCGGCGGGAGAGGGGCCTCAGATCCGGATCGTCCCCCGCCCCAGCTCCACCACGTCGCCGGCGACGTGGATGCGCCGGGCGTCGTCGACCTCGAGCAGGAGGCGCGACGGGCGGCCCACCCGGGCGCCCTGGGAGACCGCGCGCCGCGCGGGCAGCGGTTCCCCGGTGGCGAGGATCCAGCCGCCCAGGTTGGCGCACGCCGATCCCGTGGCCGGGTCCTCGGCCACGCCGCCGCCCGCGACGAAGAAGAAGCGGGCCTCCACCTCCTCCGGACCGGCCGGCGCGAAGACGTAGGCCATGACCTCCCCACCGCTGCGTGCGACGCCGTGGCGGGCGAGCAGCGCCGGGTCGGGGCGCGCCGCGCGGACCTCGTCGACGCTCCGGAGCGGCACCACGAGCTGCTCGGCGCCGGTGTCCACCCAGAGCGGGCGGGAGACGCTCCCGGGCGGCAGGCCGACCATGGCCGCCAGCTCGTCGGGGCTCGCGTCGGGGACCCGCACCTCGGGAGCCTTCGGGGCGCGGAGCCGCCAGCGGTCTCCCTCGGCGTTCACCTCGACGAGGCCTGCCGCCATCTCGAGCGTCACCCGGTCGCCGGCGCCTGCCAGGGCGCGCACGACGTGGGCCGTCCCCAGCGTGGGATGGCCGGCGAAGGGCATCTCGAAGTCGGGCGTGAAGATGCGGACCCTGGCCGTGGCGCCGGGCCGCCCGGGCGGGAGGAGAAAGGTCGTCTCGGAGAGGTTGAACTGGCGCGCCAGGGCCTGCATGCGCTCGGCGGCCAGGGCGCTTCCGTCCTCGAAGACGCAGAGCGGGTTGCCGGAGAGGCGATCGTCACCGACCGTGAACACGTTGAGCAGGCGGTAGGCGAGTTCCATGGCAGCTCCCGGCCCGTCAGTGTAGCCGGACCGCGACGAGGGGACGTGGCGAGATCCTCGCCGCCGTCCTCCTCACGGGGGTCCTCGCGCGGACGGGCGCCAGGCGCCTCCTGGACGCGAACGTCAAGCAGATAATCCCCCGTGATCGACGAGATCTTGAGCCGCGTCTGGCCGGTTCGCACCGGGCCGGTACGCCGGGGGGTCCTGGTCCCGGGCTCGACTCCTGCCTCCAAACGGGATACACACCGGTACCCCTTCCCCATCCGGGAAGGCCCTGACGGCGGTCTTCGTCGCCAGTGAATGGAAAAGAGCAAGAACGAAATGGCTACCGGTACCGTGAAGTGGTTCAACGACGCGAAGGGCTTCGGCTTCATCACTCAGGACGGCGGCGGCGAGGATGTCTTCTGCCACCACACCGCCATCCAGGCCAACGGGTTCCGCACCCTGGCCGAGGGCCAGAAGGTGGAGTTCGACGTCACCAAGGGCCCCAAGGGCCTGCAGGCGGCGAACGTCCGTCCCGTCTGAGCCGCTTCTAGAACGGCTCCGGAGCCCGGTCCGAAAGGGCCGGGCTCTTTGTTTGTGCGCCGCACGCGGCGCGCGTCTCAGTCGCGTGCGCCGAAGGTGTCGCAGGCGTCGATGCGCCCGGTCTCCAGGCCCCGCCGGAACCACTCGCTCCGCTGCGCCGACGTCCCGTGGGTGAAGCTCTCCGGGGAGACGCGCCCCGTCGCCGCCTTCTGCAGCCGGTCGTCGCCCACCGCCGCCGCGGCGCGGAGTCCCGCCTCGAGGTCGCCCGGGTCGAGCAGCTGGCGCCCCTGCGCCGAGCGGGCCCACACCCCGGCCAGGCAGTCGGCCTGGAGCTCCATCTTCACCGAGAGCGAATTGCGGATCCCGGGGTTGCGGCGCTGCGCCTCGCGGACCTTGGGCTCGATGCCCAGCACGTTCTGCAGGTGGTGGCCGACCTCGTGGGCGATGACGTAGGCCTGCGCGAACTCGCCGGGCGCGCCGAACCGGGTGGCCAGCTCCCGGTAGAAGCCGAGGTCGATGTAGACCTTCTCGTCCGCAGGGCAATAGAACGGCCCCATCTCCGCGCCGGCCTGTCCGCAGCCGGAGCGGGTCTGGTCCCAGAACAGCACGAGCTTCGCGTCGCGATAGCCGCCGGCGCTCCGCGCGAGCGCCTTCTCCCAGGTCCGCTGCGCGTCGTTGAAGGCCGAGACCGCGGTGGCCTCCAGCTTCTGCTCGGCGGCGGCCCGCCGCTCGGCCTGCTGGGGAGACGGGCCCTGTCCTCCGGCCGCCACGGGCGCGCCGGCCGGCGCCGCGCCCAGGTCCGCGAAGAGATCGCGCCCGAACAGGACGGAGAGGGCCAGCACCACGACGGTTCCGCCCAGCCCGAGCCGGACGCCGCGCCCGCCCATCGGAACCCCGAAGCCCGACGCCTGGCCGCGCCGGTCCTCCACGTTGCTGCGATCGCCGTCGTCCCCGAGCCTCATGCATCCCTCCCGAACCGGCTTCTTATCGCGGCGGCGCTCCGCCGTCCGGCCGGGCACCCATTCCGGGCTTCGGCGCCCGAATCGATCACACGATCTTCCCCGTCGTGCTACGGTCGCGCCTTTCGTAGCACGATCGGGGGCACGGTCTCAGATGGCGCCGTGGAAGGTCCTTGGGTCCGTCGTCGCGGGGGCCATCCTCGCGGCCTGCCTGGCCGTTCCGGCTGGCGCTCGCGCCCACGACCTCTGGCTGGAGCCGCAGGGCGGCGTGCTCGTCCTCCGGTACGGCCACCGCGGCGGCGAGGTCCTCGACCTCGACGCTGGCCAAGGTCAAGGTCGTCCAGTGCCGCGACGGGGCGGGGCCGCCCCGGCGACGTCCGCGGCAGCTCCGACGGCGGGCCCGAAGGAGCTGCGCACCCCGTCGCGCTGCGACGCGGCGAGCGCCTTCCTCGACGGCGGCTTCTGGTCGCTCACCCCGGACGGCGAGCGGAACCTGCCCAGGAACGCGGTGCCCGACGCGGTGCGCTCCTGGCAGTCGAGGCAGTTCGCGAAGTGGATCGACGTCCGATCGCCGGCGGCAGGCTCGCCGCTCGGCGCCGAGCTGGAGATCGTGCCGGTGAGCGACCTCTCGCGCGTCCGGCAGGGCGACAAGGCCACCTTCCGCGTGCTCTGGCAGGGCAAGCCGGTGGCCGGCGCCATCCTCGCCATCGACCACAGGCCGCTCGGCGAGACCGACGCGGCCGGCGAGTGCCGGGTGAAGGTTCGCGCCGCGGAGGTGGAGTCGGTGAGCGCCACCCTGAAGCGGCCGCTGGGCACGCCCGAGGCCGACACGCTCGTGGCCGAGGCCAGCCTGACCTTCGGGGTCGCGCGGTGAGGCGCACCCACGTCCTCGTCGCGCTCGCGCTCCTGGGAGCCTCCTCGGCGGCGGTCGCGCACGAGGTCCTGCACGAGGTCCAGCGCGGCCGCGCGGTGGCCGTGCGTGCCTGGTTCCCGGATGGAGAGAGCCTCGCCTACGTCCAGGCCGAGGTCTTCTCGCCTGCCGACGGGAAGATCCCCTACTGGAAGGGGCGCACCGACCGGAACGGCTGGCTCGCCTTCGTGCCCGACGTCCCGGGAAAGTGGCGCGTGCGCATCTTCGACGCGACGGGGCACGGGCTCGACACCCAGGTCGACGTGGCGGCGCCCGGTGCGGCCGGGGCGTCGTCCGACCCGGCGCCGGGAACGGGCGTGGCGGCCCTCGCGATCCGCCCGATCGCCGGGGTCGCGCTCATCGCCGCGCTCTTCGGCTTCCTCTACCTCCGCGGAAGGCGGAAGCGGCCATGACCCGCTCCCGGCTCCCGCTGCGCGCGCTGGGCCTCGTGGCGCCCTCGCCGGCGCCCTCGCCGCGCCCGTCGTGGCCCGCGCCCACCACGGCGGCGCGGCCGTCGGCATGGCCGGTCCGGAAGGTCCGGGCGCAGCCATCGAGACCAGCTCACCCCTGCCGCTGCCGCAGGGCGCCCTCTTTCTCATGGTGAAGTCGGAGTACGTTCCCTTCCGGCAGTACGAGTTCGCCCAGCCCACCAACAAGGTCTATTCCCTCTTCGACACGCTGGTGACGGGCTACGGGATCACCCCCTGGCTCTCCGGCTACCTCTTCCTCCCCTACAACGTGAAGTCGCAGGACGGCGTGGGCACGAACGTCGGCTTCGGCGACCCCGGGCTCTACGTGAACCTCGCCTTCAAGTACGACGAGGGCTTCCGGCTGGCGCCGGCGAAGGAGAGCCTCGACGAGCTCATGGACTGGCACTTCTCGGTGTTCGGGTACGCGACCGTGCCGATGGGTCCCACCGTGTCGGTCACCCATGCCGGCGAGTGGTACGCACCGGACATGCAGACCGGCTTCGGGTCTCCCAGCTTCCAGGTCGGAGTCGCCGCCGAGAAGCAGCTCTCCGCCGACTTCACCTGGCTCGCCGATGCGAGCTACCAGTACTTCCTCCCCCACACCTATCCGTTCACCCGCTACCAGTTCGGGGCCGAATCGCGGGTGAACACCGCCGTCGCCTGGCGGGCCGTCGCCTCGACCGGGTTCCGGCTCGACCTGGCCGGCGAGGTGAACCTCCTCCACATCCAGCGCGACGAGGAGCGGGACGCCGCCGGGGCGATGGAGCCCCTCCAGGCCTCGGGCGGGACGATCCTCTATGCGGGCCTCGGCGTGCGGACGTACGTCGGACGCTTCTCCGCGGCGCTCGCCGCCCGGACCTCCTTCGCCCGGTGGCTCAACGAGCGCGCCGCCCAGCAGGGCTCCGAGGGGCTCGAATGGGTCCGCGTCGCCCTCACCCTCTCCTGCGTGCTGCCCATCTAGCCCATGCACGTGCCCGACGGATTCCTCTCCCCGGTGGTCACGCTTCCCGCGTGGGGCGTGGCCGCTCCGCTCTGGTACTGGTCGGTGAAGCGGAACTTCGGCGCGTCGTCCACCGATTCGCTTCCGGTGGTCGGCGCCCTCACGGCGCTCGCCTTCGTCGTGCAGAGCATCATGATCCCCGTGCCCGGCGGGACCTCGGCGCACCTGACCGGCATCGCCATCCTGGCCTTCCTGTACAACCCCGGCGTGGCCTTCGTCTGCGAGTCGCTGGTGCTCCTCCTCCAGTCCCTCTTCTTCGGGGCGGGCGGCTTCACCGTGCTGGGGGTGAACGCGCTCGCCATGGGGCTCGTCGGGCCGGGAACGGCCTGGCTGGTCCACCGCGCGCTGCGCCGGCCGTGGCCGCGCCTGGCCGCGTTCGCCGGCGCGTACGCGGGAATCCAGGCGGCGACCCTCACCGTGGCGCTCGTGCTCGGGCTGCAGCACCACCTCTCGAGCGACTACATGCCCGTGCCCCTCCCGGTCCTGCTCACGGCCATGATGGCGCCCAGCCTGACCGTCGTCGGCGTCGTCGAGGGTCTCTACACCGTGGCGACCCTGTCCCTGCTCCGGAGGGCGAAGCTCCTTGCGACTCCCTGAACCTCGAAGGAGCCAGGCCATCCTGGCCGCCTGGGCCGTGTCGATCTTCGCGCTCTCGGCGCTTGACCGGTCTCGCCGCGCTCGCGCTCGCCTCGGCCGCGGCGCTCCTCCTCTTCCGGCGAGGCGCCCCGCGCGAACTGCGCCGGGTGGCGGTGACGGTCGTCCCTCTCACCCTCGGCCTCTCGCTCGCCTCCTGGGCCTGGCTGTCCTTCCTGGGGCGCCCGGCGCCCTTGACGCCGTTCGCGTCCCTCTCGCTCCGATCCGCGCTCATCGCCTTCGTCACCTTCTCGGTGCTGCGCCGGGTGGATCTGCTGCGCGCCGCGGCGCCCTTCCCGACGGCGTCCCGCCTCCTCGTCCTCTGCCTCGCCCAGGTCCACGCCCTGCGCCTGCTCGCGACCGAGTCGGCGCTCGGGCTGCGGAGCCGGCTCCCGCGACGCCCGGGGACCCTCGACGTCGTCCGCGGCTCGGGCGCGGTCACCGTCGCCCTCCTCAGCCTGTCCGCCCGGAACGCCCGGGACATCGGCGACGCCATGCGGTCGAGGGGGTTCGAGTGATTTACGAGCTGTCGGGCGTGGGACTCGACGTGGACGGGCGCCCGGTCGTCCGCGACCTCACCTTCTCGGTCCGGGAAGGCGAGCGCCTGGTGGTGCTGGGCGTGAACGGCTGCGGGAAGACCACGCTCCTCAAGGCGCTCGACGCGCTGACCTTCGCCGGGTCCGGCTCGATCCGCTACTCCGGCTCCCCGCTCGACCCCGGCGCGCTCGGCGACGCCGCGTTCCGGCGCCGGTTCCGGGGCGAGGTGGGCTTCCTGTTCCAGAACGTGGACGCGATGCTCTTCAACCCCACCGTCGCCGACGAGATTGCCTTCGGCCCGCGGCAGCTCGGACAGGGCGACGTCGAGGGGCGCGTCGCCCGGTGGGCCCGGGTCTTCGGGCTCGACGCCCTGCTCGCTCGCGCGCCCTTCGAGCTGTCCGGTGGGGAGAAGAAGCGGGTGGCCCTGGCCGCGCTCCTGGCGGTGGACCCGCGCGTCCTGCTCCTCGACGAGGCCACCGCCAACCTCGACCCCGCGTGGGCCGGCCGGCTCGTCGACCTCCTCGCCGAGCGCAAGGAGCTCACCGTGATCGCCGCGACCCACAACCTGTCGATCGCCGAGGAGCTCGGGGGCCGGGCGCTGCTGCTCGCCGCGGGGCGCCCCGGCCTGCTCTTCGACGGCGCACCCTCGGCGCTCTTGCGCAACCAGGGGCTCCTCATCCAGGCCGGGCTCGCCCATCTCCACCGCCACGTGCACGACGGCGCCGACCACGCCCACTTCCACGTTCATGACGTGGAGTGACCCCCATCAAGGGAGGCCCCGGGACGCCGTTCCGGGGTATCCTGCTGCGCGGAAAGGTGGCCACATGACCGCTGGAAAGCTCGTCGTCTTCGAAGGCATCTACGGCTCGGGGAAGCTCACCGTCGAGGTGGTCAACCGGCTGCGCGAGGCACTGGTGCGGCAGGGCCGCGAGGTCTACGAGATCGACAGCCCCGACACCGGCCGGGCTCGCGTGATGGGCGCGCAGGAGCTCGACACCAGCTGGCGCTACGGCGTCTTCGAGGCCGACTTCTTCTTCGAGCTGGCCTCCCGGGCGCGCGTCTGCTCGGTGGTTCGCGAGGAGCTGGCTCGCGGGAAGATCGTCCTCTGCAAGAACTTCTCGCTCGCCTCCGCCGTCCACGCCCGCCTCCAGGGGCACGACTGGGTCGGGGAGGAGCTGAACGTCCTGGAGAAGCGGGCGCGGGGGCTTCCCTTCGGCCGCGAGGTGGTTCCCGACCTCACCCTCTTCCTCGACGTCCGGCCCGAGGTCGCGGCCGGAGAGCTGGGGACGCGCCTCTCCGAGTTCTTCCCGGCCGGTACGCTGGCCCGCCAGCGGGACTTCTACCTGCAAGAGCTGTCCCGGCTCCCGGCCGATCGGGTGAAGATCATCGCCGCCGGCTCGGCGGACGGGGTCTTCGAGGAAGCCCTGCTCGCCATCCGGTCCCTCGCTCCGTAGACGCGGCGGCCGTGCCCCTCGTTCCCGGGGCATCGACCCTGGGTCGAACGCGCATCCCCCTCACGAGCCTCGTCGCGCGGATGGACGGTCATCCGCGTGAACGCTAAGGTTTCGCCAGGCGTGCGGGGGCGCGCCCGACTCGTCGGCCGGCGCAAAGGGGACACCAACAGTGAATCTCTCGATGGCAGTCCTGGCCACGGCCCTCGCCGTCGCAGGAGACCCCGTCTACGTGGGGCTCGACCTCGAGTTCGGCCACCAGACCAGCACCTCGGCGGAGGCCGTGCAGCGCGGGGTGGAGCTGGCCATCGCGGAGGTGAACGCGGCAGGCGGGGTCCTCGGCGGGCGTCTCCTCCAGGCCGTCGTGCTGCCGAACCGGGCGGTGCCCGCGCGCGGCGTGGAGAACATCCGCGAGTTCGCCGCCCGCAAGGACGCCGTGGCCGTCTTCTGCGGGAAGTTCAGCCCGGTGGTCCTCGAGGAGCTGCCGATCCTGCACGAGCTCGAGATGCCGCTGCTGGATCCCTGGGCGGCCGCCGATGCCATCGTGGACAACGGCAAGCGTCCCAACTACGTCTTCCGCCTCTCCCTGCGGGATTCCTGGGCGATGCGGACCATGATGGCGTACGCCGCCTCCCGCGGCCTGGACCGGGTCGGCCTGCTCCTGCCCAACACGGGCTGGGGGCGGAGCAACGCCGCCGCGGCCGAGGCCTACCAGAAGGCCCACCCGACGCCGCGCATCGTCGCCACGCGCTGGTTCAACTGGGGCGTCGAGTCGCTCGCGGAGGACCACGAGGCCTTCCGGGCGGCTGGCGCGCAGGCCATCGTCTTCGTCACGAACGAGGCGCCCGGCGCGGTGCTCGTCCGCGAGACGGCGGCCATGCCCCCCGACAGGCGCCTGCCCATCATCGCCCATCACGGGATCGCCGGCGGCGACCTCGTCACCCTCTCCGGACCCGCGCTCTCCCAGGTCGACCTCTCGGTGGTGCAGTTCTTCACCTTCGTGGGCAATGGCCGGCCCGAGGCGAAGGCCCTCCTCGCCGCGACCGAGAAGAGGTACGGGGTCCAGGACGCCGGGCACGTGCTCTCCGCCGGAGGCCTCGCCGCCGCCCACGACCTCACCCACCTGCTCGCACGCGCCGTGCAGAAGGCGGGGACCACCGACCGGCGCGCCGTGCGCAAGGCGCTGGAGGAGCTCGGCGAGTTCGACGGGGCCGTGAAGAAGCTGAGCCGCCCCTTCGCCCCCGATCGCCACGAGGCGCTCGGACCGGACGACCTCTTCATGGCCCGCTTCACCTCCGATGGCGCGCTCGTCCGCATCGCCCCGTGATCCCTTGACCCTCCGCCCCTCATCGATCGTGGGCCGGCTCCGGAGGTGGCTCGGGGCCAGCGTGTACCGCCAGGTCGGGGTGTCGCTCGGGGCGACCACGCTGGCCTTCGCGCTCTTGGTGGACACGCTCTCCTTCGTCACCGCGCGCGGGCAGATCAACCGTTCGGTCGATCGCCTCCTGGACGCCCAGGTCCTCCACGAGACGGAGCGGATGTCGAACGCCCTCTCGTCCACCGTGGACGCGGTCGCGGTCCTCGGGCGCAGCCGCATGCTCT
This sequence comes from uncultured delta proteobacterium, assembly GCA_963766715.1. Lineage (GTDB taxonomy): Bacteria > Myxococcota > Myxococcia > Myxococcales > Anaeromyxobacteraceae > CAIOAK01. Next base: position 236,830 of record CAVYBH010000013.1, read on the forward strand.
CGAACGCGCTCGTCGACTCCGAGGGCCGCCTGGTCTACGTGGCGCCATTCCTCCGCGACTTCGAGGCGGGCCGGACCAAGAAGCTGGCATTGACGCTTGGTGACTTCCGCGGCTCGCCCATCGCCACGACCCACGCCGACGGGAACGCGGGCTTCGTCGGGGCCCCGTGGCTCCCCGCGGTGGTCGACGCCGGGAAGCCACACGCCGAGATCACCGGTTCCCGGCAGGCGCCGGTCCTGCTCGTGGCCTGGCCGGTGCTCTTCCCGGAGACCCGGACCACCGAGGGCGTCCTCGTCGCCGAGTTCGACGCCCGTTCCGTGCTCCGGCCGTCGCCGGGCGGCTCCCAGGCCCTCTCCCCGGTGCGGATCCGCGTGTCGGATGCCTCCGGCGCCGTCCTGTCCGAAGGAGGGGAGCCCGGCGCCTGGATCGGCATGCTCTCCCGGACGGCGCCCGTGCCGGTGCCCGACCTTCTCGTCCCGCTCGGGCTCCGCGTCGAGGTGGGCATCCCGAAGTCGGTGGCCTACGCACCGCTCCGGTCCCTCGCCTTCGTCTACCTGCTCGGCACCGTGGCGGTCGTGCTCGCCGCGCTGGGCGTGGCCCGCCTGGTGGCCGACCGGCTGACGCGGCCGGTCCGGCGCCTCTCCGCCGAGGCCTCCCGCGTGGCCGACAGTGCGCGGCTCGACGCCGGGGTCTCGGTGGAGGGCACCGACGAGGTCGCCCAGCTGGCGCGGGCGTTCAACGAGATGCTGCTGCGGCTGCAGCTCACGACCGAGTCCCGCCTCGCCGCGCTGCGGGAGCAGAACGCCGAGCTGGTGCGGGCCCACGCGGCCCAGAAGCGTCTCGAGGACGAGCTCCACCAGGCCCAGAAGCTCGAGGCGGTCGGCCGCCTGGCCGCCGGGATCGCCCACGAGATCAACACCCCCACGCAGTACATCGGCGACAACACCCGCTTCCTCGCCGACGCCGTCGAGTCGCTCTCGCGGATGCTCGACCGGCAGCGGCGCGAGCTCGACCGCGTCGCCTCGCTCGAGGTCCTCTCCCGTCTCGACGTGTTCGGCGAAGAGCTGGACCTGCCCTACGTGCGGGCCGAGACGCCCCGCACCGTGGCCCGCACGCTGGAGGGCGTCCGGCGCGTGGCCACCATCGTGCGCGCCATGCGCGAGTTCGCCCACCCCGGGCAGGGAAATCCGGTGGCCTCGGACATCAACCGGTCCCTGGAGGCCACCCTCGACGTGGCGCGCAACGAGTACCGGTACGTGGCCGACGTCGAGACCGAGCTCGGGCCCCTGCCGCTCGTCACCTGCCGACCCGGCGATCTGAACCAGGTCTTCCTCAACGTGATCGTGAACGCCGCGCACGCCATCTCGGACGTCGTCGGGGGAACCGGCAACCGCGGCCTCATCCGGGTGCGGACCGTCGCCGAGGGGGACGAGGTGGTCATCTCCATCACCGACACGGGCGCCGGGATCCCGCCCGACATCCAGGACAAGGTCTTCGAGCCCTTCTTCACGACCAAGGAGGTCGGGCGGGGCTCCGGCCAGGGGCTCGCCATCGCCCGGGGCATCGTGGAGAAGCACAGGGGCTCGATCACCTTCGATTCGACGCCCGGCAAGGGCACCACCTTCCACATCCGCATCCCGCCCCGGCGAGCCTCCGATCGAGCGACCTGCCGCTCCGGAGCATCCTCCTCGTCGACGACGACCGGTCCGTGCTCGGTGGGCTCCAGCACGTCCTGCGCGCCGAGCGACAACGCCTGTCCGTGCGCGCCGCCGACGGTGCGGTCTCCGCCCTGGCCGCGATGGCCCGCGAGCCCGCCGACGTCATGGTGACGGACCTCCGGATGCCCGGGATGGACGGGCTGGACCTCCTCGAGCGGGTCATGTCCGAGTGGCCCGGCACGGCGCGAATCCTCCTCTCCGGGTGGGCCGACCTGGACACCATCATCCGGGCCGGCGCGGTGGCCCACCGCTACCTGATCGAAGCCCTGCGAGGCCGAGTCGCTCCGCCGGGAGCTCGCCGACGTCTGCGAGGCCCAGGACCGGCTTCCCGATCCCCGCCTCCGCGCCGCGCTCGGCTCCATCGGGTCCCTGCCCGTCTCCCCGTCGACGGTCGCGGCCATGCTCGCCCTTCCGGACGACCCCGTCGCGAGGGCCCGGATCGTCGCCGAGGCCGTCGCCTCCGACGTCGCGCTGGCCGTCCGGGTGGTGCAGCTGGCGGGGTCCCCGTCCTTCGGGGCGCCCCACCCCGTCGCCGGCGTCCAGGAGGCGCTCCACCTCCTCGGGCCCGGACCTGCTCCGCGCGGTCACGGCGACCCTCGAGCCGCTGGCCTCGGCGTCGGTGCTTCCCGGCGCCGCCGCGTCGCTGGAGGGGCTCGAGCATCACGCCCGCTCGACCGCCCGGGTGGCGCGGATCATCGCCCCGGATGGCGCGGCGGCCGACGAGATCGCGACTGCCGCGCTCCTGCACGACGCGGGGCGCCTGGCCCTCCTCACCCGCCTCCCGGGCCCCTATCTCGAGACCGTGCAGCTCGCGGCGCGGTCCGGGCAATCGCTCCCGGACGTCGAGCGGGACGTGCTCGGCACGACCCATGCCCAGGTGGGCGCCTACCTCCTCGGATTGTGGGGCCTGCCCCGGCCCATCGTCGACGCGGTGGCCCGCCACCACGACGACTCCGCCCTCGAGGGGAGCGGCGAGGACGTCGCCGCCATCGTCGCCACAGCCAACCTGCTGGCACACCATGCCGAGGCCTCCGAACGGTCCGGCCGCGGGAAGTGCCTTCGCCCGGAGCTTCCGATGACCTCGATGGTCGACCTTCCGTCCTGTGCGTCGACGACGAACCGAACCTCCTCGCCGGCCTGGAGCACACGCTCCGCCGCCGGTTCCGGGTCACCACCGCGCCCGGAGGCGCCGAGGGGCTCCGCCTGCTCGACACGCCCCGCGCCTTCGACGTGATCATCTCCGACTACCGCATGCCGGGGATGGACGGCGCCGAGTTCCTGCGTCGCTCCCGTGAGACCGCCCCCGAGGCCGTCCGGGTGCTCCTCACCGGTCACGCCTCCCTGGAGGGCGCCATCGCGGCGGTGAACGAGGGGCACGTCTTCCGGTTCCTCATGAAGCCCTGCCCGCCCGAGGTCCTGGTGGGCGCGGTGGAGGCGGCCGCCGCCGAGGGGCGCGCGGTGGCCGCGGAGCGCCAGGGACTCAAGGAGGCCATCGCCGACCTCTCCGGCGAGCTGAAGGAGGCCTCCCGCCTCGCCACGGTCGGGCGGCTGGCGAGCTCCTTCGGGCACGAGATCAACAACATGGTCACCGTGCTCGACGGCACCATCGCCGGGCTCCGGGACACCGACGAGCGCGGTGCGCCGATTGACCCGGAGGACATGGCGGCGCTCGCCCACGTCCGGCGACACCTCTTCTCCCACGGCCGCAACCTCATGCGCCTGGGGAAGCCGGCGCCGGCGGCGGGAGGGAGCGCCGACCTGGGCCGGTGCGTGGCCGACGCCGTCTCGATGCTGCGGGACACCGGCCCGCTCCGCCGTCCCGAGGTGGTGCTCGAGCTGCCGCGCGAGCCGGTCCGGGTCGTGCTCGGGGAGACGCCGCTCGAGCAAATCCTGCTCAACCTCATCAAGAACGCCTCGGACGCGGTGCGCGGCGTCGCCGGGAGACCGGCGCAGATCCGCGTGGCCGTGGCCGTGGACGCGGCGAGCGGGATGGCCTCCTGCACCGTCGAGGACAACGGGACCGGAATCCCGCCCGAGTCGATGGAGCGCATCTTCGAGCCGTTCCACACCACCAAGGAGCCCGGGAGCGGCACCGGACTGGGGCTCTTCGTGGTCCGGCACATCGTGGAGTCGTCCGGCGGCAAGGTGGCGGCCAGCAGCCAGGTGGGCGCGGGGAGCTCCTTCACCTTCAGCCTGCCAATCGACCAGGGAACCGACTCCGACTAGGGCCGCTCGCGGGCCCGGGCTTCGGCGGCTACGACGGCGGCTTCTGCGCAGAGGCCGGCGGCGTGTTGTCGGGGGCCTGCATCGCCGGGAGCGGACACCTGCGACGCCGTGCACTCGTAGTCGACGCGGATGCCGTACGGGGCACCGGCCGCGCCCGTGGGGTCGGCCATCGCGCCCGGCGTGGCGGGCGGGGGCCCGGAGTAGCCCCGGCTGTGCTCCTGGGACTGGCCCACCACCCGGTACTTTCCGTCGCAGTGGCTGCTCATGAGCTCCCGGGCGCGGTCCCAGGCCTTGTCGTTGTTGGCGGAGAGCATGATCGACCCACCGTCGGGGCGGGTGCCAATCCGTTCCGCGCGGCCGGGGGCTCCACACGCGGTGAGTGCGACGAGCGCGATCATTGCCGTCCTGGAGGTCATTCCCGATCGGTAGCACGAGCCTGGGGGGGCGGCGAGAGAAGCATGGGGCGTTGCCGGCACCGCAATCGCCTGGGCGGCGGTTGCACCCGGGAGCGGCCCGGGCGCATCATCGCGACCCGGAGGACGCCATGGACGCCACCACGCTCAACACCCACCTCGAGAAGCATCTTCGGGTCGCCACCTTCCCGCTGGGCATCCGGCCGCTTCGCCCCGGGGAGCCCTTCCCGGCGAAGGCCAGGCGGCCGCTGGCCCAGATGGGCGTGAAGGTCGCCATCTGCCAGGCCCTGGGACTCGCCCGCCGCTACGGCTGGACCATGGGATTCTCCGGCGAGGACCTCTCCTGCCCCATCGCCAAGGCCGTCTTCGGCTTCGAGGAACGAAACGATTACTACACGTCCGGGACCCTCGCCGACGGGATGTACGCCTCGTGCCGCGAGGCCGGCGCCCGCTTCGAGGACGCCCTCGCCAAGTACGAGGTCGGGGAGATCGCCGGCGTGGTCGCCGGGCCGCTCAACCGGATCGACTTCGAGCCCGAGACGGTCCTCGTGTACGGCAACTCCGCCCAGGTGCTGCGCCTGCTCAACGCCTGCCTCTTCGAGAAGGGGGGCGCGCTGCGGTCCGAGTTCTCCGGGCGCGGGGACTGCTCGGACATCATCATCCGCACCGGGAAGACCTCCGAGCCGCAGGTGATCCTGCCCTGCTACGGCGATCGGATCTTCGGAATGGCCGCCGACGACGAGATGGCCTTCACGTTCCCGTTCCGGATGGCCGAGCAGGTCGTGAAGGGGCTCGAGGGCACCCACGCGGGCGGCGTGCGCTACCCGGTGCCCATCTTCCTCCGCTACCAGGCCGACTTCCCCAAGAGCTACCAGGAGCTCGAGAAGCTCTGGCAGTCGGAGAAGCCCGGCTCGTAGCGCGCGTCAGCGCTGGGGCGGGAACTTCTGGAGCTTGCGCTGCAGGGACCGGCGGTGGATCCCGAGCCGGCGGGACGCCTCCGAGACGTTGCCCTCGCAGTCGGTGAGCACGCGCTGGATGTGCTCCCACTCCGCGCGGGCGAGCGAGGGCGTGTCGATCTCGACGGGGGCCCGCGTCGCGCCCCGGCCCAGGAGCTCCGCCACGACCTCGTCGGCGTCGGCCGGCTTCGAGAGGTAGCCCACGGCCCCTCGGCGGGTGGCCTCGACCGCGGTGGCGATCGACCCGTAGCCGGTGAGCATGAGCACCCGGGTGGCGGGGTCGATGGCGCGCAGCGCCTCGAGGACCTCGATCCCCGACGGCCCGGGCATGCGCAGGTCGACCACGGCGTACTCGGGCGCATCCCGCCGGGCGATCTCGATGGCCTCTGCCCCGCCGGGCGCCGTCGTCACGTCGAAGCCGCGCTCCCGGAGCGCGCGTCCCAGCCGCTCCCGCAGCACCTCGTCGTCGTCGACGAGCAGCAGGGTCAGCCCGCCGTCCTTCCCGCCTTCCTGGCTCATGCAGCCTCCTCGCGTCGGGGTGTCGAAGCCGGCAGGACGATGCGGGCCGTCGTGCCCCGCCCGGGAGCCGATTCGAGCTCCAGCCTCCCGCCCAGCTGCTCGGCGAGGGTCCGGGCGATGTAGAGCCCGAGCCCGCTGCCCTGCCCCGTCTCCTTGGTGGTGAAGAAGGGCTCCCCGGCGCGCGCCAGCACGTCGGGCGCCATCCCGGGACCGTCGTCCTGGACCTCGACCGTCACGGTGGAGCCGGTCGCCCGGGCCCGCAGGTGCACCTTTCCGCGCTCCCCGCTCGCCTGCAGCGCGTTCTGCAGGAGGACGCGCAGGGCCCGCTCCAGGCCGTGGGCCGGTCCGCGAACCGACGCCTCCTTGCAGCCGACCTCCGTCTCGACCCGGCCCACCCCGGGAAGGCCGCCGAGCGCGGCCGCCACCCACCCCGCCACCGGGACCTCGACGATGGGCTCCCCGGCGTTCTCGCCGGCCCGCGCCGACATCTGCTGGAGGATCTCCTTGCAGCGGGACACCTGCGAGCGGATGAGCCCCACGTCGGCCCGGGCCGACTCGGAGGCGCCCCGGCGCTGCATGTCCCGGTCGAGCTCCTTGGCGGCGATGGCGATGGCCGAGAGCGGCGTGGCCAGCTCGTGGGCGGCGCCCGCGGCGAGCGTGACGAGCGAGGCCAGCTTGGCCCGCTGCTCGGCGAGGCGCCGCTCCCGGGCCAGCTCCTCGTCGCGACGCGCCAGCGCCCGCGTCACCCGCTGCACGATGAGCACGATGACGAAGGCGGCGATCGCCACCGCCACGAGCATGCCGTAGAGGTGGACGCCCATCATCGCCTCGTGCTCCTGCACGCCGAAGGGCGCCCACTGCTGCAGGGGAAAGAGCGCGCCGAAGGCGAGGACGCTGAAGACCGCCTGGGTCCAGGACCAGCGAGGCGGCAGGAGGACCGCGGCCAGCGCCACGTTCACGATGTAGAGCGTGGAGAAGGGGTTGAAGTGCCCCCCGGAGAGGTGGAGGAGACCCGTCAGGATCGCCGTGTCGAAGAGCATGACCCCGGCGAGGAAGCCGTCCGAGACGGTCGGGTCGGTGCGCAGCCAGGCCCGGAGCGCCAGGTTCCCGGCGATCGCGATGCCGACGAGCACCGCCAGGGGGGCGATCGGGCAGCTCCATCAGCCCCGCCACCTGGACCCCGACGATGGCCGCCGACTCCCCGAGGATGGCGATCCAGTGGAGCTTGACCAGCCAGTCGAGCTTGATGCGCCCCGGTTCGGCGACCAGGTCTGTGATCCGCTCGGCCAAGGCCCGCATCTTGACAGAGGGTCGACCCGTTCAAAAGTGCGCTTCCGTCGCGCCCCCCTCTGGTATCGTCCCCCGTCCAGAGGAGGTTCACCGCGTGCGTACCGTCTCGGCGGCAGAAGCCGTCTCCGCCATCCAGTCCGGCAACCGGGTCTTCATCCACAGCGTCGCCGCCGCGCCCCGCCGCCTCATCGAGGCCATGACGGCGCGCGCCGGGGAGCTGCGGGTGGTGGAGATCGTCCAGCTCCACACCGAGGGGGAAGCCCCCTACGCCGCGCCGGAGATGGCCCGGAGCTTCCGGGTGAACTCGGTCTTCGTCGGCCCGAACATCCGCGACGCCATCCAGGACGGCCGCGCCGACTACCTGCCCGTCTTCCTCTCCGAGGTGCCCAAGCTCTTCCGGACCGGGCTGCTCCCCCTCGACGTGGCCCTCGTCCAGGTCTCGCCTCCGGACCGGCACGGCTTCTGCTCGCTCGGCGTCTCGGTCGACGCCACCCGCGCCGCCGTCCAGACCGCGCGCACGGTGATCGCCCAGGTGAACCGCAACATGCCCCGCACGCACGGGGACGGGCTCATCCACCTCGACGACATCGACTTCGGCGTCCTCGGCGACGACCCGATCCCGGAGCTCCGCCACCCGCCCATGTCCGAGGTGGACCGGGCGGTCGGGCAGCACTGCGCCGAGCTGGTCGAGGACGGCGCCACCCTCCAGATCGGCATCGGCACCATCCCCGACGCCACGCTGGCCGCCCTGGGCGGCCATCACCGGCTCGGCATCCACACCGAGATGCTGTCCGACGGCGTGGTCGACCTCGTCGAGAAGGGCGTGGTCACGGGAGAGCTGAAGCGGGTTCACCCGGGCAAGATCGTGGCCGGCTTCGCGCTGGGCACGCGCCGGCTCTACGACTTCATGGACGACAACCCGCTCGTCCAGATGCTCGACATCGCCTACGTGAACGACCCCACGGTCATCCGGCGCAACCCGCGCGTCACCGCCATCAACGGCGCGCTCGAGGTGGACATCACCGGGCAGGTCTGCGCCGACTCGATCGGCGAGCGGCTCTACTCCGGCGTGGGCGGCCAGATGGACTTCATCCGCGCCGCGGCCCTGTCCGAGGGCGGCAAGCCCATCATCGCGCTCCCTTCGGTGACCACGAGCGGCGAGTCGCGGGTGGTCTCGCAGCTGAAGCCCGGCGCCGGCGTCGTCACCACCCGCGCACACGTGCACTTCGTCGTCACCGAGCACGGCATCGCCGACCTCTTCGGCAAGAACCTCCGCCAGCGCGCCGAGGCGCTCATCGCCGTGGCCGATCCCGCGCCACCGCGACGCCCTCTCGGCCGAGGCCCGGCGCCGCTTCGGGAGCTGGTAGCCTCGGTGCGCGGGCGGCCAGCGAGCCGCGCCGCGGCTGCCCGATCAGTCGCCCCGGAACAGGATCGCGCCGAAGAGCACCGCGACGATCAGGAGCGCGAGGAGGAACAGGACGGACGACCTGTAGGTCGGGTCCCGCGCGCCACACTTCCGGCACAGGGCACTGAACCAGGACTTGCTCCCGCCGCAGTTCGGACAGGTCATCTGCTGCCTTCTTCGAGAGGCGACGACCGAGACGCGGCCTCCTGCAGCCTGAACCCTTCCGCGCTGTCGCCGATTCCGCCGCCCGGGACGGTTGGGGGTAAGTCCTCGATCAGCGCGGCGGCGCACCGCGGCCGTCGAGGTACGCCTGGAGCTGCGCCGCGATTCCTGGCGAGAGACGGCGGATGGCCTCCGCCTCGTGGCGCGCGGCCGGCAGGTCGCCCAGCTGGGCGAGCGCGAGCGCCAGCTGGGCGCGAGCGAGCGGGCTGGGTGCGGATGACGTCGCCGGCGCCTCTCAGCAGCCGGACCGTGTCGGCGTACCGTCCCAGCGCGTTCCAGCAGGCGGCCAGGTTGGCGTAGGCGTCGGGATAGGCCGGGCGGCGCGCGATGGCCTGCTCGAAGTACGGCGCGGCCTCGGCGTATCGGCGGGCCTCGAAGCGCATGGTGCCCAGGTCGTACCAGGGCGCGGCGAGCTTCGGGTCGAGGTCGATGGCCCGGCGGAGGTGGGACTCCGCCTCGGCGGGGCGCCCGGCCTCCTCCAGGGCGAGCCCCAGGCTCTCGTGCGCCTGGGCGTAGGCCGGCTCGATCCGGACGGCGTCCTGGAGGAGCGGCATCGCCTCGGCCCGGCGCCCGAGCCGGTGAAGCGCCACCCCCAGGTTGTGGCGCGGTCGCGCCTTCGCGGGAGCCTTCAGCGACGGCGTCGGTCCACAGCGCCACCTCGCTCGACCAGACCTCGTTTCGATTCCAGGTGACGGTTCCGAGGACGGCGGCGAGGAGAGCCCGGCCGCACCCGTGACCGCCGCGGTGCGGTCGGGCGCGAGCGCGGTGCGCTCCCATCGCGAGGAGCGTGGCGGCGGAGATCGCGAGCCCCGCCATGGGCAGGTAGACCCGGTGCTCGTACATCACGTCGAGGATGGGGATGACGCTCGACTCCACCGAGAGTGCGAGGAAGAACCATCCGATCCCGAGGGCGACGACGCGCGCCGCCGGGTCGAGGGGTCGCCGGCGGTGCGGCGACGAGGCGTGGACCAGCCATCCGGCCAGGAGGGCGATCGCGAGCAGGAGGAGCGCCGAACCGAGCACGGCCGGGTCGAGAAGCGCGTGGCGCAGCGGCACGTCGTGGTCGATGGTCTGCCCGGACGGGAACGCGATCAGGCCGAGGTAGCGGGCGACCACGGTGAGCTCGGTGAGCAGGTAATCCCCGCGGGACATCGACGTCTGCACCCGGGGCAGGTCGATCGGCCCGGTCGTCGCCCCGGCCGGCGCGGTCGCGAGGAGCAGCGTCGCCGGGATGATCGCCATGGTGGCCAGGAACGGCAGGAGGGGGACGAGACGGCGCCACGGTCCCTCGAAGAGGAGGACCTCGAGGAGGAGGAGGGCCAGGGGCAACGTGAAGGCGATCTCCTTCGACCGCATGGCCAGCACCGCGGCGAGGAGCGCCGCTCCGTAGCCCACGTGCGCCCTCCACCCCCGCGCCCCGGCCTCCCGGCCGTTCCTCCAGCGCACGTAGAGGAGCGCGGAGAGCAGGTAGAAGAAGGTCGCGAGGGACGCGAGCCGCTGGACGATGTACGAGACCGCCTGGGTCTGGATGGGGTGGGCGGCGAAGAGGAGCCCGGCCGCCATGCCCACGGCCCAGGCCGACGGCACGAGCGCCGACCGCCGCAGCCGGGGGGCCTGGAAGACGGCGAGGACCAGGCCGAGGAGGAGCAGCGAGCTGGCGACGTGGATGGCCAGGTTCACCGCGCGGTGGAAGGTGGGGTCGTTCCCGCCGATGGCGCGGTCGATCGCGAAGGTGGCGAAGGTGACGCGCCCGGTTGGGCTGGGCCGCGTACCCCGGTCCGCCGGGCAGGTAGTCGAGCGGCCGGTCGAGCCCGGGGTTGTCCCTGACGTTCGGCGTGTCGTCGAAGACGAACGCGCCCGGGAATGCGCTCGAGTAGGCGAGAAGGCTGGCGGCGACGATGGCGGCCGCGGCCAGGAATCCGTGGGATCTCATTTCCTCGCTGCCCTTGTACGCGAGCCGTCGCAAAGGTTGAAGCGGAAGTCGCCGACCCGGGCAGGCCCCCGGTGGGCTGGGGCATTTCCCGCAGGGCGGTGGGGGAAAGGACCCGCCCGGGTTCACTTCGCGGTGTAGGCATTCCGGCTACTTGGCCGCACCGTGGACTCCAAAGGGCTAGTACGCGGGTTGCAACGGTCCAGCGGGTCGATGGCCTCCCCGCTCCTCGCGCTCACATCCCGTGGTTCACACTGGGTCGCGGTCGCCGCGCTGGTGTCGCTCTGCGCCTGTTCCCAGGGCGTGACCTCGTCGTCCCCCGCCCCGGTCCGGCCCGGAGCCGGCTGGCGCCCCGGCTGCCGTCGCCCCTGCCCTCGCAGCGCCCGACCCGACGCCGGCCAGGCTCCCCGCGCCCAGCCCGGACCCTGCGGCCCCGGCGGCCGACCTCCCGTCCCCGTCCCCGGCCAGCTGCGGGCCACCGCCCAGTCGGCCTCGGAGATCGCGCTCGCCTGGCAGCCCTCGGCATCGGGGTCGGGACCCGTCGCCTACGAGGTCTTCCGCGACGACGCCCGGGTGGGCCACGTCGAAGGGACGACGATGGTCGACTCGTCGCTCCGGCCCGGCAAGCGCCACTGCTACGCGGTGCGCGCCGTCGACCCGGCCGGCCGGGCGTCGGCCCGCAGCGCGACCGCCTGCGCGCAGACCCTCGACACCGACCGCACCGTCCGCCCCGTCCGGCGTGACGGCCACGGCTCGCCCGGGAAACGTCGCCGAGCTCTCCTGGAGCCCATCCACCGACGACGTCGGCGTCACCTCCTACGAGGTGGCCAGCGCCGACGCGCCCGCGACGACCGTGAAGGGAACCGCGCTGCGGGCGGAGAAGCTGGCCCCGGGGCGCGAGCACTGCTGGACGGTGAAGGCGCTCGACCTGGCCGGGAACCGGTCCGCCGCCTCCGACCCGGCCTGCGCCGCCATTCCCGACACCACCCCGCCGACCGTGCCCACCCGGGTGGTGGCGACCGCGGCCGGCGAGCGCCTCGTCGATCTCCAGTGGGAAGCCTCCCGCGACGACGTGGCGGTGGTCCGCTACGAGGTCCAGCGGGCCGGCGCACCGGTCCTGGCCGCGGCGGACACCTCGGCGCGGGATTGGGGGCTCGCTCCCGCGCAGCGCTACTGCTACGCGGTGCGCGCCTGCGACGCGGCCGGCAACTGCTCCGCCCCCGCCCCGGAGGCGTGCGCCACGACCCCCGACCTCACGCCGCCCACCCGGCCCGCCACCCTCGACGCAAATCCCCGCGGCGACAAGTCCATCGAGCTCGCCTGGGCGAGCGCCACGGACGAGGTCGGCGTCACCGGCTACGAGCTGCGGCGCGGCGAGAAGGTGGTGGCCTCGGGCCAGGCCGGCCTCGCCTTCACCGATGGCGGACTCCGGCCGGGCACGCCGTACTGCTACACCGTGCTCGCCGTCGACGCGGCCGGCAACCGCTCGCCGTCGACGCGCGCCTGCGCCACCACGCTCGACCTCGAGGCGCCCAGCACGCCCGGCCGCCCGGCAGCGGTCTCCGTCTCCTCCTCGCAGCTCTTCCTGGGATGGGACCCCTCCACCGACGACGTGGGCGTGGCCGGCTACGAGGTCCTCCGCGACGGGGCCGTGGTCGCCCGGGTGACGGTGACGCGCGCGAGGGAGACCCGGCTGCCCGCCAACCGGAAGTTCTGCTACTCCGTGCGGGCCTTCGACGCCGCCGGCAACCGCTCCGAGCCGGCCGGCCCGGCCTGCGCCACCACGGCCAATCCCTCCCAGCTCGCCTCGCCCTCGGATCTCCGCGTGGTCCGCGTCTCCACCACCGACGTGCTCCTGCAGTGGGAGCCCTCCGAGCAGGCGGGGGTGCTCTACCGCATCTACGCGAACGGGACGAAGAGCGTGGGGCTCACGCGCGGGAACACCTTCAACCCCTCCGGCCGGATCGGCGCGCAGGCCGACTGCTACCGGGTGGCCGCGCTGGACGACGAGGGGCGCGAGTCACCCCGCTCCAACGAGGTGTGCGCCCTGCTGGCTCCTGGCCCGGTGTCGCAGCGCTGAGGAGAAGCCGCGGCTCGCGGGCTACGCGTGCTGGCTCGCCGGAGCGAGCTTCGGCAGGCGGACCCGCAGCGGCTCCAGCTCGCTCTCGCCGCTGACGCGCACCACGCGGTGGCTCGACGGGTCGCCGAGCACCTTCGAGACGAGCGCGTGGTTCAGGCCGTGGCCGCTCTTGTAGGCGCGGAAGTGGCCGATCACCGGGAGACCGAAGAGGGACAGGTCGCCGATGGCGTCGAGCACCTTGTGGCGCGCGAACTCGTCGGAGAAGCGCAGCCCCTCGGGGTTCAGGATGGAGAAGTCGTCGACCACGATCGCGTTCTCGAGGCTTCCGCCCCGGGCCAGGCCGGCCTTCTTCATCGCCTCGATGTCGCGCAGGAAGCAGAAGGTGCGCGCGCGGGCCACCTCCCGCTCGTAGTTGCGGTCGGAGAAGGCGAAGCGGAAGGCCTGGTCGGTGACGAGCGGGTGCTTGAAGTCGACGGTGAACTCGATGGAGAGCGAGTCGGAGGGCTCGAGCCGGGCCAGCTTGTCGCCGTCGCGGACCTCCACGGTCCGCTCCATGAGGATGAACTGCTTGCCGGCGCGCTGCTCGGCGATGCCGGCCTCGCGGATGAGGGCCACGAAGGGAGCCGACGAGCCGTCGAGGATGGGGATCTCGGGGCCGTCCACCTCGACCCGGCAGTTGTCGATGCCCATGCCGGTGAGGGCGGAGAGCACGTGCTCCACGGTGTGGACGCGGGCCTGGCCGAGCGCCAGGTTGGTGCTGAGGGTGGTGTCGACGACGTGGGCGGAGCGGGCCGGGATCTCGGCGCCGAGGTCCATCCGGACGAAGCGAACGCCGCTGTCGGCCGGGGCCGGGGCGAGCGTGAGCGAGGCGGGACGGCCGGAGTGGAGTCCGACCCCCGAGCAGGTCACCCGCTTTGCCACCGTTCGCTGGTTCCAGTACGCCATGTCGATTGCCTCCCGTGCCAACGCCGCCCTGCGATGCTGCACCGCGTAAACGCTGCGCGCGCTGGTAAGGAGCAAGAAGAGTGCCTCCGGAGCACGCCAGTCCCATCCGGACGGCCAAGAACAGGGATGCGGCTGATATCACAGGGTATTAGCCGCCGGCAAGCCGGAAAGCCAGTTTCCCGACTGTCATGGGCGTGTCGCCGAGGCCGAACAGGCAGGACATGGATGTCGCGGTCTGGCCGCCGGCCGCGCAGTTCCTCGGTGAATTCGGGTATATCCATGGCCGGGCCCCGCACCTGCGGGCCCTATCCCCTTGATTCCCCTGAGGAACGACATCCCGGTTCGCCGGACCCCTGCGGTGACCTGGGGCCTCATCGCCGCCAACGTCATCGTCTTCGTCTGGCAGCTGGGCGTCGGGATCAACCTGTCGGCCCTGATTGGCGGGGTGATTCCCTACGAGGTGATGACCTTCCGGGACATCGGTCCCCGGGACCTGGTCCCTCCCCCGTTCACCGTCCTCACGAGCATGTTCCTCCACGGCGGGTTCTTCCACCTGGGGGGGAACCTGCTCTTCCTCTGGGTGTTCGGCCCGAACGTCGAGGACGTCCTCGGCCGCTTCCGGTTCCTCGGCCTTCTACCTGGCGAGCGGGGTGGCCGCGGCCATCGCCCACACCTTGCTCTCGGTCGCCGCGGGCGATCCGCTCGTCCCCATGGTCGGGGCCAGCGGCGCCATCGCCGGCGTCATGGGCGCCTACATCGTCCTCTTCCCGAGGGCGCGCGTCCTGACCGCGGTGCCGATCTTCGTCTTCGTCCGGTTCATGCACCTGCCGGCGTCGTTCTTCATCGGCCTCTGGTTCGTCCTGCAGATGCTCTTCGCCTTCGTGGGCGACTCCGGATTGGGCGTGGCCTTCTTCGCCCACATCGGCGGGTTCGTCTTCGGGTGGCTGGTGACGAAGGTGCTCGTGCGCACCCAGCTGCGGCGCCGCGGCGCCGGCTGGTGACGGATCAGAAGAGCGGGTCCTGGCCGCCGCGCGGGCGGTCGCGTCCCAGGTGCGCGTAGGCCGGCGGAAGCGCCACGCGCCCTCGGGGCGTGCGGGCCAGGTAGCCCTCGCGAACCAGGAAGGGCTCGTAGACGTCCTCGATGGTGTCGCGCTCCTCGCCCACCGCCGCGGCGATGGCGTCGATGCCCACCGGGCCCCCGCCGAAGACGTCGATGACCACGGTGAGGATTCGCCGGTCCATGGCGTCGAGCCCGCTCGCGTCGACCTCGAGCCGCTCCAGGGTGCGCTTCACGATGGCCGGCGTGATCCGTCCGTCCCCCTCGACCTGGGCGAAGTCGCGGGCGCGGAGCAGGAGCCGGATGGCGATGCGCGGCGTGCCGCGGGCCCGCCGGGCCAGCTCGTCGACGCCGGCCGGGTCGATGGGGAGCCGCAGCTTCCCGGCGGCGCGGACCGCGATCTCCTTCAGGTCGGGCGGGGCGTAGTAGTCGAGCCGCTCCTGGATGGGGAACCGGTCGCGCAGCGGGCTCGCGAGCAGGCCGGTGCGGGTGGTGGCCCCCACCAGCGTGAATCGCTCGAGCTTCATCTCCATGGTCTGCGCGCCCAGCCCGGCCCCCAGGACGACGTCGAAGCGGAAGTCCTCCATGGCCGGGTAGAGCGCCTCCTCCACGGCGGGCGAGAGCCGGTGGATCTCGTCGATGAAGAGGATGTCGCGCGGGGCGAGCGCGGTGAGCAGGCCGGCCAGGTCGCCCTTCTTCACCAGCGCCGGGCCGCTCGTGACGTGCATGGCCACGCCCAGCTCGGCGGAGAGGATGTGGGCGAGCGAGGTCTTCCCGAGCCCCGGAGGGCCGGAGAGGAGCACGTGGTCCAGGGCCTCGCCGCGCTGGCGGGCCGCCTGGGCATAGACCCGGAAGTTCTCGACCAGCTTCTTCTGGCCGACGTACTCGTCGAACGTGGCCGGCCGGAGCGACTGCTCCAGCCGCTCCTCGCCCACCTGGGCCCTTCCCGAAAGCTCGCGCGCCGGCTGCACCGACATCCGGGTAATGTAGCACTCGTGTCCGACCGGCTCGATGGGCGATTCGCCCCCTTCTCCGCGATCGCCCGGGTGGCGCTGCTCGCGCTCGTGGCCGCCTGCCAGCCCCTCGGCCCGATTTCCCCGCCTCCGGACGGCGGCACGCCCTGCTCCCGCGCGGTGGCCGTCGCGGCCGACACGGTGGTGATCTCGGCCGGCGCGTGCAACCCGTGGTGCATCCACGTCGCGGTGGGGACCCCGATCTACTTCCTGAACCAGGACCCGGGCCTCTACTACTTCGTGGCGGATCCTCCGCTCCCCTACGACGTGCAGGTGCCGGGGAGCGCGCCGGCGGTCACCCTGCCGCTCTCGACCGCGGGCACGGTGACCTTCACGGCCGTGCACGCCCCGTCGGCGACGGTGACCGTCTTCGTGGAGTGACGCGGGGCGGGCGCTAGCCCCGCAGGCGCTTCAGCGCCTCGCGGAGCAGGTCGTCGAGCCCGCGCCCCTCGGCGGAGCCAGCCACGGCGTCGGCGGCCTGGGCGGCCTGCTGCGGGCGGTAGCCGAGGCCGATGAGCGCCTGCTCGAGCTGCTCGATCACGCGGAGCTCGCCTCTCGCCCGCGCGCGGCGCCGCGACCCGGGCCAGCGCCACCAGCTTCTCCTTCAGCTCCAGCACCAGCCGCTCGGCGGTCTTCTTCCCGATGCCCGGGACCTTGGTGAGCCGGGCCACGTCGCCGGAGGCCACCGCGGCGGCGAACTCGCGCGGCTCGATGCCGGAGAGGATGTGGAGCGCCGCCCGCGGCCCCACGTTCTTCACGCCGATGAGCTCGCCGAAGACCGCCTCCTCCTCCTCGGTGGCGAATCCGAAGAGGTCGAGCGCATCCTCGCGGACGTGGGTGTAGGTGCGGAGCCGGGCCCGCTCGCCGGGAGGGAGCGCGGCCAGGCTGGTCTGCGAGACGTGGACCAGGTAGCCGACGCCGTTCACGTCGAGGACCACGGCTCCGTCCCGCTTCTCGACGACGACGCCGGTGAGCTGGGCGATCACGCGGCGCTCCCGGTGCGGCGGGCGCGCGGGGGCGGACCGGGATGCGGCGCCCGGCCGATGTGGCAGACGGCGAGCGCGATGGCGTCGGCCTCGTCGGCGAGGCCGGCCTCGACGCCGAAGAGCGCGCGGGCCATGCGGATCATCTGGACCTTCTCGGCGCGGCCGTTGCCGGTGAGCGCGAGCTTGGCCTGCTGCGGAGCGTACTCGGCCACCGGGAGCCCGGCCCGGGCGGCCGCGGCGAGCACGACCCCGCGGGCCTGACCGAGGACGAGCGCGGAACGGGGGGAGACGCCTGCGAAGACCGTCTCGACCGCCACCGCGTCGGCCTGGGCGCGCCCGAGGATGGCCTCGAGCCCCTCGAGGATGAGCGCGAGCCTGCGCGGCAGGTCATGGTCGCCCGGCACGAGCACGCCCGACTCGATCACCCGGAGCCGGGAACCCGTCCTCGCCACCACACCGTAGCCGCACCGCTGCGTGCCCGGATCGACGCCGACGACCACCACGGGCGCATCCTGCCACGGCTCTGAATGCCCGTCCAGTAGAGGTCCCGCTCAGCGCCCGGCGCGCGCGGCGTCCGGCTTCACCACGGCGAGGAGCCCAGCGAGGAGCGCCATCGCCGCGCCCGAACCGAGCGCGAGCCGCCAGCCCGCGACGAACGAGTCGCGGCCGCCGGCCTCGAAGAGCGCTCCTCCCAGGGCCACGCCGACGACCATCCCCACGTTTCGCGCGGTGGCCAGCAGGCCTCCTCCAGCGCCCAGCTTGGCCCGGGGCAGCGCTCCCATGACGGCGCTGTTGTTCGGCGGCTGGAAGAAGCCCATGCCGGCCCCCTCCAGCGCCAGGCGGGCCACGATCGACGGCAGGGACGAGGCGGCATCGGCGAGCGACAGGGAGACGAGCCCGGCCGCGAGCATGGCGCCGCCCACGACCTGGGGAATCCGCGGCCCGAACCGGTCGGAGAACCATCCGGCGATGGGCGAGCTCACCATGAGCGCGATGGGAACCACCGTCAGCACCGCGCCGAGCCCCGCCGCCCCGAAGCCCTTCACCTCGGAGAGGAAGAAGGGCGACAGCAGGGTCTGGTGGAAGAGGGCCGCGTAGGAGAGCGTGGCGGCCAGCAAGCCGAGCGACACGGTGCGGTCCCGGAACAGCTCCGGGTCCACGAGCGGCGCCGCGGCGCCGCGCTCGGCCCGCCAGAGGAGGAGGGTCGCGACCGCCGCGACGCCCAGGAGCGCGAGCGCCCACGGCACGGAATGCGGCGCCACCTCGAGCGCGCCGATGGCCGCCGCGAGCGCCGCGCCGAACCCGAGCGCTCCGGCCCGGTCGAACGACGCGCCGCGCGCCGGGACGTCCGCGGGCAGGATCCGCGAGGCCCAGATGGCGCCGGCGACCCCCACCGGCAGGTTCACGAGGAAGACCGCCTTCCAGCCGAAGAAGGAGAGGATGGCCGCGCCCACCGGTGCACCGGCCGTCAACCCCGCGGCGACCACGCTCGACACCGCGCCGAGCGCCCGGCCCCGCCGGTCGGAGGGGAAGATGGAGGTGACGATGGCCGCGCCCATCGACATCATCGCGGTGGCCCCCAGCGCCTGCACCGCCCGCGCGGCCACGAGGACCGGGAGCGACCAGGCGAAGCCGCAGAGGCCGGAGCCCAGCGTGAAGAGCAGGAGGCCGCCCACGTAGACCCGGCGGCGCCCGAGGACGTCGCCGAGCCGGCCCG
This sequence comes from uncultured delta proteobacterium, assembly GCA_963766715.1. Lineage (GTDB taxonomy): Bacteria > Myxococcota > Myxococcia > Myxococcales > Anaeromyxobacteraceae > CAIOAK01. The sequence goes on from CAVYBH010000013.1 coordinate 255,307, forward strand.
CGGCGAGGAGCCCGGCGGAGGTGACGAGCAGGTAGGCGCTCACCACCAGCTCGACCTGGGTGATCGGCGCGCCGAAGGCTTCCCGGATCGAGGGGAGCGCCACGTTGACGATGCTCCCGTCGAGGGTGGCCATGAAGACCCCGACGGACACGGCGGAGAATCCCCACCACGGGGAGCGCTCGCGGCTCACGTCCGGGCTCCCTGGAGCCTCGGCAGCGCCACCCGGAAGGCCAGGCTGGCGGCGAGCACCGCCAGCGCGCCGGAGAGCAGCGTCCGGGGGACGCCGAAGCGGGCCGCCGCGATCCCGCCGGCCAGCGCGCCGAAGGGGGCCATGCCCACGAAGAGCGTCGAGAAGAGTCCCATCATCCGGCCGCGCATCCCGGCCGGCGAGGCCGACTGCAGGAACATCATGGTCCCGGCGGTCTGGGTGACGTAGCCGAAGCCGGCGACCGTGAGCGCCGCGGCGGTGAGCCACGGGGAGCGGGACAGGGCGGCGCCCAGGATCCCGGCGCCGAGGAGGGCCGCGCCCACGCCGGCCCGCCGCTCCAGCCCCGCCACGTCCGCGCGGACGAGCAGGAGGATGCCGCCGCCGAGCGCGCCGACGCCGGCAGCCGACTGGAGCACGCCGAAGAGCTCCGGCCCGCCCCCGAGGACCTCCGAGGCCAGCGCCGGCAGGAGCGCCACGTAGGACATCCCGAAGAGGCTCGAGGACGCGAGGAGCCCCAGGATCCCGCGGACCACGGGCGCGCGCCACGCCCAGGCGAACCCGGCCCGTAAGTGAGGTCCCGGCTGGCGCGGGGCGGGGCGGAAGGGCGGAAGCTCCATGACGACGAGCGCGCGGATCGTCCCGAGGAAGGAGAGCGCGTTCACCGCGAAGGCCCAGCCCTCCCCCACCGCGGCCACGAGCAGGCCGGCCAGCGCAGGACCGACGATGCGGGCCCCGTTCACGATGGTGGAGTTGAGGGCGAGCGCGTTCGGCATGTCCTCGCCGGCGATCTCCCCGAGCAGCGCCTGCCGGGCCGGGATCTCGAAGGCGTAGGTCATCCCCAGCATGAAGGAGAGCGGGAGCAGCATCCAGGCCTGGACCCACCCGCCCAGCGTGAGGACGGAGAGCAGGACGGCCTGGGCGAGCGCGTTGGCCTGCGTCACGAGCACGATGCGGCGGCGCGGCAGCCGGTCGGCGAGGGAGCCGGCCCATGCGCCGAAGAGGAAGGTGGGGATCTGGGAGAGGAAGCCGATGAGGCCGAGCATCCCCGCCGAGCCGGTGAGCCGCCAGACGAGCCAGCCCTGCGCCACCGACTGCATCCAGGTGCCCACCAGCGAGACCGCCTGTCCGCCGAAGAAGAGTCGGAGGTTGCGGTGCTCCAGCGCTCGGAGCGGACGGGGCCACGGCATGGGCGGCGCAGCTTACCCGCTTTGCCGGGGGGGCCGGGCCCGTTATGTTCGCGCGCCCGTGAAGCCCTCCCTGCCCGTCCGCGCCGAGGTGCGCGCGCTCGTCCGCCTGGCCGTCCCGCTCGCGCTCGCGAACGCGGGGCAGTCGCTCATGGGCGTGGTGGACGCGGCCGTGGTCGGGCGGGCCGGCGCGACGCAGCTGGCCGGCGTGGGGCTCGGCGCCCTCCTCTTCTTCGCCGTCTCGGTGCTCGCCATGGGCACGATGATGGGGCTCGACCCGCTCGTGTCGCAGGCCTTCGGATCCGGCGACGCCCGGCGGGCCCGCCACTTCCTCTGGCAAGGGGCGTGGATGGCGCTGGCCCTCGGCGTCGTGCTCGCCGTGCCCCTCGCCTTCGTCCCGCTCGCCCTCCAGCCGCTGGGGATCGCGCCGGACGTGGCGGCCCAGGCCTCCGGGCACCTGCTCGCGCGACTCCCCAGCCTGCCCGCCCTCCTCTTCTTCTTCGCCGCCCGATCCTACATGCAGGGGGCGAACGCCCCGCGCGCGGTGGTCCTCTCGGCGGTGCTGGCGAACCTCGTCAACTTCGCCCTCGACGTCCTGCTCGTCTTCGGCGGCGCCGACCTGCCCGCCTGGGCGGGGGCCCTGCGGCAGCTCCCGCCCCTGGGCGCCCTCGGGTCGGGCATCGCCACCTCGGTCGCCACCTGGCTCCAGGCCGCCTTCGTGGCCTGGGCGGCGGGCCGCATCCCCGTCGAGGGTTCGTTCGTCCGGCGCCCCGTGCTCGAGGAGATGCGCCTGGCCGCCCGCGTGGGCGCGCCCATCGGCCTCCACATGGGCGCCGAGGTCGGCGTGTTCGCGCTGGTGGGGTTCATCGCCGGCCGGCTCGGCGCGGTTCCGATGGCGGCCCACCAGGTCGCCCTCGTGATCGCCTCCTTCTCCTTCAACGCGGCGGTGGGGATCGGCAACGCCGGGTCGGTCCGGGTCGGGTGGGCGGTCGGCTCGCGCGACACCCCGGGTGCGCGCCGCGCCGGCCTGGTCGCCTTCGGGACCGGAGCCGCCGTGATGTCGGCCTGGGGGCTCGCCTTCCTCCTCTTCCCCGGCGTCTTCGCGCGCCTCATGAGCAACGACCCGGAGATCGTGGCCGTCGCCACGCCGCTGCTCCGCGTGGCCGGCGTGTTCCAGGTCTCGGACGGCATCCAGGCGGTCGGGGCCGGGGTCCTGCGGGGCGCCGGGGACACCCGGTTCACCCTGTGGGCCAACCTGATCGGCCACTGGGCGCTCGGCATGCCCGCGGCGCTCGGGCTCGGGCTCGCGCTGGGCTTCGGCGTCACCGGCCTGTGGTGGGGATCTGCTCATCGGGCTGTCCGCCGTGGCCCTCGCCCTCTATTTCCGCTTCCGCCGGGTCTCGTCCCGGCGAGATCGTCCCGATCCAGGAGAAGCGGGCCCGATCCGCCGCGCCCGCCTGACCGGTGCGCCTCTCCCTTCCCCAGCCCTGGGAGGAGATCTCCCACACCGCCGACGTCGGCATCGCCGCGCGCGGCGACACGCCCGAGGAGGCGCTCGCCCGGCTGGTCCTCGCGCTCGGCGCGCTCCTCGCCGGGGGCGGGGCGGTGGCCGAGGACCGCGTCGAGGAATGACTGTCCGTGAAGGCTCGGACCTGGCGCAGACCGCGGTGGCGGTCCTCCGGGAGGTGCTCTACCGCTGCGTCACGGCGCGGACCCTCCCGTGCGGCTGCGAGGTCCTCTCGCTGCGTCCCGGGGAGGCGCGGCTGGTGGTCGCGACGGGGCCGCGCGATCCCGTGCGTCACGCCGAGGGGGCCGACGTGAAGGCCGTCACCTGGCACGCGGCGCGCCTCGAGCCGGACGGCGGAGGCTGGCGCGCGCAGGTGATTCTCGACGTGTAGGATGATCGCGTGCAGCTGCGGCGCGTCCACGACTGGCTCTGGGAGATCCCGCGCGAGGGAGGCATGCGCGTCCCGGGTCGCGTCTACTCGGACGGGATGCCCGCGCCGGACGATCCCGCGCTCCGGCAGGTGGCGAACGTGGCCTTCCTGCCGGGCATCGTGACGGCCTCGCTGGCCATGCCCGACATGCACTGGGGCTACGGATTCCCCATCGGCGGGGTGGCCGCCGTCGATCCGGACGAGGGCGCGATCTCCCCGGGCGGGGTGGGCTACGACATCAACTGCGGCGTCCGCCTGGTCGCCACCCGGCTCGACGCCGACGAGCTCCGCCCCCGCCTCCACGAGGCGCTCGCGCAGCTCTTCCGCGACGTGCCCACCGGCGTGGGGTCGAGCGCGGCGATTCCCCGCCTCTCGCTGCGCGACCTCGATCAGGTCCTGGTCCAGGGCGCCCGCTGGGCCTTCTCCCGGGGCTACGCCGCCTCGGCGAGCGACCTCGAGCACTGCGAGGAGGGAGGCGCCCTGGGTGGCGCCGATCCCGCGGCGGTGAGCGACCGCGCCCACGAGCGCGGCGCCGACCAGCTGGGCACGCTGGGGAGCGGGAACCACTTCCTCGAGCTGGACGTCGTGGCGGAGGTCTTCGACGAGCCCGCCGCGACCGCCTTCGGCCTGCGGCCCGGGGACGTCGCGGTCCAGATCCACTCCGGGTCGCGAGGGCTGGGGTACCAGGTGTGCGACGAGGCCATCGCCGCGCTGGCGCCGGCCATGGGGCGCCACGGGCCCGCGTACGCGGCCATCCCGGATCCCCAGCTGGCCTGCGCGCCGGTCCGCAGCCCGGCCGGCGAGGCGTATCTCGCCGCCATGTCGGCGGCCGCCAACTTCGCCTGGGCGAACCGCCAGGTGATGACGGGGCTCTCGGTGCGCGCGCTGTGCCGGTCGCTCTCCCTCTCGGAGGGCGACCTCCGCGCCCGCGTGGTCTACGACGTCTGCCACAACGTGGCCAAGCACGAGGAGCACGGGTCGACGGGCGGCCGCGGCGCCTGCTGGTCCACCGCAAGGGAGCGACCCGCGCCTTCGGGCCGGGCGATCCCCGCGTCCCGGCCGCCTACCGGGCCGTCGGGCAGCCCGTGCTCATCCCCGGCGACATGGGGCGCTGCTCGTACGTGCTCTGCGGCGCCGCCGGTGCGATGGAGCAGACCTTCGGCAGCTCCTGCCACGGGGCCGGCCGCGTCCTCTCCCGCCACCAGGCCATGAAGCAGGCCCGGGGCCGCTCCATCCACCGGGAGCTCGCCGACCGCGGCATCGAGGTCATCTCCCGCGGCAAGAAGACGCTCGCCGAGGAGATGAGCGAGGCCTACAAGGACGTCACGCGCGTGGTTCGAGTGGTGGAGAAGGCCGGGCTCTCCCGGCTGGTGGCGCGGCTCGAGCCGATGGGCGTGATCAAGGGCTAGATGGCCGATCCCTTCCAGCTTCCCGTCACCGCCTGGTCCCGGCTCCACCTGGTCGAGTTCACCGACATGCCCGGGCTGGCGCGCCCGCTCCGGCGGTGGCTGGGCGACTACCTCCGCGGCATCGTCACCCTCACCCGGCTCTTCGAGCCGGCCGCGCCCCGCATCGCCGACCTCCTGCGCGCCACCGGGGGCGACCGCGTCGTCGACCTCTGCTCGGGGGCCGGGGGACCGTGGCCCGCGCTGGCCGGCCCGGTGGAGGCGGCGCTGGGGCGGCCGGTCCGGGTGCTGCTCACCGACCTCCACCCCGACTTCGAGACCTGGCGCTGGCTCGAGGCCTCGACCCCGACGCGCGTCTCCGGCCATCCCGGGTCCGTGCCCGCGGACGACGTCCCCGCCGCCCTTCCCGGGGTTCGCACCCTCTTCGACGGCCTCCACCACCTGCCGCCCGACGCGGCCCGCGCCGTCCTCGCCGACGCGGCACGCCACGGGGTCCCGCTCGTCGCCGCCGAGGCGGTGGAGCGGAGCGCCATCGGGCTCGCGGGCGTGCTCTTCTCCCCGCTGCTCGTCTGGGCGGTCACGCCGTTCCTCCGGCCCGTCTCGATCCCGCGCCTCCTCCTCACGTACGCCGTCCCGCTCGTGCCGCTGATGGTGCTCTGGGACGGGATCGTGTCGGTGCTCCGCTGCTACCGGCCGGAGGAGTTGCGCGCGCTCACCGCCGGGCTCGACGACGGCTACGACTGGCGAGTCGAGCGGGTGCGGCGACGGGGGCCGGCGGCGACCCTCCTGGTGGGTACCCCTCGATCCCGCTGACGGGGCGGGTTATTCGAAACGGGTGCTCCCCGCCCCCGGCTCCGCTCCCTTTCCCGACGACCTCGCCGCACGCCTCCGCGAGGCGCTCGCGTCCACACCGCCCGGCTGGATCCCTCGCACGCGGCACCGAGACGGCGCCGTCCCGCACTTCACGAACCGCCTCCTCCTGGAGACGAGCCCCTACCTCCGCCAGCACGCGCACAACCCGGTGAACTGGCGCCCCTGGGGCGACGAGGCCTTCGACGAGGCCCGGCGCACCGGCCGCCCGGTCTTCCTCTCGGTGGGCTACGCCACCTGCCACTGGTGCCACGTGATGGAGGAGGAGTCCTTCGAGGACCTGGAGATCGCGAGGTTCCTGAACGAGAACTTCGTCCCCATCAAGGTGGACCGCGAGGAGCGGCCCGACGTCGACGCGGTCTACATGAGCGCCGTCCAGGCGCTCACCGGGCACGGCGGCTGGCCCATGAGCGTCTGGCTCGACGCCGACCGGCGGCCGTTCTTCGGGGGGACCTACTTCCCTCCGCACGACGGCGATCGCGGCGCCTCGAAGGGGTTCGCCTCGCTGCTCCGCGACCTGGCCGAGGTCCACCGGCGCGACCCGGAGCGCGTGGCCCGGGCGGCCGAGTCGATCACCGAGGCCATCCGGGGCGCCATGGCCGGCACGTCGCCTGGCGCCGGCGTCCCCGGGCCGGAGGCGATCCGCGCGGCGGTCTCCTTCTACGATCGCGTCCAGGACCCGCAGCACGGCGGCGTCCGCGGCGCGCCCAAGTTCCCGTCCAGCCTGCCGGTCCGGCTGCTGCTCCGCCACCACCGGCGCACCGGCGACGAGCGCTCCCTGCAGATGGCCGTCCACGCGCTGGAGCGGATGGCGGCGGGCGGCATCCACGACCAGATCGGCGGCGGGTTCCATCGCTACTCGGTCGACGAGCACTGGCTGGTGCCCCACTTCGAGAAGATGCTCTACGACAACGCGCTGCTCGCGCTCGCCTACGCCGAGGCCTGGCAGGTGACGGGGCGGCCGGACTTCGCCCGGGTGCTCCGGAGCACGCTCGACTACGTGCTGCGCGAGATGACCGCGCCGGAGGGCGGGTTCTACTCGGCCACCGACGCCGACTCGGAGGGCGAGGAGGGGCGCTTCTTCGTCTGGAGCGAGGGGGAGATCCGCCAGGTCCTCGGGAAGGACGCCGACCGGTTCATCGCCTTCCACGGCGTGACCGCGCGCGGCAACTTCGAGGGCTACAACATCCTCTCGGTCCCGCGACCGGACGAGAAGGAGTGGGAGGCTCTCGCCGGAGCCCGGGAGCTCCTCCGCCTGGACCGCGAGTCACGTCCCCATCCGATCCTCGACGACAAGATCCTGGCGGCCTGGAACGGTCTCATGATCTCGGCCATGGCCGTGGGCGGCCGGGTGCTCGACGAGCCCCGCTACGTGGCGGGCGCGGTCTCGCGCGGCCGGGTTCGCGCTCGACCGCCTCCGGGTCGACGGGCGCCTCCAGCGGAGCTTCCGCGACGGCCGGACCTCCGGTCCCGGATTCCTCGAGGACCAGGCCTTCCTGGTGCAGGGGCTGCTCGACCTGTACGAGGCCACCCTGGAGCCGCGCTGGCTCGCCGAGGCGATCGCCCTCGCCGAGCAGGGCGAGACGCTCTTCGCCGACGCCGACGCGGGCGGCTGGTTCCGGAGCGCCTCCGACCACGAGCAGCTGGTGGCCCGCGAGAAGCCGGGGCACGACGGGGCCGAGCCGAGCGGCGCCTCCGTCGCGCTCCTCGACGCGCTCCGGATTCACGCCTTCACCTCCGACGACCGGTGGCGCCAGGTGGCGGTGCGGGCGTTCCAGGCCCACGCCGCCGTGCTCGAGCAGCAGCCTGCCGCGCTTCACGAGATGCTGCTCGCCCTCGACTTCTTCACCGACGACGCGCCGGAGGTGGTCGTGGTCTGGCCGGAGGGAGGCTCGCCCCCGGCCGAGATGATGGCCTTCCTGCGCCGGACCTTCCTCCCCAACCGCGCGCTCTCCGGCGGGGAGCTGGGAGCGCAAACGGCCTCGCTCGCCCGGATCGCGCCCGTCGCCGAGGGGAAGCTGGCGATCGGAGGGCGCCCCACCGCCTACGTCTGCGAGCGGGGCGCCTGCCAGGCCCCGGCGACCGACGCGGCCGGGCTCGCCGAGCGACTCTCGCGGGTGAAGCCGCTCTGAGCGGCTGAACGGCTCACCGCCCGGTGGCGCGTCTCACCGCGTCCCGGGCCACTCCCGGGACGTTGCTGACGAGGGCGTCGACCCCCATCGCCGCGAGCCGCTCGACCTCGTCGGGGACGTCGACCGTCCAGACGAGGACTCGCAGGCCCGTCCGGTGCCAGGACGCCATCCGGCTCGCCGTCACCAGCTGCCGGGCCGGGTGGACGGCCGCCGGGCGGAGCGCCCGGATCGCGGCGGCGGCGCGGGCCAGCCAGAGCGCGCCCGGCTCGACGAGCGTCCCGGTCGCCACGTCCGGCGCCAGCGCACGGAAGGCGGCCAGCAGGGCCACGCTGAACGAGGAGACCACCACGCGCGCCTCGGCCCCCCGCTGCCGGATCGTCCGGACGACCTCGGCCGCCAGGCCCGGATCGGGCACGAGGCCCGACTTCAGCTCGACGTTCACGACCGCCGAGGGGAACAGGTCGAGCACCTCGGAGAGCGTCGGGATGCGTTCGCCCCGGAACGCCTCGCCCCGCCACCGCCCGACGTCGAGCTCCCGGAGGAGCGGGAGCGGCGTCCGGGTCACGCGAAGCGGGGACTGCCCCGTGCGCGAGGCCTCCTCGTCGTGGATGACCACCGCCTCCCCGCTGCCGCAGCGCCACACGTCGAGCTCGAAGCCGTCGGCGCCCTGGTCCATGGCGAGGCGAAAGGCGGCGAGGGTGTTCTCCGGCGCGTCGGCGCTGGCGCCGCGGTGGCCGAGGACGAGCGGACGTCCGTCGATGGAAGGGAAGTTCGGAGGGCTCACGGCGCGGTGGCGCGTTCGGGGTGCGACGGGTATGCTACCGCCCATGCGACTCGGTTTCGGCGAGATTCTCATCATCCTCGTCGTCGTCCTGCTGATCTTCGGGGCGAACAAGATTCCCCAGCTCGGCGACGCGCTGGGCAAGGGCATCAAGAACTTCCGGAAGGCCACCGGGGGCGAGGACGACTCCATCGACGTCACGCCGCCCAAGGCCGACGCCGAGAAGCTCTCGTCCCCGGAGCGCCCCGCTGCGCCACAGTCGCAGCAGGCGGCCCCCTCCGAGTCGAAGAAGGTCTAGGTCGACCGCCGTCCCCGGCGTCCGCCCCGCTCCTCCGCCAGCTTCCTGGCCGCCTCCCGCACCGCGGGGTGCAGCGTGCCGTCGTCCGCCATCTCCTCCACCTCCCGCGCCGGCAGGGTGGGCAGGATGTGAAGCGCGATCTCGGTCTCGACGAAGGGATTCCTGGCCAGCGCGCGGCGCACCGCCGACCGGCTTCGCCAGCGCCGGTCCTCGTGGAGCGCCCGGAGGGTCTCCGGCCGGGCCGGCCGGCGCGCGGCGATCCGGACCGCCTCCGCCTCGGTGACGAGCGGGTTGCGGAGCAGTTCCCGGACCACCGACGGGTCCCCTTCCGCCGCCAGGCGCGCCAGGAGATCGGGGTCGCGCCGCAGCCGGGCGAAGGCCTTCTTGTGTCCGAGCGAGAGGCGGGCGGCCACGGGGTCCGCCTTGTCGCGCGGCTCCTCGAACGACCGGCGGGGGCGCGGCGAGAGGAACAGCGCGGCGACGTGCGGCAGGTCGCGTCCGCGCGCCTCGGCGTAGACCGCCGTCCGCCACTCGTAGTCGATGACCGAATCCGGGGCGAGGAGCGCCTGCCCCACCGCTGCGATGGCGGCCGTTCCCCAGTCCTCGGTGCCGCCCGCCACGAGCGCCGCGAGCAGCTCCACGGCCGGCCCGGGTTCGAGGCGAGCCAGGTGGCGCCCCGCCGCCCCCGCGCGGATGGCGCCCTCCTCCAGCGCGGCCAGTCGCAAGGCGAACGCCTCGGCCGCCGCCCGCGCTTTGCCGCCCGCGGCCACGGTCAGCGGCCCGGCGCGGGAACCGGCTCGACGCGGAAGCGGATGGCGCCGACGTCGCCGTCGGGACGGGGGAGGACCACGAGGAAGGGCTCGATCCTGCCCGGGCTCGAGCCGCGGGGCCGCGCGCGAGCGGATCTCTCCCCGCAGGCGCTCCAGCTCCTCCGCGGTGGAGATGCTCGCCAGCTCCTCCGGACGGGGCACCGCGCCGGCGAGGCCCGTCGCCTCTCCCAGGCGGGTACCCGCCGCGCACGAGCTCGACGCGGACCGCCACCGGCCCCTCGACGGGAGCGCGGGTCGCTCGCACCACCCCGCGCACGAAGAGGACCCGGTGCCCGCGAGAGCCCTCGTACAGGCCGCTCGAGACCTGGCCGGTCTCGACGTCGGCCGGGCGGGCGGCTCCGGGCCAGCGAAGCCCGGCGCCGACTCCCTCTCCCCGCCACCACACCAGGATCCCGGCGGTCAGGACGAGGAGCACGGCGAGCGAGAGCACGTTCATCGCGAGCACCCGGATGCGCGGGGCGCGAGGCGGCGGATGGGCGGGTGCGGCTGCCTCTGCTGCCGCCGGTGCCGCGGCCGCAGGCGCCGGCACCCGGTCCGGCGCCTGCGGCTCGGGGAGGGAAGCACCGGCGCGCTGTGCCACCACGGGCGGGGGCTCGGGCGGAGGCGCAGGCCGCCGCGACGTCGAGGGGGGCGTGGGCTCGGGCTCGATGGGATCGAAATCGGGGTCCGGGGGCGCGGCGCCCGCCGCCAGGTCGACCTCCTGGAAGCCGTCCATCCCCACCGCCACGGCGTTCGTGGGCTCGGGCTCGTCCCAGCGCGGGGCGCCGTCCCGGATCGGCATCGCCGCCGGCGTCCGCTCCTCGAGCGAGAGTCCGCCCATCGAGAAGTCGGGCTCCGGCGGCTCCCGCCCGGCGAGCGGGATCGCGCCCGTGCGCTCCAGGTCGGAGAGGCTCGTCACCGGGAGCGAACCGAGGAATCCGGATCGCTCCACGGGAGGGTCGAGGAGCGCGGGGCCGAACGGCGTGGGCTCGGGAGGCGCGAGGTCCGACGGGCCGGCGAAGGCGGCGAACGGGTCGCCTTCCAGCGAGGTCGCGGTGGGCGTCCCTGGGTCCGCGGGGCCGGGGCCACCCTGGAGATCCAGGACGCCGGTGGGCCATCCTCCCGTCCCCGTGGCCTCGGAGGTGGTGTGGAGCGGCGTCGGCTCGGGGTCGAAAGACCCGATTCGGGGGTTCAGGTGGGGGGGCGGAGGAGGTGGGGGGGAGGTGGCGGCGGGGGAGGCGGCGCCAGGCTGACCGCGAAGGTCTGGCCGCACCTCGAGCAACGGACCCGCGCGCCGCGCGGACCGACCTTCTCATCGGCGACCCGGAACCGGGCGCTGCACGCGGAGCAAGCGACGATCATGCCGTGATTCCAGCGATCCTGGCTGAACCTTAGCACCCGCCCCCCTTGACACCAAGGTTCGCGCCGAGAACAATGCCGCACTGCGGCAGGACTTCCCACGCGAGGGGCCCGGACTCCAGATGACCGACCAGCAGACGGCGAGCGCGGACGCGACCTCGATGGGGCGTGAACCGAAGGTGATCAAGCGGTACGCGAACCGGAAACTCTACGACACCGTCGAGTCACGTTACGTCACATTGGAAGAGATCGCCGAGATGGTGAAGGCCGGCGCCGAGGTGCGGATCATCGACAACCGCACCAAGGAGGATCTCACCAGCGTGACCCTGGCCCAGATCATCTTCGAGGAGGAGAAGAAGACCTCCAAGATGAGCCTCCGCACGCTCAAGGACCTCATCCGCCACGGCGGAGAGCGGGCCCAGCAGTTCGTCGAGGAGGCCCAGGCCGACCTGCGGGAGAAGGTGCAGGTGCTCATCCCGAAGGTCCAGGCCACCGGGGATCGCGCCAAGGATCTCGTGGCTGCCTCCCAGGAGGCCGTGGCCCAGTTCCAGCGTCGCGTCGACGATCGGGTCCGCGCCACCGTGGACGGGATGGCCAACCTGCCCGAGCTCCGCAAGGATCTGCAGACGCTCACCGCCCGCCTCGAGGACCTCGAGCGGCGGCTGTCCGACCTCGACCGCTAGGTCGGCCCCTGCCCGGCTCCGGCCGGTCCCAGATCAGTCGTGCGATCTCCGCGAGCGCGATGGCGCCGCTCGAGCGCGGCGCGTACTCGAAGATGGTCTGGCCGTGGCTCTGCGCCTCGTCGATCTTCACCGAGAACCCCAGCGGCGGCGGCCAGGCGATCGGGGAAGCGCTCGCGCAGCTTGGCCAGGATCTCCTCGGCGAGCTGCGTCTTCCGGTACAGGGTGGGCACGACCAGCGTGACCGCCGGGGCCCGTCCGGTCTCGGCCCGGAGCGCGTCGAGGCTGGCCAGGATCTCGGCGCACCCGTCGAGCGCCAGGTAGGTGAGCCCCACCGGCAGCACGACCTCCGTGGCGGCCCGGAGCACGTTCTCGGTGACGAGCGAGACCGACGGGGGCGCGTCGATGAGCACCGCGTCCCAGGAGCCCTCCGGCACGTCGTCGAGCCGGAGCCGGAGCCGGTCGGCCCGATCGGGGGAGCTCGCCACCTCCACCGGGAAGCCGGCCAGGTCCTTGTTGGCGGGGAGCAGGTCGAGGCCGGGCAGCGCGGTGGGGAGCGCCGCCTGCTTCACCGAAAGTGACTGCCCGACGAGCACGTCCCGGATGGTGGGAGAGAGGCCGCGGACGTCGATGCCCAGCGCCTTCCCGGCGTGCCCCTGGGTGTCCAGGTCGGCGAGCAGGACCCGCTTGCCCCGCTGGCCGGCGATCCACGCGGCCGTGTTCACGCAGAGCGTGGTCTTGCAGGTGCCGCCCTTCTCGTTGACGAAGGCGATGCGCCGCATGGGACGGGGCTCCGCGCCGCCTCAGCTCCGGGCGGGACCGTCCTTGGCGGGTTCCTCGTCCTGCGGCTCCGCGTCGTCGTCCGACGCCTCGCCCTCCCCCGGGTCGTCGTCCTCCCGGGCCTCGGCCCGGGCGAGCCGCGTGGAGAGCCCGTCGAGGAGCTCCTCCATCTCGACCAGGCGCCGCTTCAGCTCCTCGAGGTCCCGCGAGGAGGGGACCTGGGCGGCCTCGAGCGCCGCGCGCGCCAGCCGATCGATCCGCTCCCGGGCCTCGCCGGCCGCGGCCAGGACGGTCTGGAGGGCCAAGCCGGCCTTCTCGGGAGAGAGGACACGCCCCACCTGGCGCTCGCCGGCGGCACGCGCCTGGCGCAAGAGAGGATGATCGAGGAACGAACGGAGCATGTGGACTTCTCCCCTCCTTGTCGTTAGCTTGTCAAGCGCCGTGTCCGGCTCCGATTTGCTCGATCGCCGCCTCGTCGTCGTCACGGGCAAGGGAGGCGTCGGGAAGTCCACGGTCGCCGCCGCCCTCGCCACGCTGGCCGCACGCCGCGGGAAGAGGGTTCTCGTCGCCGAGGTCGACGCGCGCGAGCGCGTGGCGCCCATGCTGGGCGGCCGCCCCTCCGGCCCCGTCGTCCATCCGGTGGTCGACGGCATCTCCACCGTCAACGTCGACCCGCGCCACGCGCTCGAGGAGTACGCGCTCATGGTGGTGAAGGTGCGGGCCATCTACCAGGCCGTCTTCGAGAACCGGATCGTGCGCTTCTTCCTGCGCGCGGTGCCGTCGCTGGCCGAGACCCTCATGCTGGGGAAGATCCTGCACGAGGCCCGGAGCGAGAAGGACGGCAAGCCGCGCTGGGACCTGGTGGTCGTCGACGCGCCGGCCACCGGTCACGCGATCCAGCTGCTCGGGGTCCCGAAGGCGCTCCTCGACACCGTGCCGGCGGGCCCGATGCGGCGGGACGCGGAGTGGATGCAGGCGCTCCTCACCGATCCCGCCAGGACCTCGGTGGTGCTCGTGTCGCTCCCCGAGGAGATGCCGGTGAGCGAGACCATCGAGCTCGACCTGCAGATCCGCGACGGGCTGGGCCTTCCCCGCGGGCCGATCTTCGTGAACGCCATGCCGGACGCCCGCTTCACCGCCGCGGAGCAGGAACGGCTGCGAGGCCTCGCCGGGTCCGAGCCCCCGGTGGGTCCGGCGGCGCGGGCCTCGCTCCTCGAGGCCGGCCGGCGGGAGCGGGCCGAAGGACAGGTGGCCCGGCTTCGCGGGGCCGTCGAGGGCTCGCTCGTCACCCTCCCCTTGCTCGCCACCGAGCGCTGGGGGCGCCGCGCCGTGGAGAAGATCGCCGACGCCATCGATGCCGCCGAAGGGCGCGCCTGATGGGCGCGCTCCTCCGGTCGCTCCAGGACAGGAAGATCGCGGTGGTGGTGGGGAGCGGCGGCGTCGGCAAGACGTCGCTCTCGGCCGCCATCGCCCTCTCCCGCGCGCTCGAGGGCGGGCGGGTGCTCGTGTGCACCATCGACCCGGCCCGCCGGCTCGCCACGGCCCTCGGGCTCGCGTCGCTCGGGAACACCGAGGCCCGCATCCCGGACGAGGCCTTCACGCGCGCCGGGCTCGAGCCCCGGGGCGAGATGTTCGCCATGATGCTCGACGTGAAGCGCACCTGGGACGACCTGGTGACGCGCCACGCGCCCGACGCCGCCACGCGCGACCGGATCCTCGGCAACCGCATCTACCAGCAAGTCTCCGGCGCCCTGGCCGGCTCGCAGGAGTACATGGCGATGGAGAAGCTCTACGAGCTCTCCACGGAGCGGGACTACGACCTGATCGTCCTCGACACGCCTCCCACCGTCCACGCCCTCGACTTCCTGGAGGCGCCCGACCGGATCCTCGACTTCGTGGGGAACGAGACGGCCCGGAAGCTCTTCGCCCCGGCCATCGGCGCCGGCCGCTTCGGGGCGCGCCTCATCCAGGCGGGCACGAGCTACGTGGCGAAGATCCTCTCCCGCTTCACCGGATCCGACGTGCTCCACGACGTCGGCGACTTCCTCGGGCAGTTCCAGGGCATGTACGACGGCTTCAAGGACCGGGCCTCCGCGGTCCGGACGCTCCTCACCCGCCCGGAGGTGGGGTTCGTGCTGGTGGCGAGCCCCAGCCCGCTCTCGGTGGACGAGGCGCTCTTCTTCCACGACCACCTCCGGACCGCCGGGATGCCGGTGGCCGGCGCCGTGGCGAACCGCGTGACGCCCGACCTCTGGCCCCTTCCCGGGGCGCTCCCCGGGGCGGCGGCGCTCGGCAACGCGCTCGGCGGGGAGGGAGACGCCACGCTGCCGGAGCGGATGGCCCGGACGCTCGCCGAGCACCAGGCCTTCGCCCACGCCGACGAGCGGGAGCTGGGGCGATTCCGCCGCGGGGCGCCCGGGCCCTTCGCGGCCGTCCCGCAGCTGGAGGGGGACGTCCACGACCTCTCCGGGCTGGCGGCGCTGGCCCGGCACCTCTGAAAGGGAATCCCGTGTCCATCGTCCGCTTCGAGGTGGAGACCCGCGCCGCGACGCAGCTCGTGGAGATCACCCGGCAGGTGCAGGAGGCGATCCGGGCCTCGGGCGTGAACGACGGGATCGCGGTGGTGGCGAGCGTCCACACCACCGCCGGCATCACCGTCCAGGAGAACGCCGACCCCGACGTGGCCCACGATCTCCTGCTCGCGCTCGAGAACGCGGTGCCCGGCCCGGGCCGGCCGGGGAAGCTATCTTCACGGAGAGGGAAACTCGGACGCCCACGTGAAGACCGCGCTGGTCGGCGCGTCGGCGACACTGGTGGTGGAGCAGGGGGCGCTCGTGCTCGGAACCTGGCAGGGCGTGTTCCTCTGCGAGTTCGACGGGCCGCGTCGGCGCACCGTGGCCGTGAAGGTCATCTCCAGCTGAGCGTCGCGCAGCCTCCCGGATCCCTCGTCCGCTTGACAGGACGAATATCCACTATATAGGATTCGCCTCCCTTTCCTTCCCCGACGAGGACGAACCCGACATGGCCATTCCCCCGAACCGCAAGCTCCGCTTCGAGACCCTTCAAGTCCACGCCGGCCAGGAACCGGCCCCGGGCACCAACGCCCGCGCCGTGCCCATCTACCAGACGACCTCGTACACCTTCGACAGCGCGGAGCACGGCGCGAAGCTCTTCGCGCTGCAGCAGTTCGGGAACATCTACACGCGGCTCATGAACCCGACCACCGACGTCTTCGAGAAGCGGGTGGCCGCGCTCGAGGGAGGGGTGGCCGGGCTCGCCACCGCGTCCGGGCACGCCGCCCAGTTCCTCACCATCACCAACATCGCCCAGGCCGGGGACGACATCGTCTCCTCCAGCCGGCTCTACGGCGGCACGTACAACCAGTTCAAGGTGACGCTGCCGCGCCTCGGCATCGGGGCCAAGCTCGTCGACAGCGTCGAGGCCGCAGACCTGGCGAAGGCCATCGGTCCCAAGACCAAGGCGCTCTACGTCGAGACCATCGGCAACCCCGGCTACGACATCCCCGACCTCCCGGCGCTCGCGAAGGTGGCCCACGACGCGGGGATCCCGCTCATCGTCGACAACACCTTCGCCGCCGCCGGCTACCTGTCCCGCCCGATCGAGTTCGGGGCCGACGTCGTCGTCCAGTCGGCCACCAAGTGGATCGGCGGCCACGGCACCTCGATCGGCGGCGTCATCGTCGACTCCGGCAAGTTCGACTGGGCCGCCAGCGGCAAGTTCCCCTTCTTCACCGAGCCGTCCCCCGGCTACCACGGCCTGGTCTTCAACGACGTCTTCGGCCCCAAGGGTCCGTTCGGGAACATCCAGTTCATCATCCGCGCCCGGGTCGAGGGGCTCCGCGACCAGGGCCAGGCCCTGTCGCCCTTCAACTCCTTCCTCTTCCTGCAGGGGCTCGAGACTCTCTCCCTGCGCGTGCAGCGCCACTGCGACAACACGCTCGCGCTCGCCAAGTGGCTCTCGGCGCATCCCCAGGTCGCCTGGGTCACCTACCCTGGCCTGCCCACCCACCCGCACCACGAGCGGGCCAAGAAGATCCTCAAGAACGGGTACGGCGCGGTGCTCAGCTTCGGGATCAAGGGGGGCGCCGCGGCCGGCAAGAAGTTCATCGACTCGGTGAAGCTCGCGAGCCACCTCGCCAACGTGGGGGACGCGAAGACCCTCGTCATCCACCCGGCGTCCACGACCCACAGCCAGCTCAGCGAGGCCGAGCAGAAGTCGGCCGGGGTCGCGCCCGACCTCATCCGGGTCTCGGTGGGGCTCGAGCACATCGAGGACATCCAGGAGGACTTCTCCGAGGCCTTCGCGGCGGTGAAGTAGGCGCGAATCGCGGGCTCATGACGGGTGGCGGAGGCCTGCGGCCCCGCCTAGGAGACACGGGGAGCCCACGTGACCGCAGAGACCCGCATCCCCCTCGTCCCCTCGCCCGAAACGGCCCTCGGACCAGACGAGCTCCAGCGGTACGCCCGTCATCTCTCCCTCCCCGAGGTGGGGCTCGCCGGGCAACGGAGGATCAAGCAGGCGCGGATCCTGCTCGTCGGAGCGGGCGGCCTGGGGTCTCCCGCCGCGCTCTACCTCGCGGCCGCCGGCGTGGGGCACCTCTCGCTCGTCGAGTTCGACGTGGTCGAGCTCTCGAACCTCCAGCGCCAGGTCCTTCACGGCACGAAGGATCTGGGGCGTCCCAAGGGAGAGTCGGCCCGCGATCGGCTGCTCGACCTGAACCCCCACCTGTCGCTCACGCTCCACGACCACCGCCTCGATGCCGGCAACGCCCTCGACCTGGTCCGCGACCACGACCTGGTCGTGGACGGCACCGACAACTTCGGCACGCGCTACCTGGTGAACGACGCCTGCGTCCTGGCGGGGCGCCCCAACGTCCACGCGAGCATCTACCGCTTCGACGGGCAGGCCTCGGTCTTCTCCGCCGCCGGCGGCCCCTGCTACCGATGCCTCTATCCGTCCCCGCCCCCGCCGGGCGAGGCGCCCTCCTGCGCCGAGGGCGGCGTCCTCGGGGTCCTCCCGGGCCTGCTCGGAACGATCCAGGCCACCGAGGCCCTGAAGCTGGTGACCGGCATCGGCCAGCCACTCGTCGGGCGGCTGCTGCTCGTCGACGCGCTCGCCATGCAGTTTCGCACCGTGAAGGTCCCCAAGGATCCCGCCTGCCCGGCCTGTGGGACGCGGACCCTTCGCGAGCTGCGGGAAGAGACCGTCGCGTGCGCGCCTGCGCCCGCGGGCGACCGGGTCCCGGAGGTCACGCCCGCCGAGCTGGTCGAGCGGCTCGGCCGCGGCGAGCCGATCACGCTGCTCGACGTCCGCGAGCCACCGGAGCTGGAGATCGCCCGGATCCCGGGCGCCCGGCTCGCTCCCCTGTCGCGCCTGGCGGAGGAGATGGCCAGGCTCGATCCCTCCAGGGAGATCGTCGCCTTCTGCCGGAGCGGCGTCCGCAGCCAGACCGCCGGGTTGAAGCTCCGGGCGGCCGGCTTCGCCCGGGTGTCGTCGCTCGCAGGCGGGATCCTCCGCTACGCGGCCGACGTCGACCCGTCGATCCCCCGGTACTGACGCGACTCAGCCGTCGCGCGGGAGCGGTCGAGGAACGAGCGACTTGCTCGCCAGGAACTCGGGGTTGAAGACCTTGGAGGCGTAGCGGCTGCCGTGGTCGCACAGGAAGGTGACGATGCGAAGGCCCTCCCCTCGGTGCCGGCGCGCGTACTCGTAGGCGGCGCGCACGTTGAGCGCGGCCGAGGTCCCGACCACCAGCGCATCCTCCCGCGCCAGGTGGTAGAGCATCTCGATCATCTCCTGGTCGGAGACGCGGACGGCCTCGTCCACGCGCGCCTGTCGGAAGTTCTCGGTGATCCGCATGATCCCGATGCCCTCGGTGATCGAGCTCCCCGAGGCCTCGACCTTCCCCTCGCGAACCCAGCAGTAGAGCCCGGAGCCGGCCGGATCGACGAGGACCACGTGCGTCTCCGGCCGCCGCGACTTGAGGTACCGGCTGGTTCCGGAGAGCGTCCCGCCCGTGCCCACCGCCGACACGAGCACGTCCACGCGCCCCTCGCACTGCTCGAAGATCTCCGGCCCGGTGGTCTCGGCGTGGAAGTCCCCGTTCGCGGTGTTCTCGAACTGGTTCGCCCAGAACCAGCCCTCCTTCTCGGCCAGGATGCGCGCCTGGTGGAAGAAGTGGGCAGGGTTCGCGAAGGGCACCACCGGCACCTTCCGCACGTCCACGCCCATGGCCTCGAGCAGCTCGTACTTCTCGCGGGCCTGGTTGTCCGGCATGGTCACGACCACCCGGTAGCCGCGCTCGACCCCCAGGAGGCCCAGGCCGATGCCGGTGTTCCCGGCCGTTCCCTCGACGATGGTCGAGCCGGGACGCAGCTTCCCCTCCGCCTCGGCGCGCCGGATCATGCCCTTGGCGGCGCGGTCCTTGATGCTGCCGCCCGGGTTCATGAACTCGGCCTTGCCGAGGATTTCGCATCCGGTGAGGCGCGACAGCGACTCGATGCGGAGGAGCGGCGTGTCCCCCACCACGTCCCAGAGCTTTCCGACCTTGGCCGTCATGTCGCCTCCCCGCGGCCGGGGTGGCCGGCCCGCCCGACCTCCGCGAGGAAGCTCGTCCCCTCGGCGGCGCGCAGGCCGAAGTAGGCCGCCACCGTGGCGCCCAGGTCGGCGAAGGTCGATCGGGTTCCGAGCGGCACGCCCGGCCGGCCCGGCACGTTCACGAGGAGTGGAACGTACTCCCGGGAATGATCGGTCGACGGCGTGGTCGGATCGCAGCCGTGGTCGGCGGTGAGCGCGAGGACGTCGCCGGCGCGGAGCTGGCCCAGGACGGACGGCAGCTCCCGGTCCATCGCCTCGAGCCCCCGCGCGTAGCCGCGCACGTCGTTGCGGTGCCCCCAGAGCATGTCGAAGTCGACCAGGTTCACGAAGAGGAGCCCGCGGTCCAGGCGGGCGAGGATCTCGGCGGTCCGGCGCATCCCGTCCGCGTTGCCCGCCGTGTGCACGTCCTCGGAGAGTCCGCGCCGATCGTAGATGTCCCCGATCTTGCCGACCCCGACCACCGGCACGCCCGCCCCCGCGAGCTGCTCGAGGACGGTGGGGCGCGGGGGCTCGAGCGAGAAGTCCTTCCGGTTGTACGTCCTCGTGTAGGCGCCGGGCTTGCCCACGAACGGCCGGGCGATCACCCGCGCGACCCGGAGCGGGTCGAGGATGCGGCGCGCCTCCCGGCACCAGGCGTAGAGGGTCTCGAGCGGGACGGTCTCCTCGTGGGCCGCCACCTGGAAGACCGAGTCGGCCGAGGTGTAGACGATGGGCTTTCCGGTCCGCTGGTGCTCCTCACCCAGCTCCTGGATGATCTCGGTCCCGCTCGCCGCCCGGTTGGCGAGGACGCCCGGCACACCGGTCGCCGCGATCCACGGATCGAGCACCTCCGGCGGGAATCCCCCCGGGTAGAGCGCCAGCGGCTCGGCGAGGGAGACGCCCATCATCTCCCAGTGGCCGGTGATGGTGTCCTTGCCCGGGGAGCGCTCCGCCATCCGTCCCCAGGAGGCGGTCGGCCGGTCCACCGGCGGCACGCCCTGGATGGTCAGGATGTTCCCGAGCCCCATCCGGCCCAGCACCGGGAGCGAGAGCCCGCCCACCGCGCGGCTCAGGTTTCCCAGCGTGTCGGAACCCGCGTCGCCGTAGGAGGCGGCGTCGGGCAAGGCGCCCGCTCCCACGCTGTCGGCGACCAGGATGACGAACCGGCCGGACGTCACGGTCGCCTCAGCCCCCGAACGATTCCGCCGGCGATGGCCGGGCCCGAGCTCGTGCCGATGCGGTCGGCCCCGGCGCGCACCATGCGCAGCGCGTCGTCGGCGGTGCGGATTCCTCCCGACGCCTTCACCCCGACCGCCGGGCCCACCGAGGCGCGCAGGAGCGCCACGTCCTCGGCCGTCGCGCCACCCCCGGCGTAGCCGGTGGAGGTCTTCACCCAGGCTGCCCCGGCCGCCTGGGCGAGCGCGCAGGCCGCCACCTTCTCGTCGTGCGAGAGGCGGCTCGTCTCCAGGATCACCTTCACGGGCACGCGCGCCGCGGTCACCACCTCCTGCAGGTCGCGCAGGACGGCCCCGTGATCGCGGGCCTGCAGGGCGGCGCGCCCCAGCACCACGTCGACCTCGGCGGCGCCGGCCTCGGCCGCGGCCCGGGCCTCCCGAGCCCGTGCGCCGGTGCTCCCCGCGCCCTCCGGGAAGTCGACGGTGGCGACCACCGCCACGCCGCTCCCGGCGAGCGCGCGCGCCGCGCGACCCACCCAGCGGGAACGGACGCAGACCGCCGCGAACCCGTGCTGCCGCGCCTCGTCGCAGGTGCGGACGATGTCGGCCTCGGCGGCGTCCTCGCGGAGCAGCGTGTGCTCGAGGAGCGGGGCCAGGTTGCGCGGCTCGCGAATCGCGTCGGGGGAGAGGATGGCCAACTCGTGCTCCTATCCGGGCTCGCCCCGGGCGCGGGACAGCATCACCACTTCCGCCGGCTCGGTCGCGTCGCCGCATCCGCCCGCTTCGCCCTCCTCGGCATCGATCCAGGGATCGCGGCCGGAGACCTCGCCCAGCCGCTGCTGGAGATCCCGGTCGAGCAGCCGGCTCGGGATCACGCGCGAGAGCGCGGAGAGCAGGTTTCCCTTCACGGCCGGGTGCTCGGCCGAGAGCTCGGTGAGCAGCGCCTTCACCCGCTTGCGCATGAGGTTCGGCTGGGACCCGCACAGGCCGCAAGGCACGATCGGGAAGCGCATGGCCTCGGCGAAGGCGGCGATCTCCTCCTCGGCGGCGTAGGCCATCGGCCGGATCACCACGTTGCGCCCGTCGTCGGAGCGCAGCTTGACCGGCATGGTCTGCAGCCGTCCGGAGTAGAGCGCGGACATGAGGAGCGTCTCGATGAGGTCGTCGCGGTGGTGGCCGAGCGCGATCTTGTTGCAGCCCATCTCGATGGCCGCGTTGTAGAGGATGCCCCGGCGGAGCCGGGAGCAGGCGGAGCAGTAGGTGCCGCCCTCGGGCACGACCCGCTTCACGATGGAGAGCGTGTCCTGGGACAGCATCCGGTAGGGCACGCCCACGGCGCGGAAGTGGGCCTCCAGCGTGGCGGCCGGGAAGCCCGGGTGCCCCTGGTCGAGGTTCACGGCCGTCAGGTCGAACTGGATGGGCGCCCGCTCCCGGAGCCGGGAAAGCAGGTGCAGGAGGACGTAGCTGTCCTTGCCGCCGGAGACCGCGACCAGGATCCGGTCCCCGTCCGCGACGAGGTCGAAGTCCTCGATGGCCCGGGCCGTGGCGCGCAGCAGGCGCCTCTCCAGCCTTTCGGTCTCCTTCATGCAGGCGAGGTATAGCCCACGTTCCGTCGGGGGGCCTCGCCTTTTCCTTTGACGGGCCGGGGCGCTTTGGATAAACGGCGCGAACGCACCCGGGGAGAGAAATGGCGCCGAAGGATTCTGGGAACCAAGCACACCTGCTTCAAGTGCTCCACGAAGTTCTACGACCTCAAGAAGCCGGTGCCGGTCTGCCCGAAGTGTGGGGCCGACCAGCGGGAGAGTCCGGCCCTGAAGGCGCCGCCCGTCGAGCGACGCGCCCGCGCGGCCGCGCGAAAGCCGGAGCCGGAGGTCGAGGCCGTCGAGGGCGACGAGGAGGTCGCGCTCGACGAGACCGAGGAAGAGCCCACGGAGGAGGACGAGCCCTAGCGTCTCGCTCCTCCCCTCGCTCCCTCAGCCTCCGAAGTCGAAGTCGAGCGTGGCCGGCCCCGTGGCGGGAACGGTCGCGCTGCCCTTCTTCTCTCCCAGCTTCTCGTGCCAGGCGGTCACCTCGTAGGTGCCGGGCGGCAGGTTCGGGATGACGAAGGCGCCGTCCTCGCCGGTGACGGCGGAGGGCCCGTCGACCACCCAGACGTAGGCGCTCATCCAGGCGTGCACGTCGCAGCGCACCACGACCAGCCCGGGCTTCTTCATCTGCCGGGCGATGCGCTGGTCCTTCGAGGGCATGGCCAGGTTGAAGGCGGTCGCCTGTCCCAGGTAGCCGTGGACGTTGTGGAGGGTCGGGTCGCCGTTCACGACCTCGAGGGTGCTCCCCAGCGGGATGGCCTGGACATGGGGCACGTAGCGGCAGGTGCGCTGGTCGAGCGTCGCCTTCCCCGGCGACGGAGCGGGCGCCCCCTTCACCACCACCACGACGTTGCGGAGCTTGCCGCCGGCGACCTGGACGGTCTCGTCCGGCACCGAGTCCCCGCACAGGGCCCGTTCCTTGGTCGTCTCGAGGGTCGCAGGCCCGGGGGGAGCGCCCTGGAACCGGGCAACGCCGCGGAGTTCCCCTGCGGGAGCGGCCGAGGGGAGGAGCGCGAGCAGGGCGGCGAGGGCCAGGGCGGGTCGGTTCATGCCCCAGACATACCCCGACTCGCGCCCTTTTCGGGGCCCCGACCGGGGCCCGACGTGCCCTTGACCGGGATCAGGTCGCCCCTTAAATGTCCGTTCACCCATGCTCGAGTACCGGCTCGCCCGGGCCACTGCCGCGGCCACCTTCGTCCTCCTCGTCATCGGGGGCATGGTCCACGCCACCGGGTCCTCTCTCGCCTGCCCGGACTGGCCCCTCTGCTACGGCCAGTTCTTCCCGTCCATGGAGGGAGGCGTCCTCTACGAGCACGGACACCGCCTGGTGGCGCTCTCCGTCTCGGTGCTGACCGGCGCGCTCGCGTTCGTGGTCTGGCGCCGGCGCCGGGAGACCGCGGTCCGGGTCGGCTCGATCCTCGCCGTGGGACTCGTGCTCTTCCAGGCCTCGCTCGGCGCCTTCACCGTGATCTGGAAGCTGCCGCTGGTGGTGTCGTCGGGCCACCTCGCCACGTCGATGGCCTTCTTCTCGCTGCTCGTGTGGCTCTCCTGGCGCCTCGCGCCCGCCTCGGTCGCGGCCGCGGAGTCCCCGGCGCCGCTCGGGCGTCCGCGCGATCGCGCTCGCCGCCGCCGTCGCCGTGTACCTCCAGATCGTCCTGGGGGCGCTCGTTCGCCACACCGGCTCCGGTCTCGCCTGCGGCAGCGAGGTGCTCCTCTGCCAGGGCGGCCTCTGGCCCCTGGGCGGGCCGGCCCAGCTCGTGACGCTGCACCGGTTCGCCGGCGTGGCGGTCGGGGTCCTCGTGATCGCCGCATCGCTCGTGGCGCTTCGCTCCGGCCCACTCCGCGCCCGTCGCGCCGCGCTCCTCGCACCCGTCCTCGTCGTCCTCCAGGTCCTGCTCGGCGCCTGGACGGTGTGGAGCCTCATCTCCGTCCCGGTGGTGAGCCTGCACCTGGGAGTCGGCGCGCTCCTGCTCGCCGACAGCCTCGTCCTCTTCCTCCTCACCGGTCCGCAGCCCGCGCCCCGGCGCGCCAGCGACGACCGCCTTCCCGGATACGCACATGCTGCGGGGTGACACGTGATCCCGATCCAGAGCCGCGCCACCGCGCGCACCGCCTTCTCCCCGCTGCAGGCGGTGCGGGGGCTGGGTGACCTCTTCGCCCTCGCCAAGCCGCGCCTCTCCGGGATGGTGGTCTCCACCACCGCGGCGGGCATCTGGCTCGCGCCGGAGCAGCCCTCGGCCCCTCGCGCCGCCGCGGTGCTCGCCGGCACGGCCATGGTCGTCGGCGCGGCCAACATCCTGAACAACTACCTGGAGCGCGACGTCGACGGCCTCATGCGCCGGACCTGGGGGCGCCCGCTGCCCGCCGGCCGCGTCGAGCCGGGGACGGCGCTCGCCCTCGGCCTCGGCCTTCCCGCGTTCGCCATCCCGATGCTGGCCTTCGCCGCGAACCCGCTCACGGCGCTCCTCGCGCTCGTGGCGCTGGTGAGCTACGCCTTCGTCTACACGCCCATGAAGCGCTGGAGCACCGCGGCGCTCTTCGTGGGCGCCATCCCGGGCGCCATTCCCCCGCTCATGGGCTGGACCGCCGCCACCGGATCGATCGACGCGCGCGGGCTCGCGCTCTTCGCGCTCCTCTTCGTCTGGCAGCTCCCCCACTTCCTCGCCATCTCCGTCTACCTGAAGGAGGACTACGCGCGCGGCGGCCTGAAGGTCTTCGCGCTGGTCCACGGGGAGCGGGCGGCCAAGGTCTGGGCGGTCGGCACGAGCGCCCTCCTCGTCCCGGTGGGCATGCTCCCCGCCTTCCTGGGCATGGCGTCCTGGGGCTTCGGCGCGGCGGCGGCGCTGCTCGGCGGAGGGCTGACCGCTGCGGCGGCGAGCGGGCTGCGCATCCCCGACGGCTCGTCGCGCTGGGCCCGCAACTTCTTCCTCTCGACGCTGCTCTACCTGGTGCTGGTCTTCATCGCCCTGTTCCTCGGGGCGAGGTAGCCTGCCGGTCTTGACCCTCGGCGAGATCCTTCCCCCGGTGAACGCCGCGTTCAACGCGACGCAGCGCCACGCTGCTGGTCCTGGGCTGGCGCGCCATCCGGACCGGCCAGCGGACCCGCCACCGGAATCTCGATGATCTCGGCGCTCGGGACGTCGGCGCTCTTCCTCGTCGGCTACCTGACCCGGATGGCTCTCACCGGCACCCACCGCTTCCCCGGGCAGGGCGGGCTGCGCACCGCCTACCTGCTGCTCCTCGGCAGCCACACCCTGCTCGCCGCCGCGATCGTCCCCCTGATCGGCGTCACCCTGTGGCTCGCCTGGAAGGGGCGGTTCGATGCGCACCGCCGCATCGCGCGCTACACGATGCCGGCCTGGCTCTACGTGTCGGTCACCGGCGTGCTCGTGTACGTCATGCTCTACTGGGTGGCGCCAATCGTCTCTTGACACCCGGCGTCCCGACCCGTAAACAAGCCCCCTCCCCACCCGCGGGAGACGTGCGAATACGGGGCTGTAGCTCAGCTGGGAGAGCGCTAGAATCGCACTCTAGAGGTCGTCGGTTCGATCCCGATCAGCTCCACCAAATCAGAGGGCCCGGTCCGAAACGACCGGGCCTTCCCTTTTCCGGGCTGCCAGGCGAGGGCCCGTCAGCCCCCGCGTCGCGCCACCACGAACTGGGCCGTGACCGCGTCCATCGACTGGATGTGGGCCACGAACCAGGTGGGGACCGCCTCGGCGACGTAGGACCAGAGCCGGCCCGTGTCCCCGGTCTCCCGGAAATGGGTCTCCTCCGATTCCATCTCGTCGATGACCCGGTCGTGCTCCCCCTTGTGCATCGGATAGGGAGGGAACCCGGACTGGCGCATCGCCTCCTCCTCCCGCCCGAAGTGCTCCTGGGTGTGCTGCAGGAGCGCCTCGAAGTGGTGGAGCACCGTCTCGACCGGGACCTTGCCCGTCCGGTGTCCCTTCACGGCCTCGGCCAGGTCGTTGAGCAGGCGACCCTCCTCCCGGTGATCGTCGTTGATGAACGGGAAGCGCGACCTGGGGGATGGCTTCGAGATCGACGATGGGCATGGGTCCCTGATAACTGTAGGCGATGTCCGACGCAGCCCATAGCCTCACCGCCGGCGCTCCCCGCCCCTCGTCGCGGCCGCGGCTTCGCCTGGATCCTCGGCGCCTACCTGCTGGCCCTGGTCGCGGCCCTCGCCACCGCGCTCGCCCTGTCCGGCCGCGACCCGATCCTCGTGGCGCTCGCCGCCGACGTCGTGGCCACCGCGGTGGTCTTCGCCTTCAGCCTGGTCCTCGACAACTCCAGCATGTACGACCCGTACTGGAGCGCGGCGCCCATTCCCATCGTCCTCTACTGGGCCATGGCCCCGGGCGGATCGGCCGCCCAGCCGCTCCGACAGTTCCTGGTCATCTTCCTGGTCACCGCCTGGGGCGTCCGCCTCACCGCGAACTGGGCCGTCCCGCTGGCACGGCCTCTCCGACGAGGACTTCCGGTACGTCGAGATCCGCAGCAAGACCGGGCGGCTCTTCTGGCCGGCGAGCTTCTTCAGCATCCACCTCTTCCCCACCGGCTGGGTCTTCCTCGCCCTGCTCTCCACCTGGCCGGCCCTGAACGGCCCCGGGCGCCCGCTCGGCTGGCTGGACGCGCTCGCCGCGGGGGTCACCGCCGGCGCCATCCTCATCGAGGGCATCTCCGACCTCCAGCTGCGCCGCTTCATGCGCACGCGCCGCGACAAGGAGTCGGTGCTCGACGTCGGGCTCTGGGCCTGGAGCCGCCATCCGAACTACTTCGGCGAGGTCGCCTTCTGGTGGGGGCTGTGGCTCTTCGGCCTCGCCGCCCGTCCGGCCTGGGCCTGGACCGTCGTCGGCCCGATCTCCATCACGTTGCTCTTCGTCCTCGTCTCCATCCCGTGGATGGACCGGCGCATGCTGGAGCGCCACCCGGACTGGGCGGGGCACATGAAGCGCACGTCGGCCTTCTTCCCGCTCCCGCCCCGGCGCTGAACCGGGGCGGCGGCGGTCACGCCTTCTCGCGCTCGATCGCCGCGGGGCGCTCGCCGCGAGAGCAGCCAGAGCGAGGCCGGCAGGGCGGTGAAGTCGGCCACCATGGAGAGCAGGAAGGCGGCCGCGGTGATCACCCCGAACTGCCGCAAGGGCGGGAAGTTCGACACCGAGAGCGCCAGGAACCCGGCCGCGTTGATGAGCGTCGCGAAGACGATGGCGCGCCCCGATACACGGAGAGTGTAGCGGAGCGATTCCTCGAACCCCATCTTCTCGTGCCGCCCCTCCTGCAGGTGGTAGAAGAAGTGGATCTGGTCGTTCTCGGTGGTGCCGAGCACGGTCGTGGCGATGAGGATGGTGGCCACGTTGAGCGACCCGCCCAGGAGCCGCATCCCCAGGAACGTGGCCAGGATGGCGAACACCGACGGGATCATCGCCATGAGCCGCGCCGACGGGCTGCGGAAGACGAACAGGAAGGCCAGGAAGATGAGCCCGGCGGTGAGGGCGAAGCTCTCGGTCAGCGTGGGCACGAGGCTCGCGCCCACCTTGGCCTGCAGGAGCGACTCGCCGACCACCTGCATCTCCACGCCCCGGAAGGCCGGATCGCCCTTCACGTCGGCGTCCCAGGCCCGGTGCAGGCCGGCCGAGAGCCGCTCGTAGTCCTTCTCGTCGAACCCGTTGAAGACCACCGTGAGCTGGACGTTCCCGAGCGTCCCCACGTCCATGAAGGCCCGGAGCTCGCCCTCGGTGAGCAGGAGCTGCTCCACGTCGGCCGCCGCCTCCTCGAAGGCCTTCGGGTCCTGGGGAAGCTGGTCGCCCTGGCCGGCGATGTAGCGGCGCATGCGCAGGAAGGTGGTGGGCCCCACCACGCCCGAGACCTCGGGGAGCCGCTCCACCGAGGTGGCGAACCGGTCGATGCCGCGCAGGAACTCGGGGTCCACCGCCCCGCCCGGCGGCGTCCGCACCCAGACCCGGGCCACGTTCAGCCCGGCCACGTTCTTGCGGAACCAGACCATGTCCTTGTGGATGGGCAGGCTCGCGTCGACGTAGTCGAGCGAGTCGACCCCCACGCCCATGGGCGCCACCACGCCAGGCAGGCCGAAGAGCCCGACCGCGCCCGCGGCCGAGACCACCAGGGCGCCCACCACGAGCGGCCACCGGAACCGCCAGGTGAAGACCGGGAGCACCTCGGCCAGCCGGTCGTAGAAGCGGGTGCGGATGGCCACCGTCCGCCCGGTGGGGGTGCGCAGGAGCTTCTGCAGGGCCGGGAAGAGGGTGAAGGCCGTGATCCACCCCAGCGCCAGCCCCACCGCGGTCCAGACGCCCATCTCCCGCACCGGGAGGATGCGCGAGACCGCCAGCGCGCCGAAGCCCAGCACCGCGGCCACCGTCGACGCCGTCACCGGGAGGAACTTGTTGGCGAGCGCGAAGACCTGGTGGGCGTCGACCTCGGTGCCCTCCGGCTGGTCGACGAAGCGCGACTGGAGGTAGACCAGGGTCGCCAGCGTCGTCACCATCACCGTCAGTGGAACGAGCGCCGACACCACGGTGAAGGAGAAGCCGAGCAGGGAGCCCGCGCCCACCCCCAGGGCCACGGCGCTGCCCAGCGCGACCAGGATGGCGAGCAGCGTCCGCCAGGACCGGTAGAGGAAGAACGGAGATCGCCACCACGAAGGCCCCGAAGAGCGGGAAGTACCGGAGCGAGGCCGATCCCGACTCGTGCTCGATCCAGGCCTCGACGAGCGGCGCGCCCACCCGGCGGATGCCCTTCACCCCGGGACCTGGCTCGCCGACCGCCTTCTCGATCGCGGCCAGCGTCCGGGCCCGCGCCTCTCCCTTGCCGCCGAAGCCGGCGACCACCGCCTGGAAGTCCTTCCCCACCAGCCCCTGCCGCCGGAGGATGTCGGTGCCGGTGGCGAACTTCCGGAAGGCCTGGGCCGAGGCCGGGTCGGGCTGGAAGCGAGGGTCGACCCGCCGGTAGATGTCGAGCGCCGACACCGGGAAGCACGCCCGGGATCGTCTTCAGCCGATCCTCCAGGCCGGCGACCTGCCGCAGCACGTCGGGGCTCCAGGGGTCCTCGCTCTCGACGAGCAGGAGGACCACCTGCCCCTCCGGGAAGACCTTCTGGAAGGCGCGGGTGGCGACGAAGTCCGGGTCGGAGGGGATGATGAGCCGGTCGATGGCCCCTTCCGACGGGATGCGCATCGCCAGGACGACGGCGATCGGGCAGGAGCAAGGCGTACAGCGCGAGGATGGGGACGCGCCAGGACACGATGCGACGGAAGACGCGTTCCAGGAGGGGATGTCGGTCCATCGGTGCCACGATACGTAGCACTGGCCCGGTGCTGTCGGGTAGTGTCCGCGACGGACCGGGAGGGACGCATGCTGGAGCGCATCGGGATCTCGCTCGAGGAGGACCTCCTCGCACAGTTCGACCGGCTCATCGCCGAGAAGGGCTACGTCAACCGGTCGGAGGCCATCCGGGACCTCATCCGGGACTCGCTGGTCCAGCGCGAGTGGGCCGAGTCGAGCGGCCGGGAGGAGAAGGTGGCGGTCGTGACCCTCGTCTACGACCACGACTCCGCCAGCCTGGCCCAGAAGCTGGCCCACATCCAGCACGAGAACCACCGGGCGGTCGTGTCGGCGCTCCACATCCACCTCGACCCGCACAACTGCCTCGAGGTGCTGGTGCTGCGGGGGCGGGCCCGCGACGTCTCCGCCATGGGGGACGGGCTCGTCTCCACGAAGGGCGTCAAGTTCGGGAAGGTGGTCCCGGCCACCACCGGCGAGGGGCTGCGCTAGGCGCGGAAGACGAAGTAGACCGCCCCCATCAGGCAGATCCCGGCCCACACGTAGTCGAGCTTCACCGGCTGTCCCATGTAGAGGACGGCGAACGGGACGAAGACCGACAGCGTCACCACCTCCTGCAGGATCTTGAGCTGGGGGAGCGTCATCACCCCGTACCCGATCCGTTGGCCGGGACCTGCACCAGGTACTCGAAGAGGGCGATGCCCAGGACACAGCGCCGCCACCCACCAGGCGCTCCGCGCAGGTCTTGAGGTGGCCGTACCAGGCGAACGTCATGAAGACGTTCGAGACCACGAGGAGCAGGGTGGCGACGACCGCGGGATGCGCATGGCTACTTCTCGGGCGGCGGCCCGCCCCGCAGCGCCCGGGCGGCCGGCTCCTCGACCGACACCACGTGCAGGTCCCGCTGCGGGAACGGGATGGAGATGCCGGCCTCGTCGAGCTTGGCCACGATGGCGGTGCGGGCCTCGCCGGCGATGGTCAGGGCGCGGTCGAAGCGCGCCGTCCAGAAGCGCAGCTGGAAGTTGAGCGCGCTGTCGCCCAGGGCGGTGAAGAGCACCAGCGGCGCCGGATCGGAGAGCACGTCGACGTTCTGCCGCGCGACCAGGAGCAGGATCTCCTGCACCTTCTCGATGTCGCTCCCGTAGGCCACGCCGACGTCGATCTCCACGCGGCGGGCCTGGTCGGTGAGCGTCCAGTTGGTCAGCTGGTTCGAGACCAGGCTGGAGTTCGGCATCACCACCTCCGCCCCCTGGAAGGTCTTGATGGTGCTGGAGCGGATGCCGATGTGGCTCACCGTCCCGGTCGCGGTCCCCACGTCGATGACGTCTCCCACGCGGATGGGGCGCTCGTAGAGCAGGATGAGCCCGGAGACGAAGTTGTTCACCACGTTCTGCAGGCCGAAGCCGATGCCGACCGACAGCGTGCCCAGGATGACCGTGAAGCGGGTCACGTCCATGCCGGACGCCAGCACCGCGACGAGGAACCCCATCCCCACCATCAGGTAGCCGACCGTCTTGGAGATGGCGACGGGCACGCCGGCGGGCAGCCGGGCGTCCCGGTCGAGGTAGCCTTCGAGGACGAGCCGGAGCAGGCGCGCCAGGAGGATCGCGACGTACAGCGTGACGCCGAAGGCGGCCAGGTCGCCGAGCGACACGTCGAGGCCGCCGACCTTGAGCCGGGCGGTGAACGCGACGCCGATCGCGTCCGCCACGGCGCCGTCGGCGTGGAAGAGCCGCAGGGTACCCACGATCCAGAGGAGGGTCGCACCCCACTCGATGAAGGTGGACCCCTTGCGAGGCGATGGCGTCCGCGTGCTCGGCGAGGACGTGGAACCTGCGGATCTCCGGCATGCGGAGGCCGCCCACGAGCAGCGCCCGGAGGACGCGTGCCACCGCGGCGAGCAGGAGCGCGATCATCCCGGTGGACAGCGACCCGTCGGTGAGGCGCCGGGCGAGGCTGACGTTGCCGACCACGTTCGCCAGGAGCGCCACGACGAGGAGGGCGCCGAGCACCCCGATCGCGATCCGGACGTGCGCCCTCCGCCGGGGACGGGTCACCGACCCGGTCCAGGGCGCATCCTTCCGGAGCATCCTCGGACGCCGCCACGATGCCGATCAGCGCCACCACGAACGTCAGGAGCCGGCCGGGCAACGAGTACGCCGGCAGCAGGGCCCCGATCCGGGCGGACGCGAAGAGCGCGGTGAACCCGTAGAGCGACCACCGCAGTGCACGGCCCGAGGAGGTTCCGGGTGAGCACGCAGGAAGGGCGGCAGCATGAGCAGCACGACCGCCTCGGTGAAGACGGCCGGGGCCCGCGGCAGGATCCAGGAGGTGAGGCTCAGCGCGACGAGGAGGCCGGCCGAGATCGGGTGTGCGAGGACCTCCGCGGGCGCTGCCAGCTCGGGGTCGTCCGCGGCCCTCCTGGCGAAGCGGCGCCCCGACCAGGCGACGACGCACCACGACGACCACGAAGGACAGGAGCACCCAGAGGAACCCGGCTCCCTCCTCCCGGACGAAGGCGGAGATGGAGGAGACGTTGTGCTCGAACAGCCGCCGGAGCTGGCCCCCGAAGTCGCGGAGCGGCGCCCGGCGCGCGAGAAGACCGTCCAGATGGGCTTGGCCTCGATCTCGAAGAGCTGCTGCTCCCGGACGGCGTCGGCCCGGTCGGCAGCGGAGAGCCAGCCCAGGATGCGGATCCGCAGGCTCCCCACCCGGTCCTGGGCGGCCAGCAGCTTGTCGAGCTGCGCCTTCACCGACTTCTGGAGATCCGCGATCTCCTTGCGGACCGTGCGGGTGCGCTCGGCGATCTCCGCCGCCCCTCCATCCTCGGCCACCTTCTCCTCGGTGAGCTTCCAGACCGCCGCCATCCGCTCCAGCTCCTTCAGGGACCCGTAGCTGGACCGGACGGCGTCCTCGATCCTGCTGCTCCACCGGCCGAGGAGCGCGTCCTGCCGCAGCATCTCCTGGCGGAAGTCGACGAGGTCCCGGTCGGAGAGCATGGACATCGGCTGGCGGGTGAACTGCTCGCCGGCCTGCTCGACGGCCTTCGCGACGTCGTCGAGCGGCTCGAGCGTGCCATCGAGCAGCGCCTCGGGGCCGCCCTTCGCCCGGATGGCCGCCAGGCTCCGGTACGCCTCGACCGCCGCCGGCACCACCTTGGGCAGGGGGATCGCCGCCGGCTCCTGCGCCGCGGTCGCCTTGGCGTCGGCGGGCTTCGCGTCGGTCGCCGGCCCGGGCCGGTCAGGAGGTCGAGCGGCCCGGCGGCGAGAACCGGGGCGGCCGGGACGAGGAGGAGCCGCCGCGGCGAGGACCGCGGCACGCGCGGGGGAGCGGGGCGTCATCGTCGCCATGCTAGTCGAATGTCCGCCTAGCGCGAGCGCCTGGACGCCGCGACCCGGCGCCCGGCGCCCACCCGGGGCGCCGCGGCCCGTCCGGGTGCACAGGTGTCGCAGCTGGCCCCGCAGGGATCGATCTGCTCGCCGAAGTGGCGCCCCAGCAGCCTGTGGCGGCAGCCGCTCGACTCGGCCCACTCGAACATGGCCCGGGCCTTCTGGCGCTGGAACCTCGCCGTCTCGGGGTCGTCGGTGCTCTCCGCGAGCCGGTCGTGGGCCATCACGTCGGCCCAGGAGTAGAGCAGCACGCAGTCGGACGGCTCCCCGTCCCGGCCGGCGCGGCCGATCTCCTGGGTGTAGCCCTCGATCGACCCCGGCATGTCCCGGTGGATGACGTAGCGGATGTCGGGCTTGTCGATGCCCATCCCGAAGGCGACGGTCGCCACGACCACGTCGGCGCCGCCCCGCAGGAAGGCGTCCTGCACCCGCTCCCGCTCGTCGGCCTCCAGCCCGGCGTGGTACGCCAGCGCCTTCACTTTTCGTGAACGAAGGAACTCGGCCACCGACTCGGCCGACTTCCGCGCGATGCAGTAGACGATGCCGCTCTCCCCGCGCCGGGCGCGGACCCGGTCCAGGATCTCCTCGCGCGACTTCACCCCGTCGCCGCCCTTCTTCACCACCTCGAGCCGGAGGTTCGAACGGAACACCGAGCCCCGGGAGACGACCGGGTCGCGCATCCCCAGCTGCTCGGCGATGTCGTTCGCCACCTTCGGCGTGGCGGTGGCGGTGAGCGCCAGCACCGGGGCGTTGCCGAAGCGGGCCCGCAGGCCGGCCAGGTTGCGGTAGGCGGGCCGGAAGTCGTGCCCCCAGTGGCTGATGCAGTGGGCCTCGTCGACCGCGACGAGCGACAGGCGCGCGCCGGCCAGCGCCGCCCCGGCCGCGCCCTCCAGCCCCTCGGGCGCCGCGTAGACGAGCTCGTACTCTCCGCGGCGGATGGCGGCGACGCGCGTCCGCCTCTCCTCGGCGTCGAGGGCCGAGTTGAGGAAGGTGGCCCGCAGCCCGACGCGCCCCATCGCCTCGACCTGGTCCTTCATGAGGGCGATGAGCGGGGAGACGACCAGCGTCACCCCGCCGAGCACGCGCGCCGGGAGCTGGTAGGTGAGCGACTTCCCCGAGCCGGTGGGCAGCACGCCGAGGGCGTCCCGCCCCGCCAGGACCGCATCCACGAGCTCGCGCTGCCCGGGGCGGAACGAGGCGAATCCGAACACCCCTTTCAGGACCTCCAGGGGATCTGCCCGGATCGGGGCAGGAGACATCGGCGTGGCGTCGGCCTCGGGCGCCGCGGGGCGGACGAGCCGCGCCGCCTCCGCTGCGAAGAGCGACGGGCGGTCGCGCCGGAGGTTGCGCAGGGCCGCGACGGTGGCGGTGATCCGGGCGCGCAACTCGTCGTCGCCCTGGGGCGCCTCGCGCCATGCCTCCAGGAGGGAGGCCACATCCGGGTGGAGCTTCATCGGGGGCGGAACCTAGCACCTCGTCGCCCGCGAGCGTTAGAGTCGACCAGGCCCCTCCATGCCCCACCTCTCCTCGAGCCGCCACCTCCGACTCGGCCTCGCGCTGGGCTCGCTCGCGCTCGCGTCCTGCTCGGCCATCTCGGCGGGCATGGGCGAGATCACCGGGTCCACGCAGAAGAAGGAGCAGGCGGAGAAGATCGCCCGGGTCCAGGCCGAGGTGATGGCCTTCGCCGACCTGTACGTCGGCAACGTGCTCGACTCGACGGCGCGCATCCCGACGCCGACCGCGCAGGACCAGGTCCGGCTGCTGGGCTTCCAGGCCCGGCAGGCGAGCGCCGCCTACGAGATCGCCTCCGGCGCCAATCCGCTCGTGAACCTGGTGGACATGGCCATCCTCACCACGCTCACGCGGACCGTGGTCCAGGCCCACTGGATCCCCGAGGTCTTCCACGAGGCCGGGGACCCGCTCGTGAAGGGGCTCACGACGCTCGAGCCGAAGGTCTGGAAGATGGTCGACGAGGTGATGGACAAGGAGCAGAAGGCCCGGCTCCAGCAGTTCATCTCCGGCTGGCTCACCAGGTATCCGGACG
Organism: uncultured delta proteobacterium; assembly: GCA_963766715.1. Taxonomy (GTDB): domain Bacteria; phylum Myxococcota; class Myxococcia; order Myxococcales; family Anaeromyxobacteraceae; genus CAIOAK01. The sequence goes on from CAVYBH010000013.1 coordinate 289,847, forward strand.
TCCGGGACGTCTCCTCGGTCCGCCTCGCCGACCTGTCCGCGGTCTCGACCCGGGGCGCGATGAGCCTCGGGACGCCGACCGAGCTGCTCCAGTCCTTCGGACTCGATCCCTTCAGCCGGCATCGACCCGGCGGTCGCCGAGGTGCAGCAGAGCCGGGTGCTCGCCGAGCGGGCCTTCTACTACGCCAAGCGCTGGCCCCGGCTCATCGAGCTCGAGACCCGCCAGCTCACGCTCCAGCTCGCCCTCCAGCCGGCCCCGGCGAGCCTGCTCGCCGACGTGAACCGGGTCTCGCTCGCGGCCGAGTCGGTGGCCCGCACGGCAGAGGGGCTCCCGGCGCTCGCCGACCGGGAGCGCGAGGCCGCCATCCGGCAGGTCCTCGACGCCATGGAGGCGCAGGAAGGACGGGCCCGCGCGCTCCTCGCCGAGATGCGCCGGACGCTCGACGCCGGAACCGGCGCGGCCAACGCGGTCCACGGGGCGCTCCGCTCCCTCGACGCCATCATCGCGGCGACGAGCGCTCCCTCCCCTCCCGGCACGCCGCCGTCGAAGCCGTTCGACGTGAACGACTACACGCGGGCGCTCGAGCAGCTCGGCCGCTCCGCCACCCAGGTCGAGGCCCTGCTCCGCTCGGTCGACCAGGACGCGCCGCGCGTGGCCTCACTGATCGGCGACGCGGGACGGGAGGCCTCGGAACGGGGCCGGGCGCTCGTCGAGCTCGCTTTCCAGCGGGCCGTGGCGGCGGTGCTCATCCTCGTGGGCTCGGTGCTCGTCGCGGCGCTCGCCTACCGGTGGGCCGCGAACCGCATGAAGCGGACCTAACCTATTCGATGGGTCGCGGGTCGGACAGGTATGTCCCGAACCCCAGGAGCTTCCATGCCCGCTCGTGCCGCCCTCGCCGCCCTCCTCCTCGCCTCCGCCCTTCCCGCCCAGGCGCGCCCCTTCACTCCCCCCGACGAGGTGGTGGCGCTCCGCACCGAGATCGCGGCGCTGCAGCTCGACCGGGCGCTGGCGCTCACGCCGGACCAGGCCCGCTCGCTGCTCCCCCTCCTCCAGAAAGGGGCAGCCGAGGCGCAGTCCATCCGCGCCCGCCTGGAGACGGCGGACCCGGCGCTCGTCGCCGCCCTGACCCGCGCGCGGGACGAGCTCCGGTCGGGGTCGCCCGTGTCGGAGGCCACCCGGCAGGCCATCGCCGCCGCTCGCAAGGGGGAGCTCGGCGACGCCCGCGGCGAGCTCCGGTCCCTCCGAACGCAGGCGCTCGCCATCCTCACGCCTGCCCAGGTCGAGGCACTCCGGACGGTGCAGCTCGGCGCCGGTCCGGAGATGCACGCCGGGTCCCCGGTGGCGGCGCACGGGCGCGGCCCGGGGCGTCGCCTGGTCATGGGCCGGGTGCTCACCTCCGACGCGTTCCTGGCCCTCGTCCAGGCCCGGGCCCGCTGACGTTTCACGGGAGTGGTGCCCGACCCTCGCCGGTGTTATACCGCCGCCCATGAGACTCGGATTCGGCGAGATCGCCATCATCCTCATCATCGCCCTGCTCATCTTCGGGCCGAAGAAGCTCCCCCAGCTCGGCGAGGCGCTCGGCAAGGGGATCCGGAACTTCAAGAAGTCCGCGGAGGGTCCGGACGAGGCTCCGCCCGCCAAGGAGACCCCGGCGACCGAGCTTCCGGCTCACGCCCAGGGAGCCCAGACGCCGGCCTCCCAGCAGACGGTGACGAGCGAGCGGAAGCCGTCCTAGCAGCCCTGGCACCCGAGCCGTCGCCCGAAGGCCCGCGCAAGCTCGCGCGGGCCTTTCGCTTTTCCGGGACCGCAACCGGCCGAGCGCCCCGGGTTGAAGGAAGCATTCCGATTGGGCTCGATGCCCGGAGGTCTCACATGAAGCTTCGCACCCTGCTCCTCGCCGCTCCCCTCGCCGTCGTCCTGGCGTGCGGCGGCTCCACCTCGACGGGCTCCGGCAGCGCGAACCTGAACGCCGCCACCCCGAGCTACTCCGCCATCTCCCTCGACCAGACCACCGCGGACACCACCCCGCCCGCCACCACCCTCGTCGCCCCCATGACCGCCACGCAGATGGCGGGTCCGGGCGGCGGCTGCCACCCGCACCTCTTCATGCGCGAGCGCGAGGTGGTGGAGCGGGTGAACCGGCACATCTACAAGGTGCTCCGGAAGGTCGAGAAGCTCATCGCCACGAACCCCGTCGACGAGACGACCACCTCCAAGACCTGGACGAAGACCGAGTCGGGCGTCGACGTCTCCTTCACCATCCGGCTCGTCTCCCCCAGCGTCTACAGCTGGGAGCTCGACGCCGGGCCCGACGGGCGTCACGCCGCTGCCGGTCGTCATGACCGGCGAGATCGACCGCAACGGCTACACCGGCGAGCACCAGGGCAAGGGCACGATGCAGGTCGACTTCGCCAAGCTCGCCGCCGCCTTCCCGGCCGACCACGTCTCCGGCGGGACCATCGAGGTCCAGTTCGACGTGTCCGGGACCTCCCGCAAGATCACCGTGGTGGCCGACCAGGTCACCTGGGAGCTCGACGCCTCGCACTTCGACGGCGGCATGATCCCGAGCGGACTCACCCAGCCCCGCAGCGGCGCGTACGTCTACTTCCGCGAGCCCGGCAAGGGCGGCAGCCTGAAGATCCAGGACGAGATGTCCTTCGCCTGCGGCATGGACCCGCGCATCACCAACGCCGCCCTGGTCCCCGCCAACGCCCAGATGATCTCCCGCTGGTTCAAGGCGGCCGACGGGACCATCCACGGCCGCAGCGACGGGCTCGTCACCGGCGGGCAGCTCACCGGCACGAACGTCGCGAGCATCGTCGGCGTCACCTGCCACGACGCCTCTGCCGAGCAGCACATGCCGACCGAGGGGTTCTGGCTCATGAAGGCCGAGGACGCCGCAGGCGCCACGATCGTCGGCGCCTCCAGCACCAGCATGATGGACCCCACCGCCGCGGCCGCCCCGTGCGACGCGGCCTTCGGCGACGTGCCCGTCCTGGCCGACGACTCGAAGGACTTCACCGGCTGGCCGCCGCCGCCCGTCGGGCTCGGCGCCGGCCACGTCGATCAACCCTTCTACTCGGACAACGTCCCGTACCCGTTCCCGGGCATGTAGCGCAGCGCCCCTGGGGGGCGTCGAAAGAGGCCTCCGGATCCGTCCGGGGGCCTCTTTCATTTCCGGGGGCCGCTCAGGACGCCGGGGGCGCCGCGGGGGGCAGGGCCAGCCGCCGCCCCTCTTCCGAAAGCTGGGGCGGGTGGGAGAGCCCCATTCGCGCGAGCCGGTACTGGAGCGCCGTGCCGAGCACGCCGAAGCCGTAGGTGACGCTGCGGCGGAAGTTGATCGACGAGGCCTCGGTGAAGTAGCGGGTCGGGCAGGTGAGCTCGCCGATGTCGAAGCCGAACCAGAGCGCCTGGGCCAGCATCTGGTTGTCGAAGACGAAGTCGTCCGAGTTCTCCTCGAGCGGCAGGCGCTCGAGCAGGCGCCGGGAGAAGGCCCGGTAGCCGGTGTGGTACTCGGAGAGCTTGTAGCCGAGCAGCAGGTTCTCGGAGAGGGTCAGGAAGCGGTTCGCCACGTACTTCCAGAGCGGCATCCCGCCCCGCCTGGCGCCGGTGCCGAGGATGCGCGAGCCGAGCACCGCGTCGAAGTGGCCGCTCGCCACCATGCCGGCCATCGCCGCGAGCAGCCGGGGCGAGTACTGGTAGTCCGGGTGGACCATGACCACGATGTCGGCGCCGCGCGCCAGCGCCTCGGTGTAGCAGGTCTTCTGGTTGCCGCCGTAGCCGCGGTTCCGCGGGTGGACCACCACGTGGAGCCCGAGCCGCCGGCCGATCTCCGACGTGTCGTCGTGGCTGGCGTCGTCGACGACGATGATGTCGTCGGCGACGTCGCGGTCGATCTCCTGGACCGTCTTCTCGAGCGTCTTCTCGGCGTTGTAGGCCGGCATGACGACGCAGACGCGCTTCCCGCCAATCATCGCTCCCCCTCCAGCTGGCGGCGCCCTCCGCGGCGCTGCCGGAACGGGACGATTAGCATGGAATCCCGGGGAACACCGTCCGGGCCGCGACCCCTCCCCTCCGGAACCGCTCCGGAGTAGGCTGCGCCGGCGATGGCGACACCAGCGGACGACGTCCAGGAGCCCTTGCCGACACCCGGCCGATCGCCAGTCGACGGTCTTCTCCGCGCGCGACTACGTCACCGGCGACGCCTTCGAGATCCGGCGCTGCGCGGACTGCGGCCTGGCCTTCACCGTCCCTCCCCCGCCGCCCTCCGAGATGGGGCGCTACTACCCCGACGCCTACTACGGCGACGCGGGGGAGAAGCGCTTCGTCGGACCGGTGGAGGGGATGCAGCGGGCCCTCTACGGCTCGCGGGCGCGTCGCGTCGAGGAGGCGGCGGGCGGCGCCCCGGGTCGCGTGCTCGACGTGGGGTGCGGCCGCGGCTTCCTGCTCGACGCCTTCCGCCGGCGCGGCTGGACCGTGGAGGGGACGGAGATGTCGCTCGCGTCCTCGGCCCACGCCCGCGAGGTCCTGGGCATCCAGGTCCACGTCGGGACCCTCGAGTCCCTGGCCCTCCCCGGCGGTTCCTTCGACGCGGTCACCCTCTGGCACGTGCTCGAGCACGTGACCGACCCCGGATCGCTCCTGGGCGAGATCGCGCGGCTCTTGCGGCCGGGAGGCGTGCTGCTCGTGAGCGTCCCCAACTTCGGGAGCCCCGAGGCGCGCCTCACCGGGCCCGGGTGGTTCCACCTCGACGCGCCTCGCCACCTGGTCCACTTCACGCCCGGCGTCGCTCGCCCGCGTGCTGGACCTGGCCGGGTTCGAGAGCCTCCAGTCCCGCTTCTTCGCGCCCGAGTTCGACGCCTTCAGCTTCGTCCAGTCGACGCTGAACCGGATGGGGCTGCGCCAGAACGCCCTCTACGACACGCTCCGCGGGCGCGCGGCCAAGCTGGGCGCGGGCGGTGGGCGGGCGAGCGCGGCGGCGTCCGTGCTGCTCGCCGCGCCGCTCGGGATCCTGTCCGTCCCCGTCACCCTCGCCGCCGGCCTCGCCGGAGCGGGCTCGACGCTGACGGTGCTGGCGCGGCGCCAGTGACCGATCAGCCCGCGGTTCCGTGCCCGGAGCCGCGCGTGTAGTCGTACTCCGAGCCGAAGATGCTGTGCGGGATGAAGTACACGGTCAGTGTCACGACCGTCGCGGCGAGGACGGCGGCTCGCACGGCTCGCGGGGCGCTTGCTCGAGAGCGCGACGGCCGCGGCGCCGAGCCAGGCCAGCAGCTCCACCAGCACCTTGTTGTCGGTCCAGTCGTAGCCGAAGGGCACGCCCGACCACCAGACGCCGAAGGCGTACCACTGCACGATGGGGCCGAGCACGAACGCGCCCAGGACCAGCGAGCCGATGGTGGCCCAGAGCAGCGGGCGGACCTCGCCGCCCAGCAACGCCTGCATCCCGGTGCGGATGGCCAGCATCATGGAGAGGAAGACCACCAGGATGTGGACGAGGAGGACGGCCCGCGGCACGGGCGCCTTGTAGCGCGCGTACACCGGCCGATCGCCGGTGACCGAGCGCGGCCCCGTCCCGTCGTCGACGAGCACGAGGTACTCGTACTTCCCGGCTCGCTCGGGCAAGCGACGGCAGCTCGGCCCCCATGCCGCGCACCTCCTCGACGCTGCCCCGCCGGGCGAAGCGGAACGTTCCCGGGGCCATCTCCTTCTCGCTCCAGCCGTCGTTCGACTTGTAGCGGCGGTAGCGGACCTTGGCGGACACGCCGGCGGGCACCGGGTCGCGGAGCATGACCTGGAGCCCCGTCCCAATCTCCTCGCTGCGGAGGAACTTGAACGCGACCTCCCCGCGAGCGGTCGGGAAGGCTCCCTCCAGCGGATAGGTCGGGCCGGTGCGGTTCTGGAAGGCGAAGCAGGCGAGCGTGAGGGCCGCGGCGGCGACCCAGGGCAGGATGCGCATGGTGTCCAGGTCCCCCGACGCTACTTGCGCTCCGCGAGCGTGATCGAGACCACCGTGATCTTCCCGTCGCGCGCGTACTCGAGCTCGACCACGTCGCCCGGCCGGTGTCCGGTGAGCGCGTACTGGAGGTCCTGCAGGTTCAGGATCTTCTTCGCCCCGAGCCGCAGGACGACGTCGCCGGCGCCGAGGCCGGCCTTCTGGGCCGGGCTCCCGGGGATGACGCCGGTCAGCAGGACGCCCGGGTCCTTGCGCTCGGAGAAGTCGGGAATGGTCCCGAGCGAGGGGCGGGCGCCGCGCCCCCCTCCCCCGCCCGAGGGCTTCTCCTGCGCGACGCGCGTCACCTCCAGGCGGGTGGGCCAATCGGCGGCGTCGTGCGCCGCGCGCCAGGCCAGCCGCGCCGCCTCGGCCAGGCCCACCGGATCGATCTTGTCGGCGGTGTCGCTCGGGCGGTGGTAGTCGGTGTGGGCGCCGTTGAACAGGTAGAGGACCGGGACGTCCTTCGCGTAGAAGCTGGTGTTGTCCGAGGAGCCGAACCCGTCGCCGCCCACCTCGACGCGGAGCGCGATGGGCGGGTCCCGATCGGCCTGCTCGCGGAGCAGCGCGCGCATCCCCTTGGCCGTGTCCACCCCGTGCACGTAGAGCTTCCCCTGCTGCGGGCGCCCCACCATGTCGAGGTTCACCATGAGTTGCATGCGATCGACCGGGCAGCCCGCCGGCGGGTTCTTCACGAAGAAGGCCGAGCCCAGGACGCCCAGCTCCTCCCCGGAGAAGGCCGCGAAGACGACGGTCCTTCGCGGCGGCGCCTCGGCCGCGAAGGCGCGGGCCACCTCCAGCATGGCCGCCGTGCCGGACGCGTTGTCGTCCGCGCCCAGGTGGGCCTGGCCAATCTGGTCCGGGGACGCCGAGTTCTCGCCGCCGAAGCCCAGGTGGTCGTAGTGGGCCCCGACCACCACGCACTCGCCGGCCACGGCGGGGTCGGAGCCTGGCAGCTTGCCGACCACGTTGGCGGTCCAGGCCTTGTCGTGCGCCACCGCCACGGCCATCGCGGCCTTCACGCCCAGGGGCCGGGAGTGAGGCTTCAGGTCGGCGGCGATGGGGGCCGCCAGCGCCGCGGCGTCGATGCCGGCCGATTTCAGCGCCTCGAGCGTGACGCGGGCGGCGACGAGCCCGGCCCGCGAGCTGGGCGAACCCTTCCAGGGGGGGATCGCGTCCTTGTCCGGGTGGTTCCAGTCGTCCCGCACGGCGAGGACCGCGGCCGCCCCGTGATCGCGGGCGTTCGTCACCTTGTAGCGCCACTCCCCGTAGCGCTGGTGGCGGGGATCGCGGAACGGGGAGGCCGGATCGCTCTCCCTGGGGAAGTCCTGGGCGAGCAGCACCACCTTCCCCTTCACGTCAATCCCTGCGTAGTCGTCGTAGGCCAGCTCGGGCGCGGTGATCCCGTAGCCCGCGAAGACCATCTCCCCTTCGGCCTTGCCGTCGTCGCTGAAGGTGAAGGGCTGCCAGTCCACCGAGAGGCGCTCCTCCTTTCCCGCCAGCGAAAGCGAGTTGCCCTCGAGCAGCCGGGCGCCCACCGGCGCCTCGAAGGCCTGCCGGTAGCCCTCCAGGCCGGCCGGTGCGAGCCCGATCCCCTTCATCTGGAGCTCGATCCAGCCGGCCGCCTGGTCGATGCCCGGGGTGCCCACGCCACGCCCGGTCCGGGCGGGGTCGGCGAGCCACGTGACGTCGGCCTTGGCGCGGGCGCCGTCGAACCTCGGATCGGGCGGGGTGGGGATGGGGCGCGCCGGGGCGCAGGAGGCGAGAGCGGCAGCGAGGGCGAGGAAGGTCGGGCGTCGCATCCGGCGAACTCTAGCCTGCATGGAACAATCCATCCATGGCCGTTCGAATCGTCGACTTACTCCCCACCTGGGGTCGGCCTCGTTTCGAGGATGCCACCGGCCCCGCGGACCAGTAGCGAAGGCGCCAGAAAGGAGTGGCACATGGCACGTGAACTTCGCTGCGCGGATCTCGGAATGAAGTGCGACTGGAGCGTCAAGGCGGAGACGGACGACGAGGTGCTCCGCAAGGCCGCGGCGCACGCCGCGCAGGCTCACCATCTGACGAAGATCGAGGAGCCGATGCTGTCCAACGTGAAGAAGGCCATTCACGCGGCGTGACGTCCCGCGAGGGGGGACGGGCGATACCGCCTGCCCGCCCCCCCGGTGGCAGACATCTGGCGGAGTGACGGGCGGTCTGTCAGACTGCGTCCCGTGGTCATGGACTTGCTCCGAACGGGGTGGTCGGCCCCACGGGTTGCGCAGATGGTGCCCCAGCGTCCGCCCTACCGGCGCGTCCAGGCGCCCAGCGTGCACCGACCCACCTCTTGGTTCGCCCAGGGCCTGCCGCGAGAGAGCCGCGAGCCGGCGCTCGGCGGCATCCGCTCCTACTCCGACGAGGTCCTGAAGGCCGGACGCCTGCTGGAGATGGACGTCTTCCTCGCGGACGGCGCCCCGGTGACCGCGCTCGTCGAGGTCGAGTGGTGCGACCCGCTCCCCTCCGGAGCCCCGGCCCGCTTCGACGTGGGCATGAAATGGGTCCAGGTGGCGCGAAGCGATCTCGAACGGCTCGGACCGGTCCTCGCCCGGCCCTGAGTCGGCTTCTCACCGACCCTCATTCCCGGCGGAGGCGTCTGGCCGCTTCTGGATCGAGACGCTCCACCTGGCGAAGTGCGTCGGCAGCAGCGGCGCCGTCCCCCGCCGCCGAACGCGCGATGGCGAGGTTCGCCCAGAACCGCGCGCTGGCCGGCTGGAGCGCCACGGCCTTCTCGAGCGCCTGGACGGCAAGGACGGGCTGGCCCAGGTTCCCGAGCGCGGTGCCCAGGTTGTACCAGGCGTCCGCGTAGCCTGGATCGAGCTGCACCGCCTGCTGGAATCGAGGAACCGCATCGGCGACCCGGCCGAGCTGGCCGAGCGCCACGCCGAGCCCGTTCCAGGCCACTGCGTTGCCGGGCCGGATGGCGAGAGAACGGGAAAGCGCCTCCACCGCCTCGGCCGGTCGCCCGGACTCGGAGAGCGCGTCTCCCAGCCCGGCCCAGGCCTGCCAGTTGTCGGTCGTCACGGCGAGCGCGCGCCGCCACACGGCCTCGGAATCACGCCAGGAGTGCACCTGGTTGCTCGCCACGACGCCCAGGACGCCGACGAGGGCCACGGCGGTCGCGGCTCCGACCGTGCGCGCGATCCGGGAGACTTCGAGGAAGGACGCGGCGAGCCAGGTGACGGCGACCAGGATTCCGATGGACGGGATGTAGGCGTACCGATCGGCGTGCGACTGCACGCCCACCTGGACGATCCCGATGACCGGGACGAGGGTGCCCAGGAACCAGAACCATCCCCAGGCGAGGTACGGGCGGCCCTGCCTCGTCCGGATCGCGATCCAGGTCGAGCCCGAGAACCAGGGCGCCCGACGCAGCGACGATCCACGGCGCCAGTCCACTTCCGGTGAGGGTGGGATGCGGGTAGAGGGCCGCGAGGCCGGACGGCCAGAAGGTCTTCCCGAGGTAGATCGTGCAGGAGACAAAGGCGTTCGCGATCCGATCGCCCATGGGAATCGCATCGAGGCGGGCTGCCGCCGAGCCCCGCTGTGCCACCCAGGTCACCACGGCCGAGCCGAGGGAGAGGAGGAAGAGAGGCGCCTTCTCGCGCAACAGGGGGACGATCCGTCGAACGTCGAACGGATCGTCGGGCCGGAGCCCGCCAAGCCTTCCCATCGGCCACGCGTCCACGAGAAGCAGCGCGAACGGGAGCGTGATCACCATCGGCTTGGACAGGAGCCCCAGGGCGAAGGCCAGGACGACCGCGAGGTACCGGAAGGCGCCCCTTCGCCTCACCCAGCCGACGTAGGCGAAGAGCGCGAGCAGCCAGAAGAGCGTGGAGAGGACGTCCTTGCGTTCCGACACCCAGGCCACGGACTCCACGTGGAGCGGGTGCACCGCGAAGAGCGCTCCCACCGCGGCGCTTCGCCAGACGAGCCGGTCGCCATCCGCAGCCAGGCGAAGAGCAGCACCGAGTCGAGCGCGTGGATCAGCACCGAGACGAGGTGGTGCTTCCCCGCGTCGAGGCCGAAGAGCTCGACGTCGGCCATGTGGGAGAGCCAGGTGAGCGGGTGCCAGTTGGATCCGTGGACCGAGGTGAAGGCCCACGCGATCCCGTCCCAGGAGAGTCCCCCGGAGCACCATCGGGTTGGCGTAGACGTAGGTCTGGTCGTCCAGGTTGACGAAGCCGAACCCCAGCGCTGCCCGGTACACCCAGAGCGCGATCCCAAGATGACCACCCCGGTGGCGATCGCTAACCAGGGGTTCCCCGGTCTCGTCCGTGGCTCGAGTCCCGGCACGTCCGGATAATCCCGGCCCCGGCGCTCCGGGTCCAGATCTTCCCTGCCCTCCTTTCCCTGGCCCGGGCCACCGTGCGATGGGTTGTCTGCATGTGGTCACCTCTCCCCGCCACCCTCCTCCTCGCCTTCCTCCTCTCGGCCTGCGCGGCCAAGCCCCTGCGCCCGGAGGCCGAGCGGCTGGCACCACTCGTCACCACGTCCATTTCCGAGGCCGGCGTCCGAGACCTGCGCCCCGCCTTCCGCTCCGCGCTCTGCGCCGAGCTCGCGAGCAATCCCGCGCACCCGTGCGACAAGGTGCTCACCCGCATGGGCGGCGAGGCGGCGGCCGACGGCCGCGTCTTCCCGCGAGCGGCCGACCTGGCCAGGAAGTACCGCATCGCCATCGTGCCGGGCTTCTTCGCCGAGTGCCTGGAGGACGACGCGCGTCCCTTCGCCGCGGCGGCCGTCGAGCTCCGCTCCCGCGGTTTCACGGTCGTCTATCTCCCCGTCACGGGCCGGGGCAGCGTGGCCACCAACGCGGCGCTCCTGGCCGAGGAGATCGCCGCGCTGCCGGACGACCCTCGTCCCCTCCTCGTCTTCGCCTACTCGAAGGGGCTCCCGGACGTGCTCGACTTCGCCGTCCGTCACCCCGAGGCGAGCCGGCGGATCGCGGCGGTCATCGGCATGGCCGGGGCGGTGAACGGCTCGCCGCTGGCCGATCGCTACGAGGACCTCTGGCGCGCCACCATGATGAGCCTGTCCATCGGGAAGTGCGCCGCCGGCTCGGGCGAGGGCGTGCACGACCTCCGGCGCGACGTCCGCATGGCCTGGTGGAACGCGCACCGGGCGGAGATCCACCTGCCCATCTACTCGCTCGTCGCCCTGCCCGATCGCGACCGGGTCTCCGCCTCGCTCACGGCAGCCCACGTCCAGCTCGAGGACGTCGATCCGCGCAACGACGGGCAGGTGATCTGGACGGACGCCGTCGCCGCGCCCGGCGCGCTGCTCGGCTACGTGAACGCGGATCACTGGGCGATGGCCATGAGGCTCTCCCAGGCCTTCCCGGCGCTGGCCTCCCAGTTCGTGGACGACGTTCCGCGGGGGGCGCTGCTCCAGGCCGCGATCTCCGTCGTCGCGCGCGACCTGGAGGGGCGAGCCCCCGGCGCCATGTAGGCGCGACACGCACCCCGCCGCTGCGGCAGCGCGGCCATCTGGGTGCAGCCCCGTGCAGAACTCTGAGGAGTCTCTCATCGCCGTGGGATCCTGACCGGAGCCGTCGTTCCTTGCTCCGGAGAGACCCTCGTGACGCCTCGCCCGCTCCGCCTCGCCGCCGCCCTCGCGGTGGCCACCGTCCTCGGTTGTACCGGCAGTGAAAAGCCGGCGCCGACCGACAACCCGCTGGTCCGGATGCCGGGAACGCAGGCCGGGCAGGCCGTGCTGGAGAGCTCGTCCAGCTGCTACTCGTGCCACGGCAGCGGGAATGGCCCGTGGGAGCGCTCCACGCCGGACGCGCGGGGCCGGACCAACTACGAGGAGTACAACCTCTTCCGGGCCTGGCAGGGCTCGATGATGGGCAACTCGGCGCGCGACCCGCTCATGTTCGCGTCCCTCACCGTGGCCGCCCAGGACTCGCTGCACGTCATCGGGAACGCCGACATCGTCGACCTCTGCATGCGCTGCCACTTCCCGAAGGGGTGGCTCGAGGGGCGTTCCACCCAGCGGAACGTCTCGGCGATGCGCGGCGACGACTACGACGGCATCCAGTGCAGCTTCTGCCACCGCCTGAGCGACCCGTTCCCGCGCCCGACGGCCGACGGCCCGCGCGAGGGAGGGACCTTCGCCGTCCAGTACGACGAGCACGACAGCCCGGCGGTCGACCCCGCCGCGCGCTCCACCAACGCCGCGGCGCGGACACTCCCGGTGGACGTGGAGACGGCGAAGACCATCCACCGCCGCAGCGGCCAGCCCTTCTACGACGGCCTGCTCCCGTTCTCGCGGCCTACGACGAGGCGGCCGGGGGGCAGTACTTCGTGAGCCCCGACACCCGGATCCGCGGCCCCTTCGCCGACGTGCTCCCCGGAGGCGCCCAGCCGCACGACGCGCTGTACAGCCGCTTCCACAAGGGTCCGTACATGTGCGCCACCTGCCACGACGTCTCCAACCCGGTGTTCTCGAACCTTCCGGCCGCGGGTCTCGGCGGCGACCTCCCCACCGAGGTCAATCCCGCCTACGCGTACACCCACGTCGAGCGCACCTTCTCCGAGTACCGGCTCTCCGCCTACGCCCAGCCCGGCGGCTCCCCGGGCAAGGGGAACTTCCGTCCCAACACCCCCTCGCGGACCTTCCCGGTGAACGGCTGGGAGACCGACCAGCCCGGCAACGCCATCTCCAAGTGCCAGGACTGCCACATGTGCTCGCGCTGGACGCCCGGCTCGAACGACGCGACCAGCCCGGTGCGCCCCGAGCAGAGCGAGGAGCACCCGAACACCTGGACGCCCTGCCACGCCATGACCGGCGGCAACGTCTGGATGTCGGAGATCCTCGCCTCGATCGCCCCGGACAACGCCTCGCCCGACGCCGGAAACGTGCTGCTCCTCGTGAACCGCGCGAAGGACCTCACCTGCGACCCGATGCAGGGCACCTGGACGAGCCTCATGCCCGGCAACCTTCCCGCCGGGCAGCGGCCGCCCGACATCGCCGGCGCGCTCACGCTGGCCGCCACCCGCAACCGGGGCGTGCTCGCGAACGCGGCCTCCGTCTCCGACCTGGCCTACGACCCCGCCACCGGCGCGCTCACCTTCCGCGTCCAGAACAACACCGGCCACAAGCTCATCTCCGGCTTCCCCGAGGGGCGCCGGATGTTCGTGAACGTGGTGGTCTCCCGCAACGGCGCGGTCCTGCAGGAAGTGAACCCCTACGACGCCGCGGTGGGCACGCTGAAGGGGCTCCCCCGCTCGTCGAGCAGCCCGCCGCTCGCGCCGAACGAGGTCCACTCCGACCCGCTCGTCTACGAGGTCGCCATGGCGAGCAGCATCACCGGGGAGGACCACTCCTTCCACTTCGCGCTGGCCACCAGCCGCTTCAAGGACAACCGCATCCCGCCGAAGGGCTTCGACGTCGGCGGCGCCGCGGAGCGGATGGTCGAGCCGGTCTGGGACGGCGTCTCCCGGCCCGACTGGTTCACGGCGGCGGAGTACGCGGGCGGCTACGACGAGGTCTCGCTGGCCGTTCCCGCCGGCGCGACGCAGGTCTCGGTGAAGGTCTACTACCAGACCACCAGCCGGGAGTACGTCGAGTTCCTGCGCGACGAGATCAACGGGACGGGCCGGCTCACGCTCCCCGCCGCCGCCTACGTGGCCCAGACCGATCCCTTCTTCACCGGGCTCCGCGCCTGGGGCGACACCATCTTCGCGCTCTGGGAGCACAACAAGGACCGGGACGGCGCGCGCCCCTTCCTGATGGCCCAGGGCTCGTGGTCCGCCCCGTCGCCGGCGGCGGTCCGAACCGGCCGGCGCTGACCCAAACCCGGCCCGGATCCTCCCCCCGAACCCTTTCGCCACCCCCCGGCTCACAGGAGGGAAGGCGTGGTTCTCACAGGAGGAATCATGAAGTTGCTGACCAAGGTGAAGAAGTCCTGCTGCACGACCGAGAAGGTCGCGCAGTGCTGCGCCAAGGCCTCCCGGCTCGTGTCGGGTTGCCACGACTAGTCGCACCCGGGGCGGGCCTCCGGGCCCGCCCCACCCCTTTCCCATCGAGGTAGAGCGTCATGAGCGAGTTCGTGAAGGAGATCACCCAGGCCGACTTCGAGGCGGAGGTCGCCCGTTCGACCCTCCCGGTGGTCCTCGACTTCTTCTCCACCGAGTGCCCGCCCTGCGAGGCGCTGGCGCCCAAGTTCGACGCGGTCGCCGATCAGTTCGCCGGCAAGGCCCGCTTCCTGAAGATCTTCCGGCAGGGCAACAAGGACCTGGCCGTGAAGCTCGGCGTCACCGGCAGTCCCACCCTCCTGTTCTTCCAGGGCGGGGCCGAGGTCGGCGAGCGGATGAGCGGCGAGGAGATCAAGCGCACCGCCATCAAGGCGCAGGTCGAATCCATGCTGGGCGCGTAGGGGGATCCATGAGCGAGAAGTTCGACGTGATCATCGTGGGAGCCGGGCCGGCGGGGCTGTCCGCCGCCATCTACGCGTCCCGCGCGCGGCTGAAGACGCTCGTGCTCGACGAGAGCATCCCGGGCGGGCAGATGAAGACCACCCACAAGGTCTCCAACTATCCGGGCTTTCCCGAGGACGTGAAGGGCTCCGACCTCGCCAAGGCCTTCTCGGCCCAGGCCGAGCGCTTCGGCGCGAAGATCCGCCGGGCCGTCGAGATCACGGCGCACGACCTCTCGGGTCCCGTGAAGACCTTCGAGCTCGACGAGGAGGAGAAGGTCGAGGCCCCGGCGGTCATCATCGCCACCGGCGCGAAGCCGCGCGAGCTGGGCGTGGCCGGGGAGTCGAAGTTCCGCGGCCGGGGCATCTCCTACTGCGCCACCTGCGACGGGGCCTACTTCGACGGCAAGGAGATCCACGTCATCGGCGGGGGCAACTCGGCGGTCGAGGAGTCGCTCTTCCTCACCCAGTTCGCGAAGAAGGTCACCATCATCCACCAGTTCGACCACTTCCAGGCCGAGCCGGTCAGCGCCGCAGAGGCCCTCGCCAACCCCAAGATCGAGGTGATCTGGGACTCGGAGCCTCGCGCCTTCGTGGGCGAGACGCAGCTCGACAAGCTCCGCATCGAGAACGTGAAGACGAAGGAGGTCCGCGAGCTGGCCACCGACGGCGTCTTCATCTTCGTGGGCTACGTCCCGCGCACCGACCTCGTGAAGGGGCTCGTGAAGATGAACGAGTGGGGCTACGTCGAGACGAAGGAGGACATGTCGACCGACGTCCCCGGCGTCTACGTCGCCGGCGACATCCGCTCCAAGCGCTTCCGCCAGATCACCACCGCCGTCGCCGACGGGACCATCGCGGCGCTGGCGGTCCAGAAGTACGTGAAGGACCACAAGGACCAAAAGGCGGCCGCCTGATGGGGCTCCTCTCCCGGCTCTTCGGTCCCGGCGCGCCCAAGGTGATGCCGGTGCACGTCGACGACGCGACCTTCGTCGCCGAGGTGGCTCGGTCCGACGTGCCGGTGGTCCTCGACGTCTGGAGCCCGGGCTGCGGCCCCTGCCAGATGATGGAGCCCATCGTCGTGTCGCTGGCCGGCAAGTACCAGGGACGCGTCAAGGTGGCCGAGCTGAACGCCGCCGAGTCGGGCGCCACCGCCGCGCGGCTGGGCGTCATGGGCACGCCGACCATCCTCTTCTTCAAGGGGCGCCGGGAGGTCGACCGGGTGGTAGGGTTCGTCGGCGAGCGCTACCTCGCGGACGTGGTGGACAACGAGCTCCTGGGAGTGACCAGTGACCGAACGTGACGGTGCCGGGAAGCCCTTCGACGCGGCGGCTCACCTCGAGTCGCTCTCCCGCGAGGAGCTGATCCGCATCATCCAGGACGACGCCAAGAACTGGCTGGCCCACGACGGCCTCTGGTTCCAGGCGGTCGAGGCGGTCCACGGCATGGGACCGGCCATCGACGCCGACCGGGCCGCCTGGGAGAAGTTCACCGTGGTCGAGGCCCGCCGGATCATGGAGCGGCTCGGCATGGCCCCCGGCGGCGGCATCCCCGCCCTCGTCGAGGCCCTGAAGCACCGGCTCTACGCGCGGCTCAACGTGCAGGAGGTCACCGAGCTCTCCGACACGCGCGCGGTCTTCGTCATGCGCGACTGCCGGGTGCAGTCGGCGCGCAAGCGCAAGGGGCTTCCCGACTTCCCTTGCAAGTCCGTGGGCATCGTGGAGTACTCGGAATTCGCCCGCGCCGTCGATCCGCGAATCCGGACCCGCTGCATCGCCTGCCCTCCCGATCCCCACGGCGACGACGTCTGGTGCGCCTGGGAGTTCACGCTCGATGAGCCCCGACCCGAAGCACGCTGAGCAGGTCGCCCGCGCCTCGGCGGTGCGCTACGGCGCGCTCTCCACCACGAAGGAGTCCCTGTCGTGCGGGCGCGCCCTCGACGTGGCCGCGCCCCGGGAGGGCGAGGACGTGATCGACCTCGGGTGCGGGCGCGGGGGCGACGTGGCCCGTGCCGCCGATCTCGTCGTGCCCCACGGTTCCGCCACCGGTGTCGACGCGAGCGACCGCATGCTGGCGGCGGCCTCCGAGGCCCTGGCCGGGCGTCCCAACGCCCGGGTCGTGAAGAGCGACCTCGGAGCGGTCCAGCTCCCCGACCGCTGCGCCGACGTGGTGGTCTCCAACTGCGCCATCAACCACGCCCCCGACAAGGCGGCGGTCTATCGCGAGATCCACCGGCTCCTCCGCCCCGGGGGCCGCTTCGCGATCTCCGACGTGGTCTCGGAGGAGACGCTTCCCGACTCGGTCCGGAACGACCCCGCCGCGTGGGCGGCCTGCTACGGCGGTTCGATCCCCGAGGCCGAGTACCTGGCCGCCATCGCCGCCGCCGGCCTCCGGGACGTCGCGGTCCTGCGCCGCACCGACCCCTACGAGAAGGGCGGCGTCCTCATCCGCAGCATCACCGTCACCGGGCGCCGTCCCGGCCTGGAGATCCCGTGAGACTTTCCCGACACGCCATCCTCGCCCCCGTCCCGGGTCGCGACCAGGTCCTCCTCGTGCAGCCCCTCACCGGGCAGGCCGCGCTCCTCGAGCCGTCGAACGCCCGGGCGCTGGAGGCACTGGGCAACGGTGGAGCGCTTCCGGCCGACCTCCCGGAGGAGACGCTGCGCGAGGCGGGCTTCGTCGTCGGCTCCGACGAGGACGATCGCGCCTACCTCGAGGCGGCCCGGGCGGAGTGGAAGGTGGAGGCCGCGAAGACCCCCACCCAGCTCGTCGTCGTCCCCAGCTTCGGCTGCAACCTGGCCTGCACCTACTGCTACCAGGAGCTCTTCGACCCGGCCGCGGCCGGCCTCATGTCGCCTGCCGCGGTCGACGCCTTCTTCGCCTACGTCGACCAGCACCACGCCCACGAGACTCCCCGCCCCTACGTCACCCTCTTCGGCGGCGAGCCGCTGCGAGACACGCCGGCGCACCACGACCGGATCCGGCGCTTCCTCGACGGCGCCCGGGCGCGCGGCATGGAGGTCGCGCTGGTCACGAACGGCAACGACCTCGGGGCCTTCCTCCCGCTGCTCTCGTCCGGCCCGGTGAAGGAGGTGCAGGTCACCCTGGACGGTCCCGCCGCCCTTCACGACCGGCGTCGCCCGCACGCCGGTGGCGCCGGCACCTTCGACCGGATCGTCGCCGGCATCGACGGCCTCGTCGCCGCCGGGATCCCCGTGAACCTCCGGGTGGTCGCCGACCGGGAGAACCTGCCCGCGCTCCCCGAGCTGGCCGAGTTCGCCGCCGCGCGCGGCTGGCTCGACCTGCCGTCGTCCCGCTTCAAGACCCAGATCGGCCGCAACTACGAGCTCTTCGGCTGCGCCAGCCGGCAGGAGAAGGGCGCGCTCTTCGACCGGGTCGAGCTGTGGGCGAAGTACGTCGAGCTCTCCGAGGCCCACCCGGTGTTGCGCCGCTTCCACCAGCCCCGCTTCCACGGGATCGGCCACCTGGCCGACGCAGGCGAGCTCCCCGCTCCCAACTTCGACGCCTGCCCTGCCGCGAAGAAGGAGTGGGCGTTCGGCCCCGACGGCGCCGTCTTTGGCTGCACCGCCACGGTGGGCCACCCGGAGCACCGGCTCGGCACCTTCTACCCGGAGGTCTCGCGCGACGAGGCCGCCATCGCCCGGTGGCAGGGGCGGAGCACGCTCTCCATCCCGGCCTGCGAGGGCTGCGCGCTCGCCCCGGTGTGCGGCGGAGGCTGCGGCGCCATCGCCTGGCGCGAGCACGGCACGCCCGTCGCCCCCGACTGCCGTCCGGTCCCGGCCCTCTACGGCCTGGGCGCCCGCTACTACGACCTGGGGGCGTGAGCGTGAACGGGAGCAGGCCACCGAGCACCCGCAGGGCTGCCTCGTCTGCGGGGTGGAGCTCGAGTACGCGGTGACCGCCTCGCCCGCCGCGTGCTTCGTCTGCGGCGTCCGGGAGCCGAGCACCGCCAGGTGCCGGGACGGCCACTTCGTCTGCGACGCCTGCCACTCCGGGCTCGGCGAAGGACGTCATCGAGCGCGCCTGCCGGGAGCACGAGGGCCGCGACCCGGTCGCGCTCGCCACCTCGCTCATGCGCCACCCGTCGGTGAAGATGCACGGTCCGGAGCACCACTTCCTCGTGCCGGCCGCCCTGCTCGCCACCTGGGCGAACGCGGCGTCTGCTCCCGACCGGGCCGCGCTGCTCGCCGAGGCCCGGCGCCGCTCGGACACCGTCGTGGGCGGCTCCTGCGGCTTCCACGGTGCGTGCGGGTCCGGCGTGGGCGTGGGGATCTTCGCGAGCCTGGCCACCGGCGCGACGCCGCGCTCCGGCGCCTCCTGGGGCCAGGCGAACCGCGCCACCGCCCGGGCCCTCCAGGTCATCGGCGACGTGGGAGGTCCCCGCTGCTGCAAGCGCACCACCTGGCTGGCGCTCCTCTCCGGGGTCCGCTTCGCGCGGGAGGAGCTGGGGCTGGCGCTCGAGGGGCGTGGCCCCCGCTGCGAGTTCCACGCGCGCAACGACGACTGCCTGGAGCGGGACTGCCCGTTCTACCCCGCCGCCCGCGGCGCCATCTGATCCCTCACGGCCGGGCGGCCCATCACCGTCCGCTCCCAGCGCGAGAGCCGCTCGAACCCGAGCGGCCCCGGCCGCCAGTCGGGCGGCAGCTTGGCCATGAAGGACGCGAGCGCCAGGTCGGCCGCCGAGAACTCGCCGAGCAGGAAGCCGCTGTCCGCGACCTCGGCGTCCAGGTCCGCCATGGCCCGGCGAACCGCCGAGAGCCCCTGGACGCGCTCCTCGGGCGACCCGCGCGCGATCTTCATCATGTGCGGCGCGAACAGCGCGTTCATCCGCTCGTAGGCGGCGACGACGGCATCCCGGCCCGGACGAGCCGGGAAGAGCGGCGGCTCGGGCCAGCGCTGGTCGAGGTATTCCAGGATGGCGAGCGAGTCCGCCACCTTCGCCTCACCGTGGACGAGGACCGGAACCCCGCCCCGGGGATTCACCTCGAGCAGGGCAGGCGGCTTGCTCCCCAGGTCGACCTCGCGCGTCCGGTAGGGAATCCCCTTCTCGGCCAGCGCGGCGCGCACCCGCATGCAGTAGGGGCAGGCCCAGGCGTTCCAGAGCTCCATGTCGCCTCCCTCACATTCCCGGCAGTCGCGGGAACTGCTTGCGCTTGGAGGCCTTGAAGTAGGCGCCCCACCCCTTCTTCATCCAGTGGCCGACGACCGGGAGCGGGATCATCTGCTCCTTCGTCTCGTCCCGGTGCACGTAGGCGGCGCCGTTTCCCATGTCCATGAGGCAGGTGATCGAGACGTGGGGCAGGTAGCTCTCGCGCTCCGGCCGCCCGGCCACCTCCGCCGCCACGTTTGCCGCCGCCACCCGGGCCATGACCTCCGCGAGGTGACCCTGCTTGGCGCGCCAGGCGGGGCCCTCCAGGGCAGCCGAGTCCCCCACCGCCCACACTCCCGGGAATCCAGGGACCGCGCAGCTCCCGTCGATCTGGACGAAGCCCGCCTCGTTGCGCGGCAGGTCGCTCGCGCCGAGGACCGGGTGCCCGCCCTGCGCGGGGATGAAGACGGTGAGGTCGCTCTCGAGCCTCGACCCGTCCTCGAAGACCACCGGACCGCCCGGGTCGAAGCCCGCGATCTTCTTCCCCACGCGCATCTCCACGCCCAGCTTGCCGAGCATCTGCTGGATGGCGGCGACGGCCTTCTTCCCCATGCGCTCCCCGGGGCTCGGCATGGGCGCGAAGAAGGCGAGGCGGAACCGGTCGCCGAGTCCGCGCTTCTGGAGCAGGTGGGCGACGTTGAACATCACCTCGAAGACCGGGCCCCCGCGAACCGCCGAGGGGTCCTTGGGATTGCCCCCGAAGCCCATGGCGATGGTGCCGCCGCCCTTCGCGAGCAGCGCCTCTAGCGCATCGTGCAGGCGCGACGCGTTCTCCGGGTTGCCGGAGAGGCCGAAGGTGTGCTCGACGCCCTTGGGGCGGAGCGGCGTGCCGCCGATGGCCAGCACCAGGTGATCGGCGGAGAGCTCCTCCCCGTCCACCACGGCCGCCCGGCGCGCGCCCGAGATCGACTCGACCTTGCCTTGACGGAAGGTGAATCCGTGCCGCCGCGCCACGTCGGCCAGGTCGAGGCAGACGTCGCCGAAGGCCCGCTCGCCCGTCACGATCCAGATGGACGTCGGGTAGATCCAGAGGAACGGCCGGTCGGAGACCAGGGTGACGTCGAGGCCGGCCTTGCGGAGGTGGATGGCGGCTTCCAGCCCGGCGAAGCCGCCTCCGAGGACGAGTGCTTTCTTGGCCATGTGGGTGTGAGCCAGTCCGGCCCGGAAAGGGTCGGCCCGGGACGGCCGTTCAGGCGCGGGACGACGGGAGCCGTGCCGCCCACCAGGCCAGCATGCCTCCGGCGAGCTGGCGGGCGTCCAGGCCCGACCTCCGCAGGAGGCGGACCGCCGGCGGACTGCGATGCGCCGACAGGCAGATGGCGACGACCCGTCGCCCCGGATCGAGCTCCAGGGAGGCCAGGCTGGCCTGGAGCGACGTCACCGGCACGTTCACGGCGCCTTCCAGGTGGCCCGCCGCGAACTCGACGGACGAGCGCACGTCGAGGAGGAACGGCGGGGACTCGCCGTCCATCTCCCGGGCCAGGTCGGCCGGACGGACCTCGGGCACCTGCCCGAAGGGGAACCACCACGGGACGTTCATGCCTGATTCAGAGCCGTTACCTCGATGGAAGGTTCGGCCAGCGCCGCAGCGGAGGAGCCTACCCGATCCGGTACGCCCGTTTCCCTGGACTCCCGCCTCCCGCGGAACGATCATCTGGACTCCACGCGCAGATGGAGGTCCGTCATGACGGTCGAGCTCTCCCGGGACGAGGTGAAGATCCTCCTGCAGTCGCTCTCCAACTGCCTGGCCACCTGCAAGACCCACGCGGCCAAGCCCTCGGCGAAGTGCCCGGACTGCGACGCGGCCCGCGCCGTGAAGACGAAGCTCGAGAAGCAGGCCAAGGCCTAGGAGCCCGACATGAAGATGCTCACGAAGAAGAAGGCCTGCTGCTCCCCGGAGAAGACGGCCCAGTGCTGCGCCAAGGCGTCTCGGCTCGTGTCGGGCTGCCACGACTAGGCAGCGGCGGACCGCAGCACATCCCCAGCCCCTGGAGCGCCCGCACCGTGGCCGCCAGCTCGGCCGCGAACCGGGCGCAGTCCACGCAGGCCTCCAGGTGGAGCGTCACCTCCACCTGTTCCCGGACGCCCAGCTCGCCGTCCAGGTAGTCGGAGAGCAGGTCGGCGATGCGCTGGCAGGAGGTCGGCACGCGAGTCCTCGGTGGCTGGGATCGTGCCCGGAGTGCGCCGCGCCGCCTCGATCAGGCGCCCGGCACGGGTTCCTGCGTCGAGCTCCCCACCCCGAGCGCCTTCAGGACGTTCGCCATGGGGCAGAAGCCGGTGAAGGCGCTCTGGAGCAGGTTCAGGCCCACGAACCCGGTGAACCACAGCCAGTTCGCGCTGTGGAAGAGCGGGCTCGCCGGCGCGCCCAGCGCGAGCGAGAGCAGGACGAACGAGCCGGCGAAGATGCGGATGTAGCGTTCGATGGTCATGAGTTCCTCCGGCCGTGAGAGCCACTTCCCGCGGAAACGGTGCGTCCCACCCCGCGGATCACGGCGGAGGGCCCGCGGTGGAAGGGGCCCTCGTCGAGCTCGACCTCGGCTTCCTCGAGGATCTTCCCACTCGACCTGCGGGAAGTCGGCGCGCAGGAGGGCGGCGTCGTACAGCAGGCTCGCCTCGCGCGGCCCCCCGCTGGGCCGGCCCAGCTGCCGCGGCGTGAACGCCTCGACGATCACGACCCCGCCGGGGACGAGCGCCGCCGTGGCCGCGGCGTGAGCCGCTCGGGCGGATGGCCGGGGGCAGGTGGACGAAGACGAGCACGAGTCGCGTCGTACGCTGCCGGCTCGGGCCGGTAGGAGGCGAGGTCGGCGACCCGGGTCTCGATGGTGACGCCGCGTTCGGCGGCCAGGCGCCGCGCCTTCTCCAGGCCCACGGGCGAGGCGTCGACCGCGACCACGG
This sequence comes from uncultured delta proteobacterium, assembly GCA_963766715.1. Lineage (GTDB taxonomy): Bacteria > Myxococcota > Myxococcia > Myxococcales > Anaeromyxobacteraceae > CAIOAK01. Next base: position 312,356 of record CAVYBH010000013.1, read on the forward strand.
AAAACCCGCGCTGGGCGAGCCAGACGGCGTTCCGCCCCTCCCCTTCTCCCAGGCAGAGCACGCGCCCTCCGGCGGGGATCGCCGCCGCCTGCGCCTCGAGCCAGCGATTGGGCGCCGTGCCGTAGGCGAACTCCGTGGCCGCCATATCGCTCGTCCCAGAACGTGGAACCGGTCGTCATGCTGACCTCCGTGGGGCTTCGGGTGGAAAGGGCCATGTCGCGCCCTACAGGAACAGCCGGGCCAGGAGGCCGAGCGTGGTGGTGTAGCCGGTCGCCGAGCGGCGGACGCGGCCGTCCGCGTCGAGGAAGTACACGGTCGGGAAGACGTCGACGCGGAAGGCTCGCACGAGGGCGTCGTCGCCCAGGAGCACCGGGTAATCGACCGCGCGATCGCGGACGTAGGCGCGGACCTGGTCGACGTTCTCGAACGCCGCCGCCACCGACACCACGTGCGCCCGGTCGCCGGCCAGGCTGCGGACCCAGGACAGGTTCTGCGACTCGGCGCCACACACGGTGCACCAGGGGGCCCAGAAGGCGAGCAGCACGGGCTTGCCTCGAAGGGACTCGAGCGGGACCTCCCTGCCGTCGAGCGAGGCCAGCACCGCCCGGGAGCCTCCACGCCGCTCAGGTGGCGTCGCGTCTGCCAGGCCCCGATTCCCAGGACGAGCGCCGCCACGACGGCGAGGTCGGTTCCCCAGCGGACCCAGCGCCGCTGCCGGGCCTGCTGCCAGCGGGCCCTCCACGTCGTCTGGTCGGCTTTGGGGGGCGTCATCGCGTGTGAGAGCCCAGGACCCGGGAAAGGAGGCAGGAAGGGAACCCGACGGCGGGGCCCGGCTCTCACGGGGTACATGTACCCGCTCGCCATGATGGTGTCCCGTGAAGGGCTCGACTCCCCGCTCGCCCGGACGTTCGGAAAGGCCAGGTGGCTGCTCGTCTGCCAGCCGGACGGTCGCGCCGAGTTCCGGCGGAACGACCTGCTGAGCGGCGGCTCGGTCGCATCGGCCATCGCGGCCTCGGGTTGCCGGGACGTCATCGCGGCCCACCTCGGATCGAAGGCGCACGACCACCTGCTGGCGCTCGGAATCCGGGTCTGGCGGGGGTCTCCGAGCTTTCCGTCCGCGACCTGATCGCGCTCCATGCCCGGGGAGAGCTCCCCGCCTGGCAGAGGGACGCATCGGAGAACGGCCCCTGCACCCCCGGTGGCGGCAAGCACGGGGCGAGCCAAGGGCACGACCACGGCGCCGCTTCGCGACCCGACCCGGTCGTCCGCATCGGCGGCCGGACGCGCCGAGACTAGGGCCATCCGTCTCCTGTAGTCTTCCCGGCCCGGAGGCCACCTTGCCCATCGAACCGACCATCGACCCGAGCGCCGAGCCATCCTGCGCCGACTGCAACGTCGTCTTCCGCAAGAAGGGCGCCACCGCCTGCTGGAGCGCCGACCCGGCCGCCGCCCCGCCCCGCCCCGGAAACTGCCCCACCTCGCACCACGGCGACCTGGTCGGGTCGGCCATGGACCAGTACGGTCCCGGCGGCCCGGACGAGCGGCTGGCCCGGGTGGCCGCGGAGGTGGAGGGGCTCTGCTACGAGCAGCAGGCGGGCGGCGCCGTTCACGCTCGGTGGACGCGCATCGAGGACACCGTCGCGCTGGCGAAGCGGATGGGGATGGAAGCGCATCGGGATCGCCACCTGCATCGGCCTGCTCGACGAGACGGCCCGCCTGGCGGAGATCCTCGAGGCCCAGGGGCTCGAGCCCATGTCGGTCTGCTGCAAGGTCGGCTCGGTGGACAAGTCGGCGCTGGGCATCGCCGAGGAGCTCAAGGTCCGCCCGGGCACCTTCGAGCCGCTGTGCAATCCCGTCGCCCAGGCCCGCGTCCTCAACCGGATGGGCACCGACATGAACGTGATCATGGGGCTCTGCGTGGGGCACGACATGCTCTTCGTGAAGCACGCCGACGCCCCCACCACGACGCTCGTGGCCAAGGACCGGGTCACCGGCCACAACCCGGTGGCCGCACTGTACGGCAACCACTTCTATTACAAGCGGCTCGCGAAGCAGGCGATCTCGTCCCCGCGGGACCGGTCGGCGGGCGAGGGAGTGCAGCCGGAAGTCCCCGGCAAGACGGGCTGATCCGGGCGAACCCCGGTTCCGTGAACCGGACGGCCGCCGCGAGGCTCACAGACGAGGGACGGCCCGCGCCGCCCTCGCCTCACCTCGCACCCGGAGAGATTGCCATGAGAGTCGCCTGGTCCCGCCTGCTTCCGCTCCTCGCCGTCGCCGCGCTCGCATCCACCGCCCTGGCGGAGGCTCCGAGAGCCACCGTCGCCTCGACGAAGACGCCGGCCGCCGCGCTTCCCCGCCTCGTCTTCTTCATGAACCCGAACGGCACGCCCTGCCAGATGCAGGACAGGATCCTCCAGGAGATGGCGCCGGAGCTGAAGGGCAAGGCCGAGGTCGTCTACTACAAGACGACCATCTCGACCGACATCCCGAAGTTCCAGCAGTACGGCATCCGCTCGCTCCCCACGCTGATGCTGACCGACGCCTCCGGGAAGGAGATCCGGCGAGCCACGCCGGGCATCCAGTCGGCTCCGCAGGTGCGCCAGCTCTTCCAGAACTGACGCCATGGACGTCGGGCTCTCCTCCGTCGCGCTCACCTTCGGCGCCGGGCCTCGCCAGCGTGGCGAGCCCCTGCGTCCTGCCCGTCATCCCGCTCGTCCTCGCGGGCACGGCCGAGGACCACCGTTCGCGCCCCGCGCTGATCGTGGCCGGCATCGCGGCGAGCTTCATCGCCATGGGCATCCTGACGAGCCTCTTCGGAAGCGTCGTCGGGCCGGTGCTCCCGGCTCTCGAGAAGGTCTTCGGGGTGATGGTCATCGCCTTCGGCCTCCTGCTCCTCGCCGACGTGAACCTCTTCAAGAGGATCACCTGGGTCCACCGCATCCAGGCCGGCGGGCGGGGGCGATGGTCCGGGCTCCTCCTCGGGCTCAGCCTCGGGATCGTCTGGATCCCGTGCGTCGGCCCGATGCTGTCGAGCGTGCTCGCGCTCGTCGCTTCCAAGGGATTCGATGGCGACGGGCGTGGTCCTGCTGCTTCGTCTACTCGCTGGGCTTCGCGGTCCCGATGCTGGCGGTCGGCTACGGCTCGCAGGCGCTGCGGCAGCGCGTCCGGCTGGTGTCGTCGCACCCGGTCGCCGTCCGCTGGGCCTCCGGGCTGCTGCTCGTCGCCTTCGGCGGCGTCATCCTCACCCAGGGAATGCTCTTCGCGGGGATGTGAGGCCGGCCCCTGCGACACGCTCGATACCCTCAAACGGAGGTTCCACATGAAGAAGTCGATGCTGATGGCGCTGTTGCTTTCCGTCCCCGCACTCTCGCTCGCCCAGGGCGGCCCTCCCCCGGGCAAGGGGCCCGGGGCCTCCCGGATGTTCGACCCTTCGACCGTCGTCACCGTGAACGGGACGGTCGTGGGCGAGACGCGCGTCGACCGCGGGATGGGTCACTCCGGCGTCCACCTGCAACTGAAGACGGCGGACGGCGAGATCCCCGTTCACCTCGGCCCCGACTTCTGGGTCGACAAGCAGACCGTCAAGTTCGCCAAGGGCGACGAGATCGCGGTGAAGGGCTCGAAGATCGCCTTCGAGGGCAAGCCGGCCATCATCGCCGAGACCGTGACCAAGGGTTCGACCACGCTCGTCCTCCGGGACGCCGGCGGCGTACCGGCCTGGTCCGGGCAAGGCAAGAAGTAGGCAACTGGCGCCGCGAGCAGGCGGTCCCCGCCCTGGGCCTCAGGCCGGGCGAGGGGCCATCGCGAGGAACACGGGGAAATCCTTCGTCCCTCCGGCGACCTCCTTGCGGATCTCGAACGCGGTCGAGAAGCGGACCGGACCGAAGCCCGCTTCCCGCAGTTGCCTCTCGAGCTCGTCCCGGTGGAATCCCTTGTGCCCGGTGAACCCCGGGCCGTGGAACGAGCCGTCCTCCGCATCGAGGTCCGCGAGGCCCAGCACGCCACCCGGCTCCAGGACGGCGTGGAAGGCCATCAGGAGGCTCGCCACGTCGGGCACGTGGTGAAGCGTCAGCAGGCTGGTCACCAGGCCGAACCGGCTGGAAGGCAGCGGGTCTCGGGTCAGATCCAGGAGCACCGCCTCGGCGGTCCCCGCGACGCCACGGGCGATCTTCTCCTCCACGACCGCGAGCATCCCTCGGGACACGTCGGCGAAGGTGACCCGTGCCGCGCGCGGGAGCAGCTCGAACCCGAGCAACCCGGTGCCGGCCCCGTAGTCGAGCACGGCCCGCCTCCCGAGGTCCGGCACCTCGCGGGCGATGGCCTCGGCGACGCGCCGCGCCCGCTCCACCTTCGCCGGGTCCGAATCCCAGGTGGAGGCGCGGGAATCGAAGTCGCTCGTTCCGCCTGCTGCCGTCTTCATGGGGGGAGGATACCGGATGCGGCCAGGGACGAGTGGCGAACCCTTTGCCCGCGTCCGACGCTCTCGTCAGTGATGACCCCAGACTCCTCCCCTGCCCCGTCGTACGGCTGCCTCCACTGCACCACCGCGGGGAGCTTCAAGGGCGACGTGTCGAAGATGCCTCGCACCTGCCCGACCCGGACCCATGCGGAGGTGGCCGGGGACGTGTCCGGATACCTCGGCGAGGAGCGGCAGGCGCTCATGAAGGCGGCCGACTCGACCCCCTTCAAGCCCGACGGGACGCTGCGGAACCGGGTGGAGGAGCTCGCCCACTACGCCCACCGGCGCGGGATGAAGCGCGTCGGCGTGGCCTTCTGCGTCAGCCTGCTCCAGGAGTCACAGCGACTGGCCCGCCTCCTCCAGGACGAAGGGCTGGAGACGGAGCTCGTCTGCTGCCGCGTGGGCGCCGTCGACTACGATGAGATCGGGCTCGCGAAGGCCCATCCGGATCGGTTCGCCGCCATCTGCAATCCGGTCGCCCAGGCGAAGCTCCTGAACGAACGGAAGGTCGACCTGGTGGCGCAGGTCGGGCTGTGCGTGGGCCACGACCTCGTGCTCCAGGAGGAGTGCGAGGCGCCGGTGACGACGCTCGTCGTGAAGGACCGGGCGCTCGATCACCACACGGTGAACGCGCTCCGTTGAGGCTCGGCCGGGGCGGAAGCCGCCCTGCGACACGTTGCCACAGGGCGCGACCTTCGGGCGCTGCTCCGGTTGAAGGGAGTGCGAGCCACACCCAACCCGGAGATCGAACCATGTCCCTGAAGACCCTCCTCACGCTGTCCGCCCTCTTCCTCGCCGCCCCGGCCTTCGCGCAGGACCAGACCCGGGAGCAGACCCGCGACCCCTCGACCCACGTCGACGGCGCGACGCCCACGCAGCAGCGGGACCGGACCCGCGACCAGACCCACGAAGCCTCGCAGGATCGCTCTCGCGAGCGCAGCCGTTCCATGACGGCGGCGCCGGCAAGGGGAGCGGCGCGGGAACGGGCGGCGGGTCGGGCGGCGGCTCGGGCAGCGCGTACCGCGGCGGAAGGTAGAGCCGGCCTCCCTTCCGGAGCCGCCATGAACTCCCTGTGGCTCGCCATGGCGCTCCTCGCCGTCGACGGCGGCGGACCTCGATTCGAGGGGTCCGTCGCCGCCGGGGGCGGCTACGACGCGAGCCTCCTCGTCGCCCCGGGAACGGCTCCGCGGGCTCCGCGGTGGCCTCGGTCACCGCCACGGGCGGAGCGGCCCTGGACCTCTCCGACGCGGCGTCGCTCTACGTGGGCGCCGCTCGACGGAGCGACCTTCCCGACCTCCCGAGCTCGACCGGACCTCCGCGGGCGCGAGGCGAGCCTGATCGACCTCGTCGGACCTCTGGCCCTGGTGGTCGGTCCGTCGGCCACGTGGAACTGGTACGCAGACCCGGCGCGCAGCGGCGCCTCGCTCACGGGGCGCGTCTCGCTCCGCTACCGTCCGATCCGCTGGCTCACGGTGCGTCTCGGCTACGCCCACACGCTCCGGACGGCGTCCGACCCGGTGTACGGATTCAACGTCGACCGCCTCTTCACGGAGATCGAGTTCCGGCTGGCGAGGACCACCTGGGTCTCCGCCGCGGCCTTCGGGGAGACCGGAGACGGCACCTTCTACCGGGAGATCCTTGCTGGCACGGAGGTCTCGCCGTCCGTGACGACCTTCGAGCCCTACCGCGCTCCCTCGAGCACGGTGGGCGTGGGAATCGGGCTCGAGCAGGGGCTCGGCGCGGGCTTCTCGGTGGACGTGGGCGCCACGCTTCGACGCACCACCACGCCAGACGGGGCCCAGACGGGCCCCGCCTTCTCCGCAAGCGTGGTCTGGCGGTGGGACTGACCCGGCGCTACTTCGCCGGGACCTTGCAGGTGTTGAATCCGAGAACCCGGTAGAGCGGGCAGAAGCCGAAGAGCCCGGTCGCGAGCGGCACGAGGCCGACGTATCCCCAGGGGGTCTTCGGTCCCACCATCGTGATGGACAGGAGCGCGATCCCCAGCAGGACGCGGATCACGCGATCGGCAGTTCCTTCGTTCGTCATGGTCACTTCCTCCTGGCTGCTTGGAGTGCGGGCGCAGGGAAAGGATTCGGGACTACCCGCATCCGCCCTTCACCGCGGCCTTCGACTTCAGCTTGACCCGCTTCGTGTAGGCGTAGGCGGGCCAGGAAGGGGCGCCGTGCCGATCTCCCGGGTGGGCAGAAGGCGCTGCCGTCGCACACGGGGACCGGAACGATCGGGACGCCTCCAGCTCCGGCCAGGCGGCGGGCTGGGTGCTCCCGGTGGCGTAGAGGAAACGCCAGGCCTGTCCGTCCTTGCCGTCGGCCGTACCGACCCGCTCGGCGACGCAGGCGTCGACCGGGTATCGCTCCAGCCAGCGATTCATTCCTCCCTCGATCACGTAGAGGTTGGGGACGCCCTGCGCGATCAGGTGCTTCCAGGCCGTCAAGGCGGCCGCCTCTCCGTTGCCCACCAGGAAGGTGACCGTGGTCGGCGGCTGGTCGAGGAGCGCCTTCAGCCCGCCGGGCGATTCCAGGCTGGCCAGCGTGACCCGGCGCGAGCCGCCGATGTGGAAGAGGTTGAAGGAGGTCTCGTCGCGCAGGTCCAGGATCGTCACCTGGATCCCGATGTCCTTCCGGAGTGCGGCGACCTCGGCCGGGTCGACGAAGATGGCGCGCTCCTCCAGGGAGCGATTCACTTCCGGCCCCATGCGGGCGAGCTTGCTCTCGGGCGTGGGCTGGCCGTGCACGACGAGCACGAGGCCCGCCGCGACCATGGCGCCCGCGAAGGCGAGGGTGCCGCGACCGGGCACGCGCCTCACCTCGTCCCAGGGCTTCTTCTCCCCGAAGTACTGCTGGGCGAGGTCGCCGGCCCAGAAGAGCGTCAGGGCCATGACCACGACGAGAAGCACGGTCACGCCCACCGGGAGGCCGAACAGCTCCGGCAGGGTGAACCGTCCCATGTAGGAGGAGAGCCAGAAGCCCTGGAAGGACCCCACGGTCTCGCCGAAGAGCCAGACCCCGATCAGGGCGCCGAGCAGGAAGACCATCCCGTCGATCTTCAGGGTCGACGCGGCCACGAGCGACGTCCCCGGGCAGAACCCGCCGATGACGAAGCCCACGCCCATGATGAGCCCGCCCACGATTCCCGGCCACAGGTAGGTCGGGTTCACGAAGACGCGGCTCATGTCGAGCAGGCCGAAGGAGGTGGCGAGCGCCACCAGCACCGCGGCCACGGCGATGCCGGTGAACATGACCTTCAGGACGGTCATGTCCTTGAAGTAGAACTGGCCGGCCAGCTTGCGGGTGTCGCCGAAGCCGCCCATCTCCAGGGCGGCCCCGAAGCCGAAGCCGATGGCCCCGAAGACGAGGGCGAAGGCGACGGGACCGAGGGAGGATGCGAGGTCGTAGGGAGCCATGTGCGTGTCCCTCAGGTCCAGAGCCGGCGGAAGAACCAGGCCACCGCATACGCGCTGGCGAAGATGGCGAGCGCGAAGGTCCAGCTGCCCACCGAGAGCACCGCGCCGCCGGAGAGAGCCTGGCCCGACGTGCAACCGCGGGCCATCCGCGCGCCGTAGCCCATGATCGCGCCTCCGAGCAGCGCGAAGCCGAGGCGGGCCTGGACGGAGATGTTCGGCCCCTTGCGGGTCTCGAGCTTCACGCGGCGGTTCACGAGCCCGGAGACGAAGCCTCCCAGGATCGTGCCCACCAGCATGTAGACGCCGTAGTGGGCCCACGGACTCCTCGAGCCCCCGGCCATCTCGGCGAAGTACGCCACACGATCGACGTGGCCGGGCGCGAAGAGGTCGAGCACGCCGGTCTGCACGCGGCTCATGGCCGCCGAGGCGCCCAGCCCGCCGCCGGTGACGTAGAAGCTCAGGAAGAGCACCACGCCGAGCAGCGTGCCAGCGACGTAGGGGTTGACGTAGGGCCGGGGTTCCTGCCTCGTGCTCATGGCTGGGCTCCTTCCGGGCCGGCCTCGTCGGCGTCGACGTGCTGGTACCCGGTGATCATCGATTTCAGGTGGTCCGTGGGCGTGCGGCCCGTCGAGACCAGGTAGACGTGCAGGACGAAGAAGGTGAGGAACAGCCACGCGCCGGCGTTGTGGATCGGCGCCACGTAGTGGAGGCCGCCGACCGCGCTCGCCACCGCCGGCCATTTGCCCACCGCCCAGATGAGGGCGCCGGTGACGATCTGCAGCGGGAAGAGCACGTTCAGCAGCGCCAGGTAGGTCAGCTGCTGGAGCGGGTTGAGCTTCTGCCCGGCCGCGTTCTTCGGGTGCGACTCCCCGTAGAAGATGCCGCGCGCCTGGTAGGTCATGTGCTCGAGCGCGCGCGCCAGGAAGCCCTGCGGGTGCGGGATGAAGTTGCGGATGGCGGCGGTGGCCAGGTGGTAGAAGAGCGCCAGGAAGGCGTTCACGATGAGGACGACGGCGAAGAAGTTGTGGATGGCCACCGCGGTCGGGAGCGTCATCAGGCTCGGACCGCCCGTCCCGTGCACCTCGAGGCCGGTGGCGATGAGCGCGATCCCGCTCACCGCCATGGTCCAGTGCCAGAGCCGCTCGTAGCGCCCGAAGACGTACTCCTTCGCGCCGTCGGGATGCGTCGCGTGCCCGCGCTTCCGCCGGAAGGCGAAGCGGATGGCGCCGTGGACGGTCACGCCCAGGAGGACGGCCAGGAAGGCCAGGAAGCCGAGGCGGTTCGTCCAGGCCTGGCGGGAGTGCCCGAGCACGTGGAGCCCGCCGGGCGCATCACCTTGCCCGCGCTGGAGGACGATTCCGCCGCCGGACGGGGCGATGAGCCCGGACAGCTCCACGCGCGCCCCGTCGGGCGGACGGGGCGGTGCGCCGCCCGGGAGGTAGGAGGCGACGACGTAGTCGTTGGTGAGCCGGGAATCCTCGGCGTGGCAGGCGGTGCAGTCCCGGAGGGCGCGGTCGCGGGTGGAGATGCCGTGCGCGAGCGGATGTGCGTCGAGGCGCCCCACCACCACCGGGTCCTCCACGCCGAGGGCGCGGAGCCGCTCGGCGATGAACTCGGTCTTCCGCGGGGTGTCGAGCCGCAGCTCGGCCTCTTCGATCCGGCCGTTGCGGTCGGCGTCGAACTCGGCGACGACCTCGGGCGGGTGGGCCCCGCCCTGGAGCCAGGCGCGGACCACGGTCTCGAAGGGGACGTCCAGGCCGTCCTGGCGGGACACCCAGCGGTAGCGGCTGACGAGGTTCACGGGCGCCACGCGGCGCACGCCGTCCGCCTCCGTCCGCTCGACGAGCAGGGGCTCGAGCGGCCGGATGGTCGCCGTGTTCATGGTGTCGCCCGGGCGGCGCACGACGTTCCGGTAGCGCACCACCGGCCCGCCGGCGGCGCTCACCGCGGTGGCGTCCACCATCTCGGCGGCCGGCCCCATCGGCCCCGCCGCGTGGCACGCCGTGCAGGACAGGATCTCCATGTGGCGCTCGCGGTAGGGCAGGAACGCGTGGGCCTTCATGGGATCGTGGCAGCCCCGGCAATCCTGCTCGGCCAGCTTGTGGTCGGGGCGGACGAGGAACTCGGCCTGGGTCTGCCGGCGCGGATCGGCCGTGAGGTAGCGCAGCGCGCCCTTCTTGCCGTCGGTGCGGGCCGGGCTGTTGCCGGCGTAGTGGCAGGCCACGCAGTCGACGAGCTTGGCGGCGTGGACGTCCCACGGCGCGGCCAGGAGCTCCTTGCCCTGCAGATCGAGGAAGGAGTCGTTCATCCGCTGGGGCGCGACGATGGCCCCCTCGCCCTGGCGTGAGGGACCACGTCCGGCCCGGCGCGGTCGCCGCCTCGAAGGCCGGAGGAATCGACGATCGGCGCGTGCCCGTCGGACACGAGCCCGTGGCAGGCGCCGCAGTTCGCGGCGCGCGGCGTTCCGATCCGGATCGACTCCCGGCGAAGCTTCCCTTCCGGGTCGAGCCGGTCGGCGCGCACCTCGAGCTTGCCCCCGCTCACGTGACACTGGACGCAGGTGGCCGCCGACCGGGGCGCCTTGTGATCGGTGTGGGCCGCGATGTAGGCGGCGTCGTGGCAGGCGCCGCAGGTCTTCGCGGCGTCCATCTCCTCGGCCGTCCGGACCTTCTTGCCGGCGGCGTCGAGCGGGGCGAACTGGGGGTGGATGGGGTTCACGGGCTGCTGCGCCGAGGCCGGCGTGGCGGCCGCGGACGCGAGCAGGAGGACGACGGCAACGGCGAGGCGGCTCATCGGCGCCCTCCGGTCTTGATGGGATCGGCCACGTAGCCGAGGGCCTTCCAGTCCATGCGCGACGATCTCGCCGTGGCAGTCGGTGCAGGCGAGCGCCTTCTCCTTCGTCGACACCATGTGGGAGAGCGGCCAGTACATCTCGGTGGGGGCGAAGCCGAACTTGCCGCTGTACGGGATCTTCGAGGCCTCGGACCCCAGCCGGAACGACTTGTCCCAGTCGAAGGTGGTCCAGTACCCGCCCGTCCCTCCGGTGACCGGCGGGAAGAGGTAGTTGAACCCGGCGTCGTAGGGCTGCTTGCCCCGGTGGATCTTGAACGGCCAGATCTTCGCCTTCGGGTCGTCGATGCTCCCGAACGGCGGGTTGAGCGGCGTGACCTTGGTGGGGTCGATCTTGTCGCCGAGCAGGTTGCGCCCGACGGTGCCGTTGAACCACCGGTACTCCGGCACGGCGTCCTGCTCGTAGGTGAACTCGCCCTTGATCTTGAGGTAGCTGTGCACGTCGTCCTTGCGGCTCGGGATCGCCGGCCTTGCTCCAGTCCCACCAGGCCTTGGTGGGAAGCTTCCCGGCGAACTCGGGGATGTGGCAGGTCTGGCAGGCCACCGCCTTCACGTGCGTGTCGACGCGGGCGTCGGTGTGCTTGTGCCCCTCGTGGCAGTCGGTGCAGGCCACGCCGTTCGAGTCCTCGACGCTGACGGAGAAGGCCTTGCCCTGGATTTGGTGATCCGGGCCCGCGTGGCAGTCCACGCAGAGGAAGCCATGCCGCCCGATGTGGACGTCCTCCTCCTCGAACGGGTGCGCCAGCGACGAGTCGAGGTCGCCGTGCTTCACGCCCTGCCCGCCTCCGCCGTAGGCGTGGCACCCCAGGCAGTTCTCCCGCTGGGGCGTGCCGACCGACTTCGCCGCCGCCACCAGGTCGGTCTCCTTGGTGGGAATGCCATAGGTTCCCTTCACGTAGGTCCCCGTCCTCTCGTGGCACACCAGGCAGTCGACGTTCTCGGCCTTCTGGAAGTCGAAGGAGTCGTCGGCCCAGCCGTAGCCGACGTGGCACTTGGTGCAGGTCTTCTCGTTGCCGCGGTTCGCGATGCAGAAGTTGTTGATCAGGTTCTTCTTGCCGATGCGGGTCTTGCCCTCGTGCCCGGGGACGACGACTTCCTCGCCCAGCCACTGCCAGTGCGAGCTCTTCATCACGTGTGCGGCGTCGGGATGGCAGCCGAGGCAGGATCGCGTCACGGCCTGCGGGCTCTCGAACGCGGCCGGCGTGACCGGCGCGTGGTCGAAGTGCGCCCGGGTGCGCTTCGAGAACGCGGGCGCGGCCTTGGGCGGCGTCGGAGGACTCTGCACCGCGACGGCGACGGCGGTCGCGGCCGCCACCACGGCGAGGAACAGCGTTCCGATGAGGAGGTACTTTTTGGTCACGGGGGTTCCAGTCGAGGTCGGAAGACGGCGCGATGCTCGCAAAGGAGACCAGTGCGTGTGCCGTGCCTGAACCGTGACAAGTAAATTCAATGGGTTACGAAATCGGGACGTGAAACATCCGAGACGTTATGTTTCAATCGATTGAAACGTTTCATGTCGCAGAGGAGTGAAACATGACGTCGCCCTCCCTCCTTCAGGCTTCCGGTGCCCTCCTGCGCCCCCGGCGCGGCGGACATGGAGCGGGCCTTCTCCGCCGTGAACGCGGCCTTCGGCTCGCTCGGGCGCATCTGCATGGCCCTCGACGCCGACTTCCGCATCCGCTACGCGTCCGAGCTCCTCGCGAGCCTGCTGGGCGAGGAGGCCTTCGGGCAGGTGCGGGGCCTCTCCATCGAGTCGCTGCTCGGCTCCGAGCTCTTCGGGCTCGACGGCCCGCTGCGGCAGGCGCTCCTGGCCGGGGAGAAGCGGGAGGGCTGGCGGGCGGTCCTGAACGTGCAGAACGGCCCGGCTCGCCTCATGTCGGTCTCCGCCGCCCCGCTCCTCCACGACAAGCTCGGCGTGTGCGACCCGTCCGCCGCCTACCTGGTGGTGCTGCGCCCCGCCGACGAGTCGACCATCGAGGCCAGCGGCCCCATCGCCGGGTTCGGGCTCATCGCGCGCTCGCCGGCCATGACCCGCGTCTTCCGGATGATCGACGTCCTCCAGCACAGCGAGTCGACGGTGCTCGTCACCGGCGAGAGCGGCACCGGCAAGGAGGTCATGGCGCGGATCATCCACGCCCACTCCCCCCGGAAGTCCGGACCCTTCGTGGCGGTGAACGCCGCGGCGCTCCCGGGCGAGCTGCTGGAGAGCGAGCTCTTCGGGCACGTGCGCGGCGCCTTCACCGGCGCGGTGCGCGACCGGGCCGGGCGCTTCGAGGCCGCCGAGGACGGGACGCTCTTCCTCGACGAGGTGGGCGACGTCCCGCTCCACCTCCAGGTGAAGCTGCTCCGCGTGCTCCAGGAGCACACCTACGAGCGCGTCGGCGACAGCCAGACGCGCCGCACCAACGCCCGCATCATCGCGGCGACCAACCGCAACCTCCGCCGGCTCGTCGCCGACGGCCGGTTCCGGGAGGACCTCTACTACCGCCTGCGCGTCTTCCCGCTCGAGCTTCCCCCGCTGCGCAGCCGCCGGGAGGACATCGAGCCGATGGCCCGGCTCCTCCTCTCCCGGGTGGGGACCCGCACGGGGCGCGCGCTCCGCCTCTCTCCCGAGGCCGTTCGCGTGCTCCTCTCCTACGAGTGGCCCGGCAACGTGCGCGAGCTGGAGAACGCGCTCGAGTTCGCCGCCACCGTCTGCCAGGGGCAGACGCTCCAGCCCGAGGACCTGCCGCCCGAGGTCGCCGCGGCCGGCCCGAGCTTCGCGGAGGAGCCGGCGCCCCTGCCGAGGACCCGCGTCGCCGCGCCGCTGGCGGCCGAGGACGACCGCGAGCTCCGCGCCGCCCTCGAGCAGAACCGCTGGAACCGGGAGGCCACGGCCCGCTCCCTCGGCGTGAGCCGGAGCACGCTCTGGCGGCGGATGCGCGCGGCCAGCCTCAGCTGACGCGTTTCGTGTCGTTCGCGACACGTTCCGTCTCGCGCGCGTGACACGTCCTGTCGCGCACTGCGTCTCGCCGTCACGCCATCACTCCCGGAACTCCTCGAAATCCCTCCCGGCTTCGCGCGCGGCACGCCACGCGCAGTGGTGACGCCGCAACCCCGCAGGGAGGACAACACCTTGAACTTCGAACGGATGATGCGTCTCGCCGTCGCCCTGGCCATCGCCACGGCGACGCCGGCCTACGCCACGAACGGCATGCGAATGATCGGCTTCGGCCCGGTCCAGAACTCGATGGGCGGCGTCGGCGTCGGCGCCACGCTCGACGCGGCCAGCGTCCTCTCCAACCCGGCCGGCATGTCCGAGCTGGGCGGGCGGGTCGACTTCGGCGCCACCTACTTCATGCCCACCGTGAAGTACAGCGCCACCGGCATCGACGCCGGGCAGGGCAACCAGCTCGTGAACCAGCCGGGCGTGACGATCCAGAGCGACAAGGGCGCGTCCCCCATCCCGGCCTTCGGCCTCATCATCCCCATCGACTCGCAGTGGTCGTTCGGCATGGGCGCGTACGGCGTGGCCGGCATGGGCGTCGACTACGCCCAGAACCTCTACTCGGGCACCACCTTCACCGGCTACAGCCAGATGCGCTTCACGCCGGGCGTCTCCTACAAGCTGAACGACATGTTCTCGTTCGGCGTGACGCTGAACGGCATGTGGGCCACCACCGAGTGGAACGTGGCGAATCCCTTCGGCCAGGCGCCCGCACCTGTCGGCCTCGGGCTTCGGCATCGGCGCCACCATCGGCGCCAAGATCACCCCCATCCAGATGCTCACCATCGGCCTCGCCTTCGAGACGACCTCCTTCTTCCAGGACTTCAAGTACAACACCGGCGTCCGCGGCAACCCGGGTGGCCCGACGCTCCCGCCCCTCCCCGGCGGCGTCGACAAGCTCACCTTCAACCAGCCCTGCGTCCTCACCGGCGGCGTGGCCGTTCGCCCGATCGAGATGCTGCTCGTCGCGGCCGACGTGGAGTGGATCAACTGGGCGGCCACCAACGGCGCCAACAAGCCCTCCTTCTCCGAGAACTCGAGCGGCGCCATGCCCTGGAACATGAACTGGTCGAGCCAGGTCGTCTTCAAGCTCGGCGTCCAGGTCACGCCGATCGACTGGCTCGCGCTGCGCGCCGGCTTCAACTACGGCAAGAACCCCCTCGACGCCTCCCGCGCGTTCGAGAACATCGCCTTCCCCGCGGTCGCCGAGAGCCACATCACGCTCGGCGCGGGATTCAACCTGGGCAAGCACGTCGCCATCAACCTGGGCGCGATGATCGCCCCGACGGTGAGCATCTCCGGCTCGAACCCCCTGCCCCCCCAGGGCACCCCGAACTACCCGGGCCCGTACGGACAGGGCATCGCCTCGTACACCACGTCGATGTCCCAGTACGGGCTCGACGCCGGCGTCGCCTACAAGTTCTAGGCGGGGATCACCGCCGCACCACCGTCCACACCAGGACGGCGGCGACGACGACGAGCAGCAGGGAAAAGGCGTGCGCCAGCCTCGCCGTCCGCATCCGGACGGCGAGGCGCGCCCCGAAGAACGCGCCGACGGAGAATCCCACCACCACCATCGCGAGCAGCGCCCAGGGCATGGTCCCCTGGGCGCGCGCGTAGACGAGCACGCCGGGCAGCCCCACCGGGGGCAGCATGACCGCCAGGCTCGTCGCCTGGGCCTCGTGCTGGTCGAGGTGCAGGGCCGCCACGAGCAGCGGGACCATGATGATGCCGCCCCCGATGCCGAACAGGCCGGCGAGGAATCCCGCGGCGGCGCCGATCCAGATCCCGTTCCAGTCGCTTCGAGCGCGGCAGGTGCGCCACCTCGGCTGCACCGCGCGCCGACGCCCGCCGCCAGAGGAGCACGGCGGCCGCCACGACGAGCAGGGCGAAGAGGACGCGCAGCGGTCTCTGGTCGATGCGGACCGCCGCGGCGGCGCCCAGGCTCACCCCGCCCAGGAACCCGGCCACCAGCGCGCCGACCAGCCACCAGCGGAAGGTCACGCGCGCGCGGTAGGCCAGCACCGCCGGCAGCCCGATGGGCAGGAGCATCACGGCGAGGGTCACCCCCTGCGCCTCCCGCTGGGGGAGGCCGAGGAGCAGTCCGAGGAGCGGGACGAGCACGATGCCGCCGCCCACGCCGAAGAGGCCCGAGAGGAGCCCTCCTGCGAGGCCGGCTGCGATGCCACCGAGGTCGAACGCGTTCAAGGGAGCCATCCTAGCCCCGTCTGACTGGCGGCAACAGGTGCGGGTCCACGACGGGTCGTGTGGCAAGCGTCGCAGGCAACGAGCCGCGGCATGCGTACCCTAGGTCAAACTCGATCTCGTCTCCCCGGAGGAAGCTCGTGACCCGATTCATCCTCGCCGCCGCCATCGCCCTGTCCGCCGCCGCGACAGATCGCCCAACGCGTCGACGACACCAAGGCCATGCCCGCGTGCCGCACTGCGGAATGGACCGGGAGAAGTTCGCGGCCTCCGCATGGTGATCGACTACGACGACGGCAAGCCGGTCGGACTCTGCAGCCTGCACTGCGCCGCGGTGGACCTGGCCGTCGCCCTCGACAAGGCGCCGGTCACCATCTGGGTGGCCGACCTGCCGTCGAAGAAGCTCGTGAACGCGGAGACCGCCGTCTGGGTGATCGGCGGCACGAAGCCTGGCGTCATGACCACGCGGGCCAAGTGGGCCTTCGCCGACAAGGGCGCGGCCGAGGCCTTCGTGAAGGAGAACGGCGGGACCCTGGTCGGCTTCGAGGAGGCGATGAAGGCCGCCTACGAGGACCTCTACAAGGACAACAAGGCCATCCGCGAGAAGCGGAAGATGATGAAGGCCAAGGCAGCCCAGAAGCCCAGCTAGCCTGGCGTTCGTTCCGCCATGCGACCCACGCGGCTCCCCGTCGCCCTGGCCGGCGCGGCCCTCCTCCTCCTCGGCTTCGCCGGCGCGCGCGCAGGACGCCTCGCCTCGGCGCCACGAACCGAAGGACAAGTGTCCGGTCTGCGGCATGTTCGTCGCGAAGTACCCGGACTGGGCGGCGACGGTCGACGTTCCAGGACGGGTCGCTCGCCTGGTTCGACGGGGCGAAGGACCTGTTCAAGTTCCTCGCCGAGCCCGGGCCAGCTACCTGCCGGGACGGCACGCCTGCCGACGTCGCGCTCGGTGACCGCGACCGACTACTACTCGGTGAAGACCCTGAGATGCGAAGGAGGCCTTCTACGTCGTGGGAAGCGACGTCTTCGGCCCGATGGGGAAGGAGCTCGTGCCGTTCGCCCTCGAGGACCGAGGCCGAGGAGTTCCTGCGCGACCACAAGGGCAAGCGGGTGCTGCGGTTCGGCGAGGTGACGCCGCGCCGTGCTCGAGGGGCTCGAATAGGCGGATGCGGCAAGTCCGATAGGTTCCTCGTCTTCCTGCCTGGGCCTGCTGGCGCTCCTGGAAGGCTGGCGCGCCTGCACTCGCTCCACCGCGGCGAAAGCGCGCGCCGAGGCAGGTCCGGGCGCATGGCCGTCGATGGCCCGGCGGCTCGGCCTGACCGACCTTGCGCTCTTCACCGAGGCCCGCTACGCCCGCCACCCGTCGCAGGCGGATCGCTTCGCCCCGTTCCAGGATCACCCCACCTCGCTCGAGCATTTCCCGTCGGGCTCGCTCGTCCCCCACCCCCTGCCGTGAAGCGACTCCGGCCGCCCGCCTGGCTGGAGCGCCAGCGCTACCTGCTCGACTTCACGCTGGCCTCCCTGGGCCGGCGAAGGGGAAGAACCTGGCGCTCGTGGTCGCTCTACACGCTGGTGGTCTTCGGTCTCGCCTCGGACCTGATGTACACCGAGGCGCTCCGGAGCGAGGCGCTGCGCGTCCTGGAGGGTGCACCCGACGTGGTGGTGCAGCGGCATGGTGGCCGGACGCCACGATCCATCCCGGCCGACCGGGTCGAGACGGCTCACCAGGCATACGCGGGAGTGACGGAGCGCCGGGGGCCGCCTGTGGGGCTACTACTACGACGCGTCCGCCCGGGCGAACCTGACCGTCCTGGTCCCCGAGCACTTCTGGGGCAAGGACGGCGAGGTGGTCGATCGGCGAGGCCGTGGCGCGGCTCCAGGATGGCCCGGCCCGGGGAGCCGTTCCCGGTGCTCGGGCGCCGACGGCAACGTGCCATCCTCGCAGGTCCGGGAGACCATCCCCGCCGGCCTCGGCGCTCGTGTCCGTCCGACCTCGTGCTCCTCTCCGATCGCCGATTTCCGGAGGCTCTTCGGCGTTCCCGTCCGGATCGTCTTCACCGACGTGGCCCTGGTGGTGCCCAACGGGAAGGAGGTCTCGACGGTCGCCGAGAAGATCCGGCGGCTCAGATGCCCGACACGCGCCCCATCACCCACGCGGAGATCGCCCGGACCTACGAGGCCATCTTCGACTGGCGGAGCGGCCTGGTGGTCGCTCGTTCTCGCCGCCGCGCTGCTGTCCTTCGGCGATCGTGGCCTGGGACAAGGCCTCCGGCCTCTCGGCCGAGGAGCGGCGGGAGATCGGCATCCTGAAGGCCATCGGCTGGGACACCTCGGAGGTCCTGGCTGGTGAAGGCTGTGGGAGGGCGCGGTCGTGTCCTTGACCGCCTTCCTGCTCGGCCTCCTGCTCGCCTACGTCCACGTCTTCGTCACGCCGGCCGCCGCTGCTTGGCTCCGGTCCTGAAGGGCTGGTCCACGCTCTACCCCGATTTCCGCCTCACGCCGTCGCTCGAGTCCCTACCAGCGTGGCCACGCTGTTCTTCCTCACGGTCGTCCCCTACACGGTGGCCACCGTCGTCCCGGCATGGCGGGCGGCGATCACCGATCCGGACGCGGTGATGCGGTCAGTGACGTGATCGAGCTCGAGCGACGTCCGCCGCGTCTTCCACCAGGGGCGACCCGACGAGCTCGTGGCCGTGGACGGCGTGAGCCTCGACGATCGAGGCCGGCGCCAGGTCACGGTGCTGCGCGGGCCGAGCGGCTCGGGCAAGACGAGCCTGCTGGCCCTGATCGGCTGCATGGCCCGGCCGACCTCGGGCCGGATCCACGTGGGCGAACGCGAGGTGACGAGCCTGCCCGAGCGCTTCCTCACCGAGGTGCGGCGCACCACCTTCGGCTTCGTCTTCCAGCAGTTCCACCTGGTGCGCGGGCATCACGGCGCTGGAGAACGTCATGCTGCCAGCCTACCCGCTGGGCGGAGCCGCGCGGCGCTCGTCGCGGCGGGCCGCAGGCGCTGCTCGACCGGCTCGGCGTGGCGCGCCGCGCCCGGGCCCGGGCCGATTGGCTCTCCGGCGGCGAGGCCCAGCGCGTCGCCATCGCCCGGGCGCTGGTCAACGACCCCCGCGTCATCATCGCCGACGAGCCGACCGCGCACCTCGACACGAAGCTCTCGGCGGCCTTCATGGATGATCGTGGAGTCGCCTGCGAGGCCGAGGGCAAGCACCGTGGTGATCGCCAGCCACGACCCGCTCGTCCACGACTCGAGCCGGTCGATCGACCGGGTGTGCCGATGAGGGACGGGCGCGATCGAGGGCGGAGGGGCCGTGATCCTCCACCCCGCCGTGCATCGCGCTGGTCGGGTCCTCGCTGCTGGTCGGCGGCACTTCTCGCCTACTCGGCCTGGTGGGGGGCGCAGGTCCTCCGTCACTGGGACCTCGCGAGCGGGAGCGAGCTCCAGCTCTCGCTCGAGCGGCGTACCCACCTCGTCTCCACCATCCTCGTCGTACGTGCTCCGCGTTCGAGCTGGCGTCGCTCTTCCTGTTCGTCTTCACCGCCGACTCGCTCGCTCCGCTCTTCACGGGGGCCATGTGTGCGGCCGGGATCGCTGCACGCGAGCCCCTACGGGTATCCGGTGCTGCTCCTCAGATCCTCGGCTTCGTGCTCGCCGGCGCTCTGGATCGTGGTGAACCGGGGCGATGACGCTGGGCACGACTACCCGCTCATCCGGGTGCAAGTACCGGTTCCTGCTCGCTCTCGCGCCGTTGCTCGCTCGCTCGAGATGGTGCTCCGGGCCGCCTACTTCCTCGACCTGAAGCCCGAGGTCATCACCTCCTGCTGCGGCAGCCTCTTCGGCGCGGGGGGCAAGGGGCTCGGCTCGGACCTGGCCGGACTCTCGCCGCGGGCGGCAGGTGGGACCTTCCTCTTGCTCCTCGGCGGCGCGATCGCGGCCGGTCTCGTCTTCCGTCTCGCGGGGCTCGGCGGCTGGGTGGTTGGCTTGCTCGCGGCGACACTCCTGCCCGTGGGACTGGCGGCCGTGGTCGCCTGGCTGTCCCCGTACGTGTACGAGCTGCCGACGCACCACTGCCCGTTCTGCATCCTGCAGCGGGAGTACCTGTACGTGGGCTACCCGCTCTACGGCGCGCTCCTCGGCGGGACGATCACCGGGGCCGGCGTGGGCGTGCTCATGCCCTTTCGCTCGATTCCCAGCCTCGCTGCGGCGGTACCCGCCTTCCAGCGAAGGCTCGCCGGCTGGTCGGTCGGGCTGCTCGGCGTGCTGGCCGTGCTGGTCGGCTGGATCCTGGTGGCATCGCACCTCAGGCAGTGAGTGCCGTCCCTTCCGGGCCCTCTTCGGCCATCCTAGCCCCGTCCGCCCCTTGCAGGGATCCCCTCACTCCAGGGTCGCGGCGCGGGTTCCCGGGGCTTAAGGAGTGACCCCATGTCCAACTCCCTGCTCTTCGCTCCCGCGACCCTCGGCTCCCTCTCCCTCCGGAATCACCTGGTCATGGCCCCCATGACCCGCAGCCGCGCGGTGGAGGGCAGCACGCCCACCGCGCTCATGGCCGAGTACTACGCCCAGCGGGCCGATGCCGGCCTTCTCATCACCGAGGGGACGTCTCCCTCTCCGAACGGAACCGGTTACCCGCGCATCCCCGGCCTGTGGTCGAACGGCCAGGTGGCCGGCTGGCGGCTCGTGACCGACGCCGTGCACGCCCGCGGCGGCCGGATCTTCGTGCAGCTCATGCACACCGGGCGCGTGGGACACCCGCTCAACCTTCCGGCGGGTGGCGAGGTGCTGGCGCCGAGCGCGGTCGCCGCGCCGGGCGAGATGTACACCGACGCCAAGGGGATGCAGCCGCACCCCACGCCGCGGGCCATGACCGAGGCCGAGGTGCTGCAGGCCATCGAGGAGTACGTGACGGCGTCCCGGAACGCGATCGCGGCCGGCTTCGACGGGGTCGAGCTTCACGGCGCGAACGGCTACCTCATGGAGCAGTTCATCAGCCCGGACACGAACCGCCGCACCGACGCCTGGGGCGGGTCGGTGGAGAAGCGGATCGGCTTCGTGCTGGAGGTGGCCCGCAAGACCGCAGCCGCCATCGGCGGCGAGCGGGTCGGCATCCGGCTCTCGCCCTACGGCGTGAACGCGGGGATGGTGGCCTATCCGGAGATCGACGAGACCTACCGGAAGCTCGTGGCGGCGCTCGGCCCCACCGGCATCCAGTACGTCCACCTGGTCGATCACTCCTCGATGGGCGCTCCCACGGTTCCCGCCGAGCTCAAGCTGGCCATGCGAAAGGCCTGGCCTCGCACCTTCATCCTGGCCGGCGGGTTCGACCGGGAGAGCGCCGAGGCGGCGCTGCGCGAGGGTCGCTGCGACCTGGTCGCGTTCGGCCGGGCGTTCCTCGCCAATCCCGACCTGGTCCGGCGGCTGGAGGGCGGGCTGGCGCTCAACGCCCCCGACTTCTCCACGTTCTACACGCCCGGCTCCAAGGGCTACACCGACTATCCCGCCGCGGCCTGACGCCAGTCCGACCCAAGCCCATGACCAGCGCAGACGCGCCGAAGCGCCGATTCCTCGCTCGAGGTCGCACCTGGCTCCTCGCCGCCCTGGGGCTCGTGGTGGCCTACCTGGCCTTTGGATTTCTCGTCCTCCCCTGGCTGATCCGGCGGGAGATCGAGCAGCGCGGACCGGTCTTCATGCACCGGGAGGTCACGGTCGAGAAGGTCCGGGTGAACCCGATCGCGCTGTCGATCACCATCGACGGGTTGCTCGTGAAGCACCCGGACGGCAGCCCCCTCGTCAGCTGGGATCAGCTCTACGTGAACGCGAAGCTCTGGCCGCTCCTGAAGAAGGAGGCCCGGCTGGAGGAGCTTCGCCTCGTGAAGTTCCACCTGCGCGGGATCCTCAATCGCGAGGGTCGGCTCAACTCCCAGGACATCCTCGACTCCCTCCGCTCCGACGACGGGAAGGCCCCGCCGAAGAAGGACGACCGCGCGTGGGTGTTCGGCATCGACCAGGTCGAGGTCGAGCGGGCGCAGATCGACTTCAAGGACCTCTCCCGCCGCCGCCCCTTCGAGACCCAGGTCGGCCCGTTCACCGTGGAGCTGAAGGACTTCCGCACCCGCCGGGACGCCACCGCGCCCTACTCCTTCACGGGAGTCACCGAGTCGGGAGAGAAGTTCTCCTGGACGGGCAACGTGCTCCTCGATCCGATCCGCTCGAAGGGCCGGTTCTCCTTCGACGAGATCCAGCTGAAGAAGTACTCGCCCTACTACGAGCAGGCGGTGGGCTTCGAGCTGCGCGACGGGCGCCTGGGCGTGAAGTCGAGCTACGACCTGGAGTGGGGGCCGGACAAGCGGCTGGTGAAGATCTCCGACGGCTCGGTCTCCCTGCGTTCGCTCGCGCTGGCGCTGCCCGGCGCGCCGGCGGCCGGCGGTGGAGCTTCCGGAGGCGTCGGTGGGCGGCATCGCCGTCGACGTGCTGACCCGGATCGCCACGGTGGACTCGGTGGTCCTGAAGGGCGGCATCGTGCGCGCCAGGCGCGCCCCCGACGGGAAGATCGACCTCCTGGCCATGGCCGGACCGGCCTCCGTGGAGGCGCCGGCTTCCCCTCCGCCGGCCGACGCCCCCTCCATGCCCATCCCGGTGAAGGTGAAGGACCAGGGGGCGAAGGAGCCGGCGGCGCAGTGGACGCTTCGCGCCTTCGAGGCCTCCGGCTGGCGCATCGAGCTGGATGACGCGGTCCCGGCCTCCCCGGTCCGGATCGCCATCGCCCCGCTCGACGTCCGCCTGGAGAACCTCTCGAGCGATCCGAAGTCCACCGCCCGGCTCGACGCCAAGGCGCGGATCGAGGGCAAGGGCGCGGCCAGCGCCGACGGGACCGTCTCCATCCACCGTCCGTCCGCCGACCTCGCCGTCCACGTCGACGGCCTCGACCTGACGGTCTCGAACCCCTACATCCCGCAGCACGGAAACGTGGACGCGCTGCTCGGCGGCGGCAAGCTGGGCGTGGCCGGTCGGGCCCGCTTCGACGGCGGCGTCCAGCCCGCCACCTGGGGCTTCGCCGGCGACGTGAAGGTGGAGGCCTTCGCGCTGCGCGACGCGCCCAAGGGCGAGGAGCTGGTGCGGTGGCGAAGCCTGGCGCTCACCGGGATCCAGGCGGCGCCGGCCCCCGCCGGGACGTCGATCAAGGTGGTCCGCTGGGTGGAGCCGCGGATCCGGGTCCAGATCGCGGAGGGCGGCTCGTCCAACCTCAAGCGGATCCTGCGCACCGACGGCCAGCCCGCAGCGGAGCCCAAGGAGGGAGCGAACGCGCCCGCGAAGGAGCCTGCCAAGGAGGCTCCGAAGGTCGCTGCACACGAGCCTCCTCCGTACCCGTTCTCGATCCAGAGCTTCCAGATCGTCCGGGGAGCGCTGGACTTCTCCGACCGCTCGATCGAGCCACCGGTGAGCTTCGGCGTCGCCGATCTCGACGTGCGGATCCGCGGCCTCTCGAACGCGCTCAACGCGCGCTCCCAGGTGGTCGTCCGGGCCCTCGTGGGCGGCGGCCCGTTCGAGGTGAACGGCACGCTCAGCCCCCGGATGGTGAACGACGCCACCGATCTCAAGATCACCTCGAAGGGGGTCGACCTCTCCCCGCTCAGCCCCTACTGCGGCAAGTACGTCGGCTACCTGCTCGAGAAGGGGAAGCTCGACCTCGACCTCGGCTACAAGGTCGCCAAGCGGAACCTCCAGGCCACGAACCTCATCCAGGTCGACCAGTTCACCCTGAGCGAGGAGGCCACCGGCAGCAAGGACGCCACCTCCCTCCCCGTGAAGCTGGGCCTGGCCATCCTCCGCGACAAGGACGGGCTCATCGAGCTGGACGTGCCGGTGGAGGGCAACATCGACGACCCGAGCTTCCGGCTGGGGAAGGCCATCTGGCACGCCATCGGGAACGTCTTCACCAAGCTCGTGACCGCTCCCTTCGCGGCGCTGGGGAAGCTCGTCGGGGGATCGAGCGGGGGCCGGCTCGACGTGGTGGACTTCCTGGCGGGCTCGGCGACGATCACGCCCTCGTCCGAGAAGTCGATCCAGAGCCTCGCCAAGGCGCTCGGCGAGCGGCCCACGCTCCAGCTCGCCATCCAGCCGGTGACCGATCCCGCCTCCGACGGGAAGGCGCTGCGCGTCGCCGAGCTGAGACGGCGCGCCGCCGAGGCGAAGGGAAAGGGAGCGAAAGGCGACGCCGCGAAGGCCGAGCTCACCGACGAGGAGTACACGCGGTTCGTGGCGGCCGCCTACAAGGCGCTCGGAAAGGCGCGACGACCGCCGAGCCGGATCCGGCCGAGATGGAGGACCGGGTCCTCGAGTCGATTCCCCTTCCCCCCGATGCGCTGCGCTCGCTCGAGCAGCAGCGCGCCGATGCCGTCCGGACGCAGCTCGTCCAGGGCAAGGCGATCGAGCCGGCGCGCCTCTCGGTCACCGAGCCGGGCGAGCGCGCGAAGAAGGAAGGCGGGACGCGGGTGTACTTCGAGCTGAGGTGATCCCGACGGGGCCGGGGGTGCGCCCTCTCCCCACACCGGGACGATTGGCGCGGACCCACGGTCGGGGCTGCCTCTGCCCGCATGGGGCGTGACCCGTCGCTGCGGGCGCCGGAGTTCCTGGCTTTACGCTTCGTGAAGCCTGGCAGGCGCCGTGCACCTTCCCCGGGGATGACCAGGTACCTCGCCCTGCTCGCCCTCCTGCCGCTCCTCGTCCTCCCAGGCGCGGTCCGCGCCTCCGACGACCACGTCACCCGCGAGGTCGAGGAGCGCTTCGGCCCACCCCAGGCCCGGGCGGAGGGGATCTGCAGCCCGCCGGACTCCCGGGAGCAGGTCCGCTGCCTGCGCTGGCAGTACGACTCGGGGACCCGCCACGCCGTCTTCTACTTCGACCCCGATACCTGGCGCCTGCTCGAGGCCTACACCTGGGACGACGCCGATCACGCGGCGACGAACACCTCCGAGCAGGTGCGCAGCCTGCTCGACACCGCCCGCAACGTGAACGAACCCTGAGGGGAACCATGAAATCAGCCAGGAAGCTGGACCCGAAGGCGTCGCACGTCTACCTCGTCGGCAGCGGGATCGCCTCCCTCGCCAGCGCCGTCTACCTCCAGCGCGATGCGGGGGTGCCCGGAGAGAACATCCACGTCCTGGAAAAGGGCTCGATCCTGGGCGGCGCCCTCGACGGCGCCGGCAATCCGGAGAAGGGCTTCGTGGTCCGCGGCGGGCGGATGCACGAGCTCCACTACACCTGCTACTGGGACCTGCTCTCGGCCATCCCGTCGCTCGAGGACCCGGCCGTCTCGGTGACCGAGGAGTCGCTCGAGTTCAACCGCCGGTTCGTGAGCAACGCGCAGGCGCGGCTGCTCGCGGGCGGCAAGAAGCTGGACGTCTCGTCCTTCGGGCTGAACGTGAAGCAGCAGGCCCGGCTCCTCGAGCTGACCTTCATGCCGGAGGGGGCGCTCGGAGCGAAACGGATCGAGGACTGGTTCGATCACGACTTCTTCACCACCAACTTCTGGTTCCTCTGGACCTCCATGTTCGCGTTCCAGAAGTGGAGCAGCCTGGCGGAGATGCGCCGGTACATGAAGCGCTTCATCCACCTGGTCGACGGCCTTCCGCGCCTGGGGGGCATCCTCCGGACCAAGTACAACCAGTACCACTCGGTGGTGGTGCCGCTCACCCGCTACCTGCAAGCCCGCGGCGTCCAGTTCCACCTGGGGAAGGAGGTCGTGGACGTCACCTTCGACCTCTCGGCCGACACGAAGACCGCGAAGCTGCTGCACATGAAGGACGGCAGCGAGATCCCGCTGGGGAAGGACGACTGCGTCCTCGTCACCAACGGCTCGCTCACCGAGAGCACCGACAATGGCGCCTGGGAGCGGCCCGCCGTCCTGAAGGGGCTCGCGGAATCGGGCTCGTGGCAGCTGTGGAAGAAGCTCGCGGCGAAGGATCCGTCCTTCGGGAACCCGGGGCCCTTCTGCGATCGCATCGACCTCCAGCGCTGGTATTCGTTCACGGCCACGCTGAAGGACCGCACCTTCCACGACTACATGGAGAACTTCTCCGGCAACGTCGACGGGACGGGCGGCCTCGTCACCTTGACCGACTCGGCCTGGCTCATGTCCTTCGTCATCGCCCGCCAGCCCCACTTCCCGAACCAGCCGGACGACGTGAAGATCTTCTGGGGATACGGCCTCTTCTCCGACCGGAAGGGCGACTTCGTCCGGAAGACCATGGCGGAGTGCACCGGGAAGGAGATGCTCGAGGAGCTCTGGTACCACCTGCGAATCCAGGAACGGATGAAGCCGGTGATGGACTCCGGGAAGGCGAACTGCATCCCGGTGGCGATGCCCTACGTCGACAGCCTCTTCATGCCGCGGGCGCCCGGCGACCGGCCCGACGTCCTCCCCAGGGGATCGACCAACTTCGCCTTCCTGGGCCAGTTCGCGGAGGCGCCCACCGACTGCGTCTTCACGGTCGAGTACTCGGTGCGGACGGCCCAGATGGCGGTGTACGGGCTCTTCGAGACCGGGAAGGAGGTCATGCCGGTCTACGACTCAATCCACCAGCCGGAGGTCCTCATCCGGGCCGCGCGGGCCATCAGCCACTGACGGTCCGGACGGACGGCGCCTCGCCTCAGAATCGCCAGGCGGTGGACCGTGGCGAGGAGCTCCTCCACCAGGAAGGGCTTCTGGATGACCGCCGCCGCTTCGAGCGTGTGATCGAAGGCCGAGATGATCACGACCGGGACCTCCGCCAGGTCGGGGTCGTCGAGCTGGGCGGCCCGGAACTCGTAGCCGTCCATCACCGGCATCATGAGATCGAGGAGGATCACGTCGGGGCGGTGGGCGTGAGCCTCCCACAGCGCCTGCCGGCCGTCCGCCGCGGACGAGACGAGGTACCCCTCGCCGCCGAGCAGCTCCACCAGCAACTCCCGGATGTCCCGATCGTCGTCGACGACCAGGACCCGCCTGGAGCTGGACCAGATCGGCGCTGCCGGCCATTCCCTGGCTTGCGTGGCCATGACGGCTGCCATACTGGCCTGTCGTTAGCCGCCGGGAGAGTCCTGATCTCGGGAAAGCCGGGGCGTAAACGGATTGATGGGATTCAGTCCCCGCTCGGTCGAAAGACGAACGGATACTCGACGAGGACGGCTTGACCCGGCCGGAAGGGAGTCCGCCACGTCCGCACGATCCCGGCGACGCAGTCTGCCACCAGCGCCGACCCGAGCGTGTTCTGGACGACCACCACGCCGGACAGCTCCCCGGTGGGCAGGATCGAGAATCGCATCCGGACGGTTCCATCCGTGCGCCGGTCGAGCTTGAGCTGGCTCTCGTAGCACGCCCGGAGTCCTCCTATCCGGGCGCGTACGAAGGCGTCCAGCCTGGCCTGGTCGACCTCCGACGAGTCGACCTGGCTCACGCCGATCCCGACCGAAGCGGGAAAGGCGAGAGCGCCGGACCGTGGCCTCCTCCGCCACCGCCTCCTCCGCCGCCGCCTCCACCGCCTCCTCCTCCGGCTCCGAGGTCGCCGAGCTCGGCGGGCGCCCCTCCCCCGCCGCCCTTTCGTCCGGGCAGGGCGGCCGGATCGACCTGCGTGCGTGAGGCTTCGGGATTCCCGGTGCAAGCTCGCCGCCTTCGATCGTCGCGGGGAGCCCTCTCCCCATCGGCCCCCTGCCGATGGCGTCCAGCGCCCGCAGGATGCCCTTCTTCTG
Source organism: uncultured delta proteobacterium (assembly GCA_963766715.1). GTDB lineage: Bacteria > Myxococcota > Myxococcia > Myxococcales > Anaeromyxobacteraceae > CAIOAK01. The sequence continues at coordinate 340,011 of CAVYBH010000013.1, forward strand.
GACCTCCCGGCCACGTCCCCGGGGGGGCGATCGACGCGGCCCGGGGACTTCGCCGGGGATGCCGGAGCCGGGCCCTGCTCCCCTGCGGGCTTCGAGGCGTCAGGTCCCGGAGGCGCCGCCTGGTACGTGGGCCACTGCTCGACCATCATGAATCCGCTCGGCACCCTCTTCACGGGGGGCACCTTCCTCGACGCGACCCAGGCGTAGCCGAGCAGGTGAACGACGAGCGAACCCGCGAGACAGACGAAGAAGACCCGCAACTGCCTCCGTTGCCGGCGGCCGCGCGAGCCCATCCTCTGGATTGTGCTCGTGTCCACCAGGGTTCACTTCACCTTCCGGCTTCCTGGAACGGTTCCTTGTCCACCGCCTCGACGATCTTCCAGAGGAACGAGTCGCGCTCCGGTTGCTGCCGGACGGCCATGCTGGGAGGGGTGATCGCGGGCGCCGACGGTTTCCGCACCTTGCCCTTGATCTCGACCTCGCCGGGACGGAGGACCTTCCGGTCACTGGACTCGGCAGGCGGCGGCGGTCGCGCGGGAGGCTCCGCGCGCGTCACGGCGGGGGAGAGGACGGCCAGGAGCAGGACCGCGAGTCGCAGGGCGTTCATCGGCTTCCCTCCGTGACGGGCGCCTGGCCCGCGTCGAGCGCCTGGGCCCGCTCGCGGGCCCGCTTCGCGTCGTCGGGCCGGCCGAGAGCATCGTACGCATTGGCGAGGTCGTGCCAGGATGCCGCGCTGGCGGGTGCGGTTCGCACGGCGCGCTCGAGGAGGGCGGCGGCCGCCGCGTATTCGCCCGCATCGACCAGCAGCTGTCCTTGATTCGTCAGGGCGTCCGCGCCATCCGGGTCCAGCTCGATGGCCCTCTTCCATTTCGCCTCGGCCTGGAGCCGAGCCCCGCGAGCGAGATCCACCCGTCCGAGGCCGTTCCACACCCTGGCATCCTCGGGAGCGACCTTCTGGGCGCTCGACAGGATCGCGGCAGCCAGCTCGATCCGCTTTCGGGCCAGGGAGGCGCTGGCGAGGCGGACCATGGCGGCCACGTCTCGTTCGTCGCGCGCCAGGGCACCTCGCGCGGCCTGCTCCTCTTCCGCCGGTCGCGGAGGGCTCTCGGGCAGGAAGCGCCCCTTGTCCCGCCGAGGGGACCGAGGTCGGCGGGGCGACGTCGAGCGAGCGCCGAGGCGGCCCGCCGGCTCCATTCGCTCTCCACGCGGCGCTCCTGCGCGAGCCGGACCGCCTGCGCATAGGCCTGGTCGGCCTGCGCCTCGTAGGGCTGCGCGAAGGTCGCCAGCTGGGCCTGGTACTCGGCCAGGTAACTGTTCCTGCCCCGCCTTCCGGAACTCGGGAGGAGGCGGCGCCTCGTGGAGCGCGCGCGCGAAGCGCTCGGACAGGTACCCTTGCCGGTAGACGGCCGCGACCGTCCATTCCGGGACCTGGAAGCGCTTCACCTCCTCGTACTGGGCGGCGAGCTTTCCCATCTCGGAGAGCCGGGCCTTGAGCGCCCGCTCGAGCGCGCTCGCCTGGCTGGTCGAGGGAAGCTCGCTTCGATCGAATCGCTGGAGATCGGGCTCGGCCAGCCGGAACCGGGCCTCGGCGGCCGCCGCCGCGGCCGCGGGGTTCTTCCGGGCGTCCAGTCCTCGCCGGGCGAACTCGGCCAGGGCCTTCGAGTACGCGCCCCTCGCCGCCGCCTCGTGCCCGAGCTCGCCCTCGGCGCGCCCGGTGCGGAGGTGCGCCACCACCGGCATCTCGACGTCCCCCGACCTCGAGTACCTGCGCTGGAACTCCTGGAGCGCCCGGATGATTCGATTCCAGGCCGCACCCTTCTCGAAGACCTCGGTGGCGTGAAGAAGCGTCCCGGGCGCGTCGGCGGCGCCGGGGTCGAGCGATGCGTACCGCTCGAAGGCGAGGCCCGCTTCCTCGTACCTCTGGAGGATCTCCAGCGAGAGCGCCCGGTCGTAGAGCGCGTCCTTCATCTGCTTCGAGCCGGGGTACTTCTCGATCAGGGCCTCGTACCGCTCGGAGGCCTTCTCGTAGTCGAACACGGCCTCGGCGAGGGCCGCCTGCCGGAAGAGGGACTCCGGGGCGTGCGGCGAGCCGGGATACTCGGCCGCGACGCGGGCGTACAGGGAAGACGCGAGCTCGCGGTGCCGGCCCTCCTCCTGGCAATACGCGGCGTTGTAGAGGCCCTTGTCGGCGAGCGGATGACGGGGCGCCTCGTCCGCGATCGCCTGGAAGATGGCCGCCGCCTCGCTCCACCTCTTCTGGCCCAGCAGGTCGGTCGCGCGCTGGAACCGGATCGCCTGCTCCATCCCCTGCGCGTTCCTCGCCGCCTCGGTGCCCGGCCACCGGGCGGCGATCTCCTCGAGCCGGCGCCGGGACTCCTGCCCGTCCTGGTACGCCTGGAACACCTCGGCGGCCCGGAAGGCGGCGGCAGGCGCGCTCGCGTCGTCCGGGAAGCGAGCCACCAGGACGTCCGTGGCGCCCACCAGGGACCGAAGCACGTCGGGAAGCGGGAGATCGCGCCCCTGGAGCTTTCCCGCCCCCTGCTGCCGGGAGGCCTCGGCCCCCCAGGAGCGAACCGCCTCCCGCGCCGCCTCCTCCTGGGTCCTGGGCTCGCTGGCGGTGTCGCGCACTCCCTCGAACAGGCGCGCCGCGGCCTCGTAATCGCCCGCGCCGAAGGTGCATTCCGCCCGGGCGAGCGCCAGCCCCTCCGCGCCCTTCGTTCCCGGCGTGGCGCCCAGGATCTGCGCGTAGGCCTGGGCGGCGCGGCGGTACTCGGCCGCGGCGGCCTCTGGCTTTCCGGCCCGTGCCAGCTCCCTCGCCTGTGCGTGAAGGGCGACCGCGGCCTGCGCCAGGTTGGCCTCGACCAGCTCGCGGACCTCTCCGGGGGTAGCTCCGTCCTTCTGGTTTCTCCGCGACCACTCGCTGCTTCCGCCATAGCTCGCGACGAGTCGCTCCCGCTCGAGGGCCTCCTCCTTCGGTCGCCCCTCCCTCGACCAGGAAAGGACGATGCGCTCCTGAAGCCGGGGCGCCTCCGGCGACCACGGGGCCCGCGCGATCGCGAGCTTGTACGCATCGACCGCCTGGACGTACCGGCCCTGATCGAAGAGCTCGTCCGCCAGGCGCCGGTACGTGGCCGCCTCGTACGGATGACTGGCGTTCCCGGCGAACAACGCTCGCGCGCGGGCCAGGCCATCCCACCTCGGGTCCGCGAGCATGGATCCCAGGAGGTCGACGGCGCCGGACGGGAGGTCCTCCTTCGCTTCCCGGCGCGCGGGGAGCTCGCGATCGAGCAGCTTCTCCAGCGTCTCCACCGCACGCGGCAGATCGTCCAGGCGGTACTGCGCCCAGCCCAGCATGTACATGGCGTGCCCGTACAGCGGGTGATCCCGCCGGGCGGCTGCCTTCGAGTACGCCTCCGCAGCGCGGCGCAGCGAGTCGGGCCGGCCCTCCTCGAAGTAGAGGTCGCCCATGCGAACCCAGGCCTCGGGCACGTGGGGGCTGTCGGGGTACTTCCTCACCAGGTCGGCATAGGCCTGCCGGGCCTCCGAGGCCTTTCCCATCTCGCCCAGGCAGTAGCCCGCCAGGAAGTACACGGCGTCCTTCTGGCGGTACTCGGGGAAGCCCCTGGCCACGCGCCGGTGGAGCTCGACCGCCGCCGCACAGCCCTTGGGACCCTCTGGAGGGCTGGCCCGGGCCCCGCCCTGGACCGGGGTCCCGCCTTCGCCGTCCACCTGCAGCTCGGCCAGCCGGGACAGCGCCTGCGGTGTGTAGACGGGGTCGTCCTCGTGTCGCTGGACGTAGTCGTTCAGCTGCGCGATGGCCTCCGCCCGAACCCGCCGGTCCTCGGCCACTGCCTCGCGACTCCGGCTCTCGATCTGGGCGAGCACCTCGGGTCGGTCCTCCCTCCAGGGGAGGCTCGCCTCGAACCGGCGTCGGAACACCAGCGACTCGACTCGCCGTTCCGCGTCCTTGGTCCGGGTGAGCGCGACCTCGACGATGCCTCGATCCGCCTCCAGGATCGTCCGGTCCAGCTCGGCGTGCACGTCCCGGAAGGCCTGGTGGATCTGCAGGCCGAGAGCCACCTGCGTCTCCGCGCGGAGACGATCGAGCTCGCGCTGGGCGTCGGCCAGGTTCTTCTGCTCCTCGACGATCTCCGCCGCCGGCCCGCCACCTCCCGGGCCTCGGAGCTCGACGAGCATCCGCTCGTCCCGGATCGCGCGCGCGCGCAGGTGGCCGAGCCGAAACCGGAGGGCTCGCGCCGTCCACAGCCGCTCCTGCCATGCGCTGGACAGGTCGTCGGGCGGGGTGCCGGCCCACTTCGCCTCCTCGGCGGCCAGCCGGGCATCGAGCGCCTGCACGTGGTCCACGAGCGCGGCCAGCCCGGACCTGCCCGTCGTGGGCGACCGCGGGGGCCGGTGACGCCACGTCGCGGGAAAGCATCGCATCGAGCCGATCCGCGGCCCCCCGCGCGTGCGCCAGGGCCAGCGTCACCGTCTCGAGCTCGTTCCAGCGATCGAGGGCCTCCGCGACGTCCGCCGTCTCGCGCACCCTCCGCGTCGCCAGCGCCGGCATCGCGGGAGGGGAGCCGCCGCGGTCGCCACTTGCGGTGAACCACTCCAGGTAGGCGGCAGGGCCCCGCTCGGCCCCGAGCGCCGTGTCGAGCTGGTCGCGCATCGCGGAGGCGCGCCGGCGGATCCGCTCGAAGGCCTCGACGGCCTCGGGGTATCGCCCGAGCTGCGACAGGATCTCGGCACGGAGGACGTCCACCTGCCAGGCGAGCCGCGACTCCGGATCCTCGTCGACGATCTGGTCGACGAGCGCCAGCGCGAGCTTCGGCGACCCTGCCCGCTGGTGGTCCCAGGCCTGCTCGTAGAGGGCCTCGCGGTAGCGAGGGGATTCGCGCGGCACCTTGCCGTACCAGTAGCGCTCCGCGTCCCAGGGCCAGCGGTCGCCGTCGATGCGAGCCAGCGCGAGCCGGCACATCTCCTGCTGGGCCTCCTGTCGCGGATCGCCTGGAGAGAGCTCGTCGCACGCCTCGAACTCCTCGATGGCGAGGTCGATGTCTCCGGATCTCACGAAGATGGCGCCCCGGTAGTAGGCGGCCGGGAGGTCGAAAGGGGGCCCGACCGCTCGGAGGATCTCGAGCGCCTTCCGGTCCCTCTTGTCGGGAGGAAGGTCCGTGCGCCGGAAGGCCGCGGCCCCGGCCAGGTAGATCGCCTCGGGCGGGATCGAGGGTTCCGGACGACTCTCGCCCGGCCCGGCCCTCGGGGTGCGAGCCGCGTCGAGCAGGTCCACCGCACCCCGGAAATCCCCGAGCCGAAGCCGGCACTCCATCGCACCCGTGAGCGCCGAGGACGCCGTCGGGCGGCGGCACCGGCAGCAGTCGCTCGTAGTACGAGAGGGCCCCGGCCCAGAGCTTCCTCTCCCGCAGCGCGTCGGCGAGGTGGAGGAGCGCGGCACTCCGGTCGGCGTCGTCCTGAAAGAGCTTTCGCTCGCCAGGATTCTGGAGGAGCGCGGCGTTCGACCATCCGTTCGCGGTGGCGCGTCCCGTCTCGGGCGGGGGCCCCCGGCCGGAGTCCAGGAGCGTCTCGAGCGCGCCGGCCTCTCGCTCGGTCGCGGCCAGCAACTCGTCCACGTTCACCCACGAGGCCGAACGGGCGTCGGGGAGTTCCGAAGCGGCCGGCGTCATCCTCGAGCCGGAGAGCGCCTCCAGCAGGTCGAGCAGATGGGCCTCCGTCCGCAGGACCCTCATCGTGATCTGGGCGCCCTGCTCGCGGAGCTCCCTGGATCGGAGCGTCGCCCCGGAGTCGTCGGGGGAGCGCGGAGCTTCCGCCGCGGCCGGCAAGGCGAACGAGGCGAGGAGGCACCAGGACGCTCCCAGCAGGACCCGCCCGCGGAGCGTGCAGGACTCATCCCTCGCGATGCCCCCCGGCCTCATGCGTGCCGAGACCTTGGCCGGAACGGGACCTCGGATCAACCCGTCCGCCGGACTACCGCGGACGGGGGAGCCCGAGGATCGATTCGTCCGATTACTTCGCCGCGGCGCAGGCCTGCTTGCCGCTCTGCGCACCGGCGTTCGCCGGCTCGATCGCCAGGGCCGCGTCGTAGGAGGTCACGGCCTCGGCGCAGTTGCCCTGCCCGGCCCGGACGTCGCCGAGGAGGACCAGCGCTCCGACGTGCTTCGGATCCTTGGCGAGGATGGCCGTCGCCTCGGCGGCGGCCTTGTCGTACTGCTTCCCCCGGAGGAGCAGCTGGCCCAGGTTCTGGCGGCGCTTCAGCGCCGCGCCCTCGATCTCGCCGGGCATGGTCGCCTTCTCCGGCGACTCCACCCGCTTCACGTCCTCGGCGGTGATCTCCTTCAGGGCGAACTGGATCCGCGCCCGGATGCGGTCGCAGTAGTTCACCTTCATGAAGGGCTCGTAGGCGAGGAGCTTGAACGCCCCGTCCGCGACGCCCACCACGGGGTGAAGGCGCAGCCCGAGCTTGCCGTAGAGGTGGTCGGCCTTGTCCACCAGCACCGGCATCCGGAGCCCCGTCTCGGTGACCACCTTCCGGACGTCCTGGGGATCCCAGGTCGACGACACGATGGCGACCCAGTGAATGGGCTTCCCCTGGAACTCCTGCTCGCAGGCGGCCATGGCCTTCAGCGTCTCGGTCGAGTGCTCCTGGTTCGGCCGGAAGAAGATGAAGACGTTGGCCTGGGCCTTCGCCGACAGGAGCGGCGCCGTCCCTCCCTCCAGCGTGGGCATCTCCTCGGGGTCGAGGCGGTCCCCGAGCGCGACGTTGGTGAAGGCGTCGGCTCCGCCGGGCGCGGCGAGCGAGAAGAGCAGGAGGAGGCGCGCCGCCAGCATGGGCTACTTCTTCGCCGTGGGCGCCGGGGCGGCCTGGCCGAGCTTGCGGTCGTAGCCCTTCGTGTCGTGGCAGGTCTTGGCGCAGGAGCCGCCGTTGGCGGTCTGCGTGAAGCCGACCTTGAGGACCCAGCCCTTCGACCCGTAGGGAACGCCGTCGCGGATTCTGGTGCGCCTGCTTGGAGGCGTGCACCTCGTGGCAGGCGCGGCAGGTGCGCCCGCGATCGGCCTTGTTCACGTGGACGAAGTGCAGGTTCCGCGAGCCGTCGCGGAAGCCGGTCAGCGTCGTGGTCTCGGCGTTCTTCGCGACCTCGGCGTTGTGGCAGGTGAAGCAGAGCTCGTAGTTCTTGGGATCGTACGGAGGCGTAGAACTCGGGCGGGTACTCGGCCACGAGCAGCCGGAAGTGGGCGCTCCCGTGCGGGAGGTGGCAGGAGGAGCAGTCCTTCGCGGCGACCGGCGCGTGCCACTCCTTGTTCTCGCCCAGCATCTTCGTGAAGTTGGTGAGCGACTTGCCGGTCGTCGTCCTTGAGCCCGTCCACCGAGTGGCAGCTCACGCACAGGTCGAAGGGGAGCTGGGTGAGGAGCTTCTCCACGTTCGAGGCGTGCGGGTTGTGGCAGCCCAGGCACTTCTTCCCCTGGGTGAGGGCGTCGTGCTTGACCTTCGAGCCCTCGGCCACCGACTTCACGTCGGCGTGGCAGCCCAGGCAGAGCGCGGAGGCCTCGGCGTGGAGCAGCTTCGCCTGGCGCGCGTCGTGGGCGTTGTGGCAGGCGACGCAGCTCGCCTTCGCCGGGGCGTGCGGGTGCTTCCGCGCCATGATGGGCTGGAACTCGTCGTGGCACATGAAGCACAGGTCGTTGCCCTGCTTCACGAGCTTGCCCGGGTTCTTCGCGTCGTTCCGCTCGTGGCAGATGGAGCAGTCGCCCGCGGCGTAGGGCGCGTGGGTCCAGGCCGCCTTGACGTTGGCGGGGAGCGGGGCCTGGGCTCCGGGTTGGGCCTGCGGCGCCTTGGTCTTCTCCTTCTTCGCGGCGGGAGCCGGCGCGGGTGCGGGTGCAGCGACGGCGGCCGTGGCGAAGGCGAGCAGGCCAATGGCAAGGAAGCTTCGGAGATGGATGCGGTTCATGCGGCGGCCCCCCTCAGGACCGGGTCGGGATCGACCGGAGCGATCTCCCATCAGTTACCACGATCGGGGGCGCCCAAGGGGACCCACGCTCCGGGTACTAGGCCGGATCGTCGACTGGACGTAGGGTGGGCCCGGCGTTCGGGATGGGAGGGGCTTTTCGCTTGAGCACGATCAAGGCGGCGCTGGCCAGATTCGTCGGTTCGCAGGTCTCCTGGGCCGCCGGAGTGGCCGTTCTGGCGCTCCTCGCCCTTCCCGTCGACGCCCCTGGCCCTCGACCCCGGCGAACCCCTGCCGTGGGGGAGCAAGCCCGTCTCCTCGCACGCCCCGTACGTCGCCCACGACTGCGTGGGATGCCACACCAAGAAGTGGGGCGGCCCGCTCATCGAGAGCGGCGACAACGTCTGCCTCCCGTGCCACGAGGACGCGAAGAAGCACGTTCACGCTCCGAGGAATTGCATCCGCTGCCACAACGCCCACGACTCGATGCGAAAGAAGCTGCTCCGGGCGGATCTCGAGAAGTGCGCGGAGTGTCACCAGAAGAAGTGAACGCCGGGGCGGCTCAGGGGCTCCAGTCCTCCGAGCAGCTCCCCTCCCCGGCCGTCCGGAACTCACCGGATCCCGGGTAGCGCCACGAGCTTCCGGCCGCGTCGACCGCGACGAAGTGGTAGGTGCGGCACGCCGAGCCCCTGGTCGTCCGCGTGGACCACGTCCCGCGGGTCGCGCTGCCGAGGTCGAGCGCAAGCGCCGAGGTGACGCCGTCGAGGACGAGCGAGATCGATCGCGGGGCGGCGGCGTCCGACCAGTTCGCGAGGAAGACGATCTCCGTCCCGACGAAGACGTGGCTCCCGTCGACGAGGGGAGAGCCGGGCGCGTCGGTGGCCCCGCCGAAGTCCTGCGTCCAGTAGTTCTGGTAGGGCGAGCTCGCCGCATACCCGTAGCCGGTGCCCATGGCCCGCCAGGTGCCCGGACATGATGTTGCGCCGGTGGCCGTCGCAGCTCGCGCCGTCGGCACAGCAGGCCGCGCCCGACGCGTCGCAGAGCCACATGTTCATCGCGTAGCGCGGATCCAGCGGCGCGGGGTAGCCGGCGGCGATGTTCTCGCCGATGGATGCCGGAGAGCGTGTAGTAGGCGCGGATCCGGGTCGCCCAGCTCGTGCCGTCGCAGGAGTCGTGGCCCCAGCAGGGCGTGGTGGCCATGTCCTCCGAGTGGGCACGGGCCGAGCGGTTCAGCCCGAGATCCCAGCGGACGGGACCGACCGCCGGATAGGCGTCGAGCGCCCCGGCTCCCGCCAGCGAAGGGGAGAAGTCCGCCCCGTATCTCGCCCGCCAGTCGAGCGGCGCCATCCGGACCGCGTTGGTGAGGACGAGGAGCGCCCGCTCCCGCCAGGAGGGGAATCCCTGGTAGGGGACGCCGTACTGCGAAGGGGTCGAGGGATCGCCGCTGCCCCCCGGGGGCGTCACGGGGGTTCCCGTGCCGCTGCTCGTGCCGCCGCACCCGCCGGCGAGGACCGCCCCGAGCGTCGAGAGCGCGAGAGACCAGCCGGGCTCGCCTGCGGCCGTGGACCTTCGTCATGCGAGGAGCCTACCGAGCCGGGCCGCGTTCGTCACCGTGGGTCGAACTCCCACCTCGGCACCTGGGGTCAGGCCGCAGCCCGCGTCCCGCGCCGCCACTTGCCGTATCCCGCGAGAAGGAGCGCCGAGACGAGCACGTAGGTGAGGATCACCGGCGCCGCGCCCCGGCCCGGAAAGTTCACCTGGACGATCATGAGCGCCAGCCCGGGGTTGCGCACCGTGCAGGCCACCGCGAGCGCGTCCCGGGTGAACGCGTGCGGACCGCCCATCAGGTGTCCGATGACCGCGCTCGCGAGCGTCGCCAGCGCCACGGCCACGTAGCCGCCCACGCCCACGAGCAGGAGCAGCTTCCCCTGGATCAGGAGGACCAGGACCACGACGGCTGCGAGGAGCACGGCCGCAATCCTTGCCCAGCGGGCGCGCCAGCCGCTCGGCCCACGTCGGACGCAGGCTGCGAAGCGCGATCCCCGCCAGGAGCGGCAGGATCTGCGCCCGCCCGACCTGCCCGGCCACGGCCCACGGCGAGACTCTGGGCGTGGTGCGTCGGGAACACGACCGACACGACCTGGAGGGAGAGCGGAACGCTGGCGATGGACAGGAAGGCGAGGACGAGCTGGAGGCTGGGGGCGTAGTCGGCGTCGCCGCTCACCTTGGCGGCCTTCTTCAGCATGAGCGGGGCCGCGGGAGAGCGCGAGGAAGATGAGCGCGATCGCCACCGGCTCGACGGCGTTCAGCGCGAAGACGAGGAGCGTGGCCACGATCGGGACGAGCACGAGGGCGGCGAGGACCGACCGGACGAGCAGGCCGGGGCGGCGAAGCAGCCAGGTCGCCTGCCCGACGCTGATGCCGAGCGCGAGCGAGAAGACCGACATGATCACCGTGGCGATGGCGATCACGCCCGAGAGCGCCTGCATCTGCGACTGCGTCACGCGAGCCAGGGTATCCGCGATCCCGGCGGGAGCGGAAGTTCTGCTACCATCCGGGCCGCCACCAGCCCCCTGTCCCGGGAGAGCCTCACGTGCAGATCGTCTGCCTCGACCTCGAAGGTGTCCTCGTCCCGGAGATCTGGATCGCGTTTTCCGAGCGCACGGGCATCCCCGAGCTCCGGCGCACCACCCGCGACGAGCCCGACTACGACAAGCTCATGGCGGGGCGGCTCGCGCTCCTGCGGCGGCACGGCCTCGGGCTGCCGGACATCCAGAAGGTCATCGCCGACATGGGGCCGGAGGCCGGGGCGCGCGACTTCCTCGACGCGCTCCGCCGCCGCTACCAGGTGGTGATCCTCTCCGACACCTTCTACGAGTTCGCCATGCCGCTCATGGAGCAGCTCGGCATGCCCACCCTCTTCTGCCACCGGCTGGAGACCGACGGGTCAGGCTTCGTGTCGGCCTACCACCTCCGGCTCCCCGACCAGAAGCGGGCCGCCGTGAAGGCCTTCAAGGCGCTGAACTTCCGGGTCATCGCCGCGGGCGACTCGTACAACGACACCGCCATGCTCGCCGAGGCCGACGCCGGCATCCTGTTCCGGCCGCCGCAGAACGTGGTCGAGGAGTTCCCGCAGTATCCGGTGGTCCGGGAGTACGACGCGCTTCGCGCGCGGATCGACGAGGCGGCGGGTCGAGTGGGTGGGGTGAACGGCAACGGCGTTAGCGACCGTCTTCGGGCAACAAGCTGATCCGGCGTTTGCCGAAAAAGTTCGCGTAGGAGAACTTGTAACTCTTGAAGAACGGGGAGTCTCTCTCCTCGTCCACGGCGTCCTCGAACCACACGAGTGTTTGGGCGGGTCCTTGAGACGCGGAACCGAGCAATCGATGCCGCAGCCCCGTCCAAGGAGCCGATACCGATTCACCATGGCCACGTCAAAACGACGGGCCCTTCCCGTGATGAGGTCGGACCAGGCCATGCGCGCCGCCGACTCGGGCACGATCGCGAGCGCCACGCCAGCGGCACATGCAGCGATGGCGATCCAGGGAGATGACTTGGAGACGGACGCGCTGCGCGTCGCTATGCACCTGTACAAACCGCCAGGAACAACACTCCGCCCGCAAAGACCGCGTGCATCAGGTTCACGGTGTGCGCCGAAATCTCGCCCTGGCCATAGATCGGCACGAGGGTTGTTCCGACATAGGCCGCGACCGCAACGATCGCCACGAGGCCAGGGTGAGGAAGGGCCCAATTCGGGTCACGCCTTCGAGCCCCAGCAGCGGCGATGCCTAGCAAGACCGCGATGGGCAGTAAGAGGAATGGTCAGGGTGCTCCATCGAGCAGCGTGAATGCCAGCAGCCACGATCGCCTGCGTGAGGATGGGGAGCAAGTAACGGCCTCCACTCGGGCCACCGCTGGCGAGGCGAACCCCGGTTCCCGGGATGAGGAGGATCACGCCGAGCCCGGCAACCGACACGGCAAATACCGTCGCGGTTCCCGTCCAGGGCCGGTGGGTCCATCGCTTCGACAGGAGGACGATCCCCACTACCCCGATGAGAAGGAGCGCGATCACCTCGTTCGTCCCTACGGCGACCGCAGCCAGCAGCGCCGCAACTCCCGTCCACGCCCACGAGTGAGTTGCGCCGTCCCGCTCACCAGCCAGCATCGCTGCCACGGCGAGGAGCGCCAATCCCTCTCCAACGCCATAGCAGATCGAACCGTTCATCCAGTAGATCCCACCGGCTGGGCTGGGCATCGAGGCGAACAGAACGGCCGAGACCGAAGCGGCGATCGCGAGTCGGCCGCCTCGCGCCGACGAGCGGGGAGCCAGCACGGTGACGATCGCCCAGATCCCGAGCGGGACGGCCAGCGAATACGCCGCGTTCGCCGCTCGCCAGCCATTGAGCGATCGAAAGGTGAGCGGGGTCGCCGCGTTGAGCAACGTCGCGGAATAGCGCCCCGACCAGTTGCGCATCCACCACTCGGCCGAGCCCAGCACTCCTCTGTTGATGGAGGACGCCGCAGAAACCCAGTCGTCATTCTGGGGGTGCGAGTAGATGAACAGAATGAAGAACGGAGCGCAGGCCGCCAGCGAAGCGATACACGCCGCCGCCGCGGCAAAGCGCCGCAAACCCAGCATCGCGGAAATCTAGCCTCGTGCCGTCAGGATGTCCACCCACGGCGACGCCGCCGCGCGGACGGAACAGATCTACTGGACGCTGCTCGACAGGGCTCCCCGTCGAGCGTCCCGCGGAGTACGACCCCCTTCGGCCAAGCAGAGCAACGGGGAACGGCCTCGTCGAGGACTTCGAGGAGACGCGACGGACGATCCCTTGAGCCAACGGTTCCCGAACTGCTATTCGATGCATGGATGCATCTGTCTCCTGAACGCACCATGACCCATGGGCTAGCCCCCTCTTATTGCGTGCGGCAAGCAGGCTGGTCGCCGTGCTCGTCGCATTTGGGGTGGCGCTTCATGCCCCGGCCAGACTGGTCATCGAGTCGTCTCGCCCGGAGAACGACTTTCATGAAGTGGAGGCACAGTTCGCTCGGTTCCGTGGGTTGTTGCCCCCGGGCAGCAGGGTCGCGTGGTTGGCGGCTCCCAACGACAGGGCAGCCTCTACTTTCTTCCAGTGCCTCGGCGCGTACGCACTCGTCCCGCTCTCCTTTCCTGTCATTGGGATCGACCAGGCAGGCGGTTTCGATTACCTCGCAGTTCAGGCCCCCCTCCTACTCCGGAAGCACTCGTCTTGCGCCGACACGCTCGGCTTTGACGTCTTGCAAAGAACGCCCGACCTCGTCCTGATCAGAAAGGTCCCGAGATGAAGGTCGTTCTTGGACCTCGCCGCTCTGGTGATGCCTGTCGTCGCCGGCGTCGCGCTTCTGCGTCGACTTGGTGGACCTACTGCCGGTTGGTCTCGGCCGGATGGGGGCGTTGGGCGGAGGCGCAATCCGGGATCGGCGTTGTCCCTGTTCCTGTTCGGTTGGCTTCTCGCGGGCGGTGGTCTTGGGCTGAGCTACTGCGCGATGGACTCGTTGGTCCTCGTCCTGCTCACCGTGATCGCGAGGCTGGGAACGAGACGCAGCGTGCGGCAGGCGAATCCGGGATGGCCGAGCCGAATGGAAGCCCTTTCCACGGCCCTGTTCGCCTTCGCCCTAATGGCCGCCCTATGGCAATTCGCTGTGGCCACCCAGGTCACCCCGGATGGATATTGGGACGCGTGGGAGATCTGGAATCGGCGGGCGCGTTTCATCTTTCGAGCGGGGTCGGACTGGCGCGCCGCCTTCGGACCAGGCGTGAAAGCGGCCGAATACCCGCTGCTCCTGCCTCTGTCCATCGTTCGAGTATGGGCCTTCACCGGGGAGACGATCACGGCCCCCGCAGTACTTGCGATGGTTTTCACCATCGGTACTCCAATGCTCGTCGCCGGAGCAGTCGCAGCGGCGGGAGGATCGTCCCTGTTCGCCGCGGGTGTCGTCCTCATAGGTACGGAAGGATTCCAGTCTGGGGAGCCGATCAGTACGCCGACGTCCCGGTGGGTGCGTTCCTGGCAGGTGCCATGGCCGGGTTGACCCAAGCGGGGACGAGCCAAGAAGGCGTGAGCCGAACCAGGGTGCTGCTCCTCACGGGTCTGATGCTTGGGCTCGCAGGGTGGACGAAGAACGAGGGGGTCGCCGCTGCCGCTATCGCCATCCTGGTTCACATGGCTGTGCAGGGAGTTCGGTCTGGAAGGGTCGCGGCGCTGAAGGACGGCGCGTGGATCCTCCTCGGAGCACTCCCCTCGGGGGCCGCGTGGATCCTTCAACACGTGCTTCTCGCACCCATCACCTTGGCGGACCTCACGACCGGACAAACCACGCAATCGATCTGGCTCAAGCTTGGAGACACGGATCGCTGGTACACGGTTCTCACGTTTCTCGTCGGCGCGTCTCCGGGAACGATCTGGCTGTTCCGATCGTAGCGGCCGGACTGGCCCGACGCCTGGGAGGCCGGCCAACGTCCGTTGCTCGGTCCGAGATCATGTGGATTGCCGCGTGCCAGTACGCGGTCATACCGCTGGTCTTCATGCTGACCCAGTTGAACGTCGCATTCCACCTGAGCACCGCGGCCGAACGGCTCTTGCTGCAACCATGGCCCGGGGCACTGCTCGGACTATTCGCTGCAACCCGAAGTCTGGCCATTTCGAACGACGGCTCAAGGCCGGCGAAGATGCTCCAACGAACCGTGCGAGAAGCATCGAGCTAGCCTCTACGTGAGTGGGCGAGCCCTTCCATCCATGGCACGGTGGACGCGTCTCAAGCTTCTACGCCCCGCCCCGGCGCCTGCGCCGCCGCCTCCTGCGGCCTCCCGGCGCGCCTTCCGGACGGGCAATGGCGCCGTTCGGGTTGTGGCCCGCCACCGGCGGTCCCTGCCGCCCCGGATTTGACCTCGGCTCACCGTGCTGCGGTGCTCTGGCCTGGGCCCAACCTGCTGCGAGCGCTCGATCCGGACCGTTCCATGCGGTGGCCGGTCGACGCGGATCACCTCCGGCGCCGGCGCGTGCCTGGACCCGCGCGGCTCGGGACGGCGCGGCTCCGCGCGGCTCTGCGCCTCTTTGGTCCTTCTGCGGGCGCCCACCCTCGTGCGGCCGCGGGTGGCTGCCACGTTGCTCCTGATAGCAATACGTACTCGAGCCAAGGCGGCCACACAT
>CAVYBH010000014.1:0-129993 GCA_963766715.1 uncultured delta proteobacterium
CCCACCATGGCAATCGAGAAGCCCCCGTACCGCGTGGCCCAGCAACTCCCGGGTATCGAGGTGCGGGAGTACCCGCCCTACCTCGTGGCCGAGACGGAGGTGTCCGGCTCGCGGGAAGAGGCTGGCAATGCCGGCTTCCGCCGGCTGGCCGACTACATCTTCGGCAAGAACCGGGGGGAGAAAAATCGCCATGACGGCGCCCGTGGCCCAGCAGGCCGGAGCGCGCATCGCCATGACCGCGCCGGTCTCACAGCAGGAGCGGCCGATCGCGGGCCGTCCACCTGGGTGATCCAGTTCATGATGCCCTCCGAGTACACCCGGGAGACCTTGCCCGAGCCGCTCAATCCGGCCATCCGGTTCGCGAGGTCCCGGCGCGGAGCGTGGCCGTGCTCCGGTATTCGGGGACATGGTCGGAGGAGCGCTACCTCGAGAAGCTGGCCGAACTGCTCGCCGCCATGAAGAAGGAGGGTCTCCGCGGGGTGGGGAGCCCGTCTGGGCGCGGTATGACCCTCCGTTCATTCCGTGGTTCCTCCGGACCAACGGAATCCTGATCGAGGAATCGCGCCGTGACGGGCCTCAGGCGGCCCGCGGCAGCTCGCACTTGACCCTCCCGAGCAGCTCGGCGAGCTCGCCGTCGGAGAGGGTCTCCTTCTCGAGGAGGCGGCGGGCGCCCTCGACGAGCAGGTCGCGGTTCTGGACCAGCAGGAGGCGGGCCCGCTGGAAGGCGCCGTCCACCAGGTCGCGCACCGCCATGTCGATCTCCCGCGCCGTCTCCTCGGCGTAGCGGCGCTGCGGGCCGACCATCTGGCCCAGGTAGCCGCCCTGGTCGGCCTCGTACGTCACCGGTCCGAGCGGGCCGCCCATGCCGAAGCGGGCCACCATCGAGCGGGCGATCTCGGTGGCGCGCGAGATGTCGTCGGACGCGCCGGTCGAGAGGTGCCCGTACACCACGTGCTCGGCGGCCCGCCCGCCCATGAGCACGGCCATCTTGTTGGCGAGCTCGTCCCGGGTCATCAGGAAGCGGTCCTCGGTGGGGCGCTGGATGGTGTAGCCGAGCGCGCCGATGCCGCGCGGGATGATGGAGATCTTGTGCACGGGGTCGGCGCCCGGCAGCGCCGACGCCACCAGGGCGTGACCGAGCTCGTGGTGCGCGACGATCTCCCGCTCCTTCGGGTTGAGCAGCCGGTTCTTCCGCTCCAGCCCGGCCACGATCCGCTCGATGGCCACGTTGAAGTCGGCCATGGAGACGGCCAGCGCCTCCGGGCCGCGCCGGGTGGCCGCCAGCGCCGCCTCGTTGACGAGGTTGGCCAGGTCCGCGCCGGTGAAGCCCGGCGTCAGCGCCGCCACCTGCTCCAGCTTCACGTCCGGGTCGAGGGTCACCTTCCTGGCGTGCACCTCCAGGATCTGGACGCGCCCGGTCCGGTCGGGCCGGTCGACCAGCACCTGCCGGTCGAAGCGGCCGGCGCGCAGCAGGGCCGGATCGAGCACCTCGGGCCGGTTGGTGGCGGCCAGCAGCACGAGGCCGGTGGAGACGTCGAAGCCGTCCAGCTCCACCAGCAGCTGGTTGAGCGTCTGCTCCTTCTCGTCGTGGCCGCCGCCCATGCCGCCCATGGCGTTGCGGGCGCGCCCCAGCGCGTCCAGCTCGTCGATGAAGATGATGGCGGGCGCCTTCTTGCGCGCCTGCTCGAAGAGGTCGCGCACCCGGGCCGCGCCCACGCCCACGAACATCTCCACGAACTCCGAGCCGGAGATGGAGAAGAAGGGAACGCTGGCCTCGCCGGCCACCGCCTTGGCGAGCAGCGTCTTGCCGGTGCCCGGCGGCCCGACCAGCAGGACGCCCTTGGGCATGCGGGCGCCGAGCCGGCCGTAGCTCTTCGGGTCCTTCAGGAAGGCCACCACCTCGGCGAGCTCGGCCTTGGCCTCGTCCACGCCGGCCACGTCGGCGAAGGAGGTCTTGGTGTCGGTCTCGACGTAGACCTTGGCCTTCGACTTGCCGATGGCCATGAGGCCGCCGCCGGGGCCGCCGGCCCGCCCTGCATGCGCCTGGCCAGGAACATCCAGACGCCGAAGAAGAAGAGCACCGGCAGGATCCAGGAGAGGAGCATGGGCAGGAAGTTGCTCTCCAGCCGCCCGGCGTAGGTCACCCCGGCGGCGTCGAGCTCCTTCGAGATGTCGGGGTCGACGCGGGTGGTGACGAACCGGCTCTTGCCCTCGAGCGGCTTCTTCAGGGAGCCCTCGATGCGGTCGGGGCCGATGGTCACCTTCTCGACGTCGCCGGCCCGCACCAGCCCCTGGAACTGGCTGTACGGGATGTTGGCGACCTCCTGGGAGCGCGCCCAGAGGCCCTGCAGCAGGAGCACGCCCATGAAGGCGAGGGCGACGTAGAACAGGTTGAAGCGGGTCTTTGGTTCATGACGGACAGGATCTAAGGCCGGGAGGAACCCGGCGAAAATTAGATAATGCCGACATGACACTGCGAAAAACTAGAGACAGTCGAATCGATCCAGGTTCATGACCTTGTCCCAGGCGGCGACGAAGTCCCGCACGAACGCCTCCTGCGAGTCGCTGCACGCATGGACCTCCGCGAGGGCCCGGAGCCGGGAGTTCGAACCGAAGACCAGGTCGGCGACGGTGCCGGTCCAGCGGAGCTCGCCGGTGGCCCGATCGCGCCCCTCGAGCACGCCCTCCGACGTGGCGGACTTCTGCCACCTCGTGCGCATGTCGAGCAGGTTCACGAAGAAGTCGTTGGTCAGCACCCCGGGACGCTTGGTGAAGACGCCGTGGCTCGACTGCCCCACGTTCGCGTTCAGTGCGCGCAGGCCACCGATGAGGACGGTCATCTCGGGAGCGGTGAGCGTGAGCAGGCTCGCCCGTTCCACCAGCAGCGCGGCGGCGGCTCCCTCGAGCCCCTTGCGGGCGTGGTTGCGGAACCCGTCGGCGGCCGGCTCCAGCACGGCGAAGGAGTCCACGTCGGTCTGCGCCTGCGACGCATCCATGCGCCCGGGAGAGAAGGGGACCTTCACGTCCTGCCCGGCCTTCCTCGCGGCCGCCTCCACCGCCGCGCAGCCGCCCAGCACGATCAGGTCGGCCAGCGAGACCTTCTTGCCGCCGGACTGCGCGCCGTTGAACTCCTTCTGGATGGCTTCCAGCTTCTGCAGCACCTTCGCCAGCTCGGCGGGCTGGTTCACTTCCCAGTCCTTCTGGGGCGCGAGGCGGATGCGCGCACCGTTGGCGCCGCCCCGCTTGTCGGTGCCACGGAACGTGGAGGCCGACGCCCAGGCGGTCGTCACCAGCTGGGAGATGGAGAGGCCGGAACCGAGGATCCTGGCCTTCAGGGCCGCGACGTCCGTCTCGTCGACGAGCGGGTGATCGACGGCGGGGATCGGGTCCTGCCAGATCAGCTCCTCCTTCGGCACCAGGGGGCCCAGGTAGCGGGAGCGCGGCCCCATGTCCCGGTGGGTCAGCTTGAACCAGGCGCGGGCGAAGGCGTCGGCGAGCTCCTCCGGATGTTCCATGAACCGGCGCGAGATCTTCTCGTAGGCCGGGTCCATGCGCATGGCCATGTCGGCCGTGGTCATCATCGGGGCGTGGCGCCGGGAAGGATCGTGCGCGTCGGGCACGGTGTCCTTCGCGGCGGGGTCCCGCGGCGTCCACTGGTGCGCACCGGCCGGGCTCTTCGTCAGCACCCACTCGTACCCGAACAGGTTGCCGAAGTAGCCGTTGTCCCATCGGACCGGATCGTTGGTCCAGGCGCCCTCGATTCCGCTCGTGATGGTGTCGTCGCCCTTGCCGCTGCCGAAGCTGTTCTTCCAGCCGAACCCCTGCTCCTCGATGCCGGCGCCCTCGGGTTCGGGGCCGACGTACTTGCCCGGATCGGCCGCGCCGTGGGCCTTGCCGAAGGTGTGACCGCCGGCGACGAGCGCCACGGTCTCCTCGTCGTTCATGGCCATGCGGGCGAAGGTCTCGCGGATGTCCCGTGCCGAGGCGATCGGATCCGGCTTGCCGTTCGGCCCTTCCGGATTCACGTAGATGAGCCCCATCTGGACGGCGCCCAGCGGGTTCTCGAGCTCACGGTCGCCGCGGTAGCGCTTGTCGCCCATCCACTCGGCCTCGGGCCCCCAGTAGATCTCCTCGGGCTCCCAGACGTCCGGGCGCCCCCCGCCGAAGCCGAAGGTCTTGAACCCCATCGAATCCAGGGCGACGTTGCCGGCCAGGATCATGAGGTCGGCCCAGGAGAGCTTCCGGCCGTACTTCTGCTTGATCGGCCAGAGCAGGCGACGCGCCTTGTCGAGGTTGCCGTTGTCCGGCCAGCTGTTGAGGGGCGCGAAGCGCTGGGTTCCGGAGCCCGCGCCGCCGCGGCCGTCGGCGACCCGGTAGGTGCCCGCGCTGTGCCACGCCATGCGGATGAAGAACGGCCCGTAGTGGCCGTAGTCCGCGGGCCACCAGTCCTGGGAATCGGTCATCAGGGCATGGAGGTCCTTCACGACGGCGTCCAGGTCGAGGCTCTTGAACTCCGCGGCGTAGTCGAACGCCTCGCCCATGGGATCGGACAGGGGGAGTTCCGTTCGAGGACCTCGAGCTTCAGCTGGTTCGGCCACCAGTCGGCATTGGTCTGGGCTCCCGCCAGCGTGTTCCGGGGAGCGCCGCTCGGAAACGGGCACTTGCGCTTCGTTCGACATGGGGATCTCCTTCGCTACAGCGCTGCGGTCAGGACGATTCGCTCTCGCTTCGACACCACGACGCCCCCCGGCCGTTCCACGGTGACGGCGAAGAGCTTGGGCTCGAACACCTGGATGGCGGCCCGGATGGGGACGACGACCTCGCCGTCGACCACGTCGAACACGCCCCCGTCCACCGGGTGGGCCTGATCGCGCTTCCCGTCGAAGATCCAGAGCTGGTACTGGGCGGCCTTCGGGTCGTTGGCGGCGAGCCCCCGGATGCGCATGTAGCCCTGCTGGCGCGATTCGGACCAGACCACGTCGCCGTTCCGCGCCCTTCGCGGCGGGGTCCGGCGTCGCCGACCAGCCGATGGTCTTCGCATCCGGAGCCTGGGCGAGCAGCTCCGCGCGGCGCTCGCCCGGGGTCGGCACGCGCGGCGGGGGTGCGGTGACCTCGACCAGCTGGACCTTCTCCACGACGCCCGGCGACCTCGTCCAGCCGAACACCGCGACGACGCCGGCCGCCGCGGCGGCCATCCAGCCGAGCGCGGGGGCGCGACTCCACCGGGAGCGGGCCCGGGCAGCGGCAGGCCCCTCGGCAGGGGGCGGGCGTGCGGCGCCACGCGCCCGCGCATCCGACAGCACCCTGGCGGCGAGCGCCTCGGGCAGGGGCTCGCCGTCGCCGGTGCGGGCGAGCTCCGCCAGGGCGAGGGCCGCCGCGGCCTCGTCGTAGGAGGCGTCGTCGGCGCCTCCGAGCCGCATCAGCTCGCGGGCCTCCAGCTCCGAGAGGCCGTCGAGGGCTCGGTCGGCGAGCAGCTCGCTCTTTCTGTCCGTGCCCTGGCTCAACTCGCGTCCTCCTCGACGTCCCTTTCACCCGTATCTTCGCCCAGCAGGAGCTTCCGGATGCGGATGAGACCCCTTCGGGCGTGCGCCTTCACCGTGCCGACCGGCATCCCGGTGTGCTCGGCGATCTCCTCGTGCGTGAGCCCCTCGGCCACCGACAGCCGCAGGACCTCGCGCTGCTCCGGCCGGAGCCCGGTCATGGCCCTGGCCGCCATCGCCGCCTCCGCCGACGTCTCGATCCCGCCGTCGTGGGATCCCTCCTGGAGCACTTCCCGGCCTCCGGGCGCGGCGTCGAACGAGTCGGTCACCGGCCTGCGCTGCACCTTCCGCCGGCGGTCGATGAGCCGGCGGCGCGCGACCACCGCGACGAAGGCCTCCTCCGAGCCCCGCAGGGCATCGTAGCGGGCCCCGTGCTCCCAGAGGTCGAGGAAGATCTCCTGGACCGCGTCCTCGGCGTCGGCCCGCGTGGGCGACATCCGGCGGGCCAGGCCCCAGACGATCGGCCCGAACCGGGACAGGCATTCCCGGACGGCGGCGTCGTCGCCGTGGGAGGCCCTCGCGAGCAGGGAGCTTTCGACCGTCGACATCGAGGGGGTCGTATAGGTGCGGCGACCCCACGGGCAAGGGGCCCGCTCGACCGGACGAACCGGCGAGCAGGCCCCCCGGAAGCACTCCCCGCCGGTTGCTACGGGGCCGGGAGGATGACCCGGTCGATGACGTGGATGACGCCGTTCGAGGTCAGCACGTCGGTGGCGACGATGTTCGAGGTGCGGGCGCGCTTGTCGGTGATGGCGAGCGCGGGGCTGATGGAGAAGTTCTCCCCCTGCACGGTGTTCGGCTGGGCGCCGGGGACGACGTCGGCCTTCAGCACCCGGGCGCCGAGCACGTGGTAGGTGAGGACCGCGGTGAGGAGCGGCTTGTTGGCGAGCAGGTCGGCCTTGGAGACGCCCAGCTCGGCGAGCAGGGCGGCGAAGGCGGCGTTGGTCGGGGCGAAGACGGTGAAGGGACCGGGGCCCGAGAGCGTGGCGGCGAGGTCGGCGGCGACGACCGCCTCCACGAGGATGGAGAAGTCGGGCAGGGCCTGGGCGGTCTGGACGATGTTCTTGTTGGCGGGGAGGATCACCTTGTCCACGACGTGGACGAGCGCGTTCGAGGCCGGGATGTCGGTGGCGATGATCCTGGCGGTGCGGTTCCGACCGTCGGTGATGACGACGTCGGCGCCCGACCGTGTCGATCTTGAAGAAGCCTCCGGCGAGCGGCGTGATGGCCTTGCCGAGCGGGATCTGGGCCTTCGCGACCCGGGCGCCGAGCACGTGGTACTGGAGCACGGCGGTGAGGAGCGGCTTGTCGGCGAGGAGCTGCGCCTTGGTGACGCCGAGCTCGGTGAGCAGGGCCGCGAAGGCCGCGTTGGTCGGGGCGAAGACGGTGTAGGGGCCGGGGGCCGAGAGCGTGCCCGCCAGGTCGGCCGCGACGACCGCCTCCACGAGGATGCTCAGGTCCGGGTTGCCCTGGGCGAGCTGGACCACGTTCTGGGTGGAGGGTTCCGGCGTCGGCGGTCTCGGAGCCGCAGGCGACGAGCACGGCAGCGAGCGTGAGGGCGAGGGAGCTTCGGGTCAGCGTCATGGGGTGCCTCCAGGTTTTCGGAGCGCTTCATGCGATCCGGTGTACCTGGCACTTCGCTGGCCAGCGCCGTCCTGGATGCGCGCTGGACGCAGCAGACCCTGGAGGGGAGCGGGTGCATCCAGGATGGCCCGGCGTACGAACCGGGGCCGTGGCCTGCGTCCGGCGGGTAAACGAACCGCGCCGAGATCGTTCGACTTCCCGCTACTTCGCAGCGGGGTACCGTTCCTCGGGGGAGACGTCGGGCTTCTCCCCCCAGTGCTGGGGAACCTTGCGGAGCTGGGCCACGTCGTAGCCCGCGTCCTTCACGATTCCGGTGAGGCGGGCCCAGTCGGCTTCCGTCACCTCGGGGGTCCGCGCCATCACCCACACGTAGTCCCTGGCGCTGCGCCCGATGACGGTCTCCCGGTACTCGGGGTCCACGTGGACCACGAGGTACTCGAAGCGGAACGGCCCTTGCCACCAGTAGAACTTCATCCCCCACTCCGCGCCGAATCCCTCCTTCACGTAGCCGGTGGGGCGCATGGTCTCGAGGGGCCCGTCGAATGCGCCACGACGAAAGGTGAAGGTCGTCTCCACCACGTCCGTCTTCCCCTCCTCCAGGCGGTAGGACTCGACCGCGTTCCAGGCCTCCTTCTCGGCTGGGGCCGGGATGTGGGCCAGGACGTACCAGTCGCCCATGAAGCGGGGGATGTCGACGTGGTCGGCGATCTTCATGGGTGCGGTCGCGCAGGCGGGGAGGAGGGAGAGAGCGAGCGCGGCGAGCGGAGCCACGCGAGCGCGGCGGAACGTGAGCATTCCGATGACTAACCACCCGGGGATGCGAGCGCCACGGGCCGTGGGGCAAGCCCGCGTCACGCACCTTCCTCCGGAGTCGAATCCTCGGCCTCGGTGTAGAGGCGGAGCAGATCCTTCGCGCGCCCGACCCGTCGATCGCTTCCTGGCAGGCGGAGCCGGGTCGCATCGAGATCGCCGAGGCGCACCCGATCCAGGCCGTCGGCATCCTTGAGGATGCGAAACACCAGCAGCGCCGCATCGGACCTCTCGAGGAACTCCTCGGCGGCGCGTTCGCCGTGGCTCTCGCCGCCCGAGTGGTGCGTCACCGCGAAGAGCGCGAGCTCCACCATCGGAAGCGGGAGCCCGCGGTGCAGCCCGAGCCCGACCACTTTTCCGGCGCTTTTCCCCCCGTGGTAGTAGTCCCGGCCGTCGTCGGTCCTCCCGATGTCGTGCCAGAGCGCCGCGAGGATGACGGCCTCCCGGGTCGACGGCTCCGCCTTCAGGGCGGCGGCGATCTCGTCCGCGTGGATCATCACCCGCCGGGTGTGCATCAGGCCGTGAATGCCCCTGGATCCGTCCTCTCCGTCCGGGCGCAGGAACCAGGCCGGGTCGGGGGAGGGGAGGCCAGCGCGGGCGGTCATCGGATGGAGGCCAGCGTTCGCAGCGAGCGGAGGTACTTGGAGATGCGCTTCGCGTCTCGTTCCGTGACCTCCTGGAGTCGTGTCACGTCGAGGTTGTCGCGGAGGTCGGCGATCTTCACCGCCCGCGCGATGGCGTTCCCGGCGAGGCGCGAGACGTACTCGTCGTAGTCGTCGCCGTCTCCGTGGGAGAGGAGGCGGAGGGCCGCCTCCTCCTCCGAGGTGAGGCCGTGCGCCGCGTCGAGCGATTCGAGGGTCCAGGCCGAGTCCTCCACGACGTCATGGAGGATGGCGACCTTGCGGGCGGAGTCGAGCGACGGGCTTTCCACCGTCATCATGACCCGCAGCGGATGGAGGATGTAGGGCTTGCCGGCCTTGTCGATCTGGCCGGCGTGGGCGTCCACGGCGACGCGAATCGCTTCGTCGAGGGTCATGCAGACTCCTTTCTGTGGGGTTCCGGGCGGCGGTCTTCTCTCCGCCCGCCCAGGATCAGAGTACGAGGCGGACGGACATCCCGAGACCAGCCACCTCCCGTGTCCGACCGCAGCGTAGACTCCCCTTCCCATGTCGCTCCGCATCCTCCACAGTTCCGACTGGCACCTCGGCCGAGCCTTCTTCGAGGAGTCGCTCCAGTCCGACCAGGTCTGGGTCCTCGACCGCCTCCTCGAGGCCCTCCGGGATGCCCGGCCGGACGTGCTCGTCGTCGCCGGCGACATCTACGACCGGGCAGTGCCCTCGAAGGAGGCCGTGGAGCTTCTCGACGACGTGCTCTGCCGCGTGGCGGCGCTCGGCATCCCGGTCATCGCCATCGCCGGAAACCACGACTCCCCGGAGAGGCTCTCCTTCGGATCCCGGCTCCTCGAGGCCAGCGGCGTTCACCTCCGCGGAGCCCTGGACGAGGTCGCGAAGCCGGTGGTCATTCCCGGGAAGGGGTTCGTCTACGCGGTGCCCTTCGTCGATCCCGACGTCGTCCGCGGGATGACCGGAGACGACTCGCTCCGCGGCCACGCCGCGGCCACCGAGCGCATCCTGTCCGCCGCCCGCGCGGACGCGGACACCCGCGACCTGCCCACCGTGCTCGTCGCCCATGCCTTCATCCAGGGGGCGATGGAGACCCCGGACAGCGAGCGCCCCGTCTCCGTGGGTACGGCAGGGTCCGTCCCGGTCGCCACCCTCGCCGGCTACGACTACGTCGCCCTCGGCCACCTGCACGGTCCGCAGGAGGTGGCGGCTGGCGTTCGCTACTCCGGCTCGCTCCTCAAGTACTCGTTCGCCGAGGCGGGTCAGGAGAAGGCCGCCCTCCTCGTCGAGGTGGATCGCGGGAGCGCGCGCGTGGAGCCGATCCCCCTCGGGCAGAGGCGGGACGTGGCTCGCATCCAGGGGACGATGGCCGACCTCCTGTCCCGGCCGGACCTCGAGCGACACCGCGGGGACCTCGTCGAGGCCACCCTCGAGGACGAAGGCTACGTCGTCGACGCGCGCGTGAAGCTGCAGGAGCGCTTCCCCCACGTCCTGAACGTCCGGCGGAAGGAGGTCCACTCCTGGTGGACGTGGCACCTTCGCGAGCCGGGTGGCGGGGGCGGCGGGCGACGACCAGGCGCTGTTCCGGGCCTTCCTCGAGGACGTCGTCGGCACTCCGCCCAGCGAGGCCCAGTCCGCCTGCTTCGCCGACGCGGTCGAGAGCGTGGCCAGGAAGGAGCGCGCGTCGTGAGGCCTCTGCACCTCGAGCTCACCGCCTTCGGCCCGTACCCCGGGAAGCAGCCCATCGACTTCACCGAGCTCGGCGGGAGCGACCTCTTCCTCATCCACGGCCCGACCGGCTCCGGGAAGACCTCGATCTTCGACGGGCTGACCTACGCACTCTTCGGCGAAGCTCGCCGGCAGCCGCGGCGTGGACCGCATCCGCGCCGACCGGGCCGACAAGGACCTCCAGACGCAGGTGGTCTTCCGGTTCCGGATGGGCGACCTCGTCTACCGCGTGGAGCGGACTCCGGAGTGGGAACGGCCCAGGAAGCGCGGGGGAGGCACGACGACCCAGCCGGCCGGGGCGAGCCTCTGGCGAGAGGGCGACGACCTGCCCGTCGCGACCGGCGCCACCGACGTCACGAAGGCGATCGTCGACGTCCTGGGCATGGACGTCGACCAGTTCACGCAGGTGGCGCTGCTTCCCCAGGGAGAGTTCAAGCGGCTCCTCTGCGCCGATTCGAAGGAACGCGAGGTCCTCCTGAAGCGCCTCTTCGCGACGGATCGGTACGTCGACGTCGAGAACATCCTCGTCGAGCGAAAGAAGAGGCTCGAGGCCGAGAACGAGAAGCTGACGGCGCACCGTTCCGAGGTGCTCGGAGGGGAGACCCGGGAAGCGATCCTCGAGCGGCTCGGCGAGGCTCGCGCCCAGGTCGATTCGGCAGGAGCGAGGGCGACCGAGCTGCGCCTGAAGGCCGCGGCCGCCTTGAGCGTGCTCGTCGAGGCGAATCAGGTCTCCGTCCGGTTCGACGAGCGAGACGGGGCCCGGACCGAGGAGTCCCGGTCGAGCGTGGAGGCCCAGGCTGCGAGGGTCGACGGCGAGCGGCTCGGGCGCGCCCGGTCCGCGGAGCGCGTCCGCGACCGGCTCGCCCGCGTCCTGCAGGCGGAGACGGACGAGGGGGCTTGCGTCCGCGAGGAGCGCGGCGCCGGCGAGACCGAGAAGCAGGCCACGGAACAGCTCGCGAAGGCCGAGGTGCTGGCCAGTGCGGCGGAGGCCGGGAAGCCCGAGCGGTCGAGGGTCTCCACGCGCATCGGGCAACTCGAGGCCGCGATGCCGGACCTGCAGCGCCTCCTCGCGCTCGACGCCGCCTGCGCGGCGGCCGAGGCGAAGGCCGGCGAGGCGAAGGGGAAGGTCGAGAAGCTGGGCCAGGCGCTGCTGGCTGCCGAGCAGAGGACCCGGGCGCTCGCCGAAGAGGGCGTGAAGCTCCGGCCGCTCGCGATGGACCTGCCGGCGCGCCAGGAGGTCGCCCGGTCGCTGGGCGAGGCGCTGCGGGAAGCGCGGGACCGGGAGAAGCTGCGCTCCGAGGGGGCTGCCCAGGCGCGGACGTCGGACGAGGCCAGCCGCTCGGCGGCCAATGCCCGGGAGGCGGCCACGAAGGCCGCGAGGGGCGCGGAACGGCTCCACGCCCTTCGGGAAGAGGGGCTCGCCGCCTGGCTGGCGCGAACGGCCCTGCACGACGGCGAGGCCTGTCCGGTGTGCGGATCGCTCGACCATCCCGCGCCTGCCCAGGCCGAGGGGCACATCCCGGACGAGCGAGAGGTGAACGAGGCCAGGGCCAGGGCCGAGGCGCTGGGCCGTTCGGCGGCTGAAGCCGAGTCGGCCAGGGACCTCGCCGCGGGCCTGCTGGAGGAGCTCCGGCGAAGGCTGGACGATGCGAGCCGGCGGGAGGCGCGAGACGTCGCGGCACTCGAGGCCGAGCACGCACTCGCCGTCCGGGGGCACGCCGAGGCCCGCTCGGCGAGCGACCGGCTCGCCAGGCTGGAGGAGGAGCTGGCCGCGTGCCGGGCAGAAGCGGAGGACGCACGGGTCCGGCGGGATCGGGCTGGCGGGGATGCGTCGGCGGCCCAGGAGGGCGCGGCCAAGGTCGATGCCTCCCGGGCGGAGCTTCGGCGGCAACTGGATGCGCTCGGCGTCGGTCCGGCCGCAGCGGAGGAGGTCCGGAAGCTCCGGGACGACCTCCAGGGGCGCGAGAAGCGGGCCAAGGACGCCTTCGAGCAGCACCAGGCCGCGATCACCCGGCTGGCCCAGGCCGGAACGCGCCTCTCGCTGGTCCGGAAGGCCCTGGGCGACTCCAGGCGCACGCTCACCGAGGCGCGCGAGGCGGCCAGCTCCGCATGCGCCGCCGAGGGGTTCCTCGACGTCGCCTCGTGCACGGAGGCGCTCCTCCCGGTCGCCCGGCAGGACGAGCTCCAGGCCTCGATCGACCGGCGGATTTCCCAGCACCTCGCGGCGGTGAAGCGGCTCGAGGAGCTCGAGGCCGCCCTTTCCGGTCTCACCCGGCCCGACGTCGGTCGCGCCCAGGCGGAGCGGGACGGAGCCGAGAAGGCAGCCCGGGAGGCCGGGGAGGAGCGCGTCCGGTTCGAGCAGGAGGCTGCGGCTCTCACCGGGCGCGTGAAGCGGCTCGAGGAGCTGCAGGCCCATGCCGACGACATCGCCGAGAAGCTGAAGGTCGCCGGCCACGTCGCCGAGCTCGTGAGGGGCAGCAATCCCAAGGCGATGAGCCTGCACCGTTTCGTTCTCGCGGCCCGCCTGGAGGAGGTGGCGGAGGCGGCCAGCGAACGGCTGACCGTCATGACCAAGGGGCGATTCCGGCTGCTCCACGACACTTCGGTGGCCCGGAGGAACTCCGCCGCCGGTCTCTCGCTCGTGGTCGAGGACACGTGGACCGGGACCCGCGATCGGCCGGTTGGCGCGCTGTCGGGAGGGGAGAGCTTCCTCGCCAGCCTCTCGCTCGCCCTGGGGCTCTCCGACGTGGTGCTTCGTCACTCCGGGGGGCGACGGCTCGATGCCCTCTTCGTGGACGAAGGGTTCGGCACGCTCGACGAGGCCACGCTCGACGTGGCGATCCAGGCCCTGGAGACCCTGCCGCAGGCCGGAAGGCTCGTGGGAGTGATCTCCCACGTGGCGGAGCTCCGGCGGCGGATACCGGCGCGCATCGAGGTGACGTCGACCGAGGGGGGAGCCGTGGCGACGGTGAGGGCGGGATAGTCGGCCTCGATGACCATCCCGACCGTGTCGTGTCCGTCCCCCGCGTAGAGTCCTGGATGTGACCAGCAACTCCGCGAAGCCGAGCAATTCCATCACGACGAGCGGTAGGGCCACGGCCCCGAGACCCTCGGCCAGCTCCCGGTCCCCCGGGGATGTGGCAATGCCGTGTGCGATGGAGCCCGAATGACGCCCAAGCCGCCGTAACCCTTCACCCCGACGTCGCCGCGGCGCCTTCCCGCCGCGCGAACCCCATTCCACCGGTGACCTCGTCGCCGGGCGGGACACTTCCGTCCCGCGAACCTTTCACGGAAAGGCATCACCGATGTTCGACAAGCGCGTGAAGCATCTCCTCACCGGATCGAAGCGGGGATTCGAGCTGCTCGACAACCGGGAGCCCGCGGAGGCCCTGAAGGTCTTCCGCGAGGTCATCACCGAGGCGCGAAAGGCGGGCATCGAGTCCGCCAACCTGTACTGGGGGTGCGCCGTCGCCAGCGACTACACGGGAGAAATGGAGATGGCCTTCGAGAACGTGACCGCAGCGCTCGCCCTGGATCCCCTCGCGGGCCCCATCCATCACTCTTTCGAGGTCATCACCCGCCGCATCCGCGACGCGCTCTCCGACCCGGAGCGCGCCGTCGACGACCCCTCCACGCCGCGCCTCTACGCCATCCTCGTCGGCGCCGGGGAGGCCGAGGTCGAGTCGCACGCCGCCATGACCCGCTACCACCTGGCCGCGGGAAACGTCCCGGCAGCCGCGGCCATCGCCGACGCGGCCGCGCTCTTCTACCCGAACGCTCCCTCGGCCTGGGAGGCGAAGGCCGCCGTGGCCACAGCCCGCGGGGACGCGGAGGGCGCCGAGCAGGCCCGCATCGAGGCCGCCGCGGCCGGGGCGGGGAATCCTCCCTTCGGGATTCCGGGCGGGGCGTGCGCATGACGCTCCGCACCAGCGAGTCGGTGTCCGAGGGGCACCCGGACAAGGTCTGCGACCGGATCTCCGACGCCATCCTCGACGCGGCGCTGCGCCAGAACCCGGGCGCGCGCGTCGCCGTGGAGACCCTCGTCACCACCGACCGATGCATCGTGGCCGGCGAGATCGGGGGCGTCGGCTTCCTGGACTACGACGCCATCGTCCGCAAGGCCATCCGCGACGTCGGCTACCACGGCGGCCTCCCCGGCTTCGACGCCGACACCGTCGAGGTCGAGGTGCTCCTTCACCGCCAGTCCGCCGAGATCGCCGCTGCGGTCACGGCCGGGGAGGGGAAGCCCGGGGAGGTCGGCGCCGGCGACCAGGGGATCATGTTCGGCTACGCCTGCCGCGACACGGTCGAGCTGATGCCCGCGCCCGTCCACTTCGCCCACCGGATTCTCGAGCGGCTCGCGGCCATGCGGAAGGGAGGCGAGGCGCGTCTCCTCCCCGACGCGAAGGCGCAGGTCACGGTCCGCTACGTGGATGGAGTCCCGGTGGACGCGAACACCGTCGTGGTCTCCCACCAGCACGCGGCGGGATTCGAGAAGGAACTCCCCGACCTGGTGAGGGCGGTCGTGGCCGAGGCCCTGCCCGCAGGCTGGATCACCCCCTCCACGAAGATCCTGGTGAACCCGTCCGGTTCCTTCGTGCAGGGCGGTCCGGCCGCCGACACCGGCCTCACCGGCCGAAAGATCGTCGTCGACGGCTACGGCGGCGCCGCTCCGGTGGGCGGTGGGGCCTTCTCGGGAAAGGACCCGACCAAGGTCGACCGCTCCGGCGCCTACGCGGCCCGGTGGCTCGCGAAGAACGTGGTCGCATCGGGCATCGCCGACCGTTGCCTCGTCGAGATCGCCTACGCCATCGGCCGGGCGGAGCCGGTGGCGGTGCAGGTGGACACCTTCGACAGCGTGGAGAACGGGCCCACCGTGGCCCGGGCCATCGGACGGGCCCTCTCGCTCACGCCGGCTGCGATCCGCGACCGGCTGCGGCTCGAGTTGCCGGTCTACGTGCCCACCTCCTCCTACGGCCACTTCGGGCGTCGCGGCGGGGAGAGGGACGGCCTCTTTCGCTGGGAGCGGCTCGACCTGGTCGAGGACCTGCTCCGGAACCTGGGATAGGGGGTGGCGATGGAGACGAGAGCGATGCCGGAGGTGGGGCAGGGGGCCACCGTGATGATGAACGGGAGCGAGTGCCCCGCCACCATCGTGCGCGTGGCCTTCGACGGGCTGGTGGTGTGGATGCAGGTCGACCGCGTCGAGGAGGGGGACGACGGCCAGGCCCGCTTCGTCCACGACCCCACCGAGTGGGTGCTGCGCGCGGTGCGCAAGGACGGCGAGTACCGGCTCGACCCGGACATGCAGCGGGTCGAGATCGGGCGACGGCGCTACCGGCGCACGACCGGTCCGTGGGCGATGGGGTTCGAGAGCTTCCGGGAAAGGGTCGAGCGGATCGAGCCCTGCCTGCTGCGCCGCCGCTGGTACCCCATGACGTACATGGGCATCCCGAGCCTGCTCCGCAGCGCCGACGACCTCCTCGCCGAGATGGACGCCTACCGGGGGGCGGACGAGGCGGCGGTGCGGGTGCTGCGAGAGCGCCTGGCGGTGCGGAGGGACGGGTTCAAGAGGGCTCCCCGCGATGGTCTTGCATAGCGGAGGATCATCCGTCATGATGGAACCACCATTCCGATGGGACGAGGGCCGCGGCCCGGCGACTCCCAGCCAACTCCGGCAGCAGCCGGCTCGGTGGCAATGCCGCGCGATGGTGACCCGATGAACCAGCCGAAGCTCTCGCTCGCTCCCATCCCCCAGGAGCCGTCCGGTCGCGCGCCTCGAGTCCGCCGCCTGGGTCTCCGCGCTGGCCAGAAGAAGATCCAGCTCACCGCAGTCATCGGCAGGGGCCGGAGGCTCCGCCTCGTGTTCGCCCGGACGAGGGCTGGCATCGAGTTCTGGCGCTCCTTCGACGCGGAGAAGTCCCCGCTCGTACGGGTCGGCGTCTTCCCGGGTCCATTCACGCCTCGCGCGGTGGCGAACCTGCTCGCCTCGGGCCAGGCGGGACCGGCCATCGACGAGTCGGACGTGGAGGACGCGGTCGCCGACGGCGTGGACGAGCGGTGGTCGAGCCTCATCCGCCTGGCCTGGTCGAGGGTAGCCGGCAGGCCAGACCGCCGGGTGAGCGCAATCCTCGCCGTCGATGACGCGATGCTCGAGGAGATCGAGGGCGCGATCGGGCTGGAAGGCGTCGAGGACTACCTGAAGCTCGGTAGCGACATCGAGCAGCAGAACCAGGCCTGGCTCGCGAACTGGCGCACCGAGATCGACGAGGAGGTGGCGCGCCGCGCGGAGCTGGAAGGGCGAGCAGGGGACGAGGTGCGGTGCCGTGCACACCGGACCTTCGTGCAGACCTGCCTCCTCACCCTGGGGCGCATGCCGTACGGGAGCGAGAACGCGGAGGCCTGGGCGGGCGCGGGCCTCGCGGGGCGGACCGTCGGGAAGGCCCAGCGGAGAAAGCTCCGCCTCCTGCAGTCGGGTCGCGTCGGGAAGTTCCGCGTCCGGGTCCTCTTCTGGACCGCCGCGTTCACCTCCCGCTCCGGGGACACCTCGCCCGGCCCCGGCTGGTACTGGGTGACCTGCAATCCCGACCCCGGGTGGATGGTCGACGGCGACATGGGTCCGTACAAGTCCGACCGGACGGCGTGGGAGGACGCGAGATGCCTGGACCAGGAGGATGACGGCGTTCGAAGGCTTCCCCTACCTGGTCACCCGCATCGGCCGGACCACCCTGCAGCACATCTCGTTGCTCCCGGCCGACTGGCCGCGCGAGCGGCTCGTGGAGGCCGTGCGTGGCCAGGCAGCGGCCAACCGGCTTCGACACCTGTCTCTGCCTGGGGGCGGCCGAGGCCGTGTACGTCGCCGCCGAGGGTGCAGAATCGACGAGCAGCGAGCTGCCCCGGGGCGCGCCGGTCGTCGGCGCCATCGCGACCGCCGAGACGCCCGAGGGGACTCCCGAACTCCGAGCCCGGTGGGCCGACCTTCAGGCCTTTGCCAGGCGCCACCCGGGCCGCGGCTACCTGGTGGGCGACGGTCTCGAACGCGGCCACCGCGCCACCCCCGAGGACGTGAAGCGCCTTTCCGGCGCGGGCGAAGACGGCATTCCCGGGGGCCTCCAGCGCTGCGACGGCTGCGGCGACTTCCGGGGCGACTACCTGGCCGTCCGGGGGGAGGGGAACGGCGACATGACTCCGCGTGTGGTCCCGGTCCACTGCCGCTGCGACAACCACAACCGCTGCGCGCGGTGCGGCGGAACGCTCGCCGAGTGGAGGCTCTCGGCCTACCACTTCGCCGAGGCCGACCGGGCGGTGCGTTACGCGGCCGCGTACATGGCGCTCGGCCACCGGTGCCAGGGTTGAAGCCCAAGCGGCCCTACTCGAACGCCTACCGATTCCCCCCGAAAGGACGCGCGCCGCTGGTGGCCCGGCTGCGAGAGCGCCTGGTACGACGCCGGCGCACCCAGTACGTCGTTTACCTGGGGGGCGCGCCGGTTAGGGAAGCCGCGGGAGGAAGAACCCCATGCCCGCCGAACCCGCCGTCCTTCGCGCCACCTTCCGCCGCCTCCACGAGCGCGGCTGCTTCGTCATGCCGAACCCCTGGGACGTGGGCTCGGCCCGCGCGCTTCAGCACCTGGGATTCCCGGCGCTGGCCACGACCAGCGCGGGGATGGCCTTCTCGCTCGGCCTGCCCGACGGCGGCGTGCCCCGGGCCGTGGTGCTGGATCACGTCCGCGCCATCGCCGGCGCGGCCGACGTCCCGGTGAACGCCGACTTCGAGTCGGGGTTCGGGGCCGACGCGGCCGGCGTGGCGGAGAGCGTCCGCCTCTGCGTCGCGACCGGCGTCGCGGGCCTCTCCATCGAGGACGCCACCGGCGACAAGGCGGCGCCCCTCTTCGAGCTCGACGTGGCGGTCGAGCGGCTGAAGGCGGCCCGGAAGGCCATCGACGAATCGGAGTACCAGCGTGGTCCTCACCGCCCGGGCCGAGTGCTTCCTGGTCGGCCATCCCTCCCCGCTCCGCGAGTCGATCCGGCGCCTCACCGCCTACGCCGAGGCGGGGGCCGACTGCCTCTACGCGCCCGGCCTGCGCACGTCCGAGGAGGTGGCCGCGGTGGTGAAGGCCGTGGCGCCGAAGCCGGTGAACGTGCTCGCCGGAGGAACCGCCTTCACCGTCGCCCGGCTCCGCGAGCTGGGCGCTCGCCGCATCAGCGTGGGCGCGGCGCTCTCGCGCACGGCCTGGGGCGCCTTCCTTCGTGCGGCCGGCGAGATCGCCGAGAAGGGCTCCTTCGACGGGTTCGCCGCCGCGGAGCCCTTCTCCCGCCTGAACGCCTTCTTCGTCGAGGACGGAAAGCGCAGGGGCGGGTAGCGCCTCAGGACCGGTTCGGCGACCAGCCCGAGGGCGGCCGGGCGTAGCTGGCGTCGCGGCGGAAGGGATCGGCGTTCCGGCGAAGCTGGGCGTCGTTCGGGTCGCAGCGGTTGCCGTCCACGTTCACGCCGGCGGCGAGCAGCCCGGCCCGATCGTCGTAGCGCAAGCGAGAGCGTCACCTCCGGGCGCGAGCTCTCCCGCAGGAAGGCGACGTGCTGCACGTGCGAGTCGTGCTCCTCGCCGAAGCTCGTCCCCAGACCGGGACGCCTCGCCTCGGCGGTGGCGCCGGCCGCGGAGGGAGATGGGGGAGCACGAGGCCGGCCGCGCCGAGTCCTGCATCGACTCGGCCTTCGCGCTCCGCTCGGCGGGCGCCGCCTCCCGCAGGGGAACGGCCCGGACACGCCGCTCCGGGAAGACCGCCACGCCGATCACGCCGACGTCGCGCGCGTCCCCCTCCAGCGCCGCGTAGGACCGCGACACCGTCCCGAACCTGAAGGCCGCCACCGCGTCCTCGGAGAGCCGGTAGCCGTCGATCACCACCTGGCCGTACGGCTCCACCAGGTAGCCGCGCTTCTCCAGCGCCGACGGGCCGCCGTCGATCACGTCGCGGCCGTCCACGCTCACCACCACCTCGGCGCGCCGTCCCGACTGGTTGCGCACCCGCACCCGGTAGCGCTTCCCTGCCGTGCCCAGCACGTAGCTGCGATCGCGGTGGAAGAACGTCGGGAGCGCCTGCCCCGAGTCGTCGATGAGCTCGAAGGACCAGCTTCCCCGGGCGGCCGGGGAGTCCTCCCGCGCCGGGGTGGCTTCCGGGAAGGTGCAGCCGAGGACGGTGGCGAGGACCAAGAGTGTCGTGACGCGCATGTGAAGCCTCCTTTCCCGATGGAACGGACGAGGGCCGAAAAGGATCTGGAGGATTCGTCCTTCGACCCGGGGAGTAGGATGGGCGCGGGTGACGCAGGACACCGACGAGGCGCTCGTGGCGCGCTACCGGCAAGGAGACGTGGCGGCGTTCGAGGTCCTCCTCGATCGGCACCGCCCGGGCGTGTTCCGCTTCCTGGCCCGCTTCACCGGCGACCACGCCCGCGCCGAGGACCTGGCCCAGGACTGCTGGATGCGCTTCATCGACGCCGCCCCCCGCTGGAACGCCGATGGCCGCTTCAAGATCTGGCTCTACGCGGTGGCCCGCAACCTGGCCACCGACGAGGCGCGGCGGGCCACCCATCGCTCGCACGCCTCGCTCGACGCCCCGGTGCGCGGACGGCCGGTGAGCGAGCTCGTGCCCGAGCGGCGGGCGCGCTCCCGGAGGACGCGGCCGGCGACGCCGAGCTCCGGCCGCGCCTGCTCCGCGCCATCGCCGAGCCTGCCGGTGGAGCAGCGGGAGGTCTTCCTGCTCCGGGAGTACGAGGGGGTCTCCTTCGCGGAGATCGCGGAGGTCACCGGCTCGCCCGTTCCCACCGTGAAGAGCCGGATGCGCTACGCGCTCGAGGCGCTCCGCCGCGCGCTGCAGGAGGTGGCATGACCCACGAGGAAGCGCGGGAGTGGCTGCTCGACCTGGCCTACGGAGAGCTCGAGACGGACGACCGGCGGCAGGTGGAGGCGCACGTGGCCGGCTGCGCCGAGTGCGCGGCCGAGCTGACGGTGCTCATGCACACCCGGGCGGCTGCCGGCCGCCTCTCCGAGCCCGATCTCCCCGGGCGCCGAGAGGAGATTCGTCGAGGCGGCGCGCCGGGCCGTGGCGACGCCGGCGCCGATCCGGCGGTCCTCCTGGGCGCGCCCCGCCGCCGCGATGGCCGTGGCGGCGCTCGTGCTCGTCGTGGGCGGGGTGACCTTCCGCTGGTTCGACGAGAGCCCGCGCCGGGAGGCGGCCGGGAACCAGGTGGTCGCGATCGGGCCGGCCGAGTCCAGGAAGGTGACCGAGTCCGCGCCCGCCGCGCCGCCTGCCGCACCGCCCGCCGCACGCGTCGCGCCGCCCCGGCCGATGGCCGAGGCGCCCGTCGTGGCGGTGGCGCCGGCCATGAACGCCTCGGCGCGAGGCGCCGGAGGCCCGACGCGCAAGGCACCCGTCCGCCGCGCCCGCTTCGCCGACCGCGTCGCCGACCGCCGGCGCCGTGGCCTCGCGCGAGATGGCCGACTCGAAGGCCGAGAGCCTCGCCGCCGCCCCCGCGGCCGCCCGCGCGGCCCGCGCCAAGGAGGCCTCGCCGTTCCCCCCTGGGACCGTCCGGCGCCTTCTCCAGCCTCGATCTGCGCACCGGCACGCCGTTCCGCGTGAACCCCGCCGGCTGCGCCACCCGCTACGCCCCGTTCTCCACCTTCAAGATCCCGTCGAGCCTGATCGCGCTCGAGACCGGCGTCGTCGCGAGCCCCGACGACCGCTGGCCCTGGGACGCGAAGAAGTACCCGCCGCCCAGCCCGTCCCCCGGTCCCGACTACGTCCGCGCCTGGAGCCAGGACCAGACCCTCCGCACCGCGCTCCCGAAGTCCATCGTCTGGTTCTTCCGCGAGGTCGCGACCAAGGTCGGCGAGCCGCGCATGAAGCAGTGGCTCGCCACCTTCGACTACGGCAACCAGGACGTGTCGGGCGGGCTCGACCGCTTCTGGCTGGGAAGCTCGCTCCGCATCTCTCCCGACGAGCAGGTGGCGTTCCTCGCCAGGCTCCAGCGCGGGCAGCTCCCGGTTGCGAGGAAGAACCTCGACCTCGTTCAGGAGATCCTCACCCAGGAGACGGGCCGCGGCTGGCGGCTGGTCGCGAAGACCGGCTCCTCGGCCACCGGGGAGGGCTGGCTCGTGGGCTGGGTCGAGTCGCCGGGCGGAGGCTGCGCCTTCGCGCTTCATCTGGAGACGTCGAGCTACGAGGAGATGGCCCGGGTCCGTCCCGGTCTGGCGCGCGACTTCCTCCGCCAGGCGGGGTGCTTCCCGCCCTGACCCCGCCGGCTCAGACGTGCAGGAAGCGCCCGCCGGCGAACGACCAGTTCTCCCAGGTGGTCTCCTTGAAGACCACCATCACGTCCTCGGGGTGCAGTCCGGGCGACCTGGCCAGCCCGGCGATGACGTCGGCCACGATCTTGCGCTTCACCTTCACGCTCCGTCCCACCGAGAGCAGCACCTCGACGAGGACGAAGTCGGCGGTCCGGCTCCGGCCCAGATCGGGCCACTCCCCGTCGTAGCGGAAGTCGTCCTCGCCGAGCTCGAGGACGCGCTGGAAGACGTCCTTCTGCGGAACGCCCGAGGCGACCAGCGCCCGGTGGACGGCGCCGAGGACGGCCGACTTGAAATCGCGGCGACTTGGGACGGCGGACGGTCAGGGTGACGAGGGGCATGGGGGCTCCTGTGCGGCGCCGCGGGCGCGGCGCCTGGGTGGCCCACTCTAGCGCCGAGCGGTGTCAACGGAGATGCCCGCCTCGGGAAGAGAGGCAGGCCATTCCCGTGTTCCCATGCAGGCGGCCGGTTTCTCCCGCCTTCGGGGTAGCCATGCGACGCCTCGCCCCCGTCCTCGTCGCCTTCCTCTGGCTCGCCGCCTGCGGCGGCAGCGGAGGGGATCCTCCGCGGTGACGGTGTCGGTTGCACCCGCAACGACCACCCTGGCCGCCCTGTCCACCGTCCAGTTCGCGAGCACGGTGACTGGCGCGTCCAACACGGCCGTGACCTGGTCCGTCCAGGAGGGAAGCGCCGGCGGCAGCGTCTCCCCGAGCGGCCTCTACACGGCGCCCGCGTCGCCCGGCACCTTCCACGTGGTCGCGACCAGCCAGGCCGACGCCGCGAAGAGCGGGCTCGCCACGGTCACCGTCACCCCGCCGGCCGCCCCGGCGGTGACGTTGACGCCGTCCGCCGCCTCCATCGGCGTGGGGGCGACGGTGCAGTTCACCGCCACGGTGACGGGCACGGCCAACACCGCGGTCGGCTGGTCGGTGCAGGAGGGCAGCGCCGGGGGCACCGTCTCCCCGACCGGCCTCTACACCGCGCCGCTCGTGGCCGGAACCTTCCACGTCGTGGCGACCAGCGCGGCGGACCCGACGCGCACCGGGACGGCCACGGTCGCGGTCGCCCCTGCGGCGTGCGCATTGCCCGCGCCGCAGGCCTCCGCCCTCCCGGCGAGCCAGGTCCTCGAGCTGGGGATCCACACCGTCGGCGAGACGGTCACCTTCCAGGTGCCGGCGAGCACGGGCAGCGTCACCCTCCTGCAGCAGGGGGCGGATCCAGCGGCGGCCCGGACGATCACCTTCCGGGGCGCCGTCCTCGACAATACCGTCGTGCCGCTCACGGTGAGCGTGGGCGGGACCGTCTTCTTCGACGACAACACGGTTCCCCCGGCCGATCCGGCCAGCTGGGGAACGCAGAACGGCATCGGCGCCGTCTACTTCTTCTCCGAATCCCCCTGGACCGGGACGATGACCGTTCCCAACACCACCAACATGCTCGACTACGTCACGGCCCACGGGGGCGTGCCACAGGGAACGTGGTCGGTGGTGGTGAACGACTGGGTCCAGGAGTGCAAGCAGATTGGCGCGTCCTGCGTGGTCGGCGACGGGACCACGAGCTATCCGCCGGGGAGATACGACGTGAAGGTGCTCCTCAAGCAGGGCGCGGTGCCGGCCACCGGCGTCCTCGACGTGAACTTCTACCTGGTCACCGACACGCTCACCGCCGCCACCGCGGCGACCGATCCATCCGTCGCCCGCATGCGCCAGACCCTGGCCACCGTGCTCGCCGGCGCGGGGCTGACGCTCGGCACCGTGGGCTTCGTCGACGTGCCACCCGCCGTGAAGACCAGGTTCTCGAACGGCGTGAACGTGGACCAGTCCGGCCCCTGCAGCGAGGTCGCGACCATCCTCCAGCTGTCCACGCCGGGAAACGCCATGAACCTGTTCCTGGTGAACCAGCTGATCTCGGCGCAGCCCGGCACCGGGGTCGTGGTCGGGATCGACGGGACCGTGCCCGGGCCCTCGTCGGCGGGCGGAACGGTCTGGAGTGGCGCGCTGGTCTCGATCCAGGATCTGACCGGGGGCGGGAGCGCCGCCTGCCAGGGTGCGGTGAGCCCGACCACCTGCGGCCCGGACGCCACCGCGTACATCGCCGCCCACGAGACCGGCCACTTCCTCGGCCTCTACCACGACACCGAGTCCACCGGGACGCTCTTCGACCCGGTGAAGGACACGCCCACCTGCCTCTGCAGCGCCTGCGCCCCTGCGTCCCAGGTGGCGAACTGCTCCGCCGCCGCGGTCACGGCCACGACCTACCAGGTGACCACCATCGACTGCACGGCGCAGCTCGCCAACCCGTCCAGCGTCTGCGGGGGAGGGGAGAACCTCATGTTCTGGCTCCTGGGCTCCCGGTCCACCGGCGCCGTCACGCCGCAGCAGGCGCGCATCGTCCGCGCCAATCCACTCGTTCACTAGGAGCGGGATATGAACGACCTCCTCGCGCTCCTCGCCGCCGCGCTCCTCGCCGCTCCCCCGGCGACGACGACCCCACCCGCGAGCGCCGAGGTCCGGGAACGGGTGGAGGAGCTGCTCGGGGCCATCGACACCCCGATCTCCGCGGAGCGGTGGAAGGCGCTGGGCCCGGACGCCGTGCCGGTCCTGGCCGAGATCGCCTCCTCCGGTGATCGCCGGCCGTCGGTCCGGTCGGGCGCCCTCTCGGCTCTCGCGGGGGCGGATCGCGGGCAGGCGGAGAGCGTCGCCCGGGCGCTGGTCGACTCGCCCGACGCACCGCTCCCGGTCCGCCGCACCGCCGTCCGGACGCTGGGGCACGTCCTCGGCCCGGCCCGGCTTCGCGCGGCGCTGGCCCCGGTGCTTCGCGCCGCGCCGGTGGCGCTCCGCTCGGTCGCGGCCGAGACGCTCGCCCGTCACGCCGGCCAGGAGGCCTGCGCCGAGGTGATGGACCAGATCTCGCTCGAGGCCGCCGCCGAGCTTCCGCGCTTCCAGCAAGCGGCGGCGCTCTGCGCCGGACAGCGGTAGACTCCGCCCGCGCGGCCCGGCCGGCGGCGCGGGGAGGTCCGAGACCGTGTCCGTGATGCTTGCCGCCGTCCTCCTCCTCGTGGCGGCGGCCCCACCGCTCCCGCACTCCTCCATCGCGGCGGTCCTCGCCCAGCGCGACCGGCTGGGCCTCACCCCGGCCCAGGTGCAGGACCTCGACCGGCGGGACGAGGCGCTCCAGCGCCGGCAGCGGGAGATCCGGGAGAGCTTCGGCGACCCGGGCCGGACGCCGGGGAAGCCGCCGCCGGCCTACGAGGGTCCCGCATTCGACGGGCGCGCCAGGTCCGGATTGCCCGACACCGTCCCCGGCGACACGGAGAGCGGTCGAAGGGGAAGCCAGCAGGCCCAGGGCGCCCCGGTTCCCGGCTCGACTCCCGAGAGCCCCAGGGCGCGGGCCGCCCGGCTGCAGGAGGAGCTGGATGCCGCCGATGCGCACGCCTGGCTGGACGCAGCGTCCAGGCTCCCGCCCGGAGCTCCAGGACAAGGCCACGGCCGTCGCGGAGAAGTACCGCGAGGAGCTGGTCGAGCAGCGGGAGCGCTAGGAAGGAACGAGGCAGGGTGCGTCCCGCTCCGGTGACGGGACGGCACCCCCCTCGGGACCGCGCGCTACTTCTTCGCCCCCTGCGCGGGCGCCGGGGCGGGTACCGGCACGACCATCGCGAGGGGCGCCTTCTGCAGCGCCGCGGCCTTGAGCTCTGCCTGGCGGGACAGGTCGATCGACTCCGCCAGGATGCGCGCGTTCTCCTGCGGGGCGTGGAAGCCCATGGAGTTCTCGGCGGCCACGAAGTCGAGCCGCCACTGGGCCGCCCGCTGGAGGTTGCCGAGCTCGGTGAGGGCCGGGCTCTTCTCCACGTCGGCCCGCCACATCGCGAGCAGGTTCGCCTTGGTCTCCCCGGCGAGCATCTTCTCCTGCTCCTCCTTCGAGGCCTTCAGGAACGCCTCCTTCTTCTCGAGCGTCTCCTTCGCCTTCGCCACGGCGGCGGGGCGGTTCCGCTCGTCGTAGGGCTTCCGCACCGCCACGATGGCGTCGATCATGTTCACCGCGGCCGCGCCGGCCCGGCTCATGAGCGCGAAGTGCCGGTCCTGGATGGCGATGACCCGGGCCTTCAGCTCCTCGTCGTTGTACGGGTGGCAGGTGGCGCAGGAGCGGTTGGCCGAGAGCAACGGGCTGCGCACCCAGTGCTCCGACACCTTGAGCGCGCCCTCGCGCTTGTAGGGCATGTGGCAGTCGGCGCAGGCCACCCCGCTCTTCGCGTGGATGCCCTGGCTCCAGACCTCGAACTCGGGGTGCTGGGCCTTGAGCAGCTCCATGCCGGTCTCGGCGTGGGTCCAGTCCTTGAAGCGGCTCCCCTTCACCTGCATGTTGTCGTACAGGTGCTCCATCTGCTGCACCTGGAGCCCCTCGGCCCAGGGGAAGAAGATGGTCATGCCCTTGCCGCAGTAGTACTCGACGTGGCACTGGCCGCACACGTACGAGCGCATCTCCTGGCGGGTGCCGTCCTCGTTCGGATCGTACGGGGTCTTCTTGTCGCCGCGGCGCCACTTCTCGATGCTGGGCAGGTGGGGCACGTCGGCGCTCGACGCGGCCAGCTTCTGGATGCCGGTGATGAAGGCCGGCCGGGTCACCCGCAGCTCCATGGTCTTGGGATCGTGGCAGTCGACGCAGGAGACCGGGTGGGCCTTGCCGCCGGTGGTCTGCTCGAGCAGCTTGTGCGCGTCCCAGTAGTTCATCTCGCTGACGAGCTGGAGCCCCTTCTGGATCTGCTCGGCCTCCGGCGCCTTGGGAAGCGCCTCCGCCCCCAGCTTCCGGTAGAGCGGCATGATCGAGGCGTGGCAGTGGAGGCAGTTGCCCGACTGCTTGTTCTCCGCGGGGACGTTCCGCTTCGTCTCCGCCTGGTCCTGCAGCATGAAGGCGTGGCCGCGGCGGTCGCGGTAGTCGATGGCGAAGAGGTAGCCCGAGAAGATGCGCGGCAGCCACGGGTCGCGCACCGACTTCTCCGGCGTGGTGCCCTCGGAGCTCCGCTGCCCGCCGCCGTACTTGGTGCTGGTGGGCTCGGAGGTGCGCTTGTAGCCGTCGTACTCCCGCGGCCAGTTGACGCCCCACTTGGCCGGGTCGACGTCGTTCTCCGTCACCTCCACCAGCTTGACGAAGGTGCTCTTCGCCTCCTGCTTGCGCTGGAAGATGTTGACGAGCAGTGCCGTGGCGCCGGCCGTGACGAGCGCCACCACGGCTGCGATCCCGATGTACGCGCCGATGGGCCGGCGATTGCTGGTGTCGTTCATGATTCCCCCTAGCTCGAGGCCCCGTGCCCCACCCCTCGGTGGCAGTGCACGCAGCGGATGGCGTCGTCGGACCACGTGCTGCCGCGGACGACCTCGTCGACGAGGTCGCCGTGGCAGCGCAGGCAGTTGTCCTGCAGGATCTGGCTGTTGGTCGGCTTGATGCGGATGGGCTCCACGAAGTGGAGCGTCTCGTCCGGGTTCCCGGTGCTGGACGGCTGCAGCGTGAAGCCCACCGAGTGGTGCCAGCCGTTCCGCCCCTTCGCCAGGTACTTCTCCGGGAAGGTCACGGGCAGGTGGCAGTCGTAGCAGGTGGCGGCGGCGTGGTGCGGCCCCGCCGCCACGAGTCGAACTGGTCGTTCATGATGTGGCAGTTGACGCAGGCCTTCGGATTGCTGCTCAGGTAGGAGAGCCCGGCGGCGTAGTCGAAGGTGAACCCGGCGACGCCGACCGCCATGCCCGTCAGGCTCGCGATGACCAGCCAACGCTTCGACCAGCGCTTGGTGCTCAAGACCCGCCCCCCTGGTGTCTCGCCTGCGCTCGAGGCTGCACGCCTGCTGCTCGCTTTCCGTTCATGCTGGTCCGATGTCGGTTCTGGGACAATGCGTCATTCATGTTCCAGCCTTGGGGGGAACCGATCCGGGGCGGTCACTCATTGCACCTGCAACCCGGACTCCAGGTCTTCCGCGATGTTGGGCGCGGCTTCCCGCGACATGCGCCGGACGACCACCTGCATCCAGACGAGGCAGGTGACCGACAGGGCGAAGAGGAACGCGAAGGTGGTGGTGGGCAGGTGGGTGGCCTGGGTCATGGCCCCGAAGAGGATGGGCATGACGAAGCCGCCGAGCCCGCCGATGACGCCCACGAGTCCGCCCACCGAGCCCACCTTGTCCGGGAAGTAGTGCGGGATGTGCTTGAAGACCGCCGCCTTGCCGATCCCCATGGCGAGGCCGAGCACGAAGACGAGGACCGTGAAGAGGGTCGGGGTCATCCGCAGCGACAGGTGCGGCGCCTCGCCCGCGCCCACGTACTTGGCCGGCACGATGAAGCCCAGGTCGACGTCGGGGAACGAGAGCAGGAAGGTGGTCGCCACGCAGATCGGAGAGCACCCAGTACATCACCGTCCGTGCACCGTAGCGGTCGGAGAGCCAGCCGCCCGGCGCGCGGATGATGCCCGAGGGGAAGACGAAGATGGCGGCGAGCAGGGCCGCGTCCTTCGAGCGGAGAGGCCGAAGACGTCGATGTAGTACTTGGG
Organism: uncultured delta proteobacterium; assembly: GCA_963766715.1. Lineage (GTDB taxonomy): Bacteria > Myxococcota > Myxococcia > Myxococcales > Anaeromyxobacteraceae > CAIOAK01. The sequence continues at coordinate 28,156 of CAVYBH010000014.1, forward strand.
CAGCCAGAGCGAGAGCGCCACGTAGCCGCCGAAGACCAGGAAGTAGTAGAGGCTGAAGCGCCACACCCGCACGTGCCGGAGCGGCGAGAGCAGCTGCGCAATCGTCTCCTGCTTGTGGTGCGAGTGGTCGGTGTAGGTGAAGGTCCAGTAGACGGCGGCCGTCACGAGCACCGCGATGGCGTAGACGAAGGGTACGAAGCGCCAGCCGCCCGGGATGAGCCCGAGCCCGCCCGCCGGCACCACCGTCATGAGCCCCGGGGCGAGCAGCTTGGTGAGCGACGCGCCGGTGTTCCCCGCTCCGAAGATGCCGAGCGCGGTGCCCTGCAGCCGCTGCGGGAACCAGGCCGAGGTGTAGGCGATGCCCACCGCGAAGGTGGTCCCGGCCAGGCCGATGAAGAGCCCCAGCACGAGGTACTGCCAGTACTGGGTGGCGAAGCAGAGCAGCAGGAGCGGGATCGCGCTCGAGGCGAGCAGCGCCGTGAAGATGGGGCGGCCGCCGATCCAGTCGGTGGCCATGCCGATGGGGAGCCGCAGGAGCGACCCGGTGAGGATGGGGAGCGCGACCAGCAGCGCGAACTCGGTCTCGCCGAGCGAGAGCTCCTTGCGGATGGCGATCCCGACGATGGCGAAGATCACCCACACGGCGAACATCACCGTGAACCCGAAGGTGTTCATCGCCAGCACGCTGTTGCGCTTCCACTTCTCCGAACGTTCCATGTGCGCGCTCGCTAGCAGGGCATCTCGGCGCGACGGCGCGCGTAGAACCACCAGGTGATGAGGATGCAGCTCACGTACACGGCGATGAACCCCACGAAGGCCCAGGCGGGCGTGTGGGCCGCCTTCATCGAGATGCCGTAGGCCCGCGGGACGAAGAAGGCGCCGTAGGCGGCCACGGCCGAGCTGAAGCCGATCACCGCCGCCGACTCCTTGGCCGCGTCCTTGCGCGCCTGGGCGAGCCCCGCCGCTCCCTGCCCCCCCACCAGCCGCTCGTGGAAGGTGAGGAACATCACCGGGATCATCCGGAAGGTGGAGCCGTTCCCGATGCCGGAGGTGAGGAACAGCAGCAGGAACATGGTGAGGAAGCCCGCGAAGCTCCCCTCGTGGAGCCCCTTGTGCTTGCTCCACTCGGGCAGGAACGCGATCACCCCGCCGGCCGCCGCCGCCATGGCCACGAAGTTCCAGAGGGTGACCCGGGCGCCGCCCAGCTTGTCGGAGAGCCAGCCGCCCACGGGCCGGGCCAGCGCGCCCACCAGCGGGCCGAGGAAGGCGTACTTCACCGGGTCGACGCCGGGGAACTGGGCCTTGATGAGGAGCGGGAGCCCGGCCGAGAAGCCGATGAAGGAGCCGAAGGTGCCGGTGTAGAGCCAGCACATGATCCAGTTGTGCTTGCGCCGGAAGATGATCGCCTGGTCGCGGAAGGAGGCCTTCGCCGACGCGATGTCGTTCATCCCGAACCAGGCCGCCACCACGCAGAGGGCCACGAACGGCACCCAGATGAAGCCCGCGTTCTGCAGCCAGATCGTCTCTCCCCTGGGCGTCAGCTGCGGCGGGCCGCCCAGGGTCCCGAAGACGCCGGCCGTGATGACGAGCGGCACCACGAACTGCATGGTGGAGACGCCCAGGTTGCCGAGCCCGGCGTTCAGCCCCAGCGCCGTGCCCTTCTGCGCCTTGGGGAAGAAGAAGCTGATGTTCGCCATGCTGGAGGCGAAGTTGCCGCCGCCGAAGCCGCACAGGAGCGCCAGCCCCAGCATGGTGGTGTAGCTCGTGGTCGGGTCCTGCACGGCGAAGCCGATGCCCACCGCGGGGAGGAGCAGCGACGCCGTGGAGATGGCCGTCCACTTCCGCCCGCCGAAGATGGGCACCATGAACGAGTAGAAGATGCGCAAGGTCGCGCCGGAGAGGCCCGGGAGCGCGGCCAGCCAGAAGAGCTGGTCGGTGGTGAAGGCGAATCCCACCTCCGGCAGCCGCACCACCACCACGCTCCACACCATCCAGACCGCGAAGGAGAGCAGCAGCGAAGGGATGGAGATCCAGAGGTTCCGCCTGGCGATGGCGTGACCCTCGTTCTCCCAGAAGGTCTTGTCCTCCACGTCCCAGGGGTCGAGCACCCGGGAGAGCATCGAGAGCGCGGACATCATCGCGAGCCTCCGTTCGACGCCGGGCGGGGGCGCCGCCAGATGACCACCTGCGGCAGCCGCCACAGGTACTCGATGGGCGCGACGAAGATGTGGGCGAGCCGGGTGTAGGGGACGAGCGCGAGCAGCACGAAGGCGTTCACCGCGTGGATCTTGAAGGCCGCGGGCAGGTTGGCCATCAGCTCCGGACGGGGCGTGAACCGGACGATCGAGCCCAGCCAGGGCGTGGCCACGTAGGTGAACCAGGCGTAGCCCCAGCGGGCCGTGACCGACGTGTAGACGCCGGTGGCGACCTGGACGAGCAGGAGAGCCATCACCGTCCAGTCGAGCCAGGTGGTCTCGCCGCGCAGGGTGAAGCGCCGGACGCCGAGCACGAGGAGCCCCCAGAGCGCGGTGATCCCCAGCGCGAGCCCGGTCACCTCGACGGCCAGCAGCCGGCCGGGGGCGGAGAGGGCGGCCTCCATCAGCCCGGGCAGGAAGATGGCGACCAGGTGGGCGAGCAGGATGAGCAGGATCGCGTAGTGCCAGGAGACCGAGCCCCAGTACTGCAGCCGGCTCTCCAGCATCTGCGAGGAGGACGTGGTCACGGTGTAGCGCAGGACCCGGAAGCGCCGGAGGAAGCCGACGACCGTCACGCCCAGCGCCACGTAGGGGAAGACTCCGAACAGGAAGGCGTCCATCACGCCACCTCCTCCCGCAGGGCGGCCAGCACCGAGCGGTAGACGTTCTCCGGGTCGAGCGGCGCCGCGAGCATCTTGTCGAGCGCCGGGACGAGCGCGTCGTCGAGCAGCGCCTGCCGGCCCGGGCCCGCCGGCACCGCCGACAGGTAGCGCAGCACCACCGAGACGTGGTCGGGGAGCTCGCCGTCCGGGCGGCCGTCCAGGAAGCCGTCCTGCCGGTAGACGTCGGCGAGCTTCGCCATGAAGACGCCGCGCTTCGGGCCCTCCCCGCAGAGGTGGTGCCCCACGTAGGGGGCGCAGGCGGGGTCGAGGTCGAAGGTGGCCGAGTAGACCTCCTCCAGCTCGTGGGGGCGGGCCCGCTCGGCCCGGGCGACGAACCGGGCCAGGTGATCGGCCGAGTCGCGGGCCAGCAGGAGCTCCCGGCAGCGCCGGGCGGCCGGGGCGGGGTCCTTCACGGGATACGAGAGCAGCTCGGCGAAGCTCTCGAAGACCTGCCGCTGCCGTTCCAGGTCGGTCACGGGTCACCTCCCCGGGGGCGGGCGCAGGTAGGCGAGGCCGGCCGCGTTCTGCCGCTGCGGCTCGACGGTGGGCTCGGTGAACCCCTCGCGCATCATGGGCGGGATGACGATCCGCTCGTCCATGCTGGCGAGCGAGGTCAGGCGGTAGATGTCGTCGGCCGCGGCCGGCGTGAGGCCGGCCTCGGCCATCGCGCCGGCGACAATCGACGCGGCCAGGTCGCCCACCTGCTTCGCGCGGCGGTGCAGCCGCACCGCCATGAGCTTGCGGTAGGCGTCCTTCACGAGCTCCTCGTTGCCCGCCGTGAAGAGCGACGCCAGGTACTTGAGCGGGAGCCGCGCCTTCTCGAGCGAGGTGAAGAAGCTCGCCTCTCCCTCGGCCGCGTCCTGCGCCATGGCGGGGAGGAGCGGCGGCACGTAGAAGAGCATCGGCAGCGTGCGGTACTCGGGGTGGAGCGGCAGCGCGATCTCCCACTCCTTCACGAAGCGGTACACCGGGGAGCGCCGGGCGCTCTCCATCACCGCGTCGGGCACGCCGTTCTGGCGGGCCGCGGCGACGACGGCCGGATCCCACGGGTCGAGGATGACGTCCCGCTGCGCGGCCACCAGCTCGAGGTCGGTCTTCCCGGCCGCCTGGGTGAGCCGGTCGGCGTCGTAGAGCAGCACGCCCAGGTAGCGGATGCGCCCCACGCAGGTGTGGAAGCAGGCCGGGGCCTCGCCGGCCTCGAGGCGCGGGTAGCAGAGGATGCACTTCTCCGACTTCCCGGTGGACCAGTTGAAGTAGATCTTCTTGTACGGGCAGGCCGACACGCACATGCGCCAGCCGCGGCAGCGGTCCTGGTTCACGAGCACGATGCCGTCCTCGCCGCGCTTGTAGATGGCCCCCGACGGGCAGGCGGCGACGCAGGCGGCGTTCAGGCAGTGGTTGCAGATGCGCGGCAGGTAGAAGAAGACCATCCGCTCGATGCCCTGCAGCTCCTGGCGCTCCGCCTCCGAGAGCCCGGCCAGGTTGGGATCCTGCGCGGCGTAGACCGGCGAGCCGGAGAGGTCGTCGTCCCAGTTCGGGCCGCTCCGGATCTCCATGGGCTTGCCGTCGAGCAGCGGAGATCGGGCGCGCCGTGGGCTGGTCGTTGCCGGCCGGCGGCGCTGAACAGGTTCCCGTAGTCGTAGGTGAAGGGCTCGTAGTAGTCGTCGAGCACCGGGAGCAGCGGGTTCGAGAAGATCCGCGAGAGGCTGGCGATCCGGCCGCCCTGGCGCAGCTTCACCCCGTCGCCGTCCCGCTTCCAGCCGCCCTTGTACTGCTCCTGGTCCTCCCAGGAGCTGGGGTAGCCGGTGCCGGGCTTGGTCTCGACGTTGTTCCACCACGCGTATTCCATGCCGCGGCGGTCGGTCCACTGGTTCTTGCAGGCGACGCTGCAGGTGTGGCAGCCGATGCACTTGTCCAGGTGGAACACCGTCGAGATCTGAGAGCGCACGTTCATGGCGTGTCCCCGGTCAGTACTGCGGCGCGCCGGCCAGCTTGCGCACGCGGATGAAGGTGTCCCGGTTGTTCCCGGTGGGTCCCCAGTAGTTGAGGGCGAAGGTGAACTGGCCGTAGCCGCCCAGCATGAGCGTGGGCTTGAGCCGAACCCGCGTCAGGCTGTTGTGGCCGCCGGCCCGCTTGCCGCCGCGCTCCGGGCTCCTGGGCACGCCGATGGTCCGCTCCGGCGCGTGGTAGAGCAGGCACAGCCCGGCCGGGATGCGCGCCGAGACCACGCAGCGCACCACCACCACGCCGTGGTCGTTCCAGGCCTCGACCCAGTCGTTGTCCTGGAGCCCGATCCGCGCCGCGTCCTGGTCGTTCACCCAGAGCGGATGGGTGCCGCGGGAGAGCGACAGCATGCGGAGGTTGTCGCCGAAGGTGGAGTGGATGCCCCACTTCCCGTGCGGGGTCAGGTAGTTGAGCTGCAGGCTCTTCTCGGCGCTGCCCGACGACGTGAGGTCGCGGACGACGTCGGCCGACGGCTTGGGCTTGTAGGTGGGGAGCGACTCCCCGAAGGCGATGAAGCCGGGGTGGTCCAGGTAGAAGTGCTGCCGGCCGGTGAGCGTCCGCCAGGGGACGAGCCGCTCCACGTTCAGGCAGTAGGCCGAGTAGGTGCGGCCGTTTCCGGTGATGCCGGTCCAGCACGGCGAGTCGATGAGGCGCCGGGGCTGGCGGGCCAGGTCGGCGAAGGTGGTCCGGACGTTCCGGCTCCCGGCCACGAGGTCGGTGAGCGGCAGCCCGACCTTCTTCTCCTCGGCGGCGAAGGCGCGGAAGGCCGATTCGCCGTTCGTCTCCGGGGCGAGGTGCAGGATGACGTTGGCCGCGTCCTTGGCGTTCGCGATGGACGGGTAGCGGACGCCGCCCCATTCCTCCCGGGCCCTGTCGCGGACCAGCTCGTCGTAGAGGTCGTCCACCGGCCAGGTGATGCCGTGGGCGCCGATGCCCTGGGTGCGCACCACCGGCCCGAACGACTTGAACCTGTTGGCCAGGTTCACGTAGTCGCGATCGACGTAGGAGAGGCCGGGCATGGTCTTCCCCGGCTCCGGCTCGCAGTCGCCCTCGGCCCAGTCGCGAAGCTCCCGCTGCGCCATCTCGGCGGGGGTGTCGTGCTGGAGCGGGCGGGTGACGATCTCCCGCACCGGGTCGGGCAGGTGCACCTGGGCGAGCTCGCTCACCTTCTCGGCGATGGCCTTGAAGATGTCCCAGTCGCTCCTCGACTCCCAGCAGGGCGGGACCGCCGCCTGCAGGGGGTGGATGAACGAGTGCATGTCGGTGGAGTTGAGGTCGTCCTTCTCGTACCAGGTGGCCGCGGGCAGGATGACGTCGGAGTAGAGCGCGGTCGTGTCCATCCGGAAGTTGAGGTCGACGACCAGGTCGAGCTTTCCCTTCGGGGCGGGCTCCCGCCAGGCCACGTCCTCCACCTCGCCCTTGGCCGTCTCCGGGGCCACCGTGTTCGAGTGGGTGCCCAGGTAGTGGCGCAGGAAGTACTCGTGCCCCTTGGCGGACGACATGAGGGCGTTGCCTCGCCAGATGAACCAGAGGCGCGGCCAGTTGGCCGGCGCGTCCGGGTCCTCCACCGAGAACTTGAGCTTCTTCTCCTTCAGCTGCGTCACCACCCAGGCGCTCACCTCGGCGTCGGTCTTCGCGCCGGCCGCCTTCGCGTCCTTCACCACCGCGACCGGCGTGCGGTCGAACTGGGGGAAGAAGGGAAGCCAGCCCATGCGCACGGCGCGGGCCTGGTGATCCATGGTGTGGCGGGTGGCGAAGGCGCTCGGCCCGGGCAGCGGGTTCAGCTTCTCGTCCTCGCCGGCCCGCTCGTAGCGCCACTGGTCGGAGTGGACGTAGTGGAAGCTGGGCGCGTTCTGCAGCCGGGGCGGGCCGGCCCAGTCGAGCGCGAAGGCGAGCGCCGACCAGGGCGCCACCGGCGCGAGCTTCTCCTGCCCCACGTAGTGGTTGAGGCCGCCGCCGTTCTTGCCGATGCACCCGCAGAGGACGAGGCCGGCGATGGCGGCGCGGTAGGCGTGGTCGGAGTGGTACCACTGGTTCACGCCGGCGCCGATGATGACCGAGCACTTGCCGCCGGTCTTCTCCGCGGTGGTGGCCCATTCGCGGGCGAAGCGGATCACCTCGGCGGCGGTGACGCCGGTGAAGGCCTCCTGCCAGGCGGGGGTGTAGGCCGCGCCGGCGTCGTCGTAGCTCGCCGGGTAGTCGCCGGGCAGGCCGCGGGAGACCCCGTACTGCGCGAAGAGCAGGTCGTAGACGGTGGCCACCTGCACCACGCCCTCGAGCGTCTCGACGGTGCGCACCGGCACGCCGCGCATCGCCACCTTGCCCGAGGCGTACTCGTCGAAGGCCACCTGGGCGACGTCGGGGGTGGCGTCGAGGAGCGTGGTCCGGGCGTCGATCTCGCGGCCGTCGACCCCGTCCTTCATCTCCAGGTTCCACTGCCCCTTCTCGTGCTGCCAGCGGAAGCCCAGCGTGCCGCGGGGCATGCGGGGCGCCCCGGCGGCGCCGTCCCAGACCAGGAACTTGAAGTCGCCGTTCTCGACGTCCTTCGTGCGGGCCAGCTGGCTCGCGCGCAGCATCCGGCCGGGGCGCAGCGCGCCGTCGCGCGTCTCCAGCTCCACCAGGAAGGGCGCGTCGCTGTAGCGGCGCACGTAGTCGAGGAAGTACGGGGTCTGCTTCTGGTGGTGGAACTCCTTCAGGATGACGTGGTCCACCGCCAGCCAGAAGGCGGCGTCCTGGCCGGCGTGGACGGGGATCCACTGGTCGGCGTACTTGGACGTCATGCTGAAGTCGGGGGAGAGCACCACCAGCTTCGCGCCGTCGTGCCGGGCCTCGGCGGCGAAGTGGACGTCGGGGGTGCGGGTCATCCCCAGGTTCGAGCCCATCGAGACGATGAACTTCGAGTGATACCAGTCGGCGCTCTCGGCCACGTCGGTCTGCTCGCCCCAGACCTCCGGGGACGCGTTCGGCAGGTCGCAGTACCAGTCGTAGAAGGAGAGGTTCACGCCGCCCGAGGAGCTGCAGGAAGCGCGAGCCGGCCGCGAAGCTGAGCATCGACATGGCCGGGATGGGGCTGAAGCCGATGATGCGGTCCGAGCCGTGCTTCAGGATGGTGTGGATGGTGGACGCGGCGGTGAGCTCGAGCACCTCGTCCCAGGAGCTGCGGCGCAGCCCGCCCTTGCCGCGGGCCTCCTGGTAGCTCTGCCGCCTGGCGGGGTCGTCCACGATCGACGCCCAGGCGGCCACCGGATCGGTGTGGTGCTTGCGCGCCTCGCGCCACAGGTCCATGAGCACGCCGCGCAGGTACGGGTACTTCACCCGCAGCGGGCTGTAGAGGTACCAGGAGGCGGAGATGCCGCGCTGGCAGCCGCGCGGCTCGTAGGCCGGGACGTCGCAGGAGATGCGGGGGTAGTCGGTGGCCTGGGTCTCCAGCGCGACCACGCCGTTCTTCACGTGGATGTTCCAGGAGCAGCCGCCCGTGCAGTTCACGCCGTGGGTGCTTCGCACGACCTTGTCGGTCTGGAAGCGGTTCCGGTAGATCTCCTCCCAGCGCCGCTCGTCCGGATCGAAGATGTCCTTCACCCAGCTCATCGGGAGCCTCCGTCGTGCGAGGGGTACGCGCGGGCGATCAGGCGGGCCCGGGAGCGCGGCTTGCGCCGGCGCGAGTTCGCGGCCAGCCCGGCGAAGAGCAGGAGCGCGACGAGCGCTCCGCAGGCCACGAAGTGCAGGGTGGCGGCGGGCGGCCCGCGCTTCGCGGCGGGGATGAGGAAGGCGGCCAGGTCGGCCCGCTCGGCCTCCGTGAGCGCGTGCCCGTCGTAGACGGGAACCATGGTGGGGAAGGGGAGGGTGTCGAGCAGCCCCAGGAGCGCCTCGGTGTCCATGCCGGCGAGGCTCGTCGAGAGCTCCGGGCCGAGCGTGGCGGTGAAGGGCACCCCCTCGCCGCCGATGGCGTGGCAGGCGCCGCAGGGGGCGCCTCCGGCCTGGAAGGCGCGGGCCCCGATGAAGAGGGCCCGGCCCGTTTCCGCGGAGGGCTCGGCGGCGCCTGCGACGGAGGCGACACCGACGAGCAACGACAGGAAGCCAGTCCGGACGGCACGCATGGGATCCCCCTCCCTCGCTACGCCGCACCTTCACCGTGGCGCTGCGCCAGCTCCGCCGCAAGACCCTTCAGGGCGTCACCCCCCGATGCGACCTGCACTGCCTCGAAGGCGGCACAGTCGCGGTCCACCCGGGCGAGCGCCTCCACGTGCAGCCGCTGCCGGGCCATCGGGTAGAGGATCTGGTCCTCCTTGCGGATGTGGCTGCGGAGGAGCTCGGCGTAGCCCCGGGCGGCGGCGACGGCGGCGTCCCGATCCGCGTCGGTCCAGGGAGCGGGCTGGGCGGCGCGCTCCGCCATCCTGCCGACGAAGGCACGGCCGGACGCGTGGTCCATGAGCATGACCGCGATGGGGCCGGACTCCTGCGGGAAGCCGGCCGCCACCATGGCCCGGAAGAGGATGTCCTCCTCCTTGCCGTGGTGGCGCGCGTCGGCGAACTCGCGGATGAAGCGGACGAAGCGGCCGAGCTCGGCCTTGTCCTCGTCGCCGCGGGAGAGCTTCGCGGCGAAGGCGTCGAGCGCGTCGAGGGAGCGGAGGATGAGCTGGTGCTCGTCCATGAGGAGTTCGATGGCGTCCATAATGGATAAGTCTATCCAGAATCCCGATTGTGTGTCCAGGGGGATGTGTCTCCGGCGCGGGATCGGTTACCTTGGGCGGCGTGAACTTCTCCGCCTCCACCACCCACGCGCTGCGGGCCACGGCCTGGCTGGCGGCCCACGCCGACGGCGAGGCGGTGCTGGGGCGCGACATGGCGCGGAAGCTGAAGATCCCGCCCGACTACCTCTCCAAGGTGCTGGCCACGCTGGCCCGCAGCGGCGTGCTCACGGCGGCGCGCGGGGCCAAGGGCGGCTACCGGCTGGCCCGGGCCCCGGAGCGGATCAAGCTGGTCGAGGTGGTGACGCCCTTCGAGGGCAAGCGCGTGAAGGCGGGCTGCCTGCTCCGCCCCGACAAGCCGTGCCGGGAGACCGGCGCGTGCTCGGCCCACGTCTCCTGGGGCGGAGTGAACCAGGCCTACCGGGAGTTCCTCGAGAAGACCACGCTGGCCGACATCCGGGACCAGCACTAGCCAGGAGGCCCACATGGCGCTGCCGATGGCCACGAGCGAGACGACGCTTCCGGCGTCCGAGTCGCTCCGCTTCGAGGACCTGATCGCCTACGCGCCGCACGGCATCGCGAGCCGCGTGCTCGCCAAGACCGGCGGCGGCAACGTCACCCTCTTCGCCTTCGAGAAGGGGCAGGGGCTCACCGAGCACACCTCCCCGTTCGACGCGCTGGTCTTCATCCTCGAGGGCGCGATGACCCTCACCATCGGCGGCGCGCCGGTGAAGGCGCCGGCGGGCGGGGTGACGCGGATGCCGGCCGGGATCCCGCACGCCCTCGAGGCCGAGGAGCGCACGCGGATGCTGCTCGTCATGCTGCGCGAGCCGAAGTAGCCGGCCCGGTCCGTGCGAAGGGCTCCGCCCGCCGGTATGAGCCCCTCCATGGCGAAGCCCAGCACCGCGATGGCAGGAGAAGGTGGCGCCCGACGAGGAGGAGCGGTTCGCGAGGTACGCCGCGGCCTTCGAGGAGATGCAGCGGCGCAAGTCGGAGCGCTTCGGCCCGGGCCGGGCGCTCCACCGCAAGCAGGTCCTCGGGATCGCCGGGCGGCTCGACGTGCTCCCCGGCCTTCCGGAGCACGCCCGCCACGGGCTCTTCGCCCTGGCGGGGCCGCACGACGCCTGGGTGCGGCTGTCGAACGGGAGCGCCGATCGCGCCCCGGACAAGCGCCCCGACGTGCGCGGCTTCGCCGTGAAGGTGCGCGGGCTGCACGGCCCCGGCGCGCTGGGCGGCGAGACGACGTGCCAGGACTTCCTGCTCATCAATCACGCGGCCTTCGCCTTTGCCCGGAGCGACGAGTTCGTGGAGCTGGTCCTCGCCGCCGGGAAGGGCGGGGGAGCGCTCGCCGCCCACGTCTTCCGGCGCTACGGCCTCGTCGGCGGGGCGAAGTTCCTGGCCCGGTTCGCCCGCAGCATCGGCCGCCCCTTCAGCGGCTTCGCGACCGAGAAGTTCTACAGCGCCGCCCCCATCGCCTGCGGTCCGTACGCGGCCCGGGTCCGCATGCTGCCGGCGAGCACCACCCCGACGCCGGGCGCGAACGAGGACTGGGCCGCCGACGTGCTCGGGCGCCTGTCGAAGGCCGATCTCACCTTCGACCTCCAGCTGCAGTTCTTCACCGACGAGCGGGTCACGCCCATCGAGGACGCCTCCGTCGACTGGCCCGAGACGGAAGCCCCGTACCTGAACGTGGCCCGGCTGGTCCTGCCCCGCCACGAGCCGGCGTCGGGGGACGCCGAGCTGTCGCGGCGCATCGAGGGCGCCGTCTTCGACCCGTGGTCGGCGCTCCTCGACCACCGCCCGCTCGGCGATGTGATGCGCACCCGGAAGGTGGTCTACTTCTCGAGCGAGAAGGTGCGGGGAGCGGTGCCGGGCTAGAGGCGGTCGCCATCAAGGGGGAACGGATGAACACTCGAGGGTGCAAGGCCCGCGCACGGGTGCGGTTCTTCATTGGCGCATTCACCCTGCTGGCGCTCGCAGGCGCAGGGGTCGCAGAGGAACCGGCTCAGGTCATGGTGGTGACGGGGACGCCGCCGGGCGCCTGCAAGAACCTGGGCAAGGTGACGGGGATGACCCAGCGCAGTCCTCTGGACGAGACCGGGGCGATGAATGACGCGATGAAGCAGGCCCGGGATTTCGGCGCGACGCACTTTCGTTACTATTCCGAATACTCGGGCCAGAGGGGATCCTCCACGTGGATCTACTTTGGCGTCGCCTACCGCTGCCAGGCCCCGAAGCCTCCTGCTGCGGGCGGCAGCAAGTAGGCTCAGGGCGCGGCGACGGTCACCTCGCCCAGGCAGTGCTCCACCACGGCCCGGATGGTCTCCTCGGGCCGCTCGAACGGGAAGGCGTGCCCCACGCCGGGCAGCTCCACGAGCCGCGCCCGCGGGATCATGCGCGCCAGCCGGCGCGAGTTCTCCACCGGCACCAGGCGATCCTGGTTCCCGCTGAGGACGAGCGTGGGGATGCGCAGCTGCGGGAGCCGGTCCTCCGCCTCGTGCCGGGCGATGGCCAGGATCTGCCGCCGCGCCGCCGTCCGCCGGGGGTGGCCGAGCTTCTCCAGCCACTGGACGAAGCGCCCCCGGTTCGCCGGCCAGGAACTCGTTCGAGACCAGCAGGCGCGCCATCCGCCGCGGGTTGCGGGAGGAGAGGGTCACGAGCAGGAGGTCGCGGGCCACGCCGAGGCCGGGCTTGTGGCTCCGCAGCTGGCTGCCGAAGGTGGCGCCCAGCACGAGCGAGCGGACGCGCGACGGGTACTGCAGCGCCAGCTCCTGCGCGATCATGCCGCCCATCGAGATCCCGAAGACGCTGGCCTGCGCGATCCCCGCCGCGTCCAGCACGCGGGCGGCGTCGTCGGCGAGGTCGCGGATGCGGAAGCCGCCCGGAGAGGGGGAGGACGACCCCATGCCCCGGTTGTCGAAGACCACCACGTGGAACCATTCGGCGAGCCTCGTGGGAAGCGTGTCCCAGGCGTCGGAGCCCATCCCCAGCCCCATGATGAGGAGGAGCGGCGGCGCCCCCGGATCGCCGAAGGACTGGTAGTGGATGCGGTAGCCCGGCTGCTCCACGAAGGCCATGCGTCAGCGCCCTCCCGCCGCGCTGGCCTTGGCCGCCAGCGCCGTCAGCTCGGCCAGCGCCGCCGGGATGGCCTTCGCCAGCACCGGCAGGTCGCGCAGCGCCTCCGCGTCGCCGAGCAGGCCGATGCCGATCCTGCCGTCGTAGCTCTGGATGGCGATCCCGAGCGTCTGCCCCTGCGCCAGCGGGACGAGCGGGTACCACTCGAGCATCTTCCGCCCGAGCAGGTAGATGGGCTGCTGCGGCCCGGGGATGTTCGTGACCACCAGGTTCATGTAGCGGAAGGTGGACTGGAAGCGAGCCACCTGGGCGAGCAGGGCCGGCGGCGCGAAGTCGCCGAGGTGGGTCCAGGCGAGCGCGCCCACGGCCTGGCCGCTCTCCTTCAGCGACTTCATCTCGCCGGCGACCGCCCGAAGCCGCTTCCAGGCGTCGGGCTCGCCCACCGGCAGCGCGCAGAAGAGGGCGGTGACGCGGTTCCCCAGCGCCCCCGGCGAGTCGTTCCCCCGGACGGAGACCGGGATGAGCGCGCGGATCTCGGCGGGCGGCGGCTCGTCCCGCTCCTCGAAGAGCTGGCGGAGCGCGCCGGCGACCACCGCGAGGAGCACGTCGTTCACGGTGCCGCCCAGGCCGGCCCGGACGGCCTTCACCTCCGCCAGGTCGAGCGACACCATCTCCCAGCGCCGGTGCGGGCCGATGGGGCGGTTGAGCGAGGAGGGGGCGCGCGCCCCAGGCGCGAGAGGCCGAGGAGCGGCTTCAGCCCAGCCCCCAGCTCGAGCAGCACGCGGCGGGCCGGGCTCGAGGGCTGGAAGGCGCCGCGCACCAGCTGGAGCGGGTGGGTCACCTGGCCGGCGACCGACCGGGCCACGAGCGAGGCCGCGGCAGGGGCGGGGCGGGGAGTCCAGGGTGCGGGCTCGGCCGGCGCCACGTCGTCCGGATCGACGCCCAGGAGCACGGTGGCGAGGTCGGCGCCGGACACGCCGTCGAGCATGCAGTGGTGCGTCTTCGAGATGACGGCGAAGCGGTCGCCGGCGAGCCCCTCCACGAGCCACAGCTCCCAGAGCGGCCGGTCCCGATCGAGGCGCTGGGCGAAGATCCGCGCCGCCAGCTTCTTCAGCGGCTCGACGCCGCCGGGGGGCGGCAGCGCCGTGTGGCGCACGTGGTACTCGAGGTCGAGGTTCGCGTCGTCGATCCACACCGGGCGCCCCAGGCCGAGCGGCACGAAGGCCAGCCGCTGGCGGTAGCGGGGCGCCCGGTCGAGCCGGGACGCGATGAGCGCGATCAGGTCGCGGTACGCCGGGGCCTTGCCCTCGAAGACCGCCACCGCCCCCACGTGCATGTGGGCGGTGCGCTCCTCGATGTAGAGGAACATCGCATCGAGGCCGCTGAGCCGCTCGTACCAGGACATGGACTACTTGTAATAGCCCACCGCGCAGACCTGGTCGCCCACCTTGGTGACGTAGCTCACCTTCTGGACCTGCTCGGTGGTGCCGGGGCGGTACCACATGTAGGCGACCTCGCCGATCTTGCCCGGCTCGGCCGTCTTGTAGATCTCCTCGCCCAGCGCCTTCCCCGTCTTGTCCTTCAGGTCCTTCAGGCTCTTGCCGGTCAGGGTGGGGTGGGCGGTGAAGTTGCCGTCCGGGCCGCCGCAGAACACGTACAGGTCGCGGTCCTTGAAGCCGCCCTCGCCCTTCTGGAACATGGCGAGCGCGGTGGCCTGGTTGGCCTTGAGCGCGACGACGGCCTTCTCCAGCATGGCCTTCGCCTCGGCGGCCGTGCCGTACTCGGCGGCGAGCGCGACCGTGGCGAGCCCGAGCGACAGCGACGGCGAGTGAACGGATGAGGTGCTTGCGAATCATGCGAGCCTCCTTCGGCTTCTCCAGCGGGTTTTCCCCTCCGCGCACTGGCCCGGATCGTCCGGGAACGCGAGTCGGCGAGGCCCCCCGAACTGGCGACGCCATGGGGTGCGCACGCGAGGCGGCGGGCCCGCGATATGCTCCGGTCCTGCGAAAGGCGGCCACCATGTTCGACCACGACTTCGTCGTCATCGGCTCCGGGTTCGGCGGATCGGTGTCGGCGCTGCGGCTGACCGAGAAGGGCTACAAGGTCGCGGTCCTCGAGCAGGGGAAGCGCTTCGGCGCGAAGGACTTCGCGAAGACCAACTGGAACGTCTGGAAGTACCTCTGGATGCCGAAGCTGGGCTTCCACGGCATCCAGCAGATCACGCTGCTCCGGGACGTGCTCGTCTTCCACGGCGCGGGCGTGGGGGGCGGGAGCCTGGTCTACGCGAACACGCTGCTCTCGCCGCCGGAGACGGTGTTCCGCGATCCGCGCTGGCCCAGCGACGACGACTGGGCAAGCGAAGCTCGCCCCCCACTACCGGACGGCCCGGCTCATGCTGGGCGTGACCGAGGCGGCGAAGACCTTCGTGGCCGACGACCTGCTGCGGCAGGTCGTGCGAGGAGGAGACCGGGCGCGGCGACACCTTCACGAAGCACACGGTCGGCGTCTACTTCGGCGAGGCGAACGTGACCGTCCCCGACCCGTACTTCGGCGGCGAGGGGCCGGACCGGACCGGCTGCACCTTCTGCGGCGAGTGCATGACGGGCTGCAAGGTGGGGGCGAAGAACACCGTCGACCGGAACTACCTGTGGCTGGCCGAGAAGCGCGGCGCCGAGGTCCACCCCGAGACGAAGGTGACCGACATCCGCCCCATCCCGGGCGGCGGCTACGAGGTCCACACCGTCCGCTCCACCGCCCGCTTCTTCAGGCAGCCGCGCGTCTTCCGGGCGGCGAACGTGGTGGTCTCGGCGAGCACGCTCGGGACGGTGAAGCTGCTCCTCGAGTGCAAGGAGCGCGGAAGCCTGCCCGGCGCTCTCCGACCAGCTCGGCAACTACGTGCGGACGAACAGCGAGGTGCTGCTGGGCGCCACCGCGAAGGACGACTCGGTCGACTACAGCCACGGCATCGCCATCACCTCGGGCGTCTACCCCGAGCCGGACACCCACGTGGAGGTGGTGCGCTACGGCAAGGGGCAGGACTTCATGGCCCTCATGGTCACCATCCTCACCGGAGGCGGGCCGCCGTGGCCGCGCTGGCTGCGCTGGCTGGGCAACATGGTTCGCCACCCCATCTCGTTCGGCGCGCGCCCACTGGCCGTTCGGCTGGGCGAAGCGGACGGCCATCCTGCTCGTCATGCAGCCGCTCTCGAACTTCATGCGCATCACGGCTGGGCTGGCGCCCGTGGGGGCGCGCGCTCGTGAGCCACGTGCCGAAGGCAGGGAGCGGCCGCCCACGTACATGCCGCTCGCGAACCGGCTCGCCGCGCGGATGGCCGAGAAGATGGGCGGCACGCCGGGGAGCCTGCTCCTGGAGGTGATCGGGAACACCTCGAGCACCGCGCACATCCTGGGGGGCGCCACCATGGGCCGCACCCCGGCCGAGGGCGTGTGCGACGCGCAGGGGCGCGTCTTCGGCTACCCGAACCTCTACGTGGCCGACGGGAGCCTCGTGCCGGCGAATCTCGGGGTGAACCCGTCGCTCACCATCACCGCGCTCTCCGAGCACGTGATGGCGGGCATCCCGGAGAATCCGGCGGGCGGCGCGAAGCCGGCGCCGCGGCGGTAGCGAGGGCTACTTCTTCGGAGGGCCGCCCGGAGGCCGGCCGCCCGGCACCGGTCCGCCCGGCCTGCGGGGTCCGCCGCCACCCGGGCGACCGCCGCCGCTCCGCTCGTTCTTGCGGTCGTCGCGCAGCGAGTCCATCGAGAAGCCGCCGGTCGAGGCGCCCTTGGCGCCGCGGTCTCCGCCGCCGCCACCGCCCCGGCCGCCTCCGCGACCCTTGCCGCGACCCTTCTCGTCCTTGTGGGCGTCGGCGACCTGCTTCATGTTCGAGGGCAGGTAGTCCACGACGAACTGGTGCTCGCCCACCGTCTGGGCGCCGCGGAGCGGCTCCTCGATGCCGAAGACGCGGACCAGGCGGACGTCGCCGGTGCGGCGGCCCACGATGGTGACCGCGGCGCGGAGCATGCCCAGCCGGTCGCCCGTGCAGCCGGTCGCCTTGGCGACGGCGTCGTCGAGGAGGGCCTTCACGGTCTCGCTCTCGGTCTCGACCTCCGCCTTCTTCGCAGGGGCGGCGGGCGCGATCGCGGCAGCCTCGGCGGTCTCGCCGGGGGCGATGGCCTCGGCGCCCTCCTCGGCGGGGGGCGCAACCTCGAGCGGGTCGGCGAGAGGGGCCTCCACGGACTCGGGCGCTGCCTCGGTCGCGGCGGCCGGGGCGGGCTCGGCCGACGCCGCCACGACGACGGCCGGCGTGAACGGCTTCTCCTCCTCCTTGGGAAGGGAGCGCCGCACCTCGGCGACTGCCGCGGCTGCCATTCGAACCAGGGATCCGCTGAGCTCGGTGAGGGTCTTCATGCGCCCCTCCATACACCTACTTGGGTGGTCCGCGCGACAAGTCTTCGACCCGCGGAGTCGTAGCCCCGCCTGGAGGGTCCGCACCCGCACCGGGGGGCGGAAAAATCCGGAAAAAGCTGAGATGATTGCTGCGTGGGGGAACCGGGGGAAACGTCCAGCCTGCAGGGCCTGTACGAGGCCCTGTTCAAGCACAGCGTGGACGGGGTCCTCCTCGGGCTGCCCGACGGGACCGTCATCCGCGCCAATCCCTCCGCCTGCCGGATGCTCGGCCGCGGCGAGGCGGAGATTCTCCTGATCGGGCGGGCCGGATTCCTGGTCGACGGCCCCGAGGCGCGGCAGCTGCTCGAGACGAGGCGAGACCGGGGCGCGGTCTCGGGCGTCGTCGAGTTCCGCCGGGCCGGACGGGACCACCTTCCCGGCCGAGGCGACCTCGACCATCGTCCCGGGCCCCTCGGGCGAGCCCGTCACCTGCACGACGTTCCGCGACGTCACCGAACGGATCCGCTCCGCCGAGGCGCTCGCGGCCAGCGAGGAGCTCTTCCGGGTCGCCTTCGACGATGCTTCCGTGGGCAAGGCGCTGATGGCGCCGGACGGACATCCACTTCGAGTGAACCGGGCCGTCTGCGCGATGATGGGGTACCGGGCGGACGAGTTGCTCTCCCTGAACTGGCGGGACTTCACGCACCCGGACGACCGGGAAGCGACGGCTCGCGAGATCGAGCGGGCGGCCAGGATCCCGGACGCCATCGGGAGGCTGGAGAAGCGCTACATCCGCAAGGACGGCTCCATCCTGTGGTGCGACACCACCACCCGGGCCGTGCGCGGTCCCGGGGGAGAGGTACGCCACTTCATCACCAGCCTCGTCGACGTGACGGCCCGGAAGCAGGCGGAGGAGGAGCTGAGGGCGAGCCACGCGCTGTTCCGCACGCTGGCGGAGGAAGCCCCGATCGGCATCTTCCAGGCCGACGTGTACGGGCACCTCACGTACGTCAATCCCGCCGGCGTCCGGATCGCCGGCCTGGAGGCCGATCGGGCCGGCGCCATCGAGTGGAAGCAGTCGATCCATCCGGAGGATCGGGAGCGCGTGGTCCAGGAGTGGTACGAGGCGGTCTCCGCGGGTCGCGTCTACCTGAACGAGCTCCGGTTCCAGCTGCCCGACGGGAGCGTGACCTGGGTCCGGGTCTCGGGGGCCACCATCCGGAACCAGGAGGGCATCGTCACCGGGTACATCGGTGTGGTCCAGGACGTCACCCAGTCCCGGGCGCTCCATGCCCAGGTGGCCCTCACCTCGCGCCTGGCCGCGCTGGGGACGCTCCTCGCCGGGGTGGCGCACGAGATCAACAATCCCCTCGCCGGGGCGCTCGGTGCGAAGGCCATCGCGCTCGAGGACCTGGAAGGGATCGGCCTGCTGCTCCGGCAGGACCGGCCCCTCGACCGGTCCGCGGTGGCCCGTCAGCTGGAGCAGACCGTCGACATCCTTCGTCGGGGACAGGACGAGGTCCAGCGCATCGCCGCCATCGTGCAGGACCTCAACCACTTCGGGCAGCCGAGCCCGGAGCGCGCCCGGATCCGGCTCGAGGATCGGTTGAAGGGCGTGCTCGAGGCCGTCGCCGAGTCCCTGCAGCCAGGTGTGACGGTCCGGGTCGAAGGGGGCGACGCCCCGCACGTGCTGGGCTCGCCCGCGCAGCTGGATCAGCTGCTGACGGCCCTCGTCACGAGCGCGGCACGCCCGCTCCCGGACCGGCCGGATCGCGTCGTCACGGTGCACCTGGGCCAGGGTCCCGCGGGCACGGCGCGAATCGACGTGACGGACGACGGGCCCGGCCTGCAACCCGGGCAGATCGACCGGGTGTTCGAGCCGTTCTTCGCCACCGGCAAGGACGGGCCGAGCGGGCCGAGGGGATTGAGCCTGCCCGTCGCCCACGCCATCGTGATCGCGCACGGCGGGACGCTCACCGCGACGAGCACGCCCGGAGAGGGCTCGACCTTCCGGGTGGAGCTCCCCGCCGCGCCCGCCCAGGCGTCCCCGCTATAGTCCGGGGCAGGGATGAGCCCTCTCTCCGCCACCGTCGGCCGGACCCGGTACGCCTTCGCCGACCTGAAGGAGGTCCTGGCGCAAGGCCTCCCCGCTCCGTTCCGGCGACGAGCTGGCCGGCCTGGCCGCCCGTTCGGCGGAGGAGCGCGTGGCCGCGCGGACGGTGCTGGCCGGCGTGCCGCTCACCCGGTTCCTGGAGGAGCCGCTCGGTCCCGTACGAGGAGGACGAGGTCACCCGGCTCATCGTCGACGGCCACGACCGCGCCGCCTTCGAGCCGGTGAAGGGACTCACCGTGGGCGAGCTGCGGGAGTGGCTGCTCGCCTACGAGACCGACGCGACGCGCCTCTCGGCCCTCGCCCCCGGCCTCACGCCGGAGATGGTGTCGGCGGTGACGAAGCTCATGCGCAACCAGGACCTGGTGCTGGTGGCGAGCAAGTGCCAGGTGACGACCCGCTTCCGCAACACCATCGGGCTTCCCGGGCGGCTCTCGGTGCGGCTCCAGCCGAACCACCCCACCGACGATCCGGCCGGCATCGCCGCCAGCGTGGTGGACGGCCTCCTGTACGGATGCGGGGACGCCGTCATCGGCGTGAATCCGGCCACCGACTCGGTGGCCTCCATGGAGGCGCTGGTCCGTCAGCTCGCCGGCGTCATCGAGCGCTACGGGATCCCCACCCAGTCCTGCGTGCTGGCCCACGTGACCACCGCGCTGCGCGTGATGGAGCGCGGCGCGCCGGTGGACCTGGTCTTCCAGTCGGTGGGAGGGACCGAGGGGACGAACCGGAGCTTCGGCATCTCGCTCGCACTGCTCGCCGAGGCCCGCGACGCGGCCCTGTCGCTCCGGCGCGGCACGGTGGGCGAGAACGTCATGTACTTCGAGACCGGCCAGGGCTCGGCGCTCTCGGCCGAGGCCCACCACGGCGTCGATCAGCAGACCTGCGAGGCGCGCGCCCACGCCGTGTGCCGGCGCTTCTCGCCGCTCCTCGTGAACTCGGTGGTGGGCTTCATCGGCCCCGAGTACCTCTACGACGGCAAGCAGATCACCCGCGCCGGGCTGGAGGACCACTGCTGCGGGAAGCTGCTCGGCCTGCCCATGGGCGTGGACGTCTGCTACACGAACCACGCCGAGGCCGACCAGGACGACATGGACGACCTGCTCACGCTGCTCGGGGCGGCCGGCTGCTCCTACGTGATGGGCGTGCCCGGCGCCGCCGACGTCATGCTTCACTACCAGTCCACGAGCTTCCACGACGCCCAGTACCTGCGCCAGCTGCTGGGGCTGCGCCCCGCGCCCGAGTTCGAGGCCTGGCTGCGGGAGATGGGGATCATGGACGAGCACCTTCGCCTCCGGACCGTGCCCCCCGGCCACCGGCTCCTCCAGGGCGGGCCGTGACGGGCGAGATCCTCCACGTGGTCAATCCCTGGATCGGCCTGCGCGGCCTGACCCGGGCCCGCATCGCGCTGGGCCGGGCCGGCGGCTCGCTCCCCACCGCCGAGTGGCTCGACTTCTCCGCGGCCCACGCGGCGGCCCGCGACGCGGTCTGGACCGAGCTCGACGTCCCCCGGCTCGAGGCCGAGCTCGCGCCGCTCGGCCTGCCAATCGTGCGGGCGTCCTCGCGGGCGACGGACCGGGCCACCTACCTCCGGCGACCCGACCTGGGGCGGCGGCTCGACGAGGCGAGCGAGACGGCGCTCGGCCGGGCAGCGCCGCCCGACGGGTGCGACGTGGCCGTGGTCGTCGGCGACGGCCTGTCGGCCACCGGCGTGCAGGCCCACGCCCCTTCGCTGGCAGCGGCTCTCCTGTCCCGCCTGCGGTCGCGCGGCCTCCGCGTCGGGCCGATCGCGCTCGTGCGCCAGGCCAGGGTGGCGATCGAGGATCCCGTGGGCGCGGCCCTCGGCGCGCGGGCGGCGGTCATCCTGCTCGGGGAGCGCCCCGGCCTGGGGGCGCCGGACAGCGTGGGGGCCTACCTGGTCTTCGGACCTCGCCCCGGCCGCACCGACGCGGAGCGCAACTGCGTCTCGGGCATCCGGCCCGAAGGGCTGCCGGTTCCTGCCGCCGCCGAGCTGCTCGCCTGGCTCGTGGGCGAGGCCCTGCGCCGCGAGCTCACCGGGGTGGGGTTGAAGGACGAGCGGGCCCTTCCGGGGCCAGCCCCCGTCCGGTCGATTGGAGAGCCCTGCATGCTCCAGTTCTTCCTGGCGAGCTCGCCCATCTTCGCCGTCGTGGCGCTGGGCTTCGCCGCGGCCCGGATGCGACTCGTCGCACCCGCGGGCTTCGCGGCCTTCGCCATCTACGCCTTCGACCTGGCGCTCCCGGCCCTGCTCGTCAGCCTGCTCGCCCGGCAGCCGCTGCAGGAGGCCTTCGACCTCCGCTTCTTCGGCGCCCTCTTCGCCGCGGGGCTCACGGTCTTCGCCGCCACGGCCGTGCTCACCGCGGTCCTGGGCCGGTCCGGCCTGCGCGTCTCGGGTGTGCACGGGCAGGCCGCCACGAACGGCAACCTCGCCTTCCTGGGCGTCCCGCTCCTGCTGGCGCTCCTCGGCGACCGGGCCACCGGCCCGCTGGCGATGGCGGTGCTGGCCGAGGTCGGGATCCTCATGCCGCTCGGCATCGTGCTCATGAGCGTGGGGCGGGGCAGGGAGGGTGCGCCGCGCAGCCTGATCCGCGAGCTGGGGTCGGCGACGCTCGCGAACCCCATCGTGCTGGGGGTCTGCGCCGGCGCGGTGCTCGGGCTCACCGGCACCCGGCTGCCGCAGCCCGTCGATCGCTTCCTCTCCTTCCTGGGCGCCTCGGCGGGACCCACCGCGCTCTTCGCCCTGGGCGGATCGCTCGCCGGGCGCCGGCTGGGGGAGCACTGGCGCCCCGCGGTGGGCGTGGCGGCGATGAAGCTGCTCGTCTACCCGTCGCTCGCCTGGGTCCTGCTCCGGATGACCGGCCTGCCTCCCGTCTGGGTGGCGGCCGGCGTCCTCATCGCGGCCCTGCCCACGGCGGCGAACGTCTTCGTCTTCGCGCAGCGCTACGAGGCGGTGCCCGAGCGCATCTCGGCGGAGATCCTGCTCTCGACCGTGGCGGGGGCGGTGACCTTCCCCCTCGCCGCCTGGCTCGTGATGCCCTGAACGTCGGGCGTCCCCGGCGCCCCGTCGGGAAACCCCGACAGCGCCTCCTCGTAACCCCTTGAAATGACGAGGCGCGGGTTTCTGGCAAGCCCGCTGCAATAGCTCTCCTCGTCTATCAACCCTGACCGAACCGAGGAGAAACACCATGAACCGCAAGACCCCCACCGTCGTCGGCGCCGCCATCGGACTCGCTCTCTTCCTCGCCATCGCACTGCTCCCGGCCCTGCTGTACGGCGGCTACGCGGGCGTGCTGCTCGCCGGCGGGATCTTCGGCGCCCCGGTTCAGCCCACCTTCCTCGTCCGCGCGCTGATCGTCTTCGGGATGGTGATGGGCGTGACGGGCGTCGGCGCCCTCTTCGCGGTCGGCGGCGCGGTGGCCGGCGCTGCGGTCGGCGTCCTCGCCGGGGCCCCGGCCAAGAAGGCCGCTGCCGAGGCGACCAAGGCCTAGTAGAGTTTGCCCGGGCCCGAGGCCCAGGGTGATGCGAGGCCGGCCCGGGAGGGGGTCGGCCTCGTTTCGTTTGGCGTACACTCCCCGCGCATGATCGCTCACCCCCACCGACGAGTGCGCCCGCCGCCTCGCCCTGCTGCGACAGGGGCTCGCCGACCTGGGGCTCGAGGGGGCGGTCCTCCTCCAGGCCGTCGACGTGCTCTGGCTCTCCGGCACCCGACAGAACGCCGCCCTCTGGGTTCCGGTCGATCGCGACCCCGTACTTCTCGTGCGCAAGAGCCTGGAGCGGGCCCGCGCCGAGAGCCCGCTCGCCCACGTGGTCCGGTTTCCGCCCACCCGCGAGCTGGCCGGCGCGCTCGGGCCGGCGCGCCGCCTGGGGATCACCCAGGACGTCGTCCCGGTGGCGGTGCAGAACCTCTGGACGAAGGCGCTCCCCGGCGTCGCCTGGACCGACGTCTCCGGCCTCGTCCGGGATCTCCGGAGCGTCAAGTCGCCCTGGGAGGTGGAGCGGATGCGCGAGACGGCGCGGATGCTCTCCGGCGTCTTCCGCGAGATCCCCACCTTCCTGCGCCCGGGGATGCGGGAGGTCGACCTGGCTGCCGAGGTCGAGGTCCGGATGCGCCGCGCCGGGAACGAGGGGAGCCCGCGGGTGCGCGGCTTCAACCAGGAGTTCTTCATGGGGCTCGCCATCGCCGGCGGCGCCGCCACCGCGCCGAGCTACTTCGACGGACCCGTCACCGGCCGCGGCCTGTCCCCCTCGTCGCCGCTGGGCGCCTCCGTGGACGTCATCGAGCGCGACGTCCCCGTGCTGCTCGACTACACCGCCATCCGGGGCGGCTACATCACCGACATGACCCGCATCGCCGTGTGCGGCCGGCTCGCGCCGGAGCTCGTCCGGGCCTTCGACGTCGCGCGGCGGATCCAGGACGAGGTCGCGGCGGCCCTCTCGCCGGGCGCGGTTCCCAGCGAGCTCTTCGCGCGCGCCCGCGCGCGGGCCGAGGAGGCCGGGCTCGGCGACCGGTTCATGGGGCCGCCCGGGGCGCAGGCGCGGTTCGTGGGGCACGGGGTCGGCCTCGAGCTCGACGAGGTGCCGGTGCTCGCGCCCGGGTTCGACGCGCCGCTCCGCCTCGGGCAGACCCTCGCCATCGAGCCCAAGTTCGTCTTCCCCGGGGCGGGCGCGGTCGGGATCGAGAACACCTGGGTGGTGGGCGAGCGGCGGCGGCGAGCGGCTCACCGAGCTCGACGACGAGCTGCTCGTCGTGGACGCGTAGCGGCCCGGCGCCCCGGGAGCCGGATCAGGGCGCGGCCGGCGCGACGGCCACGGTGCGCCAGCCCGGCACGCTGCGGAGGAAGCCGGCCATCCGGACGTCCTCCTCGAGCACGTGGGCCTGCAGCCACTCGTCCATCCAGCGACCCAGCTCCACGAGCAGCGTGACCCGCGACGGGTGGGCCCGGTACTCGGCCTTGCGCCGGGCGACCTCCTCCACGAAGCGCCGGTGAAGCGCCTGGTGGAGCTCCAGGCCCTCGAAGCCGAGGACGCGCATGAAGCCCTCCTCGGTGGCGAAGTGCTCGGTCACGTAGCGCTCCAGGTACGCGAACACGTCGTCGCCCGGGAGAGGTTCCCGGCCCGGGCCGCCCCCTCCAGCGCCGCCATGTGGACGAACAGCTCCCGGTGCTGGTCGTCGATGGACTGGATGCCGGTGGTGAGCTCGGGGCGCCAGGACCGCCGGCTGGGCCGGCTCGGCCTGCGGGCAGGGCGCCCGGAGCGTCGAGCAGCCTGCGAACCCGCGCGACCAGGACACCCGGGGTGAAGGGCTTCGACAGGAAGCTGGATGCCGGCGTCGAGGATGCCGCGCTGGACGATGGCCTCCTCGGTGTAGCCGGAGACGAAGAGGACGGGCAGCTCGGGGTGGAGCTTCCAGAGCGCCTCGGCGGTGGCCCGCCCGTCCATCCCGGGCATCACCACGTCGGTGACCAGGATCTGGACCCGGGCCAGCGTCCCGGGGCCCAGCCGGACGGCCTCCTCGCCGCTGCGAGCGGCGAGCACGTCGTAGCCGGCCTCGCGGAGCGCACGCACCGTGACGTCCCGGACCCCGGCTCGTCCTCCACCACGAGCACGGTCTCCGCGCCGCGCGTGTCGGGTCCGCCGCCACGGGCACGGGCTCCGAGGTGGACGCCTCGAACGAGCGGGGCAGCAGGATCTCGAAGGACGTCCCTCGGCCGGGCTCGCTCTCCACGCGGATCTCCCCGCCGCTCTGCTTCACGATGCCGTAGACGGTGGCGAGCCCGAGGCCGGTGCCCTTGCCCTTCGCCTTGGTGGTGAAGAAGGGCTCGAAGAGGTGGGCGCGCGCCTCGGGGGAGAGCCCGTGTCCGGAATCCTGGACCACGAGCGCGACGTACGAGCCCGGACGCATGGCGCCGTCGCGGATCTCCACGTTGGCGGTGGAGAGGGAGAGCGTCCCGCCGCCCGGCATGGCGTCCCGGGCGTTCACCGCCAGGTTGACGATCACCTGCTCCATCTGCCCCCGGTCGCAGCGGGCCCTCCAGAGGCCCGGCTGCGCGTGGACCTCGAGGGCGAAGTCCTCCCCGAGGACCCGGCGCAGGAGCTTCTCGCTGACGCGAACCACCTCGTTCAGGTCGAGCGGGACCTCGGCTGGATGACCTGCCGCCGGGCGAAGGCGAGGAGCTGCCGCGTCAGGTCGTGGGCCCGGTCGGCGGCGGCGCGGATCTCGTCCACGTCCTCGGCCTGTGCGGGCTGCCCGGCCTCCGCGTCCATCCGGAGCGACTCGACGCAGCTCAGGATCACCGTGAGCATGTTGTTGAAGTCGTGGGCCACGCCGCCGGCCAGCTGGCCGATGGCCTCCATCCGCGCCGAGCGCTCCATGCCGTGCCGGAGCTGCTCCCGCTCCGCCTCGGCCCGGCGCCAGTCGGTGATGTCGCGGGTCATCGACAGGACGAGGGTCTCCCCCCTGGAGCCTGAAGAGGCGGGCCGACATGAGCCCCGTCAGGATCGTCCCGTCCTTCCTGCGGAAACGGGCCTCCAGGTTCTCGACGAAGCCGTCCCGCGCGAGGTCGGCGCGAAGCCGCTCCCGGTCGGCGGGGTCGGCCCAGATCCCCACCTCGAGCGGAGGTCTTCCCGGCCACTTCCTCGGCGGTCCATCCGGTGAGGCGGGTGAAGCCGTCGTTCACCTCGACGAAGGCCCCGTCTGCCAGCCGGTTCAGGTTCACCGAGTCGGGGCTGGTCCGGAAGGCGACGCGGAACTTGGCCTCGCTCTCCCGGAGCCCGCGGTCGTCCCGGCGCCGCTCGCCGATGTCGCGGAAGGTGACGTAGGAGAAGGGACCGGAGCCGTTGGCGGGGATGACCGCGCAGGTGAAGCCTACCGGGAACGAGGAGCCGTCCGGGCGCCGGAAACGGGTGAGACCGGTGGTGACCCCGTTCTCCGAGCGGGCCGCCAGCTCCACGGGGATCGGATCGCCGTCCACGATCCCCGCCAGCCCCAGGTCGATCACCCGGCCCTCGGGGATGCGCAGCGCCTGGCAGGCCGCGGAATTGGCGCGCAGGATCGTCCCGTCCGGCCGCGCGAGGAGCGTGGCCTCGCCGGTGTGCTCGAAGAGTCGCTCGTAGAGAGCGAGCGGGACGGGCGAGTGGCCTCCGGAGGGCATGAACCCTGAGTGTGTGGGGAAGCACGGCAGGCGACAAGGGGAGGATGGTGTCGGAAGATGAACGTGAGTTCACGGGCCCATGAAGCCCGGTACCCATCCTGGCCGGGGCTGGCCCGGGTTCCGGCCCTAGATTGCACCATCCCATGAAAGACACCAACCCTCCGTGGACCTGGATCGTCCCCCTCGCCGCCGTCGCCGTCCTGGGGCTCGCCCTCTGGAAGCCCAGCGGTCCCGTGCAAATCCTGGCCGCGGCCGCGCTCATCGGGGCGGTCTTCTCGGCCGTCCACCACGCCGAGGTGATCGCCCACAAGGTCGGCGAGCCCTTCGGCACGCTGGTGCTCGCGGTGGCGGTCACCGTCATCGAGGTGGCCCTCATCGTCTCCCTCATGATGGCCGCCGGAGCCGAGAAGGCGGGGCTGGCGCGCGACACGGTCCTCGCCGCCGTCATGATCGCCGCCAACGGGATCGTCGGCCTGTGCCTGCTCGTGGGCGGCGTCCGCCACCGGGAGCAGGGATTCCAGGTCCAGGGGGCGAGCGCGGCGCTGGCGGTGCTCTCCGCGCTGGCGGTGATGACGCTCGTGCTGCCGAACTACCTGGTGGCGACGCCGGGCCCCACCGTGTCCAGATCCCAGCTGGTCTTCGTGGGCGTGGTCTCCCTCGTGCTCTACCTGGTCTTCGTCTTCGTCCAGACCGTCCGGCACCGCGACTACTTCCTCGCCGAGGCGGGGGAGGGCGGCGACGTCCACGCGCCGCCGCCGTCGACGGGCGCAGTCCTCGCCAGCGTGGGGCTCCTCGGCGCGGCGCTCGTCGCGGTGGTCGGGCTCGCCAAGGTGCTGTCGCCCGCCATCGAGGGCGCCGTGGCCCGGGCCGGCGCGCCGCCGGCGGTGGTGGGCGTGGTCATCAGCGCACTCGTGCTCCTGCCCGAGGCGCTGGCCGCGATCCGGCAGGCGCGGGCCAACCGGCTGCAGAACAGCCTCAACCTGGCGCTGGGGTCGGCGCTGGCCTCGATCGGCCTCACCATCCCCGCCATCGCCGCGGTGTCGCTCGGGTTCGGGAAGGCGATCGAGCTGGGCGTGACCGGCAAGGACACCGTGCTGCTGGCGCTGACGCTCCTCGTGGGCGTCATCACCCTGGGCACGGGCCGGACGACCGTGCTCCAGGGGATGGTTCACCTCACCATCTTCGCGGCGTACCTGTTCCTGGCGGTCGTGCCGTAGGACCTAGGGAGCGACGTCGAGCGCGTAGTCGTGCGCCTCGAGCGCCGCCTTGTCCATCTTGCCGGCCCCGACGCGCCGGACGACCTCCTCGCGGGGCAGGTCGAAGATGGCCTCCAGGATCTGGCCGTGCAGGGCGGGCTTCGCCTGCCCGATGATGAAGAGCACGCGCGCGCTGTGCTGGACGTAGCGGGGCGAGAGCAGCTGCCGCTTGAGCAGCTCCATGATCACCGGCGCCTTCTTGCGGTCGAAGCGCCCCGCCGCGCCGCTCCGGTCCTGCTCGGCGAAGAAGGCCTTCGTCCACTCGTCGTGATAGGCGAAGACCTTCTCGAAGAGCTGCCGGTCGAAGGGCGTCCCGGCGGCGACGGCCTCGGCCTTCTTCCCGAGCACCACGCCGTCCTCGGTGAGCTCCTGCCGGAGCAGGTGGCCGTCCTTGGTGATGGGGGCGCGGTGGTGGGCCAGCGACCAGAGCCACGACACGTAGATGCGGTAGGTGGCGAGGTCGTTCATGAAGCGCAGCTTCAGCTCGTAGTCGTCGATGGCCGCCGCGAAGTTGCCGTTCAGGATCTGGAAGCCGTAGTTGGCCGCCATGTAGAACGAGTGCTGGACGTGCTCGATGGTGACCTCGCCGGTGGGCGGCTGGTAGATGGCGTCCCAGAGCCCCTTCGAGAGCAGCTTCTCCGGTGAGTCGAGCGACTCGCGGGTGATCACGGTGGGGGTGATGCGCCCCATGGCGTCGAGGACGCCGCGCGACTGCAGGAGCTCCCGCTCGGCCGGGGAGAGGCCGCTCGCCGGGGTGGGCACCGCCTTGCCGTTCGCGTCGGTGGTCTCGAGCGGCCGGTCGATGAGGGCCTGGAGGTCGGAGAGCCTGGCCTGCAGCGGGCCGTTGCCGGCCGCCACGTACTCGACCTCGGGGCTCGCCACCCAGCTCTGCCGGTAGCAGTCGTACAGCCGCCCCTTCTCGGCGCCGGAGAGGACGTCGGCCAGCGTGGGCCTCGCGCCGGCCGGCAGGCTCGAGGCGGGAACGAAGACCAGGCCCAGGAGCCGCTCGCGCAGCTTGTCGACCACCATGGCGCGGAGCGCGAGCGGGTTGTAGCGGGAACGGCCGTACGGATCGCCCTTCTGGTAGATCATCACCGCCGCCATGCCGCCGATGGGCGAGGCGTTGGAGAGCTCCCCGTTCTTCAGGCCGCCCATGAGCATGAGCAGCGCGTTGTAGCGCTGGTAGGCGATCATGTTGGGCGTGGCCATGCCCACCGACTGGGGATCGGGGAAGACGCCCTTGGGATCGTCCTTCCACATCTCGATGAGGCTGCCCAGGTAGTCCCAGCGACCCACGTTCGTGCCCAGCAGGCGGCGGCGGAAGGTCCAGGCGATGGCGGGCAGGTAGCGGCCGCCGTTGCCCTCCTCGTAGAGCATCTTCACCTTGATGGTGCCGGCGGGAACGCCGATGAGCTCCTCGAGCCGGGAGAGCAGCCGCTCCACGACGAGCGCCTCGCGCGGCGTCTGCATCTTGGGGATGTAGAAGTAGACGCCGCTGCCGGCGGCCTTGAGCGTGTCGAAGTTGTTGAGCGCCCAGAGGACCGTGATGACCACCAGGCCCGGGGCCGGACGGCCGTCGACGGTGACGTGGTCGTAGCGGAGGTGGATGCTGGGCGGGCGGGCCAGCCGGGTGGGCCACTGCGCCGGCGCCTTGTCGATCTTGTAGCTGCGGGTCTTGCCCTTCTTCACCACCTCGTAGGGCTTGCCGTTCCACTTGCCCGCGAAGATCTCCTTGGCGTTCTGCATGGCGGCGAAGACGCCCACCGGCTCGGTGGCCGGCGCGCTCTCCGGGTGGAAGTGGGGCGGGGAGGCGTCCTCGAAGTCCGGCATGTTCATGGGCGCGGGGCTGTTGAGCGCGTTGAACGCCATGTCGAGCGGCGCCCACGGGCCGGTCAGCTCGAGCCCGGAGATCCTCGACGGGTGGACGTGTGCCGGGATCTCGACCTCGTCGTTGAGGCGCCAGCGCAGCGGGGTCTCGCGCCCCTGGAAGTTGTCGACGAGCCCCTGCACGATCTGCCGGAAGGTGAAGGACTTCCCGGTGACCGGGTCCTCGAAGGACTCGTCCCACCGGGGCCAGGCGTACTTCTGCCCGACCGGGGCCGGCGACTGGAGGAGCTCGCGGCGGGCGGTGAGCGCCTGCGCGATGGCCGGGTCGATCTCCCGGGAGAGCCGCGTGATGGTGTCGTCCACGTCGAGGTCGCGGCCGTTCACGCGCTTGGTCCCGAAGAGCTCCGGGAACTGCTGGAGGACGTCCTGGCGGATCATGGTCTTCTGGCTCCTGGTCCGGGGCCGGTCGTGGCCGGCGAGGTGGGGAAAGACTTCTTATCGTGGATTCGCACCGTTGCAGGAGCCCTTGCGGGAGTTCCGGAAAGGGCCCATCTTGGGGCTCCCCCCGCGCCGTTCTCCCCCATCAGATTGAGGAATTCTTGAACGAGGCCAAGCCCCGTCGTGTCCTGCTCGTGTACCCGCGCTTCGGCGGTACCTCCTTCTGGAACTACCAGGCCACCTGCCAGCTTCTGGGCGCCCGCTACTCGGCGGCCCCGCTCGGGCTCATCACCGTGGCGGCGCTCCTTCCCCAGGGCTGGGACCTCCGGCTGGTCGACCGGAACGTCGAGGAGCTTCGCCCGGAGGACCTGGCCTGGGCCGACCTGGTCATGACGGGCGGGATGCTCCCGCAGCAGCCCGACGCGCTGCGGGTGGTCGGGATGGCGAAGGCCGCGGGCAGGCCGGTGGTGGTGGGAGGGCCGGATGCCTCCGGGTCTCCCGAGGTCTACGCCGCCGCCGATTTCCGGGTGCTCGGGGAGGCCGAGGAGGTGCTCGCCGACTTCCTGGCCGCCTGGCTGGGCGGGGCGAAGGGGGGCACCTTCACCGCGCCCCGCTTCCCCGACGTCACCCGTTCGCCCGTCCCCCGCTTCGACCTGCTGAAGCTCGAGCACTACCTGCACGTCGGGGTGCAGTACTCGCGCGGCTGCCCCTTCGACTGCGAGTTCTGCAACGTCATCGACCTGAACGGGCGCGTGCCCCGCGCCAAGGCCACGGAGCAGGTGCTCCGCGAGCTCGACGCGCTCCACGCCCTCGGGTACCGCGGCCACGTCGACTTCGTGGACGACAACCTGATCGGGAACCGCCGCGCCCTGAAGCCCTTCCTCCGCGAGCTCCGCGGCTGGCTCGAGCGCAGGAACTGGCCCTTCGAGTTCACCACCGAGGCGAGCCTCGACCTCGCCGAGGACGACGAGCTCCTCCGGCTCATGAAGGCGGCCAGCTTCTTCGCCATCTTCGTGGGCCTGGAGACCCCGGACGCCGCCGCCCTCCTGCAGGCCAACAAGAAGCACAACACGCGCAGCGACATGGTGGAGAGCATCCACAAGATCCACCGGGCCGGCATCTTCGTGAACGCCGGGTTCATCGTCGGCTTCGACGCCGAGAAGGCGGGCGTGGCGAACGCCATGGTGGAGTGCATCGAGGCCGCCAACATCCCGGTCTGCATGGTGGGGTTGCTCTACGCGCTCCCCGGGACGCGGCTCGCCCGGCGGCTCGAGGCGGAGGGGCGCCTGCAGCTGGACGCCCACGACGTGCTGGCCGACGACGCCGATCAGTGCACCTCGGGGCTCAACTACGGGACGCTCCGGCCCCGCGCCGACGTGCTCCGGGACTACCGGGAGGTGCTCTCGCGGATCTACGCGCCGGCGGCCTACTTCGGCCGGGCCCGGCGCACCGGCCGGCAGCTCGACCGCTCCGGTCACCGCCTGAAGCAGCCGCTTCGCCACGTCCTCCGGGAGCTGCGCGCCTTCGGCCGGATGGCCTGGCGCCTCGGCGTGAAGGACCGGAAGGTGCGGGGGGAATGGTGGCGGTCGGTGGGCGACGTGCTCCTCCACAACCCGGCCGCGCTCAAGATCGTGGTCTCCTTCGCCGCACTCTACGTGCACCTCGGCCCCTACTCGGCCGGGCTGGTGGAGCGCCTCGACCGGCAGATCGCGCGGGAGGACGGGATCGCGGCTCCGGAAGGCCGGCTAGGACGGGGAGGCAGGCCCCCGGAAATGGCTCGGCCGCCAGGTTTCCCTGGCGGCCGAGGTACGGCTCGAACGGATCGGGTCGGCGCCTAGCGCTCCACGATGAGCTTCGTGAGCGCCGCCTTGTCCGCGGCGAGCAGCTCCTTCACCCGGTCGGGGTTCACGTCGGCGACGATGATCTCGCCGACCTCCTCGTTCACCAGGCCGTAGAGCCCCTGGCGCTTCATGCCCTCGGCCTGGTGCTTGTTGTCGTCGGTCGGGGTCACGTAGTGCACCGAGTAGATCTTGTAGCGGTGCATGAGGAAGAGCTGGAGCAGCGTCATGAGCCGCTTCTTGCGGAGCGCCAGGTCGAAGTTGTTCTGGTCGCGGACCGAGAGGATGTTCCGCCCCTTGCGGTCCTGGATGACCGCGAAGATGACGTTCGCCCGGGCCTTGCCGTCGGGGCCGAGGAGCGCGAGCTCCAGCAGGTCGGACCCGGCGCTGCGCGGCTTGAGCGACACCTTGAGCTTCTCGGTCGACGCCGTGCTGCTTGCGCCAGATGTCGATCCACTCCTCGAGGACCTTGGGCGGGACCTCGGTCTGGACCAGGTGCTGGTGCTGGGTCGAGCCCTGGCCCATGGCCTTGGTGGTGGAGGTGCGCCCCGAGATGGACATGAGGCCGGCGTCGGCGCGGGGGCCGCCCACCAGCGTCTGCGGGGTGCGGTAGCCCGACTCGAGGAGGCGGAACTTCCGCTGCAGCCGGGCCAGCGCCAGCATGCCGTCCTGGCGGAGCGAGGCGGCGAACTCCTCGGAGGCGAGCCCGTCGATCTGGTGTCCACCGTAGGTGATGAAGTTGAAGACGAACCCCATCTTCCCGAGCTCGATGGGGAAGGCCCGCATCTGGTCGTCGTTCATCCCGGTCGTGTCCCAGTTGAACGACGGCGAGAGGTTGTAGGCCAGCATCTTGTCCGGGAAGACCGCGTGGATGGCGTCGGCGAACTTCTTCGCGTCGTGCAGGTCGGCGGTCTTGGTCTCCATCCAGAGGATGTCGGCGAAGGGGGCGGCCGCCAGCGACTTGGCGATGGCGTAGTCGATGCCGCCGCGGACCTGGTAGTAGCCGTCCGGCGTCTTGGCGTGCTCGCAGTCCCAGGTGATGTCCACGCCGATGGCGCGGGCCTTCTCGCGGGCCTTGTAGAAGGAGGCCCGCTCGGCGAAGGCCAGCCACTGCTCCTTCGTCATGGGCGGCGGGTCGCCCTCGTTGTGCCGGAAGGCGATGACGTTGCCGACCGCCTCGGCGTAGGTGACGACCCCGGCCTCCTGCTGCCAGGTGTCGACGAACTTGTCGAAGACCTTGTCGAGCGCGGCGTCGACCGTGGTGCCGCCCTTCTTGTAGTCGGCGGCCGAGGCGGCGATGGCCTTCGTGAAGCCGGACTTCTCGAGCCAGGCGTCGGCGGCGGCGTACTCCTCGTCGGACAGCGCGTAGAACTCGTGGCCGGAGAGCTCCTCGATGCCGGCCTTCTGGAACTGGCGCAGGATGGCGAGGAAGGCCGCCTTGAAGCTGGGCAGCGCCACGTTGATGGCGCCCAGGATGAAGGGCTGGTCGCGATCGTCGCTGCGCCCGTCGAGCAGCGTGGCCGACTCGGCGTCGGTGCGGGCCACGATGATGCCGGGCACGCCCATGATGTCGAGCTGGAAGCGGGCCGCGGAGAGGCGCTTCACCTGCTCGTCCTCGGAGACGAGCACCTTGCCGCCCTGGTGGCCGCACTTCTTCACGCCGGGCTTCTGGTCCTCGATGTGGTAGCCGGGGACGCCGACCTCCACGAAGCGGCGGATCAGGTTGCGGACGTGCGCGTCGCCGCCGTGGCCGGTGTCGGCGTCGGCGATGATGAAGGGGCGGTAGTCCACCTCGGGGGTGGCCTTGCGCTGCTCCTCGGTCATGCGGGCGCGCGCGAAGAACTGGTTCTTGTCGGCGGTGAGGAGCGCGCGGACGATGGGCGCGGCCTCGTTCGGCACCTGGCTGAGCGGGTAGCTGGCCAGGTCGGGGCCGGGGTCCTCGTGCGCGGAGCCCTTGGCGGAGGTGGCCCAGCCGCCCAGGTAGATGCCCTCGATCCCCATCCGCTTCATGGCCACGGCCTGGCCGGGGGAGTAGGGGCCGAAGGTGGTGATGGACTTCTTCTGCTCGAAGAGCTGGCGGAGCTTGACGTGGAACGCCTCGGCGGCGCCGCGAGCCACGGCGTAGTCCGGCCGGATCGTTCCGCGCTGCTCGACCACCTCGCGCGCCGAGTAGGCCCGCTTGATGCCCTTGAAGCGAGGGCTGGCGAACCACTCGCGCAACTGCGCGATTTCCTTCTCGAAGTCCATGTATGGGCCTCCTGGGTTGAACGGATGCTTGTAGTGGGAGAGGCGCCCACTGTCCCGTCCTTCGCGGGAATTCGCCGGTCGCGGAGGAAAACCTCCCGAGGCTTTACTCGGTCGAGCCGTAAACCCTGTAAATGTCCTGGATCGGCAGGAGCGTTGAGAGGCCATGACGCGGAGCGGCTAGAACGCCTCTCCGGAGCCGAAGTAGACGCCGAAGGAGTCGGCCCCCCAGGCGAAGTCGAGCCGGACGTTGGTCCGGGCCTCCTTGTTCATCATGAAGCGCAGCCCGAACCCCCCGGCAGGCTTGAAGGTCTGGAAGAGGTTCTCGGCGGCCTGCGTGTAGCCGTAGGCGGGCAGGCTCGCCGCCGGGCGGCTCATGGTCTCGACGTTCGCGAAGACGGCGCCGCCGAGGAGCCCGTTGTCGGTGATGCGGAACCGCCACTCGGCCTCGGCGTACATCTCGGCGGTGCCGCGGAGCCGGCCCTGCACGTAGCCGCGTCCCGTCGTCCCCTTCGCGTCCCAGCCGACGGACGGGAGCGCCAGGTAGGGCTGGTGGCCGCTCGTGACGCCCGTCCCGAGGAGCCAGAAGGCGATCACGTTGCGGGGAACGGCGTCGGAGAGCCCGAGGTACGTGCGGAACTCGCCCCACACGCGGCTGCTCGTCTGGCTGCTCCCGAGCCAGGTGGGAAAGAGGCCGACGGAGAACTGGGCGTAGTAGCCCCGGTACGGATTGATGGTCGAGTCGCGACTGTCGTAGAGCGCCTCGAGGGTCACGCCGGAGACCGTGTACGCCGACGGGTCGAATCCGAAGTAGGTGCTGTA
This sequence comes from uncultured delta proteobacterium, assembly GCA_963766715.1. Classification (GTDB taxonomy): domain Bacteria; phylum Myxococcota; class Myxococcia; order Myxococcales; family Anaeromyxobacteraceae; genus CAIOAK01. The sequence continues at coordinate 62,874 of CAVYBH010000014.1, forward strand.
GGCGTAGTGGCTCGTGACCACCGGTGGAGTCGCGGCGAGGTTCAGGCTCTCGTCGACGATGGCGAAGTAGCGGTCGTAGCGGAAGCCCCCGCCCAGGTAGAGGTTCGGGACGACCTCCCGCAGCGCGGCCTGGTGGATGCGGATCAGGTCGAACTTCATGGGCTGGGCGCCGGGGATGGGCTCGGTGTCGCCCCAGCCGTTGATGCTGAACCCGTAGCTGACGGGAGGGATGCCGGTGCCCAGGCCGTAGGTGTCCTGGTTGTAGAGCAGGAAGCGCCAGTCGCCCTGCAGCTCCCAGTCGTTCCCCGCGGTCATGAGGGTGCTGTTGAGCTGGAGGACCAGCTGCTTCTCGGTGGTCACGAGCGCCAGCGCCGTCGCGCTCGAGATGGTCGTGACGTCCGGCTTCCCCAGGTACATCCCGAAGGTGCCCACCGCGCCGACGAGGAACCCGAGCGCCGGGTTGTAGCCGACCGCCGGGATGATGGCCGGGTAGAGCTTCCACGCCGCCGGCGGCGGCTGCTTCTTGTCCGTGAGGCCGAGGAGGTTGAAGAGGTCGGTCCGGTCCACGTAGTCCGCGCAGCGGGATTCCTCGCAGACGCTTCCGTACCCGTGCTGCTCCGCGCACGCGTGACTGCTGGTGCAGGCGTCCTCGGCGGCTGCCGGCGCGAGCGGGAGCGTGAGGGCGAGCGCCAGCGGGATCGCCAGCGCGACGGCAACCTTCGACGGATTCGTCATCGGCTTTCCCCTCCAGGCGAGCGACGTCCCCCGGACGCCAGCCGGATTCCTAGCGTCACCCGCCCGAGAGGGCTTGAACGATCTGCACCTCGTCCGAGGCGGCCAGGGGATAGGCCAAATCCCGGACGGGGTCGCCGTTGACGAAGAGGCGGACGTGGGGGCGCAGGTGGTCCTGCTCGTCCACCATCCGGAAGCGGATGCCCGGATGGACGCGGTCGAGGTCGGCGAGCAACTCGGCCAGCGTGGCGCCGCGGGCGTCGACCTCGCGCCGGCCGGTGTAGGAGAGCAGCGGGCTCGGCACGAGGACCTTCATCGCCGCGGCTCCGCGGCCTCGACCGCGTAGATCTCCGGGAGGTGGCGGGCGATGCAGGTCCATCGCGCGCCCTCGTTGCGGCTGGCCCAGACCTCGCCGCTGGTGGTCCCGAAGTAGAGGCCGACGGGGTCGTGCGCGTCGGCGCTCATCGCCTGCCGCTTCACGGTGAGCCAGGCCTGCCCGGCGGGGAGGCCGCCGTCCTGCCGCTCCCAGCTGGCCCCGCCGTCGCGGGTCACGTAGGCGGCCGGCTTGCCGTCGGGGCTCGTCCGGGGCCACACGCCGCTGCCGTCCATGGGGAAGACCCAGGCCGTGTCGGGATCGCGCGGGTGCACCACGAGCGGAAAGCCGATGTCGCCCACCCGCCTCGGCATGGCCTTGCCGATGCGCCGCCACTCGTCGGAGGGGCGGTCGAGCCGGTAGATGCCGCAGTGGTTCTGCTGGTAGAGCCGGTCGGGGTCCGACGGGCAGAGGCGGACGCAGTGCGGGTCGTGGAAGGAGAGGGTGGCCGGGTCCAGGTTCTCGACCACCTCCAGCCCCTGCACGAGCGGGCGCCAGTCGCTGCCGCCGTTCGACGACTCGTGCACCCCGCCGCTCGACATGCCGAGGTAGAGGTGGGCCGGGTCGCGCGGGTCGACGAGGATGGAGTGGAGCTTCGGCCCGTCGGGCGTGCCGTCCTGCTCGCCGCCCATCCAGGTCCTGTACTGCGGGTGATCGTTGAAGCCGGAGACCGGCTCCCAGGTGTCGCCGCCGTCGGCGGAGCGGAAGAGCCCCTGCGGCGAGGTGCCCGCGTACCAGGTGCCGCGCTCGCCGGCGTGCCCCGGGGTGAGCCAGAACACGTGATCGACCACGCGCCCCTTCTCCCCGTTCGCGACCTTCGGGAACGCCGGCGGCCGCGAGGCCTCCTTCCAGGTCCGGCCCAGGTCGGTGGAGCGGAACACGGTGGGGCCGAGGTGCCCGGTCCGGGCCGCCATGACCAGCGTGCGACGGTCGCGCGGGTCCATCACCAGGTGGTGGACGACGTGGCCGAGGAAGATCGGTCCGGTGGTCTTCCACGTCCGCCGGGAACGGTCGCCCTTCAGGAGGAAGGCGCCCTTCCGGGTGGCGACGAGCAGCACCACGTTTCCCGTGGTCGGCCTTCGACGATCGGGCCGCGGGGAAAGTCCGCTTCTGCATGGCGGTCTCCTTCCTGGAAGGTTCGAACGGAACCTAGCCAGGAAGGAGCGCCGGTGCATCCCCTAGCCCGGGTTCGGCCCGTTGTGGCAGGTGTAGCAGCCGATGACGGTGCCGGCCGAGAGCGTCCTCCCGGCCAGCGACCTCGTGGCGAACATCTTCGAGAGCACCGTGCCGCGGTAGTCGGCGCCGTGGCAGGGCTGGCAGGCGGTGACCGGCGTGGTCGACCGGAACGAGTCGGAGTGGTGCGCCTCCACCCACGCGGATCCGACCGGGTGCATCCCGTGCGGTCCGCCGAGCCCGTTCGTCGGAGGCGCCTGGTGGCAGGTGCTGCACTCCCCGATCGTCCCGGCGTGTCCCTGGAGCTGCGTCGCGGCCACGTTGTCGTTGGGATTCGCCGACCAGATGGCGTGCGTGGAGCCGTGGCAGGCCTCGCAGGCGAGGCCGCCGTGCCCCTTGCTCTTGCGGAACATCTTGTTGGGCTCCTCCGCGAAGCGCTTGTTCGTCGCGACGATGGGCGAGGCCGAGGCGTCACCGTTCCGGAACGCGTTGTTGAAGCGCAGGCCGTCGGCGGCCAGCGGCGGCGCGTTCGTCACCGTCGTCTTCGACGTCGCGTCGTTGGCGTGGCAGCTCTGGCAGCGCGGGACGTCCTGCCAGGGGCGCCGCGACTTCCCGTCGTTCGTGCCGTCGATGCTGCCGCCGGCGAGCAGCAGGGACTGGCCGCCCACGGCCGCCATGTTGCCGTGGCAGTTCTGGCAGTCGACCTTGGTGGTCATCGCGCCGCGGAGGCACTGGGTCGAGGCGCCGGGGTGGCACTGGTAGCAGGACTGTGCGGTCGCGGCCGGGACCGTTCCGCCCACGGGCACCGGCGTGTCGGACAGGCCCGTCATCTTGTTGGCGTGGTAGGCGTGCATGACGCTCGACATCGTCGCGTGGGCGGTCTGGCTGCCGCCGGGACCCGTGCCGGCGAGGTCGAGCGCCGGGGAGTAGTGGCAGGCCGCGCAGAGGACGGGCGCCTGGAGGTTCGTGCCCGTCCGCGCGTTGTGGAGGATGAGGACGTTGCGCCGGGCCTGGCTCTCCAGATCGGCGTCCGTCGACCAGGTCTGGGCGCCCGCGGGGGCCGCGACCTTGCCGGTGGCGTGGCAGTTCTGGCAGGAGGTCTCCTCGGAGACCGGCAGCACCACGTCGGTGGAGGCCAGCGCCTTGCCGTTCACGTCGAAGGCCGAGAAGCGCATGAGCGGGTAGCGGTTCACCTGACCGGCATCGTCGACGGGGAAGATCGGCACGCCCGGCGCCTTGAAGAGCCCGAGCGCGAGGTCCCACTGCAGCGTGGTGCCGTCCTGGTTCGGGGCGTCCTTGGGCATCCACATCCCCTGCAGCCCCTGGCCCGGGGCCAGCGCGGCGCCGTAGAGCGGGAGCACGTACTGCCAGAAGTTGCTCTTGCCGATGCTGGTGGAGTTGATCGACCCGGTGGCGTCGGCGATGGCGGAGTACCGGACGTTCACCTGCGAGTGGTCGAGGACGATGGGCTTGCCCGAGCTCTGGAGCGCGACGACCTGCGCGTCGACCACGTTGTAGGGGGGAAGGATGGAGAAGACGGCGAAGTTGCTGTCCACGCAGTGCATGCCGAGGTCGTTGTTCGCGAAGACCTTGTAGGCCGTCGCGGTCGGCGTCGTGCCGGGCGGGACGTAGGTGCAGGACTGCGTCAGCAGGGGCGTCCCGGTGCACCCGGACGGCGACGAGGACGACACGGTGCGCGTCTGGGTGCCGTCCGACTGGCAGGTGCTCCAGGCGCCATAGGTGTACGTGCAGGCGGTGGGGACGTAGGTGCAGGACTGGGTGAGCACGGGCGTCCCGGTGCACCCGTCCGGCGAGGAGGAGGTCACGGTGCGCGTCTGGGTGCCGTCCGGCTGGCAGGCGCCCCAGGAACCATAGCCGTAGCTGCAGACGAGGGCGGAGAGCGCCCAGTTGGCCGTGACGGTCCCCTTCCTGGGCACGTTCACGCTCCTCGTCTGGGTCGCGTACCCGCTCCTCGTCGCGGTGACCTCGTAGGTGCCCCTGGTCAGCGCCAGCCGGTAGGAGCCGTCGGCGGCGGTCTGGGTGGTGCGCCCGCTGGCGGAGACGACGACGCCCGCCAGCGCCGCGCCCGTCGAGGCGTCGGTCGCCTTCCCGACGATGGCGGTGGCGGCCTGGCCGCCGGCGTCGGCCGAGGCGCCCCCGTCGACGTTGGTGCTGGCGGGGTCGCTCTGGCTCGAGGCGCCACAGGCGGTGAGGAGGGATCCGATCGTGACCACTGCGGCGAGGGTTCGTCTGGTCATGGTTCCTCTTTTGCTCAGGGTGAACACTAGCTCGTCATCCGGACGGGCGGCACGGGGCCACCGGCACGGGACGCGAGTCGTTTGAACCCGGGACAGGGCAAAAGGGTGCGGCTTTTTGTCACTCATTCATGTGACAAGTGAATCCCGCCGTGATTCCGGCGGCTTGGTTGCAGCTGCAACCAAGAAGCGCGCGGGCGAGGCGCACATCCGAGCACACGACCAACGGGGGAGGCCGGCGCCAGGCGTCGTCCTGCTCGACCGGATCAGCTGGCCAGCGCCGGGCCCGGGATGCCCGCCACCCCGGCCAGGTCGCTCTCGACGTCGTCGGCGATCCCGGCGAGCCCGAGCATGGCCTGTGCGAGGTGCGCCGCATGGAAGGGCGCGCCCGGGAGATCGACCGCGAGGAAGATCGCCCCGTCGGCGAGGACCACGCGGCAGAGCGTCATCCGCGCGTTCATCCGGTGCAGGAGCGCGAGCAGGTCCTCGTCCACGGACCCGGGCTGGGCGATCCGCACGTAGACCCGCACCACCGTGGGCGCCTCGCGAACCTGGACGAAGCCGATGCGCGAGCCGATCCGGACCGCCAGGTCGCCGTCCGCGTCGTAGGCGAGGGTGAGGTCGCCCATGGCGTTCCGCGCCGCCGCCAGCACCCGGGCGCGCAGCCGCGCGATCGGCGCCCGCGGCTTGCGCGGCTTCGGGCGCGCGGGCTCGGGCTCCCGGGGGATGTGGAGCGCCGGAAGGACGAGCGCGTGCCCCTCGGGATCGAAGGCCTTGTAGGTCAGGTCGCTGGGGTCGGGGATGCGGTGGACGAGCGAGAGGGTCCGGACCGCGATGCGGGCGATCTCCTCGGCGGGGACGGGCCTCGGGAACTCCCGGAAGAAGTTGGGGGAGCCCTTCGGCACCGGGACGGGCGAGGGCGAGTCGGGCGCGTGGGTGGGGGCCTTCCAGCCGAGCGCCTCGAGCGCCGCCACCTGCTCCTCGGTGAGCTTCTCGGCCGGCGCCAGGTAGCCGTTGCTCACGGTCTCGGAGAAGACGCCTTCCTCGGGGGAGGCGTTGAACTGGACGAAGCGGTGTCCGGCCCGGGAGGAGACGATGAGGATCTCGTCCTTCAGCACCGACAGGGCGCTGGCCAGGTCCCGCTCGAATGCGCTCCACTCGCTCATCTTCCACCTCCCAGGAGAAGCCTACCGGGAGGACGGACACGAGCCGGGCGTCTACCTGCGCGTACAACCGGGCGAGCTGCGCCACCCGGTCGCCGAGCTGCGCGCGCACGTCGGGCGGGCCGGCGATCTCCGCCTGGCCACCCCAGCCGAGAACCCAGCCGAGGAGGAAGTTGCCGGGCGCCAGCCGGGCCCGGACCGTGACCGCGCCATCGGCGTCCCGGGTGGCCCGATCCGGCCAGTGCTCGACCGCGAGGGCGGCCGCCTCGCCGGTGAAGCGGACCGCGACGTCCCGCTCCGCGCCCGACTGGAAGTAGAGCTGGCGGGTGCGGAAGCGATCGAGGGGCGGTCCCTTGTGGTCGCCGAAGATCCGGGTCCCCAGGACCACCGACGCGATCCGGTCGAGCCGGTAGAGGTGCTCCTCGCCCTTCGCCACGTTCCAGGCCGCCAGGTACCAGTGGCCGTCCTTGTGGAAGACGGTCCGCGGCTCCAGCGTGCGGGAGGAGAGCGTCCCGGAGGCCTCGGCGCGGTAGTCGACCGTCACCTCGACACGGCGCTCGATGGCCTCGGCGAGCGAGTCGGCCCACTCGCCGGGCGGGTCGACCTGGAAGTCGACGGCGCGCGAGAGGCCCCGGGCGGTGTCCCGGAAGGGCTCCGGGACGGCGCGGACCAGCTTCCTCAGGGCGGACGCCACCGTCCTGCCCGGCGCTCCGCTCGAAGGGGCGAAGCGCGGCGAGCAGCGCCGCCCCCTCGCGGAGGGACAGCGGGGGTGGTGACTCCAGGTGAAGGACGCGATCGACGACGACGCGACCCCCGTCGAGGGAGACCATCAGGCCGCCCTCCGGCATGGAGGGCCCGAAATCGAGCAGGCCCAGCGTGGTGACGATCTCCTCGATCTCCTTGGCGCTGCGCGCGCCCGTCACCTGGACGGCCCGCTCCATGGCGAGCCCCTTCGGCCCGGCGCGCCAGGCCTCCGGGATGAGGAGCAGCATCCTGCGGACCTGCGTGACCGGGTTCGTCATCCCGCCGTCTCCCGGGCCAGGCGGCCGGACAGGGCGGCCAGGATCTCCCGCGCCATCTCGCGCCCCTCGGCGGGCTCGAGCAGCTCGGCCTCGGGTCCCCAGGCGAGCGCCTGCCGCACCAGGCCGCCCAGGTTGCGGACCTCGAGGCGGGCCACCCGGGCGTTGTCCGGCTCGCGCGAGAAGCGGGCCGTGGGCAGGAGCTTCGGCGCGAGCGCGGCGAGGGACCCCCGGAAGCGAACCAGCGCCATGCGAGGCTCGTGGACGAAGTAGTCCCAGGTCTCCTGGCGCGACCAGCTCCGGATGTCGAAGTCGGCCGGGATGGCGTAGTCGGCCTTCTTGGCCTGCGCCGGGGCGACGGCGAGCGACTGCACGCGCTCCAGGTAGAACACGCGGACCGCGTCGCGCATGTGGCAGTGGCCGGCGAAGATCCAGTGCCCGCGGCGCCAGGCGTATCCGTAGACGTCGACGAGACGCTGGGTGACGGTGCCGTCGCTCTTGCGATAGGCCACCTTCACCCGCTTCCGCCGCTCGATCGCGTCGGCCAGCGTGCCGAGCCACTTGCGGAGCGCGGCGGGCTCGGGGACGGACCACTGCTCCCTCGAGGAGCGCGGCCTTCGGCGGGAGCCCCTTCGCCCCCACCACGAGCTTGCGCAGCGCCGTCTCCAGGTCGTCGGAAAGGGGATGGTCGTGGGTGCGGAGCGCGGCCAGGCCGGCCATCCAGACCACCGAGGCCTCGTCGGGGGCGAAGTCGAGCCGGGGAAGGGTGCAGGAGGTGGCCTCCACGAGGTAGGCGCCCTCGCGCCCCTCCTCCTCGAGGAACTGCACCGGGATGCCCAGCTTCCGGAGGTCCTGCTTGTCGCGGGTCCACTTCTTCTCCCGCGCCTCGTCCTTGCCCGCGTAATCGTCCGGGAAGGCCTCGTAGACCTGCTGCCGCGTCACCGGCTCGCCGTGGTTCGAGAGCCAGGTCGCGAGCTGGAGGAGTCGCGCCTCGGCCGCCGTTCCACGCTTTCCGGTCGATGGCATGAGCGAGGCAGTGTAGCTCACGGTGCGTGAGACGGCGAGTTCAGCTCGGCCCCTTCACCGAGTGACAGGACCAGTCCCGGCGAGGGTCGGGGAGCCCGGTGGTGCGCAGGTGGCAGAGCACCGTGCCCCGGGCCGGCTGCTCGCGGAGCGCCGAGGGGAAGAGCGCGGTCGCGATTCGCGCGAGCGGCGGGCGCAGCCGGACGGTGACGCGGACGGGTGGCTCGGGGCTGCCCGAGTCGAGGAACCCCGCGGTGGAGAAGAACCGGAGGTCGAAGCCGGGCGGGGCGAGCCCCCGCCGGGCCCGCGCCCGCATCACCCTCACCCGGAGGACGCGGTCGAGGCGGAAGAGCCGGAAGGCCTTCCTGCGGTGGCAGAAGGCCGCCAGGTGCCAGACGCCCTCCCGCCAGGCGAGCCCCAGGACGTCCACCTCCCGGTCGGTCCGGATGCCGCCACCGTCCTCGTACCGGAACCACGCCCGGCGTCCCTCGGCGAGGGCGCGGGCGAGGGGAAGGAGGGCCTTCCGGGCGGGGCGGGGCTGGGTCACGGCATGGAGAGCCCCCGGGGGCTCGGAGGCCATCTTGGCCGGCCCACGGACACCGGCCGCCCGCCAGGCGCCGAGGCTCAGCCGGGCAGGCCGGGCCAGGAGCCGGTGGCCCCGGCCGGACCCACCACGCGCGCAGCCGTGAGCGCGCGGGTGAGGGCGATGTGCATGCGGGTTCCGAAGCGCTCCCGGTCCGCCGCTCCCACGTCCGCGACCAGGATGACCGGGCGCTCCAGCCCCTTCCAGCGCAGGAAGGTGTCGGCGACCAGCCGGTCCTCCATGCCGTCGGACCCGGCGCCCACGAAGGCGTGCCGGCCCAGCGCCGGGGCGTGGTGGACGGCGTCCTTCGCGTTCTGGCCGCGCAGCGACACGACGCCCACGTCGCCGGGCTTCACGCCTTGTGAATAGAGCCGGTCGATCTCCGCCCCCACGCAGGCGGCCACCCGGGCCGGGTCGTCGCAGGGGACGAGCCCGAGCGTCCCGTCGAGGACCGCCTTGCGGACGAGCGCCTCGTCGGAGGGCTCGCCCAGGTAGCGGCGCGCCAGCGCCTCGATGCCCGGAGGCGAGCGCCGGCCCCGGCCGAGCGGGAAGGGAGCGGGGAAGAGGCCGGCCGGGGGCTCGCGGTCCGGCCAGAAGGCCTGCCCGGTGTCGCGGAAGGCCCAGAGCCGCTTCCCTTCGGCCAGGCGCCCCACCAGGTACCAGGCCTCGAAGTCGAAGTCCTGCGCCTCGTCGACGACAATCGAGTCCCAGCGCGGCGTGCAGACGTCGGCGGCGCGCTCGCAGAACTTCCGCCAGGTCGAGGTGTCGGAGAAGTCGGCGCCGCCGTCCGGGCCGTCCACCTTCTCGGCCTCCGACTTGGCCAGTCCACCCACGGTGTGGACCTCAATCCCGCTGCCGTCGAGCCGCGCGCGCAGCCAGCGCCCGAGGGGCTGGGTGAAGCAGAGGAGCAGCGGCTTCCGCCCCGCCGCGAGCTCCCGGCGGGCGGCCTCCACCGCGAGCAGCGTCTTGCCCGTGCCGGCCCCGCCCTGCACCAGCGCCCGCTCCTGCCCGGAGAGCAGGTCGAGGGTGGCGAGCTGGATCTCGTCGAGGTCGAGGTGCGCGCGGCGCGCCTCCTCCACCCGGTGGCCGAGGGACAGGGAGGGCGCCCAGGTCTCGCCCCACATCTGGTGGAGCCGCTTCGTCCACTCCCCGCGCCCGCCGTCGGCCGGGGGCAGCGCGCGCTCGATCACGGCCGGGAGGTACTGGTCCAGCCAGGAGAGGTGGTTCTTGCCCAGCACGACGCCGCGGAGGTCGTCCTGCCACGGCTGCTCGTCGAACTCGACGTCGGGAAAGGCCACCGCCGCGCCCCAGGCCGGAGGCCAGCAGTTCCACTCGCCGAGCCGATCGCGAAGGCGCCGCACGAAGCCGTTTCCCTGGTCGAGCGGGGCCTTCTCGAGCTGCTTCCCGTTCGAGTACCAGAGGCCGCCGCGCTGCTCGATCTGCCCGCCCTTCACCTCGAGCACGAGCAGGCCGCGCTCCGGGTGGGCCAGGACGAAGTCGCCCTCTCCCAGGAAGTTCTTGCCGTCGCGGATGCGCAGGGAGTGCCAGGCGGTCCAGCCGGCGGGGAGCCCGGCCTTGAGCCGGGACCAGACGGTCCGCTCCCCGTGGGACGACGCGGGCCGGGGAGCGTCGGACGGCCAGAGCTTTCCGGGCATCCGCGCAGCCTGACACGCGGGAGCCGTCCGTCAACCGCGCGACCGCCCCACGTGGGCCGCGAACCGCTCGACGAAGCGCTCCTGGTCCGGGACCTCGATGGCGCCCGGCCGGGCCCGGCGAACCGCCTCGATGGCCGTCGACGGCGCCTTTCCCGTCGCGACCAGGCAGCAGGCGGCGATGGTCCCGCTGCGCCCCAGCCCTCCCAGGCAGTGGACGACCACGGTCTCCGCGCGCGCCAGGCTCCGCAGGATCCGGGTGACGAGGCGGGACGTCGCCTCCAGCGAGGAGGGGACGGAGACGTCGGGGATGGGGAACCAGAAGCTCGCGATGCCGGCCCGACGGAGCACGCCCCGGAGGCCGTCGATGGCGAAGCGCTCCATCTCGAGCTCCTCCATGAGGGTGACGACCACGTCCGCTCCGTGGGCGTCGCGCAGGAGGGCCACGTCCATGCGGAGGAGGTTCTCCGACGGGTCGCGGCCGGGGCGCCACCGACCCGGCGCCTGCGTGAGCCCCAGCCGTCCCGGCAGCCCGTGGTCGCTCGAGGCGAGGAAGTCGACCCGCGCCTCGCGGGGGTCGGCCGCCATCAGCAGACCTCCAGGACGACGACCCCCAGCTGCTCGAGGAGGTCGGTGCCGACGATGGCCTCCACGCCGAGCAGGCGCATCGCCATCGAGACCGACGAGGGGGGCTCGGCGAAGTCGACCGTCACCTCCCGGCCCCGGAAGACGGCCCGGCCGCGGCGAAGCGGCACCTCGAAGTCCCCCTCGCCGTGGAAGAAGTCGCGCGCCCGGCCGGCCACGGGGAACCCGCTGGCCTGCGCGGCGGACAGGTACGACACCGGAGCGCCCGTGTCGACGACCGCGGTCACCGGGGCGCCCCAGATGAGGAGGTCCTCGATGATGAACCGCTGCCGGACGGCGCCGGGCACGTGGGTGGCGAAGCCCGGCGCGAGGTCGATGCGGAGGAGACGCGAGGTGAAGTCGAGGACCAGCCGGTGGCCCCAGAGCAGGTCGGTGCCGAGCAGCAGGTCGAAGTCGAAGTCCGGCGCCACGCCGGGAAGCTGCCGGATGTGCTCCACCGCGGTGTCGACGGTGAACCCGAGGATGCCCGGGGAGACCCGGTGCTCGTCGCCGAGGAGCCGCATCCCGTCGCACCGCCCGAAGGTGACCGACGAGCCCGTGTCGAGCAGCGCCCTCCGGTCCCGGATGCGGGTGACGACGTGTCCGGCGACCAGGTCGAAGGGAGCGAGGAGAGGGCCAGGCATTACACGGCGAGTGTCGAGCGTGGACGGACATGGGCAGGAACCCGTCCGTGCCCTCACAGGGTGTAGACGAGCCACTGCAGCCAATCTGACGCCCCGTGAGGGTCAGACCCAGCGCATTCCCCCGTCGGCCGTGAAGAGCAGCCCGCATCTCACCGCGCCTGCCCTTGCGACGCCCAGCTCGACCAGGATTCGCCCGTAGCTCCGCACCTGCTCGACGTAGGCGGGGTGCGTTTCGCGGACGTCGCCGGTGGGCGGGCTGTCGGTCTTGAAGTCCACCACGCTCACCTGTCCATCCCGGGCGCCCAAGAGGTCGACGTAACCCTGGAGCAGCAGTCCGTCCCGACCCAGCGCGACGGGGTACTCCAGCCGGAGGTCTTCCCCTGGGACGCGCCGCATCCCTGCTGCCTCGAGCGCGGAGAGGGCCCGGGTCACGTCGTCGGCCGCCTCGGCGTGGCGCTCGGCCAGCCCGGTCTCCCGCACCACCCGCGCGACCGCCCGGGCGGCGTCCAGTCCCGGCTCCCGGAGGCAGAGGCCGATCGCCCGGTGGACGGTGTCGCCGAAGACGCGGCCGAAGCGGCTCTCCCGCAGCCGGGGGCGCTCTCCGGCCCGCCCCTCGCCCTCGGACTCGGCGTCGACCCGCTCGTGGGCCTCGGTGGAGACACCCTTCGGCACGAAGCGCGGCGTCCCCGATCCGGCCGACGCCGAATCCCATTCCTTCCCGACTCGCCTCGACGGCTCGGCGACCTCCCGGGGGAGCCGTGCCGGTGGAGCCTCCACGTCCGTGGCCCAGGCGGGAGCGGCGTCGTCGGTCCACTCCTCGAGGACGTCGAGGGCAGGGGAGGAAGTTCCGACGAGGGCCGGGGTCACGAGCCCGGACTTGCCCGTGGTGACCACCGGCAGGACGAGGAGCTCGCGGGCCCGCGTCGCCGCGACGTAGACGAGGCGCCTGCGCTCGGCGGCCGCGTAGGCCTCCTCGCGCCCGAGGAAGCCGCTCTCCTCGGGCTCCTGCCAGGAGAGGCCGTCGATGTCGAGTGCCCACGCACTCCCGGTGCGCTCCACGAACCAGTGGGTCTGTCCCTTGCGCGGGGCGAAGCGGGCGTGCGCGTCCCACCAGGCCACGACCGGGAACTCGAGCCCCTTGGCCTGGTGGATCGACATGATCTGCACGGCCTCGGCGCCCACCGGGCGTGGGGGATCGAGGCCGACCGGATCCAGGGCCCAGGCCCGCAGGTGTGAGGTGACGCCGTCGAAGTCGAGCCCCTCCGCTGCGGCGATCCGTTCCAGCTCGAAGCACAGCTCACGCAGGCGCTCCAGCCGCTGCGAGCCGTTCGGTCCGAAGGCGACGGCGCGCCCGATTCCGGTGCGCTCGAGGAGGTCGCGCGCGGTCTCCCCGGGAGTCCGCTCGAACCGGCGCCGGCGCAGCTCCCCGACCAGCGCCTGGGCGGCGCGGGCCCGCTCGATGCCGGGGTCTCCCGGTCCGTCCCCGGCCGCCCCGGCCCGGACCAGGTCGGCCAGGTCCACGGCGAAGAAAGGCTCGCGGAGGAGCGCGGCCGTGGCGACGCCGTCCCGCGCGTCGGCGAGGGCCCGCAGGGCGAGCAGGAACTGCCGGTGAATAGGGTCCTGGAGGAAGAGGCTCGCTCCGCGGGCCGTCCACGGAACCCCGAGCCGGTCGAGCTCGTCGGTGAGCAGGCCCAGGTTGGTGGTGACGTGGGCGAGGATGGCGACGTCCCCGTAGCGGAATCCCCGCGCCTCGAGCGTCCGGAGCCACGTGGCGAGCACGGTGGCCTCCCTCGCCCGGTCGGGCCCCACCTTCTCGTCCTCGGTCGAGAAGGGCAGGACCACGACGCAGGCCGTCCGATCGCCTTCGCGCCCGGCGTCGAGGGGCCGATTCACGACCGTGCCCGCGTCCGGATCGAAGTCGCCCTTCCCTGGCTGGGCGCGCCCCAGGATGTCGTCGAACCGGGCGTTCAGGTGGGCGATGAGGGCGGGCTGTGAGCGGAAGTTGGCCGTGAGGGCGACCGCCAGGTGGCTGCCCTTCAGGACGATGGCGCGAACCGCGTCGTACACGGAGATGTCGGCCCGACGGAACCGGTAGATCGACTGCTTGGGGTCGCCGACCAGGGTCAGCTTCCCGGGGGCGAGCCGGACGTCGCCCCACTGCCCGGCCGCGGCGCCCTCTTCGCAGAGGTAGAGGACGATCTCGGCCTGCAGGGGATCGGTGTCCTGGAACTCGTCCACGAACACGTGGTCGAAGAGCGACTGCATCTCCAGCCGGACCTCCCGGCTGGACCGGAGCAGGTCCCGCAGGCACAGGAGGAGGTCGACCTGGTCCACCGCGCGGTGACGCGCCTTCACCTTCTCGTAGGTCGCCACCACGGCGGGGAACGTGCGGACGAGCCGCGTGGCCATCCAGCGGTGGAGGGGACCGGTGATGCGTTCCTCGTAGGTGGGCTCGCTGCCCGGCTTGCCCCAGGCCTTCCAGGCCGCCCATCCGTCCGCGTCGTCCGGGAAGTCCCTGCGCATCTGGAGATCCGCGGGGCGCGGCGCCGACCGGACGAACCGGGCCACCTCCCGGTACAGGGTGACGGGGTCGGACGCGGTGACGAGGGGCTCGAGTTGGCGCACGGCGCGCCTCATCCAGTCCGGACCCTTCCCCGTGCCGGTGGACGCGCGGGCCAGCGCGACGAATTCCTCGATGGCCTGGCCGACGCGCGCGGCCGGGAACGGCGCCGGCGGCCCGTCGGCCGGGGGCACGTCGCGGTGCAGGATGAAGCCATCGAAGAGCGCGTCCAGGCCGTGACGATCCCTCCAGGCGGTCTCCTTCGTCTCGGCGCGGACCTCGGCGGCGAGGGCGATCCGGATGTACTCCTGGGCCTCCTTCGCCCGCTCGGGTGGACAGGTGGTCCCGGCCAGCTCCTCGACGAGCCGACCGGCCTCGGAGGCCTGGAGCAGGATCTCGAAGGTCTCGTAGGTGAGCGCGGAGGCGTCCTCCACGATCTCGTAGGAGGGGCTCAGCCGGGCCTCGACCGGGCGCCGCCGGAGCAGCCGGTCCGCGAAGCCGTGGATCGTCCCGATGAAGGCGGTGTCCGCGGCGGAGAGCGCGAGCGCGAGCCGCTCCCGCCGGCGCGTCGAGGGCGCCCCGGCCAGCTCGGAGAGGAGCTTCTCGCGCACGCGGAGCTTCAGCTCGCCGGCGGCCTTGCGGGTGAAGGTCACCGCCGCGATGCGCTCGAGCGGGACGGCGTCCTGCGAGTCGTCGGACGGCGCCACCATCTCGACGAGCCGCGCGACGAGGAGCGTGGTCTTCCCGGTTCCCGCACCGGCGTCCACCAGGACGTTCACGCCGCGTGACTGGATGGCGGCGTCGCGCTGCGCCTGGTCCGGAGCCGGCCGTCGAGCGCTCATTCCTCCTCCTCCTTCGCCTGCTTCGTCGCGAAGAAGGCCGCCACGGCTCCCTCCGCCTGGTCCGCGCCGGCGGACGCCCCTCTCGCGGACCGGCGCGCCGCAGACCGGAGCGAAGCAGCAGTAGTCGCAGTCCTCCGCCCGCGAGGTGGGCGGGAAGGCGTGCTCGGAGAGGAGCCCGGCCGCGACGGAGAGCCAGCCCTTCGCCGCCGCGTCGAGCTGGGCGTGGTCGCCGCGGAACGCCCGCTCCGAAGGGCCGCTGGCGTAGACGTAGGCGGCCTGGACCTTCCTCGGGAGGCCCCATTCCGCGGCCATCTTCCTCGCCACCAGGCCGTACAGGCCGAGCTGGACGTCGCGCACCGGGGTCGGGCCCGCCTCCTCGCCCGTGCGCGGGTGCTCCCGGCCGGTCTTGAGGTCGCGGACCAGCGCGTGATCGCCCTCGACGTCGAGCCGGTCGATGTAGCCGCGGACGTGGAGGGGCGTCCCGCCCGCGTCGAGGACCACGCCGGAGAAGGCGCGCTCCACGCCCACGAAGCGGGAGAGCCGGAGGCCCGCGTCGTAGTCGAGGAAGGCCTCCAGGTCGCGCACCAGCCTGGCCCGCTCCTTGTCGAGGACTCCCTTGCCCACGAGTGGATACCCGCCGCAGAGCCTGTCGAAGGAGTCGTCGGCGAACGTCCTCAGGACCCTCTTCCAGTGGGCCAGGTCCTTCTTCCCGGAGACGAAGGCCTCGCCGTGCGCGGCGTAGAAGTGCTCGGCCGCCTCGTGGAACATGCTGCCGTAGGAGAGCGCATCGATCTCGCGGATCGAGGGCGCACCGTCCGGTTCCTTCCAGCCCAGCACCCGCTCGCGGAGGAAGCGAAGCGGACAGGTGAGGAGCCGCTCCAGAGCCGACGCCGAGATCGGGTGCTCCGGGTCGAGCCCAGGGAAGCCGGGGAGCGGGCCGTCGTCCCCCAGGATCCCGTCGGCCGGCCCGAGATCGTCCCGGCTGCGCAGCGAGAGGATGGAGCCGATGTCGAGGCATGCCGCGCCGACCCAGGCAGGAGGCACCTCGCCCGTCGCGGCCGCCCGGTCGAGCCACTGGGCCTGCGAGACCGGGTTCGCGCTCCGGAACGCCAGCGCGGCCTCGCGAGCGGGCTCGAAGGACGTCCGCTGGAGCGAGGCCAGGTCGGGTATCGCCTCCAGCCGCTGCGCGTCGGGGCGCCCCAGCGCGGCGCCCACCTCGACCAGCAGGGACGAGATCTCCCGGTCGCTCCGCTCGGCGTCCGCGTGCGGGACCGAGAGCGCGATTCGCGCGGTGGCTCCGCGCAGCGCCCGATCGAACGAGTGGAGCTGGGCCAGGACCCGGTCGCCCGAGACGGGGACCAGGATCCCCGCCTCTCCCCGCATGCGGTCGGGCAGTACCGGGTCCTCCCGGACCGCCGAGGGGAGCGCCCCCTCGCAGAGGCCGACGATGCGGACGGCCTGGAACTCGAGGCCCGCCGCGGATGCGACGGTGCCCACATAGACCGCCGGCTGGCCGAAGCGGACGGTGCCGAGGCGGAGCGACCCGAGTTGCTCCTCGATGAAGGACATCGCGCCGGCGCCGCGGACCGTCGAGGCGACCGCGTCGGTCGTGACGCGCTCCAGGGTCTCGCCGAGCAACGTCCGGACGGCCGCGCCCTTCCCGGGGAGGCGCACCCAGGTCTCCAGGAAGCCGGTGAGCGCCGGGGCGATCTCGGCGAGGGGGCGCGCCTCGACGACCTGCCTCGCCAGGCACACCAGCGCGTCGATCGCAGGGCGCGCCGCACGGAGCGAGTCGAGGAGGGGTCGCAACTTCCACCCCTCCCGTGCCTCGGCCTCCTCGTCCAGCTCCTCGACCATCCTCGCCAGCTGGGCCTCGCGGGCCGCGACCCGCGGCGACCATTCGAGGGCGCCCTCGGGACGGGCGGAGCTCCCGCCCGCGGTGCCCACCCCCCACGCGATGGCGAGGGCGGTGCCGGGCGCGAGGCGGTCGCGGTCGCCGACCTTCACCTCCAGGCAGGGCAGGAGGTCGCTCATCGACCCGGCTGGAAGGAAGGCACCGAGTGCACGGACGACAGCCAGGACGCGCGCGCCCGCCGCGGTGGCCACGAGCGGGAGTCCCCCGGCGACGTGGACCGGGAACTCGCCGGCCGGCCAGGGCAAGCGCGAGATGCGGCTCGCGAGCATGGGAGCGAGGGGGTGCTGGTGCGGGACGAGGACCGCCACGTCCTCGAGCGGCGTCCTGTGCGAGAGGACCTCCCGCGACACCCACTCGGCCGCGGCCTCCACCTCGGTCTCGACCCCTGCGTACTCCTCGAGGGTCACGGTGCCGTCGGCTCCCCGGCTGCGCGGCCGGGAAGGGTCGGCGAGCGTCTGGGGGGCGCGAAGATGTACCGGCACAGGAGGTCGCGCTCCGTGGCGGTGGCGCCCGGCGGAGGTGCCTCCTCGAGGGCGGCCCGGGCCTCCGGGCCGAAGAGGGCCTCGAGGCGCTCGAGGTGGCGGGGGCGGATGGGGCGCGCGGCGAAGAGCGCGAAGCGTGGCCCCGGGCAGGGAACGCAGGAACCGGGCCTCGGCGGCCGTTTCACGTCCCGTCACGGTGACCAACGTCGGGCCCGTCGCCGGGCGAGCACCGCCCCGCAGGGCCTCGGCGGCCAGGAGGAAGATGCGCGCGCCGGTGGCGCTCCGGCCCGCGGCGGCGTCGAGGCGGCGCCAGAGCAGGCTCACGTCGCGCCATTGCGAAGACGTCCGGGGGAGCCCGTCGGGAGAGAGCCCCGCGCCTTCGAGGTCGCCGATGGCGGCGGCGAAGGCGTCCGGCCAGCCCTGCGTGTTTCGCAGGAGCTGCAGGTCGAAGTACTCCAGGGGAAGCTCATCCTGGAAGAGCCCGAGGAGGCGGGCCGCCCGGAGCGACTCCTCGCCCGGAAGGAGATCGCTGCCGGCCTCCGCCAGGATCTCCTGGGCCAGGGTCAGCGGGCCGACGAAGCGGGTGCCCGCCAGGGCGGCCGGGCGTCCGGAGCGGAGGAGGGCCCGGCGGAGGGAGTGGGCGTGGCGCTCGGAGGGGACGAGAGCCGTCCGGATGGGAAGGGCTCCCGACGCGGCGAGCGCGGCCACGGCCGAGGCCTGGTCGGAGAGCGAGTGGAAGATTGACCAGGAAGTGCCCATACGGGCACGCACTCTACCGGTCGGACGGACTCACGTCCCGCATGCGTCGCGGGCCATCGCCACCGCCGTCCGGGCCGTGCCCGGATCCTGCGGGTCGAGCGACGAGATTGACTGGAGCGCACGCCGCAGCTCGAGCAAGGCCTGCCGGGCAAGGTCGGGCTCGCGAACCGGGTGCGCCGCCGCGTGGCCCGCTCGCTGGGTTCCGAGCGATCTCTCCAGCGCGGCGAGCCTCTCGAAGACGAAGAGCGGGTCTGGGCGATTCCTCACCCCCCGACCTCCACCCCGGTGACCAGGGTGCGGGCCGAGGAGAGCGCCGCGAGGTAGCGGTCCTCCTCCGGAGCGGGGACGAGGTCCTCCGGCGACGCGCGCACCGCGGCGAGGAAGTGATCCCGTGCGTCGAGGACGTGGCGCAGGGCGTCGTAGATTTCCTGCGCGCGCGCGACCCGGGAGTCCGCGCGGAAAGGCTCCGGCGCCGGAGCGATTGCCGGGGCCAGGGTCGGGTGCGGCGGCCGCAGGACGACCTCCAGCCGGGCCAGATCGGAGAGGTCCATGCGAGCGATGCCGAGGCCGACGTCGAACCGGGCCGGGCTCCCCTCCGGGAGCGCGTCGCACCAGCTCACCCGGACGACGGCACTCACCGTCGAGTGGTCGGGGAGGAGCACGTCGACCTCCAGGACGTCGCCCCGGCGGAATGGCTGGTCGGTGTAGGTGAGGAAGCCCTTGTCGGGGTCGGGGACGCCTTCGCGCAGGAGGCCGTGCGCGAGCCTCGAGGTCGGCCGGTGCAGCATGGGCGCGAAGATGCGAGGGAAGCGGGGGTGTGCGGTCGGTGCCATCGGCTTGCAGCGTTAGCAAGCTCCACACCAGGGAATGACCCCACCAGTCTTGGGGATTTCCGGCCCGGGGCCGAGGGGTCGAACTCGCCCCTGGGTGGCCGCCGATCCTGCCGGAACCTTTGAGATTCTCTCATGTCTGGCCTTGTACGGACGGCGGGGGCAAGCGATCCTCCGCCGCGTGAGTGCGCCCCCGGTCCCCCGCGATCGCCCCCTCGTGACGGCCGTGGTGGCGGCCCACGATGCCGAGCGGCACGTCGGCCGCGCACTCGCATCGCTGTCCGCGCAGACGGTCGACGACCTCGAGATCGTCGTGGTGGACGACGGCTCGAGGGACGGCACCGCATCGGTGGTGGAGCGCATGGCGCGGGAGGACGCGCGGATCCGGCTCGTCCGGCTCGGCCAGAACCGCGGGCAGGCCGCGGCGCTCGACGCCGGGGTGGAATGCGCGCGCGGGCGTTTCGTCGCGCTCCTCGACGCCGACGACGAGGCGATGCCCACGCGGCTCGAGCTGCAGGTGGCTGCGTTCGACAGGGACCCCGGGCTCGTCCTGGTCGGCGGCGCCGTCGTTCCCTTCTGCGACCGGCACGGCGTGGAGGGGCCGTCCTGGCGCTACGCGGAGGAGGACGGACCCGTTCGCGTCCGGACCCTCTTCAAGTCGGAGGTCATCTCGGGGGCCATCACCCTGGACCGGGAGCGGATGACCGGGCACGGCCTTCGTTTCGACCGGACCCTGCGGCTCGGGGTGGACTGGGCGATGTCGTTCGCGGCGATGCAGGTGGGACGGGTCGGCAACGTCGGACCGGTGGTGATGCGCTACCGCATCCACCCCGGCCAGATGACCACCGGCATGCTCGACGACCTGGGCTCGGACAGCACCCGGATCCGGCGGGGCGTGCTCGCGTGGCTGGGCGTCCAGCCCACCGACGAGGAGATGCGAATCCACCTGGCCATCAGCCCGTGCAACTACTGGCCCTTCGGGTCGCACCCGTTCTTCCGGCGACGCCGCGTCTCGGTCCTCGGCGACGCGGTGCGATGGCTGGCGCGCCTCTCGGACGCGGCGGTCCGGACCGGGCGCGTGCCCGCGGCGGCGATGCGGGAGTATGCCGAGGAGATCGTCGCGCTCGTCGAGGGGGCGCTCGAGGAGCCGGAAGGAGAGCCGGTCGTCGCCCCCAGGTACTGCCCGGTCGCGACCCCGCTTCCCTGCGTCGTGGACGAGGCGTGCCGGTAGGCACGGAGGCAGGACGTCAGCCGAGCTTCTTCACGAGCTCGCCGACCAGGGTCACGTAGCGGGACTGCGCCTCCGCCGGCGCGACGCCCTTGCGGGAGGTCCAGGCGTCGAACTTGGCCCGCCCCTTCGGATCGAGGAGACCCGGCCGGCTTCCCTTCACGTCGCCCTCGGTGCCCTGCTTGTAGAGCCCGTACAGCTCGAGCAGCTCCGCGTTGGAGGGGCGCTTCGAGAGCTTCTTCACCCGCTCCTGCGCTTCCGCGAATGCGTCCTTGGCCGCCATGGCGTCCTCCCGTGGGCTGCTCTTACAATGCGCGATCGGAGGATGCCATGTTCCGGACCAAGCGAGCCTACGAGCCGGCCGGGGCGGAGGACGGCTACCGGGTTCTCGTCGAGCGCCTGTGGCCCCGCGGGCTCACCAAGGAGCGCGCCGCGCTCGACCACTGGGCGAAGGAGGTCGCACCGAGCCCGGCGCTCCGCACCTGGTACGCGCACGACCCGGAGCGCTTCGAGGCCTTCGCCGTCCGCTACCGCAAGGAGCTGGCGGCGCCCGCGGCGCAGGCGGTCCTCGCCGATCTCCGCCGGCGCGGGGCGCGGGGCGCGGTCACGCTCGTGTACGCGGCGCGCGACGAGGAGCACAACAGCGCGGTCCTCCTGCTGCGCGAGCTGACGCGCCGTCGCCGGCCGGCCTCGCGAGCGCTGACGCCGCGGATCGGGCCCCCGCCCGGATACTGGAGCTGCGTCGCTGGCCGTCGTCGCCGTACCGGTGACGACGACGTTGCTCGCAGAGTCGGTGCCGCTTGCCGTCGCGGTGAAGGTGATGCTCGGGTTGCCGGCGTCGGCGTGCAGCAGAAGGAGAACGGAACAGTGTCGCCTGGCGCGATGGCCGCCGAGGCGGGCGTGGCGGCGGTGCAGGTGGCCGCCGCCGTGCCCAGGCCCGTCCATGAAGGCGTGACGGTGACTCCGATCGCGCTCGCACCGCCTGCGGCGGCGGTGTTCTGGACGTCGCGACGAGCGGGATCGCCACGTCCACAGCGGCGGGAGACGCCGGGTCGCTCGCGAAGCTCACGGCCAGGGCGGCGGCGGGGAGGACCGTGACGGGGGAGGTGACGGCGGCCGTGACGTGGGGCGTCCCGGGGATGTTGGCGTCCACCCAGGTGGCGGTGGCGGAGAGGGTTCCCGAGGCGGTGGCCGTGCAGCCGGGCACTGCGATGGCCTGGCCATTCGCGACGCCATTCACCGGGGCGATGGCCGGGCAGGTGGCGCCCGTCACGGTGATGGCGGTGACGTTGGCCGGAGCCGTGCCGGTCTTGCCCACGGTGAAGGTGAGCGAGAAGACCTGGCCGACGGTGACCGTCGGCTGCGACGGTGCAACCGAGGTGGCGGTCACGACGGCCGCCGTCTGTACCGTGATGGGGGAGGTGACGGCAGCGGTGGTGCGAGGCGTCGCGGGGACGTTCGCGTCCACCCAGGTGGCGGTGGCGGAGAGGGTTCCCGAGGCGGTGGCCGTGCAGCCGGGCACTGCGATGGCCTGCCCATTCGTGACGCCGTTTACCGGGGCGATGGCCGGGCACGTAGCGCCCGTCACGGTGATGGCGGTGACGTTGGCCGGAGCCGTGCCGGTCTTGCCCACGGTGAAGGTGAGCGAGAAGACCTGGCCGACGGTGACGGTCGGCTGCGACGGTGCAACCGAGGTGGCGGTCACGACGGCCGCCGTCTGTACCGTGATGGGGGAGGTGACGGCAGCAGTGGTGCGAGTCGCGGACGGGCGTCCACCCAGGTGGCGGTGGCGGAGAGGGTTCCCGAGGCGGCCGTGAGCCGGGCACCGGGTGGCCTGGCTGACCGAGGCCGGAGGCGGGGCGTGGCGCCCGTCACGGTGATGGCGGTGACGTTGGCCGGAGCCGTGCCGGTTTTCCCACGGTGGTGAGCGAGAAGACCTGGCCGACGCTGACGGTCGGCTGCGAGGAAACCACCGAGGTCGCGGTCACGACGGCTGCGGTCGACGGTGATGGGAGGTGACGGCAGCGGTGGTGCAGGCGTGCGGAGAGCGTTCACGCCACGGTGGCGGTGGCGGAGAGGGTTCCCGAGGCGGTGGCCGTGCATCCGGGCACCGGAATGGCCTGGCCGTTCGTGACGCCGGTCACCCGCGATGGCGGGGCGGTGGCGCCCGTCACGGTGATGGCGGTCACGTTGGCCGCGGCGGCGCCGGTCTTGCCCACTCGTGATCGTAGGGAGAAGACCTGGCCGACGCTGACGGCGGTCCGGAGGCGGGCGTGGAAGGTTGCCAGGAGAGCGGAGAGCCCGCCTTGCCCGATGGTGTCGACGTTGGACGGGGTCACCGCGGCCGTCACCGCAGCTCCGGTGTTGGCGTCGACCCCGGTCGCACTGCCCGTGAAGGCGATCGTCCCCACCGAGGTGGCGTGTAGGTCCAGGTGGACGGGGCGAGCCGCCGGCGGCAACAGTGACGGAAGGCGGCGCGGCCCGCAGGACGCCGTCACCGGCCCGCTGCCCGGCGGCGGCCGTGAGCGCGCCGCGGCGTGACCACCGCCGCGGCGCCTCCGTGTTGGAGAGGGTGAGGGTCACCGTGAAGGGGAGGCCCCGGGCGATGGCCGACGGGAAGGTCCCCCTGACCGCCGCGGGCGCCTGGACCGTCACGCTGGCGTGGCCGTGTTCGAGGTGACCGCGAGGGCCGGATTGTTGGCGTCCGTCCCGGACGCGGACGCCGAGAAGGAGAGCGTCCCCGGCGTCGCGGACGAGCAGCCCGAGTAGACCAGGGTCTGAGCGGGGGGGATGGGCGCGGAGGCAGGCGAACCGACGTGCAGCCCGCGATGGCGGTGGGCGAGACCGCGTTCGCGGCCGCAGCGCCCCCGTTCACCACGGAGAGGGACAGGTGAAGGCCTGGCCGACGTTCACCGTAGGGCTGGCCGGCGGGGACGGGCGCGTCGCGAGTGAGCGTGGCGGCGGCGGGGCCGGGACGTCACCGACGTGGTCGGTCGGGCCGTGACGGCTCCGCCCGAGAACGCGTCGGTCCCGTTCAGGACGACGACGAAGGAGAGGTGCCCCGCGGCCACGCCCGCTCGCGCCGCGGTCATCCAGCTGGTGGTGAAGGTCTGGCCCCGGCCAGCGTAGCACGGGCACCAGGCGTGGACGTCTGGGTCACGGTGGCGCCGCGTCGAGGAACCGGCCGGAGCGACCACGGTGGCCGTCGGCGAGCCCGGGGTTGGTGACGGACAGGGTGAGGGTGAAGGGCTGGCCCGCGCTGACCGTGGCCGGCGCCGGGGTCAGCGTGGCGTTCACCCGCGCTGCCGATGTGAATTTCCGGACGTGGCGACGGCCGAGGTCACGGCGGCGCCGGTGTTGGCGTCGGTGCCGCTGGCGCTCGACGAGAGGGTCACGGGACCCGGGGTCGTGCCCCGAAGTAAAGGAAGACGCACCGCGGTGGCCGGCGGGTGCCGCCGAGAGGGCGGGACCGTCCCGTGCCTGCCTTCAGCACGGCGCCGGGGGACGATGGGTACCGCGGGGAGGACGCCGTTTGCCGCGGAGGGACCGCCTCCGCGTGACCGACGGTCACCGCGAACTCCTGGCCGACGGCGGCGGCCCCGGAGGCGGGCAGGGCCGCGGTCAGCGCCGCCGGCAGCTGCACCGTCGCCTGGGCGGGGAGGGCGGGATCGGTGGAGGCCGTGACGGCGGTTCCCGAGAAGGAGTCGGTGGCGCTCGCCGTACCCGAGAAGGCGAGGGTCCCCGCGCCGGTGGCCGGGTAGGTCCAGGTGAAGGTCCCGGATGCGCCCGGCGCCAGGCTGGCGATGGTGGCCGGGTCGGGGCCGGTGGGAGCGCCCACCGTGCCGGTGCCCGTCACCGCGATGGATACCGGCGAGACGCCCGTCGCGTCGCTCGTGCCGCCGTTCGTCACCGTGAGCCGGACGGTAATCGACTGCCCCACGCTCACCGTGGCCGGCGTGGCGGAGATGGCCGCCGACATGGACGCGAGCGCCGAACCCTCGACGGTGTAGGCGTTCTGCAGCGTCCCGGAGGTGCCGTAGGGGCCCTGTACGCGGAGCGGCTTCACCCCGGGAGCGAGCCCGGCCGGGACCGTGGCCGAGAGGGTCTGGCCGTCGACGCGGCGGACGTCCTGCAGCGGCGCCTCCCCCAGCCAGGCCTGGAAGGTCTCGTCGATCGCGGGCGAGCCCCCGGTGGACGACTGGACCGTCCGCACCGCGAAGCCGTCGCCCTGGATGAGGACCGGGGTGGCGTTCGCCGCGAAGCCGCGCGCTGGCGTCATCGACGCGGGCGCGGGCGCGGGGAAGTCGGATCCTCCACACGCGGTGAGGACCAGGGCGGCCAGGAGGGCGGAGGTCGAGCGTCTAGCCCACATCGAACCGGTACCCCAGGAAACCGAGGAAGGTGAAGGTCGATCCACTCAGCGTCGACAAGCCGGGGTCGCCAATCCAGGTGGCCCTCGCCTCGAGGAAGAGCCAGCCGGGGCCGAGGCGCGGGCCCAGGGAGAGCGAGCCGCTGGCCGCCGGGGCGAAGCCGCTCTCGCTCGTGGACGGCTGGCCCGCCAGCTGCGATCGGTTCGAGACGAGCGCGCCCCCTCCGCCCGCCGTCGCCCAGACCATCCAGCGCTCGGCGAACGGCGTCCGCCATCCCACCGAGAGCAGGAACGGGAGGTAGCTCTGGGTGGAATCGAAGCTCGACTCGACCCCGCCCACGGTCGCGGTGCTGGTGCGCGAAATCATCCACCAGTCGACGTCGAGAACCAGGCCGAGCTGGGTCCGGCCGAAGAACCTCCAGAGGCCCGCCTCCGCTCCCGCGGCCGGTCCCACGCCACCGCCGGTGAACCCCGCCCCCCTTTCAGGCCCAGGGAGACCGAGAGGCGACGGGCCCGGAGCACCAGTTCGACCTTGGTGGTGGCGGGGCCCGCCGTGATCACGACCTGCTCGGTGGTGTCCTCGGAGACGCGGGGTGGACGGTAGGGCAGGGCCCAGTGCCCAGGGCTGATGGGAAGCGCGGGCCGGAATTCGCCGCGCCCGCCCAATCCCACCGGAACGTCGTCCACGGGCTTGCCGAACGCGTCGACCACCTCGACCTCGAGGACCTCGAAGCGCCCCTGGGACGAACCGTCGGCGACGATGGGCTCGTGCGGGCTCACCCGGACCTGGGCCGCAGCCGAGGGCGTGATCGCAAGGCTCGCGGTGGCCACCGCGCGGTCGGCCCGGGCGGTGAACAAAATCGCGGTGTCCCGCGTTCCCGGGGGAATGGCGACCTGGACCTGGTAGACGCCCCGCTCCAGGCGGACCGGCGCGTCGAATTGCGCGACGTCCGACTCCAGGACGAGCGCCTCGTCCGTGAGGTTGCCGCCGAATCCCGGATGCGCACCACGACCGAGGTCTTCAATCCGGCGCCGGCCACCGAACCCGCATCCTGCGTGATCTCAATCGCCTGCGGCGTTCCCGGCTTGCGAGCGAGCGAGGCGGCGGCGGAAGGTTCCAGCCCGAAGGCGGCCGTGACGGCGGCGGCCTTGGCCTCGCCGGGGGGCACGCGCCACCGGGCTCGCCAGGCGCCGGGCCCGAGCGATTCGACGCGCGCCACCGACCCGACGCTCGGCTGGATGGCGGGGGCGCTGCCTCGGCGAGGGTTGCCCCGCTCGTCCGTGGCGAAGACGTAGACCAGCACGTCGGCGTCCTGGTCGGCGCTCGCGGTCCCGGGCTCGACAAGGGTCAGGGTCACCGGCAACGGGCTCGATGCGGTCTCCCGCGGCGCGGCGACATGGATCACCGAGAAGCCACAGGCGTTCGGACCCACGGCGGCGACAATCACAATCGGAGGCGAGTCGGCGCCGGCCTGGAACTCCGCCTCCACCGTCCCCGCGCCGAAGCTCACCGGCGACCCGGACGTGCCGCTGCTGGCGCGCAGCTGCAAGTCGGCGATCCCAGTGGGGATCCGGATCCGGGCGGTGCGTGCGCCGGCAGGAAGGTTCGGGGGCGTCACCTGGATGGCCAGGTCGCACCGGATCGGCGCGGCCCGCGACACACCCGGGGCCATCACCAGCGAGGTGAGGACGAAGCCCAGCCGGACGAAAGTGTGCCCGCATCCACGCATCGACCGATCCTTCCTCGTCCGGGAGCCCCCTGAGGCGAACCGAGCGTCCTCCTCTTAAGGCCCGGGTAGGGAACGCGCCTACCCTTTCGATGTCAGCGATTCTTGCGCCGAATCGGGCCGGGCACTTGCCCCGCTGAGGGGATACCCAAATGCCTACTTCAAATCCACCGCCTGGAACGAGGCCAGCGAGCCGCCCCCGGCGTCGAGCAGGTCGAGCCGGTCGCCGGAGATGCGCCAGGCGAGGACCTTCCCGAGCGCGGCCAGGAAGGCCGTCTCCTGGTCCATGCCCTCCGCGCAGGCCATCCGGGTGAGGGCGAGGTTCCCGAAGGTGAGCGTGCTGCCCTCCACGGTGCACGAGCCCGAGAACCGGTTGCAGCCGCCCGACCCCGCGACCTGGCCCTTTCCGGAATGGACGACGAGGCTCGCCTCGCGCTGGTTCGCGGCGCCACGCACCGCGGTCTCTCCCAGGCGCGTGAGCTTCCAGTACGTCTCGCCGAGAGCCCGGTCCGGCGCGGCGGCCGGCCCACCTTCTGGAGCGCGACGGCGACCTCGCTCGCGGCGCCATTCGTCAGCACCGGGTAGTTCGTCGTCGACGTGAAGAGGAGCTCTGCCTGCCGGGTGATGCGAGCGCGGACCGAGTAGCGGTGGCTCGGAACGATGGCGCCGGATCGTAGGAATCGAGAAGGGGATGGGGACCTGGCCGGCAGGATCCACGGTGGTCCGCGCGATCAGGTCGGCGGGGGCGTCGGCGCGGCTCACGTCCTCGAGCGAGACCTCGAGCACCGCGTCGGGGGGCAGCGCGATGCGCTCCCGGTACGCGGCGGTTCCGGTGACGGTCTTGGCGGAGGCCGCCATGGGCGTGGCTCCGAGGACGAGCAGGAGGAGGGTGAGCGGCAGGGGCGCCGTGCGGACGAGGGAGTTCATGGGACCTGTCAGCTAGTCGGGCGCACGGGTTCGCGGCCACTCCCGGCCCCAAGGAGGGGGTGACCGTCGTGCGCGCGCGCCCGCCGGTGGATATCTCCCGCCGCGGAAGGCGCCCGGAGTGCGGACGCGAAGGAGCGGATCGTGGAGAAGCGCAAGCTGGGACGGCAGGGGCTCGAGGTCTCGGCGCTCGGACTCGGCTGCATGGGCATGAGCGATTTCTACGGGCCCACCGACGACGTCGAGTCGGTGGCCACCCTGCACCGGGCCATCGAGCTCGGCGTGACCTTCCTCGACACGGCCGACATGTACGGGCCGTTCAAGAACGAGGAGCTGATCGGACGGGCGCTGCGAGGCCGGCGCGACGAGGTCGTCCTGGCCACGAAGTTCGGGAATCGCCGCTCGCCGGACGGCGCCTTCCTCGGCGTGTCGGGGCGCCCCGAGTACGTTCGCGAGGCCTGCGACGCGTCGCTCCGGCGCCTCGGCGTGGACCACATCGACCTCTACTACCAGCACCGGGTGGACCCACGTCCCCATCGAGGACACGGTGGGTGCGATGGCCGAGCTGGTTCGCGCGGGGAAGGTCCGTTACCTGGGGCTGTCGGAGGCGGCGCCGGCCACCATCCGGCGGGCCCACGCGGTCCACCCCGTGAGCGCGCTCCAGACCGAGTACTCGCTGTGGACCCGGGACCCCGAGGTGGAAATCCTGAAGACCCTCCGGGAGCTGGGTATCGGGTTCGTCCCCTACAGCCCGCTCGGCCGCGGCTTCCTCACCGGGCGGTTCCGATCGCCCTCGGACGTCCCCGAGGGCGACTGGCGCCGCATGAACCCGCGCTTCCGGGGGAGAACTTCCAGAAGAACCTCGAGCTGGTGGCGCGGGTGACCCGCATCGCGAAGGCCCGGGGCCTCACTCCCGCGCAGCTCGCCCTGGCGTGGGTCCTCGGCCAGGGGCCGGACGTCGTGCCCATCCCGGGCACCCGCCGGCGCGCCTCGCTCGAGGAGAACGTCGCCGCCGTGGGTGTGGTCCTCACGCCCCAGGAACTCGCGCAGCTCGACGAGGCTGCCCCCAGGGGCATCGCCGCGGGCACGCGCTACCCGGAGGCCGGGATGAAGGCCGTGGGGCTCTGACCGGGTCGCCTGGGCGGCGCGGTCCGGGCACGGCTATGATGCCTCCACTTCTCGTGGGGGGAACCTGGCCCGATTCGGCGATTTCGTCCTGGAGCTGAAGCGCAGGCGCGTGGTTCGCGCCCTGCTCGGCTGGGGACTCTTCTCGTTCGCCGTGCTCCAGGTCGTCGAGCCAATCCTCCACGCCTACCGCCTCCCGGAGTGGACGCTCACGCTGGTCGTGTCGCTGCTGGCCGCAGGCTTCCCCGTGACGGTGGCGCTCGCCTGGGTGTTCGACCTCACCGGGAAGGGTGTCACCCGGACCGTGCCCGCGGCGGGAGACGGTGGAGCAGGGGCCGGCCCCTCCGGGTCCCGCTTCGTCCCGCTTCTGCTGGGGCTCGGTCTCGTCGCCGCCGCTCCCGGCCTCGTCTACTTCTTCGTCTGGCCGGGAACGGGTCGCGCTCCGGCGGTTCCGGTGGTGCCATCGGCGCCGGTTCCACCGGGGGCATCGGCGGCCCTGGCCGCGCCCGGCGCTCCGTCCATCGCCGTGCTCGCCTTCGCGGACCTGAGTCCCACGAAGGACCAGGAGTACTTCTCCGACGGCATCGCCGAGGAGATCCTGAACGCGCTGGCGCGCGTGAAGGGGCTGAGGGTCGCGGGCCGGACCTCCTCGTTCCACTTCAAGGGCAGGAACGAGGACCTGCACGCCATCGGGACCACCCTCGGGGTCGCGAACATCCTGGAGGGATCGGTCCGGAAGCAGGGCAACAAGGTGCGCATCACCGCGCAGCTCATCAAGGCATCGGACGGGTTTCACCTCTGGTCGAAGACCTACGACGGCGATCTCACCGACGTGTTCGAGCTGCAGGAGCGCATCGCCCGCGCCATCACCGACGAGCTGAAGGTGGTGCTGCAGGGGGACCAGCGGGCCCGCCTCGTCCCGGTGGCGACGACGAACCCGGAGGCCTACGCGCTCTACCTCCAGGCGAGCGCCATCTTCAACCGGCGCGAGGGCTCCGATTCCCGGACGCGGTCGCCCACCTCGAGCAGGCCATCCGGCTCGACCCGGCCTACGCCCGCGCGCACTCGCGCCTCGCCGCGCTGCACGCGCTCTCGCCCGCCTACGTGCCGCTGGTCGCCGAGGCCTCGCGCCGCGCGGCCGAGAAGCACGCGCGCAGGCGATGGAGCTGATGCCGCCCTGGCCGAGCCGCATGCCGTGCTCGCCCTCCTGTTCACCCAGCAGCGACGCTACGAGGACGAGTGGGTGGCCATCGAGCGCGCGCTCGCGCTCGATCCCGACGACGTCACCGCCAACTTCTGGTTCGCGTCCGGCCTCATCACCCAGGGCTACGGCGGCAGGGCAGCGAGCGGCTCGACCGGGTGCTCGCCATCGACCCGATCATGCCCAACGCCCTGCTGTGGCGGGGGAGGACTTTCCTCGACGAGGGCGACGTCGACGGCGCGGAGCGGCTCTCCCGGCGCGCGGCGGACCTGGGCCTCGCCCATGCCGCGCTCGGCCTCTCCGCGGCGGCGGAGGCCCGCGGCAACAGGCAGGAGGCGATCGATCAGCTGGCGGCTGCCATCCGCCCGTGGGCCTCCGTTCCGCCGGCTTGAGACGTCATCGCCCGGGGTGCCCTGGGCGACGAGCAGGCGCGGCTGAAGGGCGTGGCGATCGTCGAGGCCTACCTGGCCACGAGGCCCAAGGTGGTGGCGGGTGGCGCCGTTCGCCTTGCTTCGCCTCGGCGAGCCGGCCCGGGCGCTCGCCGCTTCCAGGAGCAGTCGACGGAACGACTCGCTGATCATGGACTGGCTGTGGGGCCCCTACGGCCGAGCTGCGCGGGCCTTGCCGGGGTTCCCGGAGTTCCTGCGGAAGATCGGCCTCGCCGACCTCTGGGAGCACCACGGCCCGGTGACGGATGCCGCCGCGTGGCGCCGCGCGAGTTCGTCTGCGGGTGATCGATCGCCTGGAGGCACTTGGCTGCCTACGTCATCGCCATCCTGAAAGTTACCGACCCGGCTGCGTACGAACGGTACAAGGCCGCCGCTCCAGCGACCATCGCGGCGGCCGGTGGCCGCTACGTGTCGCGCGGGGGCGAGGTCGTGGCGCTCGAGGGTGCGCACGACGGCGGCCGCGTGGTCATCCTCGAGTTCCCGTCGGCGGAGGCGGCGAAGGGCTGGTACGACGGCGAGGCCTACCGCGAGGCGCGAAGCGGCGGGAGACGTGCGCCCGGAACGTGACCTTCCTCCTCGTCCCCGGGCTTCCGTAGCTCACGGCCGCAGCCGCCCTCCGGTGGCGCGGCTCGAGACGGTCCCGCTCACCCGCATGGGCGTCGACAAGCCTCGGGCCGGGCGATTCCAGGGCCCAACATTTCCAGCAGCGCCTGTGGAGGCGGTGGCGACGCGACTGCTCACGCCGAACTCGAGCCAAGGGCTGAGCCGATCGCCTGGAGCGTCCGGGCCGTCCCAGCGGGAGCCGGGCCTTCACGGCGTCGCGGGCGTCGGGCTCCTTCACGTCGACGCGGTAGCTCGCTGCAGTGAGCGAAGGCCTGCTGCTGGGCGCGTGTGTCGGCGCCGAAGACGCAGGCGTGCCCCCGGGAGGTGAGCCGACGGACAGTTGCTCGCGCCCTCCGGATTCCCTTGATCACCACCCGCATGTCGCCGGGCTGGTCGTGCGTGGGGAACGGCGAGACCTGTACGTGCGCGCTGCCGCGGACGAGGAAGGTCCTGACCCCGCGTCCTTCTCGGCCGCGGGAAGGACGATGGCGAGACTGAAGGCGGCGAGCAGGAGCCGCGCCGTGGCAAGGAGCGGGCGCAGGGGCCCATGATGCCCGCCAACGCCCCGGCGTCACGATCCGGCGCCGGCCAGTGCCCACCCGGCCGGGATGCGGGCCATCCGGGTTGCCGCCTCGTCGCCGACTCGAAGGGACCAGGCCTTGTCACCCGAGGTGAATGGAACGGGGCGGCCCGGAAGGGGTCGTGGATCCGCGCGTGCGCCGGGAGGATCATGCGGGGACCAGGGAACACGAAGTTGCCCGGGGGGCGACCATGAAGATCCTTAGGTGATGTCGAGGCAGGCGTACTCGTGCCACGCCACGGACATGCTCGACGCGGCGGCGCGGGTCATGCGGGACCACGACGTCGGGGCGGTGCCGGTCCGCGGCGCTGACGGCAAGCTGGCCGGGATCACCACCGACCGTGACATCGCCATGGGCGCCTGCTTTGGGGGCCAGCCGCTCGCGCGACTCCGGGGTCCGACGACATGTCCCGCCAGGTCTTCACCGTCACGCCGGAGCACGCCGTCGAGGACGCCGAGGAGCTGATGGCGACGAGGCAGATCCGCAGGCTCCCGGTGGTGGGCGCCGCGGGAAGCCCCGGGACGATGACGATGGGGGACCTGGCCCGCGCCGCGGCCGGGGAGAAGGGGATTGACGCCAGGAGGGGCGCGAGGACGGTCTGCCGGATCGTCGAGGCCCGGTCGGCGCCGGCCCTGGTGGGGTGAGCCCATGGCCCCGTTTCGCCACGTGATGGTCGCGACCGACCTGTCGGAGTCGCCCAGGCAGCCCGAAGCAGGCCGTCGAGCTGGCGCGAACGCGGGACCGACCTGACCGTCGTCCACAGCTGCGAGATCCCCGTCGATTGGAACACGCCCGAGATGGCGATGGCCCCGGTCGACCTGCTCACTCCGGCGGTCGATGCCGCGCGGGCCCGGCTGGAGGAGCTGATGCGCCAGGTCCACAAGGAGTGCCCGGGGGCGCAGAGCCTGCTCGAAATCGGGGTCCCGGCCGACAAGATCCTGTCGGCGGCGGCGTCGTCCGGGGCCGACCTGATCGTCATGGGGACCCACGGGCGCCGTGGACTGGCCCACGCCATGCTCGGGAGCGTCGCGGAGAAGGTGGTCCGGCGCTCCACCGTCCCGGTGCTGACCATCCGCCCGCCCCCGGCCTGAGCAGGAGGCGGTCGCCGTCGTCGCGCGGCGCCGGCTACTGCTTCATCCGCACGAAGAACACGTCGAAGGTCTCGCGAGCGACCGCCTGGTAGTAGCGGCCCACCAGCCGGTCGGTCTTCGCGTCGTAGGTGAGCGTGTAGGTCGAGCCCGGGTAGTTCACGTCGCGCAGCTCGAGGAAGACCTCGATGGCCGAGCCCTTCCGGGACGCGTCCGCCTTCGCGACGTGGATCACCGCGGGTTGAAGTAGGCGGCCTGGAGCTTCCCGTCCGGCGCGACGCTGCGGATCTCGACGACGTAGCCTCCCTCGGATCGCACCCAGCGGCCGACGAGCGTGTCGAGCGAGGGGGCGGCCTTCGCCGCGGCCGCAGGCGCCTCCTGGGCGGGGGCCGGGGAGGGGACGGCGACGAGGATGCCAGGGCGGCCAGGATTCCGGGGAGTCTCACGAAGGGCATCTCAAATCCTCTCGATGCGGGCGGGTACGTGCTTGTGCCAGGGGGTCCCGGCGAACGGGTCGCGGTCCTCGCTGGCGGTGAGCTCGTTCGGGGCGACGCCCGTCGAGACCTCGCCGTCCGCACCGGGGTAGCCGAGTCCGAGGCCGTTGGGAAGCGAGACGTGCCCCCGCTGCATCGTGTCCGACACCTCGATGGAGGCGACGACGGAATCGCGCCGGGTGGAGAGCCGCACCCTGTCCCCGGAGCCCACGCCCAGGTCGGACGCGTCCTCCGGGCTGATCCGCAGCGCACCCTCGGGGTCCTGCTTCCGCCACGCGGGATCGCGGATGATCGTGTTCGCGGTGTAGGACCGTCGCTCCCCGGCCGAGAGCACGAAGGGAAAGGCCAGGTCCCGGTCCTGGGCGGATCGCGTTCCAGCCGCGCCAGCTCCTCCAGGAGATCGGGCAGGGCGAGCTGGATCTTCCCGTCCGGCGTCGCGATGCGGCCCAGCACGTCGGCCCACTCGTCGACCGAGAAGATCACCCCGGACGGGCTCCGCAGGATGGCGTCGAAGAGCGCCTGCGCGGCCTCGAGCGGCGTCCCTCCGAAGCCGGCCCGGGCGAGCGACGCAGGGCTCTGCATCGCAGCGCGGAGCGAGAGGGCGAGGAGGACCGCGCCCTCCCGGACCTCCGGAGGAAGCGCCATCGTCCGGTAGAGCAGGACCGGCGCCTGGGCGGCGAGGCGCGGGTCGGAGAGGAAGAGGCCAGCCACTGCCTCGACGTAGGCGGCCGGGCCGGCCGCCGCCGCGGCCCGGAGCGGCGCGAGATCCTCCTCGGTGACGGCGCCGAGGGCGAGGCAGAGGCGCGCGTGGATCTCGGCCTCGGGGAGCGGTCCCGGGGGAGGCGCCAGGAGGCGGTGCCTGAGGTGGAAGCAGTTCCCGGGGAAGTCGAAGTTGAAGAAGGTCGCCTCCGCCTTCTCGAACTGGGTCGCGGCGGGGAGGACGTAGTGGGCGAGCCGGGCGGTCTCGGTCATGGCCACGTCGATGACGACGAGGGTGTCGAGAGCGAGGAGCGCCTCGCGGAACCGCTTGGAGTCCGCGATGGAGTGGGCCGGGTTCGCGGCCTCGACGAGCATCGCGCGGTAGCGCCCGGGGTGGTCGGTCAGGATCTCGTCGGCGATCACGTTGCAGGGGACGAGCCCCGCGATGATGGGAGCGCCGACGACCGGGCTCCGCCGCTTCGAGGCGCCGCTCGCGATGGTCACGATGGGGGTCGGCACGAAGGTCGTGCCCGGCTTCCCGAAGCTGCCGGTCATCGCCACGAGGAGCCGGTGGAGATAGCTGACCAGGGTGGAATTCCGGTTCATCTGGACGCCGAGGTCCTCGAAGCTCGAGAGCGCACGGGCACCGCCGATGACGCGCGCGGTGCGGCGGACCAGGGCCTCGTCGAGGCCGGCCCGGGCGCAGAAGGCGGCGATCGGCACCGCACGGATGGCGGCCGCGACCTCGTCCTGCCCGACGGCGTGCCGGTCCAGGAAGGCGCGGTCCACGAGTCCCTCCTCCAGGAGGATGGCGAGCAGGGCCGCGAGGAGGTACGCGTCGGTTCCCGGGCGGAGCTGGAGGTGGATGTCGGCGAGGTCCGCGGTCTCGGTGCGGCGCGGGTCGACGACGATGAGCGTGCGGGCCGGGTCCTTGGCGATGGCCTTGAGGACGACGCGCGCCCGCGGGATGGAATGGGAGTTCCACGGATTCTTGCCGAGGAACAACGCCACGTCGCAGTGCTCGAAGTCGGCGCGCATCATCGCCGAGCCGAACATGCGATGGGCGACCCAGAACTCGCCGGTCTTCTCCTGCGCGAGCGCGCTCGAGCGGTAGCCGGAGCCGAGCGCCCTTCGGGTCGCGGTGGCGTAGGCGCCCGGCAGGTGGTTCCCCTGGCCTCCGCCCCCGTAATAGAAGATCGCGTCGCCCCCGTGGCGATCGCGCACGGCGGCGAGCCGCCCGGCCACCTCGCGGATGGCCGTCTCCCAGTCGATCTCCTCGAACGTCCCGTCCGGGCGGCGGCGAAGCGGCGCCGTCAGGCGGTCCCGGCCGTTCTGGTAGTGGTCGAGCCGGTGGGCCTTCTCGCAGGCGTACCCGCGGGAAGCCGGGTGCCGGTCGTCCCCGCGCAGGCGCACCAGGTGGCGGCCACCTTCCCCGCCCAGCTGGACCTCCAGGCCGCAGTTGCACTCGCACAGGATGCAGGCCGTCGGCTTCCAGTCGATCGCCGTCATGGGGTCCTTCATGTGCCGTCCGGGCTCGCGGGGCAAGCCCCGCACCTCCCGAAGGGTGGGTGTGCGGGCCGGCCGGGGTCGTTATCCTTGGCCCCGAGGACCGGAGGCAAACCCGGACAGGAGGCCGTGCCATGCTGAGCCGAGCGACCGCGAAGTGGGAAGGCGATTCTGATGTCGGGCAAGGGCACCACGAGCGCCGCCAGCGGCGCGTTCCGCGATGCGGGCCTCAGCTGGAAGGCGCGCACCGAGGGAGCCGCGGCCGCCACCACGCCGGAGGAGCTCCTGGCCGCCGCGCACGCCAGCTGCTTCTCCATGGCGCTCTCCCACGCGCTCGCCCAGGGAGGGCACCCGGCCACGCGGCTCGAGACCAGCTGCGTCGTCGAGTTCGGGCCCAAGCGGGGCGGCGGCTTCGAGGTGAAGTCGAGCGCGCTCGAGGTGAAGGGATGGGTGCCGGGGATCGACGCCGGCCGGCTTCGAGAAGGCGGCCGAGGACGCGAAGAACGGCTGTCCCATCTCGTCGGCCCTGAAGATCCCGATGTCGGTGAAGGCGGCGCTGCAGGCGTAGGGCCGCGGGGCGGCCTGCACACTTCTTGACGAAACCTGCCAGGGTCGCTTCACAGGCCCGACCTAGCTTCCGGGGTGTCGACGCGCCATCGCGCGCCACACCTGGAGGCTCACCATGTTCGGATTCGTGATCGGTACCCTCTGTCTCATCCTGCTCGTCGGCGTCCTGCGCCGCCGGCACTGGCACGGCCACCCCGGCCACGACCACCGGGGCGGCTTCGGTCCGCGCGCGTTCCTCTGGCGCCTGCTGCGCCGGATCGACGCGACCCCGGCCCAGGAGAAGGTCTTTCGCGACGAGGCCGAGCTGCTGCGGGAGACGGTTCGCGGCCTTCGGGGCGAGGTGAAGGCCTCGGGCCGGGACCTGGCGGCCGCGCTGCGGGAGGAGGCGCTCGACCGGCAGAAGCTCGAGTCCATCTACCGCAAGCAGGACGAGCTCCTGGCCGGCCTCCGCGCGAGGCTGTCGTCCTCCCTGGAGCGCGTGCACTCGACCCTCGACGCGCGGCAGCGCGCCGAGCTCGCCGACCTCCTCGAGCGCGGCGGCCACGCCGGCTGCTGGTGAAGGAGGACGACCATGCGACGCACCTTCCTCATCGCCGTCCTGTCCCTCGGCACCGTCCTGGGCTTCGCCTCGGGGTTCGCCCACCTCCACGCCTGGAGGCACGGCGGGCACGTCCACGGCGGGTGTGAGCGCGCACATCCGCCGCGCGGCTCGCCGCCGGCGGCCTCGCCGTGACATGATTCCGGCCCGCTCCATGGCCCTGCGCGTCCTGTGCATCGATGACGACCAGCGGTTGCACGCCCTGCTCGCCGAATACCTCGGCCAGAACGGCGTGACGCTGGTGGCGGCGCCCGACGGCCCCCGTGGCCTCGCGGCGCTCGCCGCGGGCGGCTTCGACGCGGTCTTCCTCGACGTGATGATGCCGGGCATGGACGGGCTGGAGGTCATGCGGCGCATCCGGGAGAAGAGCACCATCCCGGTGATCATGCTGACCGCCAAGGGGGACGAGACCGACCGCGTGGTGGGACTCGAGCTCGGGGCCGACGACTACCTGCCGAAGCCCTTCAGCGCCCGCGAGCTCCTGGCCCGCCTGCGCGCCGTCCTGCGGCGCGGCGCGGGCGAGGTCACCGACCGGATCACGGTGGGCGAGCTGTCGGTCGACGTTCCGGCCCACGAGGCGCGGGTTCGCGGGACCCCGGTGGCGCTCACGGGACTGGAGTTCGACCTGCTGGTCGCGCTGATGCGGCGCGCCGGGCGGGTGGTGCCTCGCGCCGCCCTGATGGACGAGGCCGGCCGCGGCGACACGCTGGTCGGCGACCGGGCCGTCGACGTGCACGTCTCCCACCTGCGCCAGAAGCTCGGCGACGACCCGCGCGCGCCCCGGCTCATCAAGACGGTGCGCGGGGTCGGCTACCTCGTGGTGAAGCCGTGAGGCCGCATCCCCACGGCCGCGGGAGCCTCCGCGGGCGCATCTTCCGCTGGTTCGGCGTGGCCATCGTCTCCACGGGCTCGTGGTCGCCCTCGTCTTCCATCTCCTCGGGGATGCCGGGTACTGGGCGCGGCAGCGCGACGGCGCGCTCCGGTTCGTGGGGGAGCGGACTCGCCCGCTCCTGGGACGACGTGCCGGCTCGCGCCGAGCTCGTCGCCTCCCTCGGCCGGGACCTGGACCTGGAGCTCGCGCTTCGCGACGCGGCCGGGGCGGTCGTCGATCGTGCCGGGCCTGCGATCACCCGAGCTTCACGGTGCCCGTGCCCGGTCGTGGGGTGCTCGACGTGTGCGTCCCGCACCGCTTCCTCGGACAGCCGTGGCGCCTGGGCGTCGCGCTCCTGGCCGCCGTGGCGATGCTGTGGGGCGCGAGCGGCCGGATCGCCCGGCGGATCGCGCGACCCATCGTCCACCTGGCCGACGTGGCGCGCGACCTCGGGAACGGGAAGCTCTCGAGCCGCGCCCGGCTCGACCGGCGCGAGCCCGGCGAGATTGGGACGCTGACCACCGCCATGAACGACATGGCGGGCAAGATCGAGAAGCAGATGCGGGATCAGCGCGAGCTCCTGGCCGCGGTCTCGCACGAGCTGCGCACGCCGCTCGGGCACGTGCGCGTGATCGGCGACCTGCTCTCCGCCACCGGCGATCCCGTGCACCTGGCGCAGCTGGAGCGGGAGGTGCTCGAGATGGATCGGCTGGTGGGAGAGCTCCTGGCGAGCGCCCGCGTCGACTTCTCCGCGCTCTCTCCGGTGCGCCTCGACGCCGCCGCCCTCGCCGCCACCGCGCTCGAACGGCTGCACCTGCCTGCCGCGCGGCTGGAGGTGGAGGCGAAGGACGCCACGTGGAGGCCGACCCGACCCTGCTCCTCCGGGCCGTGGGGAACCTCGTCGAGAACGCCGAGCGGCACGGAGGGAGGCCTGCTCCGCCTGGTCGTGCGCGAGCGTCCCGGCCATCTCGTCATCGAGGCCGAGGACGGAGGGCCGGGCTTCGCGGCGGACGAGCTCGACCGGGCCTTCGAGCCCTTCCGGCAGGGAGGCGCCGGGCGAGGAGACGGGCGCTCGCTCGGGCTCGGGCTCTCCCT
This sequence comes from uncultured delta proteobacterium, assembly GCA_963766715.1. Taxonomy (GTDB): domain Bacteria; phylum Myxococcota; class Myxococcia; order Myxococcales; family Anaeromyxobacteraceae; genus CAIOAK01. The sequence continues at coordinate 100,628 of CAVYBH010000014.1, forward strand.
CGTCCGGCGAATCGCCGAGGCGCACCGCGGAGGCGCCTTCGCCCGGAACCGGGAAGGGGGCGGCGCGGTGGTGGGGGTCGAGCTTCCGCGCGCGGGCTGAAGAGTCGACGATCCCGCCGTATCTTGTCCACATTTGTCCACCGCACAAGAGGCTGAAAATCACTTGGGAGATGCCGGATTTTCCACCGGCGGCCTCCCTGAAGGGGCCGGGACTGTCGGTACGAGGGGCAAATGAAGGACACTGCCCGAAATGGCCAGGGCCCCCCGGAAGCCGAGGACGAGCGGGCCACCTCCCTCGAAGGTGGAAGGCGGGAACGCGAAGGCCCATCCCCCGCCAGACGAGGTGCTGCCGAGCTTCAAGGCCCTGCGGGACCGGGAGCGCAGGCTGGCTCGCGCCTACTGGACGCTGGCCCAGTGCAACCGGGCCCTCGTCCGCGCCACCGAGCGAGCCCGACCTCCTGAACCAGCTCTGCAAGCTGCTCGTCCAGGTCGGCGAGTACCAGATGGCCTGGGTGGGGTTCGCCGAGGACGATGCGGAGCAGCACCGTCCGGTGCGTCGCCCAGGCTGGATTCTCGGACGGCTACCTCGAGTCGATCCGCATCACCTGGGCTGACGACGCCCACGGGCGCGGGCCCACCGGGACGTGCATCCGCACCGGGAAGCCGGTGGTGAACCGCAACAGCCTGACCGAGCCCACCTTCGAGCCGTGGCGCGCGCAGGCCATGGAGCGGGGCTTCCAGTCGTCGATCTCGCTTCCGCTCGTCCTGGGGAAGAGGTGCATCGGTGCGCTCATGGTCTACTCCTCCCGGGTCGACGCCTTCGATCCCGACGAGCAGGAGCTGATGCTCCGCCTGTCGGAGGACCTGGCCTTCGGGATCGGCGCGCTGCGGGACCGCGAGGAGCGCGAGCGGGCCGAGGCGAGGGACCCGGTTCGACGTCGGGTGTCGCTCGAGGAGCTTGCCGAACCGGCGCCGCCGGAGCCGGCGAGCGTTCCGGCCGCAGCGTCGAGCGAGACGGTCCTGGTGGTGGAGGACGACGACCAAGCCGTTCACCGCGGAGGCGCTGGTGGCCAAGATCCGCGACGCGATCCACCCGAAGGTTCGGCGCGGACTCGTCGACGCCGGTCTAGCTAGTGCAGGAGGCCCAGGGTCTCGAGGACGGCCACGAGCACGCCCGTCAGCGACTCGCCGGCGATGAGGCCCGAGGCCACCGGGACCACGTAGAAGGCCGCGACCACCGGCCGGCGGCGGGCGAAGGCCCAGGCCGCGACCGCGCCCACGAAGAAGGACACGGACGTCCACCCCTGGAAGGTGAAGGCGAGCCCGATGCCCACCGGTGAGGGCAGGAACGGGCGGGCCCGCGGCACGAGCCGGTCGGCGAGCGTGAGCGCGACGCCCAGGCCGGCCCCGATCCAGAGCGACGCGAGCGCGTAGGGCGGCAGCGATCCCACGCCGCGGGCGAGGAGCTCGGCCACCGCCTTCCACACCTGCGCGGCCGGCGCCGGGAAGCGATCGCCACCCAGGACCGACGGGTCGGGCACGAGGAGGAAGAAGCCGGACGTCGCAGCCAGCGCGCCGCCGAAGACCCCGAAGAACTGGGCCAGGAACTGCTTGCGGGGATTGGCGCCCAGCAGGTAGCCGGACTTGAGATCGGTGAGCAGGTCGGCCGAGCTGACCGCGATGGAGGAGGTCACGTTCGCCGTCATGAGGTTGGCGGTGAGGTTCTGCGGCATGAGCACGCCGAAGGTGAGCTGGGTGATCTTGCCGACCGCGCCGATGGGGGTGGTGTCGGTCTCGCCGGTGGCGCGCGCCGCCACCACCGCCATGAGGGCCGAGATCAGGATGGCGACGACGCCGAGCGCGACCGGGATCCCGAAGGCGAACAGGTTGACGGCGACGACCCCGGTCCCGGCGACGAGGACGCCGACGACGAACCACGTCCCGGGGACCTCGATGCGCCGGAGCGGATCGTCCCCCTCCGGCGGGCGCTTCCGCAGCGCCCCGGCCAGTCCCGAGAAGGCCTGCGCGATGGTCCGCCAGTTCCAGAAGAAGGCGAGCAGGGCCGACGAGGTCATGAGCGCGACCCCGCTCCACACCGACCAGGAGACGATCCCCCGGAATCCGAGCCGGGGGATGACGCCGCGTGAATGGAGCCAGGGCGCGAGGATGCCGTAGTTGAGGACCGCCCCGAGCAGCATCGAGGAGGCGGTGCGCAGCCCCATGATCGCGCCCGCCGCCGGGAAGAGGACCGAGGCCTCGAGCGCCAGCGTGAATCCCTGGGGGCTGGTGAGCCGGGCCGCGCCCTCCCAGCCGAGCCGGTGGAAGAGCGCCGACACCGGCACGAAGGCGGGGATGAAGGACGGGCCGGCCGTCGCGGAACCAGGCCACGAAGGCCCCCACGCCCATGGCCGAGAAGAGGCTCGTGGCCTTCCTGCGCGCGTCGAGCCCCTTCGCGTAGAGCGAGCGCAGCGTCTCCGCCGCCGCGATCCCGGACGGGAAGGGCAACTGCTCCACGTTCACCATCGTCCGCTTCATGGGGATGGCGAGGAAGACGCCCAGCATCCCCAGGAAGAAGACGAGCCCCAGCGTCACGACGAAGGGCACCTTCTCCCCGGTGACGAGCAGGTAGGCGGAGAACGCCGAGACCAGCGTGGGCCCGGTCGAGTAGCCGGAGGCCGACGCGGTGGACTGCAGGCAGTTCACCTCCAGGATCGAGACGTCCTTCCCCTGGTGCCGGTCGAAGAGGGGAAACCCCGCCGGTGCCCGGAGCCAGCCGAGCGGGACCACCTTGAAGATCGCGAAGCTGACGATGGCCGCGGTGATGGCGACGTTCATGCTCCAGCCGGCCTTCAGGCCGACGTAGAGGTTGGAGAACGCCAGGACGCCGCCGAGCAGCGCTCCCATGAGGACCGCCCGGAGCGTGAGCTGCGGAACGTGGTCGCCGGCGTACTGCGTGCGGTACCACTCGGCCTCGGGGCTCTCGGGCGTGCGGTGCGCGTCGGCCATGGCCTCAGAGCGAGGGGGCCGCGGCCAGCCGGGCCGTCCGGGCGCGCTCCGCCTCCTCCTCGGCGCGGGCGTCGGCGTCCGGGTCGTTCGGCTCCTGCCGGGGCTCCGGTGGCCGGGCGCGCCGGGCGATGAGGACGAAGAAGAGGGGGACGAAGAGGATCGCGAGCGCGGTGGCCGACAGCATGCCGCCGATCACGGCGGTGCCGATGGCGACCTGCCCGCCGGCGCCGGCGCCGTGCGCGATGGCCAGCGGCAGGACGCCCAGGATGAACGCCAAGGACGTCATGAGGATGGGACGCAGCCGCATGCGGGCCGCCAGGAGCGCCGACTCCACCACGTCCTTCCCGCGCTCGTGGAGCTCCTTGGCGAACTCGACGATGAGGATGGCGTTCTTGGCGGAGAGCCCCACGGTGGTGAGGAGCCCCACCTGGAAGAACACGTCGTTCGTGAGCCCGCGGACGAGCATCCCGAAGACCGCGCCCAGCACGCCGAGCGGGACCACCAGCATGACGGAGACGGGGATCGACCAGCTCTCGTAGAGCGCGGCCAGGCAGAGGAACACCACGAGCAGGGAGATCGCGTACAGCAGCGGCGCATTGGCCCCGGAGGCGCGCTCCTCGTAGGAGAGCCCCGACCACTCGAAGCCGATCCCGGGCGGGAGCTGGGCCACGATCCCCTCGAGCGCGGCCATGGCCTCGCCGGAGCTGTGGCCCGCCGAGGGCTCGCCCTGGATGGCGACCGCCGAGATGCCGTTGAAGCGCTCCAGCTTGGGGGGGCCGAACGTCCACCGGCTGCTCGCGATGGCCGAGAACGGCACCATCTCCCCCGCCTTGTTGCGGACGTACCAGCGATCGAGGTCCTCGGGGTTCATGCGGAAGGGCGCGTCGGCCTGCATGTAGACGCGCTTGGTGCGCGACTTGTCCATGAAGTCGTTGACGTAGGCGACGCCCCAGGTCGAGGCCAGCGTCTGGTTCACGTCGGCGAGCGAGACGCCCAGCGCCACCGCCTTCTGCTGGTCCACGTCGACGTTGAACTGGGGCGTGTCCTCCAGGCCGGAGGGACGGACCTTGGCGAGCCGCGGATCCTTGCGGGCCAGGTCGAGGAGCTGGTTGCGCGCGGCCATGAGCGCGTCGTGGCCCAGGCCGGCCCGGTCCTCCAGCTGCAGCTCGAAGCCGGTGGCGTTGCCGAGCTCGGTGACCGCCGGCGGCGTGAAGACGAAGACGTTCGCCTCCTTGATCCCGGCGAAGGCCTTCTGGGCGCGCGCGGCCACCGTGTCGGCGCGCAGGCGCACGCCGGGACGCTCGTCCCAGGGCCGCAGCCGGATGAACCCCACGCCGGCGTTCTGGCCGCGGGAGCCGAAGTTGAAGCCGGCGATCGACATCACCGACTCGATCGACTCCTTCTCCTCGGTGAGGAGGTGGTTCGAGATCTTCTCGAGCGTCTTCTTGGTCATCTCGAGCGTGCTCCCGGGCGGGAGGACGATCTGGGCGTACATGAGCCCCTGGTCCTCCTGCGGGAGGAACCCGGTGGGCAAGCGGGTGAAGAGCCCGATCAGCACGGCCACGAGCACCGCGTAGGCGATCATCCCGCGCACCCGCCGGCGCAGCAGGAACTCCACGGCCTTCTGGTAGCGGCCCGCGCCGCTCGTCGTAGACGCGGTTGAACCACCCGAAGAAGCCCTTCTTGGCGAGGCCGTGCCCCTTCTCGACCGGCTTGAGGAGGGTGGCGCAGAGCGCCGGCGTGAGCGTGAGCGCGACCAGCACCGACAGCGCCATCGACGACACGATGGTGATGGAGAACTGGCGGTAGATGACGCCCACCGAGCCGGGGAAGAAGGCCATGGGAACGAAGACGGCGGCGAGCACCAGCGCGATGCCGATGAGGGCGCCGGTGATCTGGGTCATCGACTTGCGGGTGGCGGACCGGGGCGGGAGCCCCTCCTCGCTCATGACCCGCTCCACGTTCTCGACGACCACGATGGCGTCGTCGACGAGGAGGCCGATGGCCAGCACCATGCCGAACATGGTGAGCGTGTTGATGCCGAAGCCGAAGGCGGCCAGCACGCCCATGGTGCCGAGGAGCACCACGGGGACGGCGATGGTGGGGATGAGCGTGGCCCGGAAGTTCTGCAGGAAGAGGAACATCACCAGGAACACCAGCACGACCGCCTCGAGGAGCGTCTTCAGGACCTCCTCGATGGAGAGGCGGACGAACGGGATGGTGTCGACCGGGTAGGTCACCTTGAGCCCGGGCGGGAAGAACTTCGCCAGCTCGTCCACCCGCGCGCGGACCGCGCTCGCCGTCTGCAGCGCGTTCGCGCCCGCGGCCAGCCGCACGCCGATGCCCGACGACGGGCGGCCGTTGATGAAGGTCTCGATCTCCGACGACTCGCCGCCCAGCTCCACCCGGGCGACGTCGCCGAGGTACACGCGCGATCCGTCGGGGGAGACCCGCAGCAGGATGGCGCGGAACTGCTCCGGGGTCTGGAGGCGGGTCTGGGCGGTGATGGTCGCGGTGAGCCGCTGCCCGTCGACCGCCGGGAGCCCGCCGAGCTGGCCCGCCGACACCTGGGCGTTCTGGGCCTGCAGCGCGTTCGAGACGTCGATCGGCGTCATCCGGTACTTGGCGAGCCGGGCCGGGTCGAGCCAGATCCGCATGGCGTACTGCGAGCCGAAGGTGGTGACCTCGCCCACGCCGGACACCCGGCTGATCGGGTCCTGGAGCGTCGAGTAGGCGTAGTCGGAGATGTCGTTGCGGGTCATCGACCCGTCCTCGGAGACGAGGCCGATGATGAGCATGAAGTTGGAGACCGACTTGGCCACCTTGACGCCCTGCCGCTGCACGTCCTGCGGAAGCTGGGGCATGGCGAGCGCCAGCTTGTTCTGCACCTGCACCTGGGCGATGTCGGGATCGGTGCCGGCGTCGAAGGTGAGGGTCACCGCCGCGTTCCCGGCCGAGTCGGACGACGACGCCATGTAGCGCAGGTTGTCGAGGCCGTTCATCCGCTGCTCGATCACCTGCGTGACGGTGTCCTCGAGCGTCTTGGCCGACGCGCCCGGGTAGGACGTGGTCACGCTGATGGCGAGCGGCGCGATGGCCGGGTACTGCGAGACGGGCAGCCGGAGGATGGAGAGGCCGCCGGCGAGCATCACCAGGATGCCGATGACCCACGCGAAGATCGGTCGTTCGATGAAGAACTGGGCCACGGGCCGTTCCTAGCGTGCGCCGGCGGCGGGAACCGGGTTGACCTGGGCGCCGGGGCGGACCTTCTGCAGCCCCTCGACGATGACCTGGTCGCCGGGCCGGATGCCGTCGGTCACGAGCCAGGCATTCCCCACGGCCCGGTCGGTGGTCAGCTGGCGGCGCTCCACCTTCTTCTCGGCGTTCACGACCATCGCCACGGGCATGCCCTTCTGGTCGCGCGTGACCCCGACCTGCGGCACGAGCAGCGCCTGCGGGCTCACGCCCTCCTCGAGCCGCGCCCGCACGAACATGCCGGGCAGGAGCTCGCCCTTCGGGTTCGGGAAGAGGGCGCGCAGCGCGATCGACCCGGTTCCGGGGTCCACGGTCACGTCGGTGAACTGGAGCGTCCCGGCCTGCGCGTACTCGCGCCCCTCCTCGGTGAGGAGCCGCACGCGGGCCTGGCCCTTCCCGGAGCCCTGGAGCTTGCCGGCCTCCAGGTCGCGTCGAAGCCGCAGCACGTCGTCCGCCGACTGCGTCACGTCCACGTAGATCGGGTCAATCTGCTGCACGGTGGCGAGCAGCGTCGCCTGGGACGCCTGGGCGTAGGCGCCCTCGGTCACGGCCGAGCGGCCGATGCGCCCGGACACCGGCGCCGTCACGGTCGTGTAGCCGAAGTTGATCCGGGCCGTCTGCTCGGCGGCGCGCGCCGCGGCCACGTCCGCCTCCGCCGTCTTCAGGGCCGCCAGGCTGTTGTCGTGGTCCTGCTGGCTCACCACGTTGGTCTTGATGAGCTCCGCGTGGCGCTGCGCCTGGACCCGGGCGTTGGCGAGGGTGGCCTCGGCGCGGGCCAGGGTGGCCTTGGCGCCGTCGAGGGCGGCCTCGTAGGGCGCCGGGTCGATGAGGAAGAGCTTCTGCCCTTCCTTCACGTCGCTTCCCTCCACGAAGAGCCGCTTCTGCACGATGCCGTTCACCCGGGCGCGGACCTCGGCCACCCGGAAGGCCGAGGTGCGTCCGGGGAGCTCGCGGGTGAGCGTGACGGGGGCGGGCTGGATGGTGACCACGCCCACCTCCACCACCGCGGGGGCCGCCGGCGCAGCGGCGCGGCTGCCGCACGCGGAGAGGAGGACCAGGGAGGCGAGGAGGACGAGGGACCTCGACGCGGCGGAGCCGGGAGCTTCGGTTGCGGATCGTCATGTGGAGGGGGAAGGGGTAACGGGATCCCGGGTGAAGGTCAATTGACCGGAGGCGCCCGTCCCGGGCCCCGTCACGATCCTCGAGGCGGCTGCCGGAGGATGTCCGCCAGGGCCTCGCGGATGCGGTCCGGAATGGCCGTCGGCGTGGACGTCGCTGCGGTCCACGAAGACGTGAACCACCGTTCCCGCGGCCCGGCAGAGGTCGTCTCCCGGCGTGAAGACGCCCAGGCCGTAGTGGACGGAGCTGCGGCCGATGCGGTCGACGCGCAGCCCGATCTCCAGATCCGCCGGATAGGCCACGGGCCTGAAGTACTCGCAGGACGAGCTCACCACGAACCCGACCACGGCCCCGGCGGCGATGTCGAGCCCGCCCTTCCGGATCAGGTGCTGGTTGATGACCGAGTCGAAGTACGAGTAGTAGTGCGCGTTGTTGACGTGCCCGTAGACGTCGTTGTCCATCCAGCGGGCCGTCACCGTCTGGAACGAGGCGTACGCGTCCCGGTGCGGAACGTCCTTCTCGGCCATCGTCGCCCCTTCCTACTTCACCCAGACGGTCTTCACGTTGACGAAGGCGCGGATGCCCTCGAGCCCCAGCTCGCGGCCGTAGCCGGAGGTCTTCACGCCGCCGAAGGGCAGGCGCGGGTCGCTCTTCACGAGCCCGTTCACGAAGACGGCGCCGGCCTCGATGCGCGGGACGAGCCGCTCGATCTGGGCCTCGCTGCGGGTCCAGAGGGACGCCCCCAGCCCGAACTTGGAGTCGTTGGCGATCTCCACCGCGTGGTCGGCCGAGTCGGCCCGGATGACCACCGCCACCGGCCCGAACAGCTCCTCGCGCGCCGCGATGTTGCTCGTCTTCACGTCGGCCAGGATCGAGACCGGGTAGAACGCGCCCGGGCCGGGCGGCACCGTGCAGCCCAGCACCGGCCGCGCGCCCTCCGCGATGGCCTGCTTCACCTGCGCGTGCATCTCGTCGCGCAGGTCGGTGCGCGCCTGCGGGCCGATCTCGGTGGCCGGATCGAACGGATCGCCCACCCGGACGGCCTTCATCGCCGCGGTCAGCTTCTCGAGGAAGGCGTCGTGCACGGGCGCCTCGACGATGAACCGCTTGGCGTTGATGCAGCTCTGCCCGGCGTTCAGCGTGCGGGAGGCCGCGCCCACCTTGGCCGCCGTGTCGACGTCGGCGTCGGCGAGCACGATGAACGGGTCGGACCCGCCCAGCTCGAGCACGGAGGGCTTCAGCCCCTCGCCCGAGGCGGCCGCCACCGCCTTCCCGGCGGCCTCGCTCCCGGTGATGGTCGTGGCGGCGATGCGCGGGTCGAGGATCACGTTCCGCACCGGCTTCGATCCGATGAGCAAGGTGCGGAAGAGGTCGGGCGGGAAGCCCGCGTCCCGCATCAGCGCCTCGATGGAGAGCGCACACTGCGGCACGTTCGAGGCGTGCTTGAGCAGGCCGCCGTTGCCGGACATGAAGTGCGGCGCGATGAACCGGAAGACCTGCCAGTACGGGAAGTTCCAGGGCATGACCGCGAGCACCACGCCCAGCGGGTCGAAGCGGACGTAGCTCCTCCCCGCGTCGCTCGGCTCCTGGCGGGGCGCCAGGTAGGCGGCGGCGTGCTCGGCGTAGTGGTTGCACGCCCAGGCGCACTTCTTCGCCTCCGCCACCCCGTCCTTGAGCGGCTTGCCCATCTCCAGCGCCATCAGCTTCGCCAGCTCCGGGGCCCGGGCCTCGAGCAGCGACGCCACCTTGCGCATGGGCACGGCCCGCTCGGCCAGGGACACCCGGGCCCACGCCTTCTGCGCCTTCACGGCCGCGTCGAGGATGCGATCGATCTCGGCCGCTCCCATCTCGGGAAAGGCGGCCAGCCGCTCGCCGGTGCTCGGGTTCAGGCTCTCGATGGCCATGGCGTCTCCCTTCAGGCGTGGGGAAGGAGGACCTGCCGCACGGCGACGCCGGCGGCCAGGTTCTCGAAGGCTTCGTTGATCTGCGCGAGGGGGAGCGCCGCGCTCTGCAGCCGGTCCACCGGCATGCGCCCCGCCTTCCAGAGCGACAGGTAGCGGGGGATGTCCCGCTGCGGGGCCGCCGACCCCATGTAGGAGCCCACCAGCGACTGCCCCAGCCCGGCGAAGGCGAGCGCCGGCAGGGTCACCGTCCGGGACGGGTGCGGCAGGCCCATGGCCACCGTCTTGCCGCCGCGGCGCGCGGCCCGGAAGGCGGCCTCGAGGACCGCCGGGACGCCCGCCGCCTCGAAGGTCACCTCGGCGCCGCCGCCGGTCAGGTCCTTCACGCCCTTCTCGGCCTCCTCCGGCGCGAAGACCGCGGTCGCGCCCAGCTCGAGCGCGAGCGCCCGCTTGGCCGGGACCGGGTCCACCGCGACGATCGGCCAGGCGTTCGCGACCAGCGCCCCCATCACCGAGGCCAGCCCGACCCCGCCCAGGCCGAAGATCGCCACCGACTGGCCGGGGCGGACGGAGGCGGTGTTGAGGACCGCGCCGGCGCCGGTCAGCACCGCGCATCCGAAGAGGGCGGCCGTCTGGAGCGGGACGTCCTTCGGGACCACCACCGCCGACTCCCGCGCGATCACCGCGTGGCGCGCGAAGGCCGAGATCCCCAGGTGGTGGTGGATGCTCTTCCCGTCCCCGCCGGTCATCACCGACGGCCCGTGGAGCAGGGTTCCCGCCCCGTTGGCCGCCGCGCCGGGCGTGCAGAGCGCGGGCAGGCCCGACGAGCACTCGGGACAGGTGCCGCAGCTGGGCACGAAGGTGAGCACCACGTGGTCTCCCACCTTCACGTCCCGGACCCCGGCGCCGATCTCCTCGACCACGCCGGCGGCCTCGTGGCCGAGCGCCATGGGCAGCGGGCGCACCCGGGACCCGTCGACCACCGAGATGTCCGAGTGGCAGACGCCTGCGGCCTCGATGCGCACGAGCAGCTCGCCGGCGCGCGGAGCGCCCAGCTCGACCTCCTCGAGCTTCATCGGCCTCGACGTCCCGTAGGGACGCTGTCCCTCCACGGCGCGGAGCACGGCGGCCACGGTCTTCATGTGTCCCTTCCCTTCGGTGCGATCAGGCGGCGGCCCGGGTGACCCGGCCGCGGTCGATGGTGTAGACGACGTCGAGGAGCTTGCGGGAGTGGGAGAGGTCCGACTCGGAGAGGATCACCGAGAGCCCCTCGGAGCGCAGCATGGCCACCACCTCGGCCAGCCGCCGGGCCAGCACGGGCGCCACCCCCTCGAACGGCTCGTCGAGGAGCAGGAGCTTCGTCCCGCTCATGAGCGAGCGGGCCAGCGCCGCCAGCTTCTGCTGGCCGCCCGAGAGCTGGAGTCCCTTTCGCTCCCGCAGGAGCGCCACCTCCGGGATCATCTCGTAGATGCGCTTCAGCCGGGCCTCGTACCCGGGGGTGCCGGCCGCCCAGGCCGGGAGGCAGACGTTCTCCTCGATGGAGAGCTGCGGGATGATGCGCCGGTCCTCCGGCATGTAGCCCATGCCGCTGCGCGCGCGGACGTGGGCCGGGACGCCCTGCATGGACGCGCCGGCGAACTCGATGGTGCCGGCGGTGGACGGGAGCACCCCCATGATGGCGCGCATCAGGGTGGTCTTCCCGGCGCCGTTGCGCCCGATGAGCCCGGCCAGCTGCCCCGGCTCCACGCGGAGGCCGACGCCGCGGAGGATGCGCACCGACTTGATGGAGACGTCGAGCGAGTCGACCTTCAGCATGCGGCCCCCTGCTCCTCCGGCACGGGCTCGCCCACCACCAGCCTCCGGACCTCGGGGTTCGCGAGCACGGTGGCCGAGTCGGCGTCGGCGATCACCTTGCCGTCGTAGAAGGCCAGGATCCGCTGCGTGTAGCGCCGGACGATGTCCATGTCGTGCTCGACGAAGAGTACCGTCACCTTGTCGGCGCGGATGGCGCCGAGCACCAGGTCCATGAGGGCGAACTTCTCGTCGGCCGAGACGCCGCTGGTGGGCTCGTCGAGCAGCAGGATGCTGGGCTTCACCGCCAGTGCCATGGCGATGTCGAGCAGCTTGCGCACGCCCTCGGGGAGCACCGAGGCCGGCTCGTCCCGCGTACTCGCGGAGGTGGAAGCGCTCGAGCATCTCCTCGGCCACGTCCTCCGGCCGCCCGGTCCCGGCCTGGCTCCCGGCGAAGGCCTTCCGGCCCATGGCGACGATGCCCAGCCCCACGAGCAGGTTCTCCCGGGTGGAGAGGGTGTCGAACACCTGCGGGATCTGGAACGAGCGGCAGATGCCCAGCCGGGTGATGCGACGCGGCGCCATCCCGGTGATGTCCCGGCCCCGGAAGCGGATGGTGCCGGAGGTGGGCTTCAGGTAGCCGGTGACCAGGTTGAGGAAGGTGGTCTTCCCGGCCCCGTTGCCGCCGATGAGCCCCACGACCGTGTCCTCCTCGATGGAGACGTGGATGTCCCGGGCCGCGGTCACGGCGCCGAAGGTCTTCACGAGCCCGGTGGCCTCGAGGATGGGGTTCACGCCGAGGCCCTCCGCTTGCGCCGGAACACCGACCAGAGGCCGTCGGGCAGGAAGAGGATCACCGCCAGCATGGCGCTGCCCATCACCAGCTGCCAGGTGTTGGGCGCGTGCTCGTAGGCGAAGCTCCGGAGCAGCTCGAGCAGGAGGGCGCCGGCGAAGGGAGCGGCCACGCTGGTGGTCCCGGAGAGGATGGCGACGAAGACGAACTCGCCGGAGGTGGTCCAGTAGGCCATCTCCGGGTCGACGTGCCCCACCGCGAGCGCGGTGACGGCGCCGCCCATGCCGGCCAGGAGCGCGGCGATGACCAGGTTCAGGTGGACCACGTTGCGGACGGACGCGCCCATGTACTCGACGCGGAGCTCGTTGTCCCGCACCGCAGGCGCGAGCCGGCCCAGGTAGGTCCCCAGGTAGCGGTCGACCCCGACCGCCGATCCGAAGGCCACGAGCGCGGCGATGGCGTAGACGCCGTACCGGCCGAGCGCGCTCCCGGCGGCGACGCCGAAGACCGTCCGGGGGGCCACGTTGAACCCGTCGGTCGATCCCAGCGCGGAGGTCTTCACCAGGAGTCCGTAGAGGATCATGGAGAAGGCCAGCGAGAGCATGGCGAAGAAGATGGCGCGGTAGCGGGCCAGCAGGATCCCCAGCACCGCCGCCACCAGCGCCGCGGCGAGCCCCCCCATGAGCACCATGGGGACCGCGTCGCCGACGTGGAAGGCCTCCGCGCCGACGCCCGCCGCGTAGGCCCCGGTGGCGAAGTAGAGCCCCTGCCCGAAGGAGACGAGGCCGGTCCGCATGAGCAGGAGCAGGCCCAGCGCCACGAGCCCCTTGGCGATGGCGATGGTCACCAGGAAGAGCGCCCACTTCGGGAGCACCGGGGCGGCGAGCCCCAGCGCGAGGAGCGCGATCCCCAGGCCGAGCGTGGTTCGCCTGGAGGCGGTCATATCTTGCGCGCCTCGGCCGCGACGAAGAGTCCCCGCGGACGGAAGGCCAGGACGAGCGCCATGACGAGGTAGATGCTGAAGAGCTCGACCTGCGGGAAGAAGTGCACCGCGGCGGAGCGGACCAGCCCCACGATGAGGGCGCCGAGCGCCGCGCCCTGCATGCTGCCCAGGCCGCCGATGACCACCACCGCGAAGGCGAGCACGATCACCTCCACCCCCATGCCGGGGACCACCGAGACGGTGGGCGCGGTCAGCGCCCCGCCGATGGCGGCCAGCATCGTCCCCAGCGTGAAGGTGACGAGGTAGACCCGGCTCACGTTGATCCCCAGCGCCGCGCTCACCTCGCGGTCGTGGATGACCGCGGTGAGGAGCTTGCCGTACTTCGTGGCGTAGATGCCGAAGCGCAGCCCGACCCCGACCAGCACGGCGGCGCCCACCAGCACCGCGCTGTAGACGGGGTAGGAGAGGTTGCCGATGTCGACGTTCCCGAGCAGCCCGTAGGGCTCGGAGATGAAGTAGGACTCGACGCCCCAGACCAGCTTCACCGTGTCCTCGATGATGAGGAAGAGCGCGTACGTGACGAGGACCAGCACCACCTCGTCCCGCCCGTAGCAGAAGCGGAGCAGCCCGCGCTCGATGAGCGGCCCCACGGTGAGCCCCACGAGCAGCGCCGCCAGGATCGAGCATGGCGTAGCTGCCCAGGGGGGCGTACCCGGCGCGCAGCCAGGCGCCGGCGAGAGAGGCCGCCGCGTACGCGCCCAGCGCGTACAGGCTGCCGTGCGCCATGTTGAGGATGCGCATCACGCCGTAGATGATGGTGAGCCCTGCGGCGATGATGAACAGCCACGACGCGTAGATCACGCCGTCCACGAGGACGGCCAGGATCGTGCTCATGCGGGAGCGGCCTCTCTCCGTCGGCGGCTGGAGCTACTTGGCCTTGAAGCCGGCCTTGATCCAGTCGGCGCTCTTCACGCCCTCCGGCGGGTTCACCTTCTCGGCCGGGTACTGCTTCACGTTCACGAAGGTGAGCTTGCCGTCCACGATCTTGGTCTGGCCGTAGACCGTGCCCTCCACCGCCTGGTGACCCTTGCCGAGCGCCATCTTGATGGTGCCGCTCGGCGTCTCGAAGGAGAGCCCCTCGAAGGCGGCGATGATCTGGTCCTGGGTCGGGGCGGCCGTGCCGGCGCCCTGCGCCTTCTCGTAGGCCGCCTTGAGGCCGAGGATCGACTGGGCCATGTGGTAGGCGGGGTAGTTGGGGGAGAGCACGAAGCGGTCCTGGTAGGCGGCCCGGTAGAAGCGGTTCAGCTCGTTGTCCGGGGCGTAGGCGCCGTGCGGGCCGCGGGCGCCGATGATGGTGCCGTCGGGGAACTGGTTGCCCAGCTTGTGGGTGGCGGTCTCGCCGCAGGTCAGCGCGGCGGTGCTCTTCTTCAGCGCGCCGCGGGGCACCGCCTGGAGCACGAAGGCGTCGAGGTCGCCACCCCAGAAGCTGGAGTGGATGACGTCCGGGCTGCCGGCCATGAGGGCGGAGATCTCGGCGCCGTACTGGCCGGCGAGGAGCTTGGGCATCTGCGAGGTGGTCACCTGGACGCCGGGGCGGAGCACCTTCATCGACTCCTCGAAGTCGTTCCAGGAGTCCTGGCCCCAGGCGTAGTTCTGGTTGATGCCGGCGATCTTCTTCGCGTTCGGCATCATCTCGGTCGACGTAGAGGGCGGCCGCGACGTTGTCCATGGCGGCGTGGCTGGAGGTGCGGAAGACGTGCTTGTAGGAGGCGTCCTCGAAGATCCGCGGCGTCCCGCAGTCGAAGAAGATGGTGAGCTTCTTCAGCTCCTCCGCCACCGGGGCCACGGCCAGGCAGTCGCCGCTGGAGATGTAGCCGATGACGGCGTCGACCTTCTGGCGCTGCACGAGGTCGCGGAACTCGCTCACCTGCTTGGTGGTGCCGCCGGCCTCGTCGAGGAAGACGAGCTCGACCTGGCGGCCGCCGAAGCCGGCCTTGGCGTAGGGCGCCGGCACCTTCCCGGCGTTGATGGCCTCGACGAGCACCTCGGCGCCGTTGCGCGCCGGGACGCCGAACGGGCCCGCCGCCGCGCCGGAGAGGAACGTGACGACGCCGATCCGGAACTTGGGCGGGTCGTCGGCGCGAACGTGTCCGGCAGGCGCGAGGAGCGCGCATGCGAGGAGGGCTGCGGAGACCATCGCCAGGAGACGGGGAGTGCGTTCGCTCGTTTTCACGGGGGTTCCTCCGGTTCGGGGAAAGGAAAGCGAAGCAGCATACCTATCCGGAGCGGTGGAGATCTTGACGGGGTGCGTCACCGTCCAATGGACGCGGCCTTTCCGGTAAATGGACGCGGCCGATCCCGTGGTCGGGATCGACCCGGTGGCGCGCGCCGTGCTGCTCGACGGCGCCGAGTCGATCCGCACGAAGACCATCGTCCTCGCCACGGGTGTCTCCTGGCGCCATCTCGCCCTGGAGGGGTTCGAGCGACTGCTGGGCAAGGGGCTCTACACGGAGCCGCGCGGAGCGACGCGGGCATGACCCAGGGGCTGGACGTCCACCTGGTGGGGGCCGGAAACTCGGCGGGACAGGCCGCCCTGTCCTTCGCCAACCACGCCCGCACCGTGACGCTGGTGGTCCGGGGCGACTCCCTCGAGAAGAGCATGTCCCGCTACCTGATCGAGCAGGTGCAGGGGAAATCGAACATCCGGGTCGAGCTGCGGTCGGAGGTGAAGGCTGCGGTCGGCGGCGACCACCTGGACGGGCTCGACGTCCTCGACCGGAGCACCGGGAAGACCCGGCGGGTCGGGAGCGGAGGGCTCTTCGTCTTCATCGGCGCGGATGCCGAGACCGGGTGGCTGCCGGCGGAGATCAGCCGCGACGAGCGCGGATACGTCCGGACGGGCGACGCGGTGGTCCGGGCCGGGCGATGGAGCGCCGCCCGCGACCCCTACCTGCTCGAGACCAGCGTCCCGGGCGTGTTCGCCTGTGGGGACGTCCGCGCGAGCCCGGTGAAGCGCGTCGCCGCCGCGGTCGGGGAGGGGAGCATGGCGATCGCCTTCATCCACCAGTACCTGCAGCAGGTGGCGGGCCGACCGACGTAAGATGCCGGCGATGGCCGGCCACCTGGCGGAAGCCCGTTTCGGCGAGCTGATTCGCGACCTGGCGAACGCCGGACGGGCAATCTCGTCCTACCCGTCCGGGCATCCCGCCGTGGCGGGAGGCCTGGCGCCGCGCCCACCAGACGCTCTCGGCGCTGCTGGCCGACACCGGTCCCATCGAGATCGCCGCGGCGCGCGACGCGCTCCTCTGGGACGACCGGCGGTTCACCACGCCCCAGGCGGTGGCGCTCGCGCGGCTCCTGCGCCGCCGCCGGGCCGCCGTGCTCCTCCTCGAGCCGGGGGTGAGCCCGGAGGAGCTCGAGACCTTCCTGCGCACCCTGGCCGTCGACGTCCGGAGCGCTCGGGAGTCGGGCTCGCTGGCTGCCGAGCTGGCCGCCGCCGGTCTCGACCGGCTGCGCGTCAGCGACCTCGACTTCTCCTCCCTGGCGCTCGTCGAGGGGGACGAGGAACCCACCGCCCCGGAGGCGGGAGCGTTCGCGAGCCGGGTCGTCCGGAGGCTCGTCGAGGACGGAAGCCTTCGCCCCGACAGCGTGGAGACCTGGATCACCTCCGGCAAGAGCGCGGCGGATCTGCTCGCCCTGCTGCCGTCGACGCGGCGGAGCCGGGAGCCAGTGGCGCGGTGGCGGCCTTCCTCGAATCCCCCGACGGCGAGGGCGCCGCGGTGATCGCCGCCCTCCACGCCCGTCTCCAGGGGGAGGGGCGCGGCCGGCTGGTCCAGGAGCTCGCGGCCGCGCTGGCCAGTGCGGCCTCGGGCGAGGAGGCCCTCGCGCTGCTCTCCGCCGCCCTGTCTCCGCAGGCGGCGGCCGAGCTTCGCCAGGCGATCGCCAGCCGCGCGACCCGGGAACGGGGCGACGCACCGCCCCCGGACGCGGCCCCCCGAGGATGCACCCGGTCCAGCTCGCCTCCCTGCGGCGGGCCTTCGCCACCGACGACGTCGACACGTTCCGCGACGAGGGGACGTCCGTCGACGCGCTCGCGGCGAGGCTCGAGCTGCCGGAGGACGCGACCGGCCAGGATCCTCTCCCCGGCCGCCGCGGAGACCGGTCGCGAGGTCGCCGGGCCGAGCCTCGATCGCGACGGGACGGCGGCGCTGCTCGAGCTCGCCGAGCGCCCGGAGGTGTCCCCGGAGGTCCGACCCCAGGTGCTGCACCGCTTCGGCGCGGGCTATCTCCGGCAGCTGTCCGGAGGGCGGGTCCGGAAGGCGACCGGCCTGCTCGAGCGCGTCCAGCGCGGCGCGGCCGGAGAGGGACCCGGCGTCGGCGGACTTCCGTCGCACCGCGGAGCAGATGACGGGGCGCGAGTCGGTCGAGGCCCTCGTCGCGTCCCTGGCCGGGATCCCGCAGGAGTCGCTCGACGTCGTCCCCGCGCTCGTCGAGCGGATGGGGGCCGGCGCCGTGCCGCAACTCCTCGACGTGCTGGCCCGGACCGAGAACCGGCGCACGCGACACCTCCTCCTCGACCTTCTGGCGAAGGTCGGCCCCTCGGTCGCGCGCGACGCCACGACGCTGCTCGCCGACTCGCGCTGGTACGTCGTCCGCAACATGCTGCTCCTCCTGCGGCAGGTCGGCGACGCGAGGTCGGTCCCCGCCGTGCGCCGCTGCGTCGACCACCCGGACCTCCGCGTCCGGCTCGAGGCCATCCACACGCTCTTCGTCTTCGACCGGGAGGTGCCGCGCGAGCTCCTGCGCCGCGCGCTCCACGACCCCGATCCGAGGCAGGCCGAGGCCGCCATGGAGCTCGCGGGGAAGTTCGGCATCGCCGAGGCGGTCGAGCCCATCGTGGCCTACCTGCGCGCCTGGGATCCGCTCGGCAAGCGCCGCGCCGCCCGGCTGAAGGCCATTCGCGCGCTCGCGGCGATCGGCGATCCGGCCGCGCTTCCCGGGCTGGGACGGTTCCGCGCCCGGTTCCACCCGTTGCCGCCGGCGATCGAGGAGCGGCGGGAGCTCTACCGGACACTCCCCGCCTATCCGGAGGAGTCGTACCGGGAGTGGATCGCGAGCGGGCTGCGCTCGCGAGACGCCGAGATCCGGCGGCTGAGCGCGGCGATGGGCCCGGCGCCGGAGGTCGCGTCGTGAACGCTCCCGGGGGCGCCAGCCGCGCCGAGCTCACCCAGCGCCTCGTGGCGGACCTCGGCGCCGCCTTCCAGCTGCGCGCCGCCTACGCGCCGGGACATCCACAGGTGAAGGGCGCGCTCGCCCGGGTGGTGGCCGCCCTCCGGTCGTGGTGCGCCCACGAGGGGACGACCGACGTCTCGCTGATCCTCATGGAGGGGCACCTGCTCGTGGAACGCCAGCCGGTGCCCGAGGACGCCACCTGGCCGCGCGGCCTGCTGCGGGCCTTCGACCGGCACGGGATCCGCGGGCTGACGCTCGCGGCAGCGCTCGACGAGCCGGAGCTGGGGAGCTTCCTCGACGGATGCGCCGGCCCGAAGGGGCCCTCGGCGTCCCGGCACATCCTGGTCGGCCAGGCGGGCTTCGCGGCCGAGGCTCCTCCCGAAGGCGCCGGCGACGCAGCCCCTGTCCGGAGCGGCGCACCGGGCGCGCTCGCGCCCGAGCAGGTGCAGGAGGCGCGCTCGGAGCTTCGCGCCATCGCCGCCGGGACCGCCGACGGGGATCGACCGGTTGCGCGGCTTCATCGCCCAGCTCGCGCGCAGCGTCGATGCCGGCTCGCTCGACACGCTCCGGCGGGAGGCGGCCCGGCTCGAGGACCGCGAGTTCCTCCACGGCCTGGCGGTGTCCCTCACCACCTTCCGTCTCGGGCGGGCGCTCGGCGTCGAGGGCCGGGCGCTCGAGGACCTCGCGCTCGCCGGGCTCCTCCACGACGTCGGATACCTGGACGCGGAGGGGGCGGAGGAAGACCCGGCCAGGAGACGAAGGCTCCACCCGATCCGGGGCGCGGCGCGACTGGCCGCGCTCGAGGGCATCCCGGACGGCGTGGTCCTCGTCGCCTACGAGCACCACCTGCGCTTCGACGGCATTCCGAGCTTCCCCGTGATGACCGTGCCCCGCCAGCCGGTCGCCGCGCCGCGCGTGGTGGCGGTGGCCGACACCTGGGAGACGCTCCGGAGCCGGCCGGAGACGGGGACGGAGGACGCGCTCGCGATGCTGGCGGGCCGGGCCGGGACGTTCCTCGATCCGGCGCTCGTCGAGCTGCTCGCCGAGCTGGTCCGGCCGCGGCCCGGCTGACCCCCGGCCGTATTCACTCCGAGCGAAACACCACCGGGACCACGACGAGGACGTCCACGCCGGGGGGAGGGAACGGGCGCCGCCGCCTCCACGGCGGCGAGCGCCGCCGCGTCGAGCGACGGGGATGCCCGGAGCTGCTCCGCAGCACGAGATCGCGGATCCGTCCCTCGGCGAGGAGGACGAACTCGAGGACGACCTTCCCTTGCAAGCCATTGCGCCGCGCGTTGGGGGGATAGACGAGCGTTCGCGCGATGCCGGCGCGCACCGAGGCCAGGTCGTGCGTTCGGGCCGCGATGGGCGGCCGCGGCCGGAGCCTGCTGCAGGGCGGGGCCGTCCGTCGCTTCCGGAGTCGCCGCCGATCACCCCGCCGGGCCGGCCTCCGGAGCCCGCGGCGGACGGGTCCGCCTCGCCGTCCGGCGCCTGCGGCGTGGGCATCCTCGACGCCGGCGTCGGGCGGCAACTCCACCGGTACCTCTCGCGGCTGGACCATCCTCGCCGTCCTCGGCTCCGTCGCCGGGACGTGCGGACGCGGCGCGGGCCTTCCCAGCGCCGGCGGCGGCGAGGGTGCGCGAAGCTGCGGCCTGATCAGCCGGACCGCCACGACGGGGCTCGGCCGGCGCCGGACGGCGCGCCGTCCAGACGCTCGAGCCAGGTCACCGCCAGGACGAGCAGGCCTGCCTGGAGGACGGCGGAGGCGGCGAGGAAGGTCAGGCGACGGAGCCGCAGGTCCGTCCGGGTGCGACGCAGCCGGCGAACAAGGGATCCCGGGGCCACGGTCGCCGCGCATCCTCGATTCATATCCGGAAGTGCGTCTCCTGCGGACCGGGTGCGGCAATTGGCCTCGCGGGTCGAATTCACCCCGCGGCATGGTGTCTCAGGCCCAACGGGTACGGCCATCCCGATCGCGCGCCGTGGAGAATCCCGGAATGCCGACCAAGGGAACCGTGCTCGCGCTGACCCTGCTGCTCGCCTGCCCGATGGCCCGGGCCGAGGAGCCGCCGCGCCAGGCCGAGGTCCTCGAGGAGATCGAGGTGAAGGGCAAGAAGGACGCGCGCGTCGACACGGTCGAGGCGCGGCAGGTCCGCGAGTCGCCCGCGGCCGACCTCGGCGAGGCGCTCGCCAACGAGGGGCTCGTCTACAAGGTGCGCAAGGGCGCCATCGCCAACGACGTGGTCATCCGGGCCTTCCAGAAGGACAACCTGACGGTCACCATCGACGGGGCCCTCCTGCACGGCGCCTGCCCGAACCGCATGGACCCGGCGGAGTTCCACCTCGACTACTCCGAGATCGACCGGATCGAGGTGAAGAAGGGGCCCTACGACGTCTCCGTCCCGGGAAGCCTGGGCGGCAACATCAACGTCGACACGCGCAAGGTCCACCCCGGCGCGAACGCGGAGGCCAACCTCCAGTACGGCGCCTTCAACCGGTTCGCGGGCTCGGCCGTGCTGGGCTACGGCCTCGACTGGGGCGACCTCCAGGCGAGCTACGCCTACAAGTTCTCCCAGCCCTACCTGGCCGGGAACGGCGCCTCGGTCACCGCCATCTATCCGCTCACCTCCCAGAACCGGTACCGGGAGGAGGGCCAGACGGGCACGGCCTACTCGATCAACACGGCCTGGGCGCAGGCCGGGGCCTCCCTGCTCGGGAACGATCGGCTCCAGGTCTCCTACGCCTACCAGGGAGCCGACAGCGTCATCTACCCGTACCTCCTCATGGACGCGGTCTACGACGATACCCAGCGCGTGAACGCGAGCTACGAGGTGAGCAGCGTGGGCCCCTTCGCCCGCGTCTTCGCCCGCTTCTACTGGAACGGCGTGAGCCACCTCATGAACGACGTCCGCCGCTGCAGCTCGGCCGGGAACCCGGCGGCCTGCACGGGAGCGCTGTCGCGCGCCTACAGCATGGAATCGATGGCCACGTCGGGGATGGTGGGCGGAAAGCTCGAGGGTGCCATCGGGAAGACGAATCCGCTGACCTTCGGCGTCGACCTCTACTCCCGCCTCTGGGACGCGACCACCACCCGCGTCATGCGGGCCACCGGCGCCTACGGAACCCAGGCTTCCATCCCGGACGTGAACATCGTCGACGTGGGCCTGTACGCCGAGTACGCGTACCGCCTCGACGAGGCCTGGAAGATCTCGGCGGGCGCGCGCTTCGACTGGGCGACGTCGACGGCGCGGCTGGACCGGATCCCCACCGCCCAGGCCGACCTCGTGCTCGCGCAGTGGGCCCTGTTCTACGGGCCCGGGATGAAGCAGACGGCGAACAGCTACCTGCTCTCCGGCAACGTCCAGGTCGACTGGCAGGTCTCCGAGCCGGTGGGGCTCTACCTGGGCGTCGGCAGCGCCGCGCGCGTCCCCGATCCCCAGGAGCGCTTCTTCGCCCTGTCCGGATCGCGGACGCCGACCGGGACCTGGATGCCCGGGCGGATCGGCTTCCCGGAGATCGCCGCGCCCCGGAACAACGAGATGGACCTGGGCGTGAAGCTCTCCACCTCGAGGCTCCTCGTGAAGGGGCAGGTGTTCGGGTCGATCGTGAACGACTACATCGTCGTCGGGAAGGTGACGGCCCTGGACCGACCCGACCATCAGCTCGCAGAACTACCAGAACGTCCTGGCCTACCTGGCCGGGTTCGAGGCCAGCGCGCGCTACGCGCTCCCCTGGAACCTCTACCTCTCCGGGGCGCTGGCCTACACCTACGGGCAGCAGGCGAGCCCGGGCCAGCCGCTCCAGGAGGTCCCGCCGCTGGCCGGAAGCGTGGGCCTGCGCTGGGACGACCGGACCTTCTTCGCCGAGCTGGACGCCCCGTTCGCCGCTCCGCAGAACCGGGTGGACGCGGCCATGGGCGAGACCACCACGCCCGGCTGGATCATCGCCAACGTCCGCGCCGGCGCCCAGTGGCAGGGCTTCAAGCTCTTCGGCGGGGTGACGAACCTCCTCGACCGGTACTACTTCGAGTTCTTCAACTACCTGCGCAGCCCGTACTCGAGCGGGCAGCCCGTGCCGGAGCCCGGCCGGGCCTTCTACGTGGCGCTCCAGTACGCGCTGTAGCGAGGGGACCTTCACGCGGCTCACGCCACGACGCCTCAGAGCGGAGGGCGGTTGCCCTCGCCGTAGCCGGTGAGCTCGACGAAGCCCTCCCCGGCAGGCGCGCCGCCGTCCGCGTCCACGCGAACGGCGCCCTCCCAGTAGAACGGCGCCGATCCTCCGCGGTTCTCCTGGTCGGCGATCTCGGGCGTGACTCGGAGTGCGAGCCCGGCGGACGGGACCTCGATCGCCCATCCCGCCGGGTAGTCCGCCCCCGTGGCCGGGCTGCGCCAGCGCCCGGTCGCCCGGATGCGGAAGTCGCCCGACGACAGCCAGCGGGGCTGGCCGTCCCGATCGACGAGCGTGCCGCTCCCGAAGGCGATCCCGCCGCCCTTGTCCCGGAGCAGGTACAGCATCGAGATCCCGGCCGTCGGCGAGGCGCAGGGCGAACCAGTCCCATCCGGCCTGGTCCGGTGCGAGCTGGCTCGAGCCGAACTCCTTGTCCATCCAGCTCTCGCCGCGGACGGAGGTGGTCCTTCCGCCCAGCGTCAGCTCGCCCTCGGTCGAGAGCCGCGTCAGGCTGTAGTAGAGGCTCGCGAACCCCTCCCGGGAGGACTTCCGGGACACCCCGTCCGGTCCCTGGAGGACGGGCGGGCGGTCCGGTCGCAGCCGCAGGCGAAGCGCGAGCCCTCTCGCCCGGTCGCCCACGTCGATCGCGAACCCGCCGTCCACCAGCCGGAGCTCCCAGGTGCCGTCGGTTCCCGGCGGCCCCCGCGACCAGGCGAGGAGCGGATCCGGGGCCGAGCCGAAGCCCGCCAGCAGCGGGATGGCCCGGTAGAGCACCTCCGAGAAGACCCGCTCCCCGGTCGCGAGGTCGACGAGGGCCGCGTGGCCCATGAGGACGTCGGTGGCGCTCCACGCCGACCCCACCTCCCGGCGAGACGGCGTGAGGCCGATCCGGAAGAAGGTGACCTGGTAGCCGAAGCGGCGCGCCGGGGCTCCCTGCGCGGCCGGCGCCGACAGGAGGCCGGTGAAGTACCACCACTCGTTCCGGTAGCCGGGGTGCGACCAGTGGTCGGCCGGGAAGGACCAGGCGTGCCCGGGCGCCGCGCCCTTCCAGCCGGGATCGGCGGCCAGCAAGAGGGCGAGCAGGAGCGCGCTAGAGGGCATCGCGGGAGAGCTCCGTGGCGGGGGCGTCGCTGGCGCGGGCGGCCGGGTAGATGCTCGCCACGAAGCCGGCGCCGAGGATGGTCAGGGACTGGAGCGCGAGCATCCCGATCGGCCAGTCGAGCTGCAGGGTCCAGCCGAAGAAGTCGCGGTTGACGAGGCGCACGAGGACCCAGGCCAGCGCGGCGCCGCCCGGGAGCCCCAGCCCGACGCCGAGGCCGGCGATGGCGAGCCCCTTCCCGGCGAAGACGCGAAACGCCTGGGACCGCGTGGCGCCCAGCGCCCGGTAGAGCGCCACCTCCGCGCGCCGCTCCCGCGCCGCGGTGAGCAGGGTGAGGACGACTCCGGCCACGGCCACGACGAGCCCCATGGCCTCGAGCAGCCGGGTGACGGCGAAGGTCTGCTCGAAGATCGCGAGGACCTCGCTGCGCAGCGACCGGTTGGTCCGGATCAGCACGGCCTCGTCCGGGAGCGCCGCGCGGAGCCGGTCCGCGGCGGCCTCGGCGCTCGCGCCGGGCGAGAGGTAGAGCGCGGCGTTGGAGGGAAGGCCGTCGCCGAACAGGCGCGCGAACCGCCCCAGGTCGAGGAGGACGGTGCCCGACTCCGACCCATACTCCCGGTAAACGGCGGCGATCGGGACCTCCACGGGCCCGGCCGGTCCGTCGAGGCGCACGGACCGGCCCGCCGCGAGCCCCTCCCGGCGCGCCAGCGGCTCGCTCACCAGGGCCGCCCCGTGGAGCACCTGCCGGAACGCCGCCGCCGCGTCGCCGCCAATCACGCTGACGCGGGACCCGCCATCGGGCAGGGCCGCGTCGACGCCCACCACCGGAACCCGTCGCCCGCCGATCCGGACGAAGGTCTGGCGAAGGCGATCCAGCCGCACCACCTCGGGATCCCGGGCCAGGCAGATCGAGGACCTCGGGGGAGAGCCGGGCCTCCCCGCGCGCGCGGCTCCAGGTGGGCGTGGTGACGTAGAGGTCGGCGTGCAGGGTCCCGTCGAGCCACTCGATCACCGTGCCGCGGAAGCTCGCGACCATGACGGTGATCCCGGTGAGCATGGCCACCGCCACCGCCAGCGCGCCCACCGCGACGGCCGAGGACTGGAGGTGCAGCGCGAGCGTGCGTGCGCCGTAGCCGAAGGAGAAGCGGCGGGGCCGGCCGGCGCTCCCGAGCCACACGACGAGCAGCGGCGCGGCGAGCGGGAGCGAGGCCAGGATGCCGAGCGCCACCAGGAAGCCCGCCCAGGGTCGACCCGGCGCGAGCGCCGCATAGGCCAGGGTGGCCAGCGCCGGAGCCGCCACCGCCGCGGCGAAGAGCGGCCGGGCCGAGCGGGAGGTCCGCTCCTCCAGTGTCAGCGAGGCGAGCAGCGCGCGAGGGTC
This sequence comes from uncultured delta proteobacterium, assembly GCA_963766715.1. Lineage (GTDB taxonomy): Bacteria > Myxococcota > Myxococcia > Myxococcales > Anaeromyxobacteraceae > CAIOAK01. The sequence continues at coordinate 125,312 of CAVYBH010000014.1, forward strand.
GCGGCGGGAGACGTCGAGGGCCGGAAGGAGGGCGCCGGCGAGGGACCCCGCCACGCCGAGCACGGCGGCGAGGACCAGGAGCGCGGGCGACAGCGCCACGCGGTCGATGCCCTCGAGCAGGTAGAGGTTCTGCACCGTGGCCGAGACGCCGCGGAGCTCGAAGCGGGCGGCGAGCCAGCCGAGCGGGATCCCGAGCGCCGTTCCCGCCGCTCCGAGGAGCACGGCCTCTCCGAGCAGGAGCGCGAGCACCTGGCCGCGGGTCGCTCCCAGGCACCGCAGGACGCCAATCTCCTCGCGGCGCCGCACCATGGCCGCCTGCGTGCTGCCGTAGACCAGGAACCCGCCCACGAACAGGCTGATGAGGGACAGCGCGGTGAGGTTCATGCGGAACGCGGCGAGCAGGCCCGAGGCCTCGGCGACCCGCTGCTCCGGCGTGGTGACCCGGACCCCGGGGCCGAGGCGGGACTCGAGCCGCGCAGCCACCCCGGCGGCGTCGGCGCCCGGGACGAGGAACAGGTCGATCTGGTGGAGCCGGCCCGAGCGGCCCGAGGAGCGACTGGGCCTCGGCGATGTCCATCACGGCGAGCCGCCGGCTCGCGAGCGGGCTCACCTGGCGGAAGTCCACCAGCGCCCCGACGTGCAGCGTGGCCCTCCGCGCACCCGCCGAGACCCGGATGGCGTCGCCCACCTTCCAGCCGCGCTCGGCCGCCAGCTCCGGCGTCACCGCGATCCATCCAGGCGACCCGAGGGCCCCGGCCAGCGTGCCGCGCTCTCCCTGCCAGGGCACGCGCACCGGGGCGAGCAGGTCGACCCCCAGCACCTCCAGGAAGAGCGGCGCGCCGCCCTCCACCGCGGCCTCGGTCCGCGTCAGCGGGACGGCGGCGGCCACGCCCGGCTCGGCCAGCGCGATCGGGTAGAGCGCCTCGGGAAAGCTCGGGCCGTTCCCGACCACCGTCAGCGCCGCGTCCCCGCTCACCGCCCGCACCGTGCCCTCGAACGCGCCGAGCGCGCCCTGGTCGAGGATGCGGATGGAGAGCACCGAGCCCACGCCCAGCGCGACCCCGAGGACGGAGAGCAGGAGGAGCCCCCGCCCGGCGCGCAGCTCGGCGCGCAGCGCCCTCTGGAAGTAGCCCGTCACGCGCGCTCGAGGGCCCCGTCGTGGAGCCGCCAGGACTCGTCGGCGAGCGCGGCGAGCTCCCGGCTGTGCGTGACGTAGACGAGCGAGCTCCCCTCCTCGCGGGCCACCCCGAGGAGGAGCTCCATCACTGCGAGTCCGTTCGCCTCGTCGAGGTTCCCGGTGGGCTCGTCGGCGAGGAGGACGCGCGGGCGGCGGAGCAATGCCCGGCAGATGGCCACCCGCTGCATCTCCCCGCCGGAGAGCTGCTGGACGGGCTGGGTCGCGCGTCCGCCCAGCCCCATCCGCGCGAGCAGCGCCACCGCGCGCGCGTCGTCCTCCCGGGCGCGTCCGCCGATGAACGCCGGGAGGAGGACGTTGTCCTGGACGGACAGGTGAGGCAGGAGGTGGAAGAACTGGAAGACGAGGCCGACCCCGTCCCGTCGCGCCAGCGTCCGCTCCCGGTCGCCGAGCGAGCCCAGGTCGCGCCCCAGCAGCCTCACGCTTCCACGGGTGGGGGCGTCGATCCCGGCCGCGAGGTGGAGCAGGGTCGACTTGCCCGACCCGCTGCGCCCGGTGATGGAGACGGTCCGCCCGGGCGCGACGTCGAGGGACGCGCCGTCGAGCGCGGTGAAGCTGCGGCCACCCGGCAGCGGGTAGACCTTGGTGACCTGATCGAGCGAGAGCACGGGCGCGGAGGTGGGCACGGCTAGGTCTCCCCGGCGGCCGCGCGGGCCCCGTACAGCTTCAGCTTCCGCTTGAGCGTGGCGAGCCCGATGCCGAGGTCGGAGGCGGCGCGGGTCCGGTTGCCGCCCGCGCCCTCCACCGCCGCCAGGATGTACTCGCGCTCGACGTCGTCGAGGGGCCGCGTCCGCCCGACCGGACGGGGGCGTGGCATCGCCGACCGGAGCTCCTCGGGGAGGTCGTCCACGTCGACGCGGTTCCCCGCGCACAGCGCGACCGCGTGCTCCACGGCGTTCTGGACCTCGCGGACGTTCCCCGGCCAGTCGTGGCGGACGAGCTGGTCGGCCGCGCGGGGGGTGAAGCCGGTGACCTTTCGCCCCATGCGCCGGGCGGTCTCGGCGAGGAAGACGCGGGCCAGCGGCAGGATGTCCTCGGGCCGGTCCCGCAGCGGCGGGACCCGCAGCTCGATCACCCGGAGCCGGTAGAAGAGGTCCTGGCGGAACTTCCCGGCGGCCACGTCGTCGGCCAGGCTCCGGTTGGTCGCGGCGACGATGCGGACGTCGACGGGGCGCGACCGGTTCTCGCCCACGCGCCGGACCTCCTTCTCCTGGAGCACCCGCAGGAGCTTCACCTGCATGCCCGGCGTGATCTCCCCGATCTCGTCCAGGAAGAGGGTCCCGCCGTTCGCCGCCTCGAAGAGCCCGGGCCGGTCCCGGTCGGCGCCGGTGAAGGCGCCGCGCGCGTGGCCGAAGAGCTCGCTCTCGAGGAGGGTCTCGGTGACGGCGCCGCAGTTCACGCCCACGAAGGGATGTCCGGAGCGGGGCGACTCGTCGTGGATGAGCCGGGCGATGCGCTCCTTCCCGACGCCGCTCTCGCCGGTGATGAGGGCGGTCGAGTCGACCTTGGCGACGCGGAGCGCCAGGTCGAGCACGCGGTGCATGGCCTCGCTGCGCACCACGAGGCCGGAGCGCTCCTCGGCGCCGGGCGCGATCCGGGCGAGCTCCTGGCGGCGCGCGCGCAGGGCCTTCTCGGCGCCGCGCAGCGCCGTCGTGACCCCGTGCAGGGCGGTGTCGACGCAGGCCTTGTCGTAGTACTGGAGGTGGGGCTCGATCTCCGCGCCCCAGTCCTCCTTCAGTCGCCCGACGAGGTGGCAGGCGCCGTCTCCCTTCCCCTGGCAGCGGTCCTCGATGCAGTAGATCTCCCGCCCGTTCGCGAAGGACAGGTAGCCGCTCGCGAAGCCCGTCAGCGTCCAGCAGACCGGCTCGTCGGCCTGGCCGAGGTGGAGGAGGTGCTGCTCCGCCTCGTAGGACTCGCGCCAGACGCTGTCGACGAAGGGCTCCGGGCTTCCGGAGGGCGGCGCCGTCGGACGGCTCCACGATCACGAAGCCCCGGAGCATGTGGAGCCGGCCCCCCGCGATGCGCCACTCCCGCTCGCTCTCCCAGGGGAACTCGGACCGGAGGCTCTCCGCGGTCCGCCAGCCGTGGGCGTAGCCGATGCGCGTGAGGATGCCGCGGGCCGCGGTGACGCCCAGGCTCTCGATGAGCTCCTTGCGGAGGATGCCGAGCGCGACGGCGTCGAAGAGGAGCACGCGCTCGCCGCCGAAGCGGATGACCCCGCCCCGGGGATCGAAGGAGAGGAGCTCTCGGAGGTCGAGGTCGGTGGCGCGCATGGCATCTCCAGGTCGAATCGAGCCGGGCCGTATCAATATGAGCCGATTCGCCCGGTCGCCTGGCTTTCGTGGTCAACAATTTCAATGGCTTGCGACCCCTGCAGGACCGGCCCGCCGCCTGCAATGTCCTCCTTCGACGCCCACGACGGGCAAACCCAAGGAGAACGAAATGGCTCAGCAGAACTGGCAGGTCGACGGCGCGCACTCGGCGGTGAACCTCACCGTCCGGCACATGGTCATCTCGAAGGTCCGCGGCCACTTCTCGAAGTGGAACGCGAAGCTCGCGCTCGACACCGCCGACCTGTCGAGGTCCTCGGTCGAGGTCGAGATCGAGGCGGCGAGCATCGAGACCGGCGTCGGGGACCGCGACGCGCACCTGAAGTCGCCCGACTTCCTCGACGCCCAGAAGTACCCCACGCTCCGGTACCGCAGCCGGCGCGTCGAGGTGGTCTCGTCGGAGCGCCTGCGCGTCATCGGCGACCTGACCATCCGCGACGTGACGCGCGAGGTTCCCCTCGACGTCGAGGTCGGCGGCCAGGGCAAGGACCCGTGGGGCAACGTGCGCGCCGGGTTCAGCGCGACCGCGTCGATCAACCGCAAGGACTTCGGCCTGACCTGGAACCAGGCGCTCGAGACCGGCGGCGTGCTGGTGGCCGACCGGGTGGACATCGAGATCGAGCTCGAGGCCATCGCGCAGGCGGCCGCCAAGGTCGCGTAGGGGAGAGCGGGATGAACCTCTGCCCACAGCTTCGCCGCCTGGCGGAAGAGCACGCCCGCTGGCTCGAGCTGGGCAGGCGGCGGAAGGGGGAGACCACGGCCGAGCTGGCCGTGCGTCTCGTCGCCGGGTGGGAGGACGAGATGGTCCCCCACTGCCGGGCCGAGGAGGAGGTGCTCCTGCCGGAGCTGGCGCGCCACCTCTCCGAGACCGACGCCGTCGTGGTCTTCACCCACGGGGACCACCTGGTGCTCCGGCGCCTGGCCCGCGAGCTGCGGCTGGCCCGTGGCCCCGCCCAGTCCAAGGCGGTGGCGCGCTTCCTCGAGAAGCTCGAGGAGCACTTCCGGTTCGAGGAGCAGACCCTCTTCCCCGCCCTCCAGGCGGCCATCGGATGCGACGGCCTGGCCCGGCTGGGCGGCGAGATGGAATCGACCCGGCGAGTCCGTCGGCCGGTGGCCAGGCGGGCGCCCGTTCACGAAGCACACAGGAAGGGCAAGAC
>CAVYBH010000015.1:0-428755 GCA_963766715.1 uncultured delta proteobacterium
GGGTTTCTCGATTGCCATGGTGGGCTCGGCGAGTGCGCAGAGGGCGAGGAAGACGGCGGGCGTCGTGAAGCGCTTCATCGCGAGACCAGCGGCCAGGCCACGAGGACGGCCAGATCCCAGGAGGCGTGGGTGAGAACCGCCGGCCAGAGCGACCGGCCGGCCACTCGCAACAGGCCCCAGGTGAATCCACATCCGGCCGCGAGCGCGCCCAGCAGGAGCGACCCGGACGCGAGGCTGGCCGCCCCGTAGAGAAGGGCCACGGCTGCCACGTGAGCCAGGGCACGGCCATCCAGTCGAGCGCGGTCCGGCCCGGCGTCCACGTCTGCGAGTGGCCGGCCTCGCCAGACCACCTCCTCGCAGAAGGAGACCACGACCACCAGCGCGCCGAGCGCGAGAGGGCGGTACCCGGCGGAGTTCAGCACGCCGTAGAGGCCACGGGTCGCACCAGGCAGCGCGGGGAAGAGCGGGACGAGCACCCGGTAGAGACCGTACGTCGCCCCGGCCATGGCCACGCCACCTGCCGCGCCGAGTGCCAGGGCCCCGGCGCGGGGCCGGAGGAGCCGCCGCGTGCCGGGATCGCCAACGACGAGCCTCGCCGCCGCCAGCGACGCCAGGATGGCGAGCGGGGTCCAGCTTCCGGCGAATCCCACCCAAGCGAAGCCCAGCAGCCAGCAGGCAACGGCGATGGGGAGGTCCAGTCGGGGTGACATGTGCAGGTGGACTGTAGCAAGGTGTGAGGTGTCATGCCTGAGCGGGTCCTTCTCACTGGCGCAACGGGCTTCATCGGCCAGAACCTGCACGCCCCGCTCCTGAAGGCCGGCCATTCCGTCCGCTGCCTGACGCGGAGGTCCGATGAGGCGCGCTCTCGGTGGCCCGACCGCGACTGGGTCGGCGGTGACGTCGGCGATCCTGGGTCCCTGGTGCGCGCGATGGAAGGCTGCGGGACCGCGTACTACCTCGTCCACGGCATGGCCTCCGCGAGGCCGGGCTGGGCCGAGGACGAGCTACGCTGGGCGAAGGACTTCGCCCAAGCCGCCGGCGAGGCCGGCGTCCGGCGAGTGATCTACCTGGGTGGCGTGGCGCCTCGCGGCGAGCCCTCCGAGCATCTGCGCTCGCGGCTCGATACGGGCGAGGTCCTTCGCGGCGGCCCGGTGCCGTGCCTGGAACTGCGCGCCGGGATGATCATCGGGGCCGGCAGCGCGTCCTGGACCATCGTGCGCGACCTCGCAGCACGGCTGCCCGCCATGGTCCTGCCGGCGTGGCTCGCCTATCGAAGCGAGCCGGTGGCAGTCGACGACGTCGTGGCCGCGCTGGTCGCGGGGATGCGGATCGAGCTTCCCGCGAGCACCTGGTGGGACATCCCGGGCCCCGAGCCTCTCTCCGGGAAGGAGATCCTCCTGCGGGTCGCCGCGGTGATGGGTCGAAGACCCATCCTCCTGGAGGTCCCGCTCGTCACCCCGCGCCTCTCTTCCCACTGGATCCGGCTGGTCACGCGCGCCGACTACAAGCTCGCCCGGGAGCTCGTCGAGGGGCTGACGAGCGACCTGCTGGCGACCCGGCCGGGCTACTGGGCCGCTGCGGGCCTTCCGCCGCCCATGCCACTCGAGGAGGCGGCCCGCCGGGCGCTGGCCGCCGAGGCCGGGACGCTGCCGTTCCGCGGACGGCTCGCCGAGGCCGTCGCCGGACTTCTCTCCCGGCGCGCCCGGCCGGGCCCTCCCGCCGGCCGTTAGGGACCCTCGTAGTACGGGTCCCGCTACTTGCCGGCGGGGAAGAACGTGCTCTGGGAGGCCACTGCCTGCCAGTGCCCCTTGCGCTTCACGAAGACGTCGGTCCACGTGTAGCGCCCGCTCGTGTCCTTGCCCTTGTAGGAGCTCTTCTCCTCGTCGCTCCCGGTGACGACGGCGGTGTCGCCATAGATGCGCACCTTCATGTCCCCGAGCGTGATCGACTCGATCTTGGAGTCGCCGGACTTGAGATCGGCGAGGGCCTGGGCCTTGGTCGCCGCGCCGGTGGGCCCCTGGCCGACCCAGTCGTCGGCGAGGATCTTTCCGAGCGCCGTGGCGTCCGCCTTCGCGCTGGCCTGCGTCCAGTCGCGTTCGAGCTGCAGCAATTCCTTCTCGTCCTTGGCGGTGTCCTTGGCGACCGCGAGTCCGGGAACGGCCCCGGCGACGGAGAGACCGACGGCGAGCGCGACCAGGGCGAGTCGTTTCACGTGGTCCTACCTTTCATCTGTGAGGGAGGAGTTCAGACTCCCGGTTAAGTCCACCCCCTATCCAGGGAGTCGGGGCGTTGCACGGAATCTCGGCCGCACCCGGGGAGGTCCCCCCGATTGCGTGAGGTACACTGCCGCATGCCCTCGCGCCTCCGCCCCTGGCTGGCGCCGGCCATCCTGGCGGCCTCGGCGATCCTGCTGCACCTGGCGTGCGGCGGACGCTACGGCTTCTTCCGCGACGAGCTGTACTTCGTCGCCTGCGGCAAGCGCCTGGCGTGGGGCTACGTCGATCAGCCTCCTCTCATCGCCGCCGTGGCGCGCCTGGGCTGGTGGCTCTCGGGCGAGGGCAGCTCGGTGCTGGCCTTCCGGTTGCCGGCGATGCTGGCGCACGCCGCCACCGTCCTCGTGGCCGCGGCGCTGGCGCGCCAGCTCGGGGGTGGCGCACCGGCCATGGCGCTCGCCTCGGCAGCGGTGGCCGTGTCCGCGGTGAACCTGGCCCAGGGCCACCTGCTCACCATGAACGTCTTCGAGATCCTCCTCTGGAGCGGCACGGCGCTGACCGCGCTCCAGGCCGCGGGTGGGCGACCGCGTCGATGGCTCTTCGCCGGCGCGCTCCTGGGGCTCGCACTCCTCACCAAGTACTCCGCCGGCTTCCTGGCGCTGGCGTTGCTCGCCGGGCTGCTCGCGACGGGCGCACGGCGCGAGCTCGGCTCCCGGTGGCTGTGGGCCGGCGCCGGCATCGCCGCGCTCCTGGCCTTGCCCGCGGCACTCTGGCAGTGGCGAAACGGGCTGCCCTTCCTGGAGCTGATCCGCAACGGCCAGCTCTACAAGAACGAGCCGCTCTCGGCCGGGCAGCTCCTCGGCGGCATCGTGCTGGAGGAAGGGCTCCTGGGGTTCCCGCTGGCCGTGCTGGGCCTCGGCGCCCTCCTCTTCCGGCGAGACGACGGCCCATCCCGGGTGCGATTCCTCGGCGTTGCGCTGGGGCTCGTCGCCGTCGCGCTCGTGGTGCTCGGCGGCAAGCCCTACTACTTCGCACCGCTCTTCCCGCCGCTGTTTGCGGCAGGCGCGCGGGAGCTGGAACGGCGTCTCCCGTCTCCCTCCTGGCGATGGGCGGTGGTGGCGTCCGTCCTGCTCCTCGGCGTTCCCGGCGTGCCCGTGGCCATCCCCTTGCTGCGGCCCGAGGCGCTCGTGACCTGGCAGGAGCGGCTCGGCGTGGCGCCGCCCCGGCTCGAGCGCTCCCACACCGCGCCCATCTCGCAGCACTTCGCCGATCAGTTCGGCTGGGAAGAGCGGGTGGCGGCCGTGGCAGCCGCCTGGGCCCAGCTGCCCGAGACCGACCGGGCGCGCGCGGTCATCTTCACCACGAACTACGGCCGGGCCGCCGCCATCGAGCTCCTGGGCCGGTCTCTCGGGGTGCCCCGGCCGATCTCCGGCCACAACAACTACTTCTTCTGGGGCCTACCACCCGGCCCGCACGACGTGGTGCTGGCGGTGGGCGGCCGGGCCGAGGACCACGCTCGATCCTTCGCCGAGGTGGTGGTGGTGGGCCGCACGCCCGTCATCCCGTACGGGATCCCGGACGAATCGAGCATCCCCATCTACCTGCTGCGCCGGCCGACCCGCCCGCTGGCCGAGTCCTTCCAGGGGGCGAAGAGCTTCCAGTAGCGGACCGCCAACAACCGCTTGCGCGCACTCCACTCCAGCGGCAAGAGGTCCCCAATGACGCCCAGCCGGAAGGTGTTGATCGTCGGGGCCGGACCGGGAGGCCTGGCGGTTGCAGCCGCGCTGGGATCCGCAGGCGTCCCGGCCATGATCGTGGAACGGGCCACCTCGGTGGGGTCGAGCTGGCGCGGCCACTACGACCGCCTCCACCTGCACACGGCTCGCTTCCTGTCCGGGCTGCCGGGGATGCCGATCCCGCGCCAGGCGGGGAGCTGGGTTTCGCGAGATGACTTCGTCTCGTATCTCGAGGCGTACGCGCTCCGTCACGCCCTCGACGTCCGGACCGGAACGGACGCGCGGCGGATCGATCGGACGCCCAGCGGCTGGCGCGTCGCGACGTCGGCTGGGGAACTCGACGGGACCCATGTGGTCGTGGCCACGGGATACAACCGCGTGCCCCTCCTCCCCGAGTGGCTCGGCCGGGATTCCTTCGCGGGCACCCTCGTCCACTCCAGCAGGTACCGTTCGGGCGCGGAGTACCGGGGCAAGGACGTCCTCGTGGTGGGAGCGGGGAACAGTGGCGCGGAGATCGCGGTGGACCTCGTCGAGCAGGGCGCTTCCCGCGTGAGGCTCTCGATCCGGCGCCCGCCGAACGTGGTGCTTCGCACCGTCGCGGGGGTCGTCCCATCGCAACTCGTCTCGATCCTGCTCTCGAAGCTTCCCCTGCCCTTCGCGGACGCCGTGGCCCGCGCGACGGCGCGGCTGACCATCGGCGATCTCCGCAAGCTGGGCCTCCCCGCGCCCGACCGGGGCATCTACACCGAGATGATCCGGGACAAGCAGATCCCCATCATCGACGTGGGTCTCGTGTCGGCGCTGCGGGCGGGCCGGGTGGAAGTGGTTGCGGCGGTCGAGGCTTTCGACGGACCGTCGGTGCGACTGCTCGGCGGAGGGTCGATCCACCCCGACGTGGTGGTCGCGGCCACGGGCTACCGTCCGTCGCTCGAGCCACTCGTCGGGCACCTGGGCGTGCTCGACGAGCATGGGCTACCCCGCGGGCATGGGGAGACCCAGGCTCCCGGGGCGCCGGGGCTCCACTTCGTGGGCTTCTCCAATCCTCCCACGGGCAACCTCCGCGAGATGTCCATCGACGCCCGACGCATCGCCCGGCGGGTGGCGCGGAGCTGACCGAGACGGTCCCGTCTGCCTCACACCGTCAGCAACCGGATCAGGCGCCCCAGGTCCGGAGCGAGCTCCATCCCGGCGACGATCTCGACGACGGGATCGACCTTCGCCCGCGGCCATCCGGCGAACGCGGCGCAGCCCCGGAACTTGTCGGCGACCTCGCCGAAGCTCATCGGGTCGCTCGGGCTGCCCTTCGCGAACTGGGCTCGACCGGAGATCACCGAGCCGTCGCGAAGCTGGATTGCGAGGATGCTGGTCATCTTGTCGAAGCCGGCCCGCTCCGCCTCCGGATCGACGTGGAACCTCACGCGACGGATCATCCGCTGGACGTCCTCTCGCTGGACCACCTCGTCGCGGTACTCGGCAAGCCCCGCCCGCCGCTCCAGCAGCAGGATGGCGAGGCCGAACTCCATGCTGAACTTGGCCTGGAGCCCCGTGACCGGCTGGTGGTGCAGGAGAGTGGTGACCATCTTGCTGTTGCCGCCGACGTCGACACGCTCCACGTCCGCCGGCTCGAGGTCGTGCTTCCGGATGAGACGCATCATCTCGCCCATGGCCGGGTGCGTGAGGGATCCCGAGGGATAGGGCTTGATGGAGACGCCGGGCGACGAGAAGGTCCATGGCCTTCCCAGCCGGCCCATGATCGCCGCGGGATCGAAGCCGCCGCCGGCCGCCTGGAAGAAGCCGTGACGCGCCTCGAGGATGCGCGGGGACGCGGTCCAGCCCAGCGACGCGAGGTCGGCCGCCACGACGCCCGCCTCCGCCGCTCGCCCGGCGTGAAATGGCTTGGTCATCGAGCCGAAGTTCTCGCGCAACCCGCCGGACTCCGCGGCGGCCACGCCCAGGGCCTGCGCCGTTCGTGCCGGGTCGAGGCCTCGCAGCCTCGCGCTCGCCGCGGCGCTGCCGAACGGGCCGATGGTTCCCGTGGTGTGGAATCCGTCGCCGTAGTGCCGGGGCGAGATCGCCTCCGCGATCTTGCACTCGACCTCGACACCCAGGTGGAAGGCCGTGAGCAGTTCCTTCCCGGAGCGGCCTTCGGCCTCGCCCAGGGCGATCACCGCCGGCAGGACCGGTGCCGTGGGGTGCGTGAGCAGGCCGTAGACGCGGTCGGGGGCGGCGGCGAGCTGCGTGTCGTCGTAGTCGTCTGCGTGGACGAAGCAGCCGTTCGCGAAGGCCGCGAAGCGTGGCGACGTGCGGAGCGCCGTCCCGAGCACGCTGCTCCTCCCGGCGCTCGTGCACTGGGCCTCCAGGTACTTCCGCAGCGGCGGCGCCAGGCTCGAGACCGACCCTGCCAGCGCGAGCCCGAGGCCGTCCAGGATCGACTTCTTGCCGAGCGCGATCACGTCGGGCGGAATGTCCTCGAAGCGTCCCTCGACGATGAACGCGGCGACGTGGCGCGTGACCTCCGGAGGAGCCACCGGATCCGCAGGCGTGCCTGTCCCGGTCGACCCGGGCGCGGCCCTCGCCACGCGCACCGCACCCGTGGCGCCGGCCAGGGCCAGGCCGGCAGTGATGATGGAGCTCCTGCAGAACTCGCGCCGCTTCATCGGGGATCCCTCGAGAGGAGTCGAACCGCGTTCTCCGTTCCCATGGAACGCTGGAGGTCCGGAGGGAGGAGCTGGAGGAGCGCGGCGATCGCCTCCCATCGCTGTGGGCCGGCGGCCGGCTCGGGGTAGTGCTGATCCGAACCCATCACGAACCGGTCCGGGAAGTCGCGGAACAGCTGGAGCCACTCCGGGCTGACGGATGGCCGCGGGCCAGGGAGGAGCACCGGGTTCCTTCCCGGGCTCCCGGGATCGACCTTCACGTCCATGTAGAGATTGGGATGGGAACGCAGGAGCCGCCGGCACAGCTCGGGCGTTCGATCGCCGGTGCGATCCCAGCCCGCGTGCGCCCAGACGATCCGGGCCCGGGGATTGTGCGCCAGGAGCCGCTCCAGTCCGGCGATGTTGGCCGCCAGCTCCGGCTTGCCCGGCAATGGCCCGACCCCGGCGGGCACCGGCATGGCGTGGGCGATCGCCTCCATGTGCAGGACGATCGGCACCCGGTGCTCGGCTGCGACGTCGGCGAGCAGGAGGAAGAGCGGATGGTCGGGCGGCGCCGACTCGTACGGCGTCGCCCCCGGGAAATGCTCGGCCGCCAGTTCCCCGAAGCCCGAGATGCCCTGTCGCAGCAACTGCTCGGCGCGCTCCCGGAAACGGCGCTGGACCTCCGGGCCGGCCTGCCCCGTCCGCACCGCCTCGTGGATCATGGGATTGAGCGTCCCGCCCCCTCCGAAGACCACCAGCCTGTCCGCGTGGCCCTCGATGACCGGCAGGAGCAGCTCCGCGTCGTAGCGGGCCGGGTCGTCGGCCGTGAAGGGCGGGGGCTGGAAGACGAGCCTGGTCGCGTTCTCGCGCGGCATGGCGCGGAGCGCGGCCCGGGCGCCCGCCGCGGGGTCGCCGGTCTCGAGGTGCGTGTGCAGGTCCACGAATGGGACCAGGGACGCCAGTCCGAGCAGGAGGAACCTCGGGAATGCGGGGCTCGGTTCCATGCCCTCCTGTTATCGCGCGGGCGGCCCCGCCGCAGCCGTCCCGGATTGGCGGGTCGAATCCCGGAAGCGCCCGGGCGCGGGGCCGTTATGCGAGCCGCCCAAGGAGAGCGGCCCATGAGCGTCGTGAAGTTCGTCCGGCTCCATTCCGACGTCCGAGGGGAGTCCCACATGGACCCTCAGGAGCTCGCCATCAAGTCCTCCGGGTTCGCCCCGCCCGCACCGCCTCTTGGCGTCTCGTCGATGGAGCCCGCCGCCGGTTGGCGATTCCTGCAACTGCCGTCCGGGTGGATCGGGGATTGGCATCCCTCGCCGAAGCGGATGTGGATCTTCTGCCTCGACGGCGAGATGGACTTCGAGTCGAGCGACGGCGCCGTGCTCCGGGTGAAGCACGGCAGCGCGATGCTCCTGGAAGACACGTCCGGCAAGGGGCATCGAAGCCGGGTGGTGGGCGACCGCGACGCCCTCCTCGTCGCCGTGCAGCTGTAGGGTTGGTGAGGAAACCCTTACGCCCCAGGAGAGGAGCGCAGTGCTTCGGGCTTGCGATTGAGCAGGCCGGCGGTAGGTGCTGCCGTGGCCGCACCTGGGAGGGAGCGTGCCGCACGAGAAAAGGAGATGCACATGGCTACCGTGTCCACCCAGCCCGGCTCTGCTCCGCAAGTCTCGACGCCCACCATCGAACCGTCCCTCGCCGACATCTGCAAGAAGTTCAACGCTGCGTTCAACCGGGCCGACGTGAAGGAGGTCGCCGGCTTCTGGGAGTCTGACGGCACGCTCATCGGGCCGACCGGGAACAGGGGTATCGGGCGCTCCGGCGTGGAGAAGGTCTACGCGGACGACTTGAACCAGTTCCTCCGGGGAACCACCTCCACGTTCACGATCGAGAGCGTCAGGCCGATGGGGCGCGACCTCGCCTTGCTCGACCTGGACCACGTCATCCAGGGCGCGCGGTTGCCCGATGGGACCACCGGCACCATGAAGCTGCACACCGTCATCCTCGCCCGCCGGCAAGGCACGGAGTGGCGCTGGCTCGACGCACGTCCCTACGGCTTCCTGCCATCGAGGCCGGCGACGTCCATGCACTGAGTCGGGGGACACCGGGGCGATCAGGGCGTCGTGGGGTCGGCCTGATCGCCGCCGTACACGGCCGGCTCCCCGAGGCTGCCGGCTGGCGGGAGGCGCCGGATGTAAAGGACGATCCTCCAGATCTCCGGCTCGCTCAGGACACCTGCCGCCGCCGGCATCCCGGAGGGGGAGAGCCCGTTCCGGATGATCCAGTGAAGTTGCCCGTCCGTGTAGGCCTGCACGTCCTGCCCCCCGAGATCGGGCACGGGGGGCGACATCGCGCGAGCGAAGGGCACGCCGGTGCCGTGGCCGTCGAGCCCGTGGCAAACCATGCAGTAAGACCCGAAGGCGTCCTGGCCGCGTGAGACCTCCTCGGGGTTCGCGGCGAACGGATTCACGTCGGCTGCGCCGCCCACGGTGAGGTGCCGCTTCACCTGGGCCGCGACTGCGCTCTCGAGTGCCCCGGGCGGCGAGACCTTGCAGGATCCCAGCAGCACGAGCACCGCCACCCAGGGAACTCGTCCTGCCATCGTCGCGTCCTCCCGGTCACCCTTCCCAAACGGGGAGCGGGCGACTTGGTTCCCTGGGCGCCGGCGGGAACTCTACCGCCCCGCCCTCCACCCCGCGTCCCACCCGAACGCCCGTCGCGCCTTCTCGCTCGACACCGCACCGTCCGCCTCCGCGACGTTGTAGATGCCCGGGGCCCCCTGGGTGAGCGCCAGCTCGGTGGCCTTCGCCGCGGCGTCGACGTGCACCGAGCCCGGGGCGATGGGTGCGTCGAAGCCGGAGCCCGGGCCGTAGAACAGGCCGAATCGGAGGACGATCCCGTCGAGGGGCGCCTCGAGCACCTGGCGCTCGAGACGGAGGACGCCGGTCACCGTGCCGCCGTAGGCCGCGTGCGTCTCCGGCAGCAACGGGTCCTCCTCGCGGTGTGGCAGCGGCCCCTCCGCGTAGATGAAGGAGATGCTCTGGGCGACGAGGCGCCTGGCGCCGGCGTGGACGGCGGCCGCACGAGGTTGCGCGTGCCCTCGTCCCGCAGGCGCGCGTTGCGCACCAGGGCCTCGGCCATCTTGCTCGCGTCGAGCGCGAAGGGCAGGTCGGTGAGCTGGTGGATCACGATCTCCGGGCGATGCCCGGCCACGGCGTCCCGCAGCGCCTGGGCGTCGAAGACGTCGACCACGACCGGCTCGACGCCCATCTCGCGCAGGAGCGGCGCCTTGTCCTTCGACCGCGTGGAGCCCACCACCCGCCAGCCGCTGGCCACGAGAAGGGGGGCGAGACGCCGGCCGATGGCTCCGGACGCACCTGCGAGGAAGATGCACTTGTTTGCCATGAGGTGACTCCTGGGTGTTCGATGCTCATATGAAACGACGCTCGCATCCGCCGTACCGTCTCTCCTACTGGCCCGGGATCCAGGGCCGCGGCGAGTTCGTCCGGCTCGCCTTCGAGGCCACCGGAACGCCCTACGTCGACGTGGGGCGCCTGCCGGCCTCCCGGGGAGGCGGCGCCGCCGCCGTGGCCCGGCTCCTGGAGGAACCCGGGCCCTGGCTCACTCCGTTCGGTCCGCCGGTGCTGATTCACGGAAAGACGCTGGTCGCGCAGACCGCCGCGATCCTCCAGTATCTCGGCCCGCGCCTCGGCCTCGTGCCGCGGGACGAGGGGAGCCGGCTGAGAGCCCACCAGCTCCAGCTCACCATCGCCGACCTGGTCGCGGAGACCCACGACACCCACCACCCGATCGCGAGCTCGCTCTACTACGAGGATCAGGAAGGCCGAGGCAGCGAGGCGCGCCGCCGCCTTCGTGCGCGAGCGCATCCCCATGTTCCTTCGCTACCTCGACCGCGCCCTCGACTCGAACCCTGCCGGCAAGGGGCGCTGGCTCGTGGGGCGGAGGCTCTGCTACGTCGACCTGTCCACCTTCCAGGTGATGGCCGGCCTCCGCTACGCGTTCCCGCGCGCCATGGCGCGCCACGAGCGGCGCGTACCGCGGCTGGGTGCGCTGCACGACCGGGTGGCCGCCATTCCGGACGTTGCCGCCTACCTGGCCTCGGAACGCCGGCTTCCGTTCAACGAGGCGGGCATCTTCCGGCACTACCCGGAGCTCGATCCCGCGCCCCGCGTGGTGCCGCGAAAGCCGTAACCCGGCCGTGACCTGACCTCCCGCGCTCGATGGTGCAGGCTGTCAGGGTGCGTGTTCTCCTGACCCTCGTCGCGCTCGCCGTGCTCGGCGCTCCCGCGTCCCCCGCCGCGAGCCCGAAGACCCTGCGGTGGCGTTCGCTCGACGTCGAGGCGCGGCTCGACGCCCAGGGAGACCTTCACGTCTCCGAGCGTCACGCGATGGTCTTCTCCGGCGCGTGGAACGGCGGGGAACGCATCTTCCACCTCCGCCGGGGCCAGCGACTCACCTTCGAGCGGCTCCTTCGCGAGGATCCGGGTGACGCGTCGGCCCGCGAGGTTCGACGCGGCAGCCTCGACGAGGTGGACCGCTGGTCGTTCGCGGACGCACGGACACTCCGGTGGCGGAGCCGCGCGCCGGGCGACCCGGAGTTCGACGGGACGGAGATCGTCTACGTCCTCGAGTACGTGCTCTCGGGAGTTCTCGTTCCGGAGGGAGACCGGCGTTACCGGCTCAGCCACGACTTCGCGTTCCCCGATCGCGAGTGGCCCATCGAGCGATTCACGGCGCGCCTGACCCTGGACCCGGCCTGGCAGGTCGAGTCGGGAGCGCCGCTCACGATGGAGGCTCGGGATCTCGCGCCTGGTGTCGGGTTCGTCGCGACGCTCGATCTGGTCCGGGACGCCGCGAGCCCTCCGCTGCAAGTCCGGGCGCGAGGAGCTCCCGTCGCGGTCCGGATCGCCCTCGCCGTCTTCTTCGCCCTGGTGCTGTCCTCGACCGCGTTCGTGATCATCCGCCACGCGCGTGCCCGGGGGCAGTGCGAGCCACTCCCCGGCGGCATCGACGAGGCGTGGCTCCGCGAGCACGTCTTCGCGTTCCCGCCGGAGGTGATCGGGGCCGCCTGGGATCGGACCGTCTCGGCGCCCGAGGTCTCCGCGGTGCTCGCGCGGATGGCGATGGAGGGCAAGATCCAGGGGCGTGTCACCTCGGTGAGGTCGTGGTTCGGACGCACGCCGCGAGCTGAACGAGCTTCGCCTGTGCGTGAGCCGGGAGCAGCTCACCGGGCGCGAGCGGGCGCTCGTGGACGGGATCTTCGTGGACGGAGATTCGATCGATCCGGATCGCCTGCGGGCGCACTACAAGGGCCGCGGGTTCGACCCGGCCGACTTGCTGCGCGCCGACCTCGAGAAGGAGGTCGCGCGACTCATCCCCGAGGGCGCGCCCGGGCGGAAGTGGCCGCTGCTCGTCTCCGTGGTGTTGCTGTTCGGGCTCGGCCAGGCGGTGATCTTCACGGTCGCGTTGCTCGACCAGGACACGGCGATGGCCATGGGGCTCGCGATCCTGAGCCAGCTGCCCATGCTCCTGGTGCTCGCGGCGTCGCTCCGCCTGCAGCGCACCGTCCTGCGAGCTCGAGCGTCCATCGTCGCGGTGCTCCTGCTGCTCGCGGCCTGGGCGGGCGTCATCTCGTGGGCTGCCATGGCGAACCGTGGAAGTCCACCCGTTCGTGCTCCTGGCGTGCGCGGCGCTCTGGGGTTGCGGTGCGGCCGTCGCCGCCTGGGTGGGCCGGACGAGGACGAGCGCGCAGGGAATCGCCGTGCGCAAGCGCCTCACGGCCGCGCGCGCCTACTTCTCCCGGGAGCTGAAGGCTCCGCACCCTCGCCTCGACGATGGCTGGGCGCCCTACCTGGCCGCGCTCGGCCTCGGCTCCCAGCTGGACCGGTGGGTCCGCGTACACGGTGGACCCGGCGCCGCCGGCGTCTCCGGGTCAGGTGGCGGATCTTCCGGTTTCGGCCCTGGCAGCTGGACGGGCGGCGGGGGCAGCTTCGGCGGAGGAGGCGCCACCGGGACGTGGACCGCCCTCGCCGGAATCTCCACCGCGATTCCATCGCCGTCCTCCTCGAGCAGCGGGGGCGGCGGAGGGGGTGGAGGCGGCAGTTCCGGAGGCGGTGGCGGGGGGGGATGGTGACGGGGAAGCGGCGCTCAGTCGTTCGTTCCACATTCAGAAGCGACCCACTTCGCGGTGAAGCTCATCGTCATCGAGCCGCTCCCGGATGCCACCTTCATGCTGCCCTTCGCGCTTTCGCGAGACGCCGCCTCCACCCGCCATTCCTTCCTCTGGGGGTGCGCACCGGTGCATTCGATCGTGATTTCCTGCTTCGATGACGTTGCAACGTGGACCGTGCGCGAGCAGTTCTTCTCCTCGTCCGCTTCCGCCTTCTCGAAGGCTCGGTCCAGCTTCTCCCGGGTGAGGCACGTCCGGGTGGTGCGCAGCTTCGGTCCGTCCGCCTCCTTCTTCTTCATCATGGTCTCCATGCGCTCCCGCTGAGCCGGCGGCATCTGCTGCAACTGGGCCTCCGACACGAGCATCCCGCTCATGGTCGTCGTCGTCGATGCCTCCCAGAGCCCGGGCTTCAGGTCGAGCGGGGCGGCGCGAGCGGACACCGGCGTGAACATAGAGAGGGCTCCGAGAATCGCCATCCATTCGCGTGTCGACATGCGGTCCCCTCGGCGTCAGCCGTGAGTTGCTCGGGGGACTGCATGTTCGGACGCCTGAGCGGAATCAACCCGCGGAAACGGGTGGCTTGGGTTGGCCCCTACGGATTCTTGCCCCCCCGATTGTCCCGACCTCTCGGGCTCACCTCGCGTCCGTGCGTCACGCGAGCAGGGGGTCGTCCTTCGCCACGTAGACGACGCCCTCCTCGTTCGACTCCCCGTCGAGCCCGGCGAGCGCGGCAAACTCCTCACGCCGCTTCTCGTCGAGGCCGAAGAGCTCGACCCCGAGGCCGGCCCGCTCTGGAGGACACTCCACGCGGCGCCTCACGACCGTGTCCACCGCGATCGTCTGGCCGGTCAGGGAGTGCGTGACGAGCAGGCGGAGCTCCGAGCCGATCGCGACGTCGAGTCCGGTGAGCAGGAACATGCCTCCACGCGACACGTCCTCGGTCACCAGCGGCTGGAGCTCCCGGACGGATTGCGCGCTCACCGAGAGCGCCCGGCTGACGCGCGGGAACTGCCGGTTCACGGCGTCGGGGACCGCTGCGACGGGCTTCACGGAAGCTTCGAGGCTCTCGGGGAACGTTTTCGCCACCCATTGGACGAACCGCTCCCATTGCTGTCGGGCCTCGCCGCTGACGGCATAGAGCTGGAGCCCGACGCCCGGAGCGCGCCCGGCGGTCCCCGCCGGCACCACGAAGACGGCCATCGCGTGCACCGTGAACTCCTCGTTCCCGGGCGGCAGCGAGAGCTTCACCTGGAGCAACTGCCGGAGAGTGGGCGGATCGTCCGTGCGAAGGAAGAGGCCCCGGTAGCCGACGTCGCCGGTCAGCAGCCGTACTTCCTTCGAGCCGCGCACGAGGATCGCGGGCATCTGGTACCGGTAGCGCCTGTCCCGACGCTTGTCCGAGCCTCCCACGGTGCGCCTCCTTCAGCCGCCAAAGAGGGGGTGCGGCCCGACTCCGAAGCGCCCCTGGAAGAGCACCGCCACCAGGACCACGTACGGCACCAGCCCGAGCAGGATGAGGAACTGCGCCGGCGAGGTCTGCTGGATCGCCTGCCGATCCTCCACCTCGCACACCTCTCCGGGGCAATACTCGGGCTTCTCCCGGGCGACGAGCGCGTAGAGCTTGCAGCCGATGCAGATGCCGAAGGCCGTCTCGCAGAAGAGGAACACCAGGCAGACGAGGCAGATGAACCCGGAGATCGGGCTGACGGTGTTGAGCACGTTCACCAGGACGAACATCACCGAGGCCAGCGCCACGCCGATCACCCAGGCGAACTTCTTCTGGCGGGCTCCGACGTACTCGGGCACCTGGTTGCGAACGATGAGCCGCCCCAGGATCAGCGTGGGGGCGTACCGCGGGCTCACGAGGACCCGGATGAGCATGTCGGGCAGGAAGATGGCGATGGCGTACTTCAGGAGGACGAAGTTTCCCTTGAGGGCGGCCGCCGCGATGGCCGCGAACATGAGGGCGAAGAGGATTCCGGCAGCCGCCCGGATCTCCCGCTCGTTCAGCACGGGGATGCGGTAGCCCTCGACGTCCTCACCGAACTTCACGATGCCGCCCATGGTTCGCCCCCTGACCGTGCCGCGCCTGGTGGCGCAGGGTACCTCGCCCCGGCCCGTGGCTCCACTGTCCGGAGTGGTCGACTGGATAAGGTGGGTCGCGCTGCCTCGCGCCGCAACTACCCGGCCGAGCCAGAGGGCTGTCCCGGCGGGGGATACCCCGGAAGCCGCCCTTTTCCTGTCCACCGGCGACCCATGATGAAGCCTCACCGGCATGGCAGAGGCCCCCGTCATGAAACGATCCGTGAACACCGTCATCGCCCTCGTCGTCGCGTTCGTCCTGGCGAGCTGCTCCAGCTCGAGCACCAGCACCAACGGCGCCCTGGCCTTCGGCCAGGCCAGCTACAGCGTGACGAGCGGGAGCACGGGCGACGTCGTCGTCCGCCTGAGCGGCAACACGAGCACCTCGGGTGTGACGGTGACCCTCGCCTCCTCCAGCTCCGCCGTGGCGGTACCGGTCTACACGCCCTGCGTCCTGTCGGACGAGCCCGGCTCGACGAGCTCCTGCGAGATCCAGGTGAAGGGCCTCGCGAGCGGCTCGGCGACCCTCACCGCCACCGCCCCGGGCGTCAAGAGCGCGTCCGCGACCGTGTCGGTCTCCACGAGCCCGGTCGCCGGAACGCTTGCCTTCCTTCCCACCCTGGAACAGGTGTCGGTCGGGAGCGTCCAGCACGTCACCGTGAAGCTGAGCGGCAGCTCCGGGGTCGCCGGTCAGTCGGTCACGATCGCGAGCTCGGACACGACCATCGCGAAGGTGACCCCCTCCGTGGTCGTCCTCTCCACCGGCGCACCGACCCAGACCATCACCGTCTCCGGCGTGCTGGTGGGGACCGCCTCACGGTCACGGCGAGCGCCACCGGGTACGCGAGCGCGACGAACGCGGTGACCGTCGCGGCCGCTCCGGTCCCCGGCACGCTCGCCTTCGCCGGCAACGTGAACCTCGCCGTGGGCGAGTCCATGGGTGGGACGCTCTCACTCGCGGGCAGCTCGAACGTGAGCCCGTTCACCGCGACCCTGACCCCGGACAACGCCGACGTGACGGTGGTGCCCGCCACCTGCCCGCTCTCCACGGCGAGCCGCACGTGCCCGTTCACCATCAAGGGGAGCCTGGCGGGCAGCGACAAGATCACCGCGACGGCGACCGGCTACACCCCGGCCACCATGATCGCCAGCGTCTCCCAGGATCCCGTGCCCGGCAATTTCTACTTCTCCAAGGCGGCGGAGACGGTGGTCATCGGAACGCCCGGGTCGGTCACCCTCACCTACTCGGGCGGGTCCGGCGTCACGAACCTGCCGGTGGCGCTCAGCACGAACAACGGAAACGCCGCGATCTCACCGACCTCCTGCCCCATGAGCAACACGAGCGGCAGCTCGACCTGCACATCACGATCACCGGGGTTTCGGCCGGGCCCACCCCCACCCTCATCACCGCCGCGGCGACCGGGTACACGAGCGCCCAGAACACCGTGACCGTCCAGGCGGCCGGTCCGGTCTACGGCACCCTGTCCTTCTCCTCCGCGAACGTGCCGGTGCCGCTCGGAGGGAACGTCCAGCTGACGCTGACGCTGAACGAGAGCTCGGACGTGGCGAGTCTCCCGGTCACGCTCGCCCCGTCGCCCACCGGCATCGCGAACGTCTCCACGACCCCGAGCCCCTGCGTCCTCTCGACCGCCAGCAACACCTGCACCGTGAACGTCAGCGGCGCCGCCACCGGCTCGACCACCCTCACGGCCACCTCGACCGCGGGCCCCCCCACGCCCATCTCGGCCGTCGGCCGCGGTGACGGTGGGCGCCGCTCTGACGCCCTCGCTGGTCTTCACCCCGGATCCGCTGGTCCTGATGAGGCAATCGTCGGTGGAATCGCGGTCACCCTGTCGATGGCGAACCCACCGGTGAACCCCGTGCAGGTCGCGTTCACCTACTCGCCGACCCTGGCGCAGAGCGTGACTCCCGACCCGTGCGTGCTGTCGGCCGCCACGCCGACCTGCGCCCTCGCCATCAACAACACCTCCGTGAGCAACCCCACCGGGCAGTACTTCTTCACGGCCACGCCCCTGAATTCCTCCATCCCGGCCGTGACGCTGCCGGTGTACATCTCCACGCTCCAGCCGGTCGCCCGGACGCTGACGGTGACGAACAACTGCCCGTACACCGTTTGGGCGGGGATGAGCGGCGGGGCGGTCGCCAGCGTGACCCCGATCGCGGCCGCGAGCCAGCAGGCCTGCCCGGCGGGAGCCACCTACGCGAACGGCTACTGCTGCCCCACGGGGTCCTCCACCGTCGCCGGTGACTACTGCTTCTGGAGCAACCCGACACCGACGAACGGCTACGTGCTCCCCACCCCCACCGGCCTCAGGAGCACCCATTTCGTGATCCCGTCCAACTCCCTGACCACCGCCACCGGCCTCACCCACATCTGGAGCGGCGGAATCATGGCGCGCCTCAAGTGCGACGGCTCTGGCGACTGCGCCGTCGGAGGCTGCAACGGCGGGGCAAGGGCGGGGCCTCGCCTGCGCCACCGGCGTGGGCTTCAATACTCCGGCAGACGGTGGCGGAGTTCACGCTCCTCCAGGGTGGGCCCGACGCCTACGACGTCCAGCATCATCACCGGCGTGACGGCCCGATCTCGATGGGGCCGACCAGTCCCGATGGCGGACTCCGGGCAATCCCTTCATCGGTGGCGTGGCCGGATCGACCCAGAGCCAGGTGGGCTCCCAGTACACGCTCAACCCGGCGACCTGGACCTTCACGCCCCCTGCGATCGGCACTCCTGCCTCGAGTACCTATCTCACCCTGGTGAGCGGCGCCTCGGGCGCCACGGAGACGTGCGCCGGCGACGCAGATCTGTGGCAGCACTGGCGTCTGCGGATACGCCCTGAACTCGATGTAGACCGTGCCGACGGCCACGCCGCCCGGGCCGACCTACAACCGGACCTGCGGGAACGTTCCTCGGCTATCTGACGGCGGACGCGCTCTGGAAGGGCAACCCCACCGGATCGAACGCGGCACCGATCGCGTTCGCCTCGCAACCCGCCATGGGGACGCAGTCCGCGACCCTCCCGTATCCCGAACCTGAACGGATACCCGCTGTGCCTGTTCGTCGACTGCCCGAATCCCCCCCTCAACAGCGGTTACCAGCCGGCGACCACGTTCCCCACCGCCTGTGGCTGCACCAACTGGACCGGCATCGCGACCCCCACCTCGACCTGCCAGGGCACCGGCGCCACGGGCTACACCGGCACCACCCCGGGGATCGGCTTCAACTCGGCGTGGACCCAGGAGGTGCTTCCGCTCCTCACCTGGCTGAAGCAGGGATGTCCCACCTGCTACACGTACCAGTTCGACGATGCTTCCGCGTCGTTCCAGGCCTACGTCGCAGCGACGACCACCAACGGCTCCAACGCGACGAACTACACGATCACGTTCTGTCCTTGAGGGATCACGCGCCGGTACGAACCCTTCATCATCGTCTCCCAGGTCTTCCCGTCCCGCATCCCCTCGATGGAGAAGTGGTAGAGGTCGTCGCCCTCGAACCTGTACGTGTACCGGGAGTGACCCTCCGGGAAGTCCTGGGTGAGCACCAGCGTGTCCCCGTCCCATTGCCCGGTCACTGCCTGCGCGGGCGGGGTTCCCATCGAGTCGACCCAGTACCAGGTGACGACCTGCCGCCTGGGATCCCATCCGTAGACCGAATGGCCGCGGAAGGAGATCCGCCCGTCCTTCTCCTCCTCGTAGTCGGCGGCCACGAAGAACCCGTCGCAGATCGCGCGGCCGGTGACGCGGCCCATCGCGGGTCCGCCGGGGCCCCACGGCGACGGCGAAAGTGTCTCGTCCCCCACCCAGCTTCCGATGAACCGGTGCAGCTTCCGATGCTCTGCGGTCGTCTCGGGCATCCATGCCATCGGGGTCTCCTCCTCCGGTCGGTCCGGCCACCGAACGTTCTAGGAGCGGCCGTCCTCCTTCGCCAGCCCCAGGATCCGTGCGCCGCCTCCCGGCCGCCCAGGATGTGCGACACGCACCCACGCCGCGCACGGCAGGGGCGCACCTCGCGTGACGGCGACCCGACGAGGTCCTGGCCCGGATCTCCGCGCGCCCCATACTGCGAGCATGATCACGCGCTCGCGATCCCTCGCGAGGTTCCTTGCCCTCGCGGCAGGAGTCTCGCTTCTCTCCTCGTGCAACGGCTCCACGTCGACGCCGGATCCGCTCGCCCCGTTCCGTGACCAGACCCTCACCTGGACGCCCTGCGATCCCACGGTCGTGCCGGCGGGCTTCCGCGCGGATCTCGCCTCGGTCTCCACCCGCGCGACCTGCACGTTCATGCGCGTCCCGGTGGACTACGCGAGCCCGGGTTCGGGCGAGATCCTCGTGGCGCTCCTGCGCGTGGCCGCCGAGGACGCGTCGGCGCGGCGCGGGGCCATCCTGATGAACCCGGGTGGGCCTGGCGACGACGGCCTCTTCATGGCGCCCGCCTTCGGGGCGCTCTGGGCCGCCGCCAATCCCGCCGATCCGGTGGGCGCGATCTACAAGGAGATCTCCCGTCGCTACGACCTGATCGGATTTTCCCCGCGCGGCACGGGCGCGAGCACGCAGCTCGACTGCTCCTCCCCGGAGCAGCTCTCCTTCGTCGCGAACCCGGCCGCGGACCGCAGCCCCGAAAACATCGCCGCCATGCTCCGGAACGGGGGCATCCAGGCGGCCGGATGCCGGACGAGCCCGCTCACTCCCTTCGTGAACACCGACGCGACGGCGCGCGACATGGACCTCGTCCGCGCGGTGCTCCGGGATCCGAAAATCGGCTACATCGGCGCTTCGTACGGGACCTGGCTCGGCGCCTGGTGGGCGAGCCTCTTCCCCGACCGGGCGGACCGCGTGCTCCTCTCGGGCGTCGTCGACCTCACGAAGGGCCTCTCCAACATCTTCCCCCTCCAGGCCATGGGACAGCAGCGGGTCTGGGACGAGGTGATGGTGCCCTGGGCCGCCCTCCACCCGGACACCTACCTGCTCGGGAGCACGATCGCCGAGGTCGCCGGCGTCTACCCGGCGCTCCGCCAGGAGACGCAGCAGGCCGTGAGCGTGATCCTCACCGGGGGCATGGGAAACGAGCACTCGCGGGACCACCTGCTGCACGCACTGCTCGCGGCGAGAATCGTCGACGGGATCCTCGCCCAGTCGCCCCCGCCCCAGGACCAGTTCGACGCCTACGGGCGGGTGGAAGCGGCGATCGCCTTCGTCCCCGACGACGGGCGTCGCGCCGACGTTCGCTCCCTCGTGCAGCAGCTCCTCTCCTCCGACTTCGAGATCGTCGCCCAGGTCACCGGCACCTCCAGCTTCTCCGGCTCCGGGGCCACGCAGTGGGCCGTCATCTGCAACGACGTCCCGTTCGGCTACGACGTGGCCGCATGGGTGAGCCTGCAAGACCAGCTCGCGGCGCTCTACCCGCTCCAGGGCGGGCTCATCACCGGGAGTCCGTGCCTCTACTGGGGACCGCCCACCGTGACGCGACCTCCCCTCTCTGCGGCGAGCCTGGCGGGCCCGATCCTCTTCACCCAGACCGAGCTCGATCCCCAGACTCCCCTCGAGGGAGCGCAGGCGAGCCTCGCCGCGATGCCCACGGCGAGCATGGTCCAGGTGGACGGCGGGTGGAACCACGGCGTGATGGTCCCGTCGGGGAACCCCTGCGTGGACGTGCCGGTGGGACGCTACCTGCTCGACGGGACGCCACCCCCGCTGCGAGACACGCACTGCTCGCACGCGACGGCGGCCTCGTCGCGGGGGCTCTTCGTGGACGCCGCTCGTGCGGAGGCGATCCGGACGAGGCTGGAGGAGGCGATCGGGCCCACGCCGCCCGAGATGAGCCGCGGGCGGGCTACTCCTTCACGAGCTCGACCCGCCGGTTCCTCGCGCGCCCGCCCACCCAGGTTCGCGTGCCTCGAATGGGGACCGATCCCCAGGGTCACCTGGGCGCGGCTTGCCCGTCCCGGATGTTGCCGAATCCGGGGATGAGCGGCAGGTCGAGCGCGGAGATCAGTCCTGCGCCGGCGGCGCACACCGCCGGGATCGCGTGGACGGCCCTCATCCCGGTGGCGAGGCAACCGGCGCGATTGGCGTCCCGCGTGGCCGCGTCGCGCAGCGCCGTCTCCTGCTCGATGCAGGGCTCGCCGTCGACGACCACCCGGTACACGTCGTGCTCGTACATCTTCCCCTTCGGCCAGTGCGGCGCCGCCGCCTTCGTCACCCGGTTGCAGTGCTCGAGGACGATCCGCGGCTCACCGGCGACCCAGCCGCGGATCTCGAATCGCACCGCCGCGCAGCAGCCAGCCGGGATCACGCCGTGCTCGTAGCGGATCTCCTCGGGGGTGGCCCACTTCTCCCAGGTCGAGTCGATCTTCTCCAGGCGGACGCCCATGGCGTCGGCCATCATCGGGACCGTCATGCCCCATCCGAACTGCAGCACCTCGGGCTCCTCGAGGATGGCGCGGTAGTCCATCGGCTGGCCCAGCCCCATCGGCTTGTAGTCGCCGGCGTAGGACGAGTAGTCGAGGATCTCCTGGACCCGCACGCGATCGACCCGCCCGCAGACGCCCATGAGCGTCATGGGGAGCAGGTCGTTCGCGAAGCCGGGATCGATCCCCGTCGTGAAGCAGGTGCGGCCGGTGCGCCGGCAGACCTCCTCGAGCGTGCCGGCGATGGCGGCCGGGCACTCCTTCGGGTAGACGAGCGGCGTCATCGACGTGGAGACGACGTCCTTGCCCATCTCCATGCAGAGCGTCAGGTTCGAGAGGTTCTCGGCGAGGAACTGCGCGGTCGGGCCGAAGTAGGCGACCGCGTGCGCCTCCCGCGACAGCACCGCGCGGGCGTCCCGCGACGCCGCGAGTCCCACCGGCGCGACCCCGCACAGCGTGCCCACGTCCACGCCGTCCTTCTCGGGGGAATTCACGATCACGCCCACCAGCTCGAAGCGGGGGTGGTCGAGCAGGATCCGCACCACCTGCCGGCCCACGAAGCCCGTGCCCCAGACGATCACCTTGTAGCGGGGGGCGTCGCGGACGAGCACCTTCTCCCGGCCACCCGGGAAGCCCTTCCCCGACTTCAGGAGGAGCAGGAAGCCGAGCAGCTGCGCTTGCCGGTCCAGCACGCGGGTCTTCCAGGAACGGAGGCCTTCGAGCACGTTCTTTCTCCTTCGACGATCGGGTCCACACGGGGCTGCGGGCGCCCCGTGGCCCCACTATGAGTCCTACCTCGCCCTTTTGCACGACCCGATGCGGGGCGTGGGTGGAGGAGACATGAAGAGCCGATCGAAAGGCCCATCTCCCTCCGAGCTGATCGACGCCAGGATCGAGGAGCTGGGCGACTGGCGGGGCAAGGCGCTCTCCCGTGTGCGCAGCCTGATCCTGCAGGCGGACCCCGAGGTGGTCGAGGAGTGGAAGTGGAGAGGCGTCCCCGTGTGGTCTCACGACGGGATGATCTGCACCGGCGAGACCTACAAGGAGGTCGTGAAGCTGACCTTCTTCAAGGGCGCCTCGTTGAAGGACCCCTCACGCCTCTTCAACGCCAGCCTCGACGGCAAGGCCAGGCGCGCCATCGACCTGCGCGAAGGGCGAGAAGATCGACGGGAAGGCGCTGAAGGCCCTCGTCCGCGCCGCCGTCGATCTGAACCAATCCGCGGCGCGCAGCTAGGGCGGCAGCGGGAAGCCGCGGGCGGCGAGCATCTCGAGGCTCTGCCGCCAGAGGCGCTCGCCGTTCCGGGGATCGGAGGATCGCGCATCGGCTCCGGCCACGTGGCGCAGGTAGAGGTAGAGGCCGGTCCGGCCCTCGAGCGTCCGGCTGGCGGCGCAGTGGATGGCCGGCCACATCGCCACCTTCGGGTCGATGAAGTAGGCGGTCATGATCTTCCCGGCGAGTCCGCCCTCGCGGGAGATGTTGGTCCGGACGGCGCCCGGGCAGTACGAGAAGACCGACACGCCGGGCGTGCCGTCCGCGCGGACGAGCCGCCGCGCCAGCTCGCACGCGAAGGTCTGCACGTACAGCTTGCTGTGGCCGTACCAGGTCGTGCCCTCCAGGAGGCCGAAGTCCGGGAACTGCCCGAACCGCTCGAAGTCGATGGGCGGACACTGCCGGTGCGTCTCCGAGGAGGTGATCACCACCCTCGGCGCCGGACCCGCGTCCCCACGGGGCAGCACGCCGTCCGCGAGGAGCCGGTTCACGAGGAGGAAGCTGGCGAGGAAGTTCACCTGGAAGAGCTCGGCGAGGCCGTCCCGCGTGAGCCGGTTCCCGAGCGGCGCGACGCCGGCGTTGCTGACGAGGAGGTCGAGCCTCACCCCGTCGCGCAGCGAGCCCGTCGCAGAGCGCCGTCACGCTGGCGAGGTCCGAGAGGTCGAGCGGGCGCTGGGAGACGTCCGGGTTGCCGCTCTCGCGCCGGATCGCGTCCGTCGAGCCCGTCGTGCCCCGCGCGGCAGGCGAGGATGACGCGGCAGCCGCGCCTGGCCAGCTCCGGCGCGATGGCGCGACCCAGGCCCGAGCTCGGGCCCGTGACGAGGCACGTCTTCCCGTCCAGGCGGTCGGCCTCGGTGAGCGGCGGCAGCGTGCTCCGCTCGCGGTGATGATCGAGGACGGCCTTCAGCCCCGAGAAGATGGGGTCAATCCTGCCGGGAGTCCGCGGTCGGAAGAGCATGGCGAAGGACGGGCGCGACCATACCCCAGGCGATCCCGGGCGGCACCCTCTTCAGGGTTCGCCCTTCGGGGCAACCCAAGCTCCGGCTGGCTTTGGTTCCCTCCCGGGCGAAGGCTACCGAGGGGGGAACAGGCATGAACTCCGTCCATGCGCGGTGCGTGCGTGCATTGCTGTCCTCGATTCTCGTCTTCGCGGGTCAGCCGGCGGCGGCCGCTCCTGCAGCACCCGCGGTGCCGCTCGATCGAACCGTGCTGCCCATCCCGGAGCCGACCTACCCGCACATCACCGAGATCGACGCGCGGAAGGCCACCTCGCCGCCGCGCTTCGAGGTGAAGGCCCCGGCCGGCGCGCCCAACGTGCTCCTCATCCTCATCGACGACATGGGCTTCGGCATGCCGAGCGCGTTCGGCGGGCCCATCCACATGCCGACGGCCGATCGGCTCGCGGGCGGCGGGCTGCGCTTCAACCAGTTCCACACCACGGCCCTCTGCTCGCCCACGCGCGTGGCGCTCCTCTCCGGCCGCAACCACCACACGAACAACATGGGCGCGGATCACCGAGATGGCCACGGCCTTCCCCGGGAAACACCGGCAAGCGCCCCGACAGCGTGGCCCCGCTCGCCGAGATGCTGCGGCTGAACGGCTACAGCACCGCCTTCTACGGGAAGAACCACGAGACGCCCACGTGGGAGATCAGCCCCTCCGGCCCGACCACGCGCTGGCCGAACCGCTCCGGGTTCGACGAGTTCTACGGCTTCATGGGCGCCGAGACCAACCAGTGGTCGCCGTTCCTCTACCACAACCAGGCGCCGATCCGAGTTCCCGGCGATCCCGAGCTACCACTTCATGAACGACATGACGAACAAGGCCATCGCCTGGATGCAGTTCCAGAAGGCGCTGACGCCGGATCGGCCGTTCTTCATGTACTTCGCGCCGGGCGCCACGCACGCGCCCCACCACGTCCCGAAGGAGTGGATCGCGAAGTACCAGGGCAGGTTCGACAAGGGCTGGGACGCCATGCGGGAGGAGACCCTCGCCCGCCAGATCCAGCTCGGCGTCGTCCCGCCCGGCACGAAGCTCGCGCCGAAGCCCGAGGCGATCAAGGACTGGAACAAGCTCTCCGCCGACGAGAAGAAGCTCTTCTCCCGGCAGATGGAGATCTACGCCGCCTTCGCCGAGTACACCGACACCGAGATCGGCCGGCTCGTCGACGCGCTCCGGGACATCGGGCAGTTCGAGGACACGCTCGTCGTCTACATCCTCGGCGACAACGGCACGAGCGCCGAGGGCGGCATGAACGGGATGTTCAACGAGATGACCTGGGCGAACGGCGTCGACGAGACCGTCCCGGACATCCTGAAGCACTTCGACGAGCTGGGCGGGCCGCTGTCGTACCCGCACATGTCCGCCGGCTGGGCCGTCGCGGGTGACGCGCCGTTCACCTGGACGAAGCAGGTGGCCTCCAACTTCGGCGGCACGCGGAACGGGATGATCGTCCACTGGCCGAGCCGGATCCGGGCGAAGGGGGAGATTCGCTCGCAGTTCCACCACGTCATCGACGTGGCGCCGACCGTCCTCGAGGCGGCGGGGCTCCCGGAGCCGCGCAGCGTGAACGGGGTCGTCCAGAAGCCGATCGAGGGCGTCAGCATGGCCTACGCCTTCGACGACGCGAAGGCGGCGAGCCGGCACCGGATCCAGTACTTCGAGATGATCGGCAACCGCGCCATCTACGCCGACGGCTGGTTCGCCGGAACCGTCCACAAGCTTCCCTGGGCGCAGAGAGCCGCTCACCACCCTCGCCGACGACCGCTGGGAGCTCTACGACACGCGCAGCGATTTCAGCCTGGCGAACGACCTCGCGGCGAGGAACCCGGCCAAGCTGAAGGAGCTTCAGGCGCTCTTCCTCACCGAGGCGGTGAAGTACGACGTGCTTCCCATCGACGACCGGCTCATCGAGCGGCTCAACTCGAAGCTGGCCGGTCGGCCCGACCTCATGGGCGACCGGATGTCGCTCACGTTGCACGCCGGCATGACGGGGATGACCGAGGACGCCTTCATCAACGTGAAGAACCGCTCCTTCTCCATCACGGCGGATCTGGAGATCCCGCCCGGCGGCGCGAACGGAGTCGTCGTGGTCCAGGGCGGCCGGTTCGGCGGATGGAGCTTCTACGTGAAGGACGGGAAGCTTGCCTACACCTACAACTTCCTGGGCCTTCAGCGGAACACGATCACCTCGGCGAGGCCGCTGCCGGCCGGCCCGGTCACGGCCCGGATGGACTTCGCCTACGACGGCGGGGGCGTCGCCCGGGGCGGCGTCGTCTCGCTCTACGTGAAGGGTGAGAAGGTCGGCGAGGGGCGCGTCGATCGCACGCAGCCGTACGGCTTCTCGGTCGAGGACGGCGCCGACGTCGGCGTGGACACCTGCACCCCGGTGATCGAGGACTACCAGCCGAGCAGCACGAGGTTCACGGGCACCATCCGGAAGGTGGTGGTGGACGTGAAGGAGATGACGGCGGGCGAGAAGGCCGCGGCGAAGCAGGCCGCTGCCGAGGGAGCCCGGAAGGTCGAGGAGGCGAACTAGCGGCGCAAGGGGGAACGGACATGGGACCAGTCATGACGGGGCGTGCACTTGGACTCCTCTCCGCGCTCGTGATCGGCGCGGCCCAGCTGGCGGAGGCCGCACCGCCGCGCGGCGACGAAGCTCGACCGCACGGTGTTGCCCATCCCGGAGCCGACCTATCCGCCCATCACCGAGCTCGACGCGCGCAAGGCCACCCCGCCGCCGCGCTTCGAGGTGAAGGCGCCTGCCGGCGCACCCAACGTGCTGCTCATCCTCATCGACGACATGGGCTTCGGCATGCCGAGCGCGTTCGGCGGCCCCATCCACATGCCGACCGCGGACCGGCTGGCGAGCGACGGGCTCCGCTACAGCCAGTTCCACACCACTGCCCTGTGCTCGCCCACGCGCACCGCCCTGCTGAGCGGCCGCAACCACCACACGAACAACATGGGCGCGGTCACGGAGATGGCCACGGCCTTCCCCGGGAACACGGGCCAGCGGCCCGACAGCGTGGCGCCGCTCGCCGAGATGCTGCGGCTGAACGGCTACAGCACCGCCTTCTACGGGAAGAACCACGAGACGCCGACGTGGGAGATCAGCCCCTCCGGCCCGACCACGCGCTGGCCGAACCGTTCCGGCTTCGACGAGTTCTACGGGTTCATGGGCGGCGAGACGAACCAGTGGGCGCCGCTCGTCTACCACAATCTCACGCCGATCGAGCTTCCCAGGGACCCCAAGTACCACTTCATGAACGACATGACGAACCAGGCCATCGCCTGGATGCAGTTCCAGAAGGCGCTGACGCCGGATCGGCCGTTCTTCATGTACTTCGCGCCGGGCGCCACGCACGCGCCCCACCACGTCCCGAAGGAGTGGATCGCGAAGTACAAGGGCAAGTTCGACAAGGGCTGGGACGTGATGCGGCAGGAGACGCTCGCCCGCCAGATCAAGCTCGGCGTGGTCCCGCCCGGCACGAAGCTCGCCCCCAAGCCGGACGCGATCAAGGACTGGGACAAGCTGTCGGCCGACGAGAAGAGGCTCTTCGCCCGCCAGATGGAGGTCTACGCCGCCTTCGCCGAGTACGCGGACGTGGAGATCGGCCGGCTGGTCGCCGCGCTTAAGGAGACCGGGCAGTACGACGACACGCTCGTCTTCTACATCCTGGGCGACAACGGCACGAGCGCCGAGGGGGGCATGATCGGCCTCTTCAACGAGATGACCTTCCTGAACGGCGTGGACGAGTCGATCCAGGACATCCTGAAGCACTACGACGAGCTGGGCGGGCCGATGTCGTTCCCCCACATGGCGGCGGGCTGGGCGATCGCGGGCGATACCCCGTTCACCTGGGCCAAGCAGATCGCTTCCAACTTCGGCGGCACGCGCAACGGCATGGTCGTCAGCTGGCCGAGGCGCATCCAGGCGAAGGGGGAGGTGCGCTCGCAGTTCCACCACGTCATCGACGTGGCGCCGACCGTCCTCGAGGCGGCCGGACTTCCCGAGCCCAGGAGCGTGAACGGCGTGGCCCAGAAGCCAATCGAGGGCGTCGGCATGGCCTACACCTTCGACGACCCGAAGGCCGAGAGCCGGCGCAAGGTCCAGTACTTCGAGATGTTCGCCAACCGGGCCATCTACGCCGACGGCTGGTTCGCCGGGACCGTGCACAAGGCGCCCTGGGAGGCGAGACCGCGCAAGGCGCTCCTCGAGGACACGTGGGAGCTCTACGACACGCGAAACGACTTCAGCCTGGCGAACGACCTCGCGGCGCAGAACCCCGCCAAGCTGAAGGAGATGCAGGACCTCTTCATGACGGAGGCGGTCAAGTACAACGTCCTCCCCATCGACGACCGGTTCATCGATCGCTTCAACGCCAAGCTGTCCGGCCGTCCCGACCTGATGGGCGACCGGATGTCCCTCACCTTGCACCAGGGGATGAAGGGAATGCTGGAGGACGCCTTCATCAACGTGAAGAACCGCTCGGTGACCATCACCGCGGAGCTCGACGTCCCGAAGGGAGGCGCGAACGGGGTCCTCCTCGCCCAGGGCGGCCGGTTCGGCGGCTGGACCTTCCACATGACGGGCGGGAAGCTGGCCTACACCTACAACTACCTCGGGCTGCACCGGACGACCGTCTTCTCCCATGAGCCGGTGCCGGACGGGAAGGCGACGGTGCGGATGGACTTCGCCTACGACGGGGGCGGCATCGGCAAGGGCGGCGCCGTGTCCCTGTTCGTGAATGGCAAGAAGGCCGGCGAGGGCCGGCTGGAACGGACCCAGCCGCTGGCCTTCTCCTCCGAGGATGGCACCGACGTCGGGATGGACCTGGGCACGCCGGTGGTCGAGGACTACCAGCCCGCGAGCACGAGGTTCACGGGCACCATCCACAAGGTGGTGGTGGACGTGAGCCCCCTGGGCGCGGGCGAGAAGGCCGAGATGAAGAAGGCCGGCGCCGAGACCGCCAGGAAGATCGAGGCGTCCCAGTAGGAGATCGGCGTTCGATACGCCGTCACTTCAGGTCGACGAGGATTCCCTCGAACCGGGCACCGGTGTTCTCGACCGTGTGGGACAGGGCCGGCCGGTAGCGGGCCGCGCGGGCCTTCCCGGAGATCTCGGCCACCTTGCCATCCGGCGTGGTCTGCCGGGCCCGCGCGTCGGTGAGGAGGATCTGGACGCCGGCCGGATGTTCGTGCATCGGGGTCGTCTCCCCGGCGGGGATGACGTACCGGACGATCCGCACGCGGTCGTTCTCGAACTCCAGCCGGTCCGTGCTCGTCACCTTCACCGCATCCCACTGCGGGGGTTTCCAGTCGGGGTTTGCGGGTCCCTTGGGCTCGACGAGGACGCCCTCGAAGGTGCTGGACCCGACGTTCACGACCTTGTGGACCGTCGGACCGCGCCAGGCAGCCGTCCCGGCCTTTGGGTGGATCACCGTGGTGCTCCCGTCCTGCGCGGTCACCTGCAGGTCCCCGTCGGTGAAGAACACGTTGACCTGGGCGGGGTGGGAGTGCATCGGCGCGGTCTCGCCGGGCGGGATGACGTAGCGCACCACCCGGACCACATCGTTCTCGGACTCCACCTTGTGGTGGGTGGGGTCCGCCCGGGGAGAGTCCAGGTCGTCGGCCGCTCTGGCGGATCCGCCCGCGAGCGCGGCCACGATCACGGAAGTGAGGGCAGCAGTCGTGCGTCGCATGTTCCAAGCCTCCTGCCCCGCGCGATTAACGTGCGGGAACGGAGGGCTCGGGGCCTTTGGGGGCGTAAGCGGTCACTTCCCGAGGTCGATCGTCACCTTGTCGAGGTGGCCCGTGAACCGGAAGGGGACGTCGTAGGTGAGATTCACCGGCGTTCCGGTGTCCTCACCCACGTCGAGCCCCTCGTCGAGCGAGAAGCGGAACGGGATGGTCTTCTCGATCCGCCCCTCGGCCACCTTCTCGCCGTCCACCTTCATCGTCGCGACCCCGCTGCCCCCGATGCCGCCGCCGTACTGGAAGGCGAGGACGAGGGTGTGCTTGCCGGGACCCAGTGCGGCGGGTGAAGCAACGGTGGCGTGGTGCACGTTGGCGGTGTTGTAGAAGAAGACCGGCCTGCCCTTCTCGAGGTACAGCGCCCAGCCGCCGAACAGTCCACCCTGGGTGACGACCACGCCCTCGGCCGGGGCCTTCGCGAGGTCGACCTTCGCCGTGATCGTGAACGACTTGTTCTTCACGTCGGGCGCGGCGCTCTCCGGAATGCGGACCATCCCGCCCGCGTAGGAGAACGACGTGCGGCCGCGCGTGAGGCTGGGCCGGATCGTCGTGTCGAAGCGCTCGACCTTCCTGTTGTCGAGGGGGAGCACGTTGCGGCGCGCCGCCTCCACGAGGAAGAGCTCCTGCATGCTGCGGAGCCTCTCGGGCTGGGACGCCGCGAGGTTCTCCGCCTCGCTGAAGTCCTTCGACGTGTCGTACAGCTCCCACGCGTAGCCGGTGATCACGTCGGGCATGGGGCCCGGCGGCTGCCAGGGCATGAACTGCGGCGTCGTCGCCGCCACCCACCCGTCCCGGTAGATGGCGCGATCGCCTGCGATCTCGAAGTACTGCGTGCGATGGGTCGAGGGCGCCTTCGCGTCCGCGAAGGAGTAGACCATGCTGACTCCCTCGACGGGCTTCTGTGCCACGCCGTTCACCGACTCGGGCATGGCCAGCCCCACGGCCTCGAGGACGGTCGGCGCCACGTCCACGACGTGGTGCCACTGGGAGCGGAGGCCGCCCCGGTCCTGGATCCGCGCGGGCCAGGAGATCACCATGCCGTTCCGGGTGCCGCCGTAGTGCGACGCGACCTGCTTCGTCCACTGGAACGGGGTGTCCATGGCGTGGGCCCATCCGACCGGGTAGTGGTTGTAGGTCTTCCAGGTGCCGAGATCGTCGATCTGGGCGAGCACCTTGGCGGGGTCCTCGGCGATCCCGTTCATCCAGGTCACCTCGTTGGCCAGCCCGTGCAGGCCGCCCTCGGCGCTCGCGCCGTTGTCGCCGGCGATGTAGACGACGAGCGTGTTGTCGAGCTGCCCCTCCTCCCGGATGGCGTCGATGACCCGGCCGACGTTGTGGTCCGTCTGCTCCAGGTAGCCCGCGTAGATCTCCATCATCCGGGCGCCGAGCTTCCTCTGGTTGGCGTCGAGCGACGCCCAGGACTGGATCACGCTGGGACGCGGAGTGAGCTTCGTGCTGGCGGGAACGACGCCGAGCTTCTTCTGCCGGGCGAGGGTCTCCTCGCGGACGACGTCCCAGCCCTGGTCGAACTTCCCCCGGTACTTCTCGACCCATTCCTTCCTGGGGTGGTGCGGCGCATGGGTGGCGCCTGGCGCGTAGTAGACGAGGAAGGGCCGGTCGGGAGCCACGGCCTTCTGCAT
Organism: uncultured delta proteobacterium; assembly: GCA_963766715.1. Taxonomy (GTDB): domain Bacteria; phylum Myxococcota; class Myxococcia; order Myxococcales; family Anaeromyxobacteraceae; genus CAIOAK01. Next base: position 30,946 of record CAVYBH010000015.1, read on the forward strand.
GTGGATCCACTCGATGGCCTTGTCGGCCATGTCGTAGTCGAAGTTGTAGTCGGGCTTCCCCTGGTACGGCTCGATGGGCTTCGTGCCCTCGGTGACCGATGGGCGCCACTGGCTCGTGTCCCCGCCGATGAACCCGTAGAAGTGCTCGAAGCCCAGCCCGCTCGGCCACAGGTCGAACGGTCCGGCCTGGCTCGTCTGCCAGTCGGGGACGTTGTGGTTCTTCCCGAACCAGGCCGTGTTCCAGCCGCTCTGCCTCAGGACCTCCGCGATGGTGGCGGTGTCCCGCTGCATCAGCGAGTCGTAGCCCGGGTATCCGGTCGAGACCTCCATGACGACGCCGGTGTGCGCGGAGTGGTGGTTGCGCCCGGTGAGGAGCGCCGCCCGCGTCGGCGAGCAGAGGGCCGTGGTGTGGAACTGGTTGTAGCGGAGGCCTTCCTGCGCGAGGCGGTCGAGGGTCGGCGTGTGGGCGGGGCCGCCGAACGTGCTCGTCGCGCCGAACCCGACGTCGTCGAGGAGCACGAGGAGGACGTTGGGTGCGCCCTTGGGTGCCTGGAGCGGCTGCGGGAAGTCGGGCCGGGAGTCCTTCGCCGAGAGCCCGATCTCCCCCTTGAAGGGCGGAGGCGCCTTCGGGAGCACCTGCTGGGCACGCGTGGGACCGGCGACGAGGACGAGTCCGAAGGCAGCGAGACGGACTGCCACCGCGATGCGCGCGTTCATGGTTCCCCCCCGGGGATCGGGCGCGACGAGAGCGCCGATCTTACGCCTCGACCCTGGACCGATTGGGCTCCCGGGAGGGCGCCCTCGAAGGTCCCGGGCCCGTTCGGGTCGCCTCGTCTCAGGGCTTCTTCGATCAGTTTTCCTTCACGATGTACGCGAGGACCCGTCTCACAGCGGGTGCAGCGGCGGGTAGCCCCGGTCGAGGCGGTAGTCGCGCCACACTTCCTCCAGCGAGTCCGGGCTCTCGTCGCCCAGCCGGGCGCTCTCGACCGCGGCCGCGACCTCCTTCCACCTCGATTTAGCCGGCCATGCCTTGGCGGCCTCGTCGAATCTCCCGGGATCGGGCGCGTGGTCGGGCCAGTGGCGCTCGTACCAGTCCAGCGCGGCGGCGGTCCCGTCGTGCTCGGCGGCGTGCTCGACGGCGCGCATGAGATTCGAACTGCGTGGCCGGCACGAGGTCCACCAGCTGCTCGTGGGCGCCCCATCCCCGGTCCACCATGGCGAGCATCTCGGCACTCGGGGACTTGTCCTCCGATAGCCCGCGCGCCACGCGGGCGAACATCTGGGCGAGCTCGACGGCACGCTCCAGGGTTACCTGCAGGGAGGGGTTCGCCGCTTTACTGGGAAGGTCGACGTGCATGGCTTCCTCCGGGTTGGGCCTCCTCGAGGACCTGGTCGACGAGCCGCTCCATGCTCTGGCGGTGGGAGCCGGCCCAGTAGACGCGCCCACAGGACGGGCAACGACGATACGCATCGTGGCGCTCGCGGACGCGCGGTGGGAGGCCTCCCGCGACGTCCTCCTTCCGGACCGCCTCGAGGAGCGCGTTGCAGCGAAGGCAGCGCGAGAACGGAGCGATGGAGCGAGCCAGGTCGAATCGGCGGACGACCTCCGGCAGCTGGCGCCGGGGTTCGAGCTCCCGCACGTAGTATCCGCGGGTCACCCTGCGACGCTTGAGCAGGCCCAGATTGCGGGTGAGGACGATCCGGTCCTGGGCCGCGGCGACCTGGGCGATCTCCTCGTCGCACGCATCCCGCTGCCAGGCCGTGTCGAGGCCGAGCATCCGGAGGTGGCGCGCGAGGCGTCCGAGGTGTCCGTCGGCCACGAAGCGGATCTCGCGGAGGGAAGCGGGCCGGACGCGGGCGACCGGCCCGACGTCGATGGAGCGGAAGACGGGATAGACGCTCACCCGAGCCCCGTCCCGGAGGATCCACGAGAAGTCCACGGGTTCGCCATCCGCGAGGAGGAGCTCGACCTCGGTGTGCGGGACGCCCAGCGACTCGACGACGTCCTTGACGGACGGGCCTCCCTGGAACTCGCAGGGGAAGGTCACGCCCCGACGGGCCCGCGGGAGGAAGTCCCCCAGCTCCGCGTAGAACCGGAACTCGGCACGCTTCACGCTGCGACCCCCCGTCTTCAGCCTCCACGGTACGCCCTCTCGAGGGCCTCGGATTGGCCCCTTCCGGAGTCATCCCAACGCCGCAACCCCGACGACCGGCGGACCGGCGGCTCCAGGACCGGTGCGGCGCCTTACCCTTCCGGTGGATGGGCAAGTGTCGCAGGGGGTGCGCCATGGCCGTCTGGAAGCGGATTTGCTGCCCGGTGGATGACTCGAACGCGTCTCGCACCGCACTCGTCGAGGCCGCGGAGCTCGCCCGTCGCATCGACGGCGAGCTGACGGTCGTCCGCGTCACGGAGATCGAGCCGGCCGCGGTGACGTTCGATGCCCCGCCCGTGATCTCCCGCCAGGAGGCCGGCGAGGCCAGGCGAGAGCTGGACCGCTGGGTGGGGGACGCGGCTGCGATCGCTCCCGGACGGGTTCGCGGTGAGTTGCTCTCGGGCGAGCCGGCCACCGCGATTGTCCAGTTCCTCCGCAACGGACGGTTCGACCTGGTGGCCATGGGCACCCATGGCAGGAAGGGGGTCGAGCGCCTGGTGCTCGGATCCGTGACGGAGCGGGTCGTGCGGGAGGCGCCGTGCTCGGTGCTCGTGGTCCGCCCGGAGCGCTTCGACTCGGAACCCGACTGAGCGCCTGGAGCGGCAGGCGGATCAGGCCGCTGCGACCGTCACGACGACGTTTCCCCGCTTGTGCCCCGTGTCGACGTGGCGGTGGGCCTCGACCATCTCGTCGAACCGGTAGCGACGATCGATGACCGGCCTGTAGTGGCCGGCCTCGGCGAGGCTCGCCAGGAGACGCAGGTCCTCGACGCTCCAGCTCGCCACGCCTCCGATGATCTTCTTCGTCGACGTGAGTGACACCCAGGGAGCCCGAAGCATCTCGGGGAGCGTACCGAGGACCACGAGCAGCCGCCCCCCTTCGGTGAGCGAGCCCTCGCAGCGGGAGAACGGCGCGGTGCCGGCCGTGTCGACGATGACGTCGTAGCGCTCGCCGTTCCTCGTGAAGTCCTCCTTCGCGTAGTCGATCGCCCGATCGGCACCGATGGACCGCACCAGCTCGAGGTTGGCTGCGCTGCACACGCCGGTCACGTGTGCCCCGAGGTGCCGGGCGAGCTGCACCGCGGCGGTCCCCACGCCGCCCGAGGCGCCGACGACCAGCACCTTCTCTCCGCGCTTCAGCTTCGCCTTCCGGAAGAAGCTGAGCGCGGTCGTGCCGCCGAAGGAAAGGGCCGCCGCCTCCTCGTGGCTCAGGTTGGCCGGCTTGATCGCCACGGCCTCGTCTTTCCGCCCGTGCCCCTCCTCGGGGAGGCACCGGTACTCGACGTGGCAGCCCATGCGCGTGCCGGTGAAGCCGAAGACCGGGTCGCCCACCTGGAACCGGGTGACGGCTTCCCCGACCGCCTCGATCTCCCCGGAAAGTTCCGCTCCGAGGATTGGCTGTCGTGGCCTGGAGAAGCCCAGGGCGAGTCGCGAGAGGAGCCCGAATCCTCTCGGGAGCTCGAGGCTGCGAACCCGCCAATCGCCCGCCGTGACCGTCGTCGCATGGATCCGGACGAGGACCTCGTGGCCCCCGGGAACGGGCTTGGGGAGCTCTCTCGACTGCAGGACCTCGGGAGGCCCGAACCTGTCGTACGTGTAGGCCCTCATGTTCTAGGCCCTCCCGTTCGCGACTGGCTGCTTCGGGACTGGGCCGGCCACGACAGGGTGAGGAGCAGCGCGCTCTCCGTCGGCGCTTGGACGCCGAAACCGGTGCCACCCTCGAGCGTCACGAGGTGCCCGGCCGGGATGTCGGTCAGGCCCTCGGGGAGCCGAAGCTCCAGGTGCCCGCGAAGGACGTGCAAGGAGATCCGGGCATCCGTGCTCGTCTCCGCGAGGCTTCCTCCCGCCCGGAAGAAGAGGAGGACCACGCGGAGGTCCGGGTACTTGACCAGGGTCACCGCGCTGTGACCCTCGACCTCGAGGGCCACGTCCCGGCGAAGCTCGCGCTCCATGGCCGGAAGGTCGAAGCGACCGACGCGGTCCTGCAGGTGATCCAGATGGGCCCGGACGACACCGGGCGCCGGCCGGACGAACCACACCCCACTCTCGGCCTGGGTCCTTGCCATGTGCGTTCTCCTCGCGCCATCCATAGCGCTGGGGATCGCGCGCTGCAGCGGACGCGGGGTAATCGATCGTTCGGTGGATCAGCCCCCCATCGCCTTCAACATGTGGTCCATCACGAGCGTATGCTCCTGCACGGGGCTGAACAGGATGACCTCGGCGTCCTTCACGACCCGCACGCTATGTCCGGGCGGCCAGTGGAAGAGGTCGCTCTCCTTGCAGGTCTCGACCTTGCCGTCGGTGTACGTGACCACCAGCTCCCCGGACAGCATGTAGCCCCAGTGCGGCGCCTGGCAGGCGTCGCCCTGGAGCCCCTTCAGGAGCGGCTGGATGTCGGTACCGGCGCCGAGGGAGAACCATTCGCCCCCCATCTTGCCGAAGCCCGTCGCATCTCCGAAGCCGGCGAGCTGGCGCGCCACGGCGCCCGGGACGTCGATCTTGGCGGGAATCCCGTCCTTGGAAACCTTCATGCTGGCCTCCCTCGGACGAGGACCACTTCGAGGTACTCGCCGGGCACGACCATCGTCGAGTCGCCCGAACGGTTGAACTGCCCGATCAGCTCCAGGAGGTCGCGCGTCAGGGCTCCCTGCCCCGCCGTGTCGAGCGCGGCAAAGGCCTTGAGCATCGGTCCGTAGTAGGTCCGGAAGACGTCCAGCCAGTGCTCCGGCGAACGGTAGCGAAAGACGAAGTACCGGACCTTCGCCTCGATGGCGCTCGCGTGCGCGGCGAACAGTTCCCCGATCCGCTCGCGCTTGCCCCAGAGGGCAGGCGACCGGAGCCCGGCGGCCGGTGGCACGTACCTGCCGATGGTCCGGAAGAGCTGGCCGATGAATCCTTCCGGCGTCCAGCTGGCGAGGCCGATCTTCCCCCCGGGGGCGCAGACGCGGACGAGCTCTGCCGCCGCCTGCTCCTGGTTCGGGGTGAACATGACCCCGAAGGTCGACAGGACGGCGTCGAAGGCGCCGTCCGGGAAGGGCAACGCCTCGGCGTCGGCCTCGCGGAAGGAGACGTCCAGGCGGTCGGCACCTGCCCTCTGGCCCGCGCGCGCGAGGAGAGCGGGAACGTAGTCGGTCGCGGTGACCTGGCACCACCGGCGGGCGGCCGCGAGCGATGCGTTGCCGTTGCCGGCAGCGACGTCGAGCACCTTCTGGCCTGCGCGGAGGTCGAGGGCCTCGCAGAGCTCCTCCCCGACGATCTGCAGGGTGGTACCGACGACCGCGTAGTCTCCGGACGACCAGGCTGCCCGCTGGCGGTCCTTGATCTGGCCGAGGTCGGGGATGGCGGGGGGTGGCGATTGAACCGGCGTGGCGAGGGTCTTATCCATGGCGTTACCTCCACCCGAAGCCTAGGGAGGAGGCGTGGTCGCCAACGTGGAAGCCAGCGTGGAAATGCGCGTGGAATCGGATGCCCCGCCCCGCCCGGCCGAGGACTGCCGGCTGCGCGTCCGGATGCTCGGCTCGCTGGAGCTCCGGAGGGACGGCACCATCCTGCCCCTGCCCGCATCGCGGAAGGTGAAGGCCCTCCTCGCCTACCTGGCCCTGGCGCCGCGCGGATCCCCCGGAGCCAGCTCTGCGAGCTTCTCTGGGACGTCCCGAACGATCCTCGCGGCGAGCTGCGCTGGTGCCTGAGCAAGATCCGGCGCCTCGTCGACGACGCGGATCGGCAGCGCCTCCTGGCCCGGGAGGACGCGGTGCAGCTGGACCTCGCGGGGTGCTTCGTCGACGCCGCCCAGATCCAGCGCGCCATGAAGGACGGCGCGGCGCCGCTCGACCCCGGCGAGGCGGCGGCGCTCGAGGCGCTGTTCGGCGGCGAGCTGCTCGAGGGTCTCGAGATGGAGCGCAGCCCTGCCTGCGCGGCGTGGCTGGCCGGACAGCGGCGACGCTTTCACGGCGCGCACGTGGCGCTCGTGGAACGGCTGGCGACGCAGGCAACCGGCGAGGAGGCCTTCCGATACCTGGAAAGGTGGCTCGAGCTCGAACCCTTCGACCGCCGCGCCCACGAGCTTCTCCTGGGCGCGCTCGCCCGGAGCGGCCGCATCCGGGAGGGTGAAGCGCATCTCCACGCCGCCGCCCGGCGGTTCGAGGAAGAGGGGCTCGACGCCGGCTTCATCCGCCGCGCGTGGCAATCGTTCCACGAGGGTCAGGTGGGCCCGGCGCTGGACGTGGCCCGCGCGCCCGAGGTGGCCGACCCGGGAGAAGACCGGGGCCACCTGAGCGCCCCTGCCCGACGGGCCTCCGTCGCCGTGATGCCTTTCCAGGAGTGGAACGACGGCGCCGATCGCCCCGGGTGGGCCGGCGCGCTCGCCCACGACGTGATCGTCCGCCTCGCCAAGCTGCGAAGCCTGTTCGTCATCGCCGAGGGCACGGTGTTCGCGTTGAAGGAGCGGCAGCTCTCCCCGGAGGCGTCCGGGCGCATGCTGAACGTCGACTACCTGGTCGCCGGGTCGATCCGGGTGCAGGGGAGCCGCCTGCTCGTCGAGGTCCAGCTGGACGAGACCCGGACCGCACGACTCGTCTGGAGCGAGCGCTTCGACCAGCCCCGGGACGAGGCCTTCGACGTGATCGAGGAGATCGGCAACCGGATCGTCGCCTCGATTGCCAGCGAGATCGAGGCCAACGAGCGAAACCGCGCGATCCTGAAGCCCCCGAGCTCGCTGGACGCGTGGGAGGCCTACCACCGTGGCCTGTGGCACATGTACCGCTTCACGAAGGCCGACAACGAGGCCGCACAGCGTTTCCTCGAGCAGGCGGTGTCCCTCGACCCGACCTTCTCCCGGGCCCACGCGGGCCTGTCCTTCACGCACTGGCAGAACGCCTTCCAGGGCTGGGCGGACCGCGAGCCGGAGATCGCCCGCGCGCTCGAGTCAGCCCGCCGGGGCATGCTGGTCGACGACCGCGACCCCGCCGTGCACTGGGCGCAGGGGCGTGCGCTCTGGCTTCGCGGCCTTCACGACCAGTCGGTCCTCGAGCTCCAGCAGGCCGTCGACCTCAGCCCGAACTTCGCCCAGGGCCACTACTCCCTGGCGTTCGTGCAGGCGCAGGCCGGCGATCCCCTGGCGGCCATCGCCGCGGCGGATCGCTCGCGCAGCCTGAGCCCCTTCGACCCGCTGCTCTTCGGGATGCTCGGCGCCCGCGCCATCGCGCTCGTGCGCCTGGGCCGGTATCCGGAGGCAGCCGAGGCCGCGACGCGGGCCGCGGCCCGCCCCAACGCGCACGCCCATATCTTCGCCGTCGCGGCCTTCAGCCTCGCCCTCCACGGGGCTCTCGAGGAAGCGCGCGCCCATGCGGCCGCGGCCTGGAGGCTTCTCCCCGGGTACAGGTTTGCCCACTTCCGCAACGCCTTCCGGCTCGATCAGGAAGGCGGGGCCCGTTTCGCGGAGGGTGCGCGCCGGATCGGGATGGCCTGACGCATGGCGCTCTTGCGGGAGGGGCGGGATCAGGACGCCGTGATGGAGCGGAGCGTCGTCCTCGATGCCATGGGCGTCGCACACGAGGTCCAGCCGACGCCTGACGGGGGCTGGGCGCTCCTCGTCGAAGACGTGGACGCCCCCGCCGCGGAGGCGGCCATCTCCGCCTGGGAAGCCGAGAACCCGCCGCGGCCCGCCCCGGTCGCGAGGCCGGACCCCGGGGGGTCGCTCGCCGGCGCGGTCGCGGGGCTGGCGATCCTCGCCTTCGCCGCGCTGGCCGGACTGGGCCCGGCGGGAAGCCTTTTCGCGCGGGGGAACGCCGACGCGGCGCGCATGCTCCAGGGCGAGTGGTGGCGCGCTGCGACCGCGCTCACGCTGCACGCCGACCTCGCCCACGTCGCCGCCAACGCCGTGGCGCTCGGCATCTTCCTCGGCGCGGTCGCGCGCCGGCTCGGCCCTGCCCTCGCCACCTGGCTGGCGCTCGCCGCCGGCGTCCTGGGGAACGTGCTCACGGCGCTCGTCCTGCGCGGCGGCCACGTGTCCATCGGCGCCTCGACGGCGGTGTTCGGCGCGCTCGGCACGCTGAGCGCGCTCCAGGTGCCCCACCGGAGCGCCTGGCTCACGCTGGGCGCCGGAGCGGCCCTGCTCGGGCTCCTCGGCACCGGCGAGCGGGCCGACCTCCTGGCGCACCTCCTCGGATTCGCCGTCGGCGTGGTGGAGGGGCTGGCCTTTCGCCGGATGACCCCGCCGCCACGCTCGCTGCTCCAGCCGGCCATCGCGCTCCTGGCCGTCGCGCCCATCGCGTTCGCCTGGTGGCGAGCGCTCGCCCCGTGAGCTCGGCCCCTCAGGAGAGGACGGCGAGCTCCGGCCCGGCCGTCCGGGCGAACACCGGGAGGATGGGCTTGGAGAGCTGTGCGGCGCGACCGCCGCGGATGTAGCTCTCCAGCGAGTCGATCGACCACTGCTTCTCCTCCACCACCATCTTGACGAGGTCGAGCAGGGAGAGGATCCCGACGATCTCGCCACCCTCCACCACCGCGAGGTGGCGGGTGTGGTGGGTCCGCATCATCTCGGCCGCCTCGCTCTCCGTGGCGCAGCAGGAGACGACCGCCGGGCAAGCCGGCATCGCCTTCAGGATCGGGGTCGCCGCGGCGTTCCCGCCCTGGCTGGTGATGGCGAGCAGGTCGCGCTCGGTCACGATTCCCAGGAGCTTTCCGTCCTGGCGCACGCCCACGGCCCCGATACCGCGTTCGGCCATGAGGCGGGCGGCCTCGGCGCAGGTGGCGCCCAGGTCCAGGGAGACGACGGAGCGGACGACGTGGTTCGCGATGCAGGCCATGGGTTCTCTCTCCTCGGGCCGGAGCGAAATGCCGGCGCGAGAGGCATCCTGCACCTGGACCGTCCGGAGCACATCGCGGGAGATCGGATGCGTCATCCATTTTTCTGATGGCTCGTCTTCATCGCATGGCATTGCTGTTATGGTCTGGCCATGGGACGGATCGATCCGAGAAAGCTCGAGACCTTCCGCGTCGTCGCGCAGGCGCGCAAGGTGTCGACCGCCGCGAAGCTCCTCCACCTCTCCCAGCCGGCGGTCACGGCGCAGGTCCGCGCGCTGGAGGAGGAGTGCGGCCAGACGCTGCTCCTTCGCTCCTCGCGCGGGGTCACGCCCACCGACTGGGGCCTTCGCCTGCTCGAGGCGGCGAGGGACGTCCACGGCCTGCTCGAGACGCTCGAGACGGACATGCGCGGCGAGCCCGCGATCGAGGAGGAGGTGGTGGTGGGCGCCTCGATGAACTCCGCCGCCTACGTCCTGCCGCCGCTCGTCGCGGGGTACCGGGCTCTCCACGCCCGCGTGCGCTTCCGGGTGCAGGTGAGCAACACGGCCAAGGTGCTCGAATGGGTCGCCGACCAGCGGGTGGCTCTCGGGCTCGTCGAGGCGCGGCAGCGCTCCCCGCGCGCCCACCTCGAGCGCTACCTCGACGACGAGGTCGTCGCGGTCGCAGCGACCTCCGCCCGCGACCTGTGCCGGGTGGCGCGCGCGGCGGACCTCGCGCACGTTCCGGTGCTCCTGCGGGAGCCGGGCTCCCACACCCGCGCCCTGGCGGAGGACGCCATCGCCAAGGCCACGGGGGGCAAGGTCGTCCTGCGCCCGGAGCTGGTGTTCGGGTCGAACCAGTCCATCAAGATGGCGGCGGTGGCGGGGCTCGGCGTCGCGTTCGTGTCGCGCTGGGCCGCGCAGGACCAGGTCGTCGCCGGTTCGCTCAAGAATCCTGCCGCTGCGGGACGTCCGCATGGTCCGCGCCTTCTCGTGGGCCACGGCCTCGCGCGAGCTGCACAGCGGGGCGGGGCGATTCCTGGCCTGGGCGCGCCGGAACCCGCCGCCGAGGCCCTAGGGGGCGCCGGGCGAGCGCACTCCGGGTCACGGCGCCGCACCCACCCCGGAAGTCTTCGTGATGTCCGAGCGGGGGCGGCTGACGGCTTCCCGGAAGCCCGCGACGTAGACCTAGGTTGGACCCGCCCGTTGCGCGAACCTGGCCTAGCGTCTCCCCTGGGCCACCATCACGAGGTTGACGGCCACGGTCTCGACGTAGGTCGCGAGCAGGTGGTCCCCGACCTTGAGATTCTCCAGGCGGATCGTGGGGCCAGCCTTCACCTCGTAGACGTTGCCGCCCGGCTCCTGGAACGTGACCAGCCGCGCGGCCGGGTCAATCGCGGTGACGGTCACGGTGCCCTGGACGCCCGCCGATTCGGAGACGCCGGGAGCCTGGTCCCGGTCGGTGCGATTGAGCGTCACGCCGGACTCCATCGGCACCGCCTTCGTGCCAGGGGCCTGGTACTCGAGCTCGAGCGTCTGCTGGTAGTCGACGCGGATGACGTCGCCCACGGCGAACTCGGAGAGCCGGGCGACGTCGGGCGCCACCTGGATCGTCTGGGTCTGGCCCGACCGGCGCTTCAGGGTGAGGGTGCGGCTGGGCACGTTCAGGGCCACGATGGTGGCGGTGTCGGTCGCCAGGCGCGACGCGGTCGCCTTCCCGGGCGCACCCGTGCGGTTCACCTCGATCGAGCCCGCCTCGGGAGCGGGGGGCCTCTCGACGGGGAGCGGCATCTGAGGCAGCGGGCCCGGGGACTGGGCGCCAGCGGCGGACGCGGCGAGTGCGACGAGCGACGAGAAGAGCAGCTTCCTCATGGTGGATCTCCCTGCGAGCCGTCGAGGCGTCGCCTGTGGACTACTTTCCCGCCCCCGATACCCCGACCTCGAGCGTGTAGCTCGTGCTCTCGTTGCGACGAGCGGCGCTCCGCATCAGGTAGACGCGGATCGTGTAGTCGCCGTCGACCGGCAGGGGTCCCTCGAAGCGGTTGCCCGAGGTGGAGCCGACGAAGAATGCCTCGGCGGCGCCGGACTGCATCACGTTGAAGTACGCGGACGGGTTTCCTGGCTTGAAGGTCACGACCATGGACTGTCCCGCGGCGGCCCGAACCTTGTAGTCCACGGTCTCGTCGCCCTTCAGCTTGCCCTTCAGGGTGGCGCTGGTCTGGCCCTTCTCGAACCGGACCTGCACTTCCCGGACCGTCGGGCCGGCCGAGGCCACGATCGGCGCGAGCAGCGAGCCCGCCAGGAACATCGCGAACAGGGTGCGAGGGGTCATCGTGGCAGCAACCTGCCTCATTTGGCTTTGACTGCCAATGGCTGCAGGGTTAGCAAGTCCGCGCGATGCCCACTGCCCTGCCCGACCGCATCGACAAGCAGGTTCTGCTCCATGCGCCGAAGGCCCGCATCTGGCGCGCCCTCACCGATTCCGCGGAGTTCGGCACCTGGTTCGGGGTGAAGCTCGACGGACCCTTCGTCCCCGGCGAGCGCGTCTCCGGACACATCACGCACCCGGGCTACGAGCACCTCCGGATGGAGGTCTGGGTCGAGCGGATGGAGGCGGACCGGCTCTTCTCCTTTCGCTGGCATCCGTACGCCGTGAATCCCGACGTGGACTACTCGGTCGAGCCCGCGACGCTCGTCGAGTTCCTGCTCGAGTCGGCCGAGGGAGGAACGCGGCTCCGGGTCGTGGAGTCCGGTTTCGACGGGATCCCGGAAGCGCGGCGCGACGAGGCCTACCGGATGAACAGCGGTGGATGGGAGCAGCAGATGAAGAACGTCGAGCGCCACCTGGGATAATCGGACGCTTGGGGGAACCCATGTGATTCCGGGCACCCGGAATGCGCTTCCGGCTCGCGAGGAGCCTCGCCGCCTGACCGATGTGTGCGCATTCCGACATTTCCCAGGAGGAAGGGACTCGCTAGCATGTTCCTCGTCCTGCCCCCTGCGGGGCATCCGGACGTCCTGGAGGGGACATCATGACGACGACGCATCGGTGGTTCGGCCTTGGCGCGGCGCTCCTGCTCGCAGGGTGTGGCGGGAGCAGCACCTCGCAGACGAACGCGGCGGCCAGCACCCCCTTCACCTACGGCCAGTCCCAGCCGGCCACCGCCGACCAGACGGGAGCGATGGGCGGGACGGTCGCGAGCATCGACGCCTTCCTGGCCTCGCCGGGAACGGGCTCGGGTCTCGGCGCCGCGGACGCGGGCAGCGTCACCGGAGCCATCCTCCAGGGAGGCGGGGTGGATTCCTTCTCGCCGTCCGCCGTGGGCGCGACCGGGGCGTCACCCTTCGACGTCCCTTCCTGCGCCGTCGTCTCGAGCGGCAAGGTCACCTTCACCGGCTGCAAGGTCACCGTCTCGCAGACGAGCGGCAGCACGTCGACGAACGGCTCGGTGACGGTGAACGGCGACGTCTCGCTGTCCGCCGACCATCGGACGCTCACCTGGGATCTCACCTACGGGGTCGCGCTCACCATGAGCGGCACGAGCGCACTCTCGATGTCCGGCACCCAGCACTCGACGGGAACCATCGTGACCACCGCCACGTCGGCCGTGGGCGACATCGCCTCCGAGGTCTCCCTGACGGTCTCCGCCGGCGGCCAGACGGTGTCCGCGGCGGTCGACGAGAGCCTGACCTTCGACGTCACCCGCTCCGACACCTGTGCCACCGGCGTGACCGGCGGGACGCTCGAGGCGAAGCGCGTCTGGACTTCGCGGCCGGCCGGCGCGTCGTCCGCGGATCTCCCGGACGAGGCCGCCAAGATCACGTGGAGCGGCTGCGGGGCGGGCACGATCCAGTTCGGGAATCGTTAGCCGCGGGTCGTCGCGTGCTGCCTCGTCGCGGGGCCCTCCCGGGTGGGGGCCTTCGCGGGGCGTGATCGTGGCCCTGGCTCGCCCGGGGTGCGCCGTCATGACCCGCGGGGCGCTCGGACCCGGATGGAATGGCGCGAAGTCTCGGGAATCCCTCGGCGTCGAGGCGGCACGAGCGATGCTCTCCCCTCGGAATCCCCGCAGGGAGCGGGTGCCTCATCTGCCCGCGACACGAACGGGTCTCTTCGCTTCGCCCCACGCCTCGAGGTCACCATGAACAGGATGTTTCGGTATGGCGCCGCGCTCCTCCTCGTCGGTGCGATGTCGGCATGCGGCGGCTCCAGTTCTCCGTCTGGCCGCACCGTGACCATCTCCTGGGCCCCGAACAGGGACGCGGGCGTGAACAAGACGGGGGGCGGCTACCGGATCACCATCCCCGGCCAGCCCACGGTCAACGTCCCCTACGTATCCGGATCGGCTGCTCCGACCTCGACGGACGTCACGCTCCCTTCGGGCACCTACACGGTCACGGTCGTGGCGTATGCGGCCCTCGATGCCCAGGGAGGCGCCACGGGTAGCTCGAGCGCGCCTTCCACCCCCATCACGGTCACGGTGCCGTGATGCACCCAGGAGGAACCATGACAACCCGTTCCGTCGTCCTCGCTGGTCTCCTGCTCTCCCTCCTCGTCCCGGCTGGCCATGCGCTGGCTGCCGGCACCGGACTGCAATCCGTCACCGATGGTCTCGGAACGTACGTTCCCGGCGAGGTCCTCGTGAAGTTCACGCCGGGCGTCACCGCCCGCGCCAGGGCAGCGTCGCTCGCGTTCCAGGGGCACGCGCTCATCGCCGAGCTCCCCGAGCCGGGCTGGGCACAGGTTCGGCTGGAAGCCGGCCAGACCGTGGCCGGCGCGCTGGCGGCCTACCGGAGCAATCCCGGCGTGGAGTACGCCCAGCCGAACTACGTCTACCGGCCCTCGGCGATACCCAACGATCCGATGTACGGGCAGCTGTGGGCCCTGAAGAACACGGCCCAGACCATCTCGAACGCTTACACCCAGCCTCCGGGCTCGCCCGTTCCCTACGCCACCAACAATCCCGGCACGTCGGGCAACGACATGAATCTCGAGAAGGCCTGGGACACCATCACCGACTGCGGCGGCGTGGTGGTGGCCGTCCTCGACACCGGCGTCAACTACAACCAGCAGGACCTCGCCGCCAACATGTGGACCACCGCGGCCTACCCCAAGCACGGGAAGAACTTCATCGACAACAACGACGACCCGATGGACGGCGAGGGCCATGGCACGCACGTGGCAGGCACCATCGGCGCGGTGGGCAACAACGGGCTGGGCGTCTCCGGCGTGTGCTGGAAGGCGTCCATCATGGCCGTGCGGGTGCTCGGCGTGGGTGGCGGCAGCACCGCGACCATCATCAGCGGGATCGACTTCGCCATCGCGCAGGGGGCAAAGGTCATCAACATGAGCCTGGGCGACAACAACCCGCTCGATCAGCTCTTCAGCAACGCCATCACGAGGGCCAGGACCGCCGACATCGCCGTGGTCGTGGCCGCCGGGAACGAGAAGGCCGACAACGACGACGCCACGACCCCCACGTGGCCTTGCAACTTCTCGAAGACCCTCGACAACGTCGTCTGCGTCGCCGCGCTCGACCAGAAGTACGCCCTCGCCGCCTTCTCGAACTGGGGCGCCACGACCGTCACCGTCGGGGCTCCCGGGACGAACATCCTGAGCACCTGGGCGGGGACGGCCTCGAGCATCCAGGACCCGCTGAACGCCGCGACCGCCGGATGGACGCTCAGTGGATGGTCCTACCTGGCGTGCATCACCACGGGATCATGCCTCGTCGACCCGTCGAACTTCCCGGACGGCCTCTACGCCAAGAACGCCGACAACCGGGCGTACAAGACCTTCGCCGTCGGCGCGGTGGACGTCGCGGTCCTGAAGTTCTACACGGATTTCACCGTGGCCGCCGGCGACACGTTCAAGATCGGCTACCAGGCAGGGGCCTCCGGCATCGATCCCTTCGCGGGTGGCGGGACGATCCTGGCCGCCACGAACGCGACGACGGGAGAGGGCACCGGCGGAAAGTTCATCGAGCTGGGGTACAACGTGACGGCTTGCAAGAGCTCGAGCTGCAACATCGGATACCAGCTCCTGTCCGGGAGCACGGGCTCCGCCGCGAAGGGAGTGGCGGTCGCGGCCTTCGAGATCTCGATGCTGAACTGGAACGCCACGAGCTACAACACGATCAACGGAACGTCCATGGCGACCCCGGCGGTGGCAGGCGTGGTGACGCTGGTTCGCGCCTACAACCCGCTGTACACCTACGCCGACGCGGTGAAGTCGGTCACGGCATCGGGCCGCGCGGTGAGCAGCCTGGCCGGCAAGACCGTCACGGGAAGGGCCGTCGACGCCATGGCGGCGCTGGCGTTCATCCAGGCGCCGACCGGCGTGTCGGCCACGGTGAAGTAGGAGGCGGCATGCGGGCTCTCGTCCTCTGTCTGGCGGCGGTCCTGATCCCCGGTGGTGCCGGGTGCGCAGGATCGCCGCCGAGCCCCGCCGAGGGACCTGCGAGCCCTTCCCCCACCCGGTCGGCCGTGCCGGGCGAGTACCTCGTCACAATCGCGCCCGGCGCGGGCGCCGGGGTGGTCGAGCAGGTGTACGGGCGCTTCGGGATCAAGAAGACCCAGGACCTGGGGAACGGGGTCGTCCTCGTGGCCCTGAAGGAAGACCCGGGGCTTGCGCGGATGACGGAGCTGCAGGCGCAGGACCCGCGGCTCACGGCGGTCCAGCCGAACTTCGTCTACAGGGCCCTTCACTGAGCGATCCGGGCCCGGAACTCCGCTGTCCGAGCCGGCGGCTGGCCGGGTCGCTCCTGGCGCTCCTCTCCGCCGCCTGCGCGACCCCGGCGACAATCTCGAGGAACGTCGTCCAGACGGACACAGGCGCCGTCCGGGGCGTCGAGCGCAACGGCGCGCTCGAGTTCCGCGGCATCCCGTTCGCCGCTCCCCCGGTGGGCGACCTTCGCTGGGCCCTGCCCCAGCCGGCCGCGGCCTGGCCGGGCGTTCGCGACGCGACCACCTTCGGCAACGCCTGCCCGCAGACCCGGCGCTTCGAGCTGACCGAGCGCAGCACGACCGAGGACTGCCTGTTCTTGAACGTCAGCGCCCCACCCGACCTGGCGGCCGGGGAGAAGCTCCCGGTGCTGGTCTGGATCTACGGCGGAGCCTTCGTCGGCGGCTCCGGGAGCCTCTACCGGCTCGACAAGCTCGCGACGCGGGGACGGATGGTCGTGGTCTCCATGAACTACCGGATGGGCGTCCTCGGCTTCATGGGGATCCAGGGGATCGACGGCGACTTCAACGGCGACGTGGGGCTCGAGGACCAGCGATACGCGCTTCGCTGGGTGCAGCGAAACATCGCGGCCTTCGGAGGGGATCCGGACAACGTCACGGTGGGCGGAGAGTCGGCCGGAGCCGGCTCCACCTGCATGCACCTCATCAGCCCGGACCGCGTGAAGGGGCTCTTCCACAAGGCCATCGTCCAGAGCGGCGGCTGCCTGCAGCCCATGCCCACCCTCGCGAAGGCAATCGACGACGGCGACCCGAAGAGCCCCCCCATGTGGAAGAAGGTGGCGACCGAGGTGGGCTGCGGCGACGCCTCCGACGTCGTCGGGTGCCTCCGCGCCGCATCGGTCGACCAGCTGCTCCAGGCGCAGGGCAGGCTCAGCGTCGGGATCATGGCCCTCGGCCCGGTGGTCGGGAACGGGACCGTGCCGGCCCAGGCGGCGGACGCGGCGAGGACGGGCGCCGTGATGCGCGTGCCCTTGCTCATGGGCGGCACCCGCGACGAGCTTCGCCTCTACGTGGCCTACTCGAAGCTCTTCTCCCCCTTCCTGTCCGACTACTCCGAGGCGGGGCTGCGGAAGGACTGGCTCCCCACCTACTACGGGCCGGATGCGCCCGACCCCACCCACCCCGGCCAGACCCGGTACGAGTCGATCCTGAAGGAGTACCGGGTCGCGGAGGGCATGGACGGGGCACGCCTCGGCTCGATGCTGTCCGACCACCAGGAGGCGGTCGGCCTCGACAACTGCCTGTACCTCGAGACCTCCGACGCCTTCCTGGACTGGGTGCCCGCCATCTACCAGTGGGAGTTCGCCGACCCCGCCGCGCTCGTGCTGGGGGTGGGCATCGCCAAGGGAATGGACCCCGGGTTCGCGCTGGGGGCCGTCCATTCCTCCGAGCTCAACTACCTCTTCCCCCACCTGTCGAACACGGCGGCCATCGACGCCCCCGACCTCCCGCCGGCCTCCGAGGCCATGGGCGACCAGCTCGTGGCCTACTGGGCGAGCTTCGCGAGCACCGGGCCCCGGCGCCGGCCGGCCAGCCTTCCTGGCCCCGCTACGTGAAGGGCGGGACGAAGGTCATGCGCTTCACTCCGGGGAACGTGGCGCCCCACGACGCGCACGCGGCGCACCGGTGTGCGTTCTGGAGCACCCTGGGCAGGAACTGACCCCGGCCAGCGCCTTCAGCCCAGGTCCTTCTCCTCCACCCGGTCGGCCGAGATGGCGTCGGCCTCGTGGTCGCGAAGCCGCAGCGCGGCCCTCTCCTTGCGGTACTCCCGGTACCACTCGCTCGCCACGATGAGCGACATGACCTCGTTGGTGCCCGGTCCAGATGGAGGCCAGCCGCAGGTCGCGGACGATGCGCTCGATCGGGAAGACGTTGGTGTAGCCGATGCCGCCCATCACCTGCATGCGTTGTGGGCCACCTTCTGGCAGGACTCGGTGACGAACTTCTTGGTCTCCGAGACCAGGCGCCGGATGTTGGCGGGCGGCGCTCCGGCGACCACGGCGCGGCTGGTCGTGTAGACCATGGCCCGCGCCGCGTCGAGCAGCATGGCGGCCTCGGCGACCTGGAAGCTCACCCCCTGGAAGTGGTTGATGGTCTGGCCGAAGGCCTTGCGCTTGAGCGGTGTAGCGCGTGGCGATCTCGCAGCGCCGGGCGCGCCGCGCCGATGGTCATGGCCGCGGTGCCGAGCCGCTCCGGGATCATCATCGTGTTGAAGACCGCGGCCCCGCCGTGGACCGTGCCGAGCAGGTTCGCCTGTGGGCACCCGCACGTCCTTGAAGACGACCCGGCCGCGCCGCCGCCGCGGCAGCCCATCAGCCCGTAGAGGTACTCGGTCTCCACGCCCGGGGCCGCGATCGACGATGAAGCAGCTGATCGCCTGCTGCGGCTTGGCCGACGGGGTCGGTGCGCGCGTAGACCAGGAAGTAGTCGGCCGCCTCGCCGCCGACGATGAAGCGCTTCTGGCCGTTGAGCAGGAAGTGGTCGCCGCGCCGCTCGGCGGGTGGTGGTGCCGAAGAAGTCCGAGCCGCCGCGCGGCTCGGTCAGGCACTCGGCCGCGAAGATCTCGCCCCCCAGGAGCGGCTTCACGTACTGCTCGTGCTGCGCGTCGGTGCCGTGAAGACGATGGCGTCGCAGACCAGCTCCGCGCCCACGCCGAACACGCAGGCGAAGATGTAGCCGAGCGTGCCGACCTCCTCGATGACCATGGAGGTGCCACCCAGTCCATCCCGCGGCCGCCCCACGCTCGGGTAGCGGACCCCGAGCAGGCCGCGCCTGCCGGCCTCGCGCAGAAACTCCTTGGGGAAGCGGATCTTGCTCCTCGTCCATGTCCAGGATCATCTGGCGCGGCACCCAGCGCACCAGGTCGCGCACCTCCTCGCGCAGGGCCTTCTGCTCCCGGGTCAGCAGGAAGTCGAACATCACGTCCTCAGCGGACGTCGCCGGGGTGGATGGTCATCACCGGGCACCCGGCGTTTCGCACGACGCTCTCGGTCACCGAGCCCGCGAGCATCTTCTCTCGATCCACGCGACCGTGCGTCCCCATGACGATGAGGTCGACTCCGTTCCTGGCCGCGTAGTCGACGATGACAATCTCGGCCTGGCCCGTCACGCGCTGCAAGGTGACGTTGCCCACCCCCAGCCGCTTCGCGTCCGTCTTCCAGGCGGCGAGCGTCGTATCGATCAGCTCGACATCGGCCACCTCCTCGGCGACCTTCCCCCCTCCGTCGACGTGCAGGAGGACGAGGTCCGAACCCAGCCGGCTGCACAGGTCCGCGGCGACGCTCAAGGCGGCCTGCGTGGGTTCGGAGAAATCCACCGGACAGCAGATGGTCTTCCATTTCATTGCCATGATGCCCTCCGCTCCTTCCTCGGCGCCATCCTGCCTGCGGGTCGCGTCACCGTGCCGCGACGGCGAGCGGCGGAGCCTTCACCGGTCCGTTCAGCTTTCGCCGGACATGCTCGCCCAGGAGGAAGCGGAGGCGCTCGCAATCGACCTCGAGCGTTCGATCGACCTCCGGGTCGCCCAGTAGACCGCGCGTGCGGATCGTGTCGAAGACGGGCTCCTGCGAGAAGATGTAGGGCTCGTACACCTCGATGCCGTGGCGAAGGGCCTGCTCTTCATCGGAGAGGACCTCGGGCAGCGCTCCGGTGAGGCGCAGGCAACGGATCCCGAGCAGCTCGACCATCGCGGAGTAGAGCTCCCGGACGCTCACGGTGCGCGGGTTCACGAGGTGCAGCACCGAGCCCGGCGGCGGCCCCGCACGGACCGCGGCGAGCAGGAGCCGGATGACGTCGTCCACGCAGATGAGGTTCTTCTCCACCTCGTCGTGGCCGAGGACCGCGAAGGCCCCCGCGGGAAGCGCCGCCACGGCGGCTTCCCCGTACTTGCCCTCCAGCATCGTCCGGAAGCGCCAGAGCACCTTCAGGGCTCCGTAGATCATCTTGTCCGACTCGGCCGCGCCGTTTCGCGAGTCACCCACGATGATCGACGGACGCAGGATGACCCAGTCGAGCCCCGATGCCCCCACGAGCCGCTCGGCCTCGTACTTGGACTCCTCGTACGGGTTGCAGAAACGGGGCGCTGGCGCGAGCAGCTCCTCCCGTACCTTCTCGCCGGGGCGGACCCCCGCCACGTAGGCCGTGGAGACGTGGAAGAGCTTGCCCGGCCGTTCGAGGCTGCGGAGGAACGCGATCAGGTTCCTCGTGCCCTCGACGTTGGCCTGGAAGGTCTCGGCGCGCCGGACCTCCTTGAAGTCGGTCCTCGCGGCCAGGTGGAAGCAGGCGTCGAGCGCTTCCGGGACGCCGTGCACGCCCTCGCGCGGCTCCAGGCCGAGCCCCGCGAGCGTCACGTCTCCCTCGACCACGTGGAAGCGCGGGTGACCCACCAGGTCCCGGAGCTCCGGCCGCTGGGTCGGGAGCCCACCGTCCTTTCCTCGCGCCAGTGCCCAGACGTGAAGCTCGGGGTCGTCGCGGAGGAGCGCGCGCGTGAACACGCGGCCGACGAAGCCGGTCGCGCCCGTGACCAGTGCCTTTCGCATCTTCTTGCCCCCCTTCCCTGGTCGATCTCGCCACTTGTTCGATTGGCGGTAAACGGCCGGGAATCCGGCAAAAGGGGTCCCTCGTAGGTGTCGCCCCGGGCATGGCGCAGCCAGCGTCAGGCCAGCTGCCCGATGGTCTTGCGGAACCGGGCCAGGGAGACGAGGAAGAACACGGCGCCGATCCCCACGAGCGCGACGAACGGCGGCCAGACCACGTCGAGGCCGGCGCCCCGGTAGAGGATGGCCTGGCGCAGCCGACGAAATGGGTGGTCGGCGCGGCCAGCATGAGTCCTGGACCAGCTCGGGCATGCTCTCGCGCGGCGTGCATGCCGCCCGAGAGCATTTGCAGCGGCAGCAGGACCAGCATCATCAGCAGGCCGAACTGCGGCATCGAGCGCGCCAGGGTCGCCATGAAGATGCCCATCGACGTGGTGGCGAACAGGTGCAGCGCGCGCCGACCAGGAAGAGCGCCACCGAGCCCTCGATCGGCACGCCGCAATGCGCCCCTGGACGACGAAGACCAGCGAGACCGACGCGGCGAGCAGCACCACCAGCCCCATCGACCAGACTTGGCGAGCATGATCTCGGCGGGCGTGACCGGCATCACCAGCAGGTGCTCGATGGTGCCGTGCTCGCGTTCGCGGATCAGCGCCGCGCCGGTGAGGATGATCGACAGCATGGTCACGTTGTTGATGATCTCCATCAGGGAGCTGAACCACGATTGCTCGCAGCGTTGGGTTGAAGCGCGACGCGCAGCGCCAGATCCACCGGCGGCACTGCGACGCTGCGGTACCGCTGGACGAACTCGTTGACCTCGCCGATCGACGATCTGCTGGATGTAGCGCTGCCGGTGAAGGCCTGGCTCATGCGGGTGGCGTCGACGTTGAGCTGGATCGCCGGCGTGCGCCCGGCCAGCACGTCGCGCTGGAAGTTCGGCGGAATGTCGAGCGCAAAGGTGTAGTCACCGCGTCCATGCCCGGCATCGACCTCGGCCAGGGCGATCCGTGCCGGCAGCTTGAAATGCGGCGGATAGAAGGCGGACACGATGCGCGCCGAGAGCGGCGAGCCGTCCTCGTCGACAATGGCGATCGGCGCATTGTGCAGGGTGTCGGGCATCGCCGTGGCAGCGACGTAGATCTGAGACGGTGAAGGTGTAGACGATCAGCACCAGCATCATCGGGTCGCGCACCAGGCTCCACAGTTCCTTGACGCCCAGGCGGTAGACGTTCGCCAGGTGACGGCATGCACGTCAGCGCCTCCTGCTTCCTGAGCAGCGCGATCGCCAGGCCCGAGGATCACCGGGACGGCGACCAGCAGCGGCCAGAACGACGCGTGCAGGTCGGCAAAGCCAAGCGCCTTGCTGAACACGCCGCGGCTGATGGTCAGCAAATGCGTGGCCGGGTAAATCTCCCCGATGAACGCGCCCGATGCCCTCCAGCGACGACACCGGGTTGAGCAGCCCGGAGAACTGCATCACCGGGATCATCGTGCCGACATGGTCAAGAACATCGCCGCGATCTGGCTGCGGGTGAAGGTCGAGGCGAGCAGGCCGAAGCCCGGTGGCGCTGAGGCATGAACAGGCAGCGCCGCCAGCAGCGAGCGTCAGGAAGCTGCCCTTGATCGGCACCCCGAACACGGTGATCGCCGTCAGCGCTCATCAGCAGGAAGTTGACCATCGCCAGCGCGACGTAGGGCAACTGCTTGCCGAGCAGGAACTCGCTGCGCGTGACCGGCGTGACGTAGAGGTTGATGATCGAGCCCAGTTCCTTCTCGCGCACCACCGACAGCGCCGTCAGCATCGCCGGGATCATCAGCAGCAGCATCGGGATCACCGCCGGCACCATCGCCGGCAGGCTCTTCACGTCCGGGTTGTAGCGAAAGCGGGTCTCGATGCGCGGCAGGCCGGTCGCGGCCGTCCGGCCGCAGCGCGCTTCGCCTGCTCCACGAGCCAGTCTGGTGCATGCCCTGAACGTAGCCGCGCACGGTCTCGGCGCGCTGCGGCATGGCGCCGTCGATCCAGGCGCCGATCTCCACGGCGTCGCCCGCGCTCCACGTCGCGCGCAAACCGGGCGGGATCTCGATGGCGAGCGACGAGTTCGCCGCTGCGCATGCGCCGGTCGAGCTCCGCATGGTCGGCGATCGGCGGCTGCTCGACGAAATAGCGCGAACCGGACGAGGTTGAGCGCGTAGTTCTGGCTCAGCGTGGTCTGGTCGCGGTCGAGCACGGCATAGGTGAGGTTCTCGACGTCCAGGCTGATGCCGTAGCCGATGCACGAACATCAGGATCAGCGGAGCCCAGCAGCGCCAGCGTCGCGCGCACCGGGTCGCGCCGCAGTTCCAGCGTCTCGCGCCGGGTGTAGCTCCAGGACGCGGTCGACCCGCGAGGCTGAACGGACGTCGTCGCGGGGCGGCGCCGGCGCGGCGTCGTTCGCCGGCCCGGCCGGCGGGTCGACGCCTGCGGGCGCCAGGGGCTCGCCGCGCCCCCGGCCTCCTCCAGGTAGCTCGATGAAGGCCTCCTCCAGGGTCGCGGCGCCGCGCTGGCGCACCAGCTCCGCCGGGCTATCGCTGACGAGCACCCGGCCGGCGTGCATCAGCGAGATGCGGTCGCAGCGCTCGGCCTCGTTCATGAAGTGGGTCGAGATGAAGATCGTGACCTTGTCCCGGCGCGACAGGTCGATCAGCAGACTGCCAGAAGATGTCGCGCGCGATCGGATCGACGCCCGAGGTCGGCTCGTCGAGGATCAGCAGCTCGGGCTCGTGCACCATCGCCACCGCCAGCGACAGGCGCTGGCGGATGCCCAGCGGCAGCTGTCCGGGCAGGGTGTCCAGCGACCTCGCTCAGCCCGAAGCGCCGCGACCAGCTCGTCCACCCGCGCCGGCATCTCGGCCTCGGGCACGTGGAACAGCCGCGCGTGCAGCACCAGGTTCTGGCGCACCGTCAGCTCGCCGTAGAGCGAGAAGCGCCTGCGACATGTAGCCCACGCGGCCCGCGTCGCCATGTCCTGCGCATCGACCGGCTGGCCGAAGAGCCAGGCGTGCCCTCGCTCGCGGGCAGGAGGCCGGTGAGCATCTTCATCGTCGTCGTCTTGCCGCAGCCGTTGGAGCCGAGGAAGCCGAAGATCTCGCCGCGCCGGATCCGGAAGCTCACATGGTCCACGGCGACGAAGTCGCCGAAGCGCATCGTCAGGTCCCTGGCCTCGATGGCTGATCTCGCTCCCCTGCCATCGTCGAGCGGCGGGATCACGCACGGGCTGGTGCTCGCGCCGCTGCTTCCTCCGGCAGCAGCTGCGATGAACGCCTCCTCGAGCGAGACGGCCTCCGGTGCGGCGAGCAGGTTCGGCGGCGTGCCGGTGGCCAGCATCTTGCCGGCGTCCATCGCCACCAGCCAGTCGAAGCGCTCGGCCTCCTCCATGTAGGCGGTGGCGACGATCACGCTCATCGCCGGGCCGTCGCCGCGGATGTGCTCGATCAGGTCCCAGAACTGGCGCGCGACAGCGGGTCGACGCCGGTGGTCGGCTCGTCGAGGATCAGCAGGTCCGGGTCGTGGATCAGCGCGCAGCAGAGCCCGAGCTTCTGCTTCATGCCGCCGGAGAGCTTGCCCGCCGGGCGCGTCAGGAAGGGATGCAGGCCCGGTGCTGCGGGTCAGTTCGTCGATGCGGCGGCGGCGCTCGGCGGCGGTATGGCCGAACAGGCGGCCGAAGAACTGGAGGTTCTCCTCGACCGACAGCGTCGGGTAGAGGTTCCTGCCCAGGCCCTGCGGCATGTAGGCGATGCGCGGGCAGACGCCTCGCGGTGGCGCGCGCTGCGCCATGTCGCCGCCCAGCGCCTCCACGCAGCCCTGCTGCACCGCCCGCGCGCCGGCGACGAGCGCGAGCAGGCTCGACTTGCCCGACGCCGTCCGGGCCGATCAGGCCGACCATGGACCCGGCCGGGATCTCCAGCGTGACCCCGTCGAGCGCCGACGGTCTTGCCGTAGCGCAGGCTGCACGTCCCGGCAGGCGCACCGACGGCGCGGCAGTCGGTGCCGCCGACGGTCATTGCGGGAGCTTCACCGTCCAGTGCGGCCGGCCAGCGGCACCTGCGAATCCGAGCCTGCACCCAGGCGACGCCGGGCAGGCCGGTCTTGACCTGCTGCAGGTGCTTCTGCAGCAGGTCGCGATCGATCTGCGCCTTGACGCGGAACATCAGCTTCTGCCGCTCGCTGGCCGTCTCCACGGTCTTGGGCGTGAACTGCGCGGTACTGGCGACGAACGAGACCTTGGCCGGGATGACGACTGCGGGCGCGGCGTCGAGCACGATGCGAACTTCGCTGCCCGATCGCCAGCTTGCCGGCAACGGTCTCGGGCAGGAAGAAGGTCATGTAGACATCGGTCAGGTCGACCAGGTTGAGCACCTTGCCGCCGCCGCCGACCACCTCGCCCGGCTCGGCAACGCGGTACTGCACCCGGCCGTCGCGCGGCGCCCGGAGCTCGCAGTCCGCGATGTCGACGTCGATGCGGGCGATGGTCGCCTCGGCTGCACGCACCGTTGAGCGCGCCCCGGTGACCTGCGTGCGCGCGGCGGCGATGGTCGCCTGCGCGGCGTTGACCTGGGCCCGGGACGCCGCAGTGCGGCCTCGTCGCTGCGCACGCGCGCGCGGTCGTCGTCGAGTTGCTGCTGCGTCAGGCTGCCCGCCGCGGCGAGCATCTCGGAGCGCTCCAGGCGGCGCTGCGCGGCGTCGAGGTCGCTCTCGCGCTGCACGACCAGTGCGTCCACGGCCGCGCGGTCGCTCTCGCGCAGGGCGACCTGGGCTTCCGCGCTGGCCACCCCCTGGAGCGCCTGCTGCCGGTGGGCGCGCGCCTCGTCGCGCTGGGCCTGCAGGCTCTCCACCTGCATGCGGGCCAGCAGCTGGCCTGCCTTGACGAAGTCGCCATCGGCGACGAACATGTCCTCGAGGCGCCCTGGCAGCTTCGTGGCGACGTCGACCTCGGTCGCCTCGATGCGGCCGTTGCCGCTCGAGAAGCCCTCGCCGGGGCCGTTCTTGCGGAGGGCAACGTAGGCGGACACGCCTGCTGCTGCCACCGCCACCACCACGACGATGGGGACGAGCCTTTTCAGCGTGGGATTCAAGATGTCGCCCCCTGGACGGAGAGTACCAGCCGCGTCAGGGGAAGGTTCGGTCCCGGGGGGGCTGCCCGCGCCCGCGTTGCGTGATCGCGGTGGCCCGGATGGGGCTCGAACGTGGACTCCTCGGGGCGATCTCGTCGCTCCACGGGCGGAAAAGCCGAGGGCCCGGAGTGGCTGAAGTTCGACGTGGAGCTAGGCGCCTACTCGTCGTCTCTTCGTGCCTCGACCGTGAACTGCGCCGTCGTCGCCCCGGTGGACGGAGAGCTCGATCGGGCGGCAACAGACGGGGCAGTCCTCGACGTAGCGCTGCGAGTTCCTGCCCCCTTCGTCGATCGAGATGGGGACGGTCTCGCCGCAGTATGGGCATTCGACGTCCATGGGCCTCGCCATAGCGGCCGGCGGCGCGGGACGCATGTCCTGGAGCAGGCGGCCCGTTAAGAAGGAGCACGTGAACCTGAACGATCCCAGGCAGGCCGTGCCCGGCGGTGGAGCGGGTACCTCTCGCTCGCCTGCGCCGCGGCTGCCCTCGCGGCCCCGGCGCCTGCCCTGGCCCAAGGCAAGAAGGAGACGCCCGTGAGCAGTTCCCCTGTCGTCGAGAAGCCGGTGAAGGACCGCGAGGTGGCCGTCCTGGCGGGCGGCTGCTTCTGGGGCATGCAGGACATCCTGCGCAAGATCCCGGGGGTCCTCGAGACGCAGGCCGGGTACACCGGCGGCTGGCTCGAGAATCCGCGCTACGACGACACCCACGACTCGAAGTCGGGCCACGCCGAGTCGGTCCGCGTCGTGTTCGATCCGCGGCTGATCTCCTACGAGGACCTGCTCGAGAAATGGTTTTTCCGCATGCACGACCCGACCACGCTCAACCGGCAGGGCAACGACGTCGGCACGCAGTACCGGAGCGCCATCTTCTACGAGGACGAGGCGCAGAAGGCCACGGCCGAGGCGGTGAAGGCCCGCGTCCAGGCCTCCGGCAAGTGGAAGGGGAAGATCGTCACCGAGATCGTGAAGGCCTCGACCTGGTATCCGGCCGAGGGCTACCACCAGGACTACTTGCAGAGGAACCCCGGCGGCTACACCTGCCACTTCCTGCGGAACTGGTGACGCCCGGGTCGCGCAGGAGCGAGCCGGGCGCTCAGTGGGTGACCGACCGGGCGGCCTCGTCCGACATCGCGGCGTACCGGGGACCCGATCGGATGAAGGTGATCGAGGTCTGCGTTGAAGTCGTCGGCGCGCGTGGTGGCGAGCCCATGGGGCGCGCCCTTGTAGACCTTCAGCGTCGCACCCTGGATCGAGTTTCGCGGTCCGGAGCGCCGAGGTCGCGATCGGGACGATCTGATCGTCGTCGCCGTGGACGATGAGCGTCGGCACGTCGAACTCCCTCAGGTCCTCCGTGAAGTCCGTCTCGGAGAACTGCTTGATGCAGTCGAGCTCGCCCTTCACGCCCCCTTGCATCCCCTGGAGCCAGAACGCGTCGATGGCGCCCTGGGAGACCTTGGCGCCCTCGCGGTTGTAGCCGTAGAAGGGAATCGCCAGGTCCCGGAAGAACTGCGAACGGTTCGTTCGCACGCCCGCGCGGATCTTGTCGAACGCGGCGAGCGGCAGGCCACCCGGATTCGACTGCGTCTGGAGCATCAGCGGGGGAACCGCGCCCGAGCAGGACGACCTTCGCCACCCTCCCCGTCCCGTGCCGGCCGATGTAGCGGGCGACCTCGCCGCCTCCGGTCGAATGCCCGACCAGGACGACGTCGCGCAGGTCGAGCGCATCGATGAGCCCGGCCAGGTCGTCGGCATAGGTGTCCATGTCGTTGCCGTTCCACGTCTGGCTGGAACGGCCGTGGCTGCGCCGGTCGTGGGCGATGACGCGGTTCCCTCGCTCGCCCAGGAACACCATCTGGGCGTCCCAGGCGTCGGCGCTGAGCGGCCACCCGTGGGAGAAGACGACCGGCTGCCCGGTGCCCCAGTCCTTGTAGAAGATCTCGGTTCCGTCTCGCGTCGTGTACGTGCTCATGCACGCAACACTGCGCGATCGGGCACCGCGGATCCACGGACGGTCCAGCTAATCCGGGTACACTATAAGTAAGTACTGACTCCTCCGGGGCTTCATCCCAGGTGGTCTCACCACTCCACCAGCACCTGGAATCCGCCCATCGCGAAGCGCTTCGGATCGAAGGGCATCGAATCCTTCATGACGGGGTCGTTCATGCGCGGGTCCTTCATCACCGCCGCGGTGACCTTGTCGCGGTGGGCGCGCGACCTGTAGACGACCCAGGAGAAGACCACCGTCTCGCCGGCCTTGAGCTTCGCCATGCGCGGAAAGCCCATGCCGAACGGGACCTTCAGGTCGTCGCCGACGCATTCGGCGTACGCGAGCGCACCGTGCTCCTTCCAGAGCTTCGCGCCCAGCTTCGCCATGCGCAGGTAGGCCTTCACCTTCTTCTTCGGGATGGGGATGACGAAGCCGTCGACGTACCGCGCCATGGAGCGCTCCTTTCGGTGGAGCGCTTCATAGCGAGCAGGGACTGCGGGTGCTACGCCAAGTCCCTCGTCAGGTCCCTCAGGCCAACCCCCCGGTGGTCGTGGCGGCGGGCGTGGTCCGCCAGTTGCCGCCGTGCCTCCCGGAACGCTGCGTCGATGGCGGCGTCCAGGTCCTCGTGGAACTCGGCCTTCGGCGCGTTGCGCCCCACCACGAGCTTCTCGCCGGGGACCGTGAGCTCGATCCGGGCCCGGCAGTGCTGCCCCATCCGGTGGTGCCGGCCCGGCCCCTCCAGGGTGACCTTGCAGCCGACGATGCGCTGGAAGTGGCGCTCCAGCTTCTCGGCCTTGGCTCGAACCCGCTCCGAGACGACTTCGGAAGGAGTCACGCCACGAAACGCGATCTGAATCGGCTTCTGCATGCGAGCCTCCTGAAAGGAGCATAGGCCGCGCAACCGGACGTGGCGGCCGCTCTTTCGGGGTGCCCTACCCGAGCAACCGGTACTGGACCTTCGGCGCCCGCCGCTCCACCACCCGTTCCGCCGCGTGGGCCAGCCGCAGCAGCGTGTGCTCGTGCCAGTAGCGGCCGATGGCCTGCAGGCCGACGGGCAGTCCGCCCGCGTCGTATCCGGCCGGGATCGAGATGGCCGGGTGGCCGGTGAGGTTCGCGAGCGTCGAGAAGCGCATGATGTCCAGGGTGGTCGTGAGGTCCGACTCGCCGCAGGGGAGCGCATCGTCCCGGAGGGGCGGCGCCGTGATTCCGGTCGACAGGCGTGACGATGGCGTCGACCTGGGCGAGGACCCGCTCCACGTGGCCGATGGCCCGGGTGCGGATCCGCTGCGCCTGCGCGTAATCCCGCGAGGTGAGCGCGCGGGCGAGCGCGAGGCTCACGCGCACGTCGAGGCCGAAGTCGCGCCTGTGCGCCCGGTAATCCCGCTCCACCCCGGTGGCCATCTCCGAGATGATGGTGACCAGGTGCGCGATGCGCGACGCGTCGAGCTCGGGGATCTCGATCTCCCGCACCTCCGCGCCCATTGCCTTCAGGCCCTCGACCAGCCTCGAGCAGCCCTCCACCATGGCGGGCGACGCGTGCTCGAACCACGGGCGATAGACGCCGAGCACGAGCCCGCGAAGGTCCAGGTCGTCGAAGCCCTCGAGCGTCACCGGCGGTTGCCGCCTCGTGCCGGGGTCCTTCGGATCCGGGCCGGCCATCACGGCGTAGGCGATCGCCGCGTCCTGGGCCGACCCTGCGATGGGGCCGTAGTGGTCGACGGTCCAGGCGAGCGGCGCGGATCCGAAGCTGCTCACCCGGGCATAGGTGGGGCTGAGGCCGACCTGCCCGCAGAACGCCGAGGGGATGCGAATCGAGCCGCCGCCGTCCGCACCCAGCGCCACCGGGCACAGCCCCGCGGCGACAGCGGCCGCCGACCCGCTCGAGCTGCCCCCGGAGACGTGCAGCGGGTCGTGGGGGTTCCGGGTCGCGCCGTGGTGGGGATTCACGCCGGTCACGCCAATCCCGATCTCGTGCATGTTCGACTTGCCCACGAGCAGCGCCCCGGCGGCTCGCAGCCGCGCGACCGCGGTGGCGTCCTCCCTCGCCGGCGACCGGCCCAGGAACGACGTCCCCACGGTGGTGGGGTACGGCACCATGTCGAACTCCTCCTTCACCGCCACCGGGACGCCGTCGAGCACGCCGAGCGGCCGCCCGTCGCGGAAACGCTGGGCGGACGCGCGCGCCTGGGCCAGGAGATCCTCCTGCAGGCAGGCGACGATGGCGCGGAGCGGTTCTGGCCGGGCGTCGCTCTCGGCGATGGCCGCGATCACCTTCTCGGCCACCTGGACCGGAGTCGCGCTGCCCGAGAGGTAGGCAGACGCGTAGTCGCGGATGGTGGGCAGCCCGGATCCCGCGGGGCCCCCGCGCCTCGTCGCCAGGAAGGGCGACAGGTCGAACGGGCCATCCTGCGCGACGGGTCCGTCGCACGGTGCGTGCGGGCGGTAGGTGGGCGGCTCGTCCACGGCCATCTTGCGCAGGGTCGAGATCCCGCCCGTCTCGAGCATCTGCCGGACGAGCAGCCCGCTCGTGGCAGGGTTCTCCAACAGCGCGACGAACGCCTTGAGCTTCCATCCGGCCAGGCGGGGGAGATGGACGGACTCGAGGTCGTAGCGGGAGGGGTTGGCCATGGGCACCTCGGCCGGACCTTACGTCATTCTTCGCTTACGCCCCAAGCGCCCCTGGACCCGTTTCCACGCTCAGCAAAGAACCCGCACTCGCGGCCCGAGGTTCGAGGAGCCTTCCTCGTCCGGGACCGGTCCAGGGGGGAACACCGATGTCCTACGTGATCGTGCATCACTTTCCCGGCGGCACGAAGCAGCAGTACGAGGCCTCCATCGCGGCCGTCCATCCCGGCAGGGAGACCCTGCCGAAGGGGCAGATCCACCACGTCGCCGGCCCGTCGTCCGGCGGCTGGACAATCGTGGTGACCTACGACTCCAAGGAGAACTGGCAGAAGTTCCGCGATGGCGTCCTGATGCCGAAGATGAAGGCGGGCATCCCGGGCGGGTTCGCCACGCCGCCGCAGGAGACGAGCTTCGACGTCTACAACCAGCAGCCCTGAGGCTTTCGGCGACGAGAACCTGGCGCTCAGTCCCTGACGAGGACCCTGGCCTCGCGCGTCAGGCCTCGGGGACCAGCCCCTGGGCCGCCTTCTGGCGGTGGAGCATGGCCTCGAACTCGGGGGCGGGGACGGGCTTGCCGAAGTGGTAGCCCTGGGCCCTGTCGCACCCCTTCGACAGGAGGTACTCGAGCTGATCCTGGCGCTCCACGCCCTCGGCCAGGACCTCCATGCTCATGGCCTGCGCCATCCCGATGATCGCGTTCACGATGGCGCGGTCCTGCGGGTCGTCCATCATGTCCTTGATGAAGGCCCGGTCGATCTTGAGGGTCTGGATGGGAAACCGCTTGAGGTAGGCCAGCGACGAGTAGCCCGTGCCGAAGTCGTCGATCGCCACGCGCATGCCCTCCGCGCGAAGCCCCTGCAGGATGTGGAGGGTCTTCTGGAAGTCGTGCATGGCGACCGACTCGGTGATCTCGATCTCGAGGTGGCGCGGGTCGAGCCCCGCCTCTCGCACCAGGCCAGAGACCTTGGCCGCCAGGCCGGTGTTCTGGAAGTCCCGTCCCGAGAGGTTCACCGCCACCACGAGGGAGGGCAACTCCTGGTCCTGCCAGGCCTTCAGCTGCCGGCAAGCTTCCCGGACCACCTGCTCCGTGATGGCGACGATGATCCCCGTCTCCTCGGCCAGGGGGATGAACTCCATCGGGGGAACGAGCCCCGTCTCCGGATTCACCAGGCGTACGAGCGCCTCGGCGCCGACGATGCGCCGGGTCCACAATCCACCGCCGGCTGGTAGTGCACGACGAACCGCTTCTTCTCGACGGCGTCGGCCAGCTCCGCCTCCAGGCCGATGCGCCGGGACACGCTCCGGCTCATCTCCGGCGAGAACATCTGGACCTGGTTGCGCCCCAGCCGGCGCGCGCGGGACAGCGCGACGTCGCACTGCTTGAGCAGGGAGGAAACCGTCTCCGTCGCGTCCTGGCCCGCCAGGGTCACGCCCGCACAGGCGGTGAAGTGGACGGTCATCTGGTCCACCGAGGTTCCCTGCGAGAGGAGGTCGAGGATTCGCTGCACCACCAGGGTCGTCGAGTACTTGCTCTCCAGATTGGTGAGGAGGAGGCCGAACTCGTTGGGCGAGATGCGGGCGACCATGTCGGTCTCCCGCAGGCTTCCCGCCAGCGAGCCCGCGAAGCTCCGCAGGATGCGGCCACCGACGTGATCGCCGTACTCGTTGACGAACTCGCGGAAGAGGTCGAAGCGGAGGATCGCCACGGCGAACCGCTCCTCGTAGCGGCGCGCCCGGGCAAGCTCCTCTCCGAGGCGCTGCACGAAGCGCGCCCGGTTGGGGAGCCCCGTCAGCGCGTCGTGGAGCACGAGGGGGGTGAGGCGTCCCTCCCGCTGCCGCCGCCGCGTGATGTCCCGCAGGAAGGCGATGACCTCGGATTCGCCGCTCGCAATCGTGCGAGCCTCCAGGTGGCGCATCCTCCGGACGCCAGGAAGCTGGAACTCGGCGGAGTGAAGCCCACCGGTCTCGAGCGACCGCTTCACCAGCTCCAGGGCCTGCGCGGCCACGTCCGGGGGCAGCACGTCGGAGAGGTTCTTCCCGAGGTATCCCTCGTATCGCGAGCGGCGGACCCGGCTCTGCTCCATCCGGGCCTCGAGGAGCACGCCGTCGCGCGAGATCCGGAGGACGAGATCGGGAATGGCCTGCAGGAGGGCCCGGCTGGTCCCGTCGGCGCGGTACGCCTCGTCGGAGGCCTGTCCGGCCCGGATGAGGTGGTCGACGCGGAAGCCGAGGATGCTCCCGTGGATCGGCTTCGTGGCGAAATCCGTGGCGCCGGCCTCGAACGCGTGGCGGATGGATTCCACGTCGTCGAGACCGGTCATCATGAGGATCGGGGTGCGACCGCCCGAGGGCAGGGCGCGGATCGCGGCGCAGGCCGCGAAGCCATCCATCTCGGGCATCGCGGCGTCCATCAGGACGAGGGCCGGTCGCAGCCGCTTGAAGGCCACGACACCCTCCCGGCCGTTCGCAGCCTCCTCCACGTCGAACCCGGCGTTCTCGAGAGCGGCCCGGGCGATGAGGCGAGGCACGACGTCGTCGTCCACGACGAGCACGAGCGGGCGGTCCGCGGGGTCGTGGACGCGCCTCACGGCGGACCGGCCCCCGGGGCCGCCGTCCTCTCGCCGTGAAGCCGGACGCGATCGCGTCCCTCCTGCTTGGCGCGGTACATGGCGTCGTCCGCGCTCTCGAGGAGCTCGTCGAGCCCGATGGGGAAGGCGGTCGGACGGGCGGCGGCCACCCCGAGGCTCGCGCGGAGCTTCACCGGCTCGGACCCGCTCACCTGCAGCTCGATCGACTGGATCGCCGTCCGCATCCGCTCGGCCACGAGCCCTGCCTGGGCCAGCGAGGCGCTCGGGAGGACGACGAGGAACTCCTCGCCGCCCCAGCGCCCGGTGAAGTCGTAGTCCCTCTGGTTCTTCTGGAGCACGTCGGCGACCCGTCGAAGGGCCTCGTCCCCGGCGGCGTGACCGAACCGGTCGTTGATGAGCTTGAAGTGGTCGAGGTCCACCATGATGAGGCCGATGCTCGTCCGGGTGCGGGCGGCGCGGCTCAGCTCGACGCGGGCGCGCTCGTAGAGGGCGCGGCGGTTGGGAAGGCCGGTCAGGCTGTCCCGGGTGGCCAGCGCCTCCTCGCGCGCCAAGGACTCGCGGAGGCGCTTCTCCAGCTCGAGGATGCGCGCGCCCACGCCCATTCGCGCCAGCAGCTCCTCGGTCCGGAAGGGCTTCGTCATGTAGTCGTCGGCGCCCAGGTTGAGCCCCTCGACGACGTCGTCCCGCCCGCCCTTGGCGGTGACCAGGATGACGTAGGTGTACCCGGGCCAGCCCGCGTCGCGGATGCGGCGGATGAGCGCGGGCCCGTCCAGGCCAGGCATCATCCAGTCGACGATGAGCAGGGGAATCGGCTCCTTCTGGAGCAGCTCCCACGCCTCGAGTCCGTCACCGACCGTGACAGGTTCGTACCCGGCGCGACGCAGCTGAGGCTCCAGCATGCGGCGCAGCAGCAGGTCGTCATCGGCGATCAGGACCTTCACGGCAGCCCCCCCGGATCGACTGTAGAGCATCCGGGAGCCCACCTCAAAAACGCGGCCCGGCAGGTGGTACGGCGACCTACATCCGGCGCGGGGGTCACCCCGGGTGCGCGCGCGTGAGCCGCCGGTATGCGCCGAGGTGGCGCAGCGCGTCGGCGCGACGCCCCGCCCGCTCCTCGATCCGAGAGGCGTTGAAGTGGGCGTCGGCGAGGCCGGCGTCGGCGAGCAGGGCCTGGTGGTACGCCGCGAGCGCCTCCTCGTCGCGCCCCTGATCCTCGAGGGCGACGCCCAGGTTGAAGGCCGCCACCGGCGCCTGGGCGGCGTCCGCCAGCGCACGCCGGTAGTGCCCTTCCGCGGCGACGGGGTCCCCGGCCTCGTGCAGGAGACGGCCAAGGTTCAGGTGCGCGCCGGCATGGCCGGCGTCGAGCGCCAGCGCGCCGCGGTAGGCGGCGAGCGCCTCGGACGGGGACGCCTCCTCCAGGTCGCAGCCGCTCGTGAAGAGCGCCCGCGCCTGCTCGACGACCCGGAAGGCCGGTTGGGCGTGCTGGCCTCGAAGCTGGGTCACCTCGCGCGTTCGCCGTGGACCGTCGAGATCGAGCAGCGTCTGGCCCGTCTCCGGGTTCCATCGCGCGCCGCCGTCCGATGCGACCACCTGGGTCCCCTCGCTCCCCACCTTCACGGCGCCGAGCGACCGGCCGGCCGGAAGCTGGGACCGGAGGCGCGCCAGCGCGCGGCGGACTCGTGCCGCGGGGAGCCGCGCCTGGAAGAGCCCGGAGGCGGCCCGCAGGACCGGGAGGTCCTCGAAGGAGAAGCGCAGCTCGTTTCGCGGTCCGCGCCGCGCCGGAACGAGCCCCTCGCGCGCGAAGCGGCGGACCTCCTCGACGGGCATCCCGAGCATCCGGGCCACGTCCCGCGCGCGGTATCCCCACATCCGCGCGCCCTCTCACTTCCGGGAGGTCGCGCGCGTCGTTCCCTCGCCCTCGCGCCGGGCCCGCTTCGCCGGGCGCCGCTCCTCGGGGGCCGCCGCCGGCGCGGTTCCCGGCCCGGCCTTGGCCGCGGCGAGGCTCGCCTTCAGCGCGTCGACGAGGTCGATCACCTGGGCCTGCGGCTCGGCGGGGGAGGCCACCTGGATCTGGCCGCCGCCCACCTTCTGCTCGATGGCCTCGAGGACCCGCTTCTTCACCGCGTCCTCGTAGTGCTCGGGGTGGAAGGCCGGCGACGACGTCTGCTCGATGAGCTGGAGCGCCAGCTGCACCTCGGCCTCCTTCGGCTCCGGCGTGTCGACCACGATCTCGTCCAGGCTCCGGACCTCGTCCGGGTAGCAGAGCTGCTGCATCACCAGCCGTCCCGAGCTCGGGCGGATGAGCACCAGGTACTGCTTCCCGCGCGCGGCGTAGCGGGCGAGCGCCGCCTTGCCCGACTTGTCGAGCGCCTCGGCGAGCAGGCGGTAGGCCTTCGCGCCGCCCTTGTCCGGGCCGAGGTAGTAGGCCTTGTCGTAGTAGACCGGGTCGACCTGGGAGGCGGGCACGAACTCGGCGATGTCGATGGTCTGCGTGGCGATCTCGTCGAGGGCCTTCAGCTCCTCGGACGTGAAGGTCACGTAGCGATCCTTCGCGAACTCGAACCCCTTCACCGTCTCCTCGCGAGGGACGACCTCGCCGTCCTTGGCGCAGACGTACTGCTGCTTGAGCCGCGAGCCGTCCTTGGCGTGCAGCATGTTGAAGGAGACGGTGGCCGAGGGCTGCGTCGCCGGAAAGAGCTTCACCGGGATCGAGACCAGGCCAAACGAGATCGTTCCACTGGCAATGGATCGAGGGGCCATGCGCCCGCTAATAAGAGGGTCGAGGCGAACGTGCCCGACCGGCTGGATCGGTACCGCGAGAAGCGCGACCCACGGCAGACCCCTGAGCCCTTCGGGTCAGCCCGGGACGGCGCCGCCCGCGAGGCGACCCGGCGCCGCTTCGTCGTCCAGATGCACCGAGCCCGCCAATTACACTGGGATTTCCGGCTCGAGCTGGGCGGCACCCTCCGCAGCTGGGCGGTGCCCAAGGGGCCGTCGGCGGACCCCCGCGAGCGGCGCCTGGCGGTGGAGGTCGAGGACCATCCGCTCGAGTACGCCGACTTCGAGGGCGTCATCCCGGCAGGAAACTACGGCGCCGGGGCGGTCATCGTCTGGGATCAGGGCACCTGGGAGCCCGACGGCGATCCGGAGAAGGGGCTCGCGGACGGCAAGCTCGTCTTCCGGCTGCGAGGCCGCAAGCTTCGCGGGGAGTGGACCCTCGTCCGCACGCGCGGTGACGGGGGCGGGAAGCGGCAGTGGCTCCTCCTGAAGCACCGGGGAGACGCCTTCGTCGACCCCGAGGGCCGTCATCCCTTCTCGCCGGCGTCCGTGCTCTCCGGACGCACCGTCGAGGAGGTGGGCGCGGGCACGAGCCGCGCCGATGAGGCCGTCGAGGAGGCCGCTCGCCTCGGCGCACCGGTGCGCCGGATCCCCGTGGAGGACGAGCGCCCCATGCTGGCCACGCAGCGCGACGAGCCCTTCTCGCGGCCGGGCTGGCTCTTCGAGGTGAAGTACGACGGGTACCGCGCGCTGGCGCGGCGCGAGGGAGGCGCGGTGACGCTCCGCTACCGGAGCGGCGATCTGGCCACCTCCCGCTTCCCGGAGGTGGCGAAGGCGGTGGGCATGCTCCCGGTCGACGCGACCCTGGACGGGGAGCTGGTCGTGCTCGGTCCGGACGGCCGTCCGTCCTTCCAGGCGCTGCAGTCCCGCGGCCAGCTCGCCGGGAACGCCGACGCGGCGCGCGCGGCGCTGGAGAATCCGGCCACGCTGCACGTCTTCGACCTCCTCTCGGTGGGGGACCGCGACGTGCGGGCCTTGCCGCTGCGGGAGCGGAAGCGGCTTCTCCGGATGGTGGTGCCGGACGAAGGCCCGGTGCAGTTCGCGGATCACGTCGAGGGCGACGGCCAGGCGCTCTTCCGCGAGGTGTCGTCGCGAGACCTGGAGGGCATCGTGGGGAAGAGAGGCGACTCGACGTACCGGTCCGGACGATCGGAGAGCTGGGTGAAGATCCGGCGCGACCGCACCGGGGACTTCGTGGTGGTCGGATTCACGTCTCCGCGCGGGAGCCGGTCCGGCTTCGGCGCCCTGCACCTGGCGGCCTGGCGGGGCGGCGGGCTGACCTACGCCGGGAGCGTGGGCACCGGCTTCTCCGAGCGGGAGCTCGAGGCCCTGCACGCCAGGCTGTCGGCGGCGGCCCGGCCTGAGCCGGCGTGCGCGGGGGAGGCGCCCAGGGGCCGGGGCAACACCTGGGTCGAGCCGGAGCTGGTCGTGGAGGTCCGATTCAAGGAGTGGACGCAGGACGGGCTCCTGCGCCAGCCGGCCTTCCTCCGGGTCCGCGACGACAAGCGGCCCGAGGATGCGCTGCGGGTCGAGGGGGGCGAACCGACAGAGCCGCCGGACCCTCCGGCCGCTCCGGAGCCGCCGGACCCCGCCGATGCGGACGCGGCCGCCCGGCAGGTGGAGGTCACGAACCCGGACAAGGTCTTCTTCCCCCAGGACGGCCTCACCAAGGGCGACCTGGTCGCCTACTACCGGGCCATCGCGCCGCGGATGCTCCCGTTCCTGAAGGACCGACCGCTCGTCCTCACCCGCTACCCGGACGGCATCGACGGCAAGAGCTTCTTCCAGAAGGACGCGCCCAGGTGGCGACCCGGCTGGATCCGGACGGTGCGCGTGCACAGCGAGGAGGCCGACCGCGACCTCGACTGCTTCCTCGTCGACGACGAGGAAGGGCTGGCCTGGCTCGCCAACCTCGGGACCATTCCCATCCACGTCTGGTCCAGCCGGGCGGACGACCTGGGGCGGCCGGACTGGTGCATCGTCGACCTCGATCCCAAGGACGCCCCCTTCGCGCACGTGCTCGAGCTGGCCCTGGGCCTTCACGAGCTGTGCGAGGAGCTCGGGGTCCCTTCGTACGCGAAGACCACCGGCCAGAAGGGGCTTCACGTGCTCGTCCCGCTCGGGCGGCAGCTCACCCACGAGCAGTCGCGGGCCTTCGCCGAGTCGCTCGCCCGGACGCTGGAGCTGCGACACCCGGACGTCTCGACCACCGCGCGGTCGCTGGGGGCGCGGGGCGGGAAGGTCTACCTCGACTACCTGCAGAACGGCCTCGGGAAGACCATCGTCGCGCCCTACTCGGTCCGGCCTCGCCCGGGAGCGCCCGTGTCCGTGCCGCTCCGGTGGATCGAGGTGAATCGCCGGCTCGATCCCGCCTGGTTCACCATCCGGAACGTGCCGAGGCGCGCCGCCCGGATGCGGACCGACCCGCTCCTGCCGGTGCTCGACGGATCCCCCGACCTCGCCGGCGCGCTGCAGCGCCTGCGGGAGATCCTCAGCCGAAGCCCGCCACCGGGTGCGGAACGTACGGCTCCTCGAGCGAGGCGACCTCCTCGGGCGTGAGGCGGACCGAGAGCGCCGCCACCGCGTCCTCCAGGTGGCTGGCCTTCGTGGCGCCGACGATCGGGGCGGTGACCCCGGGCTTGCCGAGCAGCCAGGCCAGTGCGACCTGGGCGCGGGGGATCCCGCGCTTCTCGGCCACCTGGCCGACGCGGTCGATGACCTGGCGGTCGGCCGCTTCGGTGCGGGCGTAGAGGGTCTTTCCGAACTGGTCGGTCTCGAGACGCTTCGTGCTCTCGGCCTGCCAGGGGCGGGCGAGCCGTCCCCGGGCGAGCGGGCTCCAGGGGATGACCCCGATGCCCTCGGACTGGCAGAGCGGCATCATCTCCCGCTCCTCCTC
Source organism: uncultured delta proteobacterium (assembly GCA_963766715.1). Lineage (GTDB taxonomy): Bacteria > Myxococcota > Myxococcia > Myxococcales > Anaeromyxobacteraceae > CAIOAK01. Next base: position 69,238 of record CAVYBH010000015.1, read on the forward strand.
CCGGTAGATCAGGTTGTAGTGGTTCTGCATGGAGACGAAGCGCGCCCATCCGTTCCGGCCGGCCAGGTAGAGCGCCTTCGCGAACTGCCAGGCGAACATGGACGACGCGCCCAGGTAGCGGACCTTCCCCGACTTCACCAGGTCGTGGAGGGCCTCGAGCGTCTCCTCGATGGGCGTCTCCGGGTCCCAGCGGTGGATCTGGAACAGGTCGACGTGGTCGGTCCCGAGGCGCCGCAGGCTCTCCTCGGCCTCGAAGAAGATGGCCTTGCGGGAGAGGCCGCGGCCGTTGGGCTCGTCGCGCATGAGGCCGTGGACCTTCGTGGCGATGACGACCGACTCGCGGCGGACGCTGCCCTTCAGGAACCGGCCCAGCACCTCCTCGCTGGCGCCGCTCGAGTAGACGTTGGCGGTGTCGAAGAAGTTGATCCCGAGGTCCAGCGCCTGGCGGAGGAAGGGCTGGCTCGCCGCCTCGTCGAGCGCCCACGCGTGGCGGCCCGGTTGCAGGGCGCCGGTGGCCGGAGCCCCGTAGGTCATGCAGCCGAGGCAGATGCGGGATACCTGGAGGCCGGTGTTGCCGAGGCGGGTGTATTCCATGGTCTTTCTCCTCCGGGGAGTATGCACCGGGACGTGGGCTGGGTGGGCCAACGCGGTCAACGCGCGGCGCAGCGCTCCTGGACGAAGGCCCGCATCGCGTTCCAGGCTTCCCGGCTCTCGTCGAGCCACGGCAACGTGAGGGGCCAGTCGTGCTGCATCCGCTTGCCCACGAGCAGGCGCGCGTCGGTGCCGGCGCGCGTCGCTCGCTCCGCGACGCGCACGGCGTCGTCCAGCAGGATCTCGTCCTCGCCGACGAGCAGGAAGAGCGGCGGCAACCCGGAGAGATCGGCGAAGAGCGGCGACAGGAGCGGCGTTCTCGGATCGGCGTCACCCACGTAGTAGCTCGCCCACCGGGAAAGGTGGGCACGCGTGAGCCAGCGATCGGTGCGGCGGTTGCCGTCCACGGACGCACCCGACGCCGAGAGGTCCGTCCACGGAGAGAGCAGGATCGCACCGGCGGGACTGGCTTCGCCGAGCTCTCGAACCCGGACCAACAGGCTCAGGACCAGTCCGCCGCCGGCCGAGTCGCCGGTGACGAACGTGGGCACTCCGGGGCGCATCGACCGGAGGTGCTGGTAGGCCAGGAGGACGTCCTCGAGCGCCGCAGGGAATGGGTGCTCCGGCGCGAGACGGTAATCTGGAACGAAGACCTCTGCGTCGAGTCGGTAGGCGAGCCGGATCGCACGATTTCGGTACGTGGCTGGCGATCCGAAGACGAACCCGCCGCCGTGCAGGTGGAGGACGGTGCAGCTGGGCGATCGGCCGGCGCGCACCGATTCGACCATCACCGGGCCCGCCCGGTGGTCGTCGAAGGAAACCTGGAGATGTTTGCGCCGGATCGCCTCCCGGCTCACGCTGGCGAAGCGCTCGAAGCGATCGCGCAAGGTCTGCGGCGGCGTGCTCGCCCGGAAAAGCGTGCTCGTGAAGAGCCCGTAGGCTTCCAGGGAAAACCAGCGCTTCCAGCGACGGGAGAGTCGGTCGGCCATGGTCCGATCCACCTGGATGGCGCAATTGACCTTAATGCCGCCCGGCCGCGATTCACGGCGTCGAAACTGCGGGCGCTCGTTGAATAAGCAGCTGGCCCGCGACGTTCTGTTTGCATGCGTCGCCTCGCGCTCGTCCTGCTGCTCGCCGCCCCGCTCGCCGCGGCCGCGCAGTACCCCCCACCCTACGGGTACCCTCCCCCTCCGCCACCCCCTCCCGTGCGCGCCGCGCCGTACTACCCGCCTCCTCCACCGCCCGTGTACGTCGCGCCCCGGCCTCCTCCGCTGAGCCCCTTCTACTTCAATCTCGGGCTCGGCTACGGCGTCGAGACCTGGTACGCGCCCTACGGCTACGGCAGCTACGCCAGTCTCGGGGGGCTCGCCTACCACGTCGAGGCCGGGCCGCGACTGGCGCCGCAGCTCCTGCTGGGGTTCGACCTGTCCGGCGTCACCACCTTCGGGAACGACCCGTACGGCGGAAGCAACGGCGTGACCGTGATCGACTACGACGCCGTGGCCACCCTCTTCCCCTTCGTGCACGGCTTCTTCCTGCGCGGGGGCGGAGGGCTATCCACGCTCTCGTCGGTGTCGCCGTACGGAGTCGGGGTCACCTATTTCGGCGGCAACCTGCTCCTCGGCGCCGGCTGGGCGTTCCCGATGATGCTGCCCCTCCACCTCACGCTGGGTGTCGACTACACGCACCAGTTCTTCGGCGCGGTGGACGTGAACAGCCTGAACACCTGGATGATGCGGCTCGGGTTCGGGATTTACTGACGACGTCAGGCGCCCGGGTACCGGAACTCGATGGGCACCCCCACGTCGGGGTGGAGGCTGCGCGCGACCGGGCAGGTCCTGGCGATCTCCTCGAGGCGGGCGCGCTGCTCGGGTAGCACCTCGCGCGGCATGTCGATGACCAGGACGAGCTCCCCGATGCGGCGCGGCGGCGGCGTCATGCGCTTCTCCACCCTCGCACCGGCGTCGCCCCAGGTGAGCCCCTCGCGCTTGGCCACGAGCGCCATCGTGCTGAGGGCGCAGGATGCGAGCGCGGCGCCGACGAGGTCGGTGGGCGAGAAGCTCGACCCGTCCCCGCCGTTGTCGACCGGGGGCACGGTCGAGATGACCATTCCAGACGGTCCATGGGTCAGCTTGCAGGACAGGCCTGCGAGGGCAGCGGTCATCGGTACACCAGCCATGGGAACCTCCAGATCTCCAGCTTAACCGAGCACCTCGCATCCGTCTTCGAAGCCCTGGACGTGTGGTCTCCCGGGCATCCTGATTACCCGGAGGCCTCTTGCGTGCAGTCATCGGCCCCGCTGCGACTCCGTGCCAGACGGATCACGGCCGCCGCAGCGCCCACACGTAGACGGCGATATTGACTCCCACCACCGCGACCGCAAGAGCGACCCCCACCGCCGGCGAGAACGCCTCCGGGTACACGATCGGCACGACGTAGTGCTCGACGAACCCACCGCGGTAGCCCTGCTCGCCACCGAGCGCGCGGAGCCGATTCTCCAGGGGCGTGAGCGGGCAGATCCAGCCCCGGTACTCGACGGCGACTCCGTAGGCGGCACAGGGCAGGTGCAGGAACGCCATCCAGCGCCGCCACCGGACGGCGATTCCCCCCAGCACGACGAACAGGATGAAGCCGAGGTGCGCGAGCAGCACGAGGTCGGCGAGGGCGCGAGAGACCATGGGCCGAGCCGCGGTGCTACGGCGCGCGCCGCATCGGGACGAACCGGACCGGCTCCAGCCGCCGCTCGACCGGGCCTCCTGGCGTCTTGGTCACGACCACGAGCTCCTGGAAACCCGTGGCGGGCCCCTTCGGGTAGACGACGCGACCGCCCTCGCGAAGCTGGTCCCAGAGCGGCCGCGGAATCTCCGCCACGGCGCAGCTGATGACGATGGCGTCGAACGGTGCGGCCTCCGGCCAGCCCGCGAAGCCGTCCCCGTGCCTCAGGTGGACGTTGCGGTAGCCGAGTCGCGCCAGCGTGGCGACGCTCCGGGCGTGAAGCTCCGCTTCCAGCTCGATCCCGTAGACGTCGGCCGCGAGAACCGACAGCACCGCTGCCGCGTACCCCGACCCGGATCCCACCTCGAGGACGCGGTCGGTCCCGCGCAGTTCCAGGGCCTCCACCATGTAGGCCACGACGAACGGCTGGCTGATGGTCTGCCCGCGCCCGATGGGCAGTGGTCCGTCCTCGTAGGCGCTGGCCCGCACGTTCTCCGGGACGAACTCGTGCCGAGGGACCGTCCTCATCGCCGCCAGGACGAACGGGTCCCGGATGCCCCTGGCCACGAGCTGCTGCTCGACCATCGCGCGCCTCGCCCTCTCCTGGGCGGTGGACCGTGCCCCCGCAGGGGGCGTCTCGACCGCCGGTGCCAGGCCTGCCGCGAGCACGACGGCCCAGCCCAGGGTGGCGAGGACGGAAGCGGTCACCCCCCCATCGTACGCCGTGTCCGTCCCCTCCGTACGCTGTTCCACATGAAGACCACCGCCCGCCTCCCGTTCGAGAAGATTCGCTTCGACCACCCCTTCCGCACCCACCTGGTCGTGACCCTCGACGCCCCCCACGTGGAGTGGGAGTCGCGCCGCCCGCCCGTCTGCGTCATCCCCGTCATCGACGTCTCCGGCTCCATGGCCGGCCCCAAGCTCGACCGCGCCAAGAAGTCGGTCCAGAAGCTCGTCGACCACCTCGCCCCGGGCGACTTCTGCGGCGTCGTCACCTTCACCGACCACGTCGAGGTGGTCTCGCCCCCCGTCCAGATGACCCAGGGGCGGAAGGACGTGCTGAAGACCGCCGTCGAGCGGCTCACCGACCAGGGCTCCACGAACCTCGCCGGCGGCATGCTGGAGGGGCTGCGGCTCGCGAACGGCGCCCAGCTCCCCGACGGCATGCTCGTCCGCGTGATCCTCTTCACCGACGGCCATGCCAACGTGGGCGTCGCCACCCAGGGCACCGAGCTGCTGCCGCTGCTCGAGAAGAACCTCGGCCGCGCCAGCCTGTCGGCCTTCGGCTACGGCGCCGACGCCGACCAGGAGCTGCTCCGCGACCTCTCCACCCGCGGAAAGGGCAACTACGCCTTCGTGGCCGGCCCCGACGACGCCATGACCGCCTTCGCCCGCGAGCTGGGCGGCCTGCTCTCGACGTACGCCCAGGACCTCCGGCTCGTGATCCGGCCGCTGGGCGGCCACCTGGTGACGGGCGTCGTCTCCGACGTCGACTCCGAGCCGACCGGCTCGGGCGTCACCATCCGCATCCCCGACATCCTCGCCGACGAGACGCGCCACGTGGTCGTCTCGGTCGAGCTGGCCGCGGTCGCCTCGCCGTCGGGCGAGGTTCCCGCCTTCGAGGTCGAGGGCAGCTACGCCGTCGTCGGGCAGGAGTCGCTGGTGGTGCGGGAGAAATTCTCGCTCCAGGCGGGCGCGGAGCGGGTGGTGGCCGGTGCAGAGCAGGCTCGCCCCGACCACGCCCTCGACGTCGTCGTCGCCCAGGCCGAGCTCGTCCGCGCCCAGATCGAGGCCGAGGAGCTGGCCCGCCGGGGGCAGCACGACCTGGCCCACCAGCGGGTCTTCGTCCTCTTCCAGCAGTTCTCGGACCGCGGCCACCCCGCCGTGGCGAACGCCGCGCGGGAGGTCGCGCGGTCCATGCAGGATTCGGAGGCCTTCCAGGGCAGCACGGCCTACCGGTCGAGCATGCGCAAGGGCATGAGCCGCCGGAACGTGGTCTCCATGGAGGGCGACGGCCGACGCGACGCTCAAGTCGATGGGGCTCGCGCAGCCGACCGAGGCCCAGGAGTCGATGGACCGGCGCTTCAAGTCGGGAGAGCCGAAGACGCCGGCGGCCCCGAAGCCGCGCACGCCCCGCAGCGGGACGTCGAGGAGCCCGGGCCCGGTGAAGCCGACGCGCGCGCGGCGCTGGTGATCCCGAAACGAGAGGAGGCGGCGCCGATCGGCGTCGCCTCCCTGCTTCGGGCCCCCGCCCGCACTTCGAACTCGTTGCGCTAGCGCCTTGCGCTTGGCGTCGACTTCCTTGGCCAGCTCCTCGATCTTCGGGCTCGGCGACCTTGGCGCCCTCGGCGGCCTTCTCGTCGGTGGGCTTGCCGGTCATGTGCGCGGCGCCGGGCGCCCAGCCCGGGGTGACCGTCGCGGCCAGGTCCTTCGCCGACCGGTTGAACGCGCCGGTGACGCCGCCGACCATGGTCTTCGCCGTCAGGTACAGGCCGATGAAGGGGAGGAACACCACCATGAGGCCGCCGAGCACCGGCATCAGCGCCAGCGCCGCCGCCGTGTTCACCTTCACGTAGTGCTCCGAAGACTTGCCGGGCAGCCGCTCGCCGTCGCGCGCGATGGGGAAGATCTCCCAGTTGCTCTTGGAGAGGTAGTAGCCACCGGGAACCGCGCTGCCGCCGTTGATCGTCTTCATTTGGTTTCTCCCTTTCTGAAGACGACTCTGCTCCTTCCCGCGACCCTTCGATATTGGGCGCAATACCCAGCCCGCCGAGTACGAATCCCGTCCTCCCCACCGGAAAACTCCCGACCCCGGATGGGTGCCGCGCGCTCCCGCGCTTCCCGACCGATTCCCGACCGATTCCCGGGTCGATTGCTTCGGGTCAATTACCCGAGGATTGACGCCATTTTGGCCGATCTTCCCGATTCGTTTTGCTAGGCTGCGACGCCTTTTTCCCCCAACCGGCCCCGGGAGAATCGAATGAGCAGCGAGGTGTACCAGCGGATCCGTTCCAACCCCACCTTCGACGAACTGGTGAAGCGCCGCAGCCGCTTCGCCTGGACGCTCGCCGCCATCGTCCTCGTCGGCTTCTACGGCTTCGTCATGGTCGTGGCCTTCGCGCCGGGCGTGATCGGCCAGCGCGTCTCCCCGGGATCGACGCTGACCGTCGGCGTCGCCGCCGGGCTGGTCATGTTCGTGGGCTTCTGGGCGCTCACCGCGCTCTACGTCCGTCGCGCCAACACCGAGTTCGACCGGCTGACCGCACAGATCGTGAAGGACGCGACCCAGCCCGCGCCTCCCTCCGGGAAGAAGATCGGCGCCGTGGTCCTCGCGCTGCTCGCCCCGTGGGCCGCCGAGGCGGCTGGCCCGGCCATGGAGGGCGCCACCGCCAAGCAGCCCATCAACGTCTACGCCATCGGGATGTTCGTCCTGTTCGTGGCGCTCACCATGGGCATCACCTACTGGGCCTCGCGCCGGACCCGGACCGCCACCGACTTCTACACGGCCGGTGGAGGCATCACCGGCTTCCAGAACGGCCTCGCCATCGCCGGCGACTACATGTCGGCCGCCACCCTGCTCGGCCTCACCGCCATGACGTACACGCAGGGCTTCGACGGCTACATGTACATGATCGCCTTCTTCGTGGGCTGGCCGGTCATCCTCTTCCTGATGGCCGAGCGGCTTCGGAACCTGGGGCGCTTCACCTTCGCCGACATCACGTCCTACCGGCTCGACCAGGGGAAGGTCCGCACCATGGCGGCCATCTCCTCGCTCACGGTGGTGATCTTCTACCTCATCGCCCAGATGGTCGGAGCCGGGCAGCTCATCAAGCTGCTCTTCGGCCTCGACTACCCCATCGCCATCGTGATCGTCGGGACGCTCATGATGGTCTACGTGATCTTCGGCGGCATGGTGGCCACGACCTGGGTGCAGATCATCAAGGCCTGCATGCTCCTCGCCGGCGGCACGCTCGTCATGATCCTGGCCATGAGCCGCTTCGGCTTCTCCTACGCGACGCTGGTGGAGCGCGCGACCACGGTGCACAAGAACGGGTGGCGCCTGATGGCCCCGGGCCCGCTGCTGGCCGACCCGGTGAACGCCATCTCGCTGGGCATGGGGCTCATGTTCGGGACCGCCGGCCTTCCCCACATCCTGATGCGCTTCTTCACCGTGAGCAACGCCAAGGAGGCGCGCAAGTCGGTCCTCTTCGCCTCGGGCTTCGTGGCCTACTTCTTCAACGTCATCTTCCTCATGGGGCTCTCGGCGGTCCTCATCGTCGGCCTCGACCCGGCCTTCTTCGAGGGCGGCCAGCTCGGCGGCAAGCTCGTCGGCGGCGGGAACATGGTCGCCATGCACCTCGCCAAGGCCGTGGGCGGCAACCTGCTGCTCGGGTTCCTCGCCGCGGTGGCCTTCGCCACCATCCTGGCCGTGGTCTCGGGCCTGGCGCTGGCCGGCGCGTCGGCCATCTCGCACGACCTCTACGCGCGCGTGATCAAGAAGGGCACCGCCACCGAGGAGGCGGAGATCCGCGTCTCCAAGTTCGCCACCATCGGCCTCGGCATCATCGCCATCGCGCTCGGGAATCCTCTTCGAGAAGCAGAACGTGGCCTTCATGGTCGGCCTCGCCTTCGGCGTCGCCGCGGCGGCCAACTTCCCGGTCCTCATCCTCTCCATGTACTGGAAGGGGCTCAGCACCCGGGGCGCGCTCGCCGGCGGCTACTCGGGCCTCTTCTCGGCGGTGATCTTCGTCGTCCTCTCCAAGTCGGTCTGGGTGGCCGTGCTCGGGAACCCGAAGCCCATCTTCCCCTACGATCAGCCTGCCCTCTTCGCGATGCCGATCGCCTTCCTGGCCGCCTTCGTCTTCTCGAAGACCGACCACTCGGCGCGGGCCAAGGCGGAGGCGGAGGCGTTCGAGGACCAGTACGTCCGCGCCCAGACCGGCTTCGGCGCGTCCGGGGCGAGCAAGCACTGATCGGGGGCCCGCGCCTCACAGCCGGTGGTGGTAGGCGGCCATGTCCTGCCAGGCCTTCACCACCCGGAACGACTCCTTGAGGCGGGTCCGCTCGACGGGCGAGAGCGCGGAGAGCGCCACCTCGTCCGGGGGCGGCCCGCCCTCGGCGAGCGTGCGGAGCTGCAGCCGCAGGCGCAGGCCGGAGAGGAAGCGGTAGGCCTCGGAGACGTTGTCGCGCAGGTCGGGCGCCATGCGCCCGGCCCGCTCGGCCGCCTCGAGCCGGTCGAGGGTGCCGCGCGCCCGGGAGCCGATCTCGAGCGCGTAGCACCGCGCCAGGAAGACGATGGGCGAGATGCCCTGCTTCTTGAGATCCACCACGGAGGACGCGCCCCGCAGCCGCAGGAGCAGCATCTGCGGGGGCGTGAAGCGGATCGCCTCCTGGGCCATGGCGCGCAGGAAGAGCGGCTCCGACGCCGCCACGGCCATCTCCGCCTGGAGCGGCTCCACGTCGAGCTTGCCCATGACCCGGCGGTGGTCGAAGAAGATGGCCGCCTCGAGGAGCGACTGCGGGCGCGGGTCGCGAATCCAGCCGGCGAAGCGCTCGCGCCACTCGCCCAGCGTGCCGTTCCAGTTCCGCGCCATGTAGCCGCCCGGGCACACCGGGAAGCCGGCCCGCTCGAGGTCGGCGTTCACCTTCTCCGCGAAGGCCTGGAACCAGGAGCGGTCGTTCCCCGCCGCGTCGGCGAAGACGAGCGCGTTGTCCTGGTCGGTGAGCAGCGTCTGCTCCATCCGCCCCTCCGACCCCAGCGCCAGCCAGGCGTAGGGCGCGGGAGGCGGCCCCAGATCCGCCTCCGCCCAGCGGACGATCGGGCGGAGCAGCGCGTCGTTCAGGCGCGCCACGAGCTGCGCGATGATCACCGGATCGAGCCGCGCGGCCAGCAGGCCCGCGACCATCTCGGCGACCCGGGCGCCGTGGCCCGCCAGCCCCTCGCGCGACGCGATGCGCTCCACGTTCCGCACCGCCGCCACCGGGCCCTGCGCGGTCGCGCGCATGAGGTCGGTGGAGGTCACCACCCCGACCACCTCTCCGTCCCTCATCAGCGGGAGGTGGTGGCGGTTCCCGTCGAGGAGCGCCATCCACGCCTCGTACACGGGGGTGCTCGCGGGGAGCGTCCAGAGCGGGCGGGTCGCCACCTCGGACACGGGCGTCTCGCCCCCGATGCCCTCGGCCACCACCCGGTTGCGCAGGTCCCGATCGGTCAGGATCCCCGGGGGATCCCCGCGGACGAGCACCGACGAGATCCCGTGGTCCCGCATGGCGCGAGCGGTCTCGACCAGCGTGGCCGTCGCCTCCATCCAGACCGGCGGGCCCGCGGCGAGCCGGCCCACCTCGCCCGAGAGATCGGGCTGGAAGCTGGCCACCGGCGAGAGCTCCAGGCTCGAGCGCAGCCGCTCGCCCAGCCCGGCGGCGAAGTGCCCGGCGAACCGCGGCTCCTCGGCGAGCTCCCGGAACACCGCGGCCGGCAGCGCGCAGGCCACGAGGTCGTCCTCCACCACGACGTCGAAGGAGGCCTTCCCGGTGAGCAGCGAGGTGTAGCCGAAGGTCTCGCCCTCCTCGAGCACCTGGACCGTCTGGCCGTGCCGCTCGAGCCGGACCGAGCCCGAGAGGATGACGTACAGGTCGTGGAGAGGCTCCCCGTCGGCCCGGACGAGCCAGGTCCCGGCGGGGAAGCGGCGCTCGGTCAGCTGGCGCGCCGCGGCGTCGAAGACCGTGCGCGGCAGGAGGTCGAAAGGCGGGGTCGCCCGCAGGAAGTCGATGGGGTCCACGGCGAGGCCGACCCCGAAGGTAGCACGCGCTACGGCTTCCGCTTCTTCTGCATCTCGTCCCAGACAGGACGGAAGTCGTAGGCCGGGTAGAACTCGGTCCGGTAGGCGCCCCACCCGGCGTTCTCGATGGCCAGGTTCACGTCCCGGAGCCGGTCGGGGGGCACGCGCAGGGTCACCACCTGGCCGATGCCCATGACCACGTACCAGCTCACCACCTCGATGCCGGCGGGCGGGAACTTCTCGTACCAGCCGTTCTTCGTGAGCTGGGCGTTCAGCTCGGGGAGCGGCCGGGACTGGTCGTGGCGAAGGAAGATGGTGAGGAGGATGGCGTCGCCGGGCGGCCGGGCCGGTTCCGCGGCGACGGCGGGCACGGACAGGGCGACGGCGAGCGCAGCGGCGACGAGGGCACGGGGCACGGGAACCTCCGCGATTCCGGGAGAGCGGCCGAGGGATTCGACGGGTCCCGGGACTTCGGTGGAGGAAGCCTAGCGGGGGCCAGGAGCGGCCTCCACCCCCGTCAGCGCGCGACGCCGGACAGGACGACCGCCACCCCGCCGCTCGGCGCCGCGGCGAGCACGCCCGCGAACCCGGAGGTCCCGGTGGCCGACGCGGACACGCCGGCGTGCGCCCGGACCAGGTCGCGCGCGCGCTCGAGCAGCTCCTCGCCCACGATCACGGGGTGGCCGGCGCTCTCCCGCATGCCTTCCACGATCGCCCACCAGTCGTAGGTCTCGTCGTCGAGGATGCCGTCGGCGACGCTCGCCGGCGCTTCCTCCCAGGGCCACATGTAGCGCGACCGGTGGTGGGCGGCGTCGGGGAGCGCCACGCCGGAGGCGAGCCTCCAGGCCCGCTCGAGCGGCGCGCAGGCCGCCGTCTGCACGGCGACGAGCCGGGGAAGCCGGGGCAGCACGCCGTGGGCGGCGGCGATCGAGAAGCCCTGGGCGAGCCCGCTCGCCAGCGCGCCTCCGCCCACCTGGACGAAGAGGGACCCGGGGCTCGCTCCGGCGTCCCGCAGCCACTCGGCCATCTCGAAGGCGAGCGTCCGGCCGCCCTCCACCGCGAGCCCGTTCGCGGTTCCCTGGACGCCGAACGGGATGGCGCCGGCCGACACCGCCTCGACGAAGCGCAGGTAGCAGGGATCCCCGGCCTCGCCCGGACGCCGTTCACACACGGTGATGGCGGCGCCGAGGTCTCGCAGCCGCTTCACCACCGTCGGGCTCGCGCTCGGGGGGATGAAGACGTCGAGCGGCCAGCCGGCGGCGCGGGCGATCACCGAGGCCGCGAGCGCCGCGTTCCCGCAGGAGGCGATGGCGAGCCGCCGCTTCCGGAGCCCCTCGCCGGCCGGCAAGCCCGCCTCCTCCAGCACCCGGAGGTAGAGCATGACCCCCATGAGGTGGCGCGCCTTGTGGGAGCCGGAGACGTTCCCGGTCTCGTCCTTCGCCCAGAGCGGCCCCTCGATCCCGGCCGCCCGGGCGAGCGCGGGCTGAGCCGCCATCGGCGTGACCCGGAACCCGCGGCCGTCGACGTTCGCGAGCGCCTCGTCGATCCGCCCCACGATGTCGATCCACGCGCCGTCGGGCAGCCCGGACTGGCGGGCCAGCCGGTAGGGGGAGAGCAGCGTCCGGTAGCGGACGAAGGGATCGGGCTCCCGGCCTCCCGGGAACGCCTCGTCGGACGCCTCCGGGACGAGCACGTGGTCGGTGTCGTCGCCGGGCGCGCCGGCCGCCGGGCATCGGAACGGCAGCGCCCGGGCGGGATCGACGATCGCGCCACACCCGTGGCAGCGGAAGCGGACGGCTCCCGGGGTCATGCCGCCTACGCCGCCTGCGCGCCGCTCTTGGCGTTGAACTCGGCGATCATGGCGTCCCAGGCCGGCACGAGACCCATCAGGCCGTTCCAGAAGGACTGCGCGGCGCGCGCGTTGAACTCCTCGATGGAGACGCCCTGCTGCTCGACCCAGGTGAAGTAGCCCAGGTTGAAGATGCGCTTGCGGTCCACGTGGGACAGCTCGAGCAGGTCGTCCGTGGTGGTCGCCGCGAGCGACTGGCCCCAGGTCTCGCCGGCGGCCAGCGTGTCGAACCGGTCGTGGAAGTGGGTGCGGAGCGACTTCGCGAGCTCGCTGCCGTAGAGGGCGGCGCCGTCGGTGGCCACGGTGAGGACGACGTCGTCCGGCCCGAGGTCGAGGTACTTCGCCGTCTTGATCCCCGCCAGCATGTTGCAGATGCCGGAGAGCCCCAGGTGCGCGAGGTTCGCCACCAGCGCCGGGTCGAGCCCCTGCCGCTCCACCAGGTACTTCCGCCCCGCCTCGGTGTTGAAGAGGGCGAAGAGCGTGTCGGTGGCGTGGTCGCTCACCGCGGTCACCACGTCGGTGTTCATCACGTTGTGGATGAAGGGCACGTGCTTGTCGCCGATGCCCTGGATGTTGTGCTCGCCGAAGCCGTTGTACAGCAGCGTGGGGCACTCGGCGGCCTCCACGGCCACGATCTTCGCGCCCAGCGCCTCCTTGAGGTGATCGCCGGCGGCGAGCGTGCCGCCCGACCCCGACGCCGACACGTACGCGGCCAGCCGCGTGCCCTTCTTGCCTTCCGCGAGCTTGCGGTAGATCCGCTCGAGCGCCGCGCCGGTCACCGTGCGGTGGACGACGTAGTTCCCGAACTCGCAGAACTGGTTGAAGATGATGTTGGCCGGATCGCGGTCCATCGCCGCGCAGGTGTCGTAGATCTCCTTCACGTTGCTCTCGGAGCCCGGCGTCCGGACGATGTCGCTGGGGTCGCCCACCCACTTGTCGAGCCAGTCGAAGCGCTCCTGGCTCATGTTCTCCGGGAGCACCGCCACGCCGCGGCAGCCGAGGATGCGGGAGATGGCCACGCCGCCGCGGCAGTAGTTGCCGGTGGAGGGCCACACCGCGCGGTGGCGCGTGGGGTCGAACTGGCCGGTGACCACCCGGGGCACGAGGCAGCCGTAGGCGGCGAGCACCTTGTGCGCGTTGATCATCGGGAAGCGATCGCCGAGCGCGAGCACGATGCGCGCCTTCACGCCGGTGAGCTTCGAGGGGAGCTCGAGGTATCCGGGGAGGTCCGCCACGCCGCGCCGGGAGGCGTCGTTGAACCAGTGCACGCGGAAGAGGTTGAGCGGGTGGGCCGTGTCGGGATCGACCGACGGGAGCCGGCTCTTGATCGAGGCGGGGATCGTCCCGGGGTCCTTCAGCTGGCCGAGGGTCGGCAGCACCACGCCGGCCTCCCGGAAGCGCTTCAGCGTGCGCTCGTAGGTGTCCCGGTCCACCACTGCCTGCTCGAGTCCCAGACGCGCCATGTGAAACCCCTTCCGCCTGTTGCCGCTAGTGAATCGCCGCCATGCGCTGCCAGAGCCGCGCCGCCTCGCGCCGGGAGGCCTGGGTGATCTCCACCAGGTCGCCGGAGACGAGCCGCCCGTCCTCTACCACGACCCGCCCGTTCACGACGACGTGCCGGACGCCCCGCCCGTCCCGCACGACCACGTCCCCGAGCGCACCCGGGGTGAGCGGCCTGCGCGGCCGCCTCGAAGCGCTGGGCCACGAGCGCGTTCCCCGCCGCGAGCCGGCCCGCGGCCCGGTCGTCGCCGTGGAGCGGCGGCCAGGCGGAAGAGCGCCGCCTCCTCCACCGCCATGTCGGCGTGCCAGCCGTCGGTGCCGAGCGCCACCCGGCGGCCGTAGCGCAGCGCGCCCGGGTAGCCCACCTTGTTCCCCTCGTTCGATCGGGGATTCTGCACCAGCCAGAGCCCGGCCTCGTTCACGAGGGCGACCTCCTCGGGCGAGAGATGCACCCCGTGCGCCAGGATGGAGCCGGGCGGCAGGGCGTCGAGGGCGAGCAGGCGCTCGAGCGGTCCGGGCGTGCCGCGGGCGCGGGCGTCGGCCACGTCGGCGAGGTCCTCCGCCACGTGGACGTGGACCACGGTGCCCAGGTCCCTGGCCACGCGCCCGGCCTCGCGGATCGTCTCGTCGGAGACGGTGAAGCTCGCGTGCAGGCCGACCAGGCCGCGGAGCGTCGGCGTGGGGGCGAGGCGCCGGCACTCGGCCAGGCCCCGCCGCGCCTCCTCGATTCCCCCGTTCCGCTCGGTGGCGCCGTAGCAGAGGAGCGCGCGCACGCCCAGCTCGTCGCAGGCCTCCGCGAGAACCGCGAGGGATCCCTCGATGAAGGCCGGTGACTCCTGGTGATCGACGAGCGAGGTCGTCCCGGCGAGGAGCGCGCGGGCGACGGCGTCCCGGGCGGACGCCCGCAGGCTGTCCGCGTCGAGGGCCCGGTCGAGCCGCCACCAGACCCGCTCCAGGATCTGGAGGAAGCTCCCGGGGGGCGGGACCGGGGGCGGCATCCCGTAGGAGGCGAGCCCGCTGTAGAGGTGCGTGTGGGCGCAGACGTTCCCGGGGACGATGTCGGCGCCGGTGGCGTCGAGGGTCCGCGCGCCCGGGGCGGCCGCGGCGGTCACCCGGCCGCCGGTGACCGCGACCGACCTGCCGGAACAATCGGGCCCGATGAGGAGGGGAGCGCTCAGGCGGGGTCCTTCGCGACGATGGATTGGACCCGGCGCACGGTGTCGCAGTATCAGGGGAAGGACGGGCACATTCAAGCGACGGCGGGCCCGTCCTGACCGGGAGGACGTGGATGGCGGCGACCTGGATTCGCGGCGGCACGGTGGTCACCGAGGACGGGCGGAAGCGGGCCGATCTGCTGCTCCGGGACGGCGTCGTGGCCGCGGCCGGCGACGCGCTCGACGTGCCGTCCGGCGCGGAGGTCGTCGAGGCAGGGCGGCTGCTTCGTCATGCCCGGCGGGATCGACCCGCACACCCACATGCAGCTGCCCACCATGGGCACGGTCGTCGCCGACGACTTCCTGAGCGGTACCGGCGCCGCGGCGGCCGGGGGCACCACCACCATCCTCGACTTCGTCGGCCCCGAGCGGGGGCAGTCCCCGGTGGAGGCGCTCGCGCGGTGGCAGGCCTGGGCGGCGCGCTGCACGGTGGACTACGGCTTCCACATGACGGTGTCGTGGTGGGGCCCGGGCTTCGCCGCCGAGATGGCGCCGCTCGTCCGCACCCACGGCGTGGCCAGCTTCAAGTTCTTCCTCGCCTACAAGGGCGGCCTCATGCTCTCCGACGAGCAGATCGTCGAGGGGTTCCTGCGCTGCAAGGAACTCGGCGCGCTCGCCCAGGTTCACGCCGAGAACGGGGAGCTCATCGCCTACCTCCAGGCGAAGCTCCTCGCGGCGGGCAAGACCGCGCCCGCGGCCCACGCCCTCTCCCGTCCGCCGGAGCTGGAGGGCGAGGCCACGCTCCGCGCCATCACCATGGCCGAGACCGTCGACGTGCCGCTCTACGTGGTCCACGTCTCCGCGGCGCAGGCGGCCGACGCCATCGGGGGCGCCCGCCGGCGCGGGGTGAAGGTGGTGGGCGAGACGCTGCCCGGTTTCCTCGCCATCGACGACTCGGTCTATTCGTCCGCCGACTTCGACCAGGCGGCCGGCCACGTGATGAGCCCGCCCTACCGCCCGGTCGGGCCACCAGGAGGCGCTCTGGAAGGCCATCGGGTCGGGCGCGCTCAGCGTCACCGGAACCGATCACTGCTGCTTCACGAAGGCCCAGAAGCGCGCCGGGCTCGAGCGGTTCACGCTCATCCCGAACGGCTGCGGCGGGGTCGAGGACCGGCTGCACGTGCTCTGGCACCTGGGCGTGAACGGGGGGCGGCTCACCCCCGAGCAGTTCGTCTCGCTCACCTCCGCGAACGCCGCCCGGGTCTTCAACCTCTGGCCCAGGAAGGGCTCGCTCTCCGTGGGCGCGGACGCCGACGTCATCGTCCTCGACCCCGAGAGGACGAAGACGCTCTCGGCCCGCACGCAGCACCAGCGGACTGACTTCTCGGTCTGGGAGGGGCGCGACGTGAAGGGGGTGGTCGTCCACACCTTCTCGCGCGGCCGCCACCTCTGGGCCGACGGGGACCTGCGCGCCGAGGCCGGCTGGGGCCGCTTCCTCCCCCGCCCGCCCTTCGGTCGCGGTCTACCAGGGCACGGTCTAGGACGGTCAGGCCGCGCGCGGGCTGGTCGAGCGTGCGGCCGGGGAAGACCCGGGGGACGACGAGTCGACCGTGGTCGAGCACCGCCTCGCCGTGGATCCAGACCACGTCGATCCCGTCGGGCCGGACGAGCGGCGACGCGTAGTCGTTCCGCTCCCGCACCCGCTCCGGGTCGAAGAGCACGAGCGACGCGTCGGCGCCCGGGCGCAGCGTGGGGTCGGGCAGCCGCAGGAAGCGGCACGGGAGCGTCGACATCCGCCACACCATCTGCTCGAGGGGAATGCCCATCTCCCGGGCCATGCGCAGCGCCTTCGGGAAGGCGCCGAGGGCGCGGGGGTGCGGCTTCTGCCCCGGCCCGGGCATGAGGCCGTCGGTGCAGATGGCCATGGTGGGGCGGCGGAAGAATCGCTCCACCGTGGCCTCGTTCCCGTAGTGGGTGATGATGGCGACCTCGCCCTCGTTCTCGAGGAAGAAGTCGAACACCGCCTCGAAGGCCGCGATCGGAGTCGAGGTCGGTCGCGCCGGCCGCCCGCGCCACGTCGCCGAGCCGCTTGCCGAGCCAGGAGTCGCCCACCCCGGCCTTCACGCCGGCGATCTGGATCCCCTGCAGGCCCGCCGCAGAAGTGGACGAAGTTGTCCCAGCTGGTGGTGTCGTGGCGCATCCGGTCGGCGATGCGCCGCCGCCACTCCGGGTCGTCCAGCCGGGCCAGGAACTCGGCGCGGGCGCCGGCTCGCGCTTCCGGGGGGAAGATGGCGTCCCCGGTCGTGGAACCGGCCGTGTAGGGGTACATGTTCTCCATCGTGGGGATGGAGGCGGCGGCGTCGGCGAGCATGTCCTCGAGCTCGCCGATGCGATCGTAGTTCGTGGCGCCGGCGATCTTGGAGTGCTCGTTGCAGTACGCGCCGCCCCCGTCGATGGCCGCCTCGAGCACCTCCTTCAGGCTGCCCACGATGGCGTCGCTCTCGGAGCGCAGGTGGGGGAAGAGCGCGCCCGGCTTCACCTGGTTGAAGGCGCGGACGAGCGCGGTGAGCTCGCGCTGGTCCGAGTAGACGGCGGGGTTGTAGACGAGGCCGGTGGAGAGCCCCAGCGTGGCCGGCGCCTCCCGCCGGACCACCTCCGCCATGGCCGCCACCTCGCCGTCGCTGGCGACGCGGGCCAGGTTCTCCATCACCACCCGCCGCACCGCCGAGTGGCCCAGGTAGAGCCCCATGTCGGTGACCGAACGGCCGCGGTGCCAGGCCAGGAACTCGGCCACCGACGACCAGGACCAGGGCCCGTCGATGGCGCCGTCGAGCGGCCGGAGCTGGGCGGCGTACTGGGAGCGCTGGGCCTCGACGACCGGCGCGGGGGACAGGCCGTCCACGCCGCAGATGCGCTTCGTCACCCCGCCCAGGATGGCGAGCTCGCAGGCCCGGGGAAGGCCGCTCTCGCCCGGCGCCGTGCCGCCCAGCGCACCGTGGTTGTGGGTGTCGACGAAGCCGGGCGCGATCACCCGCCCCTTCGCCTCCACCACCCGGTCGGCCGACGCGGCGTCCGAGCGGGGCACGGAGCCCATCCGGACGATGACGTCGCCGTCCACCAGCACGTCGCCCGCGACCGGCGGGCTCGCGCCGTCGCCGTTCACGATGCGTGCGTCGCGGACGAGCCAGCGGCTCACTCGGCGAGCTCGCGCACCAGCCGCAGGAGGACGTCGCCTCCGGCCTGGATGTCCTGGGGCGAGGTGAACTCCTCGACGTTGTGGCTCACGCCCCGGACGCTGGGGACGAAGATCATGCAGGACGGGCAGATGGCCGCCAGGATCTGCGCGTCGTGGCCGGCGCCGGAGGGCAGCCGCCGGACCTTGTGACCGAGCTCGCGGGCGATGGCCTCGACGCGGGCGACCAGCTCGGGCGCGAAGGCGACCGGCTCGAAGCGGGCCAGCGAGCGGCGGGAGATCCCCACGCCCTCGGCGGCGGCCGCCTCCTCGGCGAACGCGAAGACGCGCCGCTCGGCGTCCTTCAGGAGCGCCTCGTCGGTGTTGCGGAGGTCCACCGTCATGACCACCCGGCTCGCCACCACGTTGACCAGGTTCGGGAACATCGTGAGCGCGCCCACCGTGGCCACCTGGTGGCCGCCCATCTCCTTCGCCACCCGCCGCGCGAAGGTGGCGATCTCGGCCGCCACCAGCCCGGCGTCGTGGCGCAGCCGCATGGGCGTGGTGCCGGCGTGGTTCGACTGGCCGGTGAGGGTGACCTCGGTCCAGGAGATGCCCTGCACCCCCTCCACCGCACCGATGGTGAAGCCCTCGGCCTCCAGCACCGGGCCCTGCTCGACGTGGAGCTCCACGTAGGCGTGGACGCCCCCCTTCGCCCCCACCGGCGCGGTCCCGGCGTAGCCGATCCGGGCCAGGTCGGCGCCCACGGTCGTGCCGTCGATCCCCACCGTGGCGAGCGCCTTCTCGAGCGGGAGCGCGCCCGCGTAGACGAGGCTCCCCATCATGTCGGGCTGGAAGCGGCTGCCCTCCTCGTTGGTGAAGAAGGCCACCGCCAGCGGGCGCCGGGTGACGATCTTCGCGTCCTCGAGCCTCGCGATCACCTCGAGCCCGGCGAGGACGCCCAGGTTGCCGTCGTAGCGCCCCCCGGTCCGCACCGTGTCGATGTGGCTGCCCATCATCACGGGAGGCCCGCCCTCGCGCCCCTTGCGGACGCCGACGACGTTCCCGATGCCGTCGACCGTCACCGCGAGCCCGAGCTCGCGCATCCAGCCGGTGACGAGGTCGCGACCCTGCCTGTCCGCGTCGGTGAGCGCGAGCCGCGCGACCCCGCCGCCGGGGATGGCGCCCACCTGCCCGAGTGCGGCGATCCGCCTCGAGAGCCGCTCGCCGTCGATCCGAAGGTCGTCCTTCACGTGGCCTCCCTCCCGCCCGTCAGTGCCACTCTCCCCGCTCCGCGTCGGGGAGCCGTCCCACGTTGATGGCCCGCGCTGCGGGCGAGTCCTTCATGGGCAGGCGCGTGCGGCGAACGCCGTCGAAGGCCTGCAGCGCCCCGGCCACCGCGCCGGCGGTGGGAACGAGGCCGATCTCGCCGACCCCCTTCGCGCCGAACGGACCCTCCGGCTCGGGATCCTCGACCAGGATGACCTCGACCGCCGGCATGTGCTGGGCGCGCAGGACGCCGATGTCGCGCAGCCGGAAGGTCACCGGCATGCCGTCCTTGCAGGGAAGCTCCTCGGTGAGCGCGTAGCCGAGCCCCATGTGCACCGAGCCCTCGATCTGGGCCTCGCACTGCTGGGGGTTGATGGCGCGCCCGACGTCGTGCGCCGCGATGACCCGCTCGAGCTTGCCCGCGCCGTCGAGGACCACCACCTGGGTGGCCCAGCCGAACGAGGTGTGGGTCTTGATCTTCCCGTTCTTCGTCTGGCCCGGCGCGGTGGTGTCGTCGATGACGATCTCGCCGCCGTACTCCCGCCCGGCGAGGTCGGCGAGCGACCTCCCCTGGTCGAGGTCGGCGCGCAGCTTCTTCGCGGCCTCGAGCGCGCCCGCGCCCGGCCAGCAGCGTGGCGCGCGAGCCGGTGGTCTGGCCGGCCCCGAGCTCGAAGCGGCTGTCGACGCGCGGCACGAAGGTTCCGGCCGGCAGCCCCGTCACCTCGGCGGCGACCTGGGCCAGGATGGTGAGGAGCCCCTG
Organism: uncultured delta proteobacterium; assembly: GCA_963766715.1. Lineage (GTDB taxonomy): Bacteria > Myxococcota > Myxococcia > Myxococcales > Anaeromyxobacteraceae > CAIOAK01. The sequence goes on from CAVYBH010000015.1 coordinate 89,027, forward strand.
CCCCATCTCGGTGAAGCCGGCGTAGAGGCCGACCTTGCCGCCGGCCTCCACCACGAGCCGGCACTTCCCGGACTCGACGGCGCCGTTGCCGATGCCCGAGTTCTTCACGCCGCAGGCGATGCCCACGGCGCGCCCCTGCTTGCGGGCCGCGTAGTAGGCGTCCTTCACGGCCAGCAGCGTCTTCTCGAGCCCCACCGACTTCTCGAGCACCTGCCCGGTGGTGAAGGTGTCTCCCACGCGCAGGCCGTTGCGGAACCGCATCTCCCAGCCGTCGATGCCCACCTTCGCGGCCAGGAGGTCGATGCACCCCTCCATGGCGAAGCTGGTCTGGTTCACGCCGAAGCCGCGCATGGCGCCGCAGGGCGGGTTGTTGGTGTAGGCCGCGATGGCGTCGACCTTCACTGCGGGTACGCGGTAGGGGCCGCAGGCGTGGCCGGCCGCCCGCTCGAGCACCTTGCCGCCCACCGACGCGTAGGCGCCCGAATCCCCGAGCAGGTCGATCCGTGCCGCGGTGAGCCGGCCCTCGGCGTCGCACCCCACCGTGTAGCTCATGGTGATGGGGTGGCGCTTCGGGTGCATCCGGATCGACTGCTCCCGGGTGAGGACGAGGCGCACCGGCCGGCCCGTCAGCCGCGCGAGCAGCGCGGTCTGGGCCTGGATGCTCATGTCCTCCTTGCCGCCGAAGGCGCCGCCGTTCGGGACGAGCTCGGCGAAGACCTTCTCCTCCGGCTCGCCGAGCACCGACGCCACCTGGCGGCGGTCGTCGAAGATCCCCTGCCCCTGCGTGTAGAGGTGGAGCCGCCCGTCCGGCATGGGGACCGCGAGCGCGGCCTCCGGCTCGAGGAAGAGGTGCTCGATGCGCTGGGTGGCCCACTTGCCGGTGACCACGTGGGCGGAGGCGGCCAGCGCCGCGTCCACGTCGCCGCGCTCGATCTGGGTCGTGGAGAGCACGTTCGCGTGCCGGGGGTTCACCTGCGGCGCGCCGGGCTTGATCGACTCGGCCGGGTCGAGCACGGCCGGCAGGAGCTGGTACTCCACCTCGACGAGCGCAGCCGCCTCCCGCGCGATGCGGGGGCTCTCGGCGGCGACGGCGGCGAGCACGTCGCCCACCGCGCGCACCTCCTCGCCCTCGGCCACGAGCACCGGCCAGTCCTTGTAGATGAGGCCCACCCAGCGGTCGCCCGGCACGTCGCGGGCGGTCGCCACCCGGACCACGCCCGGCAGCGCGCGCGCGCGGGTGGTGTCGATGCGGATCACGCGGGCCCGGGCGTGCGGGGAGAGGGCCACCGCGCCGTGGAGCATCCCCGGGGACGTCCATGTCGGCGACGAACGGCCGGTCGCCCAGCGCCAGCTCGCCGCCCTGGTAGCGGACCAGCCGCGCGCCCACGCCGCCGTCGGTGACGAGCTCGGGCATCGAGCCGCCGCGCTTCGCCGACTGGATGAGCAGGACGGCGTCGACGATCTTCACGTAGCCGGTGCAGCGGCAGAGGTGGCCGTCGAGCCCCTTCGCGATCTCGTCGCGGCCGAGCACCTTGTCCTGGTCGGTGAGCCACTTGATGCGAAGCGTCAACCCGGGCGTGCAGAACCCGCACTGCAGCCCCGCCGCCACCTGGAAGGCCCGGGCGTAGAGCTGCCGCTCCGCCTCGGCGACGCCTTCCAGCGTCAGGACGGTCTTTCCCTCGACCTTCTCGGCCGGGACCGAGCAGGAGGTCTTGGGCTTCCCGTCGACGAGCGCCAGGCAGCAGCCGCACTGGCCCTGGGGCGCGCAGGCGTCCTTGGGGGAGGTGATCTTGAAGGTCTCGCGGAGCAACTCGAGCAGGGACTGCCCGGGGAGGACCTCGGCCTGCCTGGTCTCGCCATTCAGCTGGAAGGAGATGGTTTTCAAGAACGACATTCTATTCCTTTGGCTCCCTCGACGCCCGCCCGGAAATCGGGGAGAAGGAAGGGCATGTCCTCCGGAGAGGCGAGCTAGCCATGGAACTCATCCCGGTCCCGTTCGGCGTCCTCGCCACCCGCCTGCACCGCGAGCTTTCCGGGAGGCAGGCGGCCTTCGACCTGCCCGCCCGGCAGTTCGTCCTCGGCGACGCGGCCCGGGACCTGTCGGTGTCCATCCACGGCCACCGGGCCTCGAGCCCGCTCGGCCCCGCGGCGGGCCCGCACACCCAGCTGGCGCAGAACATCGTCCTGTCCTGGCTGGCCGGCTGCCGGGTCATGGAGCTGAAGACCGTCCAGGTGAAGGACGACCTCGTCATCCCCCGGCCCTGCATCGACATGCAGACGGTGGGCTTCAACGTCGAGTGGTCGCAGGAGCTGCGGCTCGAGCAGTCGCTCGAGGAGTACGTGAAGGCCTCGATGCTCATCGAGCTCCTGAAGGCCTCCGGCCTGCTCCCGGGAATGGCGCCCGGGCTTCGGGGACACCGTCTTCGACATGAGCGTCGGCTACGACCTGGCCGGCATCCGGTCGCAGCGGGTGCAGGCCTTCGTGGCCGGCCTGCTCGACGCGGGGCCCATCGTCGAGCGGCTGCGCGCCCAGATTCCCGCCGAGTGGGCGCACCTGCGCGACCTCCCGTTCCAGACCCGCATCTCCGACACGCTGACCCTCTCCACCTTCCACGGCTGCCCCCCCGAGGAGATCGAGGGCATCAGCGCCTACCTCCTGCGCGAGCTGGGCCTGCACGTGGTGGTGAAGCTGAACCCCACGCTGCTCGGCAAGGACGAGCTCCACGCCATCCTCCACGAGCGCCTGGGCTACGACGCGCTCCACGTCCCCGACGCCGCCTTCGAGAAGGACGCGAAGTGGGAGCAGGTGGTGGGGTTCGTCGAGCGGCTGGGCGCGCTCGCGGTCGAGCAGGATCGCGGCTTCGGCGTGAAGTTCACGAACACGCTGATCGTGAAGAACCACAAGACCTTCTTCCCGGCCACCGAGAAGGAGATGTACCTCTCCGGCCCGCCCCTGCACGTGCTCGCGATGGCGCTGGTGCGCCGGTTCCGCGGCGCGTTCGGCGACCGCTACCCGATCTCCTTCTCCGCGGGGATCGAGGCCGCCAACTTCGCCGACGCCACGGCGCTGGGGCTCCGGCCGGTGAGCGTCTGCACCGACCTCCTGCGCGCGGGCGGCTACGGCCGCGCCCGCCACTACTTCTCCGACCTGCTGCGCCGCATGGACGCGGTGGGCGCGACCGACGTCGACGGCTTCTCGCTGCGCGCCTACGGCCACGGCGAGGCGGCGCTCGCGACGCTCGGGCTCCCCCCGGAGACGGCCGCGGCCTGTCGCGCGGCGCTGCAGGAGAAGGGCGACCTCCGGGCGGCGGCGGGCGGGGCCTTCGAGGCCTGGGTCTCCGCGGCGCGGCTCCTCGACACCGAGACCTACGTGGAGCGCGTGCTCCAGGATCCCCGCTACGCGGCGGCGAGGAACGCCACCCCGCCGAAGAAGGTCGGCTCGTCGCTCACCCTCTTCGACTGCCTCACCTGCGACAAGTGCATCCCGGTCTGCCCGAACGACGCCAACTTCGCGCTCGCCATGCCGAAGGGCGCGGTGGTCCTGGAGCGGCTCGTCCCCGGCGCGAAGGGGTTCACGCTGGAGGCCGCCGGGGCCACCCCGGTCGAGAAGCCCCACCAGATCGCCAACTTCGCCGACGCCTGCAACGAGTGCGGCCACTGCGACGTGATGTGCCCGGAGGACGGCGGCCCGTACGTGGTGAAGCCCCGCTTCTTCGGCAGCGTGGAGGCCTGGTCGGCGGCGCCGGCCCGGGACGGCTTCGCGCTCGAGCCGATGGACGGCGGCATCCGGATGCACGGCCGCTTCGGCGAGCAGACCTTCGTCGTCGAGAGCGGGAACGGGCTCGCTGCGCTACCAGGGGAAAGACTTTGACCTCCGGCTCGACGCCGCCGACCCGGTGGGGACCGCCCAGGGACGGGCGACCGGCCCGGTCGACCTGGGATTCCTCAGGATCATGGAGCGGCTGCGCGAGGCGGTGACCGCTCCCGAGGCCGTGAACTACGTGAGCGCGGCGCTCCCTCGCGCCGGAACGAAGGTAAGCTGAGTCGACATGTCCCCGGGCATCCGCTTCATCCTCGACGGCCAGGTGCGTGAGCTCGATCACGTCGACCCCACCTTGACCGTGCTCGACTGGCTCCGCGGGCCCGGAGCGCCGGTGCGGGTCGAAGGAAGGCTGCCGCGAGGGGGACTGCGGCGCCTGCACGGTGGTGCTCGCCGAGCTGCACCGCGGCGAGCTCCGCTACCGGGCGGTGAACGCCTGCATCCTCTTCGTCCCGGCGCTCGACGGGAAGGCGCTGCTCACGGTGGAGAGCCTGGCCGCCGCCGGGCGAGACGCTCCACCCGGTGCAGAAGGCCATGGTCGACTGCCACGCCTCCCAGTGCGGCTTCTGCACGCCGGGGTTCGTGATGTCGCTCGTCGCGCTGTACGAGAGCGAGCCGGCGCCGACCCGCACCCGGATCGACGAGGTCCTGGCGGGGAACCTGTGCCGCTGCACGGGCTACCGGCCCATCGTGGAGGCGGCCGGGCAGGCCTGCCAGGACGGGGGCCGGTCGCGCCTCGCCGAGCACCAGGCGGCGCTCGCGGCCCAGCTCCGCGGCATCGCCCGCGAGGGCACGCTCGAGCTCGAGCACGAGGGGCGGCGCCTCCTCGCCCCGCGCACGGCCGACGCGCTCGCCGAGATCGTGCTGCGCCACCCGGGCGCGCACCTGCTCGCCGGCGGCACCGACGTCGGCCTCTGGGTCACCAAGCAGCACCGCCAGCTCGACGCGCTCGTCTACCTGGGAGCGGTCGAGGAGCTCGCCTCGGTCACCGACACGGGGACGCACGTGGAGGTCGGCGCCGCGGCCACCTACACCGACGCGCTCGCCGTCCTGTCCGGACGGATCCCGGCGCTGGCGGCGCTCGTGCGGCGCATCGGGTCCCAGCAGATCCGCAACGCGGGCACGCTCGTCGGAAACGTCGCGAACGCTTCGCCCATCGGGGACACGCTGCCGGCGCTGCTCGCGCTCGGGTCCTCGGTGGTGCTCCGGCACGGCGACGACCGCCGCGAGATCCCCCTCGACGCCTTCTTCCTCGACTACCGCAAGACCGCGCTCCGGCCCGGCGAGTTCATCGAGCGCGTCCGCATCCCGGTGCCGGAGGCGGGCGTTCGCTTCGGGACCTACAAGGTCTCGAAGCGGTTCGACCAGGACATCTCGGCCGTCTGCGGCGCCTTCGCCGTGCGGCTGGAGAAGGGGCAGGTGAAGGACGCGCGGCTCTGCTACGGGGGAATGGCGGCCATCCCGAAGCGCGCGCGCGCCTGCGAGGAGGCGCTTCGCGGCAAGCCCTGGACCGAGGAGACCATCGCGTCGGTCCTCCCGCTCCTCGACGGCGAGTTCCGCCCGCTCTCCGACATGCGGGCGAGCGCCGCCTACCGCACGCGGGTCGCCCGCAACCTGCTTCGCAAGTTCCAGGCGGAGGCCACGTGAAGCGCCCCCGTCGAGCGCGCCCGGCCGTCCACGCGCCGCTGCCCCACGACAGCGCCGAGCGCCACGTCCGCGGCGAGGCCCTCTACGTCGACGACATCCCCGAGCCGGCGGGCCTCCTGCACGCCTACGTCCGCCTGAGCGAGCGCGCCCACGCGCGGATCACCCGGCTCGAGGTGGGGGCCGCGGCCGCGTCGCCCGGGGTCGCGGCGGTGATGACCGCCCGGGATCTCCCGGCCGGCAACGACGTCGGCCCGGTGCTTCCGGGCGATCCCATCTTCGCCGACGGCCTCGTCGAGTACTTCGGGCAGTCGATCTTCGCGGTGGCGGCCGACACGCAGGAGAACGCCCGCCGGGCCGCCCATCGCGCCGAGATCGCCTACGAGGACCTCCCCGCCATCCTCACCGTCGAGGAGGCGCTGGCGAGGAAGTCCTTCGTGCTCCCCACCGAGGTGCTGCGCCGCGGGAAGCCGGAGGCCGCGCTGGCCCGCGCCCCGCGCCGGCTCGCCGGGCGGCTCCACATCGGCGGCCAGGATCACTTCTACCTCGAGGGGCAGATCGCGATGGCGGTGCCGCGCGAGGGGGGAGACCTGCTCGTCCACAGCTCGACGCAGCACCCCACCGAGGTGCAGCACCTGGTCGCGAAGACCCTGGGCAAGCCGGACAGCCACGTCACCGTCGAGGTCCGCCGGCTGGGCGGGGCCTTCGGCGGCAAGGAGACCCAGGCGGCGCTCATCGCCTGCATCGCGGCGCTGCTGGCCCAGCGCACCGGCCGCCCGGTGAAGCTGCGGCTCGACCGCGACGACGACATGCTGCTCACCGGCAAGCGGCACGACTTCGTCGTCGACTTCGACGTGGGCCACGACGACGCGGGGCGCATCCTCGGCCTCGAGCTCGTGCTGGCCTCGCGCTGCGGGATCTCGCCCGACCTCTCCGGCGCGGTGAACGACCGCGCCATGCTCACGGCCGACAACTGCTACTGGCTGCCGGACGTCTCCATCACGTCGCACCGCTGCAGGACGAACACCGTCTCCAACACCGCCTTCCGGGGCTTCGGCGGCCCGCAGGGGATGATGGCGATCGAGTGGGTGGTCGACGAGGTGGCCCGGGCGCTCGGCAAGGACCCGCTCGAGGTCCGCAAGCGCAACCTCTACGGGACGACGACGCGCAACACCACGCCCTACGGGATGAAGCTCCACGAGAACCCGATGCCGGGGATCATCCGGGCGCTCGAGAAGAGCGCCGGCTACGCCGCCCGGCGCCGGTCGGTGGACGCCTTCAACCGCCAGAGCCCCTTCGCGCGGCGCGGCCTCGCGCTCACCCCGGTCAAGTTCGGCATCTCCTTCACGGCCACGCAGATGAACCAGGCCGGCGCGCTGGTCCACGTCTACACCGACGGCAGCGTCCAGCTCACCCACGGCGGGATCGAGATGGGCCAGGGACTGTACGTGAAGGTCGCCCAGGTGGTGGCGGACGAGCTGGGGGTGGGGCTCGACCAGGTCCGCATCATGCCCACCAGCACCGAGAAGGTGCCCAACACCTCGCCCACCGCCGCCTCGGCCGGGAGCGACATGAACGGCAAGGCCGCCGAGGCGGCCGCCCGGACCATCAAGGAGCGCATGGCCCGCGTGGCGGCGGCGCACCTGGGCGGCCGGGCCCGGAGCGCGGTCTTCGCAGGCGGCCGCGTGCGCGTCGGCGAGCGCTCGCTCTCCTTCCGCGAGGTCGCGGCGCTCGCCCACCGCGAGCGCGTGTCGCTCTCGTCGACCGGCCACTACCGGACGCCGCTCGTGCACTGGGATCGCGAGACGTTCCGGGGGCGGCCGTTCTACTACTTCTCCTGGGGCGCCGCGGTCTCCGAGGTCGAGATCGACACGCTCACCGGCGAGTACCGGGTGCGCCGGGTCGACATCCTCCACGACTGCGGCGGCTCCATCAATCCGGCCGTCGACCGGGGGCAGGTCGAGGGCGGATTCGTCCAGGGGATGGGCTGGCTCACCACCGAGGAGCTCTGGTGGGACGGCGCCGGCCGCCTCGCCACCCACGCCCCCTCGACCTACAAGATCCCGGCCTGCAGCGACGTCCCCGAGGACTTCCGGGTCACGCTCCGGCTCGAGACCGAGAACGAGCTGCCCACGGTGCGGCGCTCCAAGGCCGTGGGGGAGCCGCCGCTCATGCTCGCCATCTCGGTCTTCCACGCGCTGAAGGACGCGGTGGCGGCGGCCGGCGGCCACCGGCTGAGCCCGCGCCTCGACGCCCCGGCCACGCCGGAGCGGGTGCTGCTCGCCGTCGACGACCTGCGCGAGCGGCTGGCGGGGCGGGAACCGAGGCCCGGGTGCCTGCGCGATGACGCACTGGCTGGATGCGCTCGCCGAGCTCTCGGCCCGGGGTGAGCCCGCGGTCCTCGTCACGGTGCTGCGCGCCGACGGCTCCACGCCCCGCGAGGCGGGCGCCAAGATGGTGGTCTCGATCGACGGCCGTCCACGGCACGGTCGGCGGGGGACATCTCGAGCTCCAGGCCATCGGCACGGCCCGGGAGCTCCTCGCGGCCTCCGAGGCCGGCGAGCGCCCCGCCCCGCTCTCCCGCGACTTCGGGCTCGGCCCCAGCCTCGGCCAGTGCTGCGGGGGCGCGGTCACCCTCCTCTTCGAGGCCGTCCTCCCCGCGCGCTGGCGCGTGGCCCTCTTCGGCGCCGGCCACGTCGGGCGCGCGCTCGTGAGGGTGCTCGGCGAGCTCCCCTGCCGGGTCGACTGGATCGACTCCCGCGAGGCGGAGTTCCCGGGAGAGGTCCCCGGCAACGTCCGGCCGATCGTCGCCGAGGCGCCGGCGGACGAGGTCCAGGATCTCGCCGCCGGTTGCGACGTGCTCGTGATGACCCACAGTCACCAGCTGGACCTCCAGGTGGTCGAGGCCGCGCTGCGCCGCAAGCGACATCCCGTTCCTGGGGCTCATCGGCTCCCGCACCAAGCGGGCGCGGTTCGAGGCCCGGCTCGCCGAGCGCGGCTTCTCCGCCGAGGACCTGGCCCGGGTGGTGTGCCCGGTCGGGATCCCGGGCGTGGGGGGCAAGCACCCGGCCGAGATCGCGGTCGCGGTCGCCGCCCAGCTGCTCGCGCTGCGGCGACCGGGAACGCGCCGGCCGCCGGCTCAGTAGCGGATCTTGTCGGCCTTCCGCTCCCACTCGTCGAAGGCGGTGCGCGCCTCGTCCGGCAGCAGCGGGACCAGCGGAAGGGTCCGCTGCCCGAGGGGACGGGCGACCTCGGCGTAGATCTCGGCGTCGTCGAAGCCGATGCGGGCGGCGTCGGCCCGTCCGTTCCCGTAGTAGATGCGCCCGATGCGCGCCCAGTAGATGGCGGCCAGGCACATGGGACAGGGCTCGCAGCTCGCGTAGATCTCGCAGCCGGAGAGGTCGTGGGTCCCGAGCGCGGCGCAGGCGGCGCGGATGGCGACCACCTCGGCGTGGGCCGTGGGGTCGTTCGTCGACGTCACCTGGTTCGCGCCCTCTCCGACGATGCGCCCCCCGGAGACGACCACCGACCCGAAGGGACCGCCGCGCCCTTCGGCCATGCCCTGCCGGGAGAGCGCGATGGCCCGTCTCATGAAATCCTTCTGGTCCATCGAGCCGTCCCTCCCCTGTCAGCCGCGATCGAAGGCGGCCACGAAGCCGTCCAGCCCGTCCACGAGCCGGCGGCGCTCGGCCGGCTCCACGAAGGCCGACTCGAGGCTGTTCCTTGCCAGGCGCCAGGCCGCGGCGCCATCCAGACCGAGCGCCTCGACCGACTCGACCAGGTTCTGCTGGACGTAGCCGCCGAAGTAGGCCGGGTCGTCCGAGTGGACGCTCGCGAGCAGCCCGGCCTCCAGCATGCGCCCGAGCGGGTGGTCCGCCATCCGTCCGAACACGCCCAGGCGGACGTTGGAGAGCGGGCAGACCGTCAGCGGGATGCGGTCGCGCGCCAGCCGGGCCACGAGCGCCGGGTCCTCGAAGCAGCGCACGCCGTGGTCGATGCGCTCCACGCCGAGCGCGTCGAGGGCGCCGGCCACGTTGGCGGCAGGCCCCTCCTCGCCGGCGTGGGCCACGGCCCGGAGGCCGAGCTTCCGGGCCCGCGCGAAGACGCGGGCGAACTTCTCCGGCGGGTGGCCGCGCTCGCTCGAGTCGAGCCCCACGCCGATGAACTGGTCTCTCAGCGGGAGCGCGTCCTCCAGCGTCTCGAGGGCCTCCCGCTCGCTCAGGTGGCGGAGGAAGCAGAGGAGGAGCACCGCGCTCACGCCGCGCGCCTCGGCCTCCCGGCAGGCCCGGGAGAGGCCGCGGATCACCGTGGCGATGGGCACGCCGCGGGCGGTGTGGGTCTGGGGGTCGAAGAAGATCTCGGCCCGGACCACGCCCTCCTCCGCCGCGCGGGAGAGGTAGGCCGCGGCCAGGTCGTGGAAGTCCTGCTCGGTCACGAGCACGCGGGCGGCGGCGTAGTAGCGATCGAGGAAGCGACTGGAGGCCGGTGAACGGGCGGGTGTCCCGCAGGGCGGCCAGGCCGGCGTCCCCGAGGTCGAGGCCGTTCCGGGCGGCGAGCGCGATCGCGTGCTCGGGCTCGAGCGTTCCCTCCACGTGGACGTGCAGCTCCGCCTTCGGCATGCCGCGGAGGAAGTCGCCCATCCGCTCCGCGGGAACGTGGGGATGCATGGTGCTAGTATGCACGGCGGCCCCGTTCATGGAGAAGAAGCCACCGCACAGCGACCCGGGCGGACCCTCGCTCCTCATCCGCGACGCCACGCTGGTGGCCACCGTGGACGACCGGCGCCGGGAGATCCCGGGCGGCTCGGTGCTGGTGCGCGGCAACCGGATCGAGGCCGTGGGCCCGGCCGCCGGCCTGCCCCGGACCGCGGACGAGGTCATCGACGCCCGCGGCCACCTGGTCGTCCCGGGGCTCGTGAACACCCATCACCACATGTACCAGTCGCTCACCCGGGCGGTCCGCGCCGTGCAGGACGCGGAGCTCTTCTCCTGGCTGCGCGGGCTCTACCCGATCTGGGCCCGGCTCACGCCGGAGATGGTCGACGTCTCCACGCGGGTGGCGATGGCCGAGCTCCTCCTCTCCGGCTGCACCACCACGAGCGATCACCTCTACGTCTTCCCGAACGGCGTCCGGCTCGACGACAGCATCGAGGCCGCCCGGGCGGCGGGGATGCGCTTCACCGCCACGCGCGGGTCGATGAGCGTCGGCGAGAGCGACGGCGGGCTGCCGCCGGACTCGCTCGTCGAGCGGCCCGACGACATCCTGGCCGACACGCGCCGGCTCATCGAGCGCTACCACGACCCCTCGCACGGCTCGCTGCTCCAGATCGCGGTGGCTCCCTGCTCGCCCTTCTCGGTGAGCCGGGACCTCATGATCGAGTCGGCGCAGCCTGGCCCGCGCCTACGGCGTGCGGATGCACACCCACCTCGCCGAGAACGACCACGACGTGGCCTACTCCCGCGAGCGGTTCGGGCGGACGCCGGCCGAGTACGCCGAGGACCTGGGCTGGCTCGGCGACGACGTCTGGCACGCCCACTGCGTGAAGCTCGACGCGACGGGGATCGCCCGCTTCGCGTCCACCGGCACCGGCGTCGCCCATTGCCCGACGAGCAACATGCGGCTCGCGAGCGGCATCGCACCGATCCCGGCGATGCGGGCGGCGGGCGTCCGGGTCGGGCTCGGCGTGGACGGAAGCGCCAGCAACGACGGGGCGCAGATGGTGGCCGAGGCCCGCATGGCCATGCTCCTGCAGCGGGTCGGGGCCTCGCTCGCGCCCTTCGGCTGCGACGTCGGCCCGTCGGCCATGAGCGCCCGCGACGCCCTCGAGCTCGCCACCCGGGGTGGCGCGACGGTGCTCGGGCGCGACGACGTCGGGCACCTGGCTCCCGGGATGTGCGCCGACCTGGCGCTCTTCGACCTGGGGACGCTCGGCTTCGCCGGCGGGGCCCCGCACGACCCGGTGGGCGCGCTCCTGCTCTGCGCGTCGCCCCAGGCCGCCTACACCATCGTCGGCGGCCGGGTGCTCGTCCGCCAGGGGCAGCTCACCTCGTTCGAGCTGGCTCCCGTCGTCGAGCGCCACAACCGGCTCGCGGTCGAGCTGGTCCGGTAGGCCGGAAACGAGGACGGGGGACCGCTCTCGCGGCCCCCCGTCGCATTCAGCGTTCGATGCGGCGGGCTACTTCCCCGACGGCACCTTTCCCTCGACGCCCTTCACGTAGAAGTTGACGGCGCCGTTCCACTTGTCGTCGGCGACCACGCCCTTGGCGAGCACTTCCTTGCCGGTGTTGTCGTAGAGCGGTCCCTGGAAAGGGGCCACCGTGCCGGCCTTCATGCCCTCCCGGGCGGCCTCGACCTTCTTCTTCGTGGAGTCGGGGACGAAGGTCGCGATGCTCACGAACTCCGGCAGCCCCTCCTTCACGCCCCACTTGGTCGACTCGACCTTCCAGGTCTTGTTGAGGACGTCCCCGATGGCCTTGTCGTAGTAGATGCCCCAGTTCAGCCGGGCGGAGCCGAGGTGGGCCTTGGGCGCGAAGGCGCTCATGTCCGAGTCCCAGCCGAAGGCGTACTTGCCGTTCTTCTCGGCGGTCTGCAGGACGGCCGTCGAGTCGGTGTTCTGGAGCAGCACGTCGGCGCCCTGGTTGATGAGCGACTGGGCGGCCTCGGTCTCCTTCGGGGGATCGAACCAGCTGCTCACCCAGACCACCCGGGTCTTGATCTTGGGGTTCACGCTCTGTGCACCCAGGGTGAAGGCGTTGATGTTGCGGAGCACCTCGGGGATGGGGAACGAGCCCACGAAGCCGATGACGTTGGTCTTCGTCATCTCGCCGGCCACGATGCCGGCCAGGTAGGCGTCCTCGTAGAAGCGCCCCTCGTAGACGCGGAGGTTGGGCGCCGTCTTGTAGCCGGTGGCGTGCTCGAAGTAGACGTCCGGGAAGTCCTTGGCCACCTTCTCCATGGAATCGCCGAAGCCGAACGAGGTCGCGAAGATGACCTTGTTCCCCTGGGCGACGAGGTCGCGGATCACGCGCTCGGCGTCCGGGCCCTCGGGAACCTTCTCGACGTAGGTCGTCTTGATCCGGTCGCCGTACTTCGACTCGGCGTACTTGCGGCCGAGGTCATGGGCGAAGGTCCAGCCCGCGTCCCCGACCGGGCCGACGTAGACGAACGCCACCTTGAGCGGCTCGGGCTTGGGGGCCGGGGCGGGCGCGGCGGCGGCGGGCGCCTCCGGCTTCTTGGGCTCTTCCTTGGCGCAGCCGGTCATGCCGGCTGCACCGATCAGGGCGACGAGCCCCAGGTGCTTCAGGAGGGAACGACGGTTCATGGATGCGATTCTCCTCGGTGGTTGGGTGGGACGGCGGACGACGCGAAGGTGCTCGACGGAGACCGTTTCACAGGCTGGGGAAGAAGGGCTTGCCGAGGGAGGCCGGCATGTTGAGGCGGATCCAGGCGGGGTTCCGGGAGATGAGCACCAGCACCAGGATGGTGGCCAGGTAGGGGAGCATGCTCATGAGCTGGGCCGCGACGTCGACGCCCATGCCCTGGAGGTGGAGCTGCAGCATGGTCACGCCGCCGAAGAGATAGGCGCCGAGCAGGAGGCGCGTGGGCCTCCAGGTGGCGAACACGGTCAGTGCGAGCGCGATCCAGCCGCGCCCCGCCACCATGCCCTCGACCCACAGCGGGGCGTACACCACCGAGAAGTAGGCCCCGGCCACCCCGCACAGGGCCCCGCCCGCGACCACGGCGAGGAGCCGGATCCGGCGCACCGGGTAGCCGAGGGCGTGGGCCGACTCCGGCGCCTCCCCGATGGCGCGCAGCACGAGGCCGGCGCGCGTCCGGTAGAGGAACCAGGCGATGAGGATCGCCCCCAGGGCGGCCAGGTACACCAGCGGGTGCTGCCGGAAGATGGCGGGGCCCAGGAACGGGAGGTCGCGGAGCCCGGGCACCGAGTAGTCGGCGCGCTCGGTGAGCTTCTTGCCCACGTACTCGATTCCCAGGTAGGCGGACAGGCCGCCCCCGAAGAGGCTCACGGCCAGCCCGGTCGCGTACTGGTTCGTGTTGAGCCAGATGACGAGCCAGCCGAAGCAGGCCGCGACGAGCGCCCCCGCCCCCGCCCCGGCCGCGAACCCAATCCAGTCGCTGCCGGTGTGGAAGGAGACGGCGAACCCGGCCAGCGCGGCGACGAGCATCATCCCCTCGGCGCCGAGGTTGAGGATTCCGGCGCGCTCGTTGATGAGCAGCCCGAGGCCGGCGATGGCGAGCGGGGTCCCGGCGCTGAGCGTGGCCGCGACGAGCAGGGCGAGCTCGTTCATGCGGTCCTCCGCCAGCGGAGCCGGTAGAGGATCAGCGTGTCGCAGGCGAGCAGCGAGAAGAGCAGCACGCCCTGGAACACGCCCGACAGCGCGGAGGGCAGCCCGATGCGCGACTGGGCGAGCTCGCCCCCGATGAGGAACATGGAGAGCAGGAAGCTCGCCAGCACGCACCCGACCGGGTGGAGCCGCCCGACGAAGGCCACGATGATGGCGGTGAACCCGTACCCGGACGCCACGTAGGGCGTCGAGCTGGCCCATGGGGCCGCACACCTCGAAGGCGCCGGCCACCCCGGCGAGCGCCCCGGAGACGAGCAGCGTGGTCCAGAGCGCCGAGCGCCCGGAGAAGCCCGCGTAGCGGGCGGCGGCCGGGGCCGGCCCCCCGACCTGGAGCTTGAAGCCCTGGAGCATCCGGAACAGGAAGGCCCACATCGCGACCGCCGCGAGGAGCGCCGCCACGAACCCCACGTGGAGCCGCATGCCCTGGAGGATCCGCGGCAGCTCGGTGGCCCGGGAGAAGTTGACGGTCTGCGGGAAGTTGAAGCCGTCCGGGTTCTTCCAGGGACCGAACACCAGGTAGCTGAGCAGGAGGTTCGCGACGTACACGAGCATCAGGCTGACGAGGATCTCGCTCGCGTGGAACCGGTCGCGCAGGAAGGCGACGAGGGACGCCCAGAACGCGCCGCCGATGGCCCCGGCCAGGATCGCGAGCGGGAAGAAGACCCAGGGCGACATGGCGATCCCGGCGTTCGTGACCGTGAGCGCCAGCCAGCCGCTGGTGATGGCGCCGAGCAGGTACTGCCCCTCCGCGCCGATGTTCCAGACGTTGGACCGGTAGCAGAGCGCGAGCCCCAGCGAGATGAGGATGAGCGGCGTGGCCTTCAGGCCGAGCTCGGTCAGGGCCCGCGTCCCGTTGAACGGCTCCACCAGGAAGACCGACAGGCTGCGGACCGGGTCCTTGCCGAGGGCCGCGAAGAGCAGCCCGGCGACCAGCACCGTGAAGAGGAGCGCCACGACCGGCGAGAGCACGCTCATCCAGGGCGAGGGGGCGGTGCGGGCCTCGAGCTCGATCACGCCGCGCCCCCGCTGGCCACGGCCGGCTCGGCGGGCCACAGCCCGCTCATCCACTCGCCGATGAGCTCCCGGGTGGCGACGTGGGTGGAGATGGACGGGGAGATGCGTCCCTTGGAGATGACGTGGAGCCGGTCGGTGACCTCGAAGAGCTCCTCGAGCTCCTCCGACACCACGAGCACGGCGCAGCCGGCGTCGCGGAGCGCCACGAGCTCGGCCCGGATCTGGGCGCTGGCGCCGACGTCCACGCCCCAGGTCGGCTGGGCGACGACGAGCACCCGGGGCACGGCGTCGATCTCGCGGCCCACGATGTACTTCTGGAGGTTCCCGCCGGAGAGGCTGCGCGCCACCGCACCGGGACCCGACGTCTTCACGCCGAACCGCTCGATGATGCCCGCCGCCTGCCTCCGCAGCGCGCCGCGGTCGATCCATCCCAGGGCCCGCAGCGATTCACGCCGCGTGAGCAGCAGGTTGATGGAGAGCGTGAGGGTGGGCACCGCCCCGCGCCCGAGCCGCTCCTCCGGGACGAAGTGGAGCCCCTTCCGCCGCCGCTCCCCGGCCGACATCCGCCCGATGCTCGCGCCGAAGAGCTGGACCGCGGCTGCGGGGGCGCGCGGGTCCTCGCCCGAGACGGCGGCCAGGAGCTCCTGCTGGCCGTTCCCGGACACGCCGGCGATCCCCACGATCTCGCCCTCGTGCAGGTCGAGGGAGATCCCGTCCAGCGTGACGCCGAAGCGATCGATCCGCGGCAGGTGCAGGTCGCTTATCCGGAGCGCCAGCTTGCCCGGGTTCGGCGCGCGCAGCTCCAGCCGCGGCGGCGCGCTTCCGATCATGAGCCGGGAGAGGCTGGCGGTGGTCTCGACCATGGGGTCGCAGGTGCCGGTGACCTTGCCGGCCCGGAGCGCCGTGCACTGGTGGCAGAGGCTGCGGATCTCGTCGAGCTTGTGGCTGATGTAGAGGATCGAGCAGCCGGTGGACGCGAGCTTCCGGAGCATCACGAAGAGCCGGTCGACCGCCTGGGGCGTGAGCACCGAGGTGGGCTCGTCGAGGATGAGCAGCTTCGGATCGGTGAGCAGGGCGCGGACGATCTCGACCCGCTGCCGCTCGCCGACCGAGAGGGTGTGGACGGGGCGTCCGGGGTCGAGCTCGAGGCCGTACTCGGCGGCCTTCCGCTGCATCCGGACGGTCATCTGCGGAAGCGATTCCTCCCGGCCCAGCCCGAGCCAGACGTTCTCGGCCACGGTGAGCGTGTCGAAGAGGGAGAAGTGCTGGAACACCATGGCGATGCCGAGGGCGCGCGCCTCGTGCGGCGAGCGGACGTGGACCTCCTCGCCGTTCCACCGGATGACGCCCGCGTCCGGCCGGACCGCGCCGTAGATCACCTTCATCAGGGTGGACTTGCCCGCGCCGTTCTCCCCCAGGACCGAGTGGATCTCGCCGGGCTGGACCGTGAGCGACACGTCGTCGTTCGCGACGAGCGACCCGTAGCGCTTCGTGATGTGTTCCAGCTGCAGCCTGGGAGGTGTCACCGGTTCGAGTCCCTCGCCGCCGACGCGGAAGGTCGGCATACTAACCGGGCGAAGCACGCGCCGGATCTGGTCGATTCCGGAAATCGGAGACCCCCATGACGCACCCGGACGACGAGGCCATGCTGCGGAAGTCGTTCGACGTCGCGCGCCGCGCCCTCGATCACGGAAACCACCCGTTCGGCGCGATCCTGGTCGATCGTGGCGGCAACGTGCTCATCGAGTCGGAGAACGGCTACCTTCCCTCGCGCGACATGACCGCCCATGCGGAACGCCTGCTCGCGACGCGCGCGTCCACGGCCTACCGCCCCGGATTCCTGGCGTCCTGCACCCTCTACTCCTCGGCCGAGCCTTGCGCGATGTGTGCCGGCGCGGCGTACTGGGCCGGGATCGGGCGCGTGGTGTACGGGCTCTCCGAGCGCCGGCTGAAGGAGATCACCGGGAATCACCCGGAGAATCCGACCCTCGACGTGCCCTGCCGGGTGGTGCTCGAAGGGGGCCAGCGGCGCGTGGAAGTGGTGGGGCCGCTCCTCGAGGAGGAGGGCGCGGCGCTCCACCTCTCGGCCTGGGCGCCTCGCTCCTGATCGCCAGCGGGGACGTCGGGCGGCGGCATGACTCCCCGCGTCAACCCGCATGCCGGAGAGGTCCCTCCGGGTCCGTCCTGCTCGCCCTTCGCGCAACCGGATGCACGGTTCACGGGCAGTCGATGATCGCGCTTGTCGTCACAATTCGGGCCCTGTACAGAGTGTGCCTTCTCGACCACCCGGAGGGCTCACACCGCCATGAACCAGTCGTTCCTTCGCAGGACGTTCCCGCTCCTCGCCGCGCTCCTCGTCCTCTTCGTCGCCGCACCGGCCGTCGCCGAGGAGGCGCCGCCTCCGCCGTCGAAGGAGGACTCGTTCTTCACCACCACGAACGTCCAGCTGCTCTGGGGCGGCGGCTTCTCCGACGCCCAGCTCGGGTACTACACCAAGACCCAGAGCATGTTCACGCTCACGCTCAACAACTACACGCAGTTCAAGTTCGGCGACAGCTTCGCCTTCGTCGACATGTACCAGGGCGACTTCATCAGCCCCGTCACCGGGAACCTCTCCGACGGCAACGCCAAGATCTACGGCGAGTGGCACCCCCGCCTCCTCGTCAACCAGATGCTCGGCATGAAGGACCCCGTCCTCGGCGTCATCGGCAACTGGGGCGTCGGCGCCGAGATGAACGTCGGCAGCAACTTCTCCGCCTACCTCGTCGGCCCCAGCGTCGACCTCTTCCTCCCCCTCAACATCTACGTCGGCATGGCCTTCTACTACCGCTACAGCGCCCTCTGGCTCGCCCCGGGCGTCGGCGGCACCATCTACACCAACACCTGGCAGTTCAGCCCCTACTGGACCGTCCCCTTCTCCATCGGCCCCGTCCCCTTCCTCTTCACCGGCTTCCTCGACATGTACCAGTACTCCACCGGCGGCGTGGACGTGATGTTCCAGCCCGAGCTCCTCGTCGACGTCCTCGCTCCCTTCGGCAGCAAGAAGAACACCCTCTTCGTCGGCTGCGAGTGGTACCTCCACTCCTACGTCCTCTTCGACGGCGCTACCCGCCACACCGTCTCCGCTCCCCAGATCATGGTCCAGTGGAACATCCACTGAGACTTCGCCCGTGAGACGACGCGCCGGCGGACCCGAGCGGCTCGCCGGCGCGTCGCATGCAGGTCCCTTTTCCGCTAGATTCCCTGGCTCGAATCCCCCGACGAGGAGATCCCACATGCGGAAGATGCTGCTCGGCCTCCTGGCCTCCCTCCTGGTGCTCAACGTCGCCGCCGCGGCGCCGAAGTCGAAGGTGCGCATCGCGCTGATCGTGGAGTCGACGGTCGACGACAAGGGCTGGTGCCAGGCCATGCACGACGCCATCACGTCCGTGCAGAAGAAGTACGGGCCGGGGCTCGTCGAGTACGGGTACAGCGAGAAGATGAAGCCGGTGGACGCCGGGTCGGCCGCGCGCCAGTACGCGTCCAAGGGCTTCGACGTCATCATCGCGCACGGCGCCCAGTACAAGAACCTGATCCTCGAGATGGCCGAGGAGTTCCCCAAGACCACCTTCGTCTTCGGGACCAGCGCCGAGGTCGGGCCGAAGAACGTCTTCACGTACATGCCGCAGAGCGAGGAGACCGGATACCTGAACGGGCTCATCGCCGGCGCGGTCACGAAGACCAACGTGGTGGGGCTGGTGGGCCCGGTCGACGGCGGCGACGCCGCCCGGTACGACCGGGGCTTCGTCCTGGGCGTGAAGGCCGCGAACCCGAAGGCCGACGTCAAGGTGGCCCACACCGGGAGCTTCGGCGACTTCGTGAAGGCCGGAGAGCTGGCGCAGACCCAGATCAAGGCGGGCGCCGACGTCCTCACCGGCTCGTCCCAGCAGGCGCTCGGCGCGCTGCGCGCGGTGGCCGCCTACAAGGAGAAGAAGCTCTGGTGGGTCGGACAGGACCTCGCCCAGCTCAAGATGCCCGAGTCGGCGTGGGTCATCGCCGCCTCGAGCTACAACTACGCGCCGGTCATCGAGAGCATCGTCGACCGCCGGCAGGCCGGCATCCTCGGGGGCGAGAACATCCCCCTCAACTTCGCCAACGGCGGCTTCGTCTTCGAGTTCAACCCCGCGGTGGGTCCGCCGGTCGTGACGAAGGAGCTCCGGGACCGGGTCGAGGCCGCCAGGGCCGCCCTCGCCTCGGGCAAGCTCACGCTCGACTGGAAGAGCATCAAGTTCTGAGGGCCTGGCCCCTGGAACACGCATGAATCGAGCCGATCCGCGAGCTCGCGCTCGAGGGGATCACCAAGCGCTTCCCGGGCGTGCTGGCCTGCAACCGGGTCTCGCTCGAGGTTCGCCGCGGAGAGGCGCTGGCGCTCGTCGGGGAGAACGGCGCCGGCAAGTCCACGCTGATGAACATCCTCGCCGGGCTCTACCAGCCCGACGAGGGGCGCATCCTGGTGAACGGCGAGCCGGTCCACTTCACCTCCCCCGCCGACGCCTTCGATCGCGGCATCGGGATGGTGCACCAGAACTTCATGCTGGTCCCCAGCATGACGGTGGCCGAGAACGTGGCCCTCGGCATGAAGACCCTCCACCGGGGCTTCCGGCTCGACGTGAAGGAGGCGCGGCGGCGGGTCCTCGAGGTCTCGGCCCACCACGAGCTGCCGGTGAACCCGGACGCCCCGGTCTGGCAGCTCTCGGTCGGGGAGCAGCAGCGGGTCGAGCTGGTGAAGACGCTGTGCCTGGGCGCTCGCCTGCTCATCCTGGACGAGCCCACCTCCGCGCTGACGCCGCAGGAGACCGACGATCTCCTCGAGCGGCTCGCGCGGATGATGGCCGAGCTGTCGATCATCTTCATCAGCCACAAGCTGAACGAGGTGAAGGCCCTCTCCGACCGGGTGACCATCCTCCGTCACGGCGAGGTGGTCTTCCACGGCAGCACGGTGGACCACTCCACCTCCGAGCTGGCCGCCCTGATGACGGGGCGCGACGTGATCCAGCCGCGCAACGAGCATTCCGGCGCGCCGGGCAAGGAGATCCTCTCCGTGCGGGACCTCCGGGTCCGCGGCGATCGCGGCCACCTGGCGCTCGACGGCCTCGACCTGGACGTGCGGGCCGGCGAGATCCTGGGCCTGGCCGGGGTCTCCGGCAACGGGCAGCGCGAGCTGGCCGACGCGCTCGCCGGGCTCCGCCCCGTCGAGTCCGGCTCGATCCGCCTCGACGGCGCCGAGATCTCCGGATCCTCCCCGCGCGCCATCATCGACAAGGGCATGGGCTACGTCCCCGAGGATCGGCACCACGAGGGGATCGTCCCGTCCTTCTCGGTGGAGGAGAACCTGGTCCTGAAGGACTTCGCCTCCCCGCGCTTCAGCCGCGGCGGCTTCCTGCGGCTCGGGGACATCCACCGGAACGCCGACGAGCTGCGCACGCGCTTCGACATCCGCTGCTCCTCCACCTCGGCGGCGGCGGGCACCCTCTCGGGCGGGAACATCCAGAAGGTCATCCTGGCGCGCGAGCTGGTCCGCGGGCCCAAGGCGCTGGTGGCGGTCTACCCGACGCGCGGCGTGGACATGGGCGCCGCCGAGTTCATCCACGGGCAGCTCCTCGCCCTGCGCCGGAGCTCGGTCGGCATCCTCCTCGTCTCGGAGGAGCTCGAGGAGATCATGAACCTCTCCGACCGGATCGCCGTCATCTACAAGGGGCGCATCCTGGAGGTGCTCGCCTCCCGCGACGCCACCCGGCAGAAGCTCGGGCTCCTCATGGCCGGGGTGCCCCTTGGGTAGGCGCTTCCGGATGCTCTACGCGGGCGGGGTGATCGCGGTGGCCGCCCTCGCGGCCGCCTCGCTCGTGGCGCTCGTGCTCGCGGCCATCGGCGCGAGCCCCTGGGCCACCTTCGGCGTCATCCTCACCGGACCGCTCCAGGATCTCTTCGGCGTGACCGAGATCCTGGTCCGCGCCGTGCCGCTCACCCTGGTGGCGCTGGGCGTCGCCATCTCCTTCCGGAGCGGCATCCTCAACATCGGCGCGGAGGGGCAGATCCTGGTGGGGATCCTCTGCGCCACCGGCGTGGCGCTGTGGCTTCCGCAGTGGCCCCGCGTCGGCGCTCCTGCCGCTCTGCCTCGCCGCCGGCGCCGTGGGCGGCGCGCTCTGGGGCGGGATCGCCGGCGTGCTGCGCGCGAAGCTCGACGTGAACGAGATCCTGAGCACGGTGATGCTCAACTACATCGCCGCGCAGCTCTACACCTTCATGCTCCGCGGGCCGCTCATCGATCCGGCCGAGATGATGACCGGGTCGGGCACCCCGCAATCGATGCGGCTCGCGCGTGCGGCCTGGCTCGATCGCCTGGTTCCGGGGACGAGGCTCCACACCGGGCTCGTGATCGCGCTCGTCCTGGCCGCCCTCGTCTGGGTGCTCCTCTGGCGGACCACGGCGGGCTTCCGGATGCGGGCCTCCGGCGCGGGGAGCAAGGCCGCCCGCTACGCCGGCATCCCCGTCGAGCGATCGCTCGTCGTCGCCATGCTCCTCGCCGGCGGCTTCGCCGGGCTGGCCGGCGCCATCGAGGTGCTCGGCGTGCACCACCGGGCCATCGAGAACATCTCCTCCGGGTACGGGTTCGCCGCGATCGTGGTGGCCCTCTTCGGCGGGCTCCACCCTGCCGGCATCGTGCCCGCCGCGGTCTTCTTCGGGCTGCTCCTCGTGGGCGCGGACATGACGCAGCGCTCGGCCGGCGTCCCGGCCAACATGGTGCTCGTGCTCCAGGGCGCCATCATCCTGGCCATCGTCTCGGCCCGGATGTACGTCGACAATCCCGTACACCCGGCAGCGGGCCGCGCGCTTCCTCGAGCGCTTCCTGCCCGGGAGGTCCGCCGGCGGCGCGGCCGGGGAGCCCGGGCCATGACGCTCCAGCAGATGGCCTACGACATCCTCTCGCTCGGCGTCCCCTTCTCGGTGGCCCTGCTGCTCGCCGCGCTGGGCGAGATGTTCAACCAGCGCGCGGGGGTCTTCAACCTGGGGTGCGAGGGCATCATGAGCATGGGGGCCTTCGTCGGCTTCCTGCCCGCGTACCTGGCCCGCTCCGGCTCGCTGGGGCCCTGGGCCGACCTGCTCGGATTCGCGCTCGCGGCGCTGGCCGGCGTGCTCCTCGGGCTGCTCTTCGGGCTCGTGACCGTCACCTTCCGCGCCCCGCAGGGCATCGCCGGCATCGGCCTCGCCATGCTCGGCACCGGCGTCGCCGGCACGCTGTTCCGCCACTACGTCGGCGGCGTGACGGGCGTGGAGGGCGTGGCCGCGATGCCGATCCCGTGGCTCTCGCGCATCCCCTTCCTGGGCGGCGTCCTCTTCCACCACAACCCGGTGGTCTACGTCGCCTTCCTCCTGGTCCCGGCGAGCTGGTACCTGCTCTACCGCACCTCCTGGGGGCTCCGGGTCCGGGCGGTGGGCACGCATCCCCGCGCGGCGGACACCATGGGGATCGACGTGAACCGGGTGCGCTACCAGGCGCTCATGCTGGGCGGGGCCATGGGCGCCATGGGCGGCGCCTACCTGGCCCTGTGCCAGGCCAAGATGTTCGCCGACGACCTGGTGGCGGGGCGAGGGTTCATCGCGGTGGCGCTCGTCTACTTCGGCCGGTGGAGCCCCTGGGGCGTCGCCGGCGGCGCGCTGCTCTTCAGCCTCGCCCAGTCCCTGCAGCTCTCCCTCCAGGTCTGGGGGATCAAGTTCCCGTACGAGTTCGCCGTGATGCTCCCGTACGTCCTCGTGATCGTCGTGCTGGCGCTGGCCCGGTCCCGGACGCTCGGCCCCACGGCGCTCGGGAAGGCGTTCAACCGGGAGATGCGGATCTGAAGCCCGCCTGGAACATCGGCGCGAGCCCGACCACCAGCGCGCAGCCGATGACGTTGTACCAGAGGTAGCCCACGTTCCCGAAGGCGGCGAGCGCCAGCACCGCGGCCTCGCCGGCGAGCGTGGCGGCGAGCGCGGCGCGCCCCTGGACGCGCGCGAGGAAGAAGCCCACCAGGAAGACGCCGAGCATGGGCCCGTAGAAGAGCGAGCCCACCACGTTCACCGCCTGGATGAGGTTGTCGAGGAGCGACGCGAACCCCGCGAAGCCCACCGCGACCGCGCCCCACGCGGCGGTCGCGATCCGGGCCACGCGGAGCGTCTGGGCGTCGGTCGCGCCGGGGTGGCGCGGCTTGTAGAAGTCGACCACGGTGGTGGCGCCGAGCGACGAGAGCGCCGCCGAGTTCGCCGACATGGCCGCCGAGAGGATCACCGCCACGAGGAGCCCGACGAGGCCCCGGGGAAAGTGATCGAGCACGAACCGGAGGAAGATGAAGTCGGAGTCCTTCCGGTCGGCTCCGGGCAGGGTTCGCGTGGCGAGCGACCCGAACTCCTTGCGGATCGATTCCATCCGCGATTCCTGCACCCGCACCTCGGCCCTCGCCGCGGCGCTCTCGGCCGGCGCCGCCGACGGCGCGAGCATCCGATCGATGGCCACGCGCTTCTCCGCGAAGGCAGCCCCGTAGGCGGTCTCGAGGCGCGCCACGTCGGCGCCGCTCCGCTCCCGGACCCCCTCGAGCGTGGCCCGGTCGAAGAAGAGCGGCGGCGGGCTCAGCTGGTAGAAGACGAAGACCATGACCCCGATGAAGAGGATGAAGAACTGCATCGGGACCTTCAGGAAGCCGTTCATGAGCAGGCCGAGCCGGCTCTGCGAGAGCGGCCCGCCCGCCAGGTAGCGTTGCACCTGCGACTGGTCGGTGCCGAAGTAGGCGAGCTGGACGAAGAGCCCGCCGAGCAGCCCGGACCAGAGCGTGTAGCGCGTGTCGACGCGCGCCGAGAGGTCGACGGCGTGGAGCTTGCCGAGCGCGCCGGCGAGCTCGATGCCCTGGCCCAGCGAGACGCCGCTCGGGAAGCTCGCCACCGCGGTGACGAGCGCCGCGAGCAGCCCCACGAAGATGACCACCATCTGCGCGGACTGCGTCCGGCTCACCGCCCGGCTGCCGCCCGCCACGGTGTAGGCGATGGTGATGCCGCCGAGCAGGAGGTTCGTCCAGCCCGCCGGCCAGCCCAGCACCGCAGAGAGCACCAGCGCCGGCGCGTAGATGGCGAGCCCGGAGGCGAGGCCGCGCGAGACCAGGAAGAGCAGCGCCACGAACTGGCGCGTCCGGCGATCGAAGCGCCTCTCGAGGTACTCGTAGGCCGTGTAGACGTTCAGGCGGTGGTAGATGGGCAGGAAGACCACCGACAGGATCACCATCGCGACGGGCAGCCCGAAGTAGAACTGCACGAAGCCCACGCCGTCCACGTAGGCCTGGCCGGGAACCGACAGGAAGGTGATGGCGCTCGCCTGGGTGGCGATCACCGAGAGCCCGATGGTCCACCAGCGCAGGTCGGCCCCGGCGCGCAGGTAGGCGTCGGTGGTGTGGACGCGGCGGCTCCTCCAGGAGCCGTAGGCCACGATCCCGGCGAGGGTGAGGGCGAGCACCGCCCAGTCGAGGCCGCTCACGGGAACGCCCTCGAGAGCAGCCACAGGAGCGCGATCTCCACGGCGAGCGCCGCGAGCACCAGCGCGTACAGGCGCCCCCAGGACCTAGCGGGCATGGTCGAGGAGGTTCGCGAAGAGCCGGAAGGCGCCCGGGACGCCGGCGGGGAGCTGCCGGAAGAAGGAGAGCCCCGTGTAGACGAAGACCCCCTTCCCGTAGGCGCCGACGAGGAGCGCGCCCTTCTGGGGCTTCTCGCCCGGGTCGTGCATCGACAGCGGCGCCGCGTAGCGATCGTCCCAGGTCTCGGCGAAGTAGAGCCCGCGCTCCTGGACCCAGCCCGCCCAGTCGGCGGCCTCGATCCGGTTGGGCGTCGAGAGCACCGGGCTCGGCGTGGCCGTCACGGCGGCGTCCTCGTCGGTGACCCGGCCGCGACCGATGGTGAACGGGTAGGGCCCGATGTCGGGCGGCGCGTTCGAGATCCAGTTGTGGGTCAGGTACTGGACGACCACCGTCCCGCCGCGCTTCACGTAGGCCATGAGCGGGTCGTGCAGGCCCGCCAGCTGCGGCGTCACGTTGAAGGCCCGGATCCCGAAGACGATGGCGTCGAAGCGGTCGAGGGGCCGGTCGCGAAGCTCCTGGGGCGTGAGCAGCGTGACCGCGTAGCCCGCCTGGCGGAGCGCGTCCGGCACCTCGTCGCCCGGGCCGGGCACGTAGCCGATCTCGTGGCGCGCGTGGAGCACGTCGACGCGGGTGAGCCTCACCTCGGCGAGCGGCAGCCAGGTCTGGATGGGGATGTGCGCGTGGTCCACGCGTCGGACGCCGCGGTCGAAGCGCTCCCCGTCCACGGTGGCGACCGCGAGCAGCCGCCCGGTCGCGGCCGTCCTCGGCGGGGTGACCCGGAAGGTCACCTCCGTCTCGCCCCCCGCGGCGAGCTGGAACGGGAGGCTGGCCGGGGTGAAGGTGAAGCCCTCGGGAACCTCGAGGGTCACGGTCCCGGTCGCGCCGGAGACGCTCCGGAGCGTCACCGAGAACGGGCGCGGAGCGGCCTCGGGGAAGAGCAGGAGCTCGCCCCGCGGATCGAGCGTGACGCGCGGAAGGACCTCCACCCGCCGGTAGCGTTCCCCCTGGACCGGGTCCACCCACTTGAAGACGACCGGGCGGCGGACCCGGAGGGTCTCTCCGCCGATGGAGAGGACGAACTCCGCCTCGAGCGGGGCCGGCTCCTCCGGGATGCCGGCGAGCGCCGGGTCGGCCACCGGGTAGAGCCCCGGCGTGGCCGCCACCTCGAGCCAGGCCGGGTTCGAATAGCGGGCGTCCCGGGGAACCTGGATGGCCTCCTTCTGCTCGAACGGCACGTTCGACTGGAGCTTGCGCCCCGGCGAGAGGTCCTTCCCCGGAAGCCTGACCTCGACGAGGTCGATCGCCACCGGCCGCCGCGCCAGCGCGGTGACGGTGACGGGCAAGGACGCGCCTCGGGAGGTGGCCGGCGCCCCGGCCGCGACCTCGGTGAAGATCCCGGCGCAGGCCAGGATGGCCGCCTCGATCTCCGCCAGCTTCTGCGCCTTCCACGGATTCCCGGGAAGCCGCGCCAGCTCGGCCCGCGCCGCGAGCAGCCCCGGGATCGCCGCCTCGGGCGTGGCGGCACGGAAGGCGGCGCGCGCCCGGGTGAGCTCGGCGACCAGCCGGGCCGTGCCCGGGACCCGCGTCCAGTCGAGGGTCAGTCCATCGAACGGCGACGCCTGCATGGGCTCGCCGGCGATCGGCTTGAAGAACTCGAGCACGGGTCCGCGGCGACGAGCGGCCCCGAAGCCCTGGCTCTTGTGGTTGCTGCGGCTGTCGGCGGCGAGCTCGCCGTAGGAGAGCCCGAGCCACGGGTCGTATCCGCCCACGTCGACGCGGGGGAAGGCGGAGAGCTCGCTCTCCGTGGCGCCCCAGCCCGCGGTCTGGTTCCAGACCACCCGCCTCGCCTTCCAGGCTCCGAGTCGCCGGTGCTCGGCATCGGGCATGTAGGCGGGGTCGGCGGCGAGCGCGAAGGCGTCGGCCGCGAGCTTCGCCGATGCGATGTGGTGACCGTGGGTGTCGAGCCCGTCGAGCGGGAAGCGGGTGATGACCACGTCGGGGCGCAGGCGCCGGATGGCGAGGACCACGTCGGCCAGCACCGCGTCCCGGCCCCAGATGGCGAGCGACTCCTCGGCGCTCTTCGAGTAGCCGAAGTCGCGAGCGCGGGTGAAGAGCTGCTCGGCGCCGTCCTGGGCGCGGGCCGCCAGCAGCTCCTGGGTGCGGATGAGCCCGAGGCCTGGACCGAGGTCGGGGCCGATGAGGTTCTGTCCGCCGTCCCCGCGGGTGATCGACAGGTAGCCCGCTCCGAGCAGCTTCCCGTTCGCCAGGTAGGCGAGGAGCCGCGTGTTCTCGTCGTCGGGGTGGGCCGCCACGAAGAGCACGTTGCCCACCACGAGGAGCCGATCGAGCTGCCGCTCGAGCCGCGCGGCGTCCGGCTGGGGGGGGCGCAAGGGCGGCGCCGCGACGGCTGTGGAGGCGAGCAGGAGGGCGGCCATGGCGGCAGGAGGGGTTCGGGGCATTTGGTGGGAAGCACGCGGCCTTGCGGTTAGCTTCCTTGTCTAAATGAACATGGACTTCTTTGCCTCGTTCATCGACGGGGCAAGCGCCGCCACGGACTTGCTGCCCGCGAGGCCTCTCGACGAGGCGGCCTGGGCGGCGGCCGCCCGGCGAGCCAGCGGCCGGGGCCTGGCCCCCGGGCTGCTCGCCGAGATCCGGCGGCAATCCGCCGCGCTTCCCCCCTCGCCCGCCCGGGAACGCAGCCTGGAATCGCTCTCCCGGCCGGACGCCACGGTCGTCGTGACCGGCCAGCAGGTGGGGCTCTTCCTCGGGCCGCTCTACACCCTGCACAAGGCGGCGACGGTGGTGGCCCGCGCCCGGATGGTCGAGCGGCTCACCGGCCTGCCCTGCGTCCCGGTGTTCTGGCTCCAGACCGAGGACCACGACTGGGCCGAGATCGCGACCGCCGAGGTCCTCGTCCCGGCAGGTCGCCAGGTGCTGGCGCTCCCGCCGGAGTCCCCGCAGGCGGCGCGCCTCTCCCTCTCCCACCGCACCCTGCCCGCGGAGGTGGAAGGACTCGTCTCGAGGCTGACGGAGCTCCTCGAGCCCCTGCCCTTCGCGGCCGAGGTGACGGGGCTCCTCGGGCGCCACTACCGCGCCGGCGCCGCGCCTGGCGCCGCCTTCGCCGGGGTCCTGGCCGAGCTCTTCTCCCGCGAGGGGCTCGTCGTCCTCGATCCCCGGACGCCCGCGATCTCCCGCCTGGCGGCGCCCGTGCTGCGGCGAGCCGTCGTCGAGCACGCCGAGATCGGGGCGCTCCTCGGCGCCCGGGCGGCCGAGCTCGCCGCGCGGCACTTCGCCGAGCAGGTGCATACCCGCGGCGAGACCTCGCTCGCCTTCTTCCATCCGCGCGGGCCGGGCGGTCCGCGCTACCGGCTGGTGGGCGACGGGGCGGGGTATTCCACCCCGGAGGGGCCGGTCTCGCGCGCCGCCCTGCTCGGGCAACTCGAGCAGGACCCGCTCTGGTTCAGCACCTCCGCGCTCCTGCGGCCGCTCGTGCAGGACACGCTCCTCCCCACGGCCGCCTACGTCGGCGGCCCGGCCGAGTGCACCTACTTCGCCCAGCTCCCGCCCCTCTACGCGCGCTTCGGTCTCGAGCTGCCCATGATCGCGCCGCGCGCCCGGCTGCGGCTGGTCGTTCCGAAGGCGCGCCGCGAGCTCGAGCGGCTCGGGCTGCGGACCGCCGACACCGACCGGCCGCGCGACGTGCTGCTCCAGGAGCTCGTCGCCCGCCCGCCCGACCTGCCTCCCGGGGACGCGCTGCGCGAGCGTCTGCTCGGCTCGCTCGAGCGCGAGCTCTCGGCCCTCTCTCCGGCGCTCGCCGCCCTCGACCCCCTGCTCGAGCGGAACGTCGCGGCGGACCGCGGGACCACGCCACCTTCGCGGTGGGCCGGCTCGTCGCCGGGGTGGAGCGGGCGCTCGCCAGGAAGGACGAGGTGACCGTGAAGCGGCTCGATCGGCTGCTCGAGGCGCTCCGCCCGTCCGGCAAGCCGCAGGAGCGGGTCTACGCCTTCCCGGCGCTCGCGGCGCGCGCCGGCTGCCGCGTGCTCGTCGACGCCATCGTCGCCGCGGCCGAGCCCCTCTCCCCCGCGGTGAGGGACGTGAACCTGTGAAGGCGCTGCGCATCGGCATCGCCTGCTTCCCGACGGTGGGCGGCAGCGGCGTGGTCGCCTCCGAGCTCGCCACCCACCTCGGTCGGCGCGGCCACCAGGTCCACGTCTTCTCCTCGAAGGTCCCGTTCCGCCTGGCCCGGGGGGAGCCGCGCGTCGAGGTGCACGTCGTCGATCCGCAGCGGCGCCCGCCCCTGGAGAACGACGCGTACTCGCACGCGCTCGCGGGCGCCATGGCGGAGGTGGCGGTCACGGGCGGGCTCGACGTCCTGCACGTGCACTACGCCCTGCCCCACGCGCCCAGCGCGCTGGCCGCGCGCCAGATCGTCCAGGCCGGCGGGCGGAGGGCCCCGCGGCTCGTCACCACCCTCCACGGCACCGACGTGACGAACGTCGGGGAGGACCCGGCGCTGCGGATGGTCACCCGCCACGCCGTGCTGTCGAGCGACGTCGTGACCACGCCCTCCGCCTGGCTGCGGGAGGCGGCCCTCGGGAACCTCGAGCTTCCTGCCGGCACGCGGATCGAGGTGGTCCCGAACTTCGTCGACCTGGAGGCCTTCCACCCCTCGCCGGACCGCCCGGACCTGCGCGCGCTGTTCCCGCGGGAGCGATGGGACGGCGCGGAGCGTCCCGGCGTCCTGCTGCACGCCTCGAACTTCCGGAAGCTGAAGCGGGTCGGCGACGCGGTGACCGCCCTCGCGGAGTTGGTCCGGACCCGTCCCGCGGTGCTCGTGCTGGTCGGGCGACGGCCCCGAGCGGGCGAGCGTCGAGGAGCTGGCCGCGTCCCTCGGGCTCTCCGGCCGCGTCGCCTTCCTGGGGGAGCGCCCCGATCTCGGGCCGCTCTTCTCCCAGGCCGACCTCTTCCTGCTCCCCAGCGATCAGGAGAGCTTCGGGCTCGCTGCGCTCGAGGCGCTCGCGTCGGGCGTTCCCGTGGTGGCGAGCCGCGTGGGTGGGCTCCCCGAGGTCGTGGTCGACGGCACGACCGGCCTGCTGGTCCCGCCCCACGCGCCCCACGCCCTCGCGGCCGCCGTCCTGGAGCTCCTGGGCGACGAGCCGCGCCGGACGGCCATGGGGCGGGCGGCGCGCGAGGACGCGGCCACCCGCTTCCGGCCGGAGCCGGTGGTGGATCGCTACGAGGCGATCTACCGCGAGGCCGCCGAGCGCTGGGACTGAGCTACTTCTTCCAGTCGGCGATGGCCTTCGCGATGTCGTCGGCGAGCGGGAAGCTCTGCGACTTCTTCCCGAGCTCCTGGCTGCGCTCGGCCACCTTCACGGCCTCCGCCTTCTTGCCCGAGGCGGCGAGCAGCTGCGCCTTCACCCACAGGTTGTACCACTCCTCCTTCAGGCCGATGGACCGGTCGACGAGCTGCATCGCGAGCGCCGGCTCGGTCTTCGACTCGAGCAGGTAGCGGGCCGCGTTCGCGTAGGGGCGCCAGTCGTCGGACTTCAGGGACTGGATGGCGGAGAGCACGGCCGCGCGGGTGGCGACCTCGAACTTCACTCCCACGCGGAGCGTGTCCCACTCGAGCGCGAGCGTGCCGCCGTCGTCGTTGAAGTCGAGGATCTCGAACGCCAGGTGCTCGCGCGCCGGGATGGCCGTCGCCGTGGCCGGGACGCGCAGGAGGTCGTTCTCCGGCTTGTAGTCGTAGGCGCCCCAGAGCTTCGTGTCCTTGTTGAGGATGAAGGTCCAGCCGGCCTTGGTGGGCAGCAGGAAGAGGCAGTAGGTGCCCGCCGGGACGGCCTTCCCGCCGATGGTGGCCGCGGTCGAGAGCGTGAGCTTCGAGCACTCGTTGGCGCCGGCCCGCCACACCTCGTCGAAGGGAACGACGTCGCCCCAGATCTTCCGCCCCTTCACGGCCGGGCTCGAGTAGGTGACGGTGACGTCGGTGAGCCCGACCGTCTGCTTCACCGTCGCGTTCGGGCTGGGCTTCGGGAGCACGAGCTTGGGCGGCTCCTGGGCCGCCGTGCTTCCGCAGACGAGGGCTCCGGCGAGGGCGACGAGGGCGAGGCGGGAAGGAGCGTTCATTCGTTCTCCGGGGTTGGGGTCGGCTGGCGCGGCGCAGACATAAGCGGCTCGCGGACCGACTTCAGTCCTTCCCGCCTCGAGGCCTGGCGGTCAGCGGGGCGGCGCCGCGGGCGCCACGGCCACCATCGGGATGTCGCCGAGGTCGACGGGCGCATCCGGCCGGGCCCGTGCGGTGACGGTGACGGGCGAGTAGCCCAGGGCCGCGGCGCTGACCTGGTGGTCGCCCTCGGACGTGATCCGCGTGAAACGGCCGGTCGCGCCGACCCCGTAGCGGCGGGAGGCGGTCCCGTCGACGAGGACGCGCGCCCGCGTCAGCGCCTTCCCGGTGGCGGCGTCGACGAGGCGGCCGGTCACCGTGCACGCCGGCGAGAGCAGGACCTCGACCGCCTTCGACTCCCCTGCCCCGGCCGAGACCTGCGCGTCCCCCACCCGGCCGTCGGCGGTCTTCACGTGAAGCGCGATCTGACCCGGGGCGACGTCGTCGAGGTCGAAGGTGGCGTTCGCGAACTGCTGCTCCGAGGAGCCTCCGGGCAGGAAGGTGCGCTGGCTCACCGTGACGCCGAAGGACTCCGGCGCGGGCTCGCCCAGGAGCCGCCCGTGGAGGCTCGCCGCGGGCTGGAGCTGGATCAACGCGTCGGCGACGGGCGGGGTGACCGTGGCGCTGCCCGTCCGCCCGCCGATTCGCGCGTTCACCTGGACCGGTGCGGACGCGGCGGACGACAGCGAGAAGGCGCCCTCCGGGTCGGTCTGGGTGGCCTGGAAACCCGAACCGGGCGAGCCGATCCAGACGGCGGCGCCGATGGCCGGGGCCGCGCCCGGCTCGAGCACGTGACCCGACACCGTCGGCGGGGGGTCGGCGGGAAGGACCAGGTTCGCCAGGACGCGCTGACCCGCCGCGAGCTGGACCGTGGCGAGCGCGGCGGGGCGACCCGCGAAGCGGAACGTGCCGCCGGGCCGGATGGCGTGGACCCCGTAGGAACCGGGCGCCAGGGCGAGGAGATAGGCCCCGTTCGCGTCGGACGTGATCTGGCGCGCCTCGCCCGGTCGGGGCGGTCCGCTCCCGGTGGTGGTCCACACCATCGCGCCGGGCACCGGGTCTCCCACGGCGTCGAGGACCGCGCCCGAGACCACTCCGCCCTCCGAGAGGACCAGGTCGACGCTGGTGGTCTCTCCTTCCTCGACCGCGACCACGTTCACCGCGGCGGGCGACCCGAGGTCGCGGCGACCGCTCACGCGGAGCTGGCCTGGCGTGACCCCCTCGATCCGGAACCGGCCGCTCGAGTCGGTCCGGGCGGCGACCGCGGCGGCCTGGCCTGCGGCTCCTCCGCCTCCTGCGCCCCCGCCCCAGGCCCCGGGCCCGGCGCCCCGGCCCCACGGACCGTCGGCCGCGACCAGCGCCCCGCTCACCGGGAGCCCCTCCGTGTCGGTCACCGTTCCCTCCAGGACCGACGGCGGGACGAGCGTGACGTCGAGGCGGAAGCGATCGCCTTGGCGGAGGTTCACTGCCGGGACCTGGGCGTTCCCGTGGCCGGTCGCGGAGATTGAGACCGCGTGGAGGCCCGGCAGGAGCCCCGTGAGCTCGTAGCTCCCGTCGGCCCGGGACGTCGTCCGGGCCGGATTCGCCGCGTCGCCCTGGAAGGCGACGGAGACCGACGCTCCTCGAACGGGA
The DNA here is from genome assembly GCA_963766715.1 of uncultured delta proteobacterium. Taxonomy (GTDB): domain Bacteria; phylum Myxococcota; class Myxococcia; order Myxococcales; family Anaeromyxobacteraceae; genus CAIOAK01. The sequence continues at coordinate 121,304 of CAVYBH010000015.1, forward strand.
CCCTTCGCCGAGCCGACGACTCCGGAGATCGAGGCCGCGGGCCCGAGCGCGATCTCGACGCCGCGCACGGTGGCTCCAGCGGCCACGGGGAGGACCCTGCCGGCCGAGCCGGTCTCGGCCCCGTGCCGGGCGAAGGCGCGGTGAAGCCCCGGCTCGACGTCGGCCGCAAACCCGCCGCCCGGCCCCGCCTCGACGACCACCGGCTCTCCCGCCCCCATCACGGTGACCGTCGCCCCCGGCGCCGGCCGGCCGTCCCGCGTGACCGTTCCCTCGACGGTTCCGGCCGCCCCGAGGTCGATGCGAAGCTCGGAGCCGTGCGGCACCGCCACGTCGTGCCGGTGACCGGCCGCGTGCCCCTCTGCGCGCGCCTCCACCTCGAAGCGCCCCGGCTGCAGGCCGGCGATGCGGAACTCCCCGCGCTCGTTCGAACTCGCGGTGGCGCGCTCCTCCGGAGGGAGCTCGAGCCTTCGCAGCCCGGCGCCGCGCCGGACGGGCGTGGCCACCACGGTCGCGAAGGGCACGGGTTCGCCGCCCTTCCTCTCGACCGTGCGGCCAGCCAGGGTGGCCGCCGCGGCGAGCTTCAGCTCGACGGGGGTCCTGGGCTCCCCGGCGGGCCGGACCGCCTCCACGAAGCCTCGCGCGAGACCCGGCGCCGACGCGACGACCAGGTACGATCCCGCGGCAGCCGCGAGGAAGACGGTCCCGTCGGGCCCGCTCTGTCCCGCGCCCGCCGGCCTCCATCCCGCCGCACCGGGCGCATCCGCCCGATTGTAGAGCCGGATCTCGGCGCCCGGGACGGGGCCGCCGGTGGCGCTCACCAGGACCTGGAATCCCCCGTCCTCGGTCGGGTTCCCGGGGGCGGCGATGGCCGGATCCGGAATCTTCCCTGCCGCAGGGTCCGCCGTCCTGGCCACGGCGGCGGCGGGCGAACCCGGCTCGGATGCCGGCGTCCTGGCCCCCGGACCGTGGTGGCCCGTCGCCAGGAAGTACCCGGCGAGCACGAGCGCCACGACGACGACCGCGACCGCGAGGATCGGCAACGCTTTCCGGGTGCGCATCCGGCGTAGCAAACACCAAGGCGCCGGAGAAGGACCCCGGGTTCATGCTTCTTCACACGCGAGGAAACGAAGAGAGGCGACGCCGTTGGGCGCCGCCTCCCTACTTCGGGCCCCCGCCCGCTCTGCAATCCCTTGGGCTACTCCTTGCGCTTCGCCTCGATCTCCTTCTTCAGCGACTCCAGCGCCGCTTCCCCGGCCTTCGACTCCTCCACCTTCTCGTCGGTGGCCTTCCCGGTGAAGTGCGCGGCGCCGGGCGCCCAGCCCGGGGTGACCGTCGCGGCCAGGTCCTTCGCCGACCGGTTGAAAGCGCCGGTGACGCCGCCGACCATGGTCTTCGCCGTCAGGTACAGGCCGATGAAGGGGAGGAACACCACCATGAGGCCGCCGAGCACCGGCATCAGCGCCAGCGCCGCCGCCGTGTTCACCTTCACGTAGTGCTCCGAAGACTTGCCGGGCAGCCGCTCGCCGTCGCGCGCGATGGGAAGATCTCCCAGTTGCTCTTGGAGAGGTAGTAGCCACCGGGAACCGCGCTGCCGCCGTTGATCGTCTTCATTTGGTATCTCCCTTTCTGAAGACGACTCTGCTCCTTCCCGCGCTCCTTCGATATTGGGAGCAATACCCAGCCCGCCGAGTACGAATCCCGATCTCCCCTCCGGAAAACTCCCCAACCCGGATGGGTGCAATCGCCTGCCCGCTTCCCGGGCGCGCGCTGCATTCGCGTCGGGCGTTCCGCGTCCAGGGAAGCGGAAACGACCGGGATCCTCGTTGCCGCGCACTGGAAGGCCCGGCCCGCTCGTTGCAGTCGGGTCACGGTGTGAAACTCATCCAGGCGATCGTGAGACCGTTCAAGCTGGACCAGGTGACCCAGGAACTCCACGAGGTGGGCGTCGCGGGCCTCACCGTCTCGGAGGTGAAGGGTTACGGCCGGCAACTCGGGCACAAGGAGCTCTATCGCGGCGCGGAATACGCGATCGAGTTCAATCCGAAGGTGATGCTCGAGGTGGCCGTTCCCGACGAGCTCGCCACCCGGGTCGTCGACGCGCTGGTTCGCGCCTCGCAGACCGGCAGCATCGGCGACGGGAAGATCTTCGTCGTGCCGCTCGAGGAGGCGGTCCGGGTGCGGAGCGCCGAGCGAGGAGACACGGCGCTCTAGAGGGCGCGTCGCGAGCAGCCGGCGTACCTCCGGAGCGTCGGGGTGCACCGATCGCGGTCAGGTCGTCGCGCTCACGTGGCGCAGGAGCGCACGCTCGTAGGCGAGCCGCAGGGCCTCGCGGAAGAGCTGGTAGCGCTCGCGCTCGTGGAGCCGCTTGCAGAGTCGGAGGATCTCGCCGACCTCGGCGGCGAAGCGCTCCGAGATCTCCTCCCGCCGCGATTCGACGACGTCCTCCTGCATCTGCAGGCCGAAGAACGAGAACAGGGTGGGCAGGTCTCTCGTCTGGATCGCTCGAATGGCTCGTCCCATGGCTGCCTCCTGGGAGGACCGTTGCGCATTTCGTGCCAGGCGGCCGGCGGCGCGGAACTCCTTGAAGTGACGCGGTTCGTGGCCTCCTTCACCCCGGCGCGCCCCGCGGCCGCCCCTCCGCCGGCGCCCGGGTTCCAGCCCGGCTGCTCGGATCGGGGGCACCCGTTGGTGGATTGCAGGGGGCGTCGGCGGAGGCGGATCATGGACCCCGCTCCGGAGACCTGCGCCGGCCGGGGCCGGGGGAGGCGCACGATGAACGTCCTTCTGGTCTGTCCGGAATACCCGGACACGTTCTGGTCCTTCAAGCACGCCCTTCGATTCTCTCCAAGGGGGCCGGGCAGCCTCCGCTGGGTCTCCTGACGGTCGCCGCCCTCCTCCCCGCCGGCTGGAAGAAGCGGCTCGTCGACCTCAACGTCCGGCCCCTCACCTCCGAGGATCTGGCCTGGGCGGACCAGGTCTTCCTGGGCGGCATGGCGATCCAGGCCGACTCGGCCCGGAAGGTGATCGCGCGCTGCAACGAGGCGGGGGTCCCGGTGGTCGCCGGAGGCCCGCTCTTCACCGCCCGTCACCACGAGTTCACGGGGGTGGACCACTTCGTCCTGAACGAGGCGGAGCTGACCCTTCCGCCCTTCCTCGAGGACCTCCGCCACGGACGGGCGAAGCCGCTCTACACGGCCACCGGATGGGCGGACCTGACCACCACGCCCATGCCGATGTGGGAGCTCGTCGATCCGCGGGACTACGCCACCCTGAACATCCAGTACTCGCGCGGCTGCCCCTACGACTGCGAGTTCTGCGACATCACCGTCCTCTTCGGCCACGCGCCGCGCACCAAGTCGGCCGACCAGGTGATCGCCGAGATGGAGGCCGTCCTCCGGACCGGGTGGCGGGGCCACCTGTTCTTCGTCGACGACAACTTCATCGGGAACCGGGCCAAGCTGAAGAAGGAGGTCCTTCCCCGGATCATCGGCTGGATGGAGGAGCACGGGCACCCGTTCTCCCTGGGCACGGAGGCGTCCCTCAACCTCTCCGACGACCCGGAACTGCTGGAGATGATGGCGCGGGCGGGCTTCGAGGAGGTCTTCGTCGGGATCGAGACCCCGAACGTGGAGAGCCTGGAGGAGTGCAAGAAGACCCCGAACCGGAACCGCGACCTCCTCGCGAGCGTCCGCACCCTCCAGCGGTCGGGGCTCCAGGTCCAGGCCGGGTTCATCGTCGGGTTCGACAGCGACCCTCCGCTCGTCTTCGACGACCTGATCCGGTTCATCGAGGAGAGCGGGATCGTGGTCGCCATGGTCGGGCTCCTGAACGCCCCCATCAACTCGCGGCTGCACCAGCGCCTGGGAAAGGAGAACCGGCTGCTCCACTCCTTCTCGGGGAACAACACCGACTTCTCGATGAACTTCGTTCCCCGGATGGACCTGGACGCGCTCCTGGGCGGGTACAAGCGGGTCGTGGCGACCCTCTATTCACCCAGGGCGTACTACCGGAGGGTGAAGGGCTTCCTCCAGGGCCACCGAGCCGCCCGGGCGCCACCACGCGCCCGTCGGGATCGCCCAGGTCCGGGCGCTCCTGCGTCGATGCTGCTCCTGGGCGTGGTGGAGAGGGGCGTCTCGACTACTGGAAGCTCTTCTTCTGGTCCCTCCTTCGCCGCCCGCGGCAGTTCTCGACGGCGATCACGCTCTCCGTCTATGGATTTCACTTCCGCCGGGTGTTCGAGCTCCACGGGCAGGGGGCCGGACCCGGGACGACTGATTCCGCTGACGGTTCGCCGGAGCCCGGTTATGCCGCCCCGGTCGAACTCCTTCGAGGCCCCGGGGGCACATGCCGACGATCGTCTACGAAGCCGTGCTGATGCGCGACTACCTGGTGGACCAGGCCCCGGCGCTCACCGGCGAGGAGGTCTGGACCTACCTCGCCGTCCTCACGCGGCTGGCGTCGTTCGACGGCGTGACCCGGGACGAGGTGCGGTTCATCGGGCGCGCGGCGGCGTCCCTGGGGCTCCCGCCCGACGCCGCCCGCAACGCCCACCGGATCGTCGTCGATCGGGCGATCCCCACGGAGAAGCTGGTCGAGCGCATCGCGGACCCGGGGCTGCGGCTCTGCCTCCTGCGCGACGCCTATCGCCTGGCCGCCGCCGACGAGCGATTCACCGAGTCCGAGCTCGGCGAGCTCGAGCGGATCGCGCGCGCGCTGGCGATCTCCTCCGACACCGCGGCCGGGGTCCGGAACGTGGCCCAGGAGGAGGCGCGGCTGCAGCGCGAGTTCGCCAGGCTGGTGCGGGAAGCCCGCGCCTGAGGGCTACTTCGCCCGGGACGGCAGCCTGAGGGTCTCGCCCGCCACCATGAACCGGCCCCGGCCCTGGTGGTGGAGCGTCCTCGGCTCCTTCCGCGAGTGGTCCACCCAGGCCTTCACGACCTCCAGGACGAACAGGCAGTACCTTGCGACCATCCGGGTGTCGACGACCTTGCACTCGAGGCTGGCGTAGCACTCGTCGAGGAGGGGAGCGCGGACCTGGGAGGCTGGCGCGGCCGTGAGCCCGATCGTCCGGAGCTTGTCGCCCTTCCGCCCGGACGTGTTCCCGCACCGCACGACCTTCGAGGCCAGCTCCACGGTGGGGATGTTGATGACGCACTCCCTGGACGATCGGAGCAGCCCGAAGGAGAAGTTCCGGTTGCTCACCACGCAGGCCAGGAGCGGGGGCTCGAACTCGAGCATCGTCTGCCAGGACATGGCCATGACGTTCGTCCGGCCGCGGAAGGCGGTGGTGACCAGCGTGACGGGCCCGGGCTCGAGAAGGCCGTAGACCTTCGACAGCGGAAACGATCGCTTGGCCACGGCGCACCCCCCTGGAGGAGTCGGCGCAGTCACCGATCGCTTACGCCCCGCCTCGGCCGTGCCGCGCGGAGCCCCGGCCGGCATCTTCGGCGGCGGAGGTGGCCGATGCCACGATGGGTGATCGAGCGGGACATCGCAGGACTCGGAAAGCTGTCCCCGGGGAGTTGAAGGCCGCCTCGCAGAAGTCGTGCGCGGTCCTGAACGAGCTGGGGCCGAGATCCAGTGGATCCAGAGCTACGTCACCGACGACAAGATGTACTGCGTGTACGTCGCGCCCGACGAGGCGACGGTCCGGAAGCACGCCGAGATGGGCGGCTTCCCCGCCAACAGGGTGTCGCGCGTGCGGACGACGATCGACCCGACCACGGCGGAGTAGGGTCGCCTACGTCAGCTCGAAGGTGAGCTCGCCGAGCCTGGCCAGGCTGCAGGCGAGCTTGTCGCCGGCCTTCAGCCAGACCCGCTTGTCGGGCGGCTTCCCCTGGATGACGCCCTCGGGCGTGCCGGTGAAGATGATGTCCCCGGGCTCGAGGGTGAGGATGCGGGAGATGTAGCTCACCATCTGCCGGCTATTGAAGATGAAGTCGCTCGTGTGGGACGACTGCCGTGTCTCGCCGTTCACCCGGCACTCGATGGCGAGATCGTCCGGGTCGACCTGGTCGGCGGTCACGAGATACGGACCGAGCGGCGCGAACTGGTCCGGCGTCTTGCCCGGCAGCCACTGGCCGCCGGTCTCGAACTGGAGATCGCGCGCGGTGAAGTCGTTGCCGGTGCAGTAGCCGGCCACGTGGGTCAGGGCGTCCGCCTCCGTCACCCGCTTCGCCTGGCGCCCCATGACGATGACGAGCTCGACCTCGTAGTCGAAGTTCTTCGCGACGTCGACGGGCAGCTGGATGGTCCCGCGGTGGGCGTTCAGCGTGTTGTTGAACTTGGCGAAGAGCACCGGCTGCTTCGGGATGGGCTGCTTCACCTCCTCGGCGTGCTTCTTGTAGTTCAGGCCGACGCAGACGATCTTGCCCGGCCGGCTCACGAGCGGCCCGTAGCGGATGGCGCTCTCCGCGATCAGGGCCTTCTTCGCCGCCGGCGACCTCGCTGCCGCCGCCACCAGCGCCTCGAGCCTGGGGCCGTCCTCGTTCTGGAGCAGCTCGTCCATCGTGGTGGGCGCGGCCATCCGGAGGAGCGCCGCGGCCTGCTTCACGTCCAGGACCCCGGCTTCTGTCTTCACCCCGAGGCGAAGCTCGTCTCCCTGCCGGAAGGTGAGGAGCGTGAGGCCGCGCGCCATGCCTTTCGGTCCACGCGGAGGGGGCGCCTTCTCGGCTGCCCGGGCCTCGCCCGCGCCCGTCGTCGCCACGGCGACGCCCGCAACGCCGGCCACCTGGAGGAAGCGTCTCCGGTCCATGACCATCCTTGCTGGCTCCCCGAGGGAGCCGTTGGATACCCGGACGGAGACTCTATCGTCGGGCATGCCGGATTTCCCGACGCGGCGCGCCACTTCCGGGTCGCGCGACCACGCGCTTCATCGAACTTCACGCCGTTCGAGGAAGCCGGGGCGTTTCGAGAGGTTAGAGTGGGGGAACGGCATCGGGGAACTCGTTGGAGGAGCAAGCATGAAGTCGAGACGGTGGATTCTCGGGGGCCTCGCCCTGGTCGCGGTCGTCGCCGCGACGGCCTGGCTGGTTCGGTCCCGTTCCGCGGGTGCGGGCGCCGGTGCAGCCTCGGCGGGTGACGCCGCCGCCCAGCGGGCCGTCCCGGTGGCCTCGGCCACCGTGGCCCGGCGCGACGTCCCGACCTGGCTCGAGGGGCTTGGAACGGCCTCGGCCTTCAAGACCATCACGGTCAAGTCGCAGGTCGACGGCCGGCTCGATCACGTGCACTTCAAGGAAGGGGACGCCGTCAAGAAGGGCCAGCTCCTCGCCCAGATCGACCCCCGGCCGTTCGAGGTCCAGCTCCACCAGGCGGAGGGGGCGCTGGCCCGCGACACGGCGCAGCTCGAGAACGCGCGCCTGAACCAGGCCCGGAACCAGGTCCTCTGGGACCGGCAGCTCAACGCCCGATCGTCCCTCGACGACGCGACGGCGGCGGTCGGCCAGCTGGAGGGAACCGTCGCCGTGGATCGCGCGGCCATCGAGAGCGCGCGCCTCAACCTCGACTACGCCCGGATCATCTCGCCGGTCGACGGCGTCACCGGCGTGCGCCTCGTCGACCCCGGCAACCTGATCCGCGCCAGCGACGCCGGCGGGATCGTGGTGGTCACCCAGCTCGATCCCATCGCCGTCCTCTTCACGCTTCCGCAGGACGACCTGCCGCGGATCTCGGCCCAGATGAAGCGAGGCCGGCTCGAGGTCCAGGCCTTCAGCCGCGACGGCTCGACCCTGCTCGGGACGGGCTGGCTCGAGCTCGTCGACAACCAGATCAACCAGCACGACGGCCACGATCCGGCTGAAGGCCATCCTCCCGAACCCGGGCCGCGCGCTGTGGCCGAACCAGTTCGTGAAGGCCCGCCTCCTGCTCGGGACCCGCGCCGACGCGCTCGTCATCCCGGCCACGGCGCTCCAGCGCGGACCCACCGGGACCTTCGTCTACGTCATCGGGAAGGACGACACCGTGGCCGTCCGTCCCGTCCGCGCCGACCCGCCGCTGGGCCAGGTCGCCATCGTCGAGGAAGGCCTCGCCGAGGGCGAGCGGGTGGTCGCCGACGGGCAAGGCCAGCTCCGGCCGGGCGCCAAGGTCGCCCCGCGAGACCGCCCGGCGGAGCCCGCAGCCTCGCCGGGAGAGACCAGGCCTCGATGAGCGTCTCCGAGCTCTTCATCCGCCGCCCGGTCGCCACGTCCCTGCTCATGGTCGGCCTCCTCCTCGCGGGCGTGCTCGGGTACCACCAGCTGCCGGTCGCGGCGCTCCCGCAGGTCGACTACCCGACCATCGTCGTCTCGACCAGCCTGCCCGGCGCGAGCGCGGAGACGATGGCCTCGGCGGTGACCACGCCGCTCGAGCGCCAGTTCGGGCAGATGCCGTCGCTCACCCAGATGACGTCGGTCTCGAGCTTCGGGACCTCGCAGATCACGCTCCAGTTCGACCTCGATCGGTCCATCGACGCCGCCGAGCAGGACGTGCAGGCCGCCATCAACGCCGCGTCGAACCTGCTGCCCCGCGACCCTCCCCGCCCCGCCCACCTACAGCAAGAGCAACCCGGCCGACACGCCCATCCTCACCCTCAGCGTCAGCTCGGAGACCATGCCGCTCGACCAGGTCGACGACGTCGCCGACTCGATCCTCGCCCAGAAGATCTCGCAGGTCCGGGCGTCGGGCTCGTCACCATCAACGGCGGGCAGAAGCCGGCCGTGCGCGTCCAGGTCGACCCGGCCGCGCTGGCGCGGGCACGGCCTGAGCCTCGAGGACGTCCGGCAGGTCGCTGGTCCAGGCCAACGTGAACCAGCCGAAGGGCAACCTCGACGGCCCGCGGCAGGACTTCACGCTCGCCACGAACGACCAGCTCGCCCAGGCGGCGAGCTTCCGCCCGCTCATCCTCGCCTACCGGGACGGCGCGCCCATCCGGCTGCAGGAGGTCGCCGACGTCATCGACGGGGTCGAGAACGCCCAGCTCGCCGGCTGGGCGAACGCCAGCCCGCGCGGTGATCCTCAACGTCCAGCGGCAGCCGGGCGCGAACGTCATCGAGGTCGCCGATCGCGTGAAGGCGCTCCTCCTCGCAGCTGGAGACGGCCATCCCCCGCGCCATCGACGTGCGGATCCTCAGCGATCGCACCGAGACGGTCCGCGCCTCGGTCGACGACGTCCAGTTCACGCTGCTCCTCAGCGTGATCCTGGTGGTGGCGGTGATCTACGTCTTCCTCGCAGCCTCCGCGCCACCGTCATCCCGGGCGTCGCCGTGCCGCTCTCGCTCGTCGGCACCTTCGGGGTCATGTACCTGTGCGGCTACAGCCTCGAACAACCTGTCGCTGATGGCGCTCACCATCTCGACCGGCTTCGTGGTCGACGACGCCATCGTCATGATCGAGAACATCTCGCGCTACGTCGAGGCGGGCGATCCGCCCTTCGAGGCGGCGCTCAAGGGCGCGAAGCAGATCGGCTTCACGATCGTGTCCCTGACGGTGTCGCTCGTGGCGGTGCTCATCCCGCTGCTCTTCATGGGCGGCATCGTCGGACGGCTCTTCCGCGAGTTCGCGGTCACGCTCAGCATCGCCATCGGCGTGTCGGCCGTGCTCTCGCTCACCCTCACCGCCGATGATGTGCGCCTACCTGCTGCGGCCGCACGAGGAGCCGGGGCGGCTCGCCGCCGTCTTCGAGCGCGGTTTCGACCGCACCCTCGCGGTCTACGACCGATCGCTCCAGTGGGTGCTGCGGCACCAGCCGCTCACGCTGGCCGTGACGGTGGCCACCCTCGCTCCTCACGCTCGCGCTCTGGCGTGGTCATCCCCAAGGGCTTCTTCCCGCAGCAGGACACCGGCCTCCTCATCGGGGTGTCCGAGGCCCCCGCCGATGTCTCCTTCGAAAGCATGACGCACGCGCCAGATGGCGCTGGCCGACGTCGTCCGCTCCGACCCCGACGTGGTCTCGGTCGCCTCGTTCATCGGCGCCGACGGCACCAACGCCACCCCGAACAGCGGGCGGCTGTCCATCTCGCTCAGGCCCCGCGAGGACCGGAAGGCCAGCGCCGAGGAGATCATCGCCCGGCTCCGGCCGCGTCTCGCGGGCGTGGAGGGGATCGCCCTCTACCTCCAGCCGGTGCAGGACCTCCAGATCGACACGCGGGTGAGCCGGACCCAGTTCCAGTACACGCTCGAGGACGCCGACTCGTGGAGCTCGAGGAATGGGGGCCCCGGGTGCTCGGGAAGCTGCAGACCCTGCCCCAGCTCCGGGACGTGGCCAGCGACCTCCAGGCGGCCGGGCTCCAGGCCAGGCTCACCATCGACCGCGACACGGCCTCGCGCCTCGGGATCCTGCCGCAGGCCATCGACGACGTGCTCTACGACGCGTTCGGCCAGCGCCAGGTCTCCACCATCTTCACCCAGCTGAACCAGTATCGCGTCATCCTCGAGGTGAAGCCCGAGTTCCAGCAGGACCCGCAGGCCCTGGCCCACATCTACGTCCCCTCGCTGGGCGGGCGACCAGGTCCCGCTCTCGGCCTTCACCCATTTCGAGCCGGCGCGGAGCCCGCTCGCGGTGAGCCACCAGGGCCAGTTCCCGGCCGCCACCATCTCCTTCAACCTGTCGCCCGGCGTGGCGCTGGGCGAGGCCGTCGACGCCATCCACCGGGCCGAGCGGGAGATCGGGATGCCGCCGAGCATCCGCGCCCAGTTCGTCGGGACCGCCCAGGCCTTCCGCGAGTCGCTCGCCACCGCGCCCATCCTGATCCTGGCGGCGCTCATCACCGTCTACATCGTGCTGGGGGTGCTCTACGAGAGCTACATCCACCCCATCACGATCCTCTCCACCCTACCCTCCGCCGGCGTGGGCGCCCTGCTCGCGCTCCTGCTCCTGCGCATCGACTTCAGCATCATCGCCCTCATCGGCGTCGTGCTGCTCATCGGCATCGTGAAGAAGAACGCCATCATGATGATCGACTTCGCGCTCGAGGCCGAGCGGGAGCGGGGCGCCTCGCCGGAGGAGTCGATCTACCAGGCGTGCCTGCTCCGGTTCCGCCCCATCATGATGACCACCATGGCCGCCCTCCTGGGCGGCCTCCCGCTCGCGCTGGGCACCGGCTCCGGCTCCGAGCTGCGGCGGCCGCTCGGCATCTCCATCGTCGGCGGCCTCCTCATCTCGCAGCTGCTGACCCTCTACACGACCCCCGTCGTCTACCTCTACATGGACCGCCTGGCGCGGCTGCTGAAGCGCCGGCGCTCCCCCAGGCCGGCGGAGTCGACCCCCGGGACGCCGTGAACATCTCGGAACCCTTCATCCGGCGGCCGATCGCCACCTCGCTCCTCGCGGCGGCCATCCTGATGGCCGGCGGCACGGCCTTCACCCAGCTCCCGGTGGCGCCGCTCCCGCGGGTCGACTTCCCCACCATCTCCGTGGGCGCGAGCCTCCCCGGGGCGAGCCCGGAGACCATGGCCTCGTCGGTGGCCACGCCGCTCGAGCGCCGCTTCGGACGCATCGCCGGGCTGGCCGAGATGACCTCGGTGAGCTCGCTCGGCGCGGTGGGGATCACGCTCCAGTTCGACCTGGACCGGGACGTCGACGCCGCGGGGCGGGACGTGCAGGCGGCGATCAACGCCGCCATGGGCGACCTGCCCCCGAACCTCCCGAGCCGGCCCAGCTACCGGAAGGTGAACCCCTCCGACGCCCCCATCCTGATCATCTCCCTCACCTCGAAGACCCTCCCCCTCTCCAAGGTCTACGACGTCACCAACAACATCCTGGCGCAGAAAATCTCCCAGGTCCCCGGGGTGGGGCAGGTTTTCGTGGGAGGCGGCCAGCAACCTGCGGTGCGGGTCCAGGTCGATCCGGCCGCGCTGGCCGGGCTGGGGCTCGGGATGGAGGACGTGCGCGCGCTGCTCGCCCAGGCGACGGTCGACTCGCCCAAGGGCTCGCTCGCCGGGCCGGTGCAGGCGCAGAGCATCGCCGCCAACGACCAGCTCCCGCGGGCGGCCCTCTACGCGCCCCTCATCCTCGCCTACCGCAACGGCGCCGCCGTGCGGCTGGGCGACGTGGCCAACGTCATCGACGGCGTCGAGAACAACCGGGTGGCCGCCTGGACCAACGGCGTGCGCTCGGTGTCGATCTTCGTCCGGCGGCAGCCGGGGGCGAACATCATCGAGGTCGTCGACCGGGTGAAGGCGCTCCTGCCCGAGCTGACGCACTCGGTCTCCCCGGCCATCGACTGGCAGGTCGCCCTCGACCGCAGCCAGACCATCCGCGCCTCGGTGCGGGACGTGGAGCTCACGCTGCTCCTCAGCGTGATCCTGGTCGTGCTCGTGGTCTTCGCCTTCCTGAGGAGCGGCTGGGCCACGCTCATCCCCAGCGTGGTCGTCCCGCTCTCCCTCGTCGGCACCTTCGGCGCGATGTACCTGCTCGGCTACAGCCTGAACAACCTGTCGCTGATGGCGCTCACCATCGCCACGGGCTTCGTGGTCGACGACGCCATCGTGGTCACCGAGAACGTGACCCGCTTCATCGAGCGGGGAGATCCGCCCTTCACCGCCGCCATCCAGGGCGCGAGGCAGATCGGGTTCACCATCGTCTCGATCACCGCCTCGCTGCTCGCGGTCTTCATTCCCATCCTCCTCATGGGCGGAATCGTCGGGCGGCTCTTCCGCGAGTTCGCCGTGACCCTGAGCGTCGCCATCGCCATCTCGGCGGTCATCTCGCTCACGCTCACGCCGATGATGGCGGCACGCCTGCTCCGGGGGCGCGCGGAGGAGCGCCACGGACGCCTCTACCAGGCATCCGAGCGCTTCTTCGAGGGCCTGCTCGGCTGGTACGCCCGGAACCTCCGGTGGGTCCTCGACCACCAGCCGCTCATGCTCGCCGTGACCGGCGCGGCCGCGGTCCTGACCGTGGGGCTCTACGTGGCCGTTCCCAAGGGGCTCTTTCCCCAGCAGGACACGGGCGTCCTCTCCGGCGTCACCGACGCGCCCCAGGACGTCTCCTTTCCGGCCATGCGGGATCGGCAGGAGGCGATCAACAAGGTGGTGCTCGCCAACCCGAACGTCGAGCCACCTGGTCTCGTTCATCGGAGGCGGCGGGGCGGTCATGAACAACGGCTTCGTCTTCATCGAGCTGAAGCCCATGTCGGAGCGGAGCGCGACCGCCGACCAGGTCATCGGCGAGCTGCGGCCCAAGCTCGCCCAGGTGCCCGGCGTCGCCCTGTACCTCCAGTCGGTCCAGGACGTCCGGGTCGGCGGCCGGCTCTCCCGGACCCAGTACCAGTACACCCTCCAGGACGCGAACCTCGACGAGCTGAACGAGTGGGCCCCGCGCGTCTACGAGCGGCTGCGCGCGCTCCCGGAGCTCCGCGACGTCACCTCCGACCAGCAGACGAACGCCCTCCAGCTCTCCGTCGACATCGACCGCGACACGGCCTCCCGCCTCGGCATCCTCCCCCAGGGCGTGGACAACGCGCTCTACGACGCCTTCGGCCAGCGCCAGGTCGCGACCATCTTCACCCAGCTGAACCAGTACCGCGTGGTCCTCGAGGTGAAGCCGGAATCTGCAGACCGAGCCGCAGGCGCTCGACCGCGTGTACGTGAAGTCCCAGTCGGGCGCCCAGGTCCCCCTCGCCGCCATCGCGCGCTACCGCCAGGACCGGACGCTGCTCTCGGTGAGCCACCAGGGGCAGTTCCCGGCCGTCACCCTCTCGTTCAACCTCGCACCCGGCGTGGCGCTCGGGCCAGGCCATCGACGCCATCCGCAAGGCCGAGTCGGAGATCGGGGTGCCGGCGTCCATCCGCGCCTCGTTCCAGGGGACGGCCCAGGCCTTCCAGCAATCGCTGGCGATCCATGCCGCATCCTCATCCTGGCGGCGCTCTTCGCCGTCTACATCGTCCTCGGGGTCCTCTACGAGAGCTTGATCCACCCCATCACCATCCTCTCGACCCTGCCGTCCGCCGGCGTCGGCGCGCTGCTGGCGCTCCTGCGTCTTCGAGACCGAGTTCAGCGTCATCGCGCTCATCGGGATCATCCTGCTCATCGGCATCGTGAAGAAGAACGCGATCATGATGATCGACTTCGCCATCGAGGCCGAGCGCGAGCGAGGGCTCTCCAGCCGCGAGGCGATCTACGAGGCGTGCCTCCTCCGGCTTCCGCCCGATCATGATGACCACGATGGCGGCCCTCCTGGGCGGCGCTCCCGCTCGCCCTCGGCGGCGGCACGGGCGCGGAGATGCGCCGCCCCCTCGGCATCGCGATCGTGGGCGGCCTCGTCTTCTCCCAGGCGTTGACCCTCTTCACCACGCCCGTCGTCTACCTCACGCTCGACCGCTTCTCGCGGCGGCGCAGGGGGACGGCGGCTGACCCCGTCCCGGAGGCGGGAACCGGACCGACGGGCTAGGCGGAAGAACGAACGCTTACCGTATTTCCGCGTGCACTTCACCCAGGGCGAAGTAAGGAGAGCCGCTCGAACCCTGGAGGGGGCCCACATGCGCGGATCTTCCGCCGTCGTCGCCGCTGCACTCTTGCTGATCGGTGGTCTCGCGCGCGCGGAGGGCATGCCGGTCAGCACCGACGGCACGAACCCGAGAACCTGGGACCCCGCCCTCGACGCGGTGAAGTCGGGTGCGAGGAACCACAAGGTCATCTACGAGGACCAGGACATCCGCGTCCTCTCGGTGACCGTCGCGCCGGGCGAGGTCGAGCTGGCGCATCACCACCAGTGGCCGAGCGTGCTCGTCTTCGTCTCCCTCACCGGCTACGAGAACCGCGACGCGAACGGGATCGAGATCCCCCGGACGGTCGTGCCCGGGGAGAAGGTGGAGCAGCCGATCGTGGCCCGGCTCCCGCCGGAGGCCGCGCACGCCGTGACCAACAAGGGCACGGTCCCGCTGCGGCTGATCCGCATCGAGTACAAGAACGGCTTCCCCAGGTAGTCCCGAGATTCCCGCAGCACAGCGGTCCCACGCCGTCCGTTCCCCTGGAGTGAAAGATGACGCCGATGCACGTCCGGATCTGGAAGCCTCTCCTCGCCGCAGCCGCCATGGCCTTCGCCACCGTCGCCCAGGCCGACCTCACCCCGTGGAAGGACTACGAGCTGAGCGACGCCGTCTGGCAGGTCTCCACCATCAAGGTCGAGCCCGGCATGGGGGACGTCTACCTGGAGGGGCTGAAGAAGACCTGGGTGGCGGGGATGGAGCTGCGGAAGAAGCTCGGCTACATCGAGGACTACCAGATCCTCTGGAGCGACCTCCCGCAGAGCGGCGAGTTCAACGTCCTGCTCATCGTGAAGTTCAAGAACTCGGCCGACCTCGCGCCGAACAAGGCCAAGTACGAGGCCTTCATGAAGGAGTGGGGCGAGACGCGCCAGAAGGAGGCGAAGGACCTCCAGCAGAAGGTCTATCCCGGCGCTCGCAAGATCGTGGGGCAGTACGACTTCCGCCAGGTGACGCTGAAGTAGCCGCGGATCACCCGGAGACCGATGCCGTGACGACCCAGGCCATGGCGCGAAGCCGCGCCTCTGCGGAGCACCTGTTCTTCACGGGCATGTCGTTCGCCATCCTGGGCGCGGTCTTCCTGGGCTTCTCCCGGAGCTTCTTCCTCCGGCCCCTCTTCGCGCCGCGCGGCGCGCCGGAGGGGTTCTTCTTCCTGCACGGCGCGATCTTCGCGGCCTGGTTCGTGCTGCTCGCCGTCCAGTCCTCGCTCGTCGGGCTGCGGCGAACCGGCTTGCACCGCCAGCTCGGCTGGGTGGGAGCGGCGCTCCTGGTCGCGATGGTGGCGACGGGCGTCGAGGGCGCGCTCATCGCGGCTCGCAGGCCGGGCGGGTTCGTGGACATCCCCGTCCCACCGCTCCGGTTCCTCGCAATCCCCATGACCGAGATGGTGCTCTTCCCGGCGCTGATCGGGACGGCCATCGCGCTCCGGCGCGATCCGCAGAGCCACAAGCGGCTCATGCTCATCGGTTCCATCTCCATCATCACGGCCGCGGTCGCCCGCTGGCCGTTCGCCATCATGCAGGCGGGGCCACCGGCGTTCCTCGGGATCACCGACCTGTTCCTCTTGCCGATCGTCGCCTGGGACCTGTACACGCGGCGGCGGCTTCATCCGGCCACGCTGTGGGCGGGCCTGGCCCTGCTCGTCTCGCAACCCCTGCGGCTCTGGGTGTCGGGCACCGACGCCTGGATGGCCTTCGCGAGGTGGGCCACCGGCGCAGGGAGCTGAGAGCGCGGCGCTGGAAACGAAGCGCTCCGGGCGGGGGCCGATTCGACCCTTCACCCGGAGCGCGAGCTCCGCGAATCGAGACGTCGTCCTGCCTACTTCACGGCCTTGACTGCGTCGTCGGCGGCCTTCTTCGTGGTCTTCGAGGTGTCGTCCGCGGCCTTCTTGGTGCTCTTGGCGGCGTCGTCGCTGACCTTCTTGGTCTTGTCGCCGGCGTCCTTCGTGGCCTTCTTCGTGCTCTTGGCGGCGTCGTCGCTGGCCTTCTTGGTCTCGTTGACCGGCGTCGTCGCCGGCCTTGGTGGTGGCCTTGGCGGCGTCGTCGCCGGCCTTCTTGGTGGCGTCGACGGCCTTGGTCACGTCGTCGGCGAACGCGGGGGCGGCGGCGGCGAAGGCGACGGCGACGATGGCGCTCAGGATCTTCTTCATGGCGGATGCTCCTTGGAACGGGGGAGGCAGCGCAACCTGCGCTGGGTCCTCTCCGGTAGCACCCAGGATGCCAAGGGCCAGATCCGGGCAAGTCTCTGGAATTCCGGGCCTCGAGCCCGAGGCCCGCCAGCCGGAACCGATGTTTTCGGGGAGATCGTGGACGATCCCCCGGGCCTGCTGGGGGATCACGCCACGCCCGGATGGGGGCACGTCGGCCTGCGGCCGACGGCCTCGACCGCGGCTACGTCGAGTAGAGGAACGCCACCACGGCGATGGCTGCGATGGCCCCGATCGCCACGGAGATGCGCGTGTTGGTGGACCAGGTCTTCCAGCCGGTACCGCTCGTCGTCGTCGTGGTCATGGACTTCCTTCTGCACGCAGTGACCTGCGGGCGATCTGCATCGTGGGGGTGCGGGGGTGAACCTGCACCATGCGCCCTTATTTACCATTCGTACATGGCCCCAACGCCCGTGCGGGGAGCGGAGACCGGGCCGCGACGGAATTCGCGCCTGAGTTGATGCGCTTGAGGCGATGGGACCCACCCGGACGCGGCGGTCGCCCCCGGGCGTTGTAGTAGCCTGGACCCATGACGAACGAGGAGATGCCCATCGTGACGCAGCGATTCCCAGCGCTCGCCTGGACCTGCATCGCCGCCGCCTTGCTGCTCTGCGCCGGCGTCGCCCGGGCGGAGGAGTCGCGCGCGGCCGCGACGTCGCCGGTCCTGCACGAGCTCAACACGGCGGTGGCGAAGCTCGTCTCCCGGGTCTCCCCGGCGGTCGTGCAGGTCCGGGTCACCGGCTATGGGCCCGCGGCCGAGGGCGGCGTCGAGGGGCCGCTGGTGGCGCGACAGCGAACCATCGGGTCCGGGGTGATCGTGGACCCGAACGGCTACGTGCTCACGAACGCGCACGTCATCCACGGGGCGCAGCGGATCCAGGTCGTGCTCCCCGGAAGGGCGGACGGCGAGCGCGGCGCCCCGGGGACCCGCCAGCGCATCTACGAGGCCCGGGTGGTGGGAACGCAGCCGGGCATCGACCTGGCGCTCCTGCGCATCCAGGCGACCGGGCTCCCCACCATCCCGCTCGACCCGGCGGCCAAGGTGCGGCAGGGCGAGCTGGTCTTCGCCATCGGCAGCCCACAGGGGCTCGCCAGCACCGTCACCATGGGCGTGGTCTCCTCCGCTGCCCGGCAGATCGACATGCCGACGCCGCTGGCGATTCCCATGCTCCTCATCCAGACCGACGCGCCCATCAATCCGGGAAACAGCGGCGGCCCGCTGGTGAACGCGGACGGCATGCTGGTCGGCATCAACACCTTCATCTTCAGCCAGTCGGGGGGCAACCAGGGACTCGGCTTCGCCATCCCCGCGCCGATGGTCCGGTTCGCCTACGACAGCCTCCGGAGGTACGGCCACGTCCGCCGGATCGAGGCGGGCATCTCGGCCCAGGCGGTGACGCCGACCCTCGCCGCAGGACTGGGCCTGGCCCGGGACTGGGGCGTGGTGGTCGCCGACGTCGGACCCGGGACCGCGGCCTTCGCCGCCGGCGTGAAGCCCGGTGACGTCATCGAGACCTTCGACGGCCACGTGATCGACAGCCTCCCGGCGCTGACCGGGGCGCTCTTCCTCCACCCGGTGGAGGAACCGGTGTCGCTGGGAATCCTGCGCGGCGACGAGCGCCTCACCATCCTGGTGGATGCGCCGGAGGCGAAGCAGCCCACCGATCAGCTGGCCGACCTGGCCAACCCCGACAAGGGGCTCGTCCCGAGGCTGGGGATCCTCGGGGTGGACGTGACCGAGAAGCTCGGCGGCATCCTGCCGCCGCTGCGGATCCCGGGCGGCGTGGTCGTCGCGGCCAGGACGCTCGAGGGCACGAGCCAGAACGTCGGCCTCCAGCCCGGCGACGTCATCCACGCCGTGAACCAGGCGCCCATCCCGTCGCTCGAGTCGCTGCGTCAGGTGATCCAGGCCTTCAAGCCGGGCGACTCGGTCGTCCTCTACGTCGAGCGGCAAGGACGGCTGACCTACCTGCCGTTCGAGATCGACTGATCCGCCTCACGCGAACGCCGGCAGCTCCACGCGGAAGATCGATCCTTCACCTGGAGTACTGGTGGCGGTGAGGGTGCCGCCGTGCGCGGTGGCGATGGCGTGGGAGATGGCGAGGCCGAGCCCCATCCCCTTCCCGGCCGGGCGCGTGGTGAAGAAGGGGTCGAACATCCGCTCCAGGACGCGCGGCTCGATCCCGGCGCCGTTGTCGCAGACCTCGAGACGGGCCGTTCCCGCGGCGCCGGGGCCGACGCGGAGCGTGATCACCCCGGTGCGGCCGGCCGGGATGGCGTGGGCGGCGTTGTTCACCAGGTTGACCACCACCTGCTCCAGCTGCCCGGGCGACGCCGTCACGTCGGGCGGCGCGGCGTCCTGGATGACCAGCGTGGCCGCCCCGGCGACCGTCGCCGGCAGCCAGCGCACGGCTCCCTGCACCACGTCGATGAGCCGGGTCCGCGCGCGCGGGGCGTCCGGGCGGCCGAACAGGCTCAGGTCCTTCACGATGGCCGCGACGCGCTGGCTGCTCACCTGGGCGTCCTCGAGACCGGCCAGCGCCTCGTCGATCGAGCGGAGGATCGCCTCCTTCGGAAGCGGCCCCTCCCCGAGCACCATCTCGCCGGATGGCGCGGAGGTCCTCGACCGCCAGCCCCTGCCCGCCCAGGATCCCGGTGAGCGGGTTGTTGACCTCGTGGGCCACGCCGGTGACGAGCGTCCCCATGGCGGCGAGCCGGGACGTCACGGCCAGCTGCGCCTGGAGCGCGCGCGGCTCGGTGATGTCCGCCAGCGCCCCGACGTGCCCGGTCACCGCCCCGGTCTCGTCGCGGAGCGCGGTGCCGAACGCGCGGACCCAGCTCTCCCGCCCGTCCGGCGCCCGGAGCCGGTACTCGCCGGAGAAGACGCCCCCGGTCGCGATCGCCCGCTCCCACTGCCCGGTGACCCGCTCCCGGTCGTCGGGGTGGATCACCTCCCCTGCCCCGGGCTGGGTCGCATCGGCCAGGGAGAGCCCGGTCATCTCCGTCCACTTCCGGTTCACGAAGACGACCCGGCCCAGCGAATCGGCCTCGTAGACGCCGACCGGCAGGTCGTTCGAGAGCCCGCGGAAGCGCGCCTCGCTCGCCCGGAGGCCGGCCTCGGCGCGCTTGCGGTCGCCGATGTCCGTGAGGATGGCGACGAAGCACTCGAGGACGCCCTCGGGGGTTCGCACGCTGCTCACCGAGAGCTCCGTCCAGAGCGTGGTCCCGTCCTTGCGGATGAACCGCTTGTCGACCGCGTACCGGTCGATCTCGCCGGCCACGAGCCGTTCGAACCTCTCGAGGTCCGCCTCGACGTCGTCGGGGTGCGTCAGCTCCAGCCAGGTCTTGCCGGGAGAGCTCCTCCCGCGAGTACCCGAGCATCGAGCACGCGCGGTCGTTGACCTCCACCCAGTCCTTCGTGCGGCTGGTGATGGCGATCCCCACGGCGGGCGACTCGAAGTAGGCCTGGAGCCGCATCTCGCGCTCCCGCGCGGCGGTCTCGGCCCGATTCCTCTCGGTGATGTCGGTCCAGACGGCGAGGAAGAACGGCTCGCCTCCCACCTGGACCGGCTGGCTCCTCACCCGCACGTCGCGCAGCTCGCCGGTCCGGGTGCGGTGCCGGGTCTCGAACTCCTCTCCGGACGAGGCGCCGATCCGGGCGAGATGGGCGCGGACCGCGGCCGGCTGCGTCTCCGCCATGTCGATGTCGCTCACCGAAAGGCGGGAGAACTCGAGGCGCGAGTAGCCGAGCTGCCGGTGCGCGAGGTCGTTGAAGGTCCGGAACCGGCCGGACGGCTCGATGAGGACCACGCCGCTCGGCGTGAGATTGAAGATGGAGCGGTAGACCGCCTCCCCATTGCTCGGTGGGCTCTCCGCCATTGGGGGCAACTTGCCCGATCCGGGAAATCCGCCCGAGCATCATGAAGGGTTCCCTCGAAAGGGGCCCGCAGTGCGGACCGAGAGCCAGGCCAGCGCGCCGGAGGGGGCGAAAGCGCTCGTTGGCGCGGGCGAGCGGCAGGAGACGTGGCGGCTGTCTCCTGCAGCGCTAAGGAGCCTTCGTGGCCCGCGCCATCGACCAGGCGTCGTCGTACCGCGGCGGCGTCAACCGGCGCTCGTACCCTTTCGCCGATCGCTGGTTCGGCCTCCCCGACGGTCGGATGCACTACGTCGACGAGGGGCGCGGGGACCCGATCCTCTTCGTCCACGGAACGCCCACCTGGTCGTTCGAATGGCGCCACCTGATCCGCGTGTTCCACCGGACCCACCGCTGCATCGCCCCCGATCACCTGGGCTTCGGCCTCTCCGACCGCCCTGCCGGCGCCCCGTACACGCCCGAGGCCCACGCGGCGAACTTCGCGGCCTTCGTGGAGCACCTCGGGCTCGACCGCTTCACGCTGGTGGTCCACGACTTCGGCGGTCCCATCGCCCTGCCGATCTGCCTCTCGAGCCCGGGCCGGGTGCGCCGCCTCGTGCTCGTCAACACCTGGATGTGGAGCTTCTCCGGCGACCGGGACATGGAACGCAAGGCCCGGATCGCCGGCAGCCGGCTGGGCAGGTTCCTCTACCGGCGCCTCAACTTCTCCCTGCGCGTGCTCATGCCCTCGGCCTTCGGCGACCGGAGGAAGCTCAGCCCCCGCATTCACGATCAGTACCTGGATCGGTTCCCCGATCCCGCCTCGCGCGAGCGGGTGCTCTGGCCGCTGGCCCGGTCCCTCCTCGCGTCGGGCCCCTGGTTCGACTCCCTCTGGGCGCGCCGCGATCGGCTGGCCGGCCGCCCCGCGCTCGTGCTCTGGGGGCTCGCCGACTCGGCCTTCCGTCCCGCCCAGCTGGCCCGCTGGAAGGAGGCGCTCCCGGAGGCGCGCGTGGTCGCCTACCCTCGCGCCGGCCACTGGCCTCACGAGGAGCTTCCCGCCCTCGTGGCTCGCGATCTCCACGACTGGCTCGCGGCCACCTGACCCCGGGCCCCGGAAATCTCCAGAAGGCGTATGCTCCCGCGATGCGCGACGAGCCGGTCATCGACATGCGTCTCACCCATCTGATGGCGCTCGACGCCAGCCTCTCCGACGTTCGCAGCGCCCTGATGCGGGCCGCGCGCATCCGCTCGGGCTTCTCTGCCGAGGTCCGTGCCCTGCTCGCGCAGGTCGACGACCTCGATCGCCGGGTGATGGCCGAGGTGATCCGGTAGCGCCCATCCACCTCCATGGACGCCTCACCCTGGGCGGGCGCCGACCTTGCTCCTTGGAGGGGTGAGGGCGGCGGAACTCCCCGTCTTTCCACCACCGCTCCGTGGCACGACGATCGCACCACCTCCCGGAGAATCTCCGAGGAGAACGCCATGAAGGACTTCCGCGTGGGTAGGCATCAGGTGCGGGTGTGGGTGCTGAACGATCGCTGGCACGTCGCGGTGGACGACGTGCAGCTTCCCGCCTGGCACGTGCGCCAGGCCGACGCGTGGGCCGCCGGCGTTCTCGAGGCCGATCGCATCGACCGGGCCGCCGCGTAGGGAGCTGGCCGCTCAGGCGTCGGCGGTCGACGCCGCCGCGCGGCTGCCCGCCGCCATCACCGCCAGCGCCACCGTTCCCAGCTCGCGGACGCCGTGCAGGAAGGCGCCGGGCCCGTGGAAGGCCGCGTCGACCCGCCGGCCGACCTCGACCTCGTCGAGGGGCGCGCCTTCGAGCGAGACCTCGAGCGCGCGGATGGTCTCGGCCGGCGAGATGAAGTCCCCGCGCAGCCTCGGTCCGACGAGGGCGCGCCCGCCGAATCCGGTGAGGACCTCCAGGAATCCGATCGGAACCTCGACGGGGCCGCTTCCGGACAGGCCGACCTCGTCCTCCTCGGCGGGCGGCAGATCCGCCTCGGGCAGGTCGCCGGGGTACGGCGTGATCTCCCGGCCGCTGAGCTTGCTCCATCCCTCGGCCAGGGCGGCCACGAGCGGCTCGAACGGCACCGGTCTCCCGCTGAACTCGACGAGGGCCGCGGCGGGAGGTCCACCGGCGCGGGAGTCGGAGTGGGCCGTCCCCCGCGCCAGTTCCGACGGGAGCGAGAGCGGCCTCTCCACCGCGATGAAGGCCTCGAAAGCCAGCGCGCCCGCCGCCGTCGCCTCCTGCGAGACCACGGCGACCTGCCGCTTGTCGGCCGACACGAAGTCCCGTCCGAAGTACGCCGCCCGCTCTGCCCCCAGGCTCCGGAGCGCGGACAGGAGGCCGCGCACGTAGCGGTTGGAGATCCGGTCCGCCGGGAAGGCCGGTGCCACGAGCACCTCGCCCGGCGGCGTGTACAGGAAGGCGGCCACCGTGCCCTCGGCCGCGAGCAGGCTCCGCCCACCGCCGGCGCGACGCAGGAGCGGCAAGCCCCTCGACCGGACGCCTGCCGCGTCGACGACCGATCGCGCCCGCTGGTGGCGGCCCACCAGCACCGCTGGCCGCGCGAAGCTCGCCACCAGGAGCACCGGGCCTGGCGCCCCGTGCGCGAGCAGCCCGGCCTCGACGCGAAGGAAGCGGGCGGGATCGCTCCCGGGGAGGAGCGCCAGGTGGAGAAGGGGCATGTCTTCTATCTACCGGACGCAGGCCGCCCGGCGCCGGGTTTCGCCACCCGGACATGCGGACCGATGGTTCGCCGTGCACCCGGCGCCCCCCGCCAGTAACGATCCGGCGCCATGCGCTGGGGTTCCTCCCTCTCCCGGAAACCGGACGCGGCGGCCGCCCTCTCGGAGGCCGCGACCGCGCTGGAAGGGCAGCTCGACGGGGAATCACCCGACCTGCTGCTCTGCTTCGCCTCCCCGCACCACGTCCAGGACCTCGACGCGCTCTCCCGCATGGCCGCGCGCCGCTTCCCGGACGCGCTCGTGGTCGGCTGCACCGGGCGCGGCGTCATCGGCGGCGGGCACGAGGCCGAGGACGGTCCGGCGCTCTCCCTCACCGGCGCCCACCTGCCCGGCGTCGAGTGCTCCGCCGTTCACGTGGAGATGACCGCGCTCCCCGGCCCCGACGCGCAGGCAGGCGCCTGGCGGTCGCTCACCGGCGCGTCGCCCGGGACGAAGCCCAGCTTCCTCGTCCTCGCCGATCCCTTCACTCTCGACTCCCACGCGCTCATCCGGGGACTCGACCTCGCCTATCCGCGGGCGCCCAAGTTCGGCGGCCTGGCCAGCGGGGGCGAGGCGCCCGGCGAGCACCGGCTGCTGCTCGGCACCGAGCTCCACCGCAGCGGCGCGGTCGTGGTGGCCTTCGCCGGCGACGTCGAGGTGGAGACCGTCATCGCGCAGGGCTGCCGCCCCATCGGCCAGCCCATGCTCGTCACGCGCTGCAAGGGCGGACTGCTCCAGGAGCTCGACCGCGGCGCCCCCCTCAAGGTGCTGGGCGAGATCTACGAGTCGCTCGGCCCGCGGGATCGCGAGCTGATGCGCGACTCCCTCTTCCTCGGCCTCGACATGCGGGAGGAGCGGGTCGAGTACGATCCGGGCGAGCTGCTGGTTCGCAACATCGTGGGGGCCGATCAGGAGACCGGCGCGCTGGCCGTGGGCGAGGTGCTCCACCCGGTGCAGGCGGTCCAGTTCGTGCTCCGCGACGCCCACGCCGCGGAGGAGGACCTGCGGCGCCTGCTCGACGGGCGGGCCCGCAGCGGCCGCGAGCCTCCCGCGGGCGCGCTGCTCTTCTCCTGTACCGGGCGCGGCTCCGGGCTCTTCGGGGCGGCGGACCACGACACCGCGCTCTTCGAGGAGAAGCTCGGCCCGGCCGCGCTGGGCGGCTTCTTCTGCAACGGGGAGATCGGGCCGGTGGGCGGGACCACCTTCCTGCACGGCTACACGAGCGCCTTCGCCCTCTTCCGGCGGCGCCCGATCAGGCTCCAGCCCGGCCTGGCTGGACTTCCCGACCCCCTGCGCCCTCGATGAGCGCGCGGTGGCGCGCATCCTGCGCCGCCAGCGCCGAGAAGAGCTTGGCCACCTCGGGGTCGGCGCTGCGGGCCAGCTGCTCGGCGTGGATGGAGCCGAAACGCCGCTCCAGCTCGACGACGCGCCGGAGGACCTCTCCCGGCTCGGCGACCTTTCCCGGCCGGGTGAAGTCGGCCTTCATCGACTCGACCTCGACCGCCATGCCCTCCAGGCTCTCCGCAATCCGTCCCATGGCCTCGGCGGCCCAGGGCGTCCTGCCCTGGTGGCGGGACAGGAGCTGGACGCGGTGGGCGTGCTGCTCCTCCTCCTCGGACAGCTGCGCGAAGAGCTGGCGCAGGTGCGGCCGCCCGGCGAAGCTCTCCGCCAGGCCGGCGTAGAGCTCCTGGGCGAGCGTCTCGATCCGCGCCGCGCTCTGGAAGCACTCGTAGGTGGTCATCGCCGCACGCCTTCCCGCCGGGAAGCCCCGTCCGATTCCGACGCGCCGGCCTTGCCGAGGAACTGCCCGAGCCCCACGTCGTGGGCGAGGATGTGGTAGCGGAACCACTCGGGCAGGCGGCCGGTGGCCCATCGGCGGAAGGCCGGGCCGATGCCCTCCCTCTCCAGCTCGGCCTGGAACCGGCGGGCATCCTCCAGGAAGAGGGCGTGGGCCTCCTCGTGGCGGGCGCGGAGCGGATAGTCGTGCAGGGCCATCAGCCGGTCCTCGCGTGCGAAGTGGTCCGCCACCCCCGCGACCAGGCCGGCCAGCGCGGGGCGGACCTCCGCGACGTCTCCGCTCTCGACCCGCGCGACCAGGTCCACCAGGTCCTCGCTCAGGGCGCGATGCTCGGCGTCCATCGGCGCGAAGCCCGTCTCGTTGAAGAGCTCCTTGCCGCCCACGGTGGGGATTCCCCTGGCGCTCGAGCGTGCGACGCTGGCCGTGGCCTGGGCGAGATCGACCCAGGCCTCTGCGCACAGCACGCGGTTGCGTCCGGACTCCTTGGCCCGGTAGAGCGCCAGGTCGGCGCGGTCGACCATGGCCTCCACCGTGTCGTCGGGGCGCATCTCGGTGACGCCGAAGCTGGCGGTGACGGCGCCGGTCGGCCCGAGATGGGTGACCTCCATGAGCCCGCGGATCTTCTCGGCGAGCTGGGCGGCGCCGGCCGCGTCGGTCATGGGCGCGAGGATGGCGAACTCCTCCCCGCCCCAGCGAGCCGCCGAGTCGGAGTCGCGGATGTTGGACTCCAGGAGGCGCGCGGCGCCCGCGAGCACCCGGTCACCGGCCGGGTGGCCGTGCTGGTCGTTCACCTGCTTGAAGCGATCGAGGTCCACGAGCACGATCGAGAGCGGCTGCCGGTAGCGCCGGGCCCGGGAGAACTCCCGGGAGAAGGCCTCGTTGAAGCCGAGCCGGTTCAGGATGCCGGTGAGCGCGTCGGTGTCGGCGCGCCGCGCCATCTCCCGCGCCCGCCCCTCGGCCTCCCGGTGCTTGTCCACGAGCCGGGACTCGGCGCCGTACTGCCGCTCGAGCACGACGAAGAAGAAGACGATGACCACGCTGAGGAGGAAGGTGATCACGATCCCGAGCAGCCGGTTCACGGCCTGCTCCGACTGCCGCTTCAGCGTGACCACGGACCATTCCGACCCGGGGACCGACCGCCGCACCGCGACGTGGCGCTCCCCCTCGAGCGTGACCCAGTCGGTGCCGGCGACGGCGTGGTCGAGCACCGGCGCCGGGCCGGGGGCGACGGCCGGCTCGCTCCCCGGTGCCTGGACCGCCCAGAGCGGACGTCCCTCGAAGCGAAGGGAGCCGGCCAGCAGCACGCGGCCGTCGGCGGCCGCGATGAAGGAGAGGTCGGTCCCCTTCGGTCCGAACGACTCCGCGTCCAGGTTCTTCTTCACCACCGCCACGCCGGTCACCTTCCCGTCGGGGCCCCGGATCGGCTGGCTCGCGTAGAAGCCGGGGACCCGGGTGGTGAGCCCGGCCCCGACGAGACGGCCAGGGAAACCCGCGGCGGCGTCCTGGAAGTAGCCGCGCATCGAGTAGTTCCTGCCGACGAAGCTGTCGGGGTCGCTGCGGTTCGACGCCGCCACCGTGACGCCGGCCATGTCGAGGAGATAGGCCGTGCGGTCGGAACGCCCTCCCGCGACCACGTCGACCGCCTCGTCCCGCTCGGCCTGCAGCGTCCCCGCGGCAGCCAGGGAGGCCGGGAAGCGGGAGGCGATCTCCGCCAGGACGCGAACCGCGTCGTCGGCGGTCTCCATCTCCATGAGGAGGTGGTCCTGGATCTGCGCGGAGACCGACTCGGCGTCCGCGGCCAGGTCCGCCTCGTGGAGCCGCCCGAGACGCTCCGTGAATCCCCATCCCAGCGCGAGGACGGCCAGGATGGCCACGGCCATGAACTGGAACGATCGGGAACGCTTGCGGCGCAGCCGCGCCCGCTCGTCGACCGAGACCGCGTAGCCCCAGATCGACAGCGCGGCGGCGCCGACGAGGGCCGCCCGCACGAGGTCGACGGGCACCCCGGCGCCTCCCAGGAAGGACGCCGCCGTCGGCCAGGCAGCGGGGAGGAAGGGAACGGCCTGCCCGACCACGCAGGCGGCGATGCCGTACGCCCCCAGGCTGCCCGCCGCCCAGGCCAGCGCCCGTGCCGAGGCGGGCGCCTGTCCGGCGGCCGTCGACGCCGAGGCCAGCAGGAAGGCCGTCCACAGGATGGCGGGGACGGCCACCACCAGCCGGATCGCGGCGCCGGCGCTCCCGGCTCCCCCGATGGCCACGAGCGCGGCGACGGCGGCCCCCAGCGCGGCGTGGATCCAGGGGCCGGGGCCGCTGCCCCGCACCGCCCTCCGGGTCCGGCGGGCGAACTCGAGGAGGAGGACGTAGGCGGCGGCATGGAGCACCGTCCGTGCGAGCCGCAGGGCGGTCGGGTCGCCCGCCTCCAGGCCCAGGAGCGCCAGCCATTCCACGACACCGTGCGTGAAGGCGAAGGCGGCGAGCAGGCCCCACGGCGCCGGGAGCGGCCCCTCCGTCTTGAGGGACAGGCTGACGGCCCCGAGCAGCACGAGCGCGAGCCCGTAGACGAAGTAGACGTAGTCCAGCTGGGCCGTGAGGAACGCCGCCATTGGAGGAGTCTCAGATCGCAACCCTCGTGCCAGCCGGGCCCCGCGGATGCCCCGGGATTCACTCTGGGAAATTCACGGGATCGCCCTCCGGGCGCGCCTCGCGGGTCCCCCTGGACCCGGACCGGCGACCCAGGAGCCCTCGCGCCCCACCCACACCGGTCCATGACATCACCCATCGGTGACATGCGCCGATGCGGCCATGGTCGCCATGTTCATCTTCACGGGTGGTGCAGTGGTGCTCCTGCTGGGATCGCTGGTGGCCGCGGAGGTGCGCGACCTGGCCCGCGCCCGGCGGAAGCCGCGAAGGACGTAGGGCGGGCCGGCCGCGGACGGCGCGGTATGTTCGCGCCGGTGCGCCGCCACCCCAGCCTCCTCCTCTCGGGAGCCGCCCTCCTCTGGGCGGGAAACTTCGTGCTCGGACGCGCGATGCGGGGGCACGTGCCGCCGGTCGGCCTCGCGTTCTGGCGCTGGACGCTGGCGCTCCTGGTCCTCCTCGTCCTGTACGGCCGCCGCCTGGCCGCCCAGCGAGGGCCGCTCCTCGCCGGCTGGAAGGTGGTCGTGCTCCTCGGCGTCCTCGGCGTCGGGAACTTCAACCTCTTCCTCTACATGGGGCTCCAGCACACGACCGCGACGAACGCGCTCCTCCTCAACGCGGCCGGGCCGGCCTTCATCGTCGCCCTCTCCGTCCTGGCCGGGCTGGGGCGGCCGACCGGGCGGCTGCTCCTCGCGGTCGCCCTCTCCCTCGCCGGCGTCGTGGTGATCCTCTCGCAGGGGCGCCTCTCCACCCTGCTCGAGCTGCGGCTCAACCCGGGCGACCTCTGGGTCCTCGCCGCGGTGCTCTCCTGGTCGATCTACACCGTGCTGCTGGGCCGCCGGCCGCGCGGCGTGGAGCCGATGGTCTTCCTCACCGCGCTGGTCATCGTCGGCACCGCCTGGATCGCGCCCTTCTACGCCTGGGAGATCGCCCGGGGACTTCGCGTGGTCCCGGATCTCGCCACCGCCGGCAGCATCCTGTACGTGGGCGTCTTCGCCTCGCTCGTCGCCTACGCCTTCTGGAACGCAGGGGTCGGCCAGGCGGGCGCCGCCCGAGCCGGGGTCTTCATGAACCTCATGCCGGCCTTCGGGACGCTGCTGGCGGTGGCCCTGCTCGGGGAGCCCTTCCGGCTCTTCCAGGCGGCCGGGATCGCGCTCATCGCGGCGGGCGTGTCGCTCGGGCAGATCCGCTGAGGCGCTGCCGCACGCCTGAGACCGAGGTAGGCCTCGCGCACCCGTTCGTTCGCGAGCAGCTCCGCGCCCGTCCCGGAGAGCACCACCTTCCCCGACTCGAGCACGTAGCCGCGGTGGGCGATGGCCAGCGCGTGCTCGGTGTTCTGCTCGACGAGCAGCACCGTGGTCCCGGCGCGGTTGATCTCCACCACGACGCGGAACATCTCCTCCACCATGATCGGCGCGAGTCCCAGCGAGGGTTCGTCGAGCATGAGGATGCGCGGACCCGCCATGAGTCCGCGGCCGATGGCGACCATCTGCTGCTCGCCCCCCGAGAGCGTCCCGGCCACCTGCCACTCCCGCTCTTGCAGCCGCGGGAAGATCCCGTAGACCCGTGCGAGCCGTTCGGCCTGCAGGGGTCGCGATGCCGGGCGAAAGGCCCCCAGGAGCAGGTTGTCCCGCACCGTCATCTCCGGGAAGAGCTTGCGCCCCTGCGGCACCTGCACCACGCCCCGGTCGACGATCTCCATCGTGCTGCACGACTGCAGCTCGTCGTCCCCGAGCACCACCCGGCCGGCGGACGGCCGGAGCAGGCCGGAGATGGTCTTCAGCGTCGTGGTCTTCCCGGCGCCGTTGCCCCCCACCAGCGCCACGATCTCCCCTTCCCGGACGGCGAAGGAGACGCCCCAGAGGGCGGGAACCTGGCCGTAGGCGACGCGGATGTCCTCCACGCGGAGCACGCTCAGGCCGCCTTCTTCCCGAAGTAGGCCGCGATCACCGCCGGATCCTGGACGACCGCGGCGGGCTCGCCTTCGGCGATCTTCTCCCCGTGGTGCATCACCAGGACGCGATCGGAGATCCGCATGATGGCCTTCATCACGTGCTCCACCAGCACGACCGTGACGCCCCCGAGCCGGATTCCCTCGACGAGGTCGCTCGCCACGTCGACCTCGGAGGCGTTGAGCCCACCCATGGGCTCGTCCAGGAGCAGCACGTGCGGCTCGGTGGCCAGCGCCTTCGCCATCTCCAGCCGCTTCTGGTCCATGAGGGTGAGCTGCCCGGCGAGCGTCGCCGCGCGATGGGAGAGCCCCAGCCGGCCCACCACCGCCATGGCCGCCTCCTCTGCGTCGGACCGGCGGGTGTGGCGGAGGAAGGCGGCGAGCGTGACGTTCTCCCGCACCGAGAGCCCGGGGAAGGGTTTCACGATCTGGAAGGTCCGGGCGATGCCCAGCCGGGTGACCCGATGCGGCTTCTTGCCGGCCACGCTCCGGCCGTCGAGCCGGATCTGGCCGCTGGAGGGGCGCACGAAGCCGGTGATGAGGTTGAAGACCGTGGTCTTCCCGGCACCGTTGGGACCGATGAGCCCGAGGATCTCCCCCTGCTCCACCGAGAAGGAAAGGTTGCCGACCGCCCTCAGGCCGCCGAAGAGCCGCGTCAGGCCCTCAACCTCCAGGAGCGCCATGGCGCACCTCCCCGCCGGTGACCCGCGTGCCCAGCCTCCGCAGCCGCCCCCAGATCCCGTCGGGCAGGAAGCGGATCACCAGCATCATGAAGAGCCCGTAGAAGATGAGGTGTCCCACCTGGAAGCGCTCGCGCACCGCCTCTCCCACGGTGGTCAGGAACACGGCGCCGATGAACGGGCCGGCCACCGTGCCCAGGCCGCCCACCATGGCGATGAAGACCATCTCCATGGAGATTCCCGAGGTTGAGCACCGCGTCCGGGTCGACGTACCGGAAGTAGAAGGCGTAGAAGCCACCGCCCATGCCGGCCAGGAACGCCGAGAGCGCCAGGGTGAGCACCTTGGCCCGCACCGTGTCGATGCCCACGGCCTCCGCCGCCTCCTCGTTCTCCCGGATGGCGACCAGGAAGGCGCCGAGCCGGGAGCGGGCGAGCAGCGCCACGGCGGCCATCGAGATCGCCATCAGCGCGAACGCCACCCAGTAGAACGGCGCCTTGCTCTCCCAGTTCACCGTGACGCCAAGGACGTGGAGCGGGGGCAGCGTGGTGATCAGGTAGCCGGTGGAGCCGTTCGTCGCCCACTCCCAGTTGAGGGCCACGAGCTTCGCCAGCTCCGCCACGGCGAGCGTGGCCAGGGAGAAGTAAGGACCGCGAAGCCGGAAGGCGACGAGGCCGATGGGCACCGACGCGGCGGCAGCCGCCAGGCCACCCATCGGGATGCCCCACCACGGCGCGATCCCGGACCTCAGGAACAGGATGATCGTGACGTAGGAGCCGAGGCCGAAGAACGCGGCGTGGCCGAAGGATACCTGGCCGGCGTACCCACCGAGCGCGTTCCAGGCCTCTCCGAGAACGGTCCACATGAAGACCAGGATGCAGACGTGGAGCAGGAAGGAGTTCTGGACCACGAGCGGCAGCCCGGCGAGCACCGCCCAGCCCAGGACCCAGGCGGCCACCACGCCACGCCGCCTCATGACTTGCCCACCCCGAAGAGCCCGGAGGGGCGGTAGAGCAGGACGAGCAGGAAGATCACGTAGCCCAGCCCGTCCTTGTAGGTGGCGGAGACGTAGACCGCCCCCAGCGACTCGACCAGCCCGAGGAGGATGCCTCCGGCGATGGCCCCGGGCACCGAGCCCAGCCCGCCGAGGACCACGATGACGAAGGACTTCACGATCACCAGCTCGCCCACCGTCGGGTACAGGTAGAGGGAGGGCGCGAGCAGGACGCCGGCCGCGCCTGCCAGCGCCGTTCCCAGGCCGAAGGAGAGCGCCGCCACCCGCTCGACGTCGATCCCCATGAGGATCGCGGCCTCCTTGTTCTGGCTGGTGGCCCGGATGGCGCGCCCGATGTCGGTGCGCCCCAGGAAGAGCCAGAGCGCGATCGTGATCGCCACGGCGATGCCGAACCCGAGGGCGAGCGCCACCGGGACAGCGATCCCGAGCGGGCGCATGGGAGTGATGGCGTAGTCCAGGCTGATGGTGCGGTAGTCGCCCGTCCAGAGCAGGAGCGCCAGGTTGGCGACGAGGAGGGAGAGCCCCGCGGTGTAGAGGAGGGTGTTCAGCTCCCCTCCAGGGATGATCTTCCGGAGCAGGAAGCGGTAGACGAGCACCCCCAGCAGGAAGAGGAGCGGCGCCCAGACGAGGATCGACAGGAACGGGTCGAAGCCCCAGAGCTTCTGGCTCCAGAAGGCGCCGAACATCCCCAGCATCACCATCTCGCCGTGGGCGAGGTTGATGATGCGCATCACCCCGAAGACGATGGTGAGCCCGATGCCGATCATGGCGTAGAGGGCGCCCATCAGGACGCCGCTCACCAGGCTCTGGAAGAAGGTCTCCAGGCGCCCTTACTTCTTCGTGCCCGGGTCCGGGAAGACGAGCTTCGTCTCGGCGACGGCCAGCGGCCACACGTTGAGGAGCTGCCCGTTCTGCCACTGCGCCAGGACCGAATGCTCGTTCGAGTAGATGTTCTGGTTGGTGAACGGCTCGCCGGTGGGGCCGGTCCAGTTCCCGAACTTCACCTTCCCGAAGACGGTGTTCATGTCGGTGGCGGCCAGCGCCATCCGGATGGCGTCGCGATCGGCGTCGAGGTTCCCGGTGAGCTTCGAGCGCTTGAGCGCGTCGGCGATGATGTAGATGGCCGCGTAGCCCTCCACCTCGTGCTCGTGCGGCCAGATGCCGTACTTGGCGTGGAACTTCTCGTAGAAGGCCTTGGTGCGCGGGTCGTTCGGGTTGCCGGACCAGGCCGCCGACGAGAAGACGTTCTGCGCCAGGCCGCCCCAGCTGGGAGGCGAAGTCGGCCACGCCGAAGCCGCCGCCGAAGCCGACGAACGCGCGGGGCGTGACGCCCATCTCCTTGGCGTGACGGGTGAGGAGGATGGCGTCGGTGGTCGCGACCGCCACGAGCAGGAGGTAGTCGGGGTTGGTGCCCTTCACCTTGGTCATGATGGGCTTGAAGTCGAGCGTGTTCACCGGGTAGGCCTCGTCGGCCACGATGGGCACGCCCTTCGACCGGAGGAACTTCATCGCCGCGGTGCCGATGGTCTTCCCGAAGAGGGTGTTGTCGTAGACCACCGCCGCCGACTTCGGCATGGCCCCCGCGTACTCGGTGATGAAGGCGTTGAAGGCGGCCGGGTAGATCGATCCGGTGGGGTTGTTGCGGAAGACCCACTCGAACCCCTTCGTGGTGATCATGTCGGCCGACGGATGGTCCACGAGGTACGGGGTCTTCAGCCGCTGCGCCACCGAGGCGACCTCCATCGCCTGCCCGGAGGCGCGACCCCCGGTGAGAACCAGCACCTTCTCCTGTGTGATCAGCTTCTCGGCGATGGTGGCGGCGAGCGCGTTCTTCGCCTGGTGGTCCTCGATGACCACCTCGATCTTCTTCCCGTTGACGCCGCCGGCGGCGTTGATCTCCTCGACGGCCATCCCGTAGGCCTTCTTGAACTTGTCTCCGAAGGGAGCGTCGGGCCCGGTCATGGGCTGCGGCGCCCCGATCTTGAGGGTCTGCGCGGCGGCGGGACCGGCGAGCGTGGAGAGGACGGCGAGCAGGGTCAGGACGATCTTCCGCATGTGGGGCACCTTTCCTTCAGCCGTGCTTCGGCATGGCCAGCGTGATACCCTTCAATAGGTAGAGGGACAACGGCTAGTGATAGCCTTAGTGAGAGTGTAGAACATGAAGCTCTCCATCCCGTGGGCGTGGAGGTCGCCGAAAAGAGACTGCTTCCAAAAAAGAAGGAGAAGAAGGAGATAGGGCAAAGGGATAGGCGACGTTAAAAAAGAACATCTACACCTGGATAAGAGATAGAAAAATCTGGGCGTGGAATGAAGGAGAACGGTGAAGATAGAGGTAAAGTTAAAGTAGGGGTTATGGTTAAAGAGAGAGATGAGACTAGTCGAGCGTAAAGGAAGAGAAAGAAGACGAGCACCGGCCCGAAGATATACTAGAGGTAAAAGGTAATAGAAGGGAGAGAAGTGATAGAAGCAGAGTCGGGCTGAGGAAGAAGCGAACGATGAGAAAGAGATAGACGAGCTGGAGGATGAAGAGAAACAACTACGCGAACTGAGGCGACGACGGTGGCGATGAGGCCGCGGATGCAGGTCCCGATGAGGGCGGCTGTGACCAGTGGCTCCATCTCCGACTCCGGCCTCGGCTGCCCGGACCGATCTTCAGCGCCGCCGCCATCTCACCGCAGACCGCGCGACCAAGGGGTCAGGCGACGTCGCCGACAGCCGACGCTCATGGACCGACATCCTATGCAGGGCCCCCAAGGGGATTCATTGCGCGTCGCATCAATCCGGGCGCGAGTCCGCGGAAGCGCTATCTTGCCCCCGTGACCGACATCGCCCGACGCATCCCGCACGTCTTCCCTCGCTCCGATCTCGCCATCCTCCTCGCGCCCACGTACGCCGATTCACTCGCGGTCGACGAGGACATCGCGCAGGAGCGCCTGGGGCGCGCGCTGGCCGACCCGGCGCTGCTCGCCGGCATCCACCAGGCCATCGCGTCGGCCCTGGAGGACACCCGCGGGCCCCGCACCGACCCGGACGCCCAGCTCGACAGGATCTCCAAGAAGCTTCAGGCCCGCCGCTGGCGGGTGAAGGCCGCGCCCTCCACGCCGGCGGTCTCGGCGGTGATGGTCTGGCTGAACCTCGCCATCGGGATGGCGCCCGAGTCGATGCGGGACACCCTCTCGTCCGGGAAGGGCGCGGCCATGCTCGCGGCCGGCCTCCGCGAGGTCGGCGCGAGCCTGGTGAAGGACCTGTCGCGCGGCTGAGCCGCCGCTAGGCGATCTTCTGGTACTTGCTCTTCGGGGCGCCGCAGATCGGGCACTTCTCGGGCGGCAGGCCGAACTCGAGGTCGCCGCAGACCGGACACAGGTAGACGTCCATCTGGGAGAGGTCCTTGCCGGCCTTCATGGCCTCGAGGGCCTCGCGGAAGAGCCGGGCGTGGACCTTCTCGGCCTCGTTCGCGAACCCGAGCATCACCCGGGCCTTGTGCCCCTCCTGGACCGCCTGCGCGACCATGGGCGGGTACATCTCCGTGTACTCGTAGGTCTCGCCGGCCACGGCGGACTCGAGGTTCTCGAGCGTGGTCCCGACGCCGCCCATGTTCTGGAAGTGGGCGAGGGCGTGGATCGTCTCCGCGTCGGCGGCGGCGCGGAAGAGCCTGGCGATCTGCGAGTAGCCCTCCTTCTCGGCTGCCCGGGCGAAGGCGAGGTACTTGCGGTTGGCCTGGCTTTCGCCAGCGAACGCGACGGCGAGGTTTTCCTGGGTCGTGGGCATGCACCGACCTGTAGCACCGGGGGAGGCGCGGCCCATGATCGAGGTCAGGCGGCCCCCAAACGAACCGCGCCGCGGGGCCCGGAGGCCGCGCGGCGCGAAGGGGATCGCGGTCGAGGGGAGGATCAGGTGCGCAGGAAGCTGTGCTCGAGGGCCTTCCACTGCGAATCGGTGAGGAGCGTGTCCGGGGAGCCGATGAGCTCGCCGCCGTCGGCGGCCGCCATGCCGAGCTGCGTCTCGTAGAAGATCTCCAGCCGCTCGCCCTCGGCGCGCAGCCAGCTGCGGGCCTGCTCGCCGAACGGCAGCTTCCTCCAGCCCTGCCCCTCCGGCGCGATGGCGAACAGCCACCCGCCTCCGTAGTTCTCGCTCTTCGCGAGCGTCGGCTCCCGCATCACGTCCGGATTCACCGCCAGGATCCTCCCGGACACGGGAGCCGCCACCCGCACGTCCCGTCCACCGCAGGAGAGCGTCGCCACCGGCTCCCCTTCCTTCACCACCTGCCCGGGCGACGGCAGCGCCACCGCGACCGTCCAGGGCAGGATCCGCTGCGCCAGGTCGTCGAGACCGACCTTCAGCGTGTTGCCTTCTTCCTTCAGCCAGGTGTGCCCCGGCGCGTACTGCAGGCCGCTGCGGAACTTCAGGGAGCCGGCCGAACGGTACCCCTGCATCCACAGCTTGATGGCCGAGAAGGCCTTCATCCCGCCCACCGCCAGCAGCACCGGCACCAGCAGCGCCGCCATGATGACCAGCACGATGCCGAGTCGCGCTGCGAGGCCTGCCGTGAAGACTCCGATTGCCGTGAGCGTGTCGAGTAGCGCGGTCATGACGGTCTCCTGTGTTCCTGGCTCTGCTGCGTTACTCCTGCGTGCGGAAGAACTCGCGGGCCACGTCGTCCCAGTGCTCGGCGTCCAGCTCGCGCGCCATCCCGGGGAGCGGTGCGCCGCCGTCGTGCATCGCCGGCGCCAGCGCCATCTCGGGGGCGAGCCGCATCGTCAGCCGCCGGCCCTGCTCCTCCACCCAGTCCCGCGCCGCCTGCCCGGAGAGCAGCTGCGCCTTGTTGCGCGCCCACTTGCGTGGGGCGGACCTTGAAGAGCCAGCCCGTCCCGTAGGCCTCGCCTTCGCGAGCCGCCGGGTTCGACGCCACCACCTCGCCGTCCACCGGCGAGAGCAGCCCGATCTTCTTGCCTGCCGCCTCCAGCGTCACGGCCGCGGCGCCCTGCTCCACCTTGATGCCGGCCGCGGGCAGCTGGATGCCGTCGAGCGCGCCGACCATCCGGTGCCCGAGGTCGTCGAGGCCGACCGCCACCGTTCCGTCGCTCTCCATCCGCGCCCAGGTGTGCCCCGGGTGCAGCGCGACGTCGGCGGGAACCGTGAACCAGCCGGCGGTGACCGCCTTGGCCAGCTCCGGGGTCTTCGCGGCGACGGCGGCGACGGCCTTCTTGCCGCCGTGGATGAAGCCCCAGAACCCGACGAAGAGGATCAGGTAGGCGACTGCGACACCGTATTCGACCAGCTTGGCGGAGTATCCGGCGAGGAATTCGTTTCCGTGCATGGCGTCTCTCGGTGTTCTTCGGTGGCGGTGAGTGGACGAGGACCGGGACTAGGGGATCCGGTTCAGGAAGGCGACGACGACGATTCCGACGATGGCGAATGCGGTGGCGGCGATCATGGTGGCTCCTCGGGGTGCTTCGGTTTGGCTTCCGTTCGGCCTTGCTTCGTTGATGACTGCTTTCGCAACAGTCGCGCCAAGTCCGGGCTCCGAGAGCGGCGCGGCGAAAACACGCGCAGTCGCGGGCTGTTGCGAGCCGCTCCTCCGAGGCCTCGACCGACTGTAGGAATTCTCGCCGGTGAGGATCCCGCCGCGAAAACCGGCCTGGATCGACTCCAACCCCTCAGGATCCCAGGGGGATCATCGACTCACCCGGTCCTGTCACGATTCTCTGCGACTCGATGGAATCCTCTGCACCTCGCAGGGGCGTTCCCACCTCCGGGATATGGACCTCACCTCGGGTGTATTGAAATCCTACGTGAAGATTCCGGCCTGGCTGCCAGCCGGGGGAGGCGCGATGGGCAAGTCACGACTGGAAGCGTTCAGCGACGGCGTCTTCGCCATCCTCATCACCATCATGGTGCTGGAGCTGAAGGTCCCGCACGGGGCGGACTGGGCGGCCCTCGCGCCGCTCGTCCCCGTCTTCACGGCCTACGTGCTGTCCTTCGTCTACCTGGGCATCTACTGGAGCAACCACCATCACATGCTCCACGCCACCCAGCGGGTGACGGGGGGCATCCTGTGGGCCAACCTGCACCTGCTCTTCTGGCTCTCCCTCATCACCTTCGCGACCGGATGGATGGGGGAGAACCACTTCGCCTCCCTGCCCACCGCCCTGTACGGGGGCGTGCTGCTCGGCTCGGCCTTCGCCTACTGGGTCCTCCAGAACACCATCCTCGCCCAGGAGGGGCCCGACTCCCCCCTCGCCCGGGCCGTCGGGAAGGACTGGAAGGGGAAGCTCTCGATCCTCCTCTACGCCGCGGCCATCCCGCTGGCCTTCGTGGAGGAGTGGATCTCCGACGCGATCTACCTGGCGGTGGCGCTGATGTGGCTCGTTCCGGACCGCCGCATCGAGAGGCGGATCGCCGCCTGACCCCGCCTGACCCCATCCGGGTCTGAGCTCCCCCTCGCCCCGGACGCGCACAATCGGGGTGGTGGGGGAAACATGGTCTTCGCGAGGACCCTCGTCGCGCTCGCCTACCTCCAGGCCGAGACCGCGGCGTATCTCTCGATGAACCGGCTGGGCGCGCTGCGCCGCTCGGTGCCGCTCCTCACCCCGGCGGACCGCGTGATCCCGCTGCGGCCGCGCTCCCTCTGGCTCTACCTGTCGTTCGTCCCCTTCTGCCTGGCGGCCATCCACGACGTCCGGAGCATCCCGCGCATGGTCCGCATGATGGCCTGCCTGGTGCTCGCGACGCTCGTCTCCTACCGATCCTTCCTCCGCTTCCCTTCGTCCTATCCGCGGCCGGACGTGGAGCTGGACGTCGACGACCCGCGGCTCGCCGGGGCGTGGCGGTCGCTCCGCGCGATCGACCTGCCGGGCAACACCTTCCCCAGCGTTCACGTCGGCCACGCCTTCCTGCTCGCGCTCATGCTGGCGCCGGAGCTTCCGGAGGAGGAGGGCGAGGCGCGCATCCTCTGGGCGATCCTCATCTCGCTCTCCACGCTCACCACCAAGCAGCACTACCTCGTCGACATCGCGGGCGGGATTGTCGTGGCCGAGACCGTGGCCGGCCGGATCTTCGAGCCCTGGGAGGCCGGGCGGCTCGGCTGGCGCGGCGCATGGCGGGAGGTGCGCGCCCTCTGCGGGCGGCTCGACGCCATGGCCCGCGCCCCGCTCGCCTGCCGGCTGCGGGCCGGCGAGCGCCATCCCCGCCTGCGCTCCGTCCTCCGGGCCTTCTCGCGGCACGGCAGCCTGCTCGAGGCCTGCTCGCACTCGAACGCCGACGGCCATCTCCTCGAGGGCCGGGGCCCGCTCGTGGACGGCCTGCGCCTCCTGCGCGGCGTCACGGCCGTGCTGGCCGTCGCGTCCCCGGGGTGGATCCAGTTCGTGCGCCCGTTCCAGGAGGTCGAGCCCCACCTGACCCTGGAGGCGGTGCGCGCCTACCTCCAGGAGCTCGACCTCGACCTGGGCGTCGCCCTGCGGGCGCTGGTGGACTTCTCCGCCGGCGGCGCACCCGACGCCGCGTCACCCGAGCAGGCTC
The DNA here is from genome assembly GCA_963766715.1 of uncultured delta proteobacterium. Taxonomy (GTDB): domain Bacteria; phylum Myxococcota; class Myxococcia; order Myxococcales; family Anaeromyxobacteraceae; genus CAIOAK01. Next base: position 160,150 of record CAVYBH010000015.1, read on the forward strand.
CAGGCCATCGCCCCGACGAGCGGGGCGACGAAGTAGACGAACCCGGCCACCCGGAGCCGGCGGCCGTTCCACTCGGAGGGATTCCGTAGGAGCGAGGCGAAGCGCGAGGCGAGCACCAGCCCGGCCGGCGCCGCGATGGCCGCGAAGAGGGGATCCGGCCGCGCGATCTCCGACGCCGCCGCGGCGACCAGGCTGGCGACGAAGAAGCCCACGCCCCATCGCGCCCGCGTCCGCGGCGACAGCGGGTCTCGCAGCGGCGCCGGCATGCCGGCCTCCTCCTCGATGCCGTGCCCGAGATCGTGGGCCACCGCCCCGGTCCAGGCGAAGATCGCGACGAGGATCCCGCCGACCGTGGCCACGCCCAGGCCGATGGGGCCGAGGAGCACCAGCGCCGGGAAGACCAGGTTCACCATCGGTGGACCGAGCAACGGCGGGAGCCGGGGCCGCAGCGCGTGCCAGGCGAGCCCGGCGGCGACGCAGGCGGCCGCCCAGGCGCCCGAGCGGAACGAGAGCGCGAAGGCGCCGGCCAGCCCGAGCGCGCCCGCGGCGAGCGCGACGCGGCGGAGGAGCCGTGCCGGGAGGCGCCCCGAGGGCAGGACCCGCTCCGGCCGCCTCACCCGATCGCGAGCCACGTCGGCGAGATCGTCCCAGGCGCGCGCCGCCAGCAGCAGCAGCCAGCCGCACGCGACGAGCCAGGGGAGCCTTCCCCAGGCGCCCGGCGGGAGGCAGGCGCCGCAGAGCACGACGGCGAGCGGCACCGACACGTCGAGCGGGAATCGCTCCCGCACCCAGGCGCCGAGCGCCCTCGCGGCGCCGGGGTCAGCCATCGCCCGACTCGATGAGGACCGTCCCGGCGTCGCCGTCCACGAGGAGCGGGGCGCCGTCGGGGATCTTCCGGCAGGCGTCCCGGACCTGCACGAGTCCCGGGATGCCCGCCTCCCGCGCCACGATGGCGCCGTGCGACAGGACGCCGCCGCGCTCGAGCACCAGCCCGCCGGCGAGCAGGATGAGCGGGGTCCAGCCGGGGTCCGCGCTCGGGGCCACCAGGATCTCCCCGTGCGCGAGCGTCTCGTGCGCCGGGTCCCGGAGCACGCGGGCGCGCCCCCTCGCCTTCCCGCGCGAGACCGGAACGCCCGCCAGCACGTGACCCGGGCGCTCCGGGCCCGGTTCCGGACCGCCCCCCTCGTCCGGGCCGAGGATCTCGCCCGCCCGCAGGACGAAGAGCGCCGGCGGCGGAGCGGCGGCCCAGGCCTCCCGGCGGCGGCGGCGCGCCTCCAGGAGCCCCGGCAGGCACTCGGGGTACGGGTAGGCGCCGTGGGCCAGCGCGCGCGCCTCCTCCCAGGTGAGGTCGAAGACCTCCTCCGGCGATCGGATCGCGCCGCTGCGCAGGAGGAGCTCGCCCAGCGTGAGGCAGGCGCCGCGAATCTCCCCGAAGAGCAGGCTCTGCTGGAGACGCCCCTCCTCCCGCTGCTGGACGGCCCGGAGGCTCCGCCGGTGGATCCAGCGCAGCACCCGCGCCCGGACGGGCCCGAGGTCCCGGCACAGCTCCTCCATCCGCCGATCGCGCCCGGACTCGGCCGCGTGCCGCGCCTCCGGGGAGCAGGGATCCGGAACGCCCGCGAACTGCCGGATGATCGCGTAGGCGAGGTCCGGCCGCTCGGCGAAGGTGGGGGAGACGAGCGAGCAGTCGTCGTAGCAACGCGCGCCGAAGCGGTCGAGGAAGGACTGGAACAGCTGGGCCTGGGCCGGACCGAGGCCGGCGCGCCAGGCCTGGAAGTCCGGGGGACCGGAGGACGACCCCCCGGCGATCGCGGGCAGGGTCGACCGGGAGAGGGCCCAGAGGATCCGCGGCGGCTCGTCGCTCTTCACCGCCACGCCCTGGAGCAGCGTGGGGAGGACGTCCGCCCGCGGGCGTCCGCACCAGCGCTCGACCCGCTCGCCGAGCAGGCCGGGGAAGATCATGACGGCCAGGTCGGCGGCGCACGGCCCGCTCCAGGACTCGGCCACCACCTCGATCATCGACTCGAGCACCTCGTCCGCCTCCCGCGGGTCGGTCGCGGCGAGCAGCCTGCGGCGCCAGGCCGGCCGTTCCCGCTCCAGCCGGGCCTCCAGCGCCCGGAGCCTCGCGGAGATGGTCCCGAGCGCCCTCGCCAGGGACCCGAGGAAGCGGACGATCCCGACCGGGCCGTGGTTCCTGCGGCGCAGGGCGGGGGCCCGCGCGTCGGGAGGCGGCCGGACCGGCACCTCCTGGCCGATGTAGCCGTCGAGGAACGAGGTGAAGGTGGCGCTCCACGGGAAGTAGGAGAGAAGCCGGTACCAGGTGGTCAGGTCGTAGTGGATCCGGCCCCGGTGGATGCCGGTGACCGCGCCGAGCAGGTGCGGGACGGCCTCGAACTGCCGCCGCTCCCAGCCGAAGAGGCGCAGCACCGACCGGATGTACTCGGCGTAGAAGCGGTGCAGGACGGACCAGGCCAGCGGAGCGAGCGGCCTGGGGAAGTTCTCGGTGAGGTTGACGTTCGACCAGAGCACGTCCCCCGGGACGCCCACCGTGGTCACGGGCCGCGACTGGAGCAGGAGGAGCCGGTCGGCCGTGGCGCACCACTCGACGTCGACCGGGAGGCCGGTCGCGCGCTCCACCCGGGAGACGTGGTCCCGCAGCGCGAGCAGGTGGACGCGGAGCGGCGCGGGGACGTCTCCGGGGAAGACGTCGGCGTGGCGCGGGAGCGCGAGGCGGTGCGGCACCACGCGGCCCTGCACCAGGTCGCTTCCCAGCCCCTCGGTCCACTCCACGGTGAGCGCGTCGAAGCTGCGGGTGAGCGGGTCGAGCGAGAAGGCCACGCCCGACCACTCCGGGTGAACCTGCTCCTGGAGGATCACCGCCATGCGCTCGTCGCGATGGGGCAAGCGCTCGAGGTAGCTCCGCGCCGGGCCGTCGAGCAGGCTGGCCCAGCAGCGGGCGACCCGGTCGAGCACCTCGGCGCGAGGCACGCACAGGAAGCTCGCGAACTGGCCTGCCATCGAGAACCGCTCCCCGTCCTCGCAGGCAGCCGACGAACGGACGGCGACCTCCCCTCCGGGGAGTCCGTCGAGCGCCTCCAGGATGGCCGCGCGCAGCGCCGGAGGCCACGCCCCCGCGATCAGGGCGCGGGCCGCGGCCGGCCCCCGGCTCTCGGGGCCGATGCCGTTGTGGACGCGGAACTCGTCGAGGGCGGCGGTGGTGATCGCGAGCGACCGGGGCACCGGAAGGCCGAGGGCCGCCAGGTGGGACAGGCCGACGCCCTTGCCCCCGACCAGTCCCGCGTCGGGAGACGGCTCGCATGCCAGGTCGAGGACCCTCGGTCGAGACATGTGCGCCCCCCCGGGCTGCACGCACCGCGCTCCGTGCATCATTATACGGGAGGGCGCAGGCCCGGCCACCATTCACGGCGAGTGCGCTGAGACCATTGGGGTAGGTGCCTTCCCGATATCGCCGGCGCGGCCAGGAATTGCACCAGAGCGGGGCGGGTCGCCTATACTCGGTAGGACTTTTTTCACCTTCACCGAGGCTCCTTGATCAACGAACGGGAAATTGCCGCGCTGGTGGCGCGATTCGGCGTGGGCAGCCAGCTCACCGGCGGGATCCTCCTGGTCGACGACGAGCCCAACAACCTCCTCGTGCTCCGCGGGTTCCTGGACGACGAGGAGCGCTGGGTGATCCACGAGGCCGCCACCGGCGAGGAGGCGCTCGCCATCGCGGAGAAGACCCCGCTCGACGTGGTGGTGAGCGACCACCGCATGCCCGGCATGAGCGGCGTGGACCTGCTCGAGAAGCTGCGGCGGCTCCGGCCGGACGTGGCGGGCATCGTGCTCACCGGGTACGCCGACATGAACGCGCTGGAGGCGGCCATCAACCGGGCCAACGCCTTCCGCTTCCTGCGCAAGCCGTGGGAGCCGGCCGACATCCTGGAGGCCATCGACCAGGCCTGCGCCCACGTGTCGCAGCGGCGCATCATCGAGCGGCTGGTGACCCTGCTCTCCGAGCGCGGGGAGATGCTGCGCTCCTCCTTCGACGAGATGAAGAAGCAGCAGCAGGCCCTGCTGCACCTCGAGCGGATCGGCACCATCGGCCGGCTGGCCTCGGGCGTGACCCATGACCTGGGGAACATGGTCGCCAGCCTGCGCGAGGCGGAGTACCAGCTCTCCCAGCACTCGGCCGCCCCGGAGCTGCGCGAGACCTTCACCCTGGGTCTCGCGCACGTCGAGAAGATCCTGCGCACCCTGAAGACGCTCCAGGACTTCGCCCACTCCGGGAAGCTGGAGATCTCCCGGGCGCCCACCGACCCGGCGGACGTGGTGCGAGACGCCGTCACCATCTCCCGCATGGACCTCCACTTCCGGCTGCGCAAGCTGGTGGTGGACGTGGCCCCGTCGCTCCCGCCCCTGCAGGCCGACCGGCTCAAGCTCTCGCAGGCGCTCGTCAACCTGATCCAGAACGCCGTGCGGGCCACCGACAAGGACGCCGCCGTCCGGATCATCGCCAGCCCGCTGCCGGACGGCGGGCTCGAGCTGGCCGTGGAGGACGACGGCCCCGGCGTCGAGCCCGAGCACCGCCCGCGCCTCTTCCAGCCCTTCTCCGCCGGCAAGACCTCGGAGGGGCTGGGCATGGGGCTCTACATGGCCCGCCTCATCGTCGAGTCGCACGGGGGGACCATCCGCCTCGTCGACCGGCCCCGCGGCGCCCGCTTCGAGATGCACATCCCTGCCGCACCGCAGCCCACCACCGCCTGACCCTTCTCAATCTTCCCCATCATCGCGCACACATCCGGAACCGTCTCCACCATGGACAAGAAGACGAACATCAAGCTGGTCAATCGGAGCGAGAGCCCCGGCAACGAGGCTCCCTCGCCCGCCCCGGCCCTCCACTCCCGCGTGGCCCGATACGAGGAGCTCGACGGCGCCGAGGGGCGCGCCGTCTACTTCCGACCGCAACGCTACACCGCCGCCGACCTGGCGCCCTTGAAGGGAACGGTCACCGTCACGGACGAGGGGACGCGCCGGGAGTGCGCGCTGCTCGACGTGAGCCAGAACGGCGTCGCGGTGGCCTGGCCCCACGGCTCCCCGCCCCGCAGGGGGAAGTGGGTCTCCGCGGTCCTGCGCTTCGACGGCCACGAGGCCTTCCGCGGCCAGGTCCGGGTCGGATCGGTGCGCGACTCGGGCGGCGGCTCCGTGCTCGGGCTCTCCTTCGACAACTTCCTCCTCGACGTGGACGACATCCTCAGCCTGCGCTCCCTGCGCGCCTGGGCGGCGGAGGCCGGGAGCCCGCACGTCCAGGATCATCCCTGGGGCGTCCGCGACGGCGAGCGCTTCCAGGCCCGGGTGGCCGAGATGCGGCTGCTCATGGAGGACAGCCGGGAGCGGCTCGACGCCCTCGAGAAGCAGCTGCCCTGGCACAGCCTGCACGGGGCCCCGAACCCGGTGCTGGGCTCGCTCGAGCGCTCGCTGCGCGCCGGCTTCGTGCCCGAGTTCCTCCGGCTCTCCGACGCCATCGACACCGAGATCCGCGCCCTGCCCGGCGGCCACCACAACGACCAGGCCAGGGAGTGGTGCCTGCGGCAGCTGCAGGACTTCATCATGATGTCGCCCGCCTGCCAGCGGGCGCGCGTGAAGCCCTTCGGCTACCCCGGCGACTACGAGGTGATGAACTTCATCTACGAGCGGTACTTCGAGGGATCGACCCTCTTCGCCCGCTCCGTCGGCCTGGCCTTCTCCGAGGCCGTCTGCTGCAAGGCGGTCCGGTTCCGCAAGGACCTGGTCAAGCGGCAGCTGAAGGCCCTGCTGGCGCGCCGCACCGGGTCGCGCGAGCCGGTGCGCGTGCTCTCCATCGCGGCCGGCCCGGCCCAGGAGCTCTTCGAGCTGCTGCAGGAGCTCGACGAGATGCCGGTCAACCTCGAGGTCGTGCTCTTCGAGCAGGACAAGAACGCGCTGGCCCACGCGTTCCGGCGCCTCACCCCGGCCGTGGAGGCCCGCTTCCCCGGACGCGTCCGGCTGCTCTTCCTCCACGACTCGATCAAGCGGCTGCTGCGCGACGCCGCCCTCTTCGAGCCCTTCGGGAAGTTCGACCTCGTCTACTCCTGCGGCCTCTACGACTACCTGCAGCAGCGCACCGCGACCGTGCTCTCCCGGCACCTGGCCAGCACCACCGCACCCGGCGGGCAGCTGCTCGTCGCCAACATGGTCGATCACCCGGCCCGCGTGCTGCAGGAGATCCACCTCGACTGGCACCTCATCTACCGCACCCGGGAGGAGATCCTCGACATCGGCCGCTCGGCCGTGCCCGGCGCGCAGGTGCGGATCCTCGAGGAGGAGAGCGGCGTGAATCCCTTCTTCGAGCTCGTCCAGGGGTAGATGAACGCCCCGGCGAACGTGATCGAGGAGCGCTGGGTCCGTTGGCGGCTCGAGCGAAACCGGCGCGGGCTGCGGGCCGGCCTGATCCTCGTCATCACCCTCTACCCGGCCTTCGGCCTGCTCGACTGGCTGCTCGCGCCGCCCGGGGCGCTGGCGTGGATCTGGGCCACCCGGGCGGGCATCGCCGCCTTCGCCGTCGCGATCCTGTGGCTGCTCCGCGGTCCGAGGCTCGACCCCTACGTCGAGTGGACCGGGGTGGTGGCCGGCTGGATGGCCGGCATCGGCATCGACGTGATGACCGTCTACATGGGCGGGCGTGGCCTCTCCCTACTACGCCGGCGTCATCCTGGTGGTGCTGGCCGCCGGCCTGCTCTTCGTGTGGCCGCCGCTGCTCGTCGTCGTCTACAACCTGGGCAGCATCCTCGCCTTCCTCTTCATCAACCTGCTCTACGGCGCGGTGGGGGAGACCCACGAGGCCGCCTCCAACCTGACCTTCCTGTCGGCCACCGCGATCATCGCCGGCGTGGGGCAGGTGATGCAGTTCTGGTCGCAGCGAGAGCAGCTCGAGCAGCGGGTCCGGCTCGAGGCCACCACCGCGAACCTGGAAAGGGCCCACACCGAATTGCAGCGGCTCGACGAGTTCAAGTCGCGCTTCTTCGCCAACATGACCCACGAGCTGCGCACGCCGCTCGCCATGGTGCTCACCCCGCTCGAGCTGATGATGCAGGGCGAGATGGGGGACTTCACCGAGGGCCAGCGCAGCTCGCTGCAGACCATGTACCGGAGCGCCCTCAAGCTCCTCAAGCTCATCAACGACCTGCTCGACCTGTCCCGCCTGGAGGAGAGCCGCCTTCGACTGGACGTGAAGGAGCACGACCTGGTCGGGCAGCTCCACGCGCTGGTGGAGCAGACCCGGGTGCTCGCCAACCGCAAGCACATCGTCCTCACCTTCGAGACCGAGCAGGAGCTGGCCCCGGTCTGGTGCGACCCGGAGCGGCTGGAGCGGGTCTTCGTGAACCTGCTCTCCAACGCCATCAAGTTCACGCCGGTGCGGGGACACGTCACGGTCACCCTCTCCGAGCAGTTCGACGACGTGGTGGTCGTCTTCCAGGACGACGGCCCCGGCTTCCCGCCCGAGAAGGCCGAGCAGATCTTCGAGCGCTTCTTCCAGGTGGACATGGCCGACCGGCGGCAGCACGGCGGCGCCGGGATCGGGCTGGCGCTGGCCCGCGAGCTGGTGATGCTCCACGGCGGGACCATCACCGCCCAGAGCGACGGACGGAACGGCGCCCGCTTCGTCGTGACCCTGCCCCGGGGGCGCGGCCACTTCCGCCCCGAGGCGCTCGCGGCGGGACGCGGGCAGGAGCCCCGGTCCGGCGACGCCGGCCTCGACTGGGCGGTCCAGGTGGCGGCGCGCCCCGAGTTCCGGCTGCTCGACATCGAGGAGGCCACCGAGCGGCGCGTCGTGGAGCGCGACGCCGACGAGGAGGCCCGCCCCTACACCGCCGTGGTCGTCGAGGACCACCCGCACATCGTCCAGCTCGTCCACATGTCCCTGCGGCGCCAGTTCAAGGTGCTGGCCGCCCCGGACGGCCTGAAGGGGCTCGAGCTGGTGATGCGGGAGCGCCCCAACCTGGTGGTGACCGACCTCATGATGCCGGGCATCGACGGGCTCGAGCTGACGCGCCGGCTCCGGGAGGAGCCGAGCACGCGCCACATCCCCATCATCATGCTCACGGCGCGCGGCGAGCTCGACGACCGGGTGAAGGGGCTCGAGATCGGCGTCAGCGCCTACCTCACCAAGCCGTTCTCGCCGAAGGAGCTGCTCACGGCGGCCCGGGAGCTGGTGAAGGCCAAGGAGCAGACCGCCGACCTCGTGCTCACCCACAAGATGGAATCGCTGGAGATGGTGGCGGCCGGCCTGGCCCACGAGATCAACAACCCGCTCAACTACCTGAAGAACGCGCTCGGCCGGGTCCGGCTCGACGCGGAGAAGGTGCTGGCCCTCTGCTCGGTGGCGCGGAGCCGGCCGCTGGAGGAGGCGGAGGAGGTCCAGGTGGCGCGGCTCGACGCGCGGCTCCACGAGCTGCTCGGCGTGGCCGACTCGGGCGTGAAGCGGATCGGGAGCACGGTGGAGCTCATGAGCCGCTACGGGCGCGCCGGATACAAGCGGGAGATGGTGCCCCACGACGCCTGGGACGCGGCCCGCACCGTGGTCGGCATCGTGCTCCCCGCCACCGGCCGCAAGGTGAAGGTGGACCTCGACCTGGACGGGGACGGCACGCTCGAGTGCGTCCCGGACGAGTTCAACCAGGTGCTCTCCAACCTGGTCCAGAACGCCATCGAGGCGGTGCCCGAGGAGACCGGATGGGTCCGGGTCCGGGGGCGCGTCGAGGGCGACCACCTGACCGTGACGGTGAAGGACAACGGCCCGGGCATGCCGCAGGAGGTGGTGCAGCGGCTCTTCACGCCCTTCTTCACCACCAAGGGCCCCGGGCAGGGGGTGGGGCTCGGCCTCACCATCACCCGGCGGGTGGTGCAGAGCCTGGGCGGGACGCTCCAGGTCTCGAGCCTCATCGGCCAGGGCACCGAGTTCGTGGCACGGTTGCCCCGGACCCAGCCCCGACGCGCGGCCCCGACGCTGGCCGGCTGAGCTATGCTCCCGGGATGCGGATCCCGGCTCGCCCCGTCCTGCCCTTCCTGGTCGCCGCCCTCCTCGCCGCAGCGTGCTCGGGAAACTCGCCGCCGGCCCCGAACGTCGCCATCGCCGGCTGGTCCTGGGACCCCGCGGAGGCCGCGGACCGGCCGCTGCCGGTGCTCTGGTGGAACTCCTCGCTCCCCCAGCCGCTCGAGCTCCTCCCCGGGAGCGACTGTGCGTCGGGGTCCGCCCACGGGATCGTGATCCTGGAGGGCGTGACCTCCCTGGCTGGCTACCAGGCCTTCTGCAGCGGGGCCGCCGCCCCCCGGATGCGCCCGGTCGTCTGGACACGCGACACGGCCGGCGCCATCGTCGTCGCGGCGCTCCCGCTGCCCGAACGCACCTCGCAAGCCACCGCGCTGGCGGTGGACGTGCGGACGAACTCGGCCGGCACGGTGGACGTGTTCGTCGGAGGCGCGGCGGGCGTCGACTCTCCCTTCCCCATGGTCTGGAAGAACGGCCTGCCTTCGCTCGTCGACCCGTCGACGGTGCTCCCCCCGGTCACGATTCCGGGATCGTGACCTCGATCGGCGCCGGCGAGAACTTCGTCGCCGCAGGCGGAGTCGCCCATGTGACCGGGAGTTCACCCCCCGCCTACAGTGCCGTCGTCTGGATCCTCGACCCCGACTTCACCACGGTGATCCCGATCCCCCTCGACCTGCCCGAAGGGGTGACGAGCGCCGACTTCGGGGCTTCGGTCCCGATCGTGGTCACGGCGGAGTCCCTGGTGTTCGCGGCCGCCTCGATCGCCACCGGCCCCGGCCTCGACAAGCCGGTGGTGTGGATGGACAACGCGATGGTCGAGCCGCTGGGGCTCGACTTCACGGTCGGTCCGTACGGAGTCCCCACCGGATTCCGGGAGCTGGTCGGGACGCCGTACCTGAGCGGCTTCCTGCGCTCGTCGGGCGGGCTCCCGGCGCCGGCCGTCTGGGCCGCGACCTCCCAGCAGGCCCTCTCCACGGTCGACCCGTCCCTCGGCCTGGGCGCGGGCGAGGCGATCGCCCTCCTCTACGAGCACGCCTACGTGGCCGGCGAGACCTACCGGGGCGGGGCCACGCCCGGTGCGCCCATGGTCTCGGTGGCGGCCTGGTGGGACAACGGCTCGCGCCACGACCTGCAGGGGATCGTCGCGGCCGGCGCCGGTCCGGTCCTCTCGCAGCCCCTCTTCGGCTGGTGGCGCCTGCCCGGAACGCCGTTGACCGATCCGCCCAACTGGCCCTACCCGGGTGGCTTCGCCGAGATCGACGCCGCGCCGGCCCGCGTGGCGGCAGCCGGGTCGGCGGTGGCGAAGGCGATCCTGGTCTTCCCGAAGTAGCGGGGCGCCTACTTCACCCAGACGGTCTTCACGTTGACGAAGGCGCGGATGCCCTCGAGCCCCAGCTCGCGGCCGTAGCCGGAGGTCTTCACGCCGCCGAAGGGCAGGCGCGGGTCGCTCTTCACGAGCCCGTTCACGAAGACGGCGCCGGCCTCGATGCGCGGGACGAGCCGCTCGATCTGGGCCTCGCTGCGGGTCCAGAGGGACGCCCCCAGCCCAAATTCGGGAGTCGTTGGCGATCTCCACCGCGTGGTCGGCCGAGTCGGCCCGGATGACCACCGCCACCGGCCCGAACAGCTCCTCCCGGGCCGCGACGTTGCTCGTCTTCACGTCGGCCAGGATCGAGACCGGGTAGAAGGCGCCCGGGCCGGGCGGCACCGTGCACCCCATCACCGGCCGCGCGCCCTCGGCGATGGCCTGCTTCACCTGCGCGTGCATCTCGTCGCGCAGGTCGGCGCGCGCCTGCGGACCGATGTCGGTGCCCGGCTGCATGGGGTCGCCCACCTTCACCGCCTGCATGGCCGCGGTGAACCTCGCCAGGAAGGCGTCGTACACCGGCGCCTCGACGATGAAGCGCTTGGCGCAGATGCAGCTCTGGCCCGCGTTGATCGTGCGCGCCACCGCGCCCACCTTCGCCGCCTGGTCGAGGTCGGCGTCGGAGAGCACGATGAACGGGTCGGAGCCGCCCAGCTCCATGACCGAGGGCTTCAGGGCCTCTCCGGCGGCGGCGGCCACCGCCCGGCCCGCCGGCTCGCTCCCGGTGATCGTCGCCGCGGCGATGCGCGGGTCGAGGATGATTCCGCGGACCGGCTTCGACCCGACGAGCAGCGTGCGGAAGAGGTCGGGCGGGAAGCCGGCGTCGTGCATCAGCTTCTCGATGGCGAGGGCGCACTGGGGCACGTTGGAGGCGTGCTTGAGCAATCCCCCGTTTCCGGCCATGAGGTGCGGCGCGATGAAGCGGAACACCTGCCAGTACGGGAAGTTCCAGGGCATCACCGCCAGGATCACCCCCAGCGGGTCGAAGCGGACGAAGGCCCGGCTCCCGTCGCTCGCCTCCGGGCGGGGCGAGAGGAACGCCTCGGCGTTCTCGGCGTAGTACTCGCAGACCCAGGCGCACTTCACGGCCTCGGCCGCCCCGTCCTTGAGGGGCTTGCCCATCTCCAGCGCCGCCAGCCGCCCCAGCTCCGGGGCCCGCTCGCGGAGCAGCGCCGCCACCTTTCGCATGGGCACGGCGCGCTCGGCGATGGGGACGCGCGCCCAGGCCTTCTGCGCCTTCACGGCCGCGTCGAGGATGCGATCGACCTCCGCCGGTCCCATCTCGGGAAAGGCGGCCAGCCGCTCGCCGGTGCTCGGATTCAGGCTTTCGATGGCCATGGCGTCTCCTTGCCGGGGGCTGGCCAGGGATGGTCACACGGCGGCGGGGACCCGGCAACGCCCTTCTCGGCTCCCGGACGGCGACTGGCCCGGATGCGCCGCCTCCGTGTACCCTCGGCGGCATGAAGGGCGGGAGGCAGGCCGGCGGGGAGGGGCGGACGCTCCGGGCGCGCGTCGCGGAGATCGTCTTCGGGCACGACACCTGGGCCGGCAAGGCCTTCGACGTCGCGCTCATCCTCGCCATCATCGGCAGCGTCTCGGTGGTCATGCTGGAGACCGTGGACTCGGTGCGCGAGGCCTACCTGCCCGCGCTGCGCGTCGCCGAGTGGGGCTTCACGATCCTCTTCACGATCGAGTACGCGGTCCGGCTCTGGTGCTCGCCCACCCCGCTCCGCTACGCGCGGAGCTTCTTCGGCGTCGTCGACCTGGTCTCGATCCTCCCCACCTACCTCAGCCTCTTCGCCTACGGCGCCCAGGCGCTCCTCACCGTCCGGTCGCTTCGGCTCATCCGGATCTTCCGGGTGCTCAAGCTCGGCCAGTACACCTCCGAGGCGAGCCAGCTCAGCCGGGCGCTCTCCCGCAGCCGGCAGAAGATCACGGTGTTCCTCGCGGTGGTCCTCACGCTCGTCCTCGTGCTGGGCTCGCTCATGTACCTCGTCGAGGGGCCGGAGAACGGCTTCACGAGCATCCCGCGCGCCGTCTACTGGGCGATCGTCACCCTCACCACCGTCGGCTACGGCGACATCACGCCCCACACGGTGGGCGGCCAGCTGCTCGCGTCGCTGGTGATGATCCTGGGCTACGGCATCATCGCCGTGCCCACCGGCATCGTGACCGTCGAGCTGGGTCGATCGGCCTCCCCGGCGCTGGCCCGGGACTGCGGGCGCTGTGCGCTGCCCGGACACGACGCCGACGCGCGCTACTGCAAGCGCTGCGGCGAGCCGCTCCGCTGACCCGGGCCGGGCCCGTCCCGGCGCAGCCGCTCCAGCACCGAGAGCAGCGTCGCCACGTCTCCCTGCCGCCCGAGGAAGAACGGGGCTGCGCTTCCCCGGCGCCGCCCCACCGAGACCCCCACGAGCGGGACCTGCCGACGGGCGCCGGAACACGTCCTCGTCGGTGGCGTCGTCGCCCACGAAGAGCACCCGCTCGAACCGGCCGCCGCGGGCCACCCGCGCCAGGGCCTCCCCCTTGTCGGGGGCGCCGCGGACGACCGCGTTCAGGACGCGCTTGCCCCCGACGATCCGGACGCCGGGCAGGTCGAGCAGGGCGCGCCACGCCGTGAGCCGCGCCGCCGCGCCCTGCACGTGCACGGCGAGCGAGAGCCCCTTGTCCTCGACGTCGATCCCGCCCGCCCCGGCCAGCTCGGCGTCGAGGCGCCGGCGCCACGCGCGCACCCGCCGCCACCACCCGGCGGCGCCCGGCAGCGGGCGGCGCCGCCTCCGCGCCGTGGTTCCCCACCACGGCGATCAGCTGGGCCCCGCCCAGGCGGGCCTGGACGTCGGGCCGGGAACGGCCGGAGATCACGGCGCAGGGCCAGCCGTCGGCCACGGCGCGGAGCAGCCGGACGGTGCGAGGCGACAGGCGGGCCCGGTCGCGCGAGGCCACGATGGGCGCGAGCGTGCCGTCGAAGTCGAAGGCGAGCAGCGTGCGGCACGCCGCCAGCTCCCGGAGCAGCGGCCGGGATCGCGCGGACAGGAGGTCTTTCACGGACCGTGCTCCACGCTCGCTCGATCGTCTCCCGCGAGCCGGGTGGTCAGCCGGTCTCGCCGGCGGAGCTTGGTGGCGTCGAGGAGCATGCGCCCGGCCCACCGGTACACGTTGAACTCGGCCACCAGGGTCCGCATGGACTGCATGCGCTCCTCCTGCTCGCTGGCGGGCATCTCCAGCGCCGCGGCCAGGGCCGCGCTGGCCGCGTCCAGGTCGTACGGGTTCACGAGCAGGGCCTCGGTGAGCTCCCGGGCGGCGCCGGTGAAGCGGGAGAGCACGAGCACGCCCCGGAGGTCGTCGCGGGCGGAGACGAACTCCTTGGCGACCAGGTTCATGCCGTCGTGGAGGCTCGAGACGTAGCAGAGGTCGGCGGCCCGGTAGAGGCGGAAGACCTCGGGGCGGATCGTGATGGGCGTGGAGGAGGACGATCGGCCCCCGCCCGCGGCCCGCGAACCGCTCGTTGATGCGGGCGGTGATGCGCTCCACCTCCTCGCCGAGGAGGCGGTAGCGTTCGATGAGGGTGCGGCTCGGCGCCGCCACCTGGACGAACCAGAACCTCCCGCGCAGGTCGGGGCGGCGCTCCAGCAGCCGCTCGACCGCCAGGAGCCGCTCGGCGATTCCCTTGGTGTAGTCGAGCCGATCCACTCCCAGTCCGACGAGGGCGTCGGGGGGCAGCCCGAGCTCGGCCCGGACGTCCTTGCGGCACTCCGCCACCGACGGCGCCCGCTCCAGCCAGCGGCTGGGCCACTCCACCGAGATCGGATAGGCGCGCACCAGGGTCTCTCGTCCGCCCACGACCACCGACTGGCGCTCGCGGTCGATGCGGGCCTCGAGCGTGCGGTCCACGGACTCGAGGAAGTTGTTGCAGTGGGCCTGCGTGTGGAAGCCGAGGATGCTCGATCCCAGCAGGCCCTCGAGCAGCTGCCGGTCCCAGGGGCAGATGGCGAAGCGCTCGGCGCTCGGCCAGGGGATGTGCCAGAAGGTGATGACGGTCGACCGGGGGACGCGGGCGTGGATCATCCGGGGGAGCAGGGCGAAGTGGTAGTCCTGGACCAGGACGATGGGGTCGGCCCCGTGGACCTCGTCGACGACCGCCTGCGCGAAGAGGCGGTTGGCCTGCTGGTAGTGGCTCCAGTCCCCGGCCCGGAACTCGGGGCGGGCGTCCGCCAGGTGGCACAGCGGCCAGAGCCCCTCGTTCGCGAACCCGTAGTAGTACCCGCGCTCCACTTCCGGCTCGAGCCAGACCCGCCGCAGCGTGTAGGACGCCTCGCCCGGAGGAACGAGCACCCGGTCGTGGCCGTCGACCACGTCGCGGTCGGCCGAGCCGCTGCCGTGCGCGATCCACGTGCCCGAGCAGGCCCGCATCACCGGCTCCAGCGCCGTGACGAGACCGCTCGCCGGGAACATGACCCGCACCAGGCCGTCCTCCCCGCGCACGTGCAGGTAGGGCTCGCGGTTCGCGACGGCGACGACGCCCTCCCCTCCGAGGCTCCGCTCCAGCACCCGGCGAAGGCGCTCGGCCGACCACCGGCCGCCGACCGTCTCCTCCTCGGTCGCCAGCGAGGCGACCAGCTCGCGAACGTCGGCGAGCACCGGCCCGAAGTCCCGGTGGGACTCGGCTCCCCCCTTCCCGCTCAGGACGCCGGGGAGGAACTTGCGCAGCTCGGTGGCCCAGGAGCGCCGGGAGAACCGCGCCGTGAGGAGCGTGGCGACGGCGGCGGCGAATCCGACCAGGCCGAAGGCCAGGAACAGGGCCTGCCGGGTCGACGAGGCCCGCCGGTCGACGAAGGAGAGGTCGTGCACGAGGATCAGGTAACCCGTCACGCCGTCCGCGTTGGTCACCGGCTCGACGCTGACGTGGACGTCGCCGCCCTCCACCCTCACGTTCTCGTCGACCCCGTGGCGCAGGTCCTCCTCGCCGTCCTTCCTCTCCTCGCAGCGAGCCACGGCGGGAAGGACGCCGGCCGACGCGAGGGTCTGGAGGGCCCGATCGCAGACGGTGGCGGCGATCAGCCGCTCGTCCCGGACCAGGGCCTCGAGGAGGGCTCGCGTCCCCGCCCGGTTGGACCCGGCGATGTTCCGCGCCAGCGTCTCCTGGGAGCTCGAGATGACGAGCTGGGCGCGCGCCCTCAGATCCCGCTCGGCCCAGGAGCGGGCGCTCCGGGTGGCGACGGCCGAGGCCCCCCAGGCGATGAGCGCAAGGAGGACGAGCAGGGGTACGAGAAACCGGAAGGCGAATCGCATGGCACCCCCTTCCCTGTCCGGCATATGTCGATGCGGGCGGGAAGGCTCCACAATCCGCCCGGAAAGACGACCATGCGCCTCGATGATCTCGGGCTCATCGGCAACTGCCAGTACGCCGCGCTGGTGCACCGGGACGGGACCGTGGCCTGGTGCTGTCTCCCCCGCTTCGACTCGGAGCCGGTCTTCGGCTCGCTGCTCGACGAGGCCGACGGGGGGCGCTTCCGGGTGGGACCGGCCTCGGGCGCGCCCGGCGTCCAGCGTTACCTCCCCAACACCAACGTGCTGGAGACGCTGTTCGACGACGGCACCGACGGGTTCCGCGTGATCGACTTCGCTCCCCGCTTCGAGCAGCACGAGCGCTCCTTCCGGCCCACGCAGCTCTTCCGGGTGATCGAGCCGGTGCGCGGGCAGCCGCGCGTGCGCGTGACGTGCGACCCGCGGCTGGGGTGGAGCAAGGCGCGGCCCCAGGTCCTGCAGGGATCGAATCACCTCCGGTACGAGGGGTTCGAGTCCCAGCTCCGCCTCACCACCGACGTCCCGCTCTCCTACCTGGCGACGTCCCAGCCCTTCGCGCTCACCGGGCGGCGCCACCTGGTGCTCTCCTGGGGCCAGCCCATCGAGGAGCCGCTCCAGCCCCTCACCGACCGCTTCCTGGGCGAGACGGAGCGCTACTGGCGACGCTGGGTGAAGGGCTGCACCGTGCCGGTCCACTTCCAGGACGAGGTCATCCGGTCCGCGCTGGCGCTCAAGCTCCACTGCTTCGAGGACACCGGCGCCATCGTCGCGGCCACCACCACCTCGATTCCCGAGTTCCCGGGGAGCGGCCGGACCTGGGACTACCGGTACTGCTGGCTCCGCGACGCCTACCACGTGCTGGGCGCCTTCCACCTCCTGGGCCAGTTCGAGGAGCGGGAGCGCTTCATCCAGTGGCTCTTCGACGTGGCAGGAGGAAGCCCCGACCTGGACCTGGCGCCGCTCTACCGCATCGACGGCCGCGCCGACCTGGACGAGCGGATCGTTCCCGCCTGGCCGGGACACGGAGGGGACGGTCCGGTCCGCGTGGGGAATGGCGCGTTCCTCCAGCGCCAGAACGACATCTTCGGGGAGACGGCGCTCGCGCTGTCCCCCGTGTTCCTCGACGAGCGCTTCCAGGACGAGCAGTCACCGGCCACCCTGGGGCTCCTCACGCGGCTGACGCGGAAGGCCCTGGCCGTGGCCGGCACGCCGGACGCCGGCATCTGGGAGGAGCGGGCCGAGGCCCGTCCCCGGACCTTCTCGAGCCTGATGAGCTGGGCGGCAGCCGACCGCGTCGCCGCCGTGCTGCGGACCCACCAGCCCGCGGGTGCCGCCGAGTTCGCCGACGGCGCCGAGCGAGTCCGGGACGAGATGATTCGCGAGGCCTGGAACGCCCAGGCGCGGCGCCTTCGCCTCGACCTACGGCGGCTCCGAGCTCGACGCCGCCATGCTGCAGATGGCGCCGCTCCGCTTCCTCCCGCCGGCCGATCCCCGCCTCGGCTCCACGGTCGACGCCGTCGCCGCGGGGCTGGGGCGGGAGGGCTGGATCTGGCGCTACTCCGGGCGACGACGGGCTGGGCATCCCGCAGGTGGCCTTCGTGCTCTGCACGTTCTGGCTGGTGGAGGCGCTCTCGGTGCTGGGACGGGCCAAGGAGGCCCGCCGCGTCCTCTCGCACGCGACCACCGCCCTGACCCCGCTCGGCCTGCTCTCCGAGGACTACGACCCGCGGGGCGAGCGCTGGGGCAACTTCCCCCAGGCGTACTCGCACGTGGGGCTCATCCGGGCGGCCTTCGCGGCCTCGCCGCCGTGGAGCGACGTGCTCTAGCGGGTGCGACCCGGCCGGATCGGGCCACCCCTCTCCGGGTCAGGCGCCGCGGCCGAACCGTTCTCCCAGGGTGAATAGCGGAAATTGATTTTCCGGCTGGCCTCATCCTTTTTTGGCCTCCGGATATCGCCCGGGAACCCTTTTTCTCCCGGCGGGACGCGAAGGGAATCGCTTGCTTGCGCGTGCAATGACCTGCTTGCTCCACCTTCGGATCGAACCCGTTTCGCCGGTTGCGCTGGAGGCTGACGGATGGCAATCTCGTGCGCGCTCACGCGCTCGAAGGAACGCTCGAAGGGAGGTGGTGCTCCAGGGATTTCGGATTTCGGGGAGGGAGCGTCAACCCCAACCGATGGAGTCAGCCATGACGAGCAGCACGCGCCGCGTCCTGTGGGCCCTTGCGCTTGCGGGTTTCGCGGCATCACCTCTCGAAGCACTCGCGTTCCCCACCTACTACGACTCCAACTGCGCGGCCTGCCACGGCACGACCACGGCGGGCGGCGTCCAGACCTGCGCCGGCTGCCACGCCCATGGCACCCACCCGGACAGCTCGAAGAGCAGCCTGAACCTCACCGGGGCGACCTCCAAGGCCAGCTACGCGCCCGGCGAGACGGTGAGCGTGGTCATCAACGGCGGCTACCGGGCCGGCTGGGTCCGCGCCATCCTGTACGACCAGAACCTGCACGAGCTGGCCAGGAGCACCGGGGCGGTGAAGCCCGGCTTCTCGGCCCCCTGCTGCGGCTCCGGCTTCCCCATCACGCTCACGGCCCCTGCGCCCACGACGCCGGGCACCTACACCTGGTGGGTGGCCTGGTACGGCAACCAGTTCGACGCCGGAGGCGCCTTCTTCGGGCCCAACTTCGTCGCCTCGGCCAACGCCGGCCACGGCGAGGAGCGCGTACAGACCAACTCGTTCACCGTGGTGGCGGCCGCCAACCCGGTCATCGCGCTCGCTCCGCCCGCGCTCGCCTTCGGGTCGGTGAACGTCGGCTCGGCCTCTTCCCTGACCACGTCGATCCAGAACAACGGCACGGCCGCCCTCACGGTCTCGTCGATCGCCCTCTGCGCCGGGACGGTGACCGAGTTCAGCTGGTCCCCTGCCGCCCCCATCAACGTGCCCGCCGGGGGGAGCGCCACGCTGACCGTCACCTTCACGGCCGTGAACGCCGACACGGACTCCGGCTGCCTCGCGCTGCAAGAGCAACGACCCCGCCAACCCGACCACGAACCTCTCCGTCAGCGCCACGGGCGTAGCGCCGTCGGCCCCGACCATCGCGCTCTCCCCCGCCTCGCTCTCCTTCGGGACGGTGACGGTGGGCGCCTCGGCCACGCTCCCGACCCAGGTGCAGGACACCGGCAGCGCGGCGCTCAACGTGACCTCGATCACCCCGTGCGCGGGGACGACAGGGGTCTTCACCTGGTCCCCGGCCGCACCCTTCACGGTCGCGGCGGGAGGCGCCACCACGCTCTCGGTGACCTACACGCCCACTGGCGCGGCCGGCGACTCGGGGTGCCTGGCGCTGGCGAGCAACGACGCGCTCCAGCCCACCGTCAACCTGACCCTGAGCGGCAATGGCGCGAACCCCTCGGCGGCGGCGATCGCCTTCTCGCCCGCCACCCTCGGGTTCGGCACCGTGGTCGTCGGCAACTCGAAGCAGCTTCCGGCCCAGGTCCAGAACGTCGGCACGGCCCCCCTCTCGGTGACCGCCATCGCGCGCCTGCAGCGGCACGAGCGGCGAGTTCACCTGGAGCCCGGCCGCCCCGTTCACCGTCGCGCCGGGACAGTCGACCGCGCTGACCGTCACCTACGCACCCACCGACGTCGACGCCGAGGTGGGCTGCCTCGCCGTGTCGAGCAACGACCCGGGGAAGCCGGTGGCGAACCTCGGGCTCACCGCGCAGGGCGCGGCGGCGCCGACCCCGTCGGTCGCCCTCCTCCCCGCAGCGCTCGACTTCGGAACCGTGCAGGTCGGCTCGCCGGCCTCGCTCGTTTCCCAGGTCCAGGACGTCGGAGGCGCCGAATCTCCACGTCTCGGCCATCGCAGCCTGCTCCGGCACCAGCGGCGAGTTCACCTGGAGCCCTCAGGCGCCCTTCATCGGTGGCCGCCGGCCAGGCCCAGGCGCTCACCGTGACGTACGCGCCCACCGACGCGGGTCCGGACAACGGCTGCCTCTCCCTCACCACCGATGACCCCCTGAACGCCACCGTCACCCTGGGGCTCTCCGGGACCGGGAGCACCACTGCGGCCTTCCCCGCCATCGCCCTCGTCCCCGACGCGCTCGACTTCGGCACGCGTGACCATCGGCGGATTGGCCCAGCGGACCTCCCAGGTGCAGAACACCGGCAATGCCCCGCTCGACGTCATGGGTATCGCCTCCTGCACCGGGACCAGCGCCGAGTTCACCTGAGTCTCCCGCCGCACCGTTCACCGTGGCGCCCGGGCCAGTCGGCCACCCTCACGGTCACCTACGCCCCCACGGACGCCGGGACGGACACCGGGCTGCTTCACGATCGCGAGCAACGACCCGGCCAACGTCGACCGTCCAGCTGCAGCTGAACGGCACCGGGACTCCAGCCGGTCGTGGCCGGCGTCGACATCGACATCGACGAGCTGAAGGTGCCCGAGGAGGCCCGCGTCACCGTACGTCGATCACCCCGAGGCTGCACGCCAAGAACTCCGGGAAGGTGGACGGCTCGGCTCCGGCTCGGCTCGTGGCCTCGCTCGCCGGGGTCCAGGTCTACGACCAGTCGATCACGGTCACGCTCCCGAAGGGCGAGGACGGCACCTTCCGGTTCCCGGCCTTCGCGGTCGCCGCGAACACCTCCGGCACGTTGCGCTGGACGGTGACCATCACCGACGACGATGCGGACGTCGACCAGGCCATGGCCCGGACCCGGATCGGAGAGGGCGACGACGACGGCCACGAGGGCGGGGGGGACGACTCCGGCGGAGGGTCGGCCTCGTCCGGATCCTCCGGCACGACCGGCCCCACCGGACCGACGGGCCCGACCGGGACGTCCCCGGACGCGACGACGACGAACGGCGGGTCGCTGAAGGCCTCGATGGGCGGCTGCAGCACCGGCGGCGCCGCGGCGCCGGGCCTGCTGCTCGCCCTCGCGGCCCTGCTCGCCGGCCGCAAGCCGTACCGCAGGAACCGGTAGCGCAGGACCAGGCGTGACCCGCGCCGGAGGGGGCATCCCGCCCTCCCCGGCGCGGCTTCGTTTCATCCTCGTCACCCCGACCGATCCCGGGTACCCGAACGGCCCGTTTTGGGCTACAAGCGCCCCGAGCGCATCGGTAGAATTCGCGTCTTCGAAACATTTCTCCAAGAGGTGACGTCCACATGGTCGAGTTCGGAAAGCGGATCCTGTTCGTCGGGTACGGCGCGGTGGCCCAGTGCACGCTGCCCATCCTCATGAAGCACGTGAAGGTGAGCCCGAAGAACGTCACGGTGATGGACTTCGAGGACCGGCGGGAGGCGCTCGCGCCCTGGCTGAAGAAGGGCGTCCAGTTCGTCCAGAAGAAGATCACCCGCTCGAACATGACGTCGGTGCTGAAGAAGCACGTCGGCCCCGGCGACGTCATCATCGACCTGGCCTGGAACATCGACGCCGGCGAGATCCTCCAGTGGTGCCACGACCACGGCGTGCTCTACGTGAACACCTCGGTCGAGGTCTGGGACCCCTACGAGGGCGCCGAGGACAAGCACCCCACCGAGCGCACCCTCTACTGGCGCCACATGAACCTGCGAAAGATGATCGCCGGCTGGAAGGAGAAGGGCCCCACCGCGGTGCTCGAGCACGGCGCCAACCCCGGCCTGATCTCCCACTTCACCAAGCAGGGGCTCCTCGACATCGGCAAGAAGATGCTGAAGGACGGCAAGGCGAAGGGGAAGGACGCCGAGGAGATCCAGCAGCTCATGAAGGACCAGGCCTGGAACAAGCTGGCCCGGAAGCTGGGCGTGAAGGTGATCCACTGCAGCGAGCGCGACACCCAGATCACGAACGTGCCGAAGAAGGTGGACGAGTTCGTGAACACCTGGAGCGTGGAGGGCTTCCGCGAGGAGGGCACGACCACCGCCGAGCTGGGCTGGGGCACCCACGAGAAGGAGCTCCCCGCCCTCGCGGTCGAGCACGCCAGCGGCCCGAAGAACCAGATCTGCCTGGCGCGCATGGGCATCAACACCTGGGTGGTCTCCTGGGTGCCGAACTACCGCATCCACGGCATGGTGGTCCGCCACGGCGAGGCCTTCACCATCAGCGACAAGCTGACGGTGTGGGAGGACGGCAAGGCGGTCTACCGCCCCACCGTCCACTACGCCTACTGCCCGAGCGACTCGGCCATCGTCTCCCTGAACGAGCTGCGCGGCTACGACTACGAGCTGCAGCCCACCTACCGCATCCTGAACGACGAGATCACCAGCGGCTCCGACATCCTCGGCGCCCTCATCATGGGGCACCCCTACAACTCCTGGTGGGTGGGCAGCGACCTCTCCATCGAGGAGTCGCGCCGGCTCGTCCCGCACCAGAACGCCACCACCATGCAGGTGGCCATCTCGGTGGTCGCGGCCACGATGTGGATGGTCGAGAACCCGGAGCGCGGCGTGGTGGTCCCGGACGACCTCCCGCACGAGTACGTGCTCAAGATCGCCAAGCCCTACCTGGGGAAGTGGATCTCCGAAGTCCTCCGACTGGACCCCGCTCAAGCACTACACGAACGCCTTCCAGGGCCACAACAACCCGCAGATCGACGCCTCGGACCCCTGGCAGTTCAAGAACTTCCTCATCACCGACGGCGACTAGCGGCGAGCCCCGGGAGGGACACATGATCTCCGCGAAGCGCCTCCAGCAGCTGGCCCGGAAGCACGGCACGCCGCTCTTCGTCGTCGACCACGACGAGGTCCGGAAGAACTACGCCACCTTCAAGAAGTACCTCCCCCGGGTGCAGGCCTACTACGCGGTCAAGGCCAACTCCGATCCGGCCATCGTGAAGACGCTCTTCGACGCCGGGGCCAGCTTCGACGTGGCCTCGATGCCGGAGTTCATGATCGTCTACGACCTCATCCGCGACATGCCGGAGAAGGAACGGCAGGCGTGGATCTGGGACAAGATCATCTACGCCAACCCGATCAAGGCGAACGGCACGCTGCGGCAGCTCGACCGCTACCGGCCGCTCGTCACCTACGACAACCTCGAGGAGATCGGGAAGATCAAGAAGTACGCGCCCCGGGCCGGGCTCGCGCTGCGGCTGCGCGTGCCCAACACCGGGGCCATGGTGGAGCTCTCCTCCAAGTTCGGCGCGTCGTCGGGCGAGGCGGTGGACCTGATCCTCGAGGCCGTGAAGCAGGGGCTCACGGTGGAGGGGATCTGCTTCCACGTGGGCAGCCAGACCACCAACTTCGACAACTACGTGCAGGCGCTGAACCTGGCCGCCAACGTCTTCCGGGAGGCCAAGGCCCGGGGCTACGGGAAGATGTTCCTGGTCGACATCGGCGGCGGCTTCCCCGCCCCCTACGACGACACGGTGAAGCCCTTCCGCGAGCTGGCGAAGGTGCTCAACCGCGAGATCGACCGGCTCTTCCCCAAGGACATCCAGATCCTGGCCGAGCCGGGGCGATTCCTGGTGGCCACCGCCGGCACCGTGGTCTGCACCGTCATCGGCAAGGCCATCCGCGACGGGAAGCTCTGCTTCTACGTCGACGACGGCGTCTACCACACCTTCTCCGGCGTCATCTTCGACCACTGCCACTACCACTTCGACGCCTTCAAGAAGGGGCCCGAGGAGACCTGCTCGGTCTTCGGCCCCACCTGCGACGCGCTCGACGTGGTCTCGATGTCGGAGCGGCTGCCCGCGAACCTCAAGCTGGGCGACCTCGTCTACAGCAAGAACATCGGGGCCTACAGCCACGCCTCCTCGACCTCCTTCAACGGCTTCCCGCCCGCCAAGGTCGTGCACGTGAACCAGTAGCGAGGCGACGCATGCCGCATCTCCAGTTCGAGGTGAACTTCCAGGTCGCGCCGGAGGAGAAGCCCCGCTTCGCCGCGTCCGTGATCCGGCACTTCTCCGAGATCATGGACACCGGGACCGACCACATCGCGGTCACGCTCCGCTGCTACGCCCCGGAGGACCTCACCTTCGGCCGGGCGGCGGCGAGCGGCGGGCGAACGGCCTTCGTGAACGCGGACATCCGCCTGGGACGGACGAAGGAGCAGAAGCGGAGGCTCGCCCTCGCCTACATCGACGAGATCTCGCGCACATGGGGGCTTTCGCGGGAGGCGGTCTACGTCATCTTCACCGAGCACGACGGAGAGCATTTTCAGCTGTCGGATCGGGTACTTCCGTCCTGGTCGTCGGGAGAGGATCCGCTGCGCGATTAAGCGCCCGCGATTCGCAGTACCATTGAAGAGAAGACGGCTTCGCCGCGTCTGCATCACAGAGGTGACGCCATGAAGTGCTTCTCTCGCGCCGTGGTGCTGTCCGCATCGCTCGCGCTGATACCGGCGCTCGCCGGCGCCGACGACTACGCGCCTCAGCCGGTCCAGCCCGACTCGGCGGAGCCCAACTGGGTACCGCCTCCTCCCACCCAGGTCGACGCCACGACCGGCGAGGAGGTCGCGGTGCAGCCGTCCGCGCCCGCCGGGCAGTGGGTCTACACGAGCCAGTACGGCTGGGTGTGGATGCCCTACGGGAACTCGTACACGTACATCCCGACCACCGGCACCCCCAACATGTACGTCTACTACCCGGCGGTCGGGTGGTCCTGGGTCGTTGCACCGTGGGTATGGGGCTGGGGCGCGATGCCCTGGTTCGGCTACGCGGGCTACGGCGGATACCCCTGGTACGGCTACGGGTACGGGCGCTGGTACGGCTACGCGCGCCCCTACGCCTACGCCGGCTGGTACGGCGGCGGCTACTACCACGGCGGCCACTGGAACGCCCCGGCGCCGCGGCCCGGCGGCGTGCCTCCTGCGCCGCCTCGCGCGGGCGGCGCCGCCGCTGCGCGCGCCGGCGGACGGGCGCCCCGCCTCGCGCCGGCACTCCGGGCGCCCCCCCCCGGGCCGGCGTAACGGGCGCTGCTCCTCGCGCCGGCGTTCCCGGCACGGCCCCTCGCGCCGCGGCGGGCGCCTCGACCCGCGTCGGCGCGGTTCCTCCGGGCCGTGCGGCCGGTCTGCCGGCGTCGTTCTCGGCCGGGCGAGGCTACACGGCAGGCGGGCCGCGCCTTCACGTCCCCGTCGCGCACCTTCTCCTCGGTGGGACAGGGCTTCTCGCGGAGCTTCGCCGCGGCGGCGCCGCGCGGCGGCTTCGGCGGCGGAGGCTACGGTGGCGGTGGGCACGCCGCGAGCTTCGGCGGCGGGGCCGGGCGGTCCCGGCGGCGGCGGCTTCGGTGGAGGCGGGCACGGTGGCGGTGGCGGTGGCGGGCACGGTGGTGGCGGCGGCGGCGGACGCCGATGAAGCCGGCTTCGTGCTAGGAAAGGCGCCGATGACCGCATCGGCACCTTTCCGCTCCCTGCTGCTCGCCATCCTGCTGCTCGCTCCGGCCGGGCGAGCCCTGCCCGCGGACCCTCCTGCCTCCACGCTGCCGCCCCTGCTCCCCAGCTCGTCGGTCGGCGCGGTGCTGCTCAAGCGGAGCGCGCTGGAGCTCACGCCGGAGCAGGTGAAGCAGCTCGAGCAGGTGCAGGCGCGGCTCGTCCGGGACCAGGCGGCCGCGCGGGAGGCGGCGGCCCACCCTCCGGAGCCGTCCGGTCCCGCCAACGCGCCTCCGCCCCCCAAGGCGACCGGAGCCGGCGGTGGTGGCCCGGGCCCCGGGATGTCCGGCGGGAAGACGCGCCCCCCTCCGAACATCCGCTCCGGCGGCGCCGATCAGTCCCTTGCGCTCGAGCAGCGGCTCGACGAGCTCGACACGGAGGCCTTCCTGAAGGCGGTGGAGCTCCTCCCCGAGGCACAGCGGGAGAAGGCCGTCGACGTCGCGTCCCGGTACCGGGAGCAGCTCTTCGAGCAGCGGGAGCGGGAGAAGAAGCGGTAGCGGCGCCCCACTCCTAGCCCGCTTGGGTCCTGCGCGCGGGGCCTCCCGGGGGCCCGGGCAGGTCCCGTGGGAAGATGCCCGGCTCATGAAACCCATCGTCAAGCCTGGCGCCTCGTCGGCCCGCACCCTCTGCATCGACATCGGCGGGACCGGGCTCAAGTCGATGATCGTGTCGGCCCAGGGCAAGCCCCTCAGCGAGCGGGCCCGCATCCCGACCCCCCGGCCCGCCACGCCCCGGGCCGTCCTGGCCGCCCTGCAGCAGTCCATGCCCCCTCGAACCGAGTTCGACCGGGTCTCGGTCGGCTTTCCCGGCGTGGTGATCGACGGCGTCGTGAAGACGGCGCCCAACATGCACCGGACCTGGGCGGGCTTCGACCTGGCCACGGCCCTCCTCCGGGCCACCGGGCGCCCCACCCGCGCCCTGAACGACGCCGGCGTCCAGGGGCACGGGGCCATCCAGGGCCGGGGCGTGGAGATCTGCGTCACCCTCGGCACCGGCTTCGGCTTCTCGCTCTTCGTGAACGGGCACTACGTCCCCAACGTCGAGCTGGGGCACCATCCCTTCCGAAAGGGCAAGACCTACGAGGACCTCCTGGGCGCCCGGGGGCTCGAGCAGGCCGGCAAGAAGAGGTGGAACCGGTCGCTCGAGCGCGCCCTGCAGCAGCTGCAGGACACGTTCAACTTCCGCGCCCTGTACATCGGGGGCGGCAACGCGAAGAAGGTCGCGCTGCGCCTGCCGAGAAACGTCCGCCTGGTGGAGAACGTGGCCGGCCTTCTCGGCGGCGTGAAGCTCTGGGAGCGGGACTAGCCGGCCGCTACCCCGCCAGCGCGCGGGCCACGATCCGGCGGGCCTCCTCGACGATGGCGGCCAGGTGCTTCTCGTCCCGGAAGCTCTCCGCGTAGATCTTGTAGATGTTCTCCGTCCCGGACGGGCGCGCCGCGAACCAGCCGTTCTCGGCGACGACCTTGAGGCCGCCGATGGGCGCGCCGTTGCCCGGGGCCCGGGTGAGCTTCGCCACGATGGGCTCGCCGGCCAGCTCGGCGTCCTTCACCGCGTCGGGGGAGAGCTTCGAGAGCCGCGCCTTCTCGGCCGGCGTCGCCTCGGCGTCGATGCGGGTGTAGCAGGGGCGATCCGAACTCGGCGGTCAGCTCCCGGTAGTGCTCGCCCGGCTCCTTCCCCGTCCGCGCCGTCATCTCGGCGGCGAGGAGGTTCATGATCAGGCCGTCCTTGTCGGTGGTCCACACCGTCCCGTCGAGCCGCAGGAAGCTGGCGCCCGCGCTCTCCTCCCCCCCGAAGCAGGTCGAGCCGTCGAAGAGGCCGGAGACGAACCACTTGAAGCCGACCGGCACCTCGGAAAGGCGGCGCCCCAGCCGGGCCACGACCCGGTCGATCATGCTGCTGGACACAAGCGTCTTTCCCACCGCGGCGTCCTTGCGCCAGCGGGGCCGGTGGCCGAGGAGGTAGCGGATGGCCACCGCCAGGTAGTGGTTGGGGTTCAGGAGCCCGGCCGAGGGCGTGACGATCCCGTGCCGGTCGGAGTCGGGGTCGTTGGCGAAGGCCACGCGGAAGCGGTCCTTGAGGCCGACCAGGCCCGCCATGGCCTAGGGGCTCGAGCAGTCCATCCGGATCTTGCCGTCGTGGTCGACGGTCATGAAGCGGAACCGGGGGTCGACGACCGGGTTCACCACCTTCACGTCGATCCCGTACTCGCGTTGATGGGCTCCCAGTAGTGGCGCGCGGCGCCGCCCAGCGGATCGACCCCGAGGACAGGCGGGCGTCGCGGATGGCCGCCAGGTCGACGACGTTCGCCAGGTCCTTCACGTAGGGGAGGACGAGGTCCTCCTGCCGGGTGGTGGCGGCCCGGAGCGCGGCCTCGTACCCCACCCGCCTGACGCCGGCGTTGCCGGCCCGGAGCAGCTCGTTGGCGCGGTCCTGGATCCAGCCGGTCACGTCGGTGTCGGCCGGGCCGCCGTTCGTCGGGTTGTACTTGAACCCTCCGTCCTCGGGCGGGTTGTGCGACGGCGTGACCACGATGCCGTCGGCGAGCCGCTCCCGGCGCCCGCGGTTGTGGGCAAGGATGGCGCGGGAGATGACGGGCGTCGGGGTGAACCCGTCGCCGGCCTGGATGACCGTCTCGACCCCGTTCGCCGCCAGCACCTCCAGGGCCGTCCGCTGGGCGGGGCCGGAGAGGGCGTGGGTGTCTTTTCCCAGGTAGAGGGGGCCGTCGGTGCCGGCCTTGCGCCGCTAGTCGCAGATGGCCTGGGTGGTGGCGAGGATGTGGGCCTCGTTGAAGGAGCCGCGCAGCGACGAGCCGCGGTGGCCGCTCGTGCCGAAGGCCACCAGCTGCGTGGGGTCGGAGGGATCGGGCTTGCCCTCGAAGTAGGCGCGCTCGAGGCGAGCGAGGTCCACCAGGAGCTGCGTCGGCGCGGGCTTGCCCGCGAGCGGGGAGAGGGCCACTCATTCCTCCATCGGTGCGGTCCCGGGGACCGGGCAGGGTACGACGTTCCAGATCCCGGCAGCGTACTCGGAGATGGTCCGATTGCTCGAGAACCTTCCGGAGCTTGCCACGTTCAGGACGACCTGGCGGTTCCAGGCGTGGGGTCGGCGTGGAGGCGGCCGGCGCGCTCGCTCGCCTCGCAGTAGGAACGGAGGTCCGCGAGGTGCATGTAGGGATCGCCGGCCTCGAGCAGCTCGTGGCGCAGCGGCTCGAAGATCCCCGGCTCGTTCCGGCTGAAGTGGTCGGAGAAGACCAGGTCGAGCGCGGCGCGGATCTCCGGGTCGTGGTCGTAGTGCCAGCGGGGGTCGTACCAGGAGCGGCTGCGCTCCACCTCGTCGGCGGTGAGCCCGAAGAGGAAGAAGTTCTCCTCCCCCGCCGCGGCCGCCATCTCGATGGTCGCCCCGTCCCGCGTCCCCAGGGTGAGCGCGCCGTTCATCATGAACTTCATGTTGCTCGTGCCGCTCGCCTCGTAGCCGGCCGTGGAGATCTGGTTGGAGAGGTCGGCGGCCGGGATGAGCCGCTCGGCCAGCGAGACGTTGTACTCGGGCAGGAACAGGACGCTCAGGGTGCGCCGGATCTCCGGGTCGCCGTCGAGGGTCCCGGCCAGGTTGTTCAGGAACTTGATGACGAGCTTGGCGAGCCGGTAGGCGGGCGCCGCCTTGCCGGCGAAGAGGAAGGTCCGCGGCGCCATCCGGAAGTAGGGATCCCGGCGCAGCCGGTCGTAGAGCATCACGATGCGCAGGCCGTTCAGGAGCTGCCGCTTGTACTCGTGGATGCGCTTCACATGGCAGTCGAAGAGCGAGTCGGGGTCGACGGCCTGCCCGCACCGCGCGGCCAGCCAGCCGGCGAAGCGGACCTTCTCCTGGCGCTTGGCCGCCGCCACCTGCTCGCGGAAGGCCGCGTCGTCGGCCAGCGGCCGCAGCTTGGCCAGCTCGGACAGGTCGGTCACCCAGCCGTCGCCGATGGCGGCGGTGATCACCGGGAGAGGGACGGGTTGCAGAGGCGCAGCCAGCGGCGCGGCGTGACCCCGTTCGTCTTGTTGTTGAACCGCTCCGGGTACATCTCGGCCAGGTCCTTCACGGTGCGGGTGCGGAGCAGCGGCTGTGGATCTCGGCGACGCCGTTCGTGGAGTGGGTTCCGACGACGGCCAGGTGGGCCATGCGCACCTTCTTCGGCTCGCCCTCCTCGAACAGGCTGGTGCGGGAGACGCGCGCCTCGTCGCCCGGGAAGCGCCTCCGGACGTCGTCGAGAAGCCGCCGGTTCACCTCGTCGACGATCTCCAGGTGGCGGGGAATGAGGAGCGCGAACCACTCCACCGGCCAGCGCTCCAGCGCCTCGGGGAGCAGGGTGTGGTTCGTGTAGGCGAGCGTCCGCCGGGTGAGGTCCCAGGCGTCGTCCCAGCCGAGGTGCGCGTCGTCGAGCAGGATGCGCATCAGCTCCGGCACCGCCAGCGACGGATGGGTGTCGTTCAGCTGGATGGCCACCTTGTCCGGCAGGGCATGCCAGTCCTCGCCTCCCTGCACGAAGCGGCGGATCAGGTCGGCGAGCGAGCAGGCCACCAGGAAGTACTCCTGGAAGAAGCGCAGCGCTTGCCCGGCGTGGGTCGAGTCGTCCGGGTAGAGCACCCGGGTGAGCGACTCGGCCGCCAGCGTCGCCGCCAGCGCCCCGACAAAGTTGCCGGTGCAGAACGTCTGGAGGTCGAAGGAGTCCGGCGCACCCGCCGCCCAGAGCCGGAGCGTGTTGATGTTCTTGCCGCCGTAGCCGACGACCGGGCGGTCGAAGGGGATCCCGAGGAGCGACGACGGGTGGCCCGGGATGGCCCGGAGCATCCCCTCCACGATCTCGAACTTGCAGTTGATGCGGACCTCGACCCGTTCGAGCGGCCGGACCACCTCCCAGGGATCCGGGTGGCGGAGCCAGTTGTCGGGGCGCTCGACCTGCCAGCCGTCCTGGAGGCCCTGGCGGAACATCCGTACTCGTAGCGAAGCCCGTACCCATGGCGGGGACTGCAAGGTGGCCATGGAGTCGAGGAAGCAGGCCGCCAGCCTTCCCAGGCCGCCGTTGCCCAGCCCGGCGTCGGGCTCCTGCTCGACCAGGTTCGGCCAGTCGAGCTTCTTCGCCTTCACCGCCCGCTGCATCACCGGCTCGAGCCGCAGGTTGGTGATGTTGCTCGAGAGGGAGCGGCCGAGCAGGTACTCCATGGAGAGGTAGTAGAGCCGCTTCGGGTCCGCCTTCGCGTACGCCGCGTGCGACGCCACCCAGCGCTGGGCCAGCACGTCGCGAACGGCCCGGGCGAAGGCCTCGAAGCGATCCCGGCGGCTCGCGTCCCGGGTATTGATCGCCCGGTCGAAGAGCAGGTGGCGCTCGTAGAGCCCGTCGTGGGCGCCGGAGACTGGAGCGGCCCGCAGCCGGTAGGGTGATGTCCCGGGCCATCAGGGTTCCCCTTCCCGGCTCCGGGCGCCGTACCGGCGCTCGATATTCGGATTTGCTCGATCCGCGTGGTGGCGCGGCTCTCCGCCGTAGCGGGTGATGAGGGCAAGATGCGGGCGAGCTCACGGGCCAGTCCCGCCCGACCACGAGCCCGCCCAGGACGAGCACGTTCATGTCGTCGTGCTCGACGCCCTGGTGGGCCGAGTAGCTGTCGTGGCAGAGCCCGGCCCGGATCCCGGGCAGCTTGTTGGCCGCCACCGCCGCGCCCACGCCGCTGCCGCAGAGCAGCACGCCTCGCTCGGCCTTGCCGGCCAGGACCGCCTTGCCGACCGCCTCGGCGTAGATGGGGTAGTCGAGGGTCCTGCCCGTCGGTTCCCACGTCGACGATCACGTGCCCGTCCCCCGCCAGGAAGGCGGAGAGGTCCCGCTTCAGCTCGAAGCCCGCGTGGTCGCTTCCGATGACGACGCGCATGCCTACCTCCGGCCCGGGACCTCCTCTGCGATCCCGAGGTTCGCGCCGCGGCCCGATCGGCGAGCGCGAGGGCGTGGTCGGACCGGACGCGCCCCGCCGGGATGGCGGGGTCGCCGGCCAGCAACCGGGGCAGCACCGGCGCCTTGTCCGCCCCGGTGACGAGCCACAGGACGTGCCGCGCCCGATCGAGCACCGGGTAGGTGAGGGTCATCCGCCGGCGCCCGGCGTAAGGACCGGTCATGGCCACGTCGGCGTCCTCTACCTCCAGCACCGGGTCGCCCGGGACGAGCGAGGCCGTGTGCCCGTCGGACCCGAGGCCGAGGTGGACCACGTCGAGGACCGCCGGCGCGCCCGTCGCTTCGGCCAGGCCTCGCGCGTAGGCCGCGCAGGCGGCCGCCAGGTCGGCCTCCTCGACCGGCATGGCGTGCAGGTTCCCGGGAGGGATCGGCGCGCCCGCCGAGCAGGCTCTCCCTGAGGTGGGTGAGGTTCCGGTCCGGATCGCCGGCCGGGGCGACCCGCTCGTCCACCTGGAAGACGTGCACCTCGCGCCAGGGGACGTCCTCGGCGGCGAGCGCCCGGAGCATCTGCCAGGGCGTCCGGCCCCCGCTCACCGCCAGCGCGAACCGGCCGCGCGCGGCGACGGCCTCGCGGGCCTGGAGCGCGATCCAGGCCGCCGCACGCTGCGCCGCGGCATCGGCATCGGGGAGGACTCGAGCTTCACGGGGCCTCCCCCGGATCGTAGCGTCCGTTCCAGGCGCGGACCACAGGCTGTTCGTGCTCGTGCCCGAGGATGCCGAGCGACGCCGTGTCGAGGGCGAAGAGGCGCCCCCCCGCGGGAGGGAGCCCGAGCCAACGGGCGGCCAGGATGCGCAGCACGTGGCCGTGCGCGAAGAGGGCCACGTCGCCCGGGGCGGCGCGGGCGCGGGCGATGACCCGGTCCACCCGGGCGCCCACCTGGGCGAGCGCCTCGCCCCCGGGAACGGCTCCTGTCCAGATCGTCCAGCCGGGAACCTCGGCGCGGATCTGCTCATTCGTCCGCCCCTCGTAGGTACCGTAGTCCCACTCGGCCAGGTCGGCGTCCACCTGCGCCGCCTCCCCCAGCCCCGCCAGCACGCAGGTCTCACGCGCGCGGGAGAGCGGGCTCGTGAGGACCTGCGCGAACTCCCGGGCCGTGAGGTGGGGGCGCGAGCGTCCGGGCCTGCAGGACGCCGCGCTCCGTGAGCGGGACGTCGGTGCGGCCGGTGTGGCGGCCCGTGAGGCTCCAGGCCGTCTCTCCGTGCCGGACGAGCCACAGCTCCGGCCTCCTCCCCGCGTCCACGGCGGTCACCGCCGCCCCTCAGTCCTTCGAGACGTACCAGCCTCCGGGGACGAGCGCGTCGGCCTCGGGCGGCCCCCAGGTCCCCGGCGCGTACTCGTGGATGGGCGTATCCGCCTGGATGGCGGGGTCGACGATCCGCCAGGCCTCCTCGACGTAGTCCTCGCGCGCGAACCGGAAGGAGTCGCCGCGCATGGCGTCGCCGAGGAGCTCCTCGTAGGGCGGCAGCTCGCCCTGGAGCCCGTGGGTCAGCTCCAGCTCCACCGCCTCGGCGGACGAGCTCCCGGTCGGCCACGGCGTCGCCCTTCTTGATGAGGGCGCCGAGCGCGATGGCGAAGTCGGGGCTGAGCCGGAAGCGGACGTGGTTCGCCGGCAAGGCCACCCCCTCGACGATGGAGGGCGGGCAGCGCAGCCGGACCACCACCTCGGTCCGCGTCACGGGCAGGCACTTCCCGGCCCGGACGTAGAAGGGCACGCCCTGCCAGCGCCAGTTGTTCACCTGGAGCTCGAGGGCGACGAAGGTCTCCACCGTCGAGCCGGGCGCCACGCCCGGCTCGCTCCGGTATCCGCGGAACTGGCCGCGCACCATCCGCGGGGCGAGATGGCCGGGATGCCCTTCAGCACCTTCACCTTCTCGGCCCGCACGGTCTCCGCGTCGTGGCTGCGCGGCGGCGGCTCCATGGCGACGTTGGAGACGATCTGGAGCAGGTGGTTCTGGACCACGTCCCGGATGGCGCCGGCCTTGTCGTAGAAGGCGCCCCGCCCCTGGACGCCGAAGTCCTCGGCCATGGTGATCTGGACGCTCTCGACGTAGTTGCGGTTCCAGATGGGCTCGAGGAAGGTGTTCGCGAACCGGAAGAAGACGACGTTCTGGACCGTCCCCTTCCCCAGGTAGTGGTCGATGCGGAAGACGTTCGACTCGGGGAAGTGCTCGTGGAGCGTGGCGTTCAGCTTCCGCGCCGAGGCGAGATCGCTGCCGAACGGCTTCTCCACGACCAGCCGGGCCCCTTGCGAGAGGCCGGCCCGGGCCAGCTGCCCGCCCACCAGGGCGAAGATGCCCTGGGGGATGGCCATGTAGTGCACCGGCAGCCGCGCGCCGCCGAGCTCCTTCTTCAGCGCCTCGAAGGTGGCGGGGTCGGCGTAGTCGCCGTCCACGTAGCGGAGGAGCGACAGGAGCTTCGGGAAGGCCTCGCGGTCCACGCCGCCGCCGTGGGCCGCCACGCTGTCGCGGGCCCTCGCCTGGAGATCGGGGAGCTTCCAGCCGGACCGGGCGACGCCGATGACCGGCACCCGGAGCTCGCCGCGCCGGACCATCCCCTGGAGCGCCGGGAAGATCTTCTTGAACGCCAGGTCGCCGCTCGCCCCGTAGAAGACGAGCGCGTCGGCGGGCGCGCCGCTCACGGCTTCTTCTCCTCGTGGCCGCCGAAGGCCTGGCGCATCGCGCAGAGGAGCTTGTCGGCGTAGCCGGCGTTCCCGCGGGAGGAGAAGCGCTCGTAGAGCGCCGCGGTGAGCACCGGCGAGGGCACGCCCTCGTCGATGGAGGCCTGGATGGTCCAGCGCCCCTCGCCCGAGTCGGAGACCCTGCCCGCGAAGGCGGCCAGCTCCGGATCCCGGGCCAGGGCGCCGGCGGTGAGGTCGAGGAGCCAGGAGCCGATCACGCTGCCGCGGCGCCAGACCTCGGCCACCTGGTCGAGGGCGAAGTCGTACTGGTAGTGACCGGGCTCGCGCAGCGGGGTGGTCTCCGCGTCGGCCACCTGGTCGTGCTTGCCGATCCCCGCGTGCCGAAGGATGTTCATCCCCTCGGCGTAGGCGGCCATGAGGCCGTACTCGATGCCGTTGTGGACCATCTTCACGAAGTGGCCCGCGCCGGACGGCCCGCAGTGCAGGTAGCCCCGCTCCGCGGTGCTGGGCGGGCCCGGAGCGGCCGGGCGTGCGCGGGGCGTCGCCCATCCCGGGCGCGAGCGACGCGAAGATCGGGTCGAGGCGCCGCACCACCGCCTCCTCGCCCCCGATCATCTGGCTGTAGCCGCGCTCGAGTCCCCAGACCCCGCCGCTCGTCCCCACGTCCACGTGGTGGATGCCCTTCGGCGCGAGCTCCCTCGCCCGGCGGATGTCGTCGACGTGGCTGGAGTTGCCGCCGTCGACCAGGACGTCCCCCTCCTCGCAGCAGGGGGACCAGGTCGGCGATGGTGCGGTCGACCATCGCGGCCGGCACCATCATCCAGATCGCCCGGGGGCGCGCCAGCTTCGCCACGAGCTCCGCGAGCGAGGACGTCCCCACGGCCTTCTCCGCGGCGAGGGGCGCCACCGCGGCAGGCGACCGGTCGAAGACCACGCAGTCGTGCCCGGCCCGGAGCAGCCGGCGCACCATGTTCGAGCCCATGCGTCCGAGGCCAATCATCCCGATCTGCATCACTTCCTCCTCATGTCGCGGTAGCGGCGGATGAGCGCGTTGGTGGACCCGTCGTGGGCGAGCGGCGGCTCCGCCGCGCTCTCCAGCTCGGGGACGATCCGCTGGGCCAGCACCTTGCCGAGCTCGACCCCCCACTGGTCGAACGAGTCGATCCCCCAGATCGTACCCTGCGTGAACACGTCGTGCTCGTGGAGGGCGATGAGGCGTCCCAGCGAGGCCGGGGTGAGCCGGTCGAGGAGCAGCGTGCTCGACGGGCGGTTCCCCTCGAAGACCCGGTGGGGCACGAGCCAGCCGGGCGTGCCCTCGGCCGCCACCTCCTCGGCGGTCTTGCCGAAGGCGAGCGCCTCGGCCTGGGCGAGGACGTTGGCGATCAGGAGATCGTGGTGGCGCCCGAGGGGTTCAGGGAGTGCGCGAAGGCGATGAAGTCGGCCGGGACGAGGCGCGTGCCCTGGTGGAGGAGCTGGTAGAAGGAGTGCTGGCCGTTCGTCCCCGGCTCGCCCCAGTAGACGGGGCTCGTGTCCACCTCCACGCGCCGGCCGTCGAGCCGCACGTGCTTGCCGTTCGACTCCATGGCGAGCTGCTGGAGGTAGGCAGGGAACCGCGCCAGGTACTGGTCGTAGGGGAGCACCGCCACGGTCTGGGCCCCGAAGAAGTCGGCGTACCAGACCGTGAGGAGCGCCTTCAGGACGGGCAGGTTCCTCTCGAAGGGGGCGGTGCGGAAGTGCTCGTCCACCTCGTGGAACCCGCCCAGCATGGCCCGGAAGTTCTCCGGCCCGACGGCGAGCATGGTGGAGAGGCCGATGGCCGAGTCCATCGAGTAGCGGCCGCCCACCCAGTCCCAGAACTCGAACATGTGGGCGGGGTCGATGCCGAACTCGGCCACCCTCGCGGCGCTGGTGGACACGGCCACGAAGTGCCTGGCCACCGCCCGGGCGTCGCCGGAGAGCCCGGCCAGCAGCCAGTCGCGGGCGCTGTGGGCGTTCGTCATGGTCTCCTGGGTGGTGAAGGTCTTCGAGGAGACGACGAAGAGGGTCTCGGCCGGGTCGAGGTCCCAGGTGGCCTCGGCGAAGTCGGTGCCGTCCACGTTGGAGACGAACCGGAAGGTGAGCGCGCGGTCGGCGTAGTGCCGGAGCGCCTGGTTGGCCATGACCGGTCCGAGGTCGGAGCCGCCGATGCCCACGTTCACCACGTTGCGGATGCGCTTGCCGGTGTGCCCCTTCCAGTCGCCGCCCCGGACCCGATCCGAGAAGGCGGCCATCCGGTCGAGGACCGCGTGCACGCGCGGGACCACGTTCTCCCCGCCGACCACGATCGACGCGCCGCGCGGCGCCCGGAGCGCCACGTGCAGGACGGCCCGCTTCTCGGTGACGTTGATCTCGTCGCCCCGGAACATCGCGTCGATGCGCTCGCGCAGCCCCGACTCCCCGGCGAGCGCCACGAGCAGGCGGAGCGTCTCGTCGGTGACGCGGTGCTTGGAGTAGTCGAGGAAGATCCCGGCGGCCTCGAGGGTGAGCCGCTCCCCGCGCCCCGGGTCGTCCGCGAACAGCTGCCGGAGGTGCCGCCCGCCGATCTCCCGGTGGTGCCCGGCGAGCGCCTTCCAGGCCGGTGTGTCCGGGACGGCCGGCGTCGTCACGGCGCCTTCCCGGCGGCGGCGGTCTTCTGCGCGATGCCGGCGAGCAGCTCGTTCCAGGACTTCACGAAGGCCTTCGCGCCGTCCACCTGGAGCTGCTCGGCCAGCGCGTCGACGTCGACGCCGGCCCGGGCGTGTCGGGCAATGACCTCCTCGGCGTCCCCGCCGTCCGCGGGGAGCAGCGCCCCCACCTGGCCGTGGTCGGCGAAGGCCAGCAGCGTGCCCTCGGGCATGGTGTTCACGGTGTACGGCGAGACCAGCGCCTCGATGTAGAGCACGTCGGAGGCGGCCGGATCCTTCGTCCCGGTGCTGGCCCAGAGCAGGCGCTGCGGGCGCGCACCCGCGTTCAGGATGCGGCGCCACCTGGGCGTGTCCTGGAGGGCGCAGGCCGCCGCCCAGGTGCGCCGGGCGATGGCGATGCCGAGCTGGTTCTTCAGGTCGGGCGGCACCTTCGAGGCCACCGCCCCGTCCCAGCGGCTGACGAAGACCGAGGCCACCGAGCGGACGTCGGCGTCGAGGCCTGCGGCGATGCGCCGCTCGATGCCGCGCAGCCACGCGTCAGCCGCGGCCAGGTACTGCTCGCGGGAGAAGAGCAGGGTCACGTTCACCGGGATGCCGGCGAAGGTGGCCTCCTCGATGGCGGGCAGTCCCTCCCTCGTTCCCGGGATCTTGATGTGGAGGTTCTTGCGGCCGGCGCGGGCGAAGAGGTCCTTCGCCGCCGCCAGCGTGCTGGCCGTGTCGTAGGCGAGCAGCGGGGAGACCTCCAGGGAGACGTAGCCGTCCACGCCCCCCGTCCGCTCGTGGACGTCCCGGAAGAGGTCGGCCGCCCGGGAGAGGTCGTCGAGCGCCAGGTCGAAGAAGAGGGCCTCGCCGGTGCGCCCGGCCTTCAGCCCGGCCTGGATGGCCAGGTCGTAGGCGGAGCTCTTCTTCAGCGCCTGGTCGAAGATGGTCGGGTTGGAGGTGAGCCCGGTGACCGAAAGCTCGTCGATGTAGCGCTTCAGGGTCCCGGACGACAGCAGGTCCCGGGTCATGTTGTCGAGCCAGATGCTCTGGCCGGCGTCGTGGAGTCGCTTCGTCGCCTTCATCGGTCACCTCGCTGGGGGAGGCGGTAGCTTAATGCCCAAACGAGCGGGCGGCGAGGCGTCTCCGCCCCGGGAAACCGCGAGGGTCGAGACCGGTCCTCCGGCTGATCGGGGCGGGACCCGAAGGGGAGCTTCCGCTTCCCCGTCCCGGGGCTAACGTGGAGGGATGCGCACCGCAGTGGTCACCGGGTCCCAGTCCGGCATGGGCCTGGCCATTCGACAGGAGCTCGAGTCGAAGGGCTGGCGCGTCCTGGGCGTCGACCTCCCCGGCAAGGGCGCCGAGGTGACCGCCGACCTCTCCAGCGAGGCGGGCCGGTCCGCGGCCGCGAGCGCGCTTCTCGCCGCCTCCGGTGGACGGATCGAGGCGGTCGCCGCCAACGCCGGGGTCGACGTCCCCAAGCCCGAGCTGGTCTTCGGCCTCAACTACTTCGGCGTGGTCGACCTGCTCCGGCTCCTCCGCCCGGCGCTCGTCGCGGCGGGCCGATCCCGCGTCGCCGTGAACGTCTCCAACGCCATCTTCATCACGCCGGGCATCCCGGCCGCCCCGGTGCAGGCGCTCCTCGACGGCAACGCCGTCCGGGCGGTCCGGCTCCTCGAGGCCCAGCCCGCGCTCGCCTACCCGGTGAGCAAGCTGGCCTTGGCGCGCTGGATCCGCGAATCGGCCCCGTCCGCCGACTGGGCCGGCTCCGGGATCTCGATGAACGGGGTCTGCCCGGGCGCGGTGATGACCCCCTTGCTCGAGCGCGACCTCGCCGACCCGCGCAAGGGCCCCTTCATCCGCAGGCTCCCCCGGCCGCTGGGCGAGTTCACGCCGCCGCAGGCCGTGGCCGAGCTCTTCGAGTTCCTGCTCTCGGAGCGGGCGCGCTTCCTCGTCGGGCAGCTCATCTCCATCGACGGCGGCAACGAGGCGGCCTGGCGCGCCGGCGACTGGCCTCGGGCCTGGGACATGGAGCCCCAGGCCTTCCGGCGGCTGATCGGCGCCTGAGCCACGCCGCCGCCCGGGGCGGCGTCAGGCGAGGTTGTGGAACACCCGCTGGACGTCCTCGTCCTGCTCGAGCGCGTCGATCATCTCGAGGACCTCCTTCGCCTGCTCCTCGGGCAGCGTCACCGGATTCTGCGGGATGTACTCCAGCTCGGCGGAGAGCACCGGGAGCTTGCGCTCCTCGAGCGCGGCGCCCAGCTGGCCGAAGTTCCCGAAGGCGCAGCGGAGGACGAGCTGCTTCTCGCCCTTCTCCCCCGTGCCCTCGCCCATCTCCTCGAGCCCGTGATCGATGAGCTCGAGCTCGAGCGTGTCCTGGTCGATCCCCTCCGGCGCCAGGCGGAAGACGCCCATCTTCTGGAACTGGAAGGCGACGCTGCCGGTCGTGCCCAGGTTGCCCCCGTGGTTCTTGAAGCCCACCCGGACGTTGGCCACGGTGCGGACCACGTTGTCGGTCGCGGTCTCGACCACCACCGCGATCCCGTGCGGCCCGTAGCCCTCGTAGAGCACCACCTCGTAGGCCTGCTGATCCTGGCCGCTGGCCCGCTTGATGGCGGCCTCGACCTTGTCCTTCGGCATGTTGGCGCCGCGGGCGTTCTGAAGGGCGCGGCGGAGGGAGGAGTTGTCCTTCGGGTTCGGCCCCCCGGCCTTCACGGCGATGGCGATGTCCTTGCTGATGCGCGTGAAGACCTTCGCCATCTTGTTCCACCGGGCGAACATGGTGGCCTTGCGGGTCTCGAAGATGCGTCCCATAGCAGGGGCGGATATCGCACCGACGGCCCCCCGCGCAAGCACCGCGTGCGCTACCATCCCGGCCGGGGCCACCCTGAACCTCTACACCCGCCAGCGGCTGGGCGTCGTCGCCCTCCTCGCCACCCTCATCGCCGTGGCCGGAACCCTTGCGTTCAGCTACGCGGAGACCACGGCCGCCCACGCGTGGGCCACCAATACCCTCGAGTTCCAGGCCCAGGTCACCGCCTTCCGGGTCTGGGTCCAGCGGGGGACGAGCGAGGCCCTGGGCTCGTTCCTCGGCCTCCCCCCGATCGAGGCCGGGACCCTCCAGGGCGACCGGGTCCGGGCCCGAGCCGAGCTGGTCTCGATCCGGGCCTTCGTCGCGGGCGACCCCGACCAGCTGGCGCGCGTGGACGAGCTCTCGGCGCTCCTCGATCGGCGCATCGCGCTCGAGGACGCCGCCATCGACGCCTTTCGCGCGTCCGGCTCGGAGGCTGCGGCGGCGGTCCTCGCCCGGAGCGACTGGTGGCGTGACCGGCAGCGCCTCCAGACGATCACGTCGGCGATGATCCGGCGGGCGCACGAGGACTTCCAGCGGCACGAGGCCGGGTACGCTCGACGATGTTCCGCGTGCGCATCGCGCTGCTGGCCGGCCTGCTCCTGATGGCCGGGACGCTGCTCTTCCTCATGCGGCAGCTCCAGGCGGCGCAGAGGGGCCGGGAGGAGGCGCTCCGGGCGAACGAGCTGGCCCGGCAGCGGCTCGCCGACCTCGAGGCCGTTCTCGAGACGGTCCCGGCCGCGGTCTTCATCGCGCGGGACGCGGAGTGCCGGGACGTCCGGGGAAACCGGTTCGCGGAGGCGATCCTCCGGGCGCCCCGCGAGGCCAACCTCTCCCTTCCGTTTCCCCGCGAGCTGGGGCTCCTGGGCGTCCGGTTCGTCCGGAACGGCGCAGGAGGTGCCTTTCCGGGAGCTGCCGCTCGACGTGGCGGCGCGGACCGGCAAGCCCGTCGAGAGCCATCACCTGGACGTGATCACGGCGGACGGGAACTCGCGCCACGTGCTGGCCACCGCGGTCCCCCTCCTCGACGCCGCCGGCGCGCCGCGCGGCGCGGTGGGGGCCCTCGTCGACGTCACCGACGTGGTCGTCGTGGCGCACGAGCTCCGGGCCGCGCTGGAGCAGAACCGGACGCTGCTCGCCTCGGCCCGCCGCAGCGAGCTGCTCTACCGGGAGATGGCCCGCAACTTCCCCAACGGCGCCATCGCCCTCTTCGATCGGGACCTGCGCTTCCTGGTCTTCGACGGGACCCAGTTCGCGCTCCGCCGGGCCCCGGAGGCCAACGTGGGGAGGACGCTCGCCGAGATCTTCCCGCCGGACCTCGCCCAGCGCCTCGCGGGAGTCCACCAGGACGCGGTGGCCGGACGGGAGGGGCGCGTCGAGGTGGAGATCGCCGGGCGCACCATCGAGATCCGCTCCAGCCCGGTCCGCGACGAGACGGGCGCGGTGATCATGGGGATCGCCGTCTCCCAGGACGTCACCGAGGAGCGGTCCCTGCGCGCGCAGCTGGCCGTCTCCTCCCGGCTCGCGTCGCTGGGCACGCTGGTGGCCGGGGTGGCGCACGAGGTGAACAACCCGCTGGCCGGGACGCTGGCGAGCCTCGCCACGGCCATCGAGGATCAGCGGGAGATCTCGCAGACGCCTGCGCGGCGCTGGCGCCGTCGACCGCGAGGGGCTGGCGGCAGCCTCCGACGAGATCGTGGAGATCCTCCTCGACGCCCAGGTGGGCGGCGATCGCATCACCCGGATCGTGAAGGACCTGGCGCTCTTCGGACGTCCCAACCCCATGCGCACCCGGGTCCGCCTGGGAGACGTGGTGACGGCCTCCATGCGCTGGCTTCCCTCGTCCGTGGGGCGGGCCGCCACGGTGCGGGTCGACGACCTCGGTGCACCCGACGTGCACGCCTCGGCCGGGCAGCTGGAGCAGGTGGTCGTGAACCTGGTCACGAACGCCGGCTTCTCCATCCCGGACGGGCGCCGCGGGGAGATCGACCTCCGGCTGTCCCGGTCGGACGGTGGACGCGCGGTGCTGGAGGTGACGGACAACGGGGCGGGCATCGACGCGGCGACGATGGAGCGGATCTTCGACCCGTTCTTCACCACGCGGGACGTGGGCCAGGGCATGGGGCTCGGCCTCCCCATCTGCCACGCCATCGTCACCGCGCACGGCGGGACGCTGACCGCCGTGAGCGTCCCCGGCGAGGGCTCGACGTTCCGGCTGGAGCTGCCGGCCCTGTCCCCGGTGGAGTGAACGCCGGCTATCTCCTATAGTGGAGCGATCATGTCCGGCCCCATCCTCCAGGCCCTCGACGAGAGCTTCCCCGAGGTCTGCTGGGGACAGCCGGAGACCGAGATCCAGGCCGCCTTCCCGGGTGGCCGGATGGAGCCCGGACGGTCCTACGCCGTCGAGCACTGCCTGGTCGGATACCCCTACCCGCTCGTCCTGATCTTCACCTTCGACCGGGGGCT
The DNA here is from genome assembly GCA_963766715.1 of uncultured delta proteobacterium. GTDB lineage: Bacteria > Myxococcota > Myxococcia > Myxococcales > Anaeromyxobacteraceae > CAIOAK01. The sequence continues at coordinate 201,810 of CAVYBH010000015.1, forward strand.
GAGCGCGGTGGCGGTCGAGTACCCTCGCAGCTTCGACCTGGCCACCGGCGACATGCAGCTGCCCGGGCGCATGGTGGCCGAGAGCATCTACCGCCACCTGTCCGCGCTGCTCATCATCGCCTTCGGCGGCGCGCCCCTGCCCGTGGCGGAACCGCTCGTGGCCGAGCGAGGCGACCAGGTGCTCGCCGACCACACCTGGACCACCCGGGAGTCCGTGGTCCGGATCGAGTTCAGGCTCCAGTCCGGGCTGGGGCGGGTCCACGTGGAGATGCGGGCCGCCACGCGCCCCTGATGGCGCGGCGCGCCATCCGGTTCGTGCCGGCGCCAACTGAAGCTTGCCTCGCCCACCGCACGGTGTAGAAAGGTCCGACCATTTCATCGGATTCCCAGGAGGGATCTCCACCATGCGTAATACACTCAAGGTCCTCGTCGCGTCGGCCGCCCTCGCGGCGGCCGCACCCGCCGTCGCCCAGTACACCTTCACCCAGCCCGGCCAGGCGCCGCAGCCGGTGCAGCAGCTCCAGATCTGGAACAACGTCGCCCGCATCAACGTGGGCGTGAGCTTCTTCAACTCCGGCTACTTCAACTGCTACTACTACGGCGGGTTCTACCCGGGGTACTCCTGCGGCTCGGGAACGGCCGTGAGCTACATCCCCTTCACGCTCGGCGCCCAGGTCGACTTCAACCTGGGCGGGATGAACAACATCAGCCCCGGCTTCAACGTCTTCATGGGCACCGCCACCGCCACGCTCTACTCGGGCACCCTCGCCCAGAGCGTGTCGAGGAGCGCCACCATCTGGGAGCCGACCCTCGACTACGTGGCCAAGTTCGGGCCCCCCACCCAGGACACGGTCGGCCGTTTCCGCGTCGGCGCCGGCATGTACATCGGCCCCAACTCGAATCTCGGCGGGGCCTTCCGCATCGGCGGCGGCGCCTCGTTCTTCAATGCCAACCGCCTCGGCATCGGCCTGGACCTCGTCCTCGAGGGCGGCGGCTACCAGGGCTACTGGATCGGCGGCCTGCAGCTGGTCGCCTCTCCCGAGTTCCACTTCTAGCCGCACGCCTTCCCGTTTCACCCGAGGCGCACCGAGGCGAGAGCCCGGTGCGCCTTTCCATTTCCGCGTGGTCCCTTGGGTTCCCTCCCCACCCACCCCGAGAGTGACGCCGGATCGACCCGGACAGGGAGTACAGATGGAGGGTTCTCCCGGGCTCCTAGGAGGGAGCCTCACATGCGAAACGCTCTCAAGATCCTGGTCGCGTCCCTGGCCGTAGCGACGGCCGCCCCCGCAGTGGCCCAGTACACCTTCACCCAGCCCGGGCAGGCCCCGCAGCCGGTGCAGCAGCTCCAGGTCTGGAACAACGTGGCGCGCGTGAACGTGGGCGTCGGCTTCTACAACTCCGGGTTCTACAGCTGCAGCTACTACTACCCGTACTACAGCTGCGACTCCGGGTCCTACACGAGCTACATCCCGTTCATGGTCGGCCCGCAGGTCGACCTGTCGCCTGGGCGGAATGAACAACATCAGCCTGGGCTTCACGGTCGCGTTCGGCAACATCAACACGAGCTACTGCTCGGCCCTGGCCTCTGCACGTCCGCTTCCAAGAGCGTGACCCTCTGGGAGCCGACCATCGACTACGTGGCCAAGTTCGGGCCGCCGACCCAGGACACGGTCGGTCGCTTCCGCGTGGGCGGCGGCATGTACATCGGCCCCGACTCCAAGATCGGCGGCGCGTTCCGCATCGGCGGCGGCGCCTCCTTCTTCAACGCCAACCGGCTCGGCATCGGGCTCGACCTGGTCCTCGAGGGCGGCGGCTACAACGGCTACTGGGTGGGCGGACTCCAGCTGCTCGCCTCGCCCGAGTTCCACTTCTAGCCAGGCGGCTCCAGGCTTCACCCGAGGCGCATCGGCCCGTCGCCGGTGCGCCTTCGTCTTTCCCGCGAGTCCGGTTCAGGGCTCGAGCTGGATCCCGCCGGCCAGCTCGGGGTGCTTCCCGACCATGCCGGCGTAGGCCTGGCGGATGCGCGCCATGTCGGCCTCCCGGTCCCCGCTCAGCGTGACGTACTCGCGGATGCCGACGACGCGGGTCCGGTAGTCGATGAAGGCCAGCCCCACCGGGAGCCCGGCGGCCAGCGCCAGCCGGTAGAACCCGGACTTCCAGTGTGGCACGTGGGCCCGGGTCCCCTCCGGCGCGATGGCGAGCCACATCCAGTCGCGCCGCTGGAACTCGGCCAGGAGCTGCCCGATGAGCCCCGTGCGCTCGCGCCGGTTCACCGGGATGCCGTTCATGCGCCGGAGCAGCCCGCCGACGGGCCAGCGGAAGAGGCTGTCCTTCCCCACCCAGGAGAGGGGCAGCCCGCTCGCCAGCTTGTACAGGTAGCCGATGGGGAAGTCCCAGTTCGAGGTGTGGGGGTAGACGACGATGATCCCCTTCGGCCCCGGGAGCGGCGCCAGCGCGGCCTTCCAGCCCACGAGTCGCAGCATGGCGGTGGCGAGGGCGGCGATCACCGTGTCATCCTACGCCCCGTGACCCAGGCCTTCACGCCTTTCACGCTCGGCTCGCTGCGGCTCCGCAACCGCATCGTGAAGCCCGCGACCTTCGAGGGGATGTGCCCGGGCGGCCGGGTCTCCCCCGCGCTGGTCGAGCACCACCGCGCGGTGGCGGCCGGCGGCGCGGCCCTCACCACGGTGGCCTACGCCTCGATCTCGCCGGACGGGCGGAGCTACGCGACCCAGCTGACGATGGAGCCGGACGCGGCCCCGGGACTGCGCACCCTCGTCGACGCGGTCCACCGGGAAGGGGCGGCGGTCTCGCTCCAGCTCGGGCACTGCGGATACTTCGCCGACCGGCGGCTGGTGGGCGGTCGGCCGCTCGGCGCGTCGCGCCGATTCAACACCTACGGCCTCTCCTTCGCGCGCCCGGCCACGGAGGCGGACCTGGCCCGGGTGGTGGCCGACTTCGCCGCCTCGGCGCGGGTCGCCGCCGGCGCGGGGCTCGACGCCGTCGAGCTCCACTTCGGCCACGGGTACCTGGTCTCGCAGTTCCTCTCCCCGTTCACGAACCGCCGCACCGACCGCTGGGGAGGGAGCCTGGAGAACCGGGCCCGACTGGCGGTGGAGGTGCTGCGCGCGGTGCGCGAGGCGGTGGGCCCGGACTATCCCGGTCCTCCTCAAGGTGAACCTGCGGGACGGGTTCCCGGGCGGCCTGGAGGTCGAGGAGGCCATCGAGGTGGCCCGGCGCCTGGAGGCCGAGGGGGCCACCGGTCTCGTCCTCTCCGGCGGCTTCGTCTCCCGCACGCCGCTCTACATGCTGCGCGGCGAGGTGCCGGTGCGGCAGATGGCGGCCGTGCAGGAGCGCTGGTGGGCGCGGGCGGGGCTCACCCTCTTCGGGCGGCTCCTGGTGCAGGCCTACCCGTACGAGGAGGGGTTCTTCCTCGAGGAGGCCCGGCGCGTGCGGGCGGCGGTGCGGCTCCCGCTCGTGCTCCTGGGCGGCGTGAAGTCGCTCGCGGTGATCGACCGCGCGCTCGACGACGGGTTCGAGCTGGTGGGGATGGGGCGCGCCCTGCTCCACGATCCGGCCTTGCCTCGCAGGATGGAGCGGGGCGAGGTGACCACGTCGGGCTGCGTCCCCTGCAACGAGTGCATCGCCGAGATGGATCGGGGCGGCGTGCGTTGCACCCGCCCCGGACGCTGACCCGGCCGGCTTCGCCCGCCCCTACGGCTTCGCCTGCCGGCGGCGATCGGCGATCTCCTGCGCCAGCCGGTCGAGCCGGTCGCTTGCGCCCCGGCGCCCCTGCTCGGCGGACTTGCCGGTGAAGTGGGCGGCGCCCGGAGCCCAGCCCGGGGTCACGGTGGCGGCCAGGTCCTGGGCCGAGCGGCTGAAGAGGCCGGCGAGCGGCTTCGCGAGCTGCTTCGCCACCAGCGCGAGCCCGATGAAGGGGAGGAACACGACCATCAGGCCGCCGAGGACCGGCATGATCGTGAAGACGGCCGCGAGCGGCAGCTTCACGTAGTGGTCGGCGACGGGACCCGGGAGCCGCTCTCCGTCGTGCTGGACCGGGACGATCTCCCAGCTCGACCGGGAGAGGTAGTAGCCGCTCGTCACCGCGCTGCCGCCGTTCGTCGTTTTCATGGTTCCAGTGTGCCCGGGACGGGCGCGCTCCGATATTGGGTCGATCCCGGAGACGCCCCGGGAAAAGTCCCGCCCCCTTCCGGGTACAGCGCGGGCTCGCACGCCCCACCTCGGACACCCGTTTGACCACGTCCGGAGCCCGCCATTCGTGGCTTTCCTGGCACATGAGCCCAACCGCCATCGACCCGTCCGCTCCCCTCCCCCACGGCGAGGAGCTGCTCCACGACCCGATCCTCAACAAGGGCACCGCCTTCACCCTCGCCGAGCGGCGCGCGCTGGGACTCGAGGGGCTGCTGCCGCCGCACGTGCACCGCCTCGACGAGCAGGTGGCGCGCGTGATGGACAACTACCGGAACAAGCAGACCGACCTGGAGCGCTACATCCACCTGGTCAGCCTGCAGGACCGCAACGAGACGCTCTTCTACCGGGTGGTGGTGGACCACATCGAGGAGATGATGCCCATCATCTACACGCCCACGGTGGGGCAGGCCTGCCAGCAGTGGGGGCACCTCTTCCGGCGGCCGCGCGGCCTCTACGTGGCCTGGCCGGACCGCGGACGGATCGAGGCCGTCCTGCGCAACTGGCCGCTCTCCGACGTCCGCGTCATCGTCGTGACGGATGGTGAACGGATCCTGGGCCTGGGCGACCAGGGCGTGGGCGGAATGGGCATCCCGGTGGGCAAGCTCTCGCTCTACACCGCCTGCGCCGGCATCGACCCGGCCCGGACCCTGCCGGTGATGCTCGACGTGGGCACCGAGAACGAGGGCTACCTGCGCGACCCGCTCTACATGGGCGTGCGCCAGAAGCGGGTCCGGGGGAAGGAGTACGACGCCTTCGTCGCCGAGTTCGTCGAGGCCGTGCGGCGCGTCTTCCCGCGGGCGCTCCTGCAGTTCGAGGACTTCGGCAACCAGAACGCCTTCCGCCTGCTGGAGCAGTGGCGCGAGCGGGTCTGCACCTTCAACGACGACATCCAGGGAACCGCGGCGGTGACCCTGGCCGGGCTCTACTCGTCGCTCCGCCTCACCGGGAAGACCCTGCGGGACCAGAAGCTCCTCTTCCTGGGCGCCGGCGAGGCCGGCATCGGCATCGGCGACCTGGTGGTCTCGGCGATGGTGGACGAGGGAGCCACCCTCGAGGAGGCGCGGCGGCGCTGCTGGTTCGTGGACAGCCACGGACTGGTGGTGAAGAGCCGGACCGGGCTGGCCGAGCACAAGCTCCGCTTCGCCCACGACGCCGCGCCGGCACCCGACTTCTTCTCGGCGCTCGAGGCCCTGCGCCCCACCGCCATCGTCGGCGTGTCCACGGTGCCCCGCTCCTTCGACCAGCGGGTGATCGAGGCCATGTCCCGGATGAACGAGCGCCCCATCGTCTTCGCGCTCTCCAACCCGACCTCCAAGTCGGAGTGCACCGCCGAGGAGGCCTACCGCTGGTCGGGCGGCCGGGCCATCTTCGCGAGCGGCAGCCCGTTCCCCACCTGCCACCTGGACGGGAAGACCTTCGTGCCCGGCCAGGGGAACAACTCCTACATCTTCCCGGGCGTCGGGCTGGGGGTGGTGGCCTGCCAGGCCCGGCTGGTCACCGACCGCATGTTCTCGGCGGCGGCGCGCACGCTGGCCTCGCTGGTGCTTCCGTCCGACCTGGAGCTGGGGCGGATCTTCCCCTCCCTCACCCGCATCCGGGAGGTGTCGGCCCACATCGGCGCGGCCGTGGCGGAGGTGGCCTTCCGGGACGGGCTCGCCGGCGTGCCCCGCCCGGCGGACGTGCCCGGGATGGTGCGAAGCGCGATGTGGGAGCCCGCCTACCGGGACTACGTGCGGAGCGGCGCGGGGCCCTTCCTAGACGGGCTTCGCGCGAAGCTCGAGGACGAACCGGGCGCCGGGAGCCGCCTCGTCGAGCCAGAGCCTGCCGCCCTGGGCCTCGGCGAGGCCGCGGGCGATGGCCAGGCCGAGGCCGAAGCCGGTCGCCTGGTCGCCTTCCCGGCTGAAGCGCTCGAAGACGCGGGGACGGATCCGGGCGGGAACGCCCGGGCCGTCGTCGGAGACCGCCACGCAGACGAGGTCTCCGGTCCTCTCGACGGCGATCTCGACGTTCCTCCCGCCGTGGCGGAGCGCGTTGTCGATCAGGTTGTCGAGCACCCGCCCGGTGAGCAGGGGGTCGCCGATCGCCGTGGCCGGCGCCGATCGAAGGGTGAGCCGGGTCCGCGGCCCCGGCGTGGGCGCTCGAGGCCCGGTCCCGGGCCAGGCGGGTGGCGCGCTCCAGGTCGAAGCGGGTCGCGGTGGGCTCGAGCGTCCCGGCGTCGCCGCGGGCGAGCGCGAGCAGCATCTCCACCAGGCGGCCGAGCCGGGTGGCCTCCTCCTCGACCACGTGGAGGGCGGCCTGGTACTCCGCCGGCGTCCGCTCGCGCCGCAGCGTCACCTGCACCTCCCCGAGCATGCCGGCGAGCGGGGTGCGCAGCTCGTGGGCCGCGTTGGCGCTGAAGGCGCGGATCCGCTCGGCGGTCGCCGTCCGGGCCCGCAGGAGATCGTTCGTCACCGACGCCAGGTCGTCCCACTCGTCGCCGGTGCCCCGCACCGGCAGCTCGAGCTCCCCGTCTCCCTTCAAGGCCCTGCGCGCCCGCAGCGCGGCCTCGCGCATCGGGGCCAGCGCGCGCCTCGCGAGCAGGAGGCCGAGGAAGGCCGCCCCGGCGACGACGAACGGGGAGAAGAAGAGCATCACCAGCCCCATCTTCTTCGCGTCCTGGAAGTCGTCTCCCACGTAGGGCGACGTCGCCGCGAGCTCCGGACCGGCCGCCAGCCGCTCCGCCCGATCGTGGAACCAGATCGCCCCGAGCGTCACCGCGCCGAAGACGAGGAAGGTGACGAGGACCGCGCCCGCGAAGGCCGCCGCGAGGCGGACCCGGAAGCTGCGCAGCAATCTCAAGGGCCGCGCCTCATGGCGTAGCCCACGCCCCGCACCGTCTGGATGAGCGGATAGGAGAAGGGCTCGTCGATCTTCTTGCGGAGGTAGCGAACGTAGACGTCGACGACGTTGGAGAAGGTGTCGAAGTCGTGCTCCCAGACCGCCTCGACGATCCGGGTGCGGGAGACCGGCTCGCCGGCGTGCTCGAGCAGGAACTGGAGCAGGGAGAACTCGCGGGCGGTGAGCCGGACGACCTGCCCGGCCCGCGTGACCCGGTGCGCCACCGGGTCGAGGACCAGGTCGCCGCACGTCAGGGTCGGGCTGGCCCGGCCGCCGGCCCGGCGCAGGACGGCGCGCACCCGCGCCACCAGCTCGTCGAACGCGAAGGGCTTGATCAGGTAGTCGTCGGCCCCGGCGTTGAGCGCCGCCACCCGGTCGTCGACCGAGTCCCGGGCCGTGATCATGACCACCGGGGTGACGTCCTCCCGGGCGCGCCACCGGAGCAGGAGGTCGAGGCCGGAGGTCCCCGGGATCATCCAGTCGAGGAGCACGACGTCCACCCCCCCGGCGGAGAACTCCCGCTCGGCCGCCTCCCCGTCGGCTGCCACCCGGACGGTGTAGCCCTCCTCGGTGAGACCTCGCTCGATGAAGGAGCGGACGCGAAGCTCGTCTTCGACGACCAGGATGGCCATCCCGATGGATTAGCACGCCCCGAACGCCGATCGCGAATGAGTGAATTCTCATGTCGTTCTCACCTGCGCTTCACCCGGGCGGCGCTAGATTCCTCCCGGACGCGACGTCGCGTCTCCGGGGTGCGAGAGCGTCCCGGGGGCTTGCAGGAGGGATGCCTCCCGCGAGCCGTCGGCGAAGCGGGGCAGGACCCCCCTCCCCAGCCCCCTTCGCCGACCGTTTCCCGATCCGGGCGTGGCGTCGTACCGTCCGTCGATGCCCAACCCCCTCCTCGACGATCGCGGCCTCGACTTCGTCCTGCGGGACGTCCTCGACGCCGGCTCGCTCTCCCGTCTCCCCCACTTCTCCGACCACGGCCCGGAGACCTTCGACGCCTGGATCGACGTCTGCCGGCGCTTCGCGCGGGACGTCCTCCTCCCCTCCTACCGCCCCCTCGACGCCGAGCCGCCGGTGCTCCGCGACGGCCGGGTCCTCGTCCACCCGAGGCTGAAGGAGATTCTGGCCGCGCCTGCGCGAGCTGGGGGTGATCTCCGCCACCCGTCCGGCCGGCGTGGGCGGGCAGCAGCTGCCGGCCACCATCGCCATGGCCGCGAACCTGTACCTGATGGCCGGGAACTGCTCCGCATACGGGTACGCCGGGCTCACCAGCGGCGCGGCCCACCTGGTCGAGGCCTTCGGCTCCCCGGCGCTGCGGGAGCGCTGGCTGGGACCGATGCTCGAGGGGATCGTCACCGGGACCATGGCCCTCACCGAGCCGCAGGCCGGATCGAGCCTGGCCGACGTGGCGACCCGGGCCACCCCGTCGGGCGACCACTTCCTCCTCTCCGGGGCCAAGATCTTCATCTCCGGCGGCGACCACGACCTGACCGGAAACGTGGTGCACCTGGTGCTCGCGCGCATCGACGGCGCGGCCCCGGGGACGAAGGGCGTGAGCCTCTTCCTCGTCCCGCGGCAGCGCCCCTCGGCGGGCGGCGGGCTCGAGCCGAACGACGTCTCGGTGTCCGGGCTCATCCACAAGATCGGCTGGCGGGGGCTCCCCAGCGTGGCGCTGTCCTTCGGCGAGTCGGGCGACTGCCGGGGCTGGCTGGTCGGCGAGGCGGGGCGCGGCCTCGCCCAGATGTTCCAGATGATGAACGAGGCCCGCATCATGGTGGGCGGCAACGGCGTGGCCACCGCGTCGGTGGCCTACCTCGAGTCGCTGGCCTACGCCCGGGACCGGCTGCAGGGACGGGCGGCCGGGAGCCGCGATCCGCGCTCGCCCCAGCTCCCCATCGTGGAGCACGCCGACGTCCGGCGCATGCTGCTGCGGCAGAAGGCCATCGTCGAGGGGGGCCTGGCGCTGGTGCTGGAGGCCGCCCTGCAGGCGGACCGGTCCGAGCACGCGACCACGCCGGAGGAGCGCGGCCGGGCGCGGCTCCTGCTCGACCTGCTCACCCCGGTGGCCAAGAGCTTCCCCGCCGAGCGCGGGTTCGAGTCCACGGCGCTGGCGCTCCAGATCCACGGTGGGTACGGGTACTCGAGCGAGTACCTGCCCGAGGCCTGGCTGCGGGACCAGAAGCTGAACTCCATCCACGAGGGGACGACCGGGATCCAGGGCATGGACCTGCTCGGGCGCAAGGTGGTGGCCGACGGCGGGGCCGCGCTGCGCACCCTGGGCGAGGAGATCGAGGCGGCCTGCCGGCGCGCGGACCGGGCCGGGGTGGAGGCGTCTTGGATCGCCGCCGTCCGGGAGGCCACGGCGAGCGTCGGGGCGCTGACGCTGGAGCTGGCGGGACGCGGGCTGTCCGGGAGCCCGGACGCCATGCTCTTGCACTCGACCGACTACCTCGACCTCTTCTCCACGCTGGTGGTGGCCTGGCTCTGGCTCCTCCAGGCGGCGGCCGCCCGGGAGGCGCTGGCCGCCGGACGCGGAGCGCCGGAGATGCTGCAGGGGAAGCTCTCGGCGGCCCGTTACTGGATCCGGTCGGAGCTCCCGCGCATCGCCCCGCTCGTCGCCACCTGCAGGGAGGGCGAGGACAGCTACGCCACCGTGCGCACGGAGTGGCTGTAGCAGGCTCTTCCCCGTGGTATGGCCTGGAGCCATGGAGCATCCGAGCTACCGGGCCATCGCCCATGCCATCCGGCGCCGATCGGCCTGGTCCAGCGGGGAGACCATCGCCTTCCCCGGGGAGGGCGCCGAGGTCTTCTTCCTGCCGCACCGCTCCCTCCATGGCCAGCACCTGCTGGGCCGGCAGGCCTACCGCTGCGACCTCCACGGGCTGGACTTCCCGGGCGAGCCCATCGACGACGCACCCGCCGACTGCGACATCGCGGAGAACCTCGACTTCCGCTACCCGTTGCTCCGCGCGATCGGCTCCGGCGGCGAGCGGGCCCGGCGGCTCGTGGTCGTCCTCCACGGGCTGAACGAGCGCAGCTTCACGAAGTACGTTCCCTGGGCCCACCAGCTCTGGCGCGCCACCGGGGCCGCCGTGGCGCTCTTCCCGCTCTCCTTCCAGGTGAACCGCGTCCTGCCGCAGTGGGGGCGGCAGGTCGACCTGCACCTGGCCCGCCGCCGGGCCGTGTCCCGGAACGAGAACGTCCACGGCTTCAACTGCGTCATCAGCGAGCGGCTCGACGCCTACCCGGAGCGCTTCTTCTGGGGCGGACTGCAGTCCTACGGCGACGTCGTCGACCTGGTTTCCGGGATCCGCGCCGGGCGTCACCCGCACGTGGACCCGGAGGCCCGGGTGGACCTGGTCGGCTACTCGGCCGGCGGCTACCTGGCGCTGGCCTTGCTCCTCGTCGACGAGTCCGGGCTCTTCGCCGACAGCCGGGCCGTCGTCTTCGAGAGCGGAGCGGCCCTGCGGGCCACCAACATGTCGTCGCGCTTCATCATCGACCACGCGTGCGAGGTGTCGCTGATGAAGCTCTACGTCCGCTTCACCGGGCGCCTGGCCAACGGCCGGCTCTCGCACTGGCTGCGCGAGCACGACGTGGGGCGCTGGTTCCGGGCCCTGTGCGGCGACGAGGCGGAGCGGCCGCGGCTCGAGGCCCGCCTGCGCGAGCTGGCGCCGCGCCTGCTCGCCATCTCCAACCGGAACGACGAGGTCATCCCCGCCCCCGCCATCCTGAACACGCTGCAGGGGCTGCACCGGGATACGGGCGTCCGGATCGAGGAGCTCTCGCTGGGCGTCCACGAGCACCCGTTCCTCTGCGGCGACTACCAGCAGCGGGACCGGGACTTCGTGACCGGGTTCCTGGACGAGCCTCGCTACGGTCCGGGCTTCGAGCGCTTCGTCGAGGCCGCCGCCGGGCTGCTCCGCTAGCGCCGGACCCGGACCCGCGGCCGCGCGTCCCGCGGAACGAGAAACGAGAAGCGGGGAGCCGCTCTCGCGACCCCCCGCCCGGTGCTGCCCGTCTCGAAGCCGCCGCTACTTGGCGGACGGGAGCTTGCCCTCGACGCCCGCGACGTAGAAGTTCATCTCGCCCTTGAACTTGTCGTCACCGACGACGCCGGCCGCGAGCACTTCCTTGCCGGTGTTGTCCTTGATGGGGCCGCGGAAGACGGCGCCCGGGTTGGCGACGAGGAAGGCCTTGGCCTCCTCCACCTTGGCCTTGGCGGCCGGCGGGACGGAGTCGTTCACCTTCACGAAGGTGGTGAGCCCCTCCTTGATGCCCCACTTGGTGTTCTCGACCTTCCAGGTCTTCTCGAGGACGTCGTTCACGGCCTTGATGTAGTACGGACCCCAGTCGAGCGCGGCCGAGCCGAGGTGGGCCTTGGGGGCGAAGGCGCTCATGTCCGAGTCCCAGCCGAAGGCGTACTTGCCGTTCTTCTCGGCGGTCTGGAGGACGGCCGTCGAGTCGGTGTTCTGGAGCAGCACGTCGGCGCCCTGGTTGATGAGCGACTGGGCCGCCTCGGTCTCCTTGGGGGGATCGAACCAGGCGCTCACCCAGACCACCTTGGTCTTGACCTTCGGGTTCACGCTCTGCGCACCCAGGGTGAACGCATTGATGTTGCGGAGCACCTCGGGGATGGGGAAGGAGCCGACGAAGCCGATGACGTTGGTCTTCGTCATCATGCCGGCCAGCACGCCGGCGACGTAGGAGTCCTCGTAGAAGCGCCCCTCGTAGTTGCGCAGGTTGGGCGCGGTCTTGAAGCCGGTGGCGTGCTCGAAGAAGACCTCCGGGTGATCCTTGGCGACCTTCTCCATCGAGTCGCCGAAGCCGAAGGAGGTGGCGAAGATGACCTTGTTGCCCTGGGCGACGAGGTCCCGGATGACGCGCTCGGCGTCGGGACCCTCGGCCACCTTCTCGACGTAGGTGGTCTTCACCTTGTCGCCGAACTTGGCCTCCATCGCCTTGCGGCCCAGGTCGTGGGCGTAGGTCCAGCCGGCGTCGCCGACGGGGCCCACGTAGATGAAGCCGATCTTGAGGGGCTCGGCCTTGGCGGCGGCGGCAGGGGCCGGCGCGGGAGCGGCCGGCTTCGGGGGCTCGCTCTTCGAGCAGCCCAGGAGGCCGATTCCGGCCACGAGGGCCGCGAGGGTCAGGTTCTGCACGAACGAACGGCTGCGCATGACTGCTTCTCCTTGGTGGTGAGGGTGAGACTCATGAGCCGGGGTGGAACGTCTTGCCCAGGGACGCGGGCATGTTGAGCCGGATCCAGAGCGGATCGCGGGAGATGACGACCAGGACGACGACGGTGGACAGGTACGGGAGCATGCTCATGAACTGGAGCGGGACCTGGACCCCCTGCCCCTGGAGGTGGAGTTGCAGCATGGTCACGCCGCCGAAGAGGTAGGCGCCGAGCAGCACCCGCCCCGGGCGCCAGGTGGCGAACACCGTCAGGGCGAGCGCGATCCATCCGCGGCCGGCGATCATGCCCTCCACCCACATGGGCGCGTAGATGATGGACAGGTACGCGCCGGAGACCCCGCACAGCGCGCCGCCGGCCAGCACGGCGCCCAGGCGGATCCACCGCACCGGGTAGCCCAGCGCGTGCGCCGAGTCGGGCGACTCGCCCACCGAGCGCAGCACCAGGCCGGCGCGCGTCCGGTAGAAGAACCAGGCCAGCGCGGCCATGAGCGCGATGGCGATGTAGACCATGGGATGCTGGCGGAAGAGCGCCGGGCCCAGGAAGGGCAGGTCGCGAAGCCCGGGAATGCCCGCGCCGGCCGACTGCTCGAGCTTCTTGCCCACGTAGCCGGTGCCCACGAAGGCCGAGAAGCCCAGGCCGAAGAGGGAGATGGCGAGGCCGGTGGCGTACTGGTTCGTGCAGAGCCAGATGGAGAGCCACCCGAAGATACCCGCCGCGGCCGCGCCGGCGACGGCCCCGGCCGCGAACCCGACCCAGTCGTTGCCGGTGTGGAAGGCGGCCGCGAAGCCCGTGACCGCGGCGATGGCCATCATCCCCTCGGCTCCCAGGTTCACCACCCCGGACCGCTCGTTCACGAGCAGCCCGAGACCGGCCAGGGCGATCGGCGTGCCGGAGGCCAGCGTGGCGGCGACGAGGAGCGCGATCTCGTTCATCGGGGGGACCACCGGGGCCGGTAGTTGATGAGGGTGTCGCAGCCGAGCAGCGAGAGCAGCAGCACGCCCTGGAAGACGCCGGTGATGGCGGACGGCAGGCCGAGCCTGGACTGGGCCAGCTCGCCGCCGATGGAGAAGGTGGCCAGGATGAGGGAGGCCAGCACGGCGCCCAGCGGGTGGAGCCGTCCCACGAAGGCGACGATGATGGCCGCGAAGCCATAGCCCTGCGAGACGTGCGGGGTGAGCTGCCCATGGGCCCCGCCACCTCGAGCGCCCCCGCCACCCCGGCCAGCCCTCCCGAGATGAGGAAGGTCATCCACAGCGCCCCGCGGGACGAGAACCCGGCGTAGCGCGCCGCGGCCGGGGCCGGCCCGCCCACCATGAGCTGCATTCCCTTGTAGGTCCGGAACATGAAGATCCACATCCCCACCGCGGCGGCGAGCGCCAGCGCGAACCCCCAGTGGAGGCGCATGCCGGGGATGAAGCGGGGCACGCCGGTCTGCGCGGCGAAGTTCATGGTCTGCGGGAAGTTGAAGCCCCCCGGATCCTTCCAGGGCCCGAAGACGAGCCAGGAGAGGAAGAGGTCGGCCACGTAGACGAGCATCAGGCTGACCAGGATCTCGTTGGCGTTGAACCGATCCTTGAGGAACGCGGCGATGCTCGCCCAGAGCATTCCCCCGATCGCGCCCGCCAGGACGAGGAGCGGGAAGAAGGCCCAGCGGTCGACCGGCACCTGGTTCTGGGTGACGACGAGCGCGAGCCCCCCGCCCACGATGCCGCCGACGAGGAACTGCCCCTCGGCGCCGATGTTCCAGACGTTGGCGCGGAACGCGAGCGCCAGCCCGAGCGCGCAGAGGATGAGCGGCGTGGCCTTGAGCCCGAGCTCGGTCAGGCCGCGGATCCCGCTCCACGGCTGGACCAGGAAGACCTCGAGGCCGCGAACCGGGTCCTTTCCCAGCAGCGCGAAGAGCGACGCCGCCACGGCCACCGTGATGGCGAGCGCCACCACCGGAGAGAGCACGCTCCAGAGCCGGGACGGGGCCGGCCGCGCCTCGAGCCGGATCAAGCCGCGCCCTCCGCCGCGCCCTCGTTGCCGGGCCAGAGCCCGCTCATCCACTCGCCGATCTGCTCGACGGTGGCCTTGGGGGTGTCGATGGAGGGCGAGAGCCGGCCGCGGGCGATGACGTGGAGCCGGTCGGAGATCTCGAAGAGCTCCTCGAGCTCCTCGGAGACCACCAGGACGGCGCACCCCGCGTCGCGCAGCGCGATGAGCTCGGCCCGGATCTGGGCGGAGGCCCCCACGTCGACTCCCCAGGTGGGCTGGGCGACCACGAGCACCTTGGGGATCGCGTCGATCTCGCGCCCCACGATGAACTTCTGGAGGTTCCCGCCGGACAGGCTCTTCGCGACCGCGCCCGGCCCGGGGGCCTTCACGCCGAAGCGCCCCAGGATGGCCTTGGTCTGGCGACCCAGGAAGGCGCGGTCGATCCACCCCGCGGACTTGATGGCCTCGAGGCGGGTGAGCAGCATGTTGTTGGCGAGCGAGAAGGCCGGCACCGCGCCGCGGCCCAGCCGCTCCTCCGGGACGAAGTGGAGGCCCAGCTTGCGGCGCGCCACGGGGCCCTTGCGCCCGACGGGCGTCCCGAAGACCCGGACCATGCCGGCCTCCGCCCGCGGGTCCTCCCCGGAGAGCGTGGCGAGCAGCTCCTGCTGCCCGTTCCCGGAGATCCCGGCGATGCCGACGATCTCCCCCTCGCGCACCTCGAGCGAGACCTGGTCGAGCGGCACGCTGTAGCGATCCCAGCGCTCGAGCGACAGGTCATTCACCGTGAGCGCGACCTGGCCCGGGCGCGGCGGGCGGTGGACCAGCACCGGCGGCTCGGCCCCGATCATCATGCGCGACAGGCTGCCGGTGGTCTCGAGGGTGGGGTCGCAGGTGCCCACCACCTTGCCGCCGCGCAGCACCGTGCAGGTGTGGCAGAGCACCCGGATCTCGTCGAGCTTGTGGCTGATGTAGAGGATCGAGCAGCCGGTGGCGGCGAGCTTGCGCAGCGTGACGAAGAGCCTGTCCACCGCCTGCGGCGTCAGCACCGAGGTGGGCTCGTCGAGGATGAGGAGCTTCGGCTCGGAGAGCAGCGCCCGCACGATCTCCACCCGCTGCCGCTCCCCCACCGACAGCACGTGGACCGGCTTGCCGGGGTCGAGGTCGAGCCCGTACTCGGCGGCCTTCTTCTGGATGCCGCGGCTCACCTCGTCGAGGCTCACCTTGCCGTCCATGCCGAGCCAGACGTTCTCGGCCACGGTGAGGGAGTCGAAGAGGGAGAAGTGCTGGAACACCATGGCGATGCCCAGGGCCCGGGCCTCGTGGGGGTTGCGGACGACCACCGGGCGACCGTCCCAGCGGATCTCGCCGGCGTCGGGGCGGAGCGCCCCGTAGACGATCTTCATCAGGGTGGACTTCCCGGCGCCGTTCTCGCCGAGCACCGCGTGGATCTCTCCCGGCTGCACGGTGAGCGCCACGTCGTCGTTGGCGACCAGCGCGCCGAAGCGCTTCGTCACGTGCGCGAGTTCGAGCCGGGGCGCGGTCACGGGTGCTCCGTGGGAATCGGAGGCGGACCTCATACCACAGGGGCAGTCGCCGCCGGGGTCCCGGCTAGGGGGTGCGTCGCTGGGTCTTGATGGGGGAGACGAAGTGGTAGTCGATGTCCCAGGGGAAGTAGATCCACTTCTCCTGCTTGAATTCCTTCACGAACGTGTCGACCACCGGCCGCCCGAGCGGCTTGGCGTAGAGGGTGGCGAAGTGGGCCTTCGGCAGCTTCTCGCGCACCGCGCGAGCGGTCCCGCCGGTGTCGACGAGGTCGTCGATCAGGAGCCAGCCGTCGCCGTCGCCCTCGACGGTCTTCAGCCACTGCAGCTTGCCCTGGGACTTCGCCTCGGCGCTGGGATCGGTGGCCTCGTAGCTGACCACGCAGACGGTGTCGATGAGCCGGATGTCGAGCTCGCGGGCGACCAGCGCCGCCGGGACGAGCCCGCCTCGCGTGATGGCGATGATGCCCTTCCATTCGCCCAGGTCGTGGAGCACGCCGGAGAGGTAGCGGGCGTCCCGGTGCAGCTCGACCCACGAGATGATGATCTCGTCCTTGTACGGATTCGGTTCGGCCATTCCGTCTTGTAGATCGGGGGGCTGACGCTTTGCCCCCCCGAATGGCCCGTGCCCCGATCGGGCCTCGATCCAGGGGCTAGGCGGCGGCCCGGCGGGCGTCCCGGAAGTGGGCCACGGAGCGGGCGAGGCCGTCGGCCACCGCCACCCGCGGCTCCCAGCCCAGGACCTCCCGGGCCCGGGCCGGGTCGATGCACGAGCGCTTCTGCTCGCCCGCCCGTCCGGGCGCGTAGCGGGGCCTCGCGCCGACCCCGGCGGCCGACGCCATGTGGGCGAAGACCTGGTTCACGTCGGTCTCCACGGCCGTGCCCACGTTCACGGCGCCCGCGAGCTCCCGCTTCGCCGCGAGCAGGTTGGCCCGCGCCACATCCTCCACGAAGACGTAGTCGCGGGTCTGGGTCCCGTCGCCGTAGATGGTGCAGGGCTCCCCTTCGAGCATGCGCGAGGCGAAGATGGCCACCACGCCGGCCTCGCCGTGCGGGTTCTGCCGCGGGCCGTAGACGTTGGCGTACCGGAGCACCGCCGGCCGGATGCCGTAGAGGGATGCGTACACCCCCAGGTACAGCTCGGACGAGCACTTGGCCGCGCCGTAATGGGAGATCGGGTGGGCCGGATGGGTCTCCGGCGTGGGAATGACCTCGGTGTCGCCGTACATGGCGCCGCCCGAGGAGGCGAAGAGCACCTGGCGCACCGAGCCGGCCTTCCGGGCGGCCTCCATGACGTTGATCAGCCCCCGACGTTCACGTCGCAGTCGAAGAGCGGGTCGGCCACCGACCGGCGCACGTCGATCTGCGCCGCCTGGTGGCAGATCACGTCGGGCCTCTCGGCCAGGATGGCCGCCGCGGCGGCCGGTCCCGCACGTCGCACTCGTGGAGGCGCACGCGCGGGTCCAGGTTCACGCGACGTCCGGACGAGAGGTCGTCGACGACCGCCACGTTCCAGCCGTCGGCCAGGAAGGCGTCCGCGACGTGGGAGCCGATGAAGCCCGCACCGCCGGTGATGAGGATCTTCGGGGTCATGGTCACTCCACCGTCACGCTCTTGGCGAGGTTGCGGGGCTGGTCCACGTCGGTGCCGCGCAGGTCGGCCACGTGGTAGGCGAGGAGCTGCAGCGGCAGGATGGTGAGCAGCGGCGCGAGCAGCGGCGGGCAGGCCGGCACGCAGAGCGCCACCGACGGCCAGGCTGGCGGCCACGTTGTCGCCCTCCGAGACCACCGCGATGACCTCGCCCGCCGCGGGCCTGGACCTCCTCCATGTTGCCGAGCGTCTTCTCGTAGTGCGGCTCCTTCGCGGCGAGCACCACCACCGGCAGGTTCTCGTCGATGAGCGCGATGGGGCCGTGCTTCATCTCGCCGGCGGCGTAGCCCTCGGCGTGGATGTAGGAGATCTCCTTCAGCTTGAGCGCGCCCTCGAGCGCCACCGGGTGCTGCGAGTCGCGGCCCAGGAAGAGGAAGTCGCGGGCCTTGGCGCAGCGCTTGGCCACCGGCATCACCGCCGGCTCCTGCCGGAGCACCTGCTCCATCTGGGCCGGGATCTGGCGCAGCGCCTCGAGGTGCGGACGGGCCTGGTCGGCGCGAGAGCGTCGCCGCGCAGGCGGCCGAGCTTCACGCGAGCAGGAACAGCGCGGCCAGCTGGGTGGTGAAGGCCTTGGTCGAGGCGACGCCGATCTCCGGGCCGGCGTGGGTGTAGAGCGTGCCGTCGCACTCGCGGGTGATGGCCGAGCCGACCACGTTGCAGATGGCGACGGCGCGGGCGCCGCGGCGCTTCGGCCTCCTTGACGGCGGCCAGGGTGTCGGCGGTCTCGCCCGACTGGGAGATGGCGAGACCAGCGTCTTCCCGTCGACGAGCGGGTCGCGGTAGCGGAACTCGCTCGCCAGATCGACCTCGACCGGGATGCGGGCGAGGGTCTCGATCATGTTGCCGGCCGCAGAGGCCGGCGTGCTAGCTCGTGCCGCAGGCCACGATGGTCACCTTGGTGAGCCCCTTCACGTACTCCTCGGCGAGCTCGACGCCGTCGAGCATGACGTCGCCCTGCTCGAGCAGATGCGGCCGCGGATGGTGTCGGCGACGACCCGGGGCTGCTCGAAGATCTCCTTGTGCATGAAGTGCTTGTGGCCGTCCTTCTCGGCGGCCACCGGGGTCCACTCCACGTGGTGCGGGGCGCGCGGTCACGGTCTCGCCCCGGGCGTTCTCGATGCGGATGCCCGTCCGGGCCGAGGTGCGGCGAGCTCGCCCTCCTCCAGGTAGATGACCTCGCGCGTGTGCTCGAGGATGGCCGGCACGTCGGAGGCGAGGAAGGCCTCGCCGTTGCCGTAGCCGAGGACGAGCGGGCTCGCGTTCTTGGCGGCCACGATCTCGTCGGGCCGCTTCTCGCGAGACCACCGCCATGGCGTAGGTGCCCTTCACCTGCTGCGAGCGCGTCGCGCACCGCCTGGGAGAGGTCGTTGCCGCCCTTGCCATCGCCTCGGCGATCAGGTGCGCGAAGATCTCGGTGTCGGTCTCGCTCGAGAACATGTGCCCCTTGCCGCAGCTCCGCCTTCAGCTCCAGGTGGTTCTCGATGATGCCGTTGTGGACCACGGCGACGCCCTGGTAGCTGTGCGGGTGGGCGTTCTCGTCGGAGGGGCGGCCGTGGGTCGCCCAGCGGGTGTGGCCGATGGCGGTGCGGCCGGTGAGCGGCTTCTCGGCCAGGCGGTCCACCAGGTTCTTCAGCTTGCCCTTGGCGCGCGAGACGGCGAGCCCGCCCGGGCCCGAGGACCGCCACGCCGGCGGAGTCGTAGCCGCGGTACTCGAGCTTCCGCAGCCCGCCGACGACGACGTCGACGCAGGGGCGTGGCCGACGTAACCGACGATTCCGCACATGGGCGTGATTCCTTTGCGGGTGCGATGCGGAGAGACGGGAGGGCGTACTTCAAGGAACGCGCCAAGGCCTGGGCGCCGGGCGCGCCCGGATCTGTTCCGGTCCGGCGCGGATCCGCCGTCGCGGGAGGCCCGCGACTGTTCCGCCGCGGTGACGGCCGGCGGAAGCGACGACCCGGATCGATACGGCGGGCGAATCCCGGCTGGGTCCACGCCCCTGCGGGGCCCGGGGCGCGAACCGGACCTCCGCCGTGGACGTGCTATACACGAGGAGTCGATGCCGCGCCGACGGCGCTCCCTCGTGGTTGCTGCTCGCAATCCTCTCGGTCGCCTTCGCCTCCTGCCGCTCGACCGGCGAGTACGTCCTGGTGGACGACTACCGGCTGCCGCCCGAGGTGTCCGACCAGGACTACCTGATCCGGCCCGGCGACATCCTCCAGGTCCGGGTCATGGGCCAGGACGCGGTCTCGGCCCGCGCCAAGGTCCGGCCCGACGGGAAGATCTCGGTGCCGCTGCTCGCCGACGTCCCCGCGGCCGGCGACCACGCCCGCCGAGCTCGCCCGCCAGGTCCAGGAGCAAGCTCGCCAAGTTCATCGTCAACCCGCGGTGACCATCTCGCTGGAGGAGCCGCGCGCCCTGATGATCTCGGTGCTCGGCGAGGTGGCCAAGGTCGGCAGCTACCCGCTCGAGCAGGGCTCCGGGGTGCTGGAGGCGATGGCCGTGGCGGGCGGGCCGACCCGTACGCCGCGCTCGACCGGATCATGGTCATCCGGCGCGAGCCGTCCGGGAACCGGATCCGGATCCGGTTCGACTACGACGCCCTCACGCAGCTCCGGGGGGCGGCGGCCACGTTCCGGCTTCAGAACGGCGACGTGATCGTCGTGGAGTAGCCGTGCTGCCGGCCCTCGCGGCAGCGCTGCTGGCGCTCGCCGCCGCCCAGACCTCGAGCGCCGCGACGGGACCGCCGGACGACGCCGTGTCCGTTCCCGTCGACGCGACGGAGCCCGCCGACGCCGAGGCCGTCCCCGCCCGGGAGGTCGAGGGGACCCTCGACGCGGCGCTTCCCTCCTCTCCCTGCCCCTCCCGATCCGATCGGCCTCTCCGACGTGCTGGGGCGCGACGCGGAGCAGCAGGACGAGGACCTGCGTCGGTCCCGGGTGCCCTTCCTCCCCTCCGCGGCCGCTCCACGCGCAGCCGGATCGGCACCCACGTCGCGGGCGGGGTCCTGGGGCAGCTCCGCACGCGAAACGTCTCGGCCGAGGGCGGGTTCTCGCAGTGGGACACCGACCTCGAGGTGGTGCCGGGACTCACCCTCTACTCGTTCGGCCACCGGGCGCAGTTCACCCTGAGCTACGTGCCGCGCCTCTACTTCCCGGCCGTCTACCACGGCGCCCCGATGTCGGTGCTGCAGCGCGCGCTCCTGCGGTTCGAGTGGACCCCGTCGCAGCGGTGGACGCTCCGGCTCTGGGCGAACGGAACCTACGGCGACTACTCGCAGCTCGTGCCCAGCTCGACGCCGGGCGGCCCGGGGCCCACGCCCCCGGTGATCGAGCCGGTCCGCACCTTCACGACCTTCCCGTACCTCGCGATCGGCGCGAATGCCCAGGCCTCGGTCACGCTGGGCCAGCGGCTCCGGCTGCGCGCGACGGTCGGCTGGTTCGACGTGGGCGGGATTGGGACGCTCGGTCAGGAGAGCCAGCCGCGCACCTGGGGGCCGCGGGCCGACGCCACGCTGGACGTCTTCGTCGGGGCGCGCGCCATCCTCTCCACGTCGATCGCGGCCACCGATTCGCAGCTGGTCGGCGGATCGGCCATCCGCATCGCGGCCGTCGCCGAGACCTGGAGCCACCGCTGGTCGGGCTCGCTCGAGACCTCGGCCACGCTGGGGGCGGCGATGGTCAACAACCCGCCCGCTCGCCAGCGTCACCGTCGGACAGGTGATCCCCGTGGCGGGGCTCAAGCTGACCTGGGTGCAGTCGTCGCGGGACATGTTCCGGCTCATCGCCGAGGCCGGCCTGGGGCCGTACGTGGACACCTATCTCCAGGCCGCCTACCAGCGCGTCACCGCCCGGCTCGGCGCCGAGTGGTTCTTCGGGAAGGACTGGAAGCTCGAGGCCTCGCTGGCCTCGGCGCTCGTCCCGTTCACCATCCGTGCGCCGGAGTCCTACGCCGTCGCCGGGACGTCGGCGGCCTGGAGCCCGTGGCGCTGGGCCACCCTGCTGGCCGGGGGCTTCGCCCAGACGCAGCTGGGCGGCGGCTCGACGAGCACCCGGTTCGTGCAGGTGACCGGTTACCTCTCGGTCGTCGCTGCAGACCCCCGACTTCCCCTAGGCGCCTCCCGCGACACCCTGCCGGCGGCGACCGCGCCGCAGGAGGAGGAGCGGCGCGCGGCTGCGCCGAGGGGTCATCCGGCGAGCTCCGGGAGGAGCGAGCGCTCCAGCGCCGTGGCGGCCCGGTCGAGCTCTCCGGAGTACCGTACGGCCAGCGCATCCAGCTCCCCGTCCCCCTGCCGGGCCGACCATTCCAGCGCCGCGGCGGCGGTGGTGGCCGCGACGGCCCCGACGGCCGCGAGCCCCGACTTCATCTTGTGCAGCGCGCGGCCCACGCCCGCGGTATCCCGCGCCTCGAGGGCTTGCTCCACCACGGTGCGGTGCTCGGGCAGCATCCGGAGCAGCTCCGCGGTCACTTCCCTCCGGAGCCATTCGTCGCCGCCGCAGTTCTCGAGGGCGACGGCCAGGTCGAGCGGGGGATCGAGGACGGCGCGGACGGCGCTCGCCGAGCCAGCGTCCTCGATGGCCGGGGTCACGGGGGCAGGACCTCAGGGCGCGGCAGGCTGGGCGGCCTGCTCGCCGAGCGAGGCCTCGAGGAGCGCCGCGAGCGAGCGGCTCGATCAGGCGTCGTCGAGCATGCGGGGCGGCCTGGCCACGACCGCCTCGCGAAGCTCCCGGGCCAGCTCGGACACCCGGTCGAAGCCGTAGGTCCCCGAGGTGCCGTGGATCCGGTGGAGGAACTTGGCTCAGGCGATCGCGGGCCTCGGGCTCGCCCTGGCCGAGGCGCTCCCAGAGGGAGCGCAGCGCCTGGCCTCCTGCAGGAGCTGGAGGCGGTAGGCGACGTAGGGATCGATCCGCTCGTTCATTGGAGGGCCTCGACGGTGGCGTTGCTCGCGGAGGAGCGGCGCGATGCCGGCCGCGATGGCGGCGGGCGGGGAGGGCTTGGGCAGGAAGGCGTTGGCCCCGGGCCAGGCCCGGCGTGCCGCTGCGGCCCGTCCTCGTGGCCGGACAGGAAGACCACCGGCGTGGCGGCCCCGAGGCGGATCCGGATCTCGGCGCAGAGGGTCGGCCCCTTCCAAGTCGGGCAGCTCGTAGTCGAGGAGGACGAGGTCGAAGCGCGTCTTCCCCAGGAGGGCGAGCGCGTGGGAGCCGGTGGCAGCGGTGACCACCTCCACCCCGCACAGCCGGGGCAGGGTCGCCGACACGATGCGCAGCATGGCCTCGTCGTCGTCCACGTAGAGGATTCGCTTTCCGTGCATGCAGGCGAGCAGTGCACGGCTCGCGCCAGCGAGGATGGGCGGAATCCGGAGGGTGATGTTCCAAGTCGGAACGCACCCTGGGTCACTCCGCCCCGGCGTCCGGAACGCTTTGTCCCGTTCCGGCGCACCGTTCGCCGCCAGGGCAGTCGGCCCGCTCCGATGCATTCCGACCTGGAACATGAGCCCGATTCACGACGAGGACCGGCCCGCCGTATTCGTCGTGGACGACGACTCCCACCTCCGCACACTCATCGGCAGCTGGGTGGAGGCGGCCGGCTTCCGGCCCGTGGAGCTCGACGGGGGCGAGGCCTGCCTGGCCGCGCTGCCCACGGAGACCCCGGCGGCCGTCCTGCTCGACCTCTCCATGCCGGGCATGGGCGGCGCGACGGCGCTCGACCGGATCCGCTCCCACCACCGCCACCTGCCCGTCATCGTGCTCACGGCCAACAAGGACGTGGACACCGTCGTGGACCTGATGCGGCGGGGCGCCTACGACTTCCTCCCCAAGCCGGTGGACCGCACCAAGCTCGTGACCACGCTGGTGAACGCCATGGAGAAGCACGCCATGGCGATGCGGCTGGCCACGCTCGAGCGCGAGGCGGAGGGGCGCGCCATCCCCGGCTTCGTGGGCGGCTCGCGCGCCATGCGGGAGCTGTACCGGCAGATCGACCGGGTCGCCGCCTCCGACATCTCCGTCTACATCCACGGCGAGAGCGGCACCGGCAAGGAGCTGGTGGCCCGGGCCATCCACGAGCGCTCCGGCCGGTCCCGGTCCCCCTTCATCGCGCTCAACTGCGCCGCCATCCCCGAGTCGCTCCAGGAGTCCGAGCTCTTCGGCCACGAGCGCGGCGCCTTCACCGGCGCGGCGCAGCGGCGCGTCGGCTGCTTCGAGCAGGTGGCGGGCGGCACCCTCTTCCTCGACGAGGTGGCCGAGCTCTCCCTGGGCGCGCAGGCGAAGCTCCTGCGGGTGCTCCAGCAGCGGACCATCCAGCGGGTGGGCTCGAGCCAGGAGATCGAGGTCGACTTCCGGCTGCTGGCCGCCACGCACCAGGACCTGACCCAGGCGGTCCGGGAGGGGCGCTTCCGCGAGGACCTGTTCTACCGGATCGTGGTCTTCGAGCTGGAGCTCCCGCCGCTGCGCGATCGCGAAGGGGACGTCGAGCTGCTCGCGCGCCACTTCGTCCCGCACGCCGGGCGCGAGCTCGCCGGGCGGGACGTGCACCTGTCGGCGGAGGCCCTGGCCGCGCTCCAGCGCTACGGCTGGCCGGGAAACGTCCGCGAGCTCCAGAACGTCTGCCAGCGCGCCGCCGTCACCTGCGAGGGGGACACCATCGGCCCCGGGGACCTGCCGCCCCGCGTCTGCACCGCGGCGGCCTCGCCCTCCCCGGCCCAGGCGCCGCCGCGGCCCCGGCCCCGGTCTTCCTGGCGTCCCCGTCGCCGTTCGAGCCGCTGGCCGGCCAGGTCGAGGGGCTCGCGCCCGTCGTCGGGCACCTGCCCCCGAGGATTCGGAGGTGACCGGCGAGCTCCCGCATCGACCCCGACGCGTCGGCCCCCGCGCTGACCCTGTCCGGCATGGAGCGGAACGCCATCGTCGAGGCGCTGCGGAGAGCCGGCGGGAACCGTGCACGGGTGTCCCGCGAGCTCGGCATCGGCCGGACCACGCTCTACCGGAAGCTGAAGGAGTACGGGATCGCCTGAGGCGACCGCGGCGGCCGCTAGCGACCGCGGGTGGCGTCCCGGACCGCGCGGGGCGCCGCCGGCCAGCCGCTCGTGGTACCAGGCCACCGTCTCGGCCAGCCCCTCGCGGATGGAGTGGGTCGGCGAGTAGCCCAGGAGGCGGCGGGCCCGGCCGATGTCGGCGTGGGAGTGGCGGATGTCGCCGGCGCGCGACGGACGGCGCTCCAGGGCGACCCGGGCCGCGGCCGGATGGAGGCGGGCTGCCTCCTCCTGCATGAGCGAGAAGAGCTCGAGCAGCGTGCTGCGTCCGCCCGCGCCGACGTTGTAGACCGTGCGCAGCGCGGCGGGATCGGTGACGGTGGCCGCGAGCAGGTTGGCCTGGACCACGTTGGCCACGTAGGAGAAGTCCCGGCTCGTCTCGCCGTCGCCGTTCAGCCAGGCGGGCTCGCCGCCGAAGAGGCTCTTGAACCAGAGCGGGATCACCGCGGCGTAGGCGCCCTGCGGGTCCTGACGGGGCCCGAAGACGTTGAAGTAGCGCAGCCCGACGGTCTCGAGGCCATAGGCGCTGGCGTAGGCGTGCGCGTAGAGCTCGTCGGCGGCCTTGGTGGCGGCGTACGGGGAGAGCGGCCGGCCGGTGGCCTCCTCGACCTTGGGCAGGCCGGGGTGATCGCCGTAGACGGCGCTGGAGCTCGCGTAGACCACGCGGGCCACGCCGGCGTCCCTCGCGGCCGAGAGGACGTTCAGGAAGCCGGTGACGTTCACGTCGTGGCTCGTCCCGGGATCCTGGATCGAGCGCGGAACCGACCCCAGCGCGGCCTGGTGCAGGATCACGTCGACCCCGGTGCAGGCGGCGCGGCAGGCCGCCGGCTCCCGGATGTCTCCCTCCACGAGCTCGAAGCGCTCGGGCGCGCCCGCGGAGGCCTCGGCGACGTTGCGGCGGTGGCCGGTGGAGAAGTCGTCGAGGACCCGGACCCGCTGGCCCAGCGCGAGCAGCCGCTCGACGAGGTGCGAGCCGATGAACCCGGCGCCGCCGGTCACCAGCCAGGTCCGGGGAGGACCCGACGCGGAACTGCACCGGGGCCGCGGTCACGCCTTCACCAGGCGACAGGGCGGGGCGCGGTCCGGGAAGAGAGGAGCCACCAGGTTGCGGGTGTCGACGGCCAGCTTCACCTTCTCGAAGAGCCCCGGCTGCCGGAAGGCGTCGTGGGCGGTCGAGACCACCACCGCGTCGTAGGAGGCGAAGGTGTCCGCGTCGCAGGGCACCGAGGCGAGCATGACGTCGTGCTTGCGCCCCTTGCGCGCCGACGGGAAGTGCGGGTCGCAGAAGTCGACCTGGGCGCCGGCCTCCTGCAGGTGCTCGATGATCTCGTAGGAGGGCGACTCCCGGTCGTCGTCCACGTTGGCCTTGTAGGCGAGGCCGAGCACGAGGATGCGGGAGCCGCGGACCGCCTTGGCGTCGTCGTTCAGCGCCGTGGCGATGCGGGCGCAGACGTGGCGGGGCATGCTGGTGTTGATCTCGCCGGCCAGCTCGACGAAGCGGGCCCACTGCCCGTGCTCGGCGGCCTTCCAGGACAGGTAGAACGGGTCGAGCGGGATGCAGTGCCCGCCCAGGCCCGGGCCCGGATAGAAGGGCATGAAGCCGAAGGGCTTGGTCTTGGCGGCCTCGATGACCTCCCAGACGTCGATGCCCATCCCGTCGAGGAGGACCTTCATCTCGTTCACGAGCGCGATGTTCACCGAACGGAAGATGTTCTCGAGGAGCTTGGCCGACTCGGCCACGCGGGCCGAGGAGACCCGGACCACCTTGTCGACGGCCGCGGTGTAGAGCGCCACCGCCGCGTCGGTGGAGGGCGCGTCGACGCCGCCCACGACCTTGGGGATCCGCGGGTGGAGAACTTGCCGTTGCCCGGATCCTCGCGCTCGGGGGAGAAGGCGAGGAGGAAGTCCTCGGGGCAGGTGAGCCCGCTCTTCTGGAGGATTGGGCAGGACCTCTCCGTCCGTCGTTCCCGGGTAGGTGGTCGACTCGAGCACCACCAGCTGGCCGGCCCGGAGGCGCGGGGCGATGGCCTCGGCGGTGCGGTGGATGTACGAGTTGTCCGGCTCGCGGTGCGGGCCGAGCGGCGTGGGGACGCAGATGATGATGGCGTCGCAGTCGCGCAGGCCGTCGAAGTCGGTGGTGGCGGAGAAGCGCCCGCTGTGCACGGCCTCGGTCACGCGCTCGGGCCCGATGTGCTTGATGTACGACTCGCCGCGCTCGAGCGCGTCGACCTTGCGGGAGTCGACGTCGAAGCCGACGACCGGGAATCCGCCCTCGGCGAAGACCAGCGCGAGCGGCAGCCCCACGTAGCCCTGGCCGATGATCCCGATGCGGGCGGTGCGGGCCTGGATCTTCGCGACGAGCGCGTCCGCGACGGCGGACGACGGCGCGCGACGGGCGGAGCGGCGGCAGGACGGATCGCAGGGTCGGCCCCTCGTGGCGAGGCCTCGCGGGTGCGCTGGGGGTTCGGGCTTCGACGGGGGTGGACATGCGTCCTCCAGGGAGCGGCTGCGGGAAAGGGAACGAGGAAGGGCGACGCCTGGCTAGGCGGCGGGGTCGGCGCGCATCGGCTCGTTGGCCGGGGCGAGGTCGGGCAGCGGGCGGCCCTCGAGCATCCAGCCGAGGCCGAGGTCGCGGAGCATCTGGGCGACGTCGGGCGTGGCGTTCATGACGCGCACCTTGCGGCCGGTGCGGGCGACCCTGCCGTGGGTGCGGACCAGGGAGGAGAGGACGCCGGCGTCCAGGGTCTCCACACCGGCCAGCGAGACCGCGTCGCCGGCGAGGGCGACGGACGCGGCGGGAGTGGCGCTGGGGAGGGGCATCGTGGCGGCGTAGGCGGGAGGGCTCATGTCAGGCGACCTTCAGGGTTCGGGAGGGATTCACGACAGGTACGGTCGACTTCATTGCAGGCCGCGTGCCGAGCAGTTGGACCAGCGAATCCGCGATGCGGAGCGAGGCGCGGCCGTCCCCGTAGGGGTTGACCGTCCGGGTCCGGCGCACCGCCGTGGTCAGGAGTGTTCCGAGCCGGCGCGCGATGCGTTCCGGATCGGTACCGACCAGCTCGGCGAGGCCGGCGTCCACGCCCTCGGGGCGCTCGGTGGTCTCCCGCACCACGAGGATGGGCGCGCCGAAGGTGGGCGCCTCCTCCTGCACGCCGCCCGAGTCGGTGACGATCACGTCGGCCCGCTTCATGAGGGAGACGAACGGGAGGTACCCCTGGGGCTCGACCAGCTCGACGCCGGGCACCGCGCCCAGGATCTCCTGGGCGCCGCCTGCACGTGGGGATTCGGGTGGACCGGCCAGACCACGCGGGCGCGCGGGACGCCGGCGATGGCGTCGCGGATCGCGCCGAGCACGCCGCGGAGCGGAGCGCCCAGGCTCTCGCGCCGGTGGAGGGTGACGAGGACCAGGCGGTCGACGGGAGAGACCGGCCACGGGCAGCTCGGGCGAGCGGCCGGAGGCCTCGAGGAGCGCGTCGATCCCGGTGTTGCCGGTGACGACGATCCGGTCGGCCGGGACGCCCTCCGCGAGCAGGTTGGCGAGCGCGCCGCGGGTCGGGGCGAAGTGGATGGTGGTGAGCGCGCCGGCCAGGCGGCGGTTGGCCTCCTCCGGGAACGGGCTGTCGATGCTCTCGGTCCGCAGTCCCGCCTCGACGTGGGCGAACGGGATGCGCCGGTAGAAGGCGGTGAGCGCGGCGGCGAGGACGGTCGTGGTGTCGCCCTGGGCGAGGACCACGTCGAAGGGGCGCGAGGCGAGCACGCCGTCGATGCCCTCGAGGAGGCGGGCGGTGAGGCTGGCCAGCCCCTGGTCGGGGCGCATGAGATCGAGGTCCGCGTCGGCGGCCAGGCCGAGATCGGCGGCGGCGCGATCGAGCAGCCCGCGGTGCTGCCCGGTGAAGAGGACGTGGACGTCGAAGCGCCCGGTGGCGCGGAGGGCCCGGACGACCGGCGCCATCTTGATGGCCTCGGGGCGGGTGCCGATGACGGCGAGAGCGCTGATCGTCTTCATGCCGCCGTGTGATTGCACGGCGGGTGCCAGCGCCCCGCGCGACCGATCGTTCCGGAACGCGTCAGTGCGGGGAGGCGGGCTGTGCCGCCGAGAGCGACTGCACCGCTTCGGAACGGCGTCCGCGGTACAGGCGGAACACCCGCGGCCCGGCGAGGTACACGCCGAGCACGCAGGCCTCGGCGACGAAGGTGGCGATGGCCGCGCCCAGCGCGCCCCGGGTGGGGATGAGGAACAGGTTCACGGCCACGTTGGCGACGGCCGCGAGCCCCTGGCCGAACGGCATCACCTTCTCGCGCCCGGAGGCGACCAGGCGGCGCGAGAGGAAGGCCGTCTGGACCTGCAGGACGCTCGCCGCGAGCAGCCAGGCGAAGGCCGGGGCCGCGTCGCTCCAGCCCTTGCCGTAGAGCAGGGTGATGAAGGCGCCGGCGAAGGGCAGGAGGAGGAGCGGCCCGGCCGAGAGCCCGATCGAGGCGAGGATCCCGAGCTTGCGGGCGCGCGCCCGCGCCGCGGGATCGGCGGAGACCAGCCCCGGGAAGAGCGCCATGGCGAACGCGCCCGCGCCGGTGGCGACCCCGTTGATGACCCGGTAGGCGCCGCCGTAGAGGCCGAGCTGCACCGGCGTCGAGAGCCCCTCGAGGAAGATCATGTCGATCCGGGAGGAGATGGAGCCGAAGACCGAGGAGAGGCCGATCCACCGCCCGCGCCGGCTGAAGTGCTCGCGCACCGCCTGCGTCCTTGCGGGGGCGGAGCGGGAAGAGGTTCCGGTGGACGAGGAGCGCCCGCCCGGAGGCGAGCGTGATCGCGCCGGCGAGCTGGCCGCCCATGGCCAGGAGGAGGTTCCCGCGCCAGGCCCCCCAGGCGACGCCCGCGAGCATCACGGCGCGCGACACCACGATCACCGGGAGGTCCCGCGCCGAGGCGCCGCGCCCCAGGATGGAGTAGTTGAAGGTCGAGGCCAGCCCGTTCACGATGAGCGCCAGGAGCGCGAGCGCCAGCGAGCCGGCGCCCTCCGCGTCGAGGCGCAGCCCGGCCCCGATGGCCAGGCCGGCCGCGACCGTGATGGCCGTGCCCTTGGCGAGCGCGGCGAGCGAGCCCTCCAGGACGGCGCCCGGCTCGTGCTTCCGGCCGGCGTAGAGGGTGATGGCGACCTCGCCGGCGCCGAAGAGCAGCACGATGGCCAGGATGCCCGCCACCGCCAGCGCGAAGGTGTAGTGCCCCATCGCGACCGGGCCGAGCGCGCGGGCGACCATCACGCCGGCGGCGACCTGGCTCGCCATGTCGACGACCTGGACGGCCATGGTGGCGGCGGCGGGGGGCAGGCGAAGTCGCTTCACGGCAGGCACTCCTCGAACAGGCGCCGGTAGGCGGAGGCCTTGGCGGCGAAGGTGAACTCGGCCTGGATGCGGCGGCGCGCCTCTTCCCCCATCCGGCGCGCGCCGTCGGGGTCGGAGAGGAGCTCCACGACGCGGGCGGCGAGCCGCCCCGGGTCCCGCGGCGGCACCAGGTAGCCTCCGCGCCCCTCCTCGAGGATCTCCCGGGTGCCTCCCACGTCCGTGGCCACGATGGGGACGGCGCAGGCGCCCGCCTCCAGGACCACGTTGGGCATCCCCTCCGTGTGGGAGGACTGCACGAAGAGGTCGGCGGCGGGGAGCAGCCGGTCCACGTCGTCCGCGGAAGCCCGCCAGCACGAAGCGATCCCGAAGACCCGCGGCCTGGATCGCCGCGGCCAGGTCGGCGCGCAGCGGGCCCTCTCCCACCAGCACGAACCCCACCCCGGGCAGGCGGTCCACCACCTGCCGGGCCGCCGCGCACGAGGTCGGCGAAGCCCTTCTCCGGGCTGAGGCGGCCGGCGGCGATCACGACGTGCTGGGGGCGCGACGGGAAGAGGGCCTCGAGCTCCCTCCGGACGGCGGGGTCGGCCGGCGCGAAGCGGGAGGTGTCGATGGCGTTCCGGATGACCACCACCCGGTCGGCGCGGATCCCGGCCTCCTGCACCCGCTGCCCCTGCCGCTCCGACACGGCCACCACCCGGCGCGCGCCGCGCATGAAGAGCTTGTCGATGGCCTCGTTCACCCGGACCCGGAAGGAGGCGCCGGTCCACCCGTGGGCCACGGCGATCTGCGGCACGCCCGCGCGGCGGGCGGCCAGGAACCCGACCAGGTCGGTCTTGTAGCCATGGGTGATGACGACGTCCGGGCGGAGCCGGCGCAGGACGCCGTCGACCTCGCGGATCGCGCCGCGCAGCGGGCGGCCGGTGGAGGCGAGCAGTTCCGACTCGATGCCCACCTCGCGCAGGCGATCGTGGAACGCCCTCCCCTCGGGGAAGCCGACGAAGATCGTCCGCTCCGCCCCGCGCTGGGCGGCGGCGAGGCCGAGCATCTGCCGCTCCGGGCCTCCCAGGAAGGGCGAGGCCACGAGGTGCACGACGACGCGCGGGCGAGGGGAGGTCGCGGTCATGGCTCAGGCCGCCGCGACGGGGAGGAGCGCCACGGGCCGCAGGTCGCGAACCGGCTTGGCCGGGATCCCGGCCACCAGGGTGAACGGGGGCACGTCCCGGGTGACGATCGAGCCAGCGCCCACCACCGCGCCCTCGCCGATGGTGACGCCCGGCATGATCTTGCACCCGTGACCGATCCAGACGTCGTCCCCGATGGTGACCGGGCGGATCTGGTCGGGCTCGACGCCCTGGACGCGCCGCCGGGCGGCGTCGAGCGGGTGGCCCGGGTTGTCGGCGATGAAGACCTCGTTGGCGATGAGCACGTGGTTCCCGATGGTCACCTTGCTGCCCACGCTGATGGAGACCCGGTGGCCCAGGTAGGTCTTGTTCCCGATCTCCAGCACCGGGTTCCTGCCCGCGCTGGTCGACACGAAGCTGGAGATGGCGTTCATCGTGCAGTCGTCGCCGATGCGGATGCGGATGTCGCCGTAGACGTAGGGCGCCCCCAGGTCGACCCGCAGGTTCTTGCCCACCTTCTCGCAGCGGGCCCGGAACATGGGCTGGTAGTAGAGGCAGCGGGTGAT
Source organism: uncultured delta proteobacterium (assembly GCA_963766715.1). GTDB lineage: Bacteria > Myxococcota > Myxococcia > Myxococcales > Anaeromyxobacteraceae > CAIOAK01. The sequence goes on from CAVYBH010000015.1 coordinate 233,322, forward strand.
CCAGCGGAAGGCGCCGCGGATCCCGTGATGCGCGTACCACACGGGGAGGAAGATCACCCGGGGTGCGGGCATCTCGAGGGTGCGAAGCCGCTTGGCGGCGCGGTAGGCGAGGTCGGCCATCGGCGTCTCGCGCCGCTTCACCTTGCGGATGAGGTCCTGGATCATGACGAGGCTCCTGGGGAAACGGGGACGGCGGGCAGGCTGCGCTCGGTCGCTGCGACGAGCGCGAGCAGGATGAAGGTGAACCAGCTCCAGCACTGGGAGAGGAAGAAGGCGGAGATGAAGAAGGCCACCACGGTGGGGAAGAGCGACCCCGCCGCGGCCCGCTCCAGCGGGTCCTCGAGCTCCTGGCGGCGTCCCCGCACCCGGAAGGCCGACCTGAAGGTCAGCACCACCATGGCCACGAAGGGCACGAAGCCGACGATGCCGGTCTCGGCGGCGGCCTTGACGAAGGAGTTGTGGGCCTCGAGCTTGTGCCAGATGACCGCGTTGGTGACGTATCGCGGGTAGTTGTCGGCGAACCGGTCGTAGCCGACGCCCAGGATGGGGCGGGCCTTCACCATCCGCATGCCCGCCATCCAGGCGTCGAGCCGCCCCTGCGCCGACTCGTCGATCCCGTCCCCGTCCCCGCCGCCGCTCGAGCGCTTGGACATGCCGGACGCGGCCATGAGCACGGCCATGCCCACGGCCAGGATCCCGAACTGCACCGCGCGGCTCCTCACCTTCTCGCGGAGGAGGATGAAGGCGGCCGCGCCCATTCCCAGGAACCCGCCGCGGGACTGGGTCGAGACGATCCCCGAGACCACCGCGAGCAGGAGGACCCCGTAGAGCCAGCGCTTTGGCCCCTTCGTCGCCATCACCGCGCTGGCCAGGAACGGCATGCCCATGAGCAGGCAGAGGGCCAGGTCGTTGGGATCCCCGAGGAGGCCGACGAAACCGGCGCGGCTGCCCTCGATGGTGGCCTGACCGGTGACCTTGGCGACCAGTGCGTAGACCCCGAGGGAGGCGGTGGCCACGCCGATGGTGGTGAGGGTGGTCGCGGCGCGCCCCGGCGTGGTGACCAGGTTCAGGATGAGGACGTAGAGGATGATGATCTTGACGAAGACGTCCTGGAAGAGTCCGAGGCTGGTGCCGGGGTCGGTCCCCAGGAACGACGAGGCGAGCAGCGCCAGGGTCAGCCAGACGAAGTAGCGGTCGAGCTTGCACCGCACCCACGAGACGTCCTGGCGGACCATCTTCTCGATGGCCCAGAGCCCGAGCGCCCCCAGGGCCAGCATCTTGGCGGGCTGCAGCACCGCCAGCGCCGGCACGATGTCGGCGGGACGGAGCAGGAGCATGAGCATGAAGCCGAGCAGCGCCCGGAACGGGCTCGCGAAGACCCAGACCGCGAGCGCGGCGCCGATCACCGCGCCGGCCGGCGCGAGGGGGTGGAACGCGGCCAGGGAGCCGACGCCGGCCGCACTCGCGGCACCCGCCGCGGCCATGGCCGGCCCTCGCCTCACGGGCGCCTCGCGAGCGCAGCGTGCCGATCAGGTCGACGCCGGCGATGGTCGCCACCCGGTCGCGTCGGACGACGCCCGAGAGGAGCTCCGCCACGGCCGCCAGGACGATGCCCAGGACGACGCCGGCGAACAGGCCGGCAACGGCGACGATCAGGGTGGCCGGCTTGGTGGAGTGGGTGGGACGGATGGGCGGCTCGACGATCCACACCTGCCCCTTCTCGTCGAAGAGGGCCAGCTCGCGGGTGACGAGCGCGTCCTCGTACTTCACGAGGAGATCGCGGTAGACCTTGGACTTGCTGTCGACGTCCCGCTGCATGTGGGTGAGGTTCTGCTCGTTGTGGGCGAAGTCGCGGACTTGCTGGTCCGACTGGGCGAGGCGGCGCTGGAGCGCGGAGACCCTGCCGCGGGCCCCCTCGATCTCGCCGAGCACGGCCTTGTAGACCAGGATGTCGTTGCTGAGCAGGTCGCCCTGCCCGTCGGGCCCGCCCGCGCCGCGCCGATCGCCGCCGCGGGACGCGGCCATCGCCTCGAGCCGGGGGAGGTCGAGCTCGCTGGCCGGCGCCGGGCCAGCCCCTCGCGCTCGGCCTCCAGCCGCCGGATGACCGCCCGCTGGGTCTCGAGCTGCGGGTGCTCGTCGGTGTAGCTGGCCCGGAGGTCCCGCTGCCGGGCCTGGGCCTCGAGCAGCTTCGTCTCCAGCTGGCGCAGCGCGGGGCTCTGGGAACGCAGGCGCGCCTCGGTCAGCGCCTTCTTGCGCAGCGCGGCCTGGAGATCGGTCTCGGCCTCGTCGAGCGCCCGCTTGAGCTGCAGGGTGGTGTCGAGGTTACTGGTGGAAGACCTCGGGCAGCTCGGTGGCGTTGTCGGCCTTGTAGAGGGCGAGCTGGTGCTCGTCGACCTCCAGCTCGGCGCGGAGCCGCTCGATCTGGACCCGGAGGAACTCGGCCGACTCGGCGATGGACTGCTTCTGCGGTCGCATCATCTCGGCGATGAAGGTCGCGACGAGGACGTTCAGCGTCTGGTAGGTGGCCTCGGGGCTTCCCTGGGTGACCGAGAGCTGGGCCATGGTGTTGGCCACGCCGAAGACCTCGACCTCCTTGCGGAAGGCCGAGACCTTGAGCTCGATCGACGGGTCGGTGTCCTGGTCGGTGATCGCCCGGTCTGGCGCAGCACCTTCTCGAGCGTGGACTGGCCGCGGATGAGCTCCTGCAGCACCTGGATCCGGTTCTTCACGTTCCAGTCGACCATCTTGTCGTTCAGGATGGGGTTCACCGCCTTGCTCTCCTGGATGAGCACCTTGGCGGTGGCCTTGTACCGGTTGGGCATTGCCTTGTTCACGCCACTGCCACGGCCGGCGTGACCAGCACGGCGAGAGCACCATGAGCCAGCGGCGCTTCATGGCGGTGCCGATGAGCGACCAGGTGCTGGCCTGCGGCGGGGGCCTCCGGCTTCACGCGTGCCCCCTGTCGGTGGCGGGCCGCAGGAGGCGGCGCCCTTCCCCGCGGTCCGGCCGCCCGGAGAACATCTGGCGGACGGCGCTGGTCCGGCGCCTGAGCGCACCGAGGAGCGACGGCAGCCCGCGGTCGTCGCGGTCGTTCCAGACCACGCCGAGCGGGGGAATCCCGAGAGCGTCCAGGCGGGCGCGGAGCTGCGCGACCTCCGACTCGGTGGTGCGGCCGGCGAGGAGGACGATGAGCGCGCCGTCGATGGCCGAGAGCCACTCCGGCGAGAGGCGGATCCCGCCGTCGCCGTCGAGCAGCGCGGCGCCGTCGATGATCACCCGGGTCGTGGCCGGCACGTCGCCGGGCGCGGTCGCCTGGACGGTCTCGGTGTCGAGGAAGCGCCAGGCGCCCGGCTCGGCGGCGCCCAGCGCCACCGCGAGCGTGTAGAAGAGGCGGCTCTTCCCGTCCCCGTTGCGCGCCGAGACGATGAGGATGTAGCGGCTGGTGGCCGGCGCGCAGGGCCGCGGCCACGCCCTCGGCGAGCAGCCGGCGGGCCAGCACGTCCTTCTTGGACGCGGATTCCGGGGCGGACTGGTCCTGGCGGGAGATGGAGCGCATGGCTGGCAGGGGCCATTGCAACCCCCGATCCAGCCGGAGCGTTCACCATTGGAACACCTCGGCGATCCCGCCCGGGTCGGTCGGGAGCGCCGCACCCGCCGACATGCCGGATCGGAACAGACGACCGGGAATGGAACGCGCTCCCCGACCCGGCCGGGGGGAAATGTCGTTGGTACGCCACTTGCCAGGGAAGCCGACCATGAACCGGCGACTTCGAGTGGCGCAGCTCATCCAGTACTACGGCATCGGCGGCATCGAGCGCATGGTGGAGGGGCTCGTCCCCGCCTTCCATGCACGCGGCGTGGATACGGTGGTCGCCGCCTACCGGGGCGACGGCCCGGTCCGGGCCGCCATCGAGGCCCGGGGCGCCCAGGCCATCCTGCTCCCGGGGCGGGCGGGGCTCGACCCGCTCCTCCCCTTTCGCCTGTCCCGCTGGCTGCGCGAGTCCGGCGCCGACGTGCTCCACACCCACCACCTGGGACCCTTCCTCTACGGAGCCGCGGCTGCCCGTCTCGCCGGCCTGCCCCACGTCCACACCGAGCACTCCCACGAGATCTACGATGCGCCGCGGCGGCTGGAGGTCGCGAGGCGGATGGACGATCACGCCACGGTGATCGCGGTCTCCGAGGAGGTCGCCTCCTGGCGGGAGTCCAGGCTCGGCCGGCGGTGCGCCGTCATCCCGAACGGCGTGCCCGTCCCGGCCGCGTCCACGCCCGAGGTGCGGGCCCGCGCCCGCGCCCTGCTGGGCGTCGGAGAGGACGACGTCGTCGCGGGCTGCGTCGCGCGGCTGGCGCCGGAGAAGGATCACGCCACCCTGCTGCGGGCCCTGCACGCCGCGCTGCCCTCCGCCCCGCGACTTCGGGTCGCCGTCGTGGGCGACGGCGTCGAGCGCCGGCCTCTCCGGGCGCTGGCCGACGCGCTCGGCCTTGGCGACCGCGTCCTCTTCCTCGGGGCCCGCTCCGACGTCGCGGACCTGCTCCCCGGGCTCGACCTCTTCACCCTGACGAGCCGGCGGGAAGGCCTTCCCCTGGCGCTCCTCGAGGCGCTCGCGCACGGAGTTCCCGCGATCGCGACCGCCGTGGGGGAGATCCCCCAGGTGCTCTCCGAGGGCGCCGGCATCACGGTACCGCCGGGCGATCCGGCGACCCTGGCGTGGACGCTGGCTCGCGCGCCGCCCTCGACCCGGCCTGGCGCCGGACCGCGGGCGCCTCGGCGCGGCAGCTCGTCGGAGCCCGCTACTCGATGGCCGCCATGGCCGACAGCTACGTCCACTTCTATCGCTCGGCGCTCCACGCCCGGAGGGCGGCATGACCTGGCTCGTGTTCGGCGACGACTGGGGGCGCCACCCCTCCACCACCCAGCACCTGGCATCCCAGCTCGGACGCCAGGAGCGCGTGATCTGGATCGACTCGCTCGCCATGCGCTCTCCGCGCCTGAGCGCCGCCGACGCGAGGAGGATCTGGGATCGGCTTCGCGCCGGGAGGAAGCCGTCCCGCGCCGCTGCCGACCCGTTCTGGATGGTCCGCCCGCGCCCGCGCGTGCTGCCGTGGCACCTCTCCGCCCCGGCCGCGGCCTGGAACCGGTCGGCGATCTCGAAGGCCGTGAAGGACGCCATGGGGAAGGAGCTCCCGAAGGTGCTGGTGTCGAACCCGGTGGCGGCCCTCTACCTCGAAGGGGTCCCGCGCTCGGCGCTCGCCTACCTGCGGCTCGACGACTACGCCGAGCTTCCGGGCGTGGACCCGGGGCTCGCCCGCGTGGCGGAGCGGCGCATGCTGGAGATGGCCGACGTCGTCGTGGGGACGGCGCGCCGGCTCCTCCCGCCGGGCGTCCCTGGGCTCTACCTTCCGCAGGGGGTCGACGTCGCCCACTTCGGGCGCGTCCCGCTGGAGGTCCCCGAGCAGAAGGTGCTCGGCTTCTTCGGGCTCCTCGCCCCGTGGATCGACCTCGAGCTGATCGCCGCCGTGGCCCGCGCCGCCCCGGAGTGGACGCTCGAGTTCGTGGGTCGGGCCGACGTCGACACGGCGCCGCTCCGGTCGCTGCCCAACGTTCGCATCCTCCCCGCGGTGCCGTACTCGGCCCTGCCGGTGGTCATGGGACGCTGGCGCGCCGCCTGGGCGCCGTTCCGGATGAACGAGCTCACCGCGGCCGTGAACCCGCTCAAGATCCGGGAGTACCTGGCCGCCGGCCTGCCCACCTTCTGCACGCCGCTCCCGGAGGTGCAGGAGATCCGCGGCGTCCGCCTCGGCAGGACGGCCGCCGACGTGGCCGCCTGGCTGGAAGGCCAGGTCGCGGGCGACTCGCCGGTGTGGCGCGCCGCCCGCCGCCACGACATCGCCGGGGACTCCTGGGAAGCGCGCGCAGCCGACCTCACCCGCTGCGTCGAGTCCATCCAGGCCCGCATCCGCCTTCCCGGACCCCGAAACGCCATCGGCGGCCGGCAGGCCGCCCTCGCCGCACCCGCCTCGGAGAAGTGACCATGAACGAGCTCTCCCTCTGGATCGTCTTCGCGCGCCCTCTGCGGCCTGGCGCTCCTCCCTTACGCAGGCTACCCGCTCCTCGTCCTCCTCTTTCCACGGCGCGAGACCAGGCGGGGCCCTCCCGTGGACGGCGGCGTCACCGTGGTCATCCCGGCGCGGAACGAGGCCGCGACGCTGGCGGCGAAGATCGACGCCACCCTCGCCCTCGAGCCCCGCTCCCGGATCGTGGAGGTGCTGGTGGGCTCCGACGGCTCCACCGACGCCACCGCCTCCATCGCGCTCGCCGCGGCGGCTCGCGACCCGCGCGTCCGGCTCGTCGATCGAGGGGTCCGGCGCGGCAAGGCCGCGGTCATCACCGACCTGGCCCGGCAGGCCCGCGGGGAGTTCGTCCTCTTCACCGACGCCGGCGCCGAGATCTCCCCCGGCGTCCTGCCCGCGCTCCTCGACGCCATGCGCGACCCGGAGGTCGCCATCGCCGTCCCCCGCTACGAGACCCGAGGTCACGAGGGGGGCGAGGGCGCCTACTGGCGTCTCCAGACGGCGCTCAAGAAGGCCGAGTCGGACCGGGGGCTCGTCGTCGGCGCCCACGGCGCCTGCTACCTGGCCCGCCGCGAGCGTGTCCCGCCCCTCCCCTCCGGCACGGTGAACGACGACCTTCTCCTTCCCGCGCTGGTCCGCTCTGACGGGGGGCGCGTGGTGTACGTCCACGAGGTCGCCTCCTCGGAGGTCTCCACCTCCGGCGCGCCGGCCGTGTTCCGGCGGCTGGCCCGCATCTCGCGCGGCAACTGGCAGCTCTTCTCCCGCCACACCGAGCTGCTCTCGCCGCTCCGGCCGCGCCTCGCCTTCCCGCTGCTCGTCACCAAGCTGCTCCGCATCCTCGGCCCCTGGCTCCTCCTGGGCGCGCTGGCCACCGCCACCGTCGGCGCCATCCACCACGCCTCCTTCCGCGCCGTGCTCGCCACCGGCCTGGTGGCGCTCCTGGCCGCCTCCTTCGCTCTCTGGCGGCAGCTCCGCGGCGAGACCGTCTCCGGGCCGATCGCCCTGCTCGGCTACGGCCTCCTCGGCCAGGCCGCCACCGCGGTGGGCGCGTGGCAGGCGCTGCGCGGCGGGCAGGGCGTGGGCTGGGAGTCGGTGGACGGGGAGGTCCTGGGGGACGTGCCCCCGCCTCTCCCGCTCAGCGTCCGCGGCGCCAAGCGAACCCTCGACGTGCTCGGATCGGGGCTGCTCCTGCTCCTCACCTGGCCCTTCATGCTGGCCTGCGCCGTCGCCGTGAAGGTCAGCTCTCCCGGGCCTGCCGTCTTCCGGCAGGAGCGGGTCCGCCACGACGCGCAGGGGCGCCCGATCTCCTTCCAGATGTACAAGTTCCGCAGCATGTGGGTGGACGCCGAGGCCCGCAGCGGCCCGGTCTGGGCCACGGTGGCCGACCCTCGCATCACGCCGGTGGGACGGTTCCTCCGCAAGGCCCGCCTCGACGAGCTGCCCCAGCTCTGGAACGTGCTGATGGGCGACATGACGCTCGTCGGCCCCCGCCCGGAGCGGCCGTCCTTCGTGAAGCAGCTCTCCGACATGATCCCCGGCTACACCGACCGCGTCGCCCGCTGCAAGCCGGGCGTGACCGGATGGGCCCAGATTCACTGTGAGTACGATACGTCGATCGACAGCGTCCGGACCAAGGTGCTCTACGACCTGGCCTACGTGGCCCACCTCTACGACCTGCGCAGCTACCTCGGCATGGAGGTGAACGTGGCGCTTCGCACGGTGATGGTGATGGTCAAGGGAAAGGGCGCCCACTAGCCATGATCGGTGCCCGGGCCCTCGGCCTCGCGGCCGCGCTCTGCCTCGCAGCGCCCGCAGGAGCGTCGACGGGCGCGGATCCGCTCGACGCCGCCTTCGCGCCGGCCGTCGACGTGCGGGCGTCGAGCTATCCGGGGAACGTCTGGGTGACGGGGAGCATGGCCAAGGTGCGCCGGACCGATCCCCCCGGGCCGGAGCACTGGGCGCTGCTCTCCTCGGCCCGCAACGAGACCGAGTCCTTCCAGGTCCACGTGCGCGCCCCGGGAGATCTGAAGGGGGTCACGGTGGAGGCGACCGACCTCCGGGACGCCCGCAGCGGCGCCCGCATCGCCGCCGCCACCCACGTCACGGTGTCCCGCGAGCTCTACCAGCGGATCGAGCCCGGGCTCCGGAGCGACGCGAACGGTCTCTCCGGGGACGTCCCGGACGCGCTGGTCCCTGCGCGCGATCGCTTCCACGGCGAGCGGCGGAACGCCTTCCCGGCAGACGTCCCGGCCGGGGAGAACCTGAGCGCCTGGATCGACGTCCACGTCCCCCGCGGAATCCCCTCGGGATGGTACCTGGGCGAGGTCGTCGTGCGCGCCGGGGGCGCGACGCTCGCCACCCTGCCCGTCCGGCTGGAGGTCTGGAACGTGGACCTCCCGTCGACGGCGTCGCTCCCCACCCACTTCGCGATGAGCTGGAAGGGGGCCTGCGTCCAGGAGTTCGGGAGCTACGAGGCCTGCGGGCGCGCCACGGCCGCCGGCACCCCCGACGCCGGGGTCGAGCACTTCCACGTGCTCTACGCCACCTTCGCCCTCGACCGGCGCGTGTCGCTCGCCAACGTCACCTACGGTGCGCCACGCGGGGACGACTGGAGCCACTTCGACGCCACCTTCGGCCCGCTCCTCGACGGCGCCGCGGCCACGCGCCTGCCGGGCGCGCGCCTCACCCGCTTCACCTACGGGGGCGGCGGGGACGACGCCGCGGCGATGTCCCGCTGGGCGGCGCACTTCCGGGGGCGCGGCTGGCTCGACCGGCTCGTGTACTACCGGTGCGACGAGCCCGGCCACGGGACCTGCACCTTCGAGAGCGCCCGGGCCGAGGAGGAGCGCGTCCACGCGGCGTCGCCGGACATCCGGACGCTCCTCACCACCGACGTCGAGAAGCTGACCACGCACGGCCTCCTCGACTCGGTCGACGTGGCGGTCCCGGTGCTCGACCGGATGCAGCCCCACGGCAAGCCCAGCCGGCGCCCGCTCTACGACGCGTTCCTGTCCCGGGGACCGCGGAAGGAGCTCTTCTGGTACCAGTCCTGCGACCAGCACGAGAGCTGCTCGAACGGGCGCATGGGCCCGGCCCAGGCCACCTGGCCCAGCTACATGGTGGACGCGTCGCCCATGCGGAACCGCGTCTTCCAGTGGATGGCCTTCCTGGAGGGCATCCAGGGCGAGCTCTACTACGCGGTCGACTACTGCTTCACGCGCGACTGCGGCGCGCCCGGCGCCACCTCCCGCGACCCGCTCCGGTCGGTGTACGCCTTCGGCGGCCACGGCGACGGCACGCTCCTGTACCCGGGCAACACCCGCACCATCGGGGGCAAGCACCACGTCCCGCTCTCCTCGATCCGCCTCGAGCTCATCCGGGAGGGGATGGAGGACTACGAGCTGCTCCACCTGCTCGACGCGCAGGGCGACGGCGAGTTCGCGCGCGCCCAGGCGCGGTCCTTCATCCGGCGCGCCGACGAGTTCGCCTCCGACCCGGCCCGGCTCCTCGCCGCGCGCCAGGCGCTGGGGCGGCGGCTCCACGCGCGATCGCTCGCCCGCTGACCTTCGCGAGACCGGGTCCCCTGGACCCCTTCCCTTCCCGCACCCATGTGGGTGGAGCGGCGCGGCCTCCCCACGGCCGGGAAACCCCCGGGAAAGACCGGGGGCTCCGTGCGCCCGGTCCGCGATGTGGCGCCGGGCGGCTGGCCCAGGGGCTGCTTCAAGGGAGTGCGGGAGGAGTTCCCGTGAGAGGTGAGGTCGAACCGGCCGAGAGCTGGCCCGCCGTCTTCGTCGTCGACGACGACGCCTTCCTGCGCGCCCTCGTCGGCGACTGGGTCGAGGACGCCGGCTTCCGCGCCGTGCGGCTCCCCGGGGGAGAGGCCTGCCTCGCGGCGCTCGCCAAAGAGACTCCCGTGGCGGTGGTGCTCGACCTGCACATGTGGGGCATGTGCGGCGCCACGACGCTCGACGCCATTCGCATCGCACTCCCCAACCTGCCCGTGATCGCCCTCACCGGGGAGAGCGACCCGGCCTTCGCCCTCGACCTGGTCGAGCGCGGGGCGAGCGAGTTCCTGGCGAAGCCCGTCCACCGGAACCAGCTCGTCCGCGCCCTGCTCGCGGCAGCCTCCCTGGAGTCCGCCGCCGTCTAGACCAGCACGGCCTTCAGGTACTCGGCGGTGCGGCTGCGCCGCTCCCGCTCGACCTCCTTCGGGTCGACGGCAACGAACTTCTCGTCGGGCGTGATCTTGAAGAGCGGTTGCCCCTTCTGCACAATCGTCCCGTCGGGGCCGGTGAGGATGATCCGGTCCACCGTGCCGGAGAACTGCGCCCGGACGGTGTTGAACATCTTCATGACCTCGATGATGTAGAGCGCCTGCCCCTTGTCGAAGTGCATGCCCTCGTGGACGAAGGGCGGCTTCCCGGGGGCCTCCTGCCCGTAGTACATGCCGCCGCACATGGCCACGACCTCGTCGGCCTTGGTGGACGGCGGGGGCACCAGCACCTTCTTCATCCGGGCCTGCAGGTCCGGATCGGAGAGGTAGGCGGGGATGGTGACGTCGAGGTCCTCCTCGACGCGGAAGTCGAAGAACTTCACCTTCTCGGCCACCATGAAGAGCAGCCCGAGCAGCTCGTTGCCGGTCTCGTACCCCTGGTGGGCGGAGCGGATGCGGGCCCAGGTGTCGGCGTCGTAGCCGCCCTGCGGCGCCTCGCTCTCGAGGATCTCGGCGAGCTTCCAGAACTCCTGCTTCTCGAGCCCGAAGGTCTTGCGGAGCTCCTGGTAGAAGCGGATCGACTTCTGGAGCAGGTCGTTGTCGTGCGCCCAGATCACCTCGGCCGCCGGCTTCCTCGCGTCGAACGACATGTTCAGGTACGCGTAGGTGTCGTTGAGGATGCCCAGCGGGTTGCGGATCCAGGCCACCTTGCCGCCGCGGATCTCGTAGTTCTTCCGGTTGAGCGAGAGCCACCCGGCGAACAGGTGCGGATCGTCGAGCAGCCGCTCCATGGGGCGGGTGAGCAGCGTGCCCTTGCGGTCGAGCACGTCGTTCGTGGCCTTCACCGCCGACGGGTCGTCGGGGAAGTCGGCGGCGGCCTTCTTGGCGTAGTGCTTCTTCATCTCGCCGAAGGCGAACGCCACGTCGAGCTTGTTCGACTCGTCCTTCAGCTGCCCGACCAGGGTGAGGTAGGGGACGACGAAGCGCGTGGTGGGCTTGGCCATCACGTTCTGGCCGAGGAACCAGTTCACCAGGCCGTAGTGGAACTCGAGGTTGGTGGCGAGCATCACCCCGCGGAGGCTGGTGCGGGAGAGCACGCTGGAGAGCCGCTCGTAGCTCTCCAGGCGGTCCTTCCCCTCGGTGAGGAGCAGCGCGATGTTCGAGTCGTAGGCGCCGGCCACCCGGTAGCGCATGAACATGCCGGTGTCCGGGTTCACCAGGCTGATGCCCTGGTCGTCCCGGATCTCGCCCTCGACGGGCTTCGACCAGAAGCGGATGACGCCGCCGGCGTGCGGGGAGAGCGAGGCGTCGGTGGCGTTGAGCCGGGCCTCGGCGGAGGCGCCGAAGCGGGGGACCCGGGTGGGCTTGGGCAGCCGCGCCTTGTGGCGGGCGAGCAGCGCCATGGCCTCGACGAGCGACTCGACGACGAAGGAGTCCTTCGGGTCGTCGGGGTTCGTGAACTTCAGGCTGTAGCAGAGCTCGGTGACCCGGTGCTCCACCTGGATGCGGGTGTTGACCTCCATGAAGTAGTAGCGGTCGCGATCGACGATGCACTCGAAGGTGGAGGCCGAGTCGAGCCCCACCGCCGCGCCGAAGCGGGCCGCGTCGTCCTCCATGCGCCGGAGGATCTCCAGGTCGGTGGCGAGCGACTTCGCCTCGACCTCCCGGCCGGCCTTGCGGGCCGCATCGATGGCGGCGGTCAGCCCCTCCTGGGTGACCGAGATCTCGAGCAGCTTCTGCTCGTGCATCTGCAGGGAGCAGTCGCGGCCGCCCAGCGAGACGCACCACTTGCCGTTGCCGAGCAGCTGGATCTCGTTGTGGCGGGTCTGCTCGATGTTGAGCTCGACGAGGACGTTCTTGTTGTCGCCGACGCCGTTGGCCTTGACCTCGTTCAGGACCTCGCGCGTCAGCGCCGGCGCCTCGGCCGCCGCGGCCGCGATGGCCTTCCGGTCGGCGTCCTTCATGGTGAGCAGCGTGCCGCCCAGGATGCGCTGCCCCTTGCCGCCGCCGCCGCCGATGGCCTTCAGGCGCACCCGGCTCTGCGGGTACTTCGTGAACATCTCCTCGACCTCGTGCCGGACCTGCTCGCCCAGCTCGTCGATGGTGTAGAGGTCGAGCCCCTTGGCGTAGGAGGCCATGAGGATGGCGTCGGCCAGCTCGACGAGCGGCTTCTTCGCGTCGGCCAGCACCTTGGCGTCGACCGCGATCCCCTCGGCCTTGGCCAGCGCGAGCAGCTGCTCGCGGGTGGGGTGCTTGGAGAGCAGCGTGCGGGCGGCCACGTCGTTGACGCCCGGGGTCACCGAGACCTTCACCTCGAGCGCGGTGCGCTTGGCCTCGTCCTTCTTGCCGGCGCGGGCCTGGGTCCCCGAGTTGGGGCCGATGAACTTCAGGCCGGCCTTCTCGATGGTGGCCACGAACTCCTCGTCCTCGGCCATGAACCCGTACCCGGCGAAGACCGAGTCGTACCCGTTGTCGTGCGCGATCTGCACGATCTGCTGCATGCGCTCGACGCGCTCCTCCTTGGTGGCCCCGCTGTAGTCGGGCACCCGGTGGACGCGCCGGGTGTCGGAGAGCTGGCGCAGCTCGGGCGCGAGCGCGTTGGGGTAGACGATGGAGTCCTTCTCGGAGAGCAGGATCCCGTAGTGGGCAATCCCCATCTCCTCGAAGACGTCCATGGCCTCCTTGCGGATGGGGCCGCGGCAGACGATGAGGGGCTTCAGGTCCTCGGCGGCGAAGGAGCGCACCCAGGCCGAGGGCGACTGGCCCAGGCGGCGGTCCCGGTGCACGAGGGGATTGTTCCGGTAGAGGTCGGCGGTCGCGGCCATCGTGGTGGGTCTCCGGTCTCGGATCTTGGGGTTGGTCGCGGGATCAGTGGAACTCGCGCTGCGGGCCCGTCATCGCCGACGGCTTGTAGTGGCGGAGCATGAAGGCCAGGTTCTTGCCCAGCGCCTCGCGGAGGTCGGTGGGCATGACCAGCGAGGAGATGGAGCCGAGGGCGAGGCCCTCCTTCGGGTTCATCAGCTCCTTCTCGTAGCGCCGGTTCAGGGCGGCCTCCTGCTGCTTCAGCCACTCCAGCGCCTCCTTCTCGGCGTCCTTCTTGGCCTGCGCCCCGTCCATGCCGGCGGCGGTGCGGGCGGCGACGCCCTTCTTCACCATGTCGGCCGCGCCGGCGCGGATCTTCCGCAGCTCGTCCTTGTAGACGAACTCCTTGCCGGCCGGCCCCATCACGGCGAGGCGCGTGGTGGGCAGCGCCAGCACCAGGTCGGCGCCGGTGGGGTAGTTGTTGTAGGACGCGTAGGCGCCGCCGAAGGCGTTGCGCAGGATGAGCAGGATGCGGGGCGTGCGCACGTCGACGATGGCGTCGAGCATGGAGCGCCCGGCCTGCACGATGCCGCGCGCCTCCTGCTCCCGGCCCGGGAGGAAGCCGGTGGTGTCCTCCATGAAGATGATGGGGATGTTGTAGATGTTGCAGAAGCGGACGAACCTGGCGATCTTCACCGCGGAGTCGCAGTCGATCTGGCCGGAGGAGACGGCGCTGTTGTTGGCCACGAAGCCCACCACGTGGCCGCCCAGGCGACCGAAGGCGGTGACCGCCTCCTTGGCCCGCTCCGGCTGCAGCTCGTAGTAGTCGCCGTAGTCGCAGATCTGCTGGATGATGATCGACACGTCGAATGGGGTGTTGAAGCCCGTCGACGAGTTGAAGGCCTTCTTGAGGAGCGTGTTGATCTCCCAGGTCTTCCGGTCGATCGGGTCGCTCGTCTCCTGGTACGGCGCCATCACCGAGTTGTTGTCGGGGATGTAGCCGAGCAGGCGCACCGCCTGGCGCAGCGCGGCCAGCTCGTCGGACACGGTCAGGTCGGCCACGCCGGAGTTGCCGTGCACCTTGGGGCCGCCCAGCTCCTCGGGGGTGATGTCCTCGCCCAGCACCGACTTCACCACGCCCGGGCCGGTGAGGCCGAAGAAGGTGTCGTTGGGCTGGATGACGAAGCTGCCCTGGCGCGGCAGGTAGGAGCCGCCGCCGGCGTTGAAGCCGAACATGCACATGATGGTGGGCACCACGCCGCTGATCTTGCGCAGCGCCGTGAAGGCCTCGGCGTAGCCGTCGAGGCCGCCGACGCCGGCCGGCACGAAGGCGCCGGCCGAGTCGTTCATGCCGATGAGGGGGATGCCGCGCTCGCCCGCCAGCCGGAAGTGCTTGGCCAGCTTGCTGCCGTTGGTGGCGTCCATCGAGCCGGCACGCACCGTGAAGTCGTGGCCGTAGACCGCCACGTCGCGCCCGTTGATGTTCAGCACCGCGGTGACGAGCGAGGCGCCGTCGAGGTTCTTGCCCCAGTTCTGGAAGAGGACGATGGGCTCCTTGTCGGAGAGCACGCGCATGCGCTCCCACACCGTCATCCGCTTCTTGGCGTGCTGCTTCTCGATCTGATCGATGGCGACGGAGCGGATCGGGCGCTGGATGAGGTCCCAGCCCTCCTTCATGGCCTCCTCGTAGGGGCCGGTCGCGCGCGCGATCTCTCCGGGGATGTTGAACTCGACCTTCTCGGGCGGATCGAGCGGATTGTTCAGGGTCGGCTTGATGGGTCGCTTGGACATGGGGACTCGGAACCTCCGACCGCGGGAAGCGCAAGGGGTGCGAAAAAGGAAGCGGATTGTGGCAAGCCCGGGGCGGGGCGGCAAGGGCTTCGGTGCGGAATGGGGGAGCGGGATAACGCGCTGCGCCGTGATTTCGGGTGGTCCCGCTCCTTAGGATGCTCCCTCCACGAATTCCATCGGGTAGGGGGCGCATGCCGGGATCGCCGGTCGGCGAGGGCCAGAGCCGGGACATCCTGTCGGTCGAAGGGCTCTCGCTCTCGTTCGGGGGGCTCGCCGCGCTCACGCTCGTCGACCTCTCGGTGCGGGAGGGCTCGATCACCGGGATCATCGGCCCCAACGGCGCAGGCAAGACCAGCCTGCTCAACTGCATCTCGGGCTTCTACCACCCGCAGAAGGGGCGCGTTTCCTTCGACGGCGCCGACGTGACGCGCGTGGCGCCCGACCGGCGCGCCGCCCTGGGCATCGGCCGGACCTTCCAGAACGTGGCGCTGTTCGAGGGCATGACCGTCCTCGACAACGTGAAGCTCGGGGCCCACGCCCGGCTCCGCTCCGGCATCGTCTCCACCATGCTGATGAGCCCGGCCGCCCGGCGCGAGGAGCTGGCGCTCCGCGAGCAGGTGGAGCACGAGGTCTTCGAGTTCCTGGAGATCGAGCACCTGCGCCACCGCACGGTGGGGAGCCTGGCCTACGGCCTGCAGAAGCGGGTGGACCTGGCCCGGGCGCTCGCCATGCGGCCGCGCCTCCTGCTCCTCGACGAGCCGGTGGCCGGCATGAACGAGGAGGAGACCGAGGACATGGCGCGCTTCATCCTGGACGTCCAGGAGGAGCGGGGCGTCACCATCGTGCTCATCGAGCACGACATGGGCGTGGTGATGGACCTGTGCGATCGCATCGCCGTGCTCTCCTTCGGCGAGCGCATCGCCGCGGGAACGCCCGGCGAGATCCGGCGCGACCCCGAGGTGATCCGCGCCTACCTGGGGGAGGAGGCCGCTTGAGCGAGGGGCTCGTCCACCTGGTGCAGCTGCTCGTCTCCGGGGTGGTCACCGGGGGCATCTACGCGCTCGTCGCCATGGGCTTCGTGGTGGTCTACAAGGCCACCCGGGTCATCAACTTCGCCACCGGCGAGTTCATGATGCTGGGCGCCTTCTTCGCCTGGACCGCGATGAGCGCGATGCACGCGCCCTTCGTGGTCGCGCTCCTCGCCGCGGTGGCGGCCTCGGCGATGCTCGGCATGGCCACCGAGAGGCTGGTGCTCCGGCCGCTGCTCGGCCAGCGCACCATCTCGATCATCATGGTGACCATCGGGCTGGCGGCCATCTTCAAGGGGCTGGCCCAGATCGCCTGGTCCGGCGACTACCGCTCCTACCCGGCCATCTTCCCGCGGGCCCCCATCGAGCTCGGGCCCATCCTGATTCCCTCGCGCCAGTTCTACCCGTTCCTCATCGCGGTGGGCGCCATCGCCCTGGTGGGGCTGGGCTTCCGCTTCACGCGGACCGGGGTGGCCATGCGCGCCACCGCCGACGACCAGATGGCCGCCTTCGGGATGGGCATCGACATCCGGCGCATCTTCTCGCTCTCCTGGAGCCTGGCCGCCATGACCGCGGCGGTGGCCGGCATCGTGGTCGGGATCATCGGCGGGATCAGCCCGCAGCTGGGGGCCATCGGGCTGCGCACCTTCCCGGTGGTCATCCTGGGCGGGCTCGACAGCATCGGCGGCGCGCTGGTGGGCGGCGTGATCATCGGGGTGCTCGAGAACCTGGCGGGCGGCTACGTCGATCCGCTGCTCGACGGCGCCTCGCTGAAGGAGGTCCTGCCCTTCGTGGTGCTGGTCCTCACGCTCATGGTGCGCCCCTACGGCCTCTTCGGCACGCGGGAGGTGGAGCGGCTCTGACCGCCCCGGATCCCCGTGCTCATCGGCAACTACAAGGAGACCTACGCCTCGGACGAGGAGCTCTTCCGGACGCCGGCCACCCGCGCCTGGATGGGGGTGGCGGCGGTCGCGGCGGTCCTGTTCCCCTTCGTCGCCGGCGACTACCTGCTGTACCTGGCCAACCTCATGGCGGTGCTGGCGCTCTCCGCCATGGGGCTCAACATCCTCATCGGCTTCACCGGGCAGATCTCGCTGGGCCACGCCGCCTTCATGGGGGTGGGCGCCTACGCGACCGCCATCCTGGCCTCCCGCTTCGGCCTCCCCTTCTGGATCTCCATCCCGGCCGGAGGCGCGGTGGCCACCGCCGCCGGCGTCGTGGTGGGGGCGCCGTCGCTCCGCATCAAGGGGCTCTACCTGGCCATCGCCACGCTCTCGGCCCAGGTGATCCTCGAGTGGGTCTTCAACAACTGGACGTCGGTGACCGGGGGCATCCGGGGACTGAACGTGGCGCCCGCGTCGATCGCCGGGTTCCGGCTCGACACCGACGAGCGGATGTACTTCCTCATCCTCGGGGCGACGGTCGTCGCACTTCCTGCTCGCCTCGAACCTGCGCCGCACCCGCTGGGGGCGGGCCTTCGTGGCGGTGCGCGACCGGGACGTGGCGGCCGAGATCGTGGGCGTGAACCTCTTCCGCACCAAGATCCTGGCCTTCATGGTCTCGTCCTACTACGCCGGGATCGCCGGCGGCCTGTGGGTCTACTTCACCAAGGTGGTGACGCCGGAGAACTTCCAGCTCTCCCTCTCCATCCAGTTCCTGGCCATCGTCATCGTGGGCGGCCTCGGCTCGGTCAAGGGCACGGTCTACGGCACGATCTTCATGACGCTCGTGCCCGAGCTGCTCAAGGCCGGGACCGGCGTGGCCCGCACCTACTGGCCCGACGCGCAGTCGTACCTCTTCCCGCTGCGCGACGTGGTCTTCGGGCTGCTCATCGTCGTCTTCCTGATCTTCGAGCCCCACGGGCTCGCCGAGATCTGGAACCGCATCAAGCGCTTCTTCTCGCTGTGGCCGTTCGAGAAGTGACACGAAGGAGGAAACCCGCATGAAGCAAACGATCCGCCGTCTCGCCCTGGTCGTCGCCGTCTCCCTGGGACTCTCCCCCGCCGCCCGCGCCGCCGACGACGTGGTCACCGTCGGCGCCTGCCAGCCCATCACCGGCCGCTTCGCCTTCGCCGGCGTGGCCATCAACGCCGGCCTGCAGGACTACCTGAACTTCGCCAACGAGAAGGGGCTGGTGAAGGGCAAGAAGTTCAACTACGTGTACGAGGACTCCGGGTACGACACCGACCGCGCCGTGGCCTGCTTCAAGCAGATCATGGCCAAGCACAACCCGGTCATCATGTACGGCGAGTCCACCGGGCTCGGGAAGGCCATCGCCCCCGAGCTGACCTCCCGCTACAAGGTGCTCTACGCCTCGGCCTCGTTCTCCAGCGAGCTCGCCGATCCCAAGACCCACCCCTACTCCTTCATCTCCGGGCCCACCTACTCGGACATGTTCGGCGTGCTGCTCGACTACATCGCCCGCAACAAGGGGGCGGCGAAGCCCAAGGTGGCCTTCTTCTACAGCGACACCGAGTTCGGCAAGGACCCCATCCCCTACGCGAGGAAGCGGGCCGCCGAGCTGGGGATCGACGTGGTCAGCGAGATCGTCACCAAGGCGGGCGCCGTCGACGTGACGAGCGAGGTGCTCCAGCTCAAGAAGACCAACCCCGACTACGTCATCTTCCAGGGCTACATCCTCTCGCCCATCATCGAGGTCATCCGCGCCACCAAGGACTTCGGCCTCAAGACCAAGTTCATGGGCACCTTCTGGTCGATGGACAAGGGCATCATCGACAAGCTCGGGCCGGACGCCGACGGCTACATGGGCGTGAACGCCTTCGCCTACTACTACGAGGACTCGGCGCCGGGCATCGCCGCCATGCGGGCGTACAACCAGAAGGCCCACCCGGACGTGAAGTACCAGCCCAACTCCTACATCCAGGGCTGGTTCACCGGCATGGTCTACGTGGAGGCGGTGAAGCGCGTGGTGGCGGCCGGCAAGCCGGTCACCGGGGAGAACCTGGCCGCCGTCCTCGACACCATCAAGGACTGGGACACCGGCGGGGTCACCGGCAAGGTCACCTTCGTGAACCACAAGGCCGGCGTGGGGCGCGTCTACAGGGCCAACGCGCAGAAGGGCATCTTCGAGCCGGCCTCCGACTGGATCTACACGAAGTGAACCCGCCGCTCCTCCACGTCAACAACCTGGAGGTGGTCTACCACCACACCATCCAGGTGCTGAAGGGGCTCTCCCTCTCCGTGCCCGAGGGCGCCATCGTGGCGCTCCTCGGGTCGAACGGGGCCGGGAAGACCACCACCCTGAAGGCCATCTCCGGTCTCCTTCCCCTCGAGGACGGGGAGATCGTCGACGGGGAGATCGCCTTCCGTGGAGCCTCCATCGCCGGGAAGCTGCCCCATCGCATCGCGCAGGAGGGGCTCTTCCAGGTGATGGAGGGGCGGCGCATCTTCGAGCACCTCACGGTGGAGGAGAACCTGGAGGCCGCCACCTACGCGCGCCGCGGAGGCGTCGACCTGGGCGAGGCGCTCCGGAAGGTCTTCGCCTACTTCCCGCGCCTGCGGGAGCGGCGCAAGCAGCTGGGCGGCTACCTCTCGGGCGGGGAGCAGCAGATGCTCGCCATCGGCCGGGCGCTGGTGGCGGGGCCGTCGCTCCTGCTCCTCGACGAGCCGTCGCTGGGGCTCTCCCCGCTGCTCGTGCAGGAGATCTTCCACATCGTCGAGGCCATCAACCGGGACGAGAAGGTCTCCATCCTGCTGGTCGAGCAGAACGCCCGCATGGCGCTGGGGATCGCGACCCACGCCTACATCATGGAGAACGGCAAGGTGGTCCTCGACGGCCCGGCCGAGAAGCTGCGCGAGGACCGCGACGTGCAGGAGTTCTACCTGGGCAGCCGGGGCGGCGAGCAGGCCAGCTACCGGGACGTGAAGCACTACCGGAGGAGGAAGCGTTGGCTCTCCTGACCTCCGACACGCTGCCGAAGCTCCTGGTCGAGCGGGCCGGGCTGGCGCCTGGCGAGGTCGCGCTGCGCGAGAAGCAGTTCGGCATCTGGCAGCGGGTGACCTGGGCCGGCTACCTGGACCACGTGCGGCGGGCCTGCATGGGCCTCGCCTCCCTGGGGCTCGGGCGCGGGGACAAGGTGGCCATCCTCTCCGAGAACCGCCGGGAGTGGCTCTACGCGGAGCTGGCGGCCATGTCGGCCGGCGCGGTGGGCGTGGGCGTCTACCCGACCAGCCCGTCGAACGAGGTGCAGTACGTGGTCGAGCACTCCGGGGCCACCATCGTGGTCGCGGAGGATCAGGAGCAGGTCGACAAGATCCTGGAGGTCGGCGACCGGTTGCCGGCGGTCCGGCACATCGTGGTCCCGGAGACGAAGGGGCTGCGCAGCTACCGCGACCCGCGGCTCGTCACCTGGGAGGAGCTCGAGGCCCGCGGCGAGGCGTACGCGGCCGGGCACCCCGGCCTCTTCGACGAGCTGGTGGCGGCCACCCGGCCCGACGACGTGGCCTTCCTCATCTACACCTCGGGCACGACCGGCTTCCCCAAGGGCGCGATGATCACCCACCGGAACGTGCTGGCCCAGGCCCGCGCCGCCGCCGCGGCCACCGGGATCGACGGCCGCGACTCGGTGGTGTCCTACCTGCCGCTCTGCCACGTGGCCGAGCAGATCTTCTCGGTCTACCTCCCGCTCCAGCTGGGCATGACGGTCAGCTTCGCGGAGAGCATCCGGACCATCCAGGAGGACCTGCGCGAGATCGCGCCCAGCGTGTTCCTGGGGGTGCCGCGCATCTGGGAGAAGCTGCAGGCCACCATCCTGGTGAAGATCCAGGAGACCGGGCGGCTGCGCCGCTGGCTGTTCGAGGGCGCCCTCTCCCGCGGGCGCCGCCTCACGGCGCGGCGGCTGGCCGGCGAGCCGGTGGGTCCGCTCGACCGGGTCGCCTCCGCCCTCGATTACGTGCTGGTGCGCCGCGCGCTGCAGAACTTCGTCGGGCTGCGGCGCGCCCGCGCCACCTTCTCGGCGGCCGCCGCCATCTCCCCCGAGGTGCTGCTCTTCTTCCACGCCATGGGCATCCCGGTCCGGGAGGGCTACGGGATGACCGAGTGCACCGGGTTCTCCTTCGTGCAGCGCGAGGGCGCCATCCGGCTGGGCACGGTGGGGGACCCCATCCCCGGCCTCGAGTTCCGGCTGGCCGAGGACGGCGAGCTCCTGAAGCGCGGCGAGACCATCTTCGCCGGGTACTTCCGGGACGAGCGGGCCACCGCCGAGGTGCTGGAGGGCGGCTGGCTCCACACCGGCGACGTGGCCGCCCAGGACCCCGACGGCCAGCTCCGCATCGTCGACCGCAAGAAGGCCATCTTCGTCACCTCGGGCGGAAAGAACGTCTCCCCGTCCCTCATCGAGAACGCCCTCAAGGTCTCCCCGTACGTCAAGGAGGCGGTGGTGCTCGGGGAGGGCGAGAAGTTCGTCTCGGCGCTCCTCCAGATCGACTTCGAGAACGTGGGGCAGTGGGCCACCGAGCGGCGGCTGGCCTACACCAACTTCCGGAGCTTGACGGCCCTGCCGGAGGTAATGGATCTGGTGACCCGCGAGGTGGAGAGGGCCAACGCCGGCCTGGCGCCGGTGGAGCAGGTCCGCAAGTTCCGCCTCCTCGAGAAAGAGCTGGACCACGACGACAACGAGGTCACCGCCACCATGAAGGTCCGCCGCAAGACCATCTACGAGAAGTTCGCCCCGCTGATCCGGGAGATCTACCGGTGACCCGCGGCGCCCACGCGAAGGGGACGCACGCGGCCATCGTCGGCTGGGGGAAGTGCCTGCCCCCTGCCGTGCTCTCGAACGGGGACCTGGCCACCTTCCTCGACACCGACGACGAGTGGATCGCCTCGCGCACCGGCATGCGGGAGCGACGCATCTCCCACGTCCCGCTCGGCGAGCTGATCCACGTGGCCGCGGCGCGCGCGCTGGCCTGCGCCGGGCTGGGCGCGGACGCGCTCGACCTCATCATCGTGGGGAGCACGCTGGGCGACGAGCTGGCGCCCAACGTCGCCTCGGGCACGCAGAAGCGGCTCGGCGCGAAGAACGCGGCCGCCATGGACGTGAACACCGCGTGCACGAGCTTCCTCTACGGCCTCTCCACCGCCACCGCCCTCATCCGCACCGGCGTCGTCCGCACCGCGCTGGTGGTGGGCGCCGAGGCGCCGACCCCCTTCATGGACTGGGACAACCGGAACGTGGCCGTGCTCTTCGGCGACGGGTGCGGCGCCGTCGTGCTGCAGGCCACCGACCGGGAGGAAGGGCTCCTGGCCGAGCGGCTCGGCTGCTTCGGCGACAACCGGGACATCCTCGACATCCGCGGCGTGGGCGCCCGGTACGCCAACCAGGGCATTCCCCACGGCTACACCTCCTGGAACTTCGACGGCCAGGAGATCTTCAAGCGCGCCGTGCTGGGCATGACCCAGGCCAGCGTGGAGGCGCTCGCCCGGCGGGGACTCACCATCGGGGACGTCGACCTCATGGTCCCGCACCAGGCCAACCAGCGGATCATCGACGCCGTCGGCAAGCGCGTCGGCATCGATCCGGCGAAGGTCTTCGTGAACGTGCAGCGCTACGGGAACATGTCGGCCGCCACCGTGCCGGTGGCGCTCGTCGAGGCCCTCGAGGAGGGGCGCGTCCGTCCGGGCGCCACCCTGCTCCTGCCGGCCTTCGGCGCCGGCCTCTCCTGGTGCGCCCACGTGGTGCGCTGGGGCGAGCGGGTCACCGCGCTCGGGACGAGCGACGTGGCGCTGCCCCCTTGCGACCGGACCGGCCTCGAGCTCGTGAACGACCTGCGCGCGCGGCGGGCCATCTACCACCAGGCGGCGGCGCCCTTCATCGAGGCGGCGCGCCACCTCCTCGACGAGCCGTCGGCGTAGGGCCCTGGCCCTTTCGGGCCAGGCCGCGCTCCCGCCGGCGGGCGAGCAGCACCCAGATCGCGGCGCCCGCCGTGACGGCGACCGCCAGCGCCAGCTCGACCCAGTGCAGGTCCCGCTTCAGCTGCTCGACGTGGCCGGCGAAGTACCAGCCCAGCCCCACCACCAGCGGCACCGACGCGAGCGCCGAGAGGCCGTCGGCCAGCAGGAAGGTCGCGCTCCGCACGCCCGAGGCCCCGGCCAGCGCGAAGACCGGCAGGCGCAGCCCCGAGGCGTGGCGGGCGGCCACGATGGTGAGCAGCGCGTGGCGCGCGAAGTGGCGCTCGATGAAGGCCCGGCGCCCGGGGGTGAGGACGCGGGCCACGTGGCGCGACTCGAGGAACCGGGGACCGTGCCGGCGGCCGAGCCGGAAGAGCAGGTAGTCCCCGGCGACGATGCCGACCCAGGCCACGGCGGCGGCGGGGACGAGGGAGAGGATGCCGCGCCGCGCCAGGTATCCGGCCGTCAGCTGGACGAGCTCCTCGGGCACCGGCACCCCGAGCCCGCCGGCCACCAGCAGGCCGAGGATGGCCGCATACGTGAAATGGGCGAGGAGGTCCTGGACCATGGAGGAGCCTTCCGGCGAGCCTCGCTTGACGGCTCCCGGAACGCTATCATGCCGAGCCATGTCCATCCCCGCCCCCACCGTCGGAGAGCTCGCTCCTTCCGTCCGCCTCCTGCTCGGCCCCGGCCCGAGTCCCGTCCACCCGCGCGTCTACCGCGCCATGACCACCCCGCAGCTCGGCCACCTCGATCCCCAGTTCCTCGGGATCATGAACGAGGTGCAGGCCCAGCTCCGCTACGCCTTCCAGACGACGAACCCCTTCACCATCGCCGTGTCCGGAACCGGATCGGCGGGCATGGAGGCCGCGCTCGTGAACGTGGTCGAGCCCGGCGACACGGTGATCATCTGCGCCGCCGGCGTCTTCGGAAACCGCATGGCCGACATCGTCGGGCGGGCCGGAGGCAAGCTGGTGAAGCTCGAGGTCCCCTGGGGCCAGGTCTTCCCGCACGCCGCCATCGAGGAGGCCCTGAAGAAGCACGCTCCCGTGAAGGCGGTGGGCATCGTCCACGCCGAGACCTCCACCGGCGCCCAGCAGCCCATGGACGGCCTCGGCAAGCTCTGCCACGCGCACGGCGCCCTGCTGGTGGTCGACACCGTCACCTCGCTGGGCGGCATCCCGGTGAACGTCGATGCGTGGGAGGCCGACGCCGTCTACTCCGGCACGCAGAAGTGCCTCTCCTGCCCGCCGGGCCTGGCCCCGTTCACCCTCTCGCCCCGCGCGCTGGACGTGGTGCGGGCGCGCAAGACCAAGGTCCAGTCCTGGTACCTGGACGCCGGGATGGTGGCCGACTACTGGGCGGAGGGGAAGCGCGTCTACCACCACACCGCGCCCATCACCATGGTCTATGCGCTGCGCGAGGCGCTCCGCCTCGTCGCCGAGGAGGGGCTCGAGGCCCGCTTCGCGCGCCACCAGAGGAACAGCGCCGCCCTCATCGCCGGCTTCGCGGCCCTGGGGGCGAAGCCCCTCTCCAAGGACGGCGAGCGGCTGCCCTCGCTCAACGCGGTGACGCCGCCCGAGGGCGTCGACGAGGCCGCGGTGCGCAAGTACTTGCTCAACGACCACG
The DNA here is from genome assembly GCA_963766715.1 of uncultured delta proteobacterium. GTDB lineage: Bacteria > Myxococcota > Myxococcia > Myxococcales > Anaeromyxobacteraceae > CAIOAK01. Next base: position 257,764 of record CAVYBH010000015.1, read on the forward strand.
ACATCGAGATCGGCGGCGGCCTCGGCCCGCTCGCCGGCAAGCTCTGGCGCATCGGCCTCATGGGGTTCGGATCGAGCCAGGCCAACGTGCTCGCCGTCCTCTCGGCCATCGAGCAGGGCATGAAGAAGCAGGGCAAGGCGGTCGCCCCGGGCGCCGCGGCCGCCGCCGCGCTGCGCGTCTACGAAGCCGCATGACGAGGAACGACACGTGAGCGCCCGCGCCTCCCTCGCCGATCTCGCCAGCCGCATGGCGGCGGTGGTGGGGGCGCGCAACTGCTTCTCGTCGGGGCCCGACCTCCTCACCTACGAGTGCGACGGGCTCACCCACGGGCGAACCCGGCCCGACCTGGTCGTGCTGCCCGGCTCCACCGAGGAGGTGGCCGCGGTGGTCCGCCTGGCGCGCGCCGCGGGACACCCCATCGTCCCGCGCGGCTCGGGCACCGGCCTCTCCGGAGGCGCCCGGCCGGTCCCCGGCTCGGTGGTGGTGGCGCTCTCCCGGATGCGCCGCATCCTCGAGACGAACCTCGAGGACGGCTGGATCCGCGTCGAGCCGGGCGTCCTCAACCTGGACGTGACGAAGTCGGTGTCGGGCGCCGGCTACTACTACGCCCCCGACCCCTCGTCGCAGAGCATCTGCTCCATCGGCGGGAACGTCGCCGAGAACTCGGGCGGCGCCCACTGCCTCAAGTACGGCTTCACCGTGAACCACGTGCTGGGCGCCCGCGTCGTGCTGCACGACGGGCGCGTCGTCGACATCGGCGGACCGGCGCTCGACTCGCCCGGGCACGACCTGCTCGCGGCGCTGGTGGGCAGCGAGGGGATGCTGGGCATCGTCACCGAGGTGACGCTGCGGCTGCTCCGCAAGCCGGAGGCCACCCGGACGTTCTTCGCCACCTTCCCCTCCACCGACGAGGGGGGCGAGGCGGTCTCGCGCATCATCGCCGCGGGCATCCTCCCCGCCGCCATCGAGATGATGGACCGGCTCGCCATCGTGGCCGCCAAGGCCGCCACCGGGCTCGACTGGCCCGACGTGGGCGCGGCGCTGCTCATGGACGCCGACGGGCCGGCGGCCGAGGTGGAGGACCTCTCCGCCCGCGCCGTCCGCATCGCCCGGGAGGCGGGAGCGCTCGAGCTGCGGCTCCCGCGGAGCGAGGCCGAGCGGCAGCTCATGTGGAAGGGGCGCAAGAGCGCCTTCGCCGCGGTGGGGCGCATCTCGCCCAACTACCTGGTGGAGGACGGCACCATCCCCCGCTCCGAGATCGCACCCGTGCTGCGCGAGATCGAGGGCATGGCGAAGGACCACGGCCTGCGCGTGGCCAACGTCTTCCACGCCGGCGACGGCAACCTCCACCCGCTCGTCCTCTACGACGCCCGGGAGAGCGGCCAGGAGGAGCGGGCCGAGCACCTGGGCGGCGAGATCCTGCGCATGTGCGTGCGGCGCGGCGGCTCCATCACCGGCGAGCACGGCGTGGGCGCCGAGAAGGCCGCCTACATGGCCGACATGTACGGCGAGGCCGACCTCGAGACCATGAAGTGGGTGCGCGCCGCCTTCGACCCGGCGGAGGCCTTCAACCCGGGCAAGGTCTTCCCCTCGCTGCGGCTGTGCGGCGAGAAGCCCGGTCCCGGCGGCGTGGAGCACCCCGCCGTGCGATCCGGCGAGGTGCAGCGATGGTGACGCCCGGACGCCCCGGGACCCCGGCCGACGCCGTCCAGGGCGTGGTCCCGGGCCTCGTCCTCGAGCCGGCCACGGTCGAGGAGGCGGTCGAGGCCATGGCCCGCGCGGCCGCCGAGAGGAAGGCGCTCGCCTTCGTGGGCGGCGGCACCGACCTGGGCCTGGGCAGCCGCCCGTCGCGCCTCGACGCGGTGATCCGGACCGGCGCCCTGTCGCGGCTGGTCGACCACGCGCCCGCCGACCAGGTGGTCACCGCCGAGGCCGGCATGACGCTCTCCGCGCTCGCCGAGGTGCTCGCCCGCCACGGCCAGCGGCTCGCCCTCGACGCGCCTTACCCGGGCCGGGCCACCGTGGGGGGCGTGGTGGCGGCCAACGCCTTCGGCCCGCGGCGGGCCCGCTACGGCGCCGCCCGCGACCTCGTCCTGGGCGTCGCCCTCGTCCGCGCCGACGGGACGGCCGTGCGCGGAGGCTCCAAGGTGGTGAAGAACGTGGCCGGCTTCGACCTGCCGCGCCTCATGGTGGGCTCGCTCGGGACGCTCGCGTTGCTCACCCAGGTGACCTTCCGCCTGCACCCGCTCCCGGAGACCGCGGGCACGGTGCTCTTCCCGGGGCTCGACGCCGGCCAGGCCTGGTCGCTGGCCTCCGGCTGGCGGGCGGCGCAGCTCGAGCCCACCTCCTCGGCGGGGATCTTCGCCTCGGACCGGCTCGACCTGGGGGTCCGCTTCGAGGGGTTCGAGGCCGGCGTGGCCGACCAGGCGACGCGGCTCCTCGAGCTGGGGCGGAAGGCCGGGCTCTCCGGCGAGCGGCTCGACGCCGCCGGGGCCGAGGCCTTCTGGCGCCGGCACGACGCGGTCCGGGAGCTCGGTTCGCTGCGGGTGAAGGTCACCGCGCCCCCCTCGCGCCTCCCCGACATGGCGCGGGGCTGGCTCCCGCTGGTCCTCTCCGAGCTCTCCCCGTCGTCCGCGGTCGTCTACCCCACGCTGGGCATCGGCTTCGCCTCCGGCGAGCCCGCCTCCCCCGCCTCCCCGGCCGGCCTGGCCGCGGCGCTGCGCGAGGCCAGGGTCGCGGCGGCGGCGACGGGCGGGGCCCTCGTCCTCTGCGAGGCCCCCGTCGCGGTCCGGGGGGCGTTCGACCCCTGGGGCGCGGCGCCCGCGTCCATCGACCTCATGCGCGCGCTGAAGGAGCGCTTCGACCCCGATCGCCGGCTCGCGCCCGGCCGCTTCGTGGGGGGGATCTGATGTCCGGCCGCCACCCCGCCCTCGACTGCGTCCACTGTGGATTCTGCCTCCCCGTCTGCCCGACCTGGGTGGCGTGGGGCCGCGAGCCCGACTCGCCGCGCGGCCGCATCGAGATCGCGAAGGCCATGCTGGACGGGGCGACGCCCACGCCGGACATGGTGCAGCACCTCGACTCCTGCCTCGGCTGCATGGCCTGCCTGGCGGCCTGCCCGTCGGGCGTCCGCTACGACGTGGTCATCGAGGAGGCCCGCGCGAAGGTCGAGGCGGCGCACGTTCGAACGAGCGCCGACGCGAGCCGGCGCTCCGCCATCTTCTCCCTCTTCCCCTACCCCGGCCGCCTGCGGGTGGCGGCGGTGTTCCTCTGGCTGTGGCAGGTGACCGGCCTGCGCTGGCTCACCCGGGCCACCGGGCTCACGCGCCTCCTCCCCTTCCTGGGGCGGCTCGACTCGCTCGCCCCGGCCCTGGGCCTCTCCGAGGTGACCTCGCGCCTCCCGGTCGCCACGCTCGCCACCGGCGCGAGACGCGGCCGGGTGGCGCTGGTGGGCGGCTGCGTGCAGCGGGTCTTCTTCCCCGGCGTGAACGAGTCCACGCTCCGGGTGCTCGCCGCCGAGGGCTTCGAGGTGATCGTGCCCGCCGGCCAGGGGTGCTGCGGCGCGCTCTCGGTGCACGCCGGCCGCGACGAGGAGGCCAGGGCGATGACCCGGGCGCTCGTCGAGCACCTCGAGGCGTCCGGCGCCGACACCTTCCTCGTGAACGCCGCCGGCTGCGGCTCCCACCTGAAGGACCTGGCGCACCTGTTCCGCGACGACCCGGCCTGGCGCGATCGGGCCGTGGCCTTCTCCGGGAAGGTGAAGGACGTCACCGAGTTCCTGGCCGCGGTGACCGCGCGCGCCGAGCGCCACCCCATTCCAGCCCGGGTCGCCTATCACTCTCCGTGTCACCTGGGCCACGCCCAGGGCATCCAGGACCCGCCCCGGGCGCTCCTCCGCGCCATCCCGGGGCTGGAGCTCGTCGAGGTCCCCGAGGGCGACCAGTGCTGCGGCAGCGCCGGCATCTACAACCTCACCCAGGTCGAGGCCGCCGACGAGCTGGGGGCGCGAAAGGCCGCGAACGTGCTCGCCACGAAGGCTCCCTTCCTGGCGAGCGCCAACCCGGGCTGCACCCTTCAAGTCCTGCGGGTCCTTCGCGAGAAGGGCGCCTCGATCCAGGCCGCCCACCCCATCGAGATCCTCGACGCGTCGATCCAGGGGAAGCCCTTCCCGCACGGGCGTTCCTGATCCTCCTCCTCCCCGTGCCGCGCCCGCCCTCCCCGGATAGATCCCGGGGAGTCGCCGCTCGAAAGGAGCACCACGTGAAGCTCTTCCTCGCCGCCTTGATCCTCTCCTCCGCCCTCCCTGCCCTGGCCCAGGCGCCGGCTGCTCCGGCAGCGCCCGCACCGTCCGCCGCCGCCCCGGCGGTGAAGCCCGGGAAGGTCGACGGCGCGACCGCCAAGGCCCTCGTCGCCGCCGGCGCGAAGGTGGTGGACGTCCGCACGCCGGACGAGTTCGCCTACGGGCACGTGCCGGGCGCCCTCAACATCCCGTTCGACGAGATCGGGAAGCGCACCGCCGAGATCGGGCCGGCCTCCACGCCGGTGGTGCTCTACTGCCGCTCGGGACACCGCAGCGGCATCGCCGTGGAGACGCTCTCCAAGGCCGGGTACGGGAAGCTCTACGACCTCCAGAGCGTGACCCACTGGCCGGGGCCGCTCGCGAAGTGATCGCCGCCGCCCTCGCCGCGCTGCTCGTCACGGCGCCCCCGGCCGCCGGCGTCCGGCAGGGCACGGTGCGCGCCGAGGACGGGGTCTCGATCGCCTACGACGTGCGCGGCCAGGGGAAGGTGGCGGTCGTCCTCCTCCACTGCTGGGCCTGCGACCGGGGGTTCTGGCGCGACCAGGTGGACGTGCTGGCCCGGCGGTACCGGGTGGTGACCATCGACATGGCCGGTCACGGCGACTCGGGCGCGGACCGGGCGCGGTGGACCGTCGCCGGGCTGGGGGGCGACGTGCAGGCGGTGGTGCTCGCGCTGAAGCTCGACCGGGTGGTGCTGGTGGGCCACTCCATGGGCGGCGCCGTGGCGCTGGACGCCGCTCGCCGCATGCCGGGCCGCGTGGCCGGGATCGTGGCCGTCGACTCGCTCCACGACGTGGAGAAGCCGGTGCCCCGCGAGACCGCCGAGAAGCTCGCCGCGCTCTACGAGGAGGACTTCCCGGGCACCATGTCCTCCATGGTCCACCGGATGTTCCCGCCGTCGACCGACCCGGCCATCGTGGAGTTCGTCGTCCGCCGCGCCTCCGCCGCGCGCCCGGTCCCGGCCGTCGCGCTGCTCCGCGACTACCCCGGCCTCGACCTGGCCCGCTGGATGGAGGCGGCCGGCGTCCCGGTGCGGGCCATCCAGTCCGGGCCCCCGCTCTCCCCGGTCACGAAGATCGGCACGAACCGCAAGCACGGCAGCTACGACGCGTCCTTCATGGACGGCGTGGGCCACTACCCGATGCTGGAGCGCCCGGCCGAGTTCAACCGACGCCTGGAGGCGGCGGTGGCCGAGGTGCTCGCCCTGGCCCCCGCGAAGCCCGTACCCTTCGCGCTAGGCGCCTATCGCTCGCGCAGCCAGGCGGGCCTCACCGCCTTCAGGATCTCGAACCAGGCCAGGCTCCCCAGCCCCACCGCCGCGGCCAGGCCCAGGTCGTGGAGGTCGACGGTCCCGAAGCGGAAGAGGTTCCGGAAGAACGGGACGGCGAGCGCGAGCGCGAGCGTCGCCACGGCGCCCGCGATCACCGCCCAGGCGGCCAGGTTGCGGGCGGAGAGGATCGAGAGGACGCTTCCCCGCCAGGTCCGGTTCACCAGGATGAGCCCGGCGTTGCCGGCGATGAGCGTGGTGAAGGCCATGGCCCGGGCCGACGCGTCCGCCCCGGTGTGGGCGAGCCCGAGGCGGAAGGCGAAGAGCGTGGCGGCGAGCAGGCTGGCGCCCTGCAGGATCGACACGACCAGCATGCGCCGGTCGAAGAGCGGCGCGTCGACGCGGCGAGGGGGGCGCCGCATGAGGTCCGGGTCGCCGGGCTCGGCCTCGAAGGCCATCGAGCAGGCCGGATCGATGATGAGCTCCAGGAAGACGATGTGGACCGGGAAGAGGATCATGGGCCACCCGAGGAGGAGCGGCAGGAGCGCCAGCCCGGCGGTGGGCACGTGCACCGCGAGCACGTAGCCCATGGCGCGCCGGAGGTTGTCGTGGATGCGGCGGCCGAGCCGGATCGCGCCGACGATGGAGGTGAAGTCGTCGTCGGTGACGATGAGGGCGGCCGCCTCGCGGGCCACGTCGGTGCCGCGCCCGCCCATGGCCACCCCGATGTCGGCCGCCTTGAGCGCCGGCGCGTCGTTCACGCCGTCGCCGGTCATGGCGACGATCTCCCCGTCGGCCCGCAGCGCCTGCACCAGCTTCAGCTTCTGCTCGGGGACCACGCGGGCGAAGATCTCGGCGCCGCGGACCCGCGCGGCCAGGTCCTCCGGCGGGAGCGATTCCAGATCCGCGCCCGTCAGGACCTCGGCGGGGTGCAGCCCCACCTGCCGTCCGATGGCGCGGGCGGTGTCGGGCGAGTCCCCGGTGATCATGACCACGCGCACGCCGGCGCCCTCGCACTCGGCGACGGCCGCCGGCACGCCCGGGCGCACCGGGTCGGCCAGGCCCACCAGCCCCACCAGCCGGAAGTCGAAGTCGTGCTGCGCCGCCGGGAGCGGACCGTCGACCAGGTCGGCCCGCGCCACCGCCAGCACGCGAAGCCCGTCCGCTCCCATCTCCGCGGCGTGCGCCCGCATCTCCGCCGCGGCCGCCGCGTCGAGGTGGCAGAGGTCGGCGATGGCCTCGGCGGCGCCCTTGGCCGCCACCACCCGGACGCCTCCCTCGGCGGCGTCCCAGACCTGCGCCATGGCGAGCAGCCCGGGCGAGAGCGGGTACTCCCGGAGCAGCGTCCACCGGTCGTGAACGTGCGGGGTTCCCTGGAGGGCGGCGGCGGCGAGACGGTGGAAGGCCTGCTCCATGGGGTCGAAGGGATCGCGCTGGCTGGCGAGCAGCCCGAACTCGACCACCTCGTGGACCTCCTCCGGGAGGGAGGGCTCGTCGACGACGTGCAGGAAGCCCGGCGACCAGATCCGGGCCACGCCCATGCGGTTCTCGGTGAGCGTGCCGGTCTTGTCGGTGCAGAGCACGGTGGCGGCGCCGAGCGCCTCCACCGCCGGCAGCCGGCGCGTGAGGACCCGGTTCCGGGAGATGCGCCAGGCCCCCATGGCCATGAAGATGGTGAGGACGACGGGGAACTCCTCCGGCAGGACCGCCATGGCGAGCGCGATCCCGGCCAGGAAGCCCTGGAGCCACTCGCCGCGGGAGAGGCCGTGGATCAGCACCAGCGCGATGCACGCCGTCCCGCCGAGAGCCGCGACGATGCGCACGAGGCGCGAGACCTCGACCTGGAGCGGAGAGCGCCCCAGGTCGATGGAGGCCAGCGCAGTCCCGATCCGCCCCATCTCCGTGCGCGCCCCGGTGGCCTCGACCACCGCGAGACCGTGCCCCCGGACCACGAGCGTGCCGGCGTAGGCGAAGGGCAGGTCGTCGCCGCCCGGCCTCGCCAGCGGGGCAGGACCGACCGCGACGCGCTTGCGCACCGGGACCGACTCGCCGGTGAGGAGCGACTCGTCGGCCTCGACGTGGGTGGCCTCGACGAGGACCGCGTCGGCCGCCACCCGGTCTCCCTCGGCGAGGACGAGCAGGTCGCCTCGGACCACCTCGCGCCCGGGGATCCGCACCCGCTCCCCGTCCCGGACGACGAGCGCCCGGGGGCTCGAGAGGTCGCGCAGCGCGGCCAGCGCCCGCTCGGTCTTCCGCTCCTGCACGAGCGTGATCCCCACGACCACGAGGGCGGAGAAGAGGAGCGCGAGCGCCTCCTCGGTGTCCCCGAGCAGGAGGTAGACCCCGCCCGCCGCGAGCAGCAGGGCGAGCATCGGCTCCTTCACGACGTCGGCGACGGCGCGGAGGATCCCGCGGGGCGCGTCCCGGGACAGCTCGTTCGGCCCGTCGGCGGCGAGGCGAGCCGCCGCCTCGGCCCCGGTGAGCCCCCTCTCCCCCGGCGCGCCCATGCATCGAGCCTACGCCTCGGCGGCGCGAGGAGAAGCCCCGTTCAGCGCTCGGCCCGGATGGGCACTCCCTGGGCGCGGTAGGCGACGTACTCCCCCTCCGGGGTCTGCCAGCTCGCCTCGAGCCGCGTGGGCAGGCGCAATCCCTCCCACAGGACGGGTTCGCCCATGCGACCCGACCAGGGGCGTTCGATGAACTTTCTCCCATGAAGGGCGGGGCGCACCGCCCGCATGGCGACCGGGTCGCCCTCGCCGCCCATCTCCAGCTCCACCGTGGCCCCGCCGGGGCCGCCGGAGTCCCGGAGGCGCAGCCAGCGACCGCCCGCCGAGGAGGCCTCGAGGCGGGGATGGAGGAGCAGCGCGACCGGGCAGCGCCCCAGGTCGGCGAGGTAGCGCTGGACCTGGCCGCGGTCCATCTCCGGCCCCTCCACGCGGGCCACCGGCACGAGCCCGGCGGCGCGGGCCGTCGACCAGCCGTGGCCGTCGTCGCAGGCGTCGGTGACCGCGGTCCGGCCGAGGAGCCCGGTGGCCAGCATGGCCTCCCAGCGGAACGAGGTTCGCGCGGCCTCGGTCCGGTGACGGGCAGTGAAGGGGATCCAGCGGGCCCGGGGAGCGCTGCGGAGCTCCCCCTTCTCGGTCCACTCGACGGCGCGGATCGCGCGCGCGGCCTCCTCCCCGCCGGGGAAGGCCCGGGCGCGCCAGGCGGCCAGCAGGGACTCGGCGGCGGGGTCGAGGGCCAGCATCACGCCGGCAGCCTACCTCGACTACTCCTCCTCTTCCTTCATCTGCTGGGCGAGGTAGTTCTGCTCCCCCACCTGGGCCACCAGCGTGAGCTGGGCCTCCAGCCAGTCGGCGTGCTCCTCCTCGTCGACCAGGATCTCCTCGAGGAGCTCGGCGGTGCCGTTGTCGCCCTTGTCGCGGCAGAGGGCGATGCCGGCGTTGAGCACCGGGATGGCGCGCTTCTCGAGGGCGAGGTCGCTCTTCAGCTGCTCGACCACGGTCTCGCCGATCTCGAGCTTGCCGAGCTTCTGGAGGTTGGGCAGGCCGTCCAGGTAGAGGATGCGCTGGATCACCTGGTCGGCGTGCTTCATCTCGTCGATCGACTCGGCGCGGACCTTCTTCCAGAGCCGCTCGTAGCCCCAGTTCTCGCACATGCGCGCGTGCAGGAAGTACTGGTTGATGGCGGTGAGCTCGTTCGTGAGCACGTCGTTCAGGAGCGCGAGGACCTTGACGTCACCCTTCATGGTGTTCCTCCTCCGATCAGGCGGCGACGAGGCCGCGGGCGTCCTCGGCGTGTAACGCGCCCGGGCAGCCCGCGCACGGCGTGGAGCGGCAGGGGCGCTTCGCGGCCACGATCCGCTCCACCTCCTCGGCGCAGCAACCGCAGTCGGTGGTGACGCCGGTGAGCCGGACCACCTCGTCGAGGGAGCGCCCGGACTCCACGGCCCGGTGGAGTTCCCGGTCGGAGACGGCGCGGCAGGAGCAAACGATCATGTCATCCTCCGGCCGGCAACCCGGCCGCTGTTTCAATCTTGATAATCATTATCAGAATGAACCGGCCCCTGCAAGGGCTCCTTCGCGCGGGCCCCGGACCGCCTAGAATCCGCGCATGAGCGAGTTTCCGAAGGACCTCTTCACCGAGCCGGACGTCGACCCCGACACGCTGGCGAACCTGGGCCCGCTCGCCGGCATGGCCGGGATCTGGGAGGGGACGAAGGGCTCGGACGACCACCCGGTCGCGGAGGGAACCGAGAACGACGCGTACGTGGAGCACTACGAGCTCCAGCCCATCGACGGCCAGACCAACGGCCCGCCAGCTCTTCTACGGGCTCCGCTACCACACGCACATCGTGAAGCCGGGCGAGGTCCAGACCTTCCACGACCAGGTGGGCTACTGGCTCTGGGAGCCGGCCACGAGGACCGTCTACCAGACCCTGGCCATTCCCCGCGGGCAGGTGGCGATGGCGTCGGGCACCGCCGAGCCGGACGCCAGGCGCTTCACGATCCGCGCCCAGCGGGGCAGCACGGTGAACGGCATCTGCTCGAACCCGTTCCTGGAGTACGGGTACCGGACGACCGACTGGTCGATCGCCGTCTCGGTGAACGCCGACGGGACCTTCTCCTACGAGCAGGAGACCGTGCTCGTGATCCCGGGACGGGCCGAGCCCTACCGGCACGTCGACCGGAACACGCTCCGGCGAATCGCCCCGCCCACGCCCAATCCCACGGCGCGCGGCAAGCGCTGAAGGCCGCCGCGGTCAGGCCACCGACCGCCGGGAGCCCCGGCGCCGGGCCTCCCGGACCCAGCCCGGGAGCCGCGCCGCCAGCAGCAGGAAGAAGATGGCGGCGAAGAGCAGCGGCTTTCGTCAGGTCCGCCTTCACCCGCCACACGAAGTGGACGACCGCCAGCGCGGCCGCCAGGTAGGCGAGCCGGTGGATCCGCTTCCAGGTCCGGAAGCCGAGCCGCCTCACCCACCCGTCGGTGGAGGTGATGGCCAGCGGGGCCAGGCAGAGCAGCGCCGCGAACCCCACCATGATGAACGGACGCTTGGTGAGATCCTGGGAGATGGTCCGCCAGTCGAAGAACTTGTCCACGACCACGTAGAAGGAGAAGTGGAGCAGCGCGTAGGCGAAGGCGGTGACGCCCAGCACGCGCCGCAGCCGCTGCAGCCAGGCCACGCCGAGCAGGTCCTTCGCCGGCGTGGGGACGAGCGAGAGGGCGAGCAGCGTCATGGCCCAGAAGCCGAGGCGATTCAGGGCCGCCTCGATGGGGTTCGCGCCCAGGCCGTCGCTCGGAAGGCGTCCCAGCCCAGCTTGGCGAGCGGCAGGAGGAGCACGGCGACGGCGGCCGGCTTCACCCAGCGCGATGGACCGCGAGCCAGGGGGACGCGCACGCGCGCGGGCCTCAGTAGAGCTTTCTCGGGTCCATGCCCGCGTACATCCCGGCCACCTCGGCCGCGTAGCCGTTGAAGGGCAGCGTCTCCCGCCGGAAGAAGTCCCCCAGGCGGCGCTCCTTGGCCTGGCTCCAGCGCGGGTGGTCGACGGCGGGATTCACGTTGCCGTAGAAGCCGTACTCGTTCGGCGCCATGAGCCACCAGGTCGTCTTCGGCTGCTCCTCGACGAAGCGCATGCGGACGATCGACTTCGGCCCCTTGAAGCCGTACTTCCACGGGAGGATCACCCGCACCGGCGCCCCGTTCTGGTTGGGGAGCACGCGGCCGTAGAGCCCCACCGTGAGGAGCGCGAGCGGGTTCGTCGCCTCGTCGATGCGCAGGCCCTCGGTGTAGGGCCACTCGAGCACCCGGCTCCGCTGTCCGGGCATCTCCTTGGGGTCGAGCAGCGTCTGGAAGACCACGTACTTCGCCCTGGAGGTGGGCTCGAGCCGCTTGATCAGGTCGCCGAGCGGAAACCCCACCCAGGGCACGACCATCGACCAGGCCTCGACGCAGCGGAAGCGGTAGATGCGCTCCTGGAGGGGGAACATCCGGAGGAGGTCCTCGATGCCGAGGAGCTGGGGCTTCTTCACCTCCCCCTCGACGGCGACGGTCCACGGGCGCGTCTTCAGCGAGCCGGCCAGGCGCGCGGGGTCCTCCTTGGAGGTCCCGAACTCGTAGAAGTTGTTGTAGGTCGTGACCGACTTCCACGGGGTGGGCTTCTCGCCGCCGGCCTGGTTCACGGACGCGGCGGTCTGGAGCACCTCGCCCGCCGGGTCGTCGGCGCCCGCCAGGGCGGGAAGCGGAAGGCCCGCCGCGGCCGCGCCGATGGCGCCTGCGGCCCCGAGCCGGAGGAACTCGCGGCGGCGCAGGTAGAGCGCCTCGGGGGTGGCGTCGGCGTCGCGCAGGTCGGGTTTCCAGGTCGTCATGGCGGCTCCGGCAAGGCGTTCCCTTAACCGCGGGAGGGCCTCGCCCGCCCGTGTCACAAATGCGCCCGCCGCGTCTCCATTCCGGGAAAGGAGGCAGTCATGCAGAACCTGAAAGCACTCCGGATCGCGGTCGTCTCCGTCGCCCTGGCCTGGGCGGGACAGGCCCTCGCGCAGCCCATCACCGGGCAGGTGGTCGGCGTGGTCACCGACGCCGAGACGGGAAAGCCCATCGCGGGGGCCACCGTCACGGCCAGCAGCCCGGGCTGGATTGACCAGTCGTTCACCACCGACGGGTCCGGCTACTACGTCATCACCGCGCTGCCGCCCATGAACTACACGCTGATCGCCACGGCGCCCGGCTACAAGGAGTCCTTCACCCCCGACGCCTCGATCATGGTCGACCGGCGGATCAAGAACGACATGCGGCTCGCCCCGGCCCGCGCGAAGGCCGGGGAGACCCCATCGGCCTCCCCGGTGGCGACGCGCTGAGCCTCAGAAGTTGTAGGCGATGGCGTAGAGGAGGCTGATGCTCCGGATGGAGAGCCGCGTGGTGACCGGCGGCTCTCCCGGTTACTGGGGGGCCAGCTCGAAGTTCTTCGAGTCGCCCCAGCTGAACCCCAGGCCCAGCGACCCGGAGAGGTGGGACCCCTTGAGCTTGGCCCCCAGGGTCGCGCCGAAGAGGTTCACGCTGCGGAAGAGGCTCGAGCCGGCCGGATCGACCGGCGCGGCGTCGGAGTAGAACCCGCCGTGGAAGCTCCAGGACTCGTCGAGCCTGTAGTGTCCGCCCACCGCCACGTTCCACACCGCGGCGGCCCCGTAGGTCAGCGCCGGAAGCGGGGAGAAGGTGTGGACCGGGAGCCCGTCCGGGCCCGTGGTCACGCTCTCGACCTTCTGCGTCGAGCCGAGCAGGGTGTACTGGGAGATGGCGGAGTGGTAGCGGACGTCCAGCTCCGCCTCGAACTTCTTGTCGCGCCAGGCGAGACCGAAGTTCACGGTGAGCGGCAGGCGGTACGCGAAGGTGGCGTCGGGATCGCGGAAGTAGACCTGGTTCCAGGGCGTGCCGTCCGCCGCCATCGACTGGTAGGCGAGCGAGCCCGTCTGGAGGATCTGGAGCGTGGGCGTGGAGAGGCTCGCACCGACCAGGAAGTGATCGGTGATGTCCCACTGGACCCCGAAGGTCCCCTGCGCCCCCCAGGTGACGCCGGTGGCGTCCGCCGTCCGCAGCGACGCGGCGGCGGTCGCATCGGTGTCGACGGCACGCTGGGAGAGGATCTGCGTCTGGGAGAGGCTCGTGACGGCCACGCCCAGGCCCGCGCCGAAGCGCAGGTTCGGCAGGGCCGCCCAGGCCGCCGAGATGGTCGGGATCAGGGTCGAGATGCTCACCCGGGAGGAGTAGGTGATCCGGTTGCCTTCCAGCGTGGCGCCGTTGACCGCGACCGACCAGGAGGTGGGCTTGGTGGCCGAGAAGCCGATGCGCCAGGCGTCCGAATGGAGGACGTCGTTGCCCAGCACGGCGCCGAAGAAGCTCGGCAGCTGGGCCAGGGAGACGCGCCCCGAGGAGGTCTGGATCGACCCCAGGTCGATGATGTCGAGCTCGTAGCCGGTGGCGCTGGCGCCGATGATGCTCCGCTCCACCCGCGCCAGGCCGGCCGGGTTGTACCAGCCGGAGGTGGTATCGGCGACGCGGGCCACGTAGGCGCCGGACTCGAGCGCCTCCTCCTGCCCGATGAGGACCCGATCGTAGTTGGTCAGGATGGCGCTGGGCGGGAGCGGGAGGGAAGTCTGGGCGACGCCGGCGGCGGGCAGGAGGGCCGCGGCCAGTGCCGCGATCCGGGGGGTAAGAGACCAGTTCATGGCCCGACGAAGCTAGCACGCCACCACCGGATCGCCGCGGCCGTCGGGGGCGGTTATGCTCCGCGGCGCGGGTCCGGAGCGACCCGCCGGAGGTCGCCATGGTCACGCTGCTCGTCAACGGTACCAGCCACCCGGTGGACGTCTCGCCGGAGACCCCTCTCCTCTGGGCGCTCCGCGACACCCTCGGGCTGACCGGCACCAAGTTCGGCTGCGGCATCGGCGCCTGCGGCTCCTGCACGGTGCTCGTGGAGGGCGAGCCCACCCGGAGCTGCCAGCTCACCGTCGGCGAGGCCGCCGGCCGCCGCATCACGACCATCGAGGGGCTCTCGCCCGACGGGAGCCACCCCGTCCAGAGGGCCTGGATCGCCGACGAGGTCCCGCAGTGCGGCTACTGCCAGTCCGGACAGATCGTGGCCGCCGCCGCGCTGCTCGCCCGCAAGCCGCACCCCACCGACGCCGACATCGACGACGCCATGGACGGCATCCTCTGCCGCTGCGGGACCTACGAGCGGATCCGGCGCGCCGTCCACCTCGCCGCGAAGGGAGGCACGCCATGAGCGCGGGCACGATGGGGCGCCGCACCTTCCTCGAGATCGCGGCCGGGACGGGGCTCTGGCTGGCCGCCAGCCCGCTGCGGGTGGCCGCCGCCGATCCCGCCTCCCCGGCTTCCGCGTCCGGGTTCCAGCCGAGCGTCTGGCTGAACGTCGATCCGAAGGGCGCGGTGACCGTGTTCCTGGGCCGCTCCGAGATGGGGCAGGGCAGCTACACCGGCATGGCGGTGCTCGTGGCGGAGGAGCTCGACGCCGACTGGAAGACGGTGCGCGTGGTCCAGGGCGACGCCGATCCGAGGTACGGCCGGATGATCACCGGCGGGTCGTCCAGCGTCCGCCAGTCCTGGGAGCCGCTCCGGAAGGCCGGCGCCGCCGCCCGCGAGATGCTCGTCGCCGCAGCGGCCGCGCGCTGGGGCGTCGAGCCGGCGTCCTGTCGCGCCGGGAACGGCGAGGTGACCCACGCCGCCTCGGGCCGCCGCGCGACCTACGGAGAGCTGGCCCAGGAGGCCTCCCGGGTGCCGGTGCCGGAGAGCCCGCGCCTCAAGGACCCGAAGGACTACCGGCTCATCGGCAAGGCCGTTCCCCGGCTCGACACACCGGCGAAGACCCGCGGTGCGGCCACCTTCGGGATCGACGTCCGCGTCCCCGGAATGCTCCACGCCGCGGTGGCCCGGCCGCCCACGCTGGGCGGCAAGGTGGTGCGCTTCGACGCGAAGAAGGCCCTCGCGATCCCGGGCGTGCGGAAGGTGTTCGAGGTGCCGAGCGGGATCGCGGTGGTCGCCGACACGACCTGGAGCGCCTTCCGCGGCCGGGATGCGCTCGACGTCGTCGTTCGAGCCGGGGCCGAACGGCTGCCCTCGACTCGGCGGCCATCGCCCGGCTCGTGCTCGCCGCGCCGGTGGACGAGAAGCCCGCCCGCAGCGAAGGGGACCTCGAGAAGGCGCTCGCCGGCGCCGCGAAGAAGGTCACCGCGACCTACCACCTCCCCTTCCTCGCCCACGCCACCATGGAGCCCATGAACTGCGTGGCCCGGGTCGACGCCGGCGGGGCCGAGATCTGGGCCCCCACCCAGGCGCCGCTGTGGGCGCGCGGCGACGTGGCCAAGGCGCTCGGCCTTCCGGACGACAAGGTGGTGGTGCACGTCACCTTCCTCGGAGGGGGCTTCGGTCGCCGCGCCTTTCCCGACTTCGTGCTCGAGGCCGCGCACGTCTCGAAGGGAGCCGGGGCCCCGGTGCAGGTCACCTGGACCCGCGAGGACGACCTCCGGGGCGACTACTTCCGCCCCTGCGGCGTGAACGAGCTGCGCGCCGGCCTCGACGCGAAGGGGAACCTCGTCGCCTGGCACCACCGCGTGCGGAGCCCGTCCATCTCCGCGCAGCACTTCGGAAGCTCCGGGCGCAACGGCCATCCGGACGTGGTGGAGGGAGCGGTGGACGTCCCGTACCGGTCCCGCGCCATCCGCGTCGACAGCGCCATGCCCGAGGTCGGCGTGCGGCTCGGCTGGTGGCGCTCGGTCTACGCGTCCCAGAACGCCTTCGCCGAGGAGAGCTTCGTGGACGAGGTGGCGCACGCCGCCGGGAAGGACCCGCTGGCCTTCCGGCTCGCGCTGCTCCCGCCCGATCATCCCCTGCGGACGGTCCTCGCGCTGGCCGGCGAGAGGGCCGGCTGGGGAAGGAAGCTCCCGAAGGGGGTCGCCCGCGGCATCGCCTGCCAGTCGTCCTTCGGCAGCCACGTCGCGGAGGTGGCGGAGGTCACGCTCGTGAAGGGGAAGGTCCGCGTGAACCGGGTCGTGGTGGCCGTCTCCTGCGGCACGGCGCTCAACCCGGACAGCGTGGCCCACCAGATGGAAGGGTCCGTGGCCTACGGGCTCTCCGCGGCGCTGCGCGGCGAGATCACCTTCGCGAAGGGGGCCGCGGTCCAGGACAACTTCCACCTCTACGAGCCCCTGCGCATCTCCGAGATGCCGAAGGTCGAGACCTTCATCGTGCCGAGCACGGCCGCTCCGGGCGGCATCGGCGAGCCGGGCCTTCCCCCCATCGCACCGGCGGTGGCGAACGCGCTCTTCGCGCTCACCGGGGAGCGGCTGCGCAGCCTGCCCTTCAAGGTCGCGGCAGCGGGTCGTCCTTCCGGAACGCCGTCCCGGTGAAGAGGGCGACGAGCTCGCCCTTCTCGTCGGTGACGCGGACGGTGCAGGTGGAGAGGCGGCGCGAGCCCGACTCCTCCCGCGCCTCCGCCCGGAGCACGCCCGCGCGCACGGCCCGCAGGAAGGTGACGTGGGCCTCGATGGCCAGCGCCACGTTTCCCCGGGAGTTGGACGCCGCGGCGAAGGCGAAGTCGGCGAGCGTGAAGACCGCCCCTCCCTGCACGACGCCGGCCGCGTTGAGGTGCTCGCCGCTCACGGTGAGCCGGGCGACCGCCCTCCCCTCCTCCACCTCGAGGAGCTCGATGCCGTTTCGGGCGGCGAAGCGGTCCCCACCGAAGAACGAGCGCAGCTCGGACATCCGCCGATCCTACCCGTTCGCGCCCGTGCCGGGGTTGCGAAGCGGACCGGGCGGGATATGGGACTGCGAAGGAGGCACCCATGGCCAAGAAGGCTCGAGGCAAGGCTCGTCCGGCGAGGAAGGTCGCGAGGAAGGCGGCGCGCAAGCCCGCCAGGAAGAAGGTCGACGCGGTCCCGCGCGCCTCCGGCGCCCTCGTCCCCGGGCTCGCCATCCGCGGCGCCGCCGCGGCGATCGAGTTCTACAAGAAGGCGTTCGGCGCGAAGGAGCTCTCCCGGATGTCCAGCCCGGACGGGAAGATCATGCACGCGGAGCTGAGGCTCGGAGACCGGGTGCTCTTCCTGGGCGACGAATCCCCGGAGATGGGCGCGCCGTCTCCCCAGACGCTGGGGGGCTCGCCGGTCTCCCTCATGCACTACGTGAAGGACGTGGACGCCGTGTACGCCCGCGCGGTCGCCGCCGGGGCGAAGCCGGTCATGCCCCCCGCCGACATGTTCTGGGGCGACCGGTTCGGACAGGTCACCGATCCCTTCGGCCACCGCTGGGCGCTCGCCACCCACCAGGCCGACCTGACGCCCAGGCAGATGAAGAAGGCCATGGACGAGTGGATGGCGTCGCAGGGGATGGCGCAGGGATGAGCCTCGACGGCGGCGCGGCGTGAAGGAGGCCGATCGGGAGGCCCTCGCCCGCGCGCGCGACGTGCTCGAGAACCCCGGGCTCGCCATCCGGCTCACCGACCTGGTGGGGCGCCCGGTGGAGATGGCGGTCGCCGCCCTCCCCGCGGCCGCCTCGCGCCAGATCCACCGCGCCACGGGTGCGGCCCTCGACCGGGCGCTCTCGGTCGCGCTGCGCACCATGGACGCCGACCCCAATCCACCTGCCAAGTGGTTCCACCGGCTGGCCGCCGGGGCCGCCGGCGCGGGCGGGGGCGCCTTCGGGCTCGCCGGCCTCGCCATCGAGCTTCCGGTGTCGACCACCCTCATGCTCCGGGCCATCGCCGACCACGCCCGGGCGCAGGGGGAGGATCTGGCCCGTCCCGAGGCGCGCCTCCAGTGCCTGGCGGTCTTCGCCTACGGCTCGCCCCGGGCCTCGGACGACGCGGCGGAGGCCGGCTACTTCGCCGTCCGCGCCGCGCTGGCCCGCTCGATCGCGGAGGCCTCCGAGTGGGTGGCGACGAAGGGGCTCACGCGCGCCGCCGCGGACCGGGGCGCCCCGGCGCTCGCCCGCCTGCTCTCGACCGTGGCGCAGCGCTTCGGGGTGGCGGTGTCGGAGAAGGCCGCCGCGCAGCTCGTGCCGCTCCTCGGCGCGGCCGGGGGCGCGGCCGTGAACCTGGCCTTCATGAGCCACTACCAGCGCACGGCCTGGGGCCACTTCACCGTCCGGCGACTGGAGCGGATCCACGGGGAGGCGGCCGTCCGCGCCGCCTGGGGACCGCCGGGGCGCGGACGCCCCCGGATCACGTCGCGTCGCTGAACTTCATGGAGGCGTGGGTGCCGTCGCAGAACGGCTTGTTCTGCGAGGCCCCGCAGCGGCAGAGGGTCTGCCGGTTCCGCACCTCGTAGCCCTTCCCGTCGGCGCCGACCACCTCGATCCCGCCCCACAGGGCGATGCCGCCGCTGCACCCCTGGGCCGGGTCCTCGACGAGGCCGGCCTGGGGCTGGAGCGTCGGCTCGTGGGCCTTGCCGGTCGCCTTGTCCCAGGCGACCAGGCGCCCGCCCGGGCAGGCGGCGGCCTCCTCCTCGGTGTGCCGGCGGGCCTCGGGCTCGTCCGACCGCTCGACCAGGTTCCAGACCCGGCCGTGGGGATCGCAGAAGCGCGCGAAGGCGCAGAGCGGCTCGGCGTCGGTGAGGCGCAGGGTCGGCCCGTCGATCGCCTCGGCCTGCTCCAGATAGGGATCGCGGCTGGCGGTCTCGGCCCCGTCGAAGCCGATCCGGGCGTGCGTGCCGTCGCAGAAGGGCTTCTTCTTCGAGCCCCCGCAGCGGCACAGGGCGTACTGCGCCTGCGCCGGGAAGGTCTCCCCCCGCTCCCAGCGCACCGACTCGCCCTCGGCGTTCACGCCGATGGTCAGCTTCACGAGCGGTACCGACCCGGTCACGAGGTACGGCCCGTCCTTCGAGGATGGTCACTCGCCTCGGCTTCTCCGCCATGGTGCCTCCGTTCCGGGCCTTGCGCCCCCTGCCTCGTTCCTCTAACGGTGGAGGGCGAATCCCGCGAGCCCCTCCGGGGGGTGGACGAACGGAGAACGGATGAGCCGGAAGCTCTCGACCCGCAGGCTGTCCCGCTTCCTCGACCCCTACCGGATCACCCGCGGGAAGGGGTTCCGCCTGCGCGACCACGATCCGGCCGACACCGGCGGCCTCGGGTCCGAGGACAAGCCGGAGGCGAAGCGGATGCTCGCCGAGGGCGTGGAGCGCCTGTCCGAGCTCCAGGAGAAGCTCTACGCCAGCGACGAATGGGGCGCGCTGCTCATCTTCCAGGCCATGGACGCGGCGGGGAAGGACGGCACCATCAAGCACGTCCTCTCCGGCGTGAACCCGCAGGGCTGCCAGGTCACCTCCTTCAAGCAGCCCTCGCCGGAGGAGCTGGACCACGACTTCCTCTGGCGGACCCAGCGCGTCGCGCCGGAGCGGGGGCGGCTCGGCATCTTCAACCGCTCCTACTACGAGGAGGTCCTGGTGGTGCGGGTGCACCCGCAGATCCTGGCCCGCCAGCGCATCCCGCCCAGCCTGGTGGGGAAGGACATCTGGGAGGAGCGGCTCGAGGCCATCGCCGACTACGAGCGCCACCTGGCCCGGAACGGGTTCCTCGTCCTCAAGTTCTTCCTCAACGTCTCGCGCAAGGAGCAGAAGCGGCGCTTCCTGGAGCGGCTCGACGAGCCCGACAAGCACTGGAAGTTCTCCTCCGCCGACGTGCGGGAGCGGGCCCACTGGTCGAGCTACATGAAGGCCTACGAGGAGGCCATCCGGGGCACGGCGAGGAAGCACGCCCCCTGGTACGTGGTCCCGGCCGACAACAAGTGGTTCACCCGGCTGGTGGTCGCGGCGGCCGTCGTGGAGGCGCTCGAGTCACTGCGGCTGGAGTACCCGCGGGTCAGCGACGCCCAGAAGGAGGAGCTCGCGCTGGCCCGGGTGCAGCTGTCGAAGGAATAAATCTGCTAACATCGACGCCCTTCTTTCCTCCCGAAAGGCGCTCCCATGTCCCTCACGCTCCAGGACGTCAGCCACGCGGTTCGCGAGACCCAGTACGCGGTTCGCGGTGCCATCGTGGCTCGCGCCGGCGAGCTGGAGCGGCAGGGGCGGCGGATCATCTACTGCAACATCGGCAACCCCCAGTCGCTCGGGCAGAAGCCGCTCACCTACGTCCGGCAGGTCCTCGCGCTCTGCGAGTACCCGGCGCTCCTCGAGGGGCCGGCGGCGGCGGCCTTCCCGGAGGACGCCCGCGAGGCGGCCCGGCTCGTGCTGCGCGAGAGCGGCGGGCACGGCGTGGGGATCTACACCGAGAGCAAGGGCTGGCGCTTCGTCCGGCAGGCGGTGGCCGACTTCGTCCACGAGCGCGACGGCATCCCCGCCGACGCCGAGCACGTCTTCCTCACCGACGGCGCCAGCAAGGGCGTGCAGTCGGTGCTGCGCCTGCTCGTCGACGGCCCGGCGGACGGGGTGATGATCCCCATCCCGCAGTACCCGCTCTACTCGGCCTCCCTCACGCTGCTGGGCGGCACGATGGTCCCGTACTACCTGGACGAGGCGAAGGACTGGAGCCTCTCCCGCCACGCGCTCGAGACCGCCCACGCGGAGGCGGTGACGCGGGGGATCCGGGTCCGGGCCATCGCGGTCATCAACCCGGGGAACCCCACCGGCGCGGTGCTCGACGAGTCCAACGTGGCGATGGTGCTCGACTTCGCCCGCGCCCACGGGCTCTCGGTGCTGGCCGACGAGGTCTACCAGGAGAACGTCTACCGGGCGGGCGACCGCTTCGTCTCCTTCGCCAGCGTGCTCGTCCGGCGCGGCCTCCTCGACGTGCCCCTCTTCAGCTTCCACTCCGTGTCGAAGGGGTTCTTCGGCGAGTGCGGCCACCGGGGCGGATACCTCGAGTGCCGCAACGTCCCGGCCGAGGTGATGGCGGAGGTCGAGAAGCTCCAGTCGGTGGCGCTGTGCGCCAACTCGGCGGGACAGCTGGTCACCTGGATCCTGGTGCGGCCGCCCCGGCCCGGCGAGCCCTCCTTCCCGCTCTTCGACCGGGAGCGGCGCGGGATCCTCGAGTCGCTGAAGCACCGGGCCGCGCTGCTCGGGAAGGGGCTGAACGCCATCCCGGGCATCCAGTGCAACGCGCTCACCGGGGCGATGTACGCCTTCCCGCGGATCACGCTCCCGCCCGGGACCACCGACGCCGAGTACTGCCTCGCCTTGCTCGAGGAGACCGGCATCTGCGTGGTCCCGGGGTCGGGGTTCGGCCAGCTCCCCGGCACCTGCCACTTCCGGACCACCATCCTGCCGCCGGTCGAGGAGATCGAGACGGTGGTGCGGAAGCTCTCCGGGTTCCACGCCGCGTTCGTCCGGGCCCACGGCGGGGCCTGATCCCGATCAGTGCGGGTGGGTCGACGCGCCGGCGCGCTCCTCGGCGTGCCGGCCGGGCCGGGCGTAGTCGGCGAAGCCCGCGAAGTCGAGGAGCACGCAGGGCTCGCTCCCCACCGTCCACGCGTCGTGCCCGGGCGGGATGGTGACGAAGTCCCCGGGGGCGATCTCCGCCTCCTGCCCGTCGTCCATGACGACGCGCATCCGCCCGGAGAGCACGTAGCCGGCGTGCGCCGCCTCGCAGCTCGCGGTCCCGGCGATGGGCTTCACGTGCTTCGACCAGCGCCACCCGGGCTCGAAGATGCCGCGGCCGACGAGGTCGTCGCCGAGGCGGATGAGCTCCAGCCGGCCCTTGTCCACGAAGGGCCTCGTCTCGTCGGGTGCGGAGAACCGCTTGATCGCCATGCGGGTCATGTGGCTGCCTCCTCGACCGGCGCGCCTCCCGCGGCCGGCCGTCGAGCACGTTGCGCCCCGCCGGAGGGCGCGATCAAGCGACCGCCGGGCTCTTGCGGGTTCCCCCGTCGGGCCCGTGGGAAAACCGCTTTTCGCGCCACGCTGGCCCCGCCGCTCACCTGGCCGGGAGCACCGCCTCCAGCTTCTTCTTCAGCTCGGCGGAGGTGGGCTCGACGCTCGAGTCGAGGTGCGCGACCACCTTGCCGGAGGGATCGACGAGGAACTTGTTGAAGTTCCAGGTCACCGCCCCGCCGTTCACGGGAAGGGTGGTCAGGTACGCGTACAGCGGCGCCGCGCCGGCCCCCTTCACCGCGATCTTGGCGAAGAGCGGGAAGGTCGTCTTGTAGCGCGCCTCGCAGAACTTCTTGATCTGGGCGTTCGAGCCCGGCTCCTGCGCGCCGAAGTCGTTCGACGGGAAGGCCAGCACCTCGAATCCCCGCGCGCGGTAGGCCTGGTAGAGCTCCTCGAGCCCCTTGTACTGCGGGGTGTACCCGCACTCGGAGGCCGTGTTCACGAGCAGGAGCGCCTTGCCCTTGTACTGGGAGAGCGAGACCTCCTTCCCGTCGATGGTGGTCACCTGGAAGTCGTGGACGCTCATCGGGGCACCTGCCAGCAGGAGGGAGAGAAGGGCGGCGTTCATGGCGGGGAGCTAACCGGGGCGGGTATGCTGCGCCAGCCCCGGACTCCTGCCTCGTGATCGCCCTCTACCTCTCCGGCCACGGCTACGGCCACATGACCCGGGCCTGCGAGGTGCTCGCCGAGCTGCGCCGGCGGGATCCGTCGGTCCCCCTCGCCGTGGTCGGCTCGGTCCCCGAGCGGCTGGTGCGGCGGGCCGTCCCGGGGCCGCTCACGTTCCGGACGGCCGCCTGCGACGTGGGGCTCGTCCAGCACGACGCCCTCCGCATCGACGAGGCGGCCACGGCCGCCCGGTGCCGGGAGTTCGAGTCCACCTGGGACGCGCGGGTCGAGGCAGAGGCGGGCTTCCTGCGCGAGGCCCGGGTCGGCCTGGTGGTCGGCGACATCCCCGCCCTCGCCTTCGCGGCGGCCGCGCGCGCCGGGGTCCCCTCGGTGGGGCTCGGGAACTTCTCCTGGGACTGGATCTACCGGCACCTGTCCGTCCGGGAGCCCGGCCTGGCCGCGTCGGCCGCGCTCGCCGCGTCGGCCTACCGCCAGGCGTCGCTCCTCCTCGAGCTCCCCTTCGCCGGAGACCTGTCGGCGTTCGCGCACCGGGAGCCGGTCGGCCTGGTGGCCCGGCGCCCCAGGGTGGCCCGCGCGGAGGCGCGCCGCCGGCTCGGCCTCGACGATCGGACCGCGGTCCTCCTCTCCTTCGGCGGCGTGGGGCCGCCCGCTCTCCCCCGGGACGCGACGCCCGCCGCCGGCGACCTCCGCTGGCTGCGGCCGGAGGACGTCGACCATCGGCTGGAGGCGCTCGATCTCACCTTTCCCGACGCGGTGGCGGCGGTGGACGTGGTGGTGACGAAGCCCGGGTACGGCATCGTCTCCGACGCCATCGCCGCGGGAACCCGGGTCGTCTACACCGAGCGGGGCGACTTCCCCGAGTACCCGATCCTCGTGGAAGGGATGAGCCGCCACCTGGCCTGCACCCACGTCTCGAACGCCGACCTGCTGGCCGGGCGGATCGTGGAGCCGGTGCGACGAGTCCTCCGGCTGCCGATCCCGCCGCCCCCGGAGATGGAGGGCGCGACCCGGGCGGCGAGCCGCCTGCTCGAGTCATATCCACCGGGGCGGCGTGGCGCCGGGGATTCGCTCCGGATAGACCCGGGCATGCCCGTCATCCTGGCCGTCCGCGACCTCGTCTTCCGCTCCAAGATCCTCGCCGCCGCCGAGCGGCTCGGCGCCGACGTGAAGCTCGCGCCGCGCGGCACCCCGCTCGAGCAGGCGGCGCGCGACCTCGGCCCGGGCACCCTCGTCCTCGACCTCGGCGAGCCCGGCGTCGTCGACCAGGTGCCTGCCGCGAAGGTCGCCGGCGCGACCCGGGTCGTCGGATTCCTCGGCCACCTCCAGGCCGACCTGATGGACGCGTCGCGCAGGGCCGGGGTCGACGAGGTGCTCACCCGCGGCCAGTTCGTTCAGCGGCTCGACGACATCCTGCGCGGCACCGCCTGATCCGTTCGGACTGCACCCGAATGGGTGGGGTCAGGACGAAGGAAATGCTTACCGAACGCCTCCTTCGCATGATTTCGCGCTCCATGAGAGGGGCCTCATCATGCTGGCAGGTTCGCGGTCGTCTCCGGCGAAGCTCCTTCCCGTAGGGCTCGCCGCGGCGAGGAACTTCGGGAGCTTCGAGGAGCTCGCCACCTGGGCGCCGGCCTGGAACGAGTCGGAGATCCAGCTCGGGCGGGGCAGGTTCCGGGGCAGGCTGGTCGTCGCCCACACCGCGCGGATCCAGCTCGCCCTCGTGGTGCGCCGGCCGGGCGTCCTGTGCCGCGGCACGCCGCCTCCGGGAACCCGGGTGGTCGGACTCTGCCTGTCGGCGGGGCCCGCCTTCCTCCAGGGGCGGCCGTTCCGCCGCGGCGACGTCCCGGTGATCCTCGGGGGAATGCCCTACGAGTTCCGCGCGCCCGGCGCGCACCTCGTCTTCCTGCTGGCGGTGGAGGAGTTGCTGCTTGTCCCGGCATGCGGCCTCGCGGGGGCGCCCCCAGGCCTTCGACGTGGACGGGTGGATGCGCCTCCGGGACGGCGAGGCCGGGCGCGCGCTCGGGCGCGCCTGGTACGGCGAGCTTCGGCGGGCGCTGCGGGACGCCGGGGGCGCTCGTCGATCCGGTCACCTCCTCCCGCTTCGAGGACGCCGTCCTCGACGCGCTGCTCGACGCCACCACCGAGCTCCCCTCCGCGGGCCGGCCGGCGACGCGGACCGATCCGCTGCGGCGGGCCGAGGAGTACCTCACGGCGCACCTCGCCGAGCCAGTGACGGTCAGTGAACTATCCCGGGCCGTCGGCGTCCCGGTGCGCACCCTCCACAGCGGCTTCCGCCGGTCGCTCGGCCTCCCCCCCAAGACCTACGGCAGGGTGCTGCGCCTCAACGCCGCCCGCGTCGACCTGCGCAAGGCCGGGCCGGGCGTGACGGTGAGCCAGGTGGCGATCCGCTGGGGCTTCTTCCACCTCGGCAACTTCGCGGCCGACTACCGCCGGATGTTCGGCGAGAGCCCGTCGGAGACGCTGCGCCCCGGCTGATCAGGGACGCTCGACCTCGACCGCCTCGACCCAGACCTGCTCGCAGGCGCCCGAGCCGACGTCGTCCCGGGACAGGCTGGTGGGCGACTGGAAGGCGGTGCGCCCGGCGCGGTCCCGGATCACCACGTCGACGAGCTTGCCTCGGAGCGTCACCAGGTCGCCCTCGCGGATCCGCTTCATCTCCCGGGCCACCTCGTCCGACGCGGGCACCAGGTGGTGGTTCGCCACGTGGCGCTCGATGACCTGCTGCCCGGGAAAGGCCCCACCGCCGTCGTGCCACCAGCTGACGTACCGGCCGGAGAGGTGGAACTTCATGTGCGCCAGCACCTCGGGGGTGGCGACCGGGCCCCAGGCGAGGGCCAGGTCCATGGGGAGGACGAAGTCCCACTGATCGAGCAGCGTCCGGCTGGTGTCGACCGCGTAGCCGGTGATGCGGTAGCCGGCGCGCGGCGTGAGGGTGACGTGGTGCTCCTTGGCCTCGAACTCGATGGGCGCCTCCCCGGCGAGCGCCACCTGCTCCGGCTCCGCCGCGGCGCGGGCCGGATCGACGCGGGCGCGCCAGTCCCGGCAGCCGGCGAGGACGAGGAGCGCGGCCAGTGCCAGCCGGCGCGCGATCATGGGAGGCGGAGCACCATGCAGGCGGCCGAGGCGGGACAGAGCGACCGGAACTGGTCCCCCTCCCGGATCGAGGCGGGCACGAGCTCCCTCGGCACGTCCACGAAGCCGGCCCGGAGCGCCCGCTCTCGAACGGTGGTGGTGAGCAGGAAGAGGCGCCGGACCCCGAGCGCGGCGGCCTCCTTCACGGCGCGATCGTGCAGCGCCGCTCCCAGCCCCCGGCGGCGCTGGCCCGGGGCGACCGCGAAGGATCGCAGGAGCCCGTCCTGCCCGTGGACCTCGAACCCGATGCAGCCCAGGAGCTCCGCCCCGCTGCGGGCGACGAGGAAGCGCTGCCCGGGCCGACCGACGTCGTCGTCCTGCAGGGCGCAGGCCCGCAGGAGCGCGCGGATCTCCGGCAGGTCCCCGTCCGAGGCCCATCCGATGTCCATGCGCCACCATACCCCGACGCCCCTCGGCACCGCGCCCCGAAGCGGGTTAACCTCCGGCCGTGCGCCTCGACACCTATGGCTGGCTGGTCCTCCTGGAGATCGCGCTGGCCGTCCCCACCCTGCTCTCGCTCGTCTTCATCCCCGCCCCCTACGGCCGTCACGAGCGGAAGGGCTGGGGCCCCACCATCCCCGCGCGGGTCGGCTGGATCGTCATGGAGAGCCCGGCGGTCTGGTTCTTCGCCTGGGTCTACTTCCAGGGCCCGAACGCGCTGCGGCCGGTGCCGCTCGTGCTGCTCGCCCTCTGGCAGCTCCACTACCTGTACCGGGCCTTCGTCTTCCCCTTCCTGCTGCGGGCCGAGGGGCGGCGCATGCCGGTCACGGTGGCCGCCATGGCCTTCCTCTTCAACCTGCTCAACAACTGGATCAATGCCCGCTGGATCTCGGCGATGGGCGACTATCCCGCCGGCTGGCTCTCCTCCACCCCGTTCCTGGTGGGCTCCGCGCTCTTCCTGGGGGGCTTCGCGCTCAACGTGACCTCCGACCGGACCCTGCGGAACCTCCGGGCCCCCGGGGAGACCGGCTACCGGATCCCCCGAGGCGGCGCCTTCGAGCTCGTCACCGCCCCCAACTACCTGGGCGAGATCATCGAATGGACCGGCTGGGCCATCCTGACCTGGTCGCCCGCCGGCCTGGCCTTCGCCGTCTACACCTTCGCCAACCTGGCCCCCCGCGCCGTCTCTCACCATCGCTGGTACCGGGAGCGCTTTCCCGACTACCCTGCGGGACGCAAGGCCTTCATCCCCTTCCTCCTCTAGGTGGACAAAGAGTGAAGATCCTCCTCACCGGACCCTTCGGCAACATCGGTTCCCACGTCATCCCCGAGCTGCTCCGCGAGGGGCACCAGGTCCGCGCCTTCGACCTGGACACCCCGGCGACCCGCAAGGCGGCCCGCGACCTCGGCAAGAAGGTCGAGCCGGTCTGGGGCGACGTCCGCGACGCCCGGGCGGTCGCGCGGGCGGTCGAGGAGATGGACGCGGTGCTGCACCTGGCCGCGGTCATCCCCCCCGGGTCGGACGAGGACCCCGAGCGCACCCGGGCCGTGAACGTGCAGGGCACCGCGAACGTGGTGCAGGCCATCCAGGGGCGCTCGCGCAAGCCGAAGCTCCTCCTCACCTCGACCTTCGACGTGCACGGCCACACGCTCCAGAAGCCGCCGCCCCGGCGGGTCGACGACCCCGTGGTGGGGACCGATCCGTACACGGAGAGCAAGATCGCGTCGGAGGCGCTGGTGCGCGAGTCGGGGCTGGACTGGTGCATCTTCCGGTTCACCGACGTGCCGATCATCGGCCTGCGCGACCCGCACCCGATCATGTTCGAGATCGGGCTCGACAACCGCATCGAGGCCCTCCACCCCGACGACGCCGCCACCGCGGTGGCCCGGGCGCTGCGGACGCCGGCGGTGTGGGGGCGCACCCTCTTCGTGGGCGGCGGAGCCTCCTGCCAGCTCACCTACCGCGAGTACCTCACCCGCATGCTCCGGGCCATGGGCATGGACATGCTGCCCGACGAGGCCTTCAGCGACGCCGAGTACCCCACCGACTGGGTGGACAGCGAGGAGTCGCAGCGCCTGCTCCGGTACCAGCGGCACAGCTTCGACGACATCACGGCCGACATCGCGAAGTGCCTGGGGTGGAAGAAGGCCTTCGTCCCCATGGCCTCGCCGATGGTCCGCAAGAAGATGCTGGAGATGTCGCCCTACTGGAAGCAGCGGCAGCGGTAGTCGAGCCGCCGCCGCGCTTCCCGGGCCGCCGGCCGCCTACTCGCCCGCGGCGGTCTTGTGGTGGGCGTGGCCGTGCGAGTGGGCCGACGCGATGTGCGGCTTCCCGTGGCGCCCCGGAAGCACCTTGGCCGGGCGCGCGCCCGGGCCGGCCGGGATGGCGTCGTCGGGGGGCTTCGTCGCGAAGACGCGGTTGACGATCGGCGCCATGAGACCCAGGCTGGTGGCCGCCAGCTTGCGCAGCGGGTTGCGCGAGGCCTCGCCGTTGGGGAGCGGCTGGCTCCAGGCCTTCCCGAGCAGGTCCATGTACATCCCCACGGTCTGCCCCGCGGTGGCGAAGTCGAGCGTGGAGAGGATCTCGTCGGCCAGGCCGAACGGCATGGACGTCATGATGGGGCCGCGCATGTACTCGGTGGCCCAGACGCCGTCGGTGAAGTTCATGGCGCGAGCCTGGCCGGGTCCCACCCAGACGCGGTCGCCCGGCTTGTAGATCCGCTTCTCGAACTGCCCCTCGCCGAAGTAGTGCATCTCGCCGTCGATGACGGTGTCCCAGAAGCCGACCGCGTGGCGCCCCGAGTGCCCCTCGGAGCCGATGGGGGTGCCCCAGATCATGAGGTATTCCATCGACGACGCGAAGTAGAGCTTCATCTGGATCATCGCGCCGCCGGCGATGCTGTACATCCAGGGCTGCGAGCGGTCAATCCGGCCCGGGTAGGCATCCTCCCAGGCGTCGGCGATGGCGTCGAACATCTCGGGCTTGGGCTTGCCGATCCCCTGCAGGGAACACTCGTGGATGACGTCGGCGTCGAAGATGTAGTCCATGGCCAGGCTCCGGTGGGGTGGGAGAAGGCCGGGATTCTACAACGCCTCGACGCAGTGTGTCGAAGCCCCCGGTACGGGTCAGGCCCTCCCCGGGCGGCGGGGCGGGATGGGCCGGTTGAGGGGGCTGTCCGGGTGGGTCTTCATCCAGTCCCAGGCGTCCCGGAGCGTCTGCACGACCGGCCGCGGGGCATGGCCGAGCTCCTCGCGCGCCTTCCGGTCCCGGATCTCGAAGTCGACGGCCAGGGTGTGCACCGCATAGGGGGTGAGGAGCGAGCGTCGCCCGGTGACCTTCTCGAAGACGGGCGCGAAGGCGGCGATCCCCGCGGCGACCCGGAGCGGGATGAAGACCCTCGGAGGCGTCCTCCCCGCCAGGCCGGCCAGGTTCCGCATCAGCTCGCGGACGGTCATGCGCTCCCCGGAGAGGAGGTAGCTCTCCCCCTTGCGCCCCCGCTCCGCGGCGAGCACGTGGCCGATGGCGACGTCGCGGACGTCGACGAAGTCGTAGCAGCCTTCCGTCCCCGCCGGCACGGGGAAGCGGGAGAACAGGACGATGACCTCCCCGATCTCGGAGAGCCGGTAGTCGTGGGGGCCGAGCACGTAGACCGGGTTCACGATCACCGCGTCCAGCCCGTCCCGGACCGCGTCGAGCACGATCCGGGAGGCGGCGGCCTTGGCCTTGCCGTAGTCGCCGGGCGCGAGCGCCGGGTCGTAGCCGGCCTCCTCGGTGAGCACGCCCCCCTTGCCCGGCTCGGTGAGGGCGTGGACCGAGCTCGTGTAGACGAGCCGCCCCACCCCGGCCTCGCGCGCCGCCGCGACCACGTTCCGCGTCCCGTCGACGTTCACGGTGCGTACGCTCTCGATGTCGAGCGAGCTGATGCTCACCACCCCGGCCAGGTGGAAGACCACGTCCGCCCCGGCGAAGGCCGCGGGCAGGGTCGTCGGGCCGCAGCACGTCGCCCTGCACCCGCTCCACGTCGAGGCCGGAGAGCGCGCGGGCCTCGTCGCCCGGCTGCACCAGCGCGCGAACCCGCTTCCCGCGCCGGAGGAGCTCGCGCACCAGCGCGTTGCCGAGGTGGCCGGTGGCCCCGGTGACGGTCGCGGTCTGGAAGTCCATGCGCGGGTTCGCTCCTCTTCCTTCAGGGCGAGGCCAGGAGGGCCTCGAGGGTTCGCTGCCGGTGGGCGAAGGTCCGCGCCATCTCGGGCCCCACGAAGAGCCGCTCGGCGATCGCGCCGAGGGGACCGAGGCCGACATCGTACTCGAGCAGGTCGCGAACCACCGTGCCCTCGCGCCCATCCACCCGGCGAGGCTCGAACTCGTGCCGGTGGGACCAGCGGCGGAAGGGTCCCCGCTCCTGGACGTCGGCGAAGTGGTGGTCGCGCTCGTACGAGACGATGCGGGCCACCCACTGGCTCCGGAGGGGCAGCGGCGGGAGCAGCCGCACCGAGACCACGATCTCGGTGCCGGCGCCGGCCTCCTCCGAGCCCGGGGAGGCGCCGGGCGGCGGCACCCGCACGATCCGCACGATCTCGGCCCCGAGCCGCGGCGGCATGATGCGCGGGAGGTTCCGCGGATCGGAGAAGAAGCGGAACACGCGGGGGAGCGGGACCGGGACCCACTGCTCGAACTGGATGCGCTGGCTCATGGCTTCCGGACCTGGGCCCTCTCACCACTCGAAGAAGTAGGAGAGCAGGACGCCCACCATGAAGACCTCGCCCTCGGCGGCCACGGGGTCGAGCGCGGTCTCGTACTCGGCCGCCAGCACCACCGATCGGCTGGCGGTGAGGAATCTCCCGGCGGTGAACTTGAGGAGCGACCCCACGTTTCCGTCCTGGAAGCTCCAGCTGGTCTTGTCCTGGGCCGACACGAAGAACCAGGCCGGCAGCGCCACCGAGACGGTGGGCTTGAGCTGGAGGGTGTTCACCGGCTTGTAGCTGCCCAGGTTGCCGAACGACTTCTGCCAGTTGAGCTCGACCGAGAGCGCCACGATGGAGGAGAGGCGGAAGGCGACCACGTAGACCGGCTCGATGATCCAGGGCTGGCCCACCGCGGCGTTCGTGCCGGTGTTCCACTGGAGCTCCAGCCCGGCCGCCTGCCGGATCCCCTCGTGCGCGTAGAAGGCCCAGAGGAGCGTGCTGGTGAGGCTCGCGAAGCCGGAGACGGTGGGCTCGCCGGCGGTGTTCGGGTAGTGGGTCTCGACGGGGATCTCCAGGCGGAGCGAGAACTCCCGCTCGACGCCCCAGACGAAGATCGGCTTGAAGGTGAACTCGCCCGTGGCGGCCCCGGCCGCCTTCTCGGTCCACTCGTACTTGAGCTGGAGCGTGTTGCGGGTGAAGACCGGCGAGTCCACCAGCTCCATGATGTCGAGCAGGTGCCGGAAGCCGTGGTCGTGGCCGCGCCGCTCCTCCGAGGTCTCGGCCTCCTTGCGCTCCGCTCCGCCTCCTCCTGGGCCCGGGCGGAGGGGAGCCAGCAGCAAGGCGAGCAGGGAGAGCGTCGCGAGCGCGGGTCGTGGGGCGCATCCGTCGACTGTACGGCAGTCGCGGGCCGATCGAGGGGCTCGATGCGGGATGCCCCGATCGGGCGCTCCTGGCCCCCCGGATGAGCCCTCGTCACTGAGCGGCAACTGTCCCATTGTCGTGCGGGGGTGTGGCCATGTTCTGGGTCGAGCTCGCCGTCGTCCTGGCGATGATCGTGATCGGGGCCCGCTACGGCGGCCTGGGCCTGGGGATGATGGGCGGGCTCGGGGTCGCGATCCTCGCGTTCCTCCTCGGCGATCTCCCGTCCAGCCCTCCCATCGAGGTCATGCTGATGATCGCCGCGGTGGTGACCGCGGCCGGGACCCTGCAGGCGGCGGGGGGCATGGACTACCTCGTCGACCTGGCCGAGAAGGCGCTTCGCCGCTACCCGCCGGCGATGACCTTCGTGGCGCCGCTCGTCGCCTACGTCTTCACGCTCTTCGCGGGGACGGGGCACGTCGCCTACGCCATCCTCCCCGTCATCGCCGAGGTCTCCCGGGAGGCCGGCGTGCGGCCGGAGCGGCCCCTCTCCATCTCGGTCATCGCCTCGCAGCAGGCCATCACCGCGAGCCCCATCTCGGCCGCCACGGTGGCCCTGCTCGTCCTCCTCGAGGGAACGGCATCACGCTCGGCGGGCTCCTCGCGGTGTGCATCCCCGCCACGCTCCTGGGCGTCCTGGCCGGCGCGCTCGTCGCGAGCCGCATGGGCAAGGAGCTCGACGTGGACCCGGAGTACCTGCGGCGACTGGCCGAGGGGGAGATCGAGCCCCACGGACAGATCGGCCGCCCGGCCGCCACCTGGCAGGCGAAGGCTCGGTGGTCCTCTTCGTCCTCGGCGCCATGTCCATCGTCGCCTTCGGGTCGTTCCCGGCGCTGCGCCCCAGCTACGCGTCGGGCGGCAAGGTGGTCCAGATGGAGATGGCCGACGCCATCGAGATGGTGATGCTCTCGATCGCGGCGCTGATGGTGATGGTCTGCAAGGCGAAGGTGGAGAAGGTGGCCCACGGCTCGGTCTTCCAGGCCGGCATGCAGGCGGTGATCGCCATCTTCGGCGTGGCCTGGATGGGGGACACCTTCTTCAAGGCCAACCAGGCCACCGTCCAGGGACCGATGACGGCCATGGTGACAGGGCGCGCCGTGGACCTTCGCCATCGCGCTCTTCGTGATGTCGATCCTGCTCTACAGCCAGGCCGCCACCGTCCGCACGCTCGTCCCGCTGGGCGTCTCCATCGGGATGCCGGGCTGGGCGCTGGTGGGGATGTTCCCGGCGGTGAACGGCTACTTCTTCCTGCCCAACTACCCCGACCCTGGTGGCCGCCATCAACTTCGACCGGACCGGCACCACCCGGATCGGCAAGTACCTGCTCAACCACAGCTTCATGATCCCGGGGCTCGTCGCCTCCGTCGTCTCGGTGGCGTCCGGGCTCCTGCTCGCGCGATTCATCCTCCTGTAGCGACGTAGCGCCCCATCACGGAGAACCCCATGGCCGCGAATCCCACCCGCATCGAGCACGACTTCCTGGGCGATCGAGAGGTCCCCGCCGACGCCTACTACGGCGTCCAGACCCTGCGCGGCGCCGAGAACTTCCCCATCACCGGGCTGCCCATCCACCCGGCGCTCATCCGGGCCATGGCCATCGTCAAGAAGGCCGCGGCGCTCGCCAACCGCGACACCGGCCACCTCGACGCGAAGATCGCGAACGCCATCGCGAAGGCGGCCGACGACGTCATCGCCGGGAAGCTCAACGCCCAGTTCATCGTCGACCCCATCCAGGGCGGCGCCGGCACCTCCATCAACATGAACACGAACGAGGTGATCGCCAACCGGGCGCTCGAGATCCTCGGGGAGGCCAAGGGGAGCTACAAGGTCATCAGCCCCAACTCCCACGTGAACATGGCGCAGTCGACCAACGACGCCTTCCCCACCGGCGTCCACATCGCCGCGCTCGACCTGGGGCGCTCGCTCGTCGTCGAGCTGCAGAAGCTCCACGACGCCTTCGCGGCCAAGGAGAAGGAGTTCCACGGCCTCATCAAGATGGGGCGCACCCACCTCCAGGACGCCGTGCCCATCCGGCTCGGCCAGGAGTTCGGCGCCTACCGGCGCGTCATCGGGCGCGACATCAAGCGCATCCAGCAGGTCGGCCAGCAGCTGCTCGAGGTGAACATGGGGGCGACCGCGGTCGGCACGGGCCTGAACGCCGACCCCGACTACATCGTCGCGGTGGCGAGGTACCTGGCCGAGTTCAGCGGCTTCCCCATGCGGACGGCCGAGGACCTGGTCGACGCCACCCAGAACACCGACTGCTACACGGAGGTCTCGGCGGCGCTCAAGGTCTGCATGATGAACCTGTCGAAGATCGCCAACGACCTCCGGCTCATGGCCTCCGGGCCGCGCTGCGGGCTCGGCGAGCTCAACCTGCCCGCCCGCCAGCCCGGCTCGTCGATCATGCCCGGCAAGGTGAACCCGGTCATGGCCGAGGTGGTGAACCAGGTGGCCTTCCAGGTCATCGGCAACGACCACACCATCTGCCTGGCCTCCGAGGCCGGCCAGTTCGAGCTCAACGTCATGGAGCCGGTGCTGGTCTTCAACCTGCTCCAGTCCATCGGGATCATGACCAACGTCTTCGTGGTCTTCCGGAAGTTCCTGGTCGAGGGGCTCACCGCCAACGCCGATCGGATGAAGGCCTACGTCGACGGCAGCGTCGGGGTGATCACCGCCATCAACCCGCACGTGGGCTACGAGACCGCGGCCCGCATCGCCCGCGAGGCGAACCTGACCGGAAAGCCGGTGCGCGAGCTCATCCTGCGTGACAAGGTGCTCACGAAGGAGCAGCTCGACGCGATCCTCGACCCGTTCGAGATGACGAAGCCCGGCATCGCCGGGGCCAAGGCGAAGAAGCACGACGACGTCTGGTTCAAGGAGCACGGAAGCGAGAAGGAGGAGAAGGGATCATGAGGAACGCGCGAACCCTGAAGAGCACGATGGTCCTGGCCGCCCTGGCGGTCCTGGTCCCCACCCTCGGGATGGCCCAGGCGGCGAAGCAGCTCGCGCCGGCGAAGCCGACCGTCACCATCCTCGCCACCGGCGGCACCATCGCCGGGGCCCAGCCCAAGCCCGGCGAGGCCGGCTACAAGGCCGGCAGCTTCTCGGTGGAGTCGCTCATCTCGGCGGTCCCCGGGATGGAGAAGGTCGCCGTCGTGAAGGGCGAGCAGATCGCCAGCATCGGCAGCCAGGACATGAACGACGCCGTCTGGATCAAGCTGGCGCGCCGGGTGAACGAGCTGCAGAAGGATCCGGGCGTGGACGGGATCGTCATCACCCACGGCACCGACACGCTGGAGGAGACCGGCTACTTCCTCGACCTGGTGGTGAAGGGCGACAAGCCGGTGGTGCTGGTCGGCTCGATGCGCCCGGCCACCGCCATCTCCGCCGACGGCCCCATGAACCTCTACAACGGCACCGCCGTCGCCGCCGACCCGGCGGCACGGGGGCGCGGCGTGCTCATCGTGATGAACGACGACATCCACTACGCGCGCGAGGCCACGAAGACCAACACCACCTCGCTCCAGACCTTCACCTCGCCCAACCGCGGGCGCGCCGGCATCGTGCTGTTCGGCAAGCCCACCTTCTACTCCCCGCCGGTGCCGAAGCACACGAGCGGCAGCGCCTTCGCCGGCAACGTGCCCGACGCGCTCCCCAAGGTCTTCATCGTCTACGCGCACGCCAACGTGGGACCCGAGTTCGTGGACGCGGCGGTCGCCGCCGGGGCGAAGGGCATCGTGCTCGCCGGCGTGGGGGACGGGAACGGAACCGACCCGCTCATCCAGGCGCTGGCCGCGGCGGCGAAGAAGGGCGTGGTGGTCGTTCGCAGCTCGAGGGTGGGAACGGGCACCGTGGCCCGCAACGTGGAGCTCGACGACGACAAGCTCGGGTTCGTGGCCGCCATGGAGCTGAACCCGGCCAAGGCGCGGGTGCTCCTGCAGCAGGCGCTCACGAAGACGAAGGACGTCGCCCAGATCCAGAAGTACTTCGACGAGTACTAGGGGGCCACATGAACCGAGAACGTCCTCCTCGTCGCTGCTGACCGCGGCGTCTGGCCCTCCCTGCGGCGGCGGCGGCCGACGACGCGGCGCCCGCGACGTCCCCGGCGCCCGCGGTGAGGCACGCGCAAGCCCACCTTCGAGGTCTACGGCTTCGCCCAGGTCGACTTCATCCAGGACTTCCAGCGGGTGCGTCCCGACTGGAACGCCACCCTGCGCCCCACCCGCATCCCGACGGTGGAGGGGCTCTACGGCGCGAACGGCGAGTCCATCTTCAGCGCCCGGCAGACCCGGCTCGGGGTTCGGGGCTCGATCCCGGCCGGCGAGTACGACCTCTTCGCCCGCGTCGAGTTCGACTTCTTCGGCCTGGGCGAGGGAAGGCCGGACGCCGGCGGGCAGAACACGCTCCGGCTCCGCCAGGCCTACGGCTCGTGGGGCCCGGTCCTCGGCGGCCTCACCGCCAGCCTCTTCATGGACGACGACTTCTGGCCGACCATCATCGACTACTGGGGCCCGGCCGGGATGGTCTTCTACCGGAACGTCCAGATCCGCTACACGCCCTTCACCGGCGAGCACTCCTTCGCGGTCGCCCTGGAGCGCCCCGCCACCGACCTGGATCCCACCGGCGCACCGGCGGCGAACGTCGCGCCGCGCTCGCTCCTCCCCGACCTCACGGCCCAGTACCGGCTCTCCCAGGGCTGGGGCTACCTCCAGCTGTCCGGCATCCTGCGCTGGGTGGGCTACGACACGCCGGGCGCGGCGGTGCAGACGAAGGGCAGCGCCGTCGGCTGGGGCCTCCACGCCAGCTCGCAGGTGAAGCTCATCCCCGACAAGCTGAAGCTCCTCGTGGCGTTCGTCGGCGGGACCGGCTTCTCCTACTACATGAACGACGCCACGCCGGACCTCGCCTTCGGCGGCACGCTCGCCGATCCCGAAGGCCGAGGCGGTCCCGCTCATCGGCATCACGGCCTACCTCGACGTCTACTGGAGCAAGCTCTTCTGCAGCGCGGTGGGCTACAGCACGACCATGATGTTCCCCACCGCCCTGCAGGGGCCAGATGCCTTCAAGACCGGGCAGTACGCCTCGGTGAACTTCCTGGTCACGCCCTTCCGGAACTTCATGGCCGGCCCCGAGTTCCTCTGGGGCCACCGCACCGACAAGAGCGGCGCCACCGGCTTCGACACGCGCCTCCAGATCTCGGTGAAGTACAGCTTCACGAGCCTCGACTTCTGGAAGCCGGGATAGAGAGTCCGGTCCCTAGTTGGCCAGCTCGACGGCGCGCATCGCCGCTCGCAGCTTGCCCGCCAGCGACTTGGCGATGGCGCGGAAGAGAAAGTGTCCGGCTTCGTGGTTGTCGCCGAGCGCCTCGCGAAGCTTGGCCGAGCGGAGGATGAGGAGCTTCGTCGGCTCCACCGTCGTCGCAGTCAGCGCGAGCGGCCCTCCATCGATCAGCGACAGCTGTCCGAACGCCTGGCCCGGCCCCATCACCAGATGGGTCGCGTCTCCGTGCCGGAAGCCCTGAACCGAGCCGCTGAGGATGATGTAGAGCGCATCGACGGCCTGATCCTCGTTGGCGATCGGGTCTCCGCCTGGCAGCGTCCGTTCCTCGGCGCAGCGGGCCACGATCTCGAGAATCGACTGAGGAACGTCTCGGAAGAGGAAGGTGGTCTTCAGGGCCTGAAGCGCGTCCATGGAGGCTCCTCGGGAAGTGGGCACGCGAGAATCCGGACGCCGCGGGGCGGCCGATTCGCGTTCGGGGCATGACTGTAGTCGATGAATCCGCCACGGGCACCACAAACCGACGGGCGGCGTTCAGCGCATCAGCGCGACGATCACCGGTCCCCACGCGGTGAGGAGGATGTTCCCCACCGCGTAGGGGACGGTGTAGCCGAGCACCGGCAGGCGGCTGTGGGCCGCGTCCTGGATGGCCCGCAGCGCCGCCGTCGTGGTGCCGGCGCCCGACTCGGCGCCGAGCAGGATCACCGGGTTCATCTTCAGCACGTACCGGCCGAAGAGCAGCCCCACCGCGTGGGGCACGATCGAGACGAGGAGCGCGGCCGCGATGAGGCTCGGGCCGGTCTTCTGGATGCTCGCGACGAAGCTGGGGCCGGCGCCCAGCCCGACGATGCCGATGAAGGCCGCGAGCCCCACGCTGTCGAACACCCAGAGCGCGCCGTCGGGGATCCTCCCGAAGGTGGGCCTCACCGAGCGCAGCCAGCCGAAGAAGAGCCCCATGACGAGCGCGCCGCCGCTCGTGGTGATGGTGATGGACACGCCGAACACCGGGACGGCCACCAGGCCGATGAGCCCGCCCAGGAAGATGCCCAGTCCCGACGAAGATCATGTCGGTGGCGGCGGTGACGCGATCCGCGTAGCCGAGGCGCCGGGCGACCCGGGCGGTGTCGACCTGCCGCCCCTCGATCTGCAGGAGGTCGCCACCCTCGAGGAGCCGTGCTTCCCTCGAAGGGAATCTCCTGGCCGGCGCGGACGAGGCGGCGCAGCCGGATGCCGCGGCCGATCTCGCGGGCCAGCTCGGCGAGCGTGCGCCCCGCCACCTCGCGGTTCGTCACCACCACCTCGAGCTGCTCGGTCGGGAAGTCGAGCAGCTCGCGGTCCTGCACCTCGGCGCCGAGCCCCATGAGCTTCTCGATCAGGTCCGCCCGCTGGGCCACGATGGCCACCGTGTCGCCGTCGTGGATGACCGTGTCGGGGGTCGGTGTCGAAGACCAGGCCGTCGCGCCGGACCCGCTCCAGGAAGTACCGGACGCCGGGGACCGAGCCCTCGATCTCGTCCACGCGCCGGCCCGGCCGCCCCGAGGCCCGCGACCCGGATGGCCCGGACGTCCCACTCCGCGTAGGCCGAGGCGACGCCCTCCTCGGGGGTCTCCTTCCCGGCCAGCTGGATCTCGAGCTCCCGGGCCGCCTTCTGGAGGTCGACCTTCATGAGCCGCGGGGCGAGCGACGAGAGGAAGTAGACGAGCGTGGTGGTCCCGACCAGGTAGGTGACGGCGTAGGCCACCGGGACCTGGTTCGCCATGCGGGTCCGCTCGGCGGCGTCGATGGGGAGCCGCTGGATGGCCTCGGCGGCGGTGCCGATGATGGTCGACTCGGTGAAGGCGCCCGCCAGCAGCCCCGCCGCGGTCCCGGCGTCGTAGCCGAAGAGCTTCGAGACCACCACGGCGACCGCGAGGCAGGTGACGGCCACCACCACCGCGAGGACGAGCTGCGGCAGGGCGTCCTTGCGGAGGCCGCGGAAGAACTGGGGACCGACCTTGTAGCCGGTGGCGAAGAGGAAGAGGTCGAAGAAGACGACCTGGACCGTCGGCGAGACGTGCACGTCGAGCTGGCCGATGACGACGCCGGCCAGCAGGCACCCCAGCACCGTTCCCACGGTGAAGGTGCCGATGCGCAGCCTTCCGACGAGGAACCCCACGGCGAGCGTGAGGAAGATCGCCAGCTCGGGGTGCTGTTGGAGGATGTTCGCGAAGCCGGCCATGACCTACCTCATGCCACGGCCGGAGGCCGGCGTATCGCGCCCCGGACGGGGTGGTCCTACTTCCTCAGGCTCTTCGCGTCGATGACGAAGCGGTAGCGGACGTCGGCCTTCAGCATGCGCTCGTAGGCCTCGTTCACCTTCTCGGCGGGGATGACCTCGACGTCGGCGGTGATGCCGTGCTTCCCGCAGAAGTCGAGCATCTCCTGGGTCTCGGCGAGGCCGCCGATGAGGGAGCCGGCCAGCGTCTTGCGGCCGAAGATGAGCCCCATGGCGTGGACCGGGGCCGCCTCGGGCGGCACGCCCACGAGGACCAGCGCCCCGTCGGTCTTGAGGAGGGAGAGGTAGGCGTTCAGGTCGTGGGGCGCCGAGATGGTGTCGAGGATGAAGTCGAACTTGCCGGCCAGGCGCTTGAAGGTGCCCTTGTCGGAGGTGAGGCCGAACCCGGTGGCGCCCAGCCGCCGCGCGTCGGCCTCCTTGCCCTTCGAGGTGCTGAGCATGGTCACCTCGGCGCCCATGGCCGCCGCGAGCTTCACGGCCATGTGCCCGAGGCCGCCCAGGCCCACCACGCCGACCTGGTCGCCCTTCTTCACCTTCCAGTGGCGAAGCGGCGAGTAGGTGGTGATCCCGGCGCAGAGCAGCGGGGCTGCGCCGGCGGGGTCGAGGTTCGCGGGGATCGAGAGGACGAACTTCTCGTCGACCACCTCGTCGGTGGCGTAGCCGCCGTAGGTCGGCGTCTTCCGGTCCATCTCGGTGCCGTTGTAGGTGAAGGCGGCGCCCTTCTCGCAGAACTGCTCCAGGTCCTTCTTGCAGGGGGAGCAGACGCGGCAGGAGTCGACCAGGCATCCGACGCCGACCCGGTCGCCGACCTTGAACCGCTTCACCTCGGCGCCGACCTTCGTCACCCGTCCGACGATCTCGTGGCCGGGGACCATGGGGAACGTGGAGTTCCCCCATTCGTCCCGGACCTGGTGGATGTCGGAGTGGCAGATCCCGCAGAACTCGACGTCGAAGGCGACGTCGTGCGGGACCGACGGCGCGCCGCTCGAACTCGAACGGGGCGAGGGGGCTCTTCGGATCGAAGGCGGCGTAGGCCTTGGTCTTGGGCATGCGGGGAGAGTTAGGCGAGGGAGCCCGCTGCCGCAACGCCGAGAGGGGGGGTCACCGGATCGCGTCGCATGCCCTCCCGCGCGTCGGCTTCCAGGCGAACGGGCCCGAGGCGGCCGTCGAAGAACTCGGGGACGAGGACGTCTGCGCCGAGCGCCGGGGCGCCGGCCGCCCGGGCGGCGAACCCGCCCACGGCGATGCAGGCGTGGGGCGCCGCGTGCCGGACCATCGCCGCGGCCTCCCGCGCCGCGGGCAGGTGCGCGATGGTCGACACGCCGATGCCGACGAGCGTCGGCTTCCGCTCCACCGCCGCCACGGCGAGCTGCACCGCCGGCGTGTCCGCCCCCAGCACCTCCACCGAGAAGCCCTCCAGCTCGAGCAGGTGGGCGGCCAGGCGGATCGCGGTGACGTGGAACTCCCCCGGCGCCGCCGCCAGGATGGCCGGGCCCCGGAAGCGCTTCCCGGGAGCGCCCCAGGTCTCGGAGACCAGCGTGGCCATCCCGAGCTCGGCGAGCTCGGTGGCCCGGTGCTCCTCCACCACGGTGGCCTGGTGGCGCATCCACGCCTCGCCCGCCTGCCGCTGCACGTGGGCGATGCCGAGGATCGCCCCGCGCGACGCCGCGCGCCTCCCGCCAGCCGTCGACCTCGGAGAGGTAGAGCTCCCGCGCACCCCGGAAGGCCGCGCGCACGGCGGGCTCGAGCTCCACCAGGCTAGTCGAGGTGCTCCTCCTCGGCGGCCTCGATGCCGCGACTCGAGCGCCCTCCCGAGCCAGGACCGCTCCTCGGCCGGCAGGTCGAGCCGGGGAGCCCGGCCGGCCATCGCCCGGAGGCAGGCGCCCACGCTGCCCGGGGGGAGCCCCGACGACTCGTGCACCTGCGCCGCCCAGTGGGCGTGGGCCCGGAACACCGACGGGGCGCGGAGGTCGACGGCCGCGGCGAGCGCGCGGGCGTGGCTCTCCATCTCCCACTCGCAGGCGTGGCGCCCCTGCGTGCGCCGGTCGCGCAGCGGCTCGGAGGCCGCCAGGATCTCCTCGATCAGGGACGGGCGCCTCGGCGAGGAGCACCGAGGCCACCCGTGCGTCCACCCGCGCGCGCATGGGGAAGGAGCCTTGCCCCCAGACCCTAGATCGTCGCGGCGAAGATGGCCACCCTCCTCCAGACCCTGCTCGAAGGACGCCAGGTCGAACCCGCTCCCCGACGCCATCCAGTCGAAGTGGGGCGGGATGTGGTTGGGCTGGTTGTAGTGGCCGATGACGTCGTGGTGGTC
The DNA here is from genome assembly GCA_963766715.1 of uncultured delta proteobacterium. Taxonomy (GTDB): domain Bacteria; phylum Myxococcota; class Myxococcia; order Myxococcales; family Anaeromyxobacteraceae; genus CAIOAK01. The sequence goes on from CAVYBH010000015.1 coordinate 298,886, forward strand.
GGCCCAGGCGGCCGCCACGAGCTCCCCGTGGATCTGGGAGAGCGTGGGGACGATGCCGTCGTTGGCGGCGGCGTCGGGGATGCGCCCGTAGGCGCGCCGGAGCACGGCGGCGTGGTCGCGCGTGATGCGCGGCATCCAGCCCTCGGGCGTGCTGGCCGAGAGCCGGTAGAGGGCCACGAAGAGCGCGTGGGTGACCTGGTGCGAGGGGTTCCACCCGGCGCCCCAGAGCGACCGGAACCCCGGGGAGCGGGCCTGGGTGACCACGGAGCCGTAGCGGAGGCCGGGGCGGTCCTGGCTGGAGGCGTTGAAGACCTCCATCCCGGCCGGCGAGATCTGGGAGACGAGCCCCTGGTCGCTGCGAACTCCCTCGAGGAACTGGGCGACGGCGCGGCGGCGGTCTCCCTCGAAGTCGCCGAGCAGCTCCAGGAAGATCTGGTCGACGGCGCCGGTGGCGCGGGAGCGGGGGTTGCGCAGCAGGCGCGCCAGCCGCAGCCCCGCCGAGATGGGCAGCTGCCCGGTCCGCAGCGTGTAGATCGAGACGAGCGAGAGGAGGCGGAGGAACTGCTGGCCGAACATGCCTCCGAAGAACTGGGCCAGCGGCGTGCCGTGGTGCGGGGTCGACACCGTGACCACCGACCGGACCGCCCGGGCGCAGCGCTCCACGTCGGCGGGGGTGGGGAGGACCACGCCCGGCGTCACCATCAGCCGGGCGTCGAGGCCGCCGCTCGAGTGCCCGACCAGGCTCACCCGGCCGGGCGACTCGTCGAGGAGCGCGCTCACCGCCTCGCAGAGGAGCGCGGCCCGGCGGGCCAGGGAGGCGGTGGGCTCGGTGCGCGCCACCCGGACCTCCCCGTCGATGCCCAGCTCGGGCCCCTTCTCGGCCACGTAGTTCCGGACGTGGCCGAAGTAGGTGAAGTCGCCGAGGTTGGCGAACCCGAAGAAGCCCGGGACGAGCAGGAGGTGATGGGGGCGGCCCACGCCGTCAATCTAGACCGGCGGCGCCCCGGGCGCGCAATCCCTTCGGGAGCGCTCCGCCAGGGGGGCGGCGGCGGCCTGGGTCACCAAAAGTGAAATCGGCTCAGAGGGTCGACGTCCCGTCCTGCGGGAAGAGCGGGAAGGCGCGCGCCCCGCCGTCCACCGGGGGGTGGCCGGCCGGGAGCCGCTCCCGCCCCACCGGCGGATGGCCGGGCGGCAGGCGGGGGCACCCGTCGACGTCCGGATGGCCGGGCGGGAGGTCGCCCTCCAGCTGCTCCTCGGCGGCGGGCTCGACGGAGCGGGCCATCGCCGAGCGGTGCGGCTCCCCCAGGACCCGCACCGCGACGACCAGCGTGAAGGCCGTCATGGCGAGCAGCAGGGTGCGCGCGACGGCTTGGACCACGAGCGGGGACGGCTTCATGGCGCCTCCTCGGTCGAACGATGTCGACCTTCGCGCTCCATAATTGCCCCCTCTCCCTGGCGCGACCTCTCTTTCGCCGCGCCCGGCCACCCGCCGGTGGGGGGGACCCCGGACACGCCCCGGACAATTGCGCTCGATCAGGGCGGTGCCCGGTCGGTCCGCTATGGTCGGCCCGGAAAAAAAGACGGGATCGCAGCACCGCTCGGAGGTGGGGAATGTCCGTGTCGTCGAAGAAGGGCTGGATCGTCACGCTGGCCGGCGTGGGCCTCAACCTGGCCCTGGGCATCCTCTACGCCTGGAGCATCTTCTCGAAGCAGCTGACCGAGCCCGTGGCGCGGGGCGGCTTCGGGTGGACGCGGACGCAGGCCACGATGCCGTACACGGTCGCCATCGCGTGCTTCGCGATCATGATGGTCCCGGCCGGCCGCCTGCAGGACAAGCTCGGTCCCCGGATCATCGCCAGCATCGGCGCGGTCCTCACCGGGATCGGGCTGCTCGTGGCGAGCTTCGCCTCCCCTTCCTCCTCCCTCCCCGCCGTCCTCGGCTTCGGCCTGCTCGCCGGGACCGGCTTCGGCCTGGGCTACGCGGCGGCCACCCCCGCCGCGGTGAAGTGGTTCCCGCCGCAGAAGAAGGGGCTCATCACCGGCCTCGTGGTGGCCGGGTTCGGCGTCGCGCCCGTCTACATCGCGCCGCTCTCCAAGTACCTGCTCGCCAACCACGGCGTGGCCTTCTCCTTCCGCGTGCTGGGCGTCGCCTTCCTCCTCGTCACGCTGGTGCTCTCCCAGTTCATCGTGAACCCGGAGAAGCCGCTCAACGTGGCGGCGCCCGGCTCGGCCGCGGCGAAGGCCGCCGGCGCCGACGTCTCCTGGCGCGTCATGATCCGCAGCCTCGACTTCTGGTCGCTGTGGCTGCAGTACGCCTGCGGCGCCACCGCCGGCCTCATGATCATCGGCCACCTGGCCAAGATCGTCGCCGCCCAGTCGGGCAACGCCATCCAGGCCGGGTTCGTCTTCGTGGCGCTCCTGGCGGTCTTCAACGCCTCGGGTCGCATCGTGGCCGGCGTCGTCTCCGACCGCATCGGGCGCACCGTGACGCTCGTCTCGGTCTTCCTGCTCCAGGCGCTGAACATGATCTTCTTCGCCAACTTCTCCACCTTCGCCGGCTTCCTGGTGGGATCGGCGGTGGTGGGCTTCAGCTACGGCGCCTGCCTGTCGCTCTTCCCGGCCACGGCGGCCGACCGCTGGGGGACGAAGAACCTGGGGCTCAACTACGGCATCCTCTTCACGGCCTGGGGCGTGGGCGGCGTCTTCGGGCCGGTGCTGGCCGGGCGCATCGCCGACAGCACGGGCTCCTACGAGCTCGCCTACCAGACCTCGGCCGGGCTGCTCGTGTTCGCCTCGCTGCTCGCGATGTTCTCCTACGTCGCCGTGTCGGTGAACCTCCCCGAGGGGGAGATCACCATCAAGGTGGGCAAGAAGAAGCCGGGGACCCGCCGCGGCGGACGGTCAGGTCCAGGCGAGCGGGTAGCGCCCCTTCTCGAGGGTGGGGACGACGATGGTCTCGCGCCAGGCGGCCACGTCGCCCGGCTCGTCGTCGAGCAGGCGGCGCAGCTTCTCCAGCAGGGGCCGCGCCGCCGCCGGGTCCTTCACCGACCCGAGGATGGCCGCGCGGGCGCGGGTCCAGGCCCGGAGGTGGGCCTCCTCCGCGTAGAGCTTCACGCAGGCGTCGGCCACGGGGTCGGGATCGGCCTGGAGCGCGCGGGCCACGCCGCTGTCGACGGCGTACGCCTCGGCCGCCACGTCCGCCAGCGCGCCCAGCACCTCCTGCTGCTCGCCCACCGCCGGCCCGTGGATCCGGGCGGCGACGCCGAGGGCGTAGGCGAAGAGGAGCTTGTTCAGCTCGGCGACCCGCCTCTCCCGGGCCAGGCGGCCGGTCCCGAGCTTCGGGAGGTCGCCGCGTCTCGACCGCCTTCGCGGCGCGCTGGGCCAGCTCGAGCAGCGGGAAGGCGCCCTTGGCGGCCCGCTTGAGCAGCGTGCCGGGCACGAGCAGCCGGTTGATCTCGTTCGTGCCCTCGAAGATCCGGTTCACCCGGTTGTCGCGGTAGGCCCGCTCGATGGGGTACTCCTCCACGAACCCATACCCACCGTGGATCTGCACCCCCTCGTCGGCCACCCAGGACAGGGCCTCCGAGCCCCACACCTTCAGGATCGAGGCCTCGACGTTGTACTCCTCGACCGCGGCGATGTAGTCGCGCTCGTGCTCCTTCGTCCCCGCCACCGTCCCGCCGGCGGCGGTGCGGCGATCGATGAGGCCGGTGGTCCGGTAGCTCATGGCCTCGCCGACGTAGATGGTCGCCACCATCCGGGCCAGCTTCTCGCGGATCAGGCCGAACTCGGAGATGGGCTTGCCGAAGGCCTTCCGGTCCTTGGCGTACGGGGCGGCCAGCGCCACCACGTTGCGGCAGCCGGCCACGCAGGTGACGCCCAGCTTGAGCCGGCCGATGTTGAGGATGTTGAAGGCGATGCGGTGCCCCTTGCCAATCTCGCCGAGCAGGTTGCCCACCGGGATCCGGGCGTCCTCGAAGATGAGCGGCCGCGTCGAGCTGCCGCGGATGCCCATCTTGTGCTCCTCCGGACCCGTCGTGAACCCCGGGGCGTCCTTCTCCACGATGAAGGCGCTGAACTTCTCGCCGTCCACCTTGGCGAAGACGATGAAGACGTCGGCGAAGCCGGCGTTGGAGATCCACTGCTTGGTGCCGTTCAGGATCCAGTGCTTCCCGTCGGGAGAGAGGACGGCGCGGGTCTTCGCGGCCATGGCGTCGGAGGCCGAGGAGGGCTCGGAGAGCGCGTAGGCCGCGATCCACTCGCCGGACGCGAGCTTCGGCAGGTAGCGCGCCTGCTGCTCCGGGGTCCCGAAGAACACGATGGGCAGCGTGCCGATCCCCACCTGCGCGCCGAACATCACCGACCAGGAGCCGAGCACGGTCATGGCCTCGGCGACGAGCGCGCTCGTGGTCATGTCCTGGGCGAGCCCCCCGTGCTCCTCGGGCACGTCGAGGGAGAGGAGCCCAGCTCCCCCGCCTCGCGCACCAGGCGGCGCACCACCGCGAAGTCCTTCGCCTCGATGGCGTCGGCCGAGGGCAGCACCCGCTCGACCGCGAACTTGCGGGCGGTGCGGAAGAAGTCCCGCTGGTCCGAGGTGAAGCGGTCGGGCGTGTCGATCGGCGTGGCGCCGACCTCGGCGAGGAGGAAACCGCCCCCGGACGGGAGCGTCGCTGCGGTGACCTCGGTGACCTCGGCCATGGTTCGCCTCCGGAGTTGATTCGGGAATCGAACGATGATCTACGCGCAGCAAGCCCCGGGGCGTCAAGCAGTCCCGGGTCAGCGGCCCGAAAGGTCCGCCGTGGGCAGGAAGCGGGGCGGGCGGCGCTTCCGGGTGGCCTGCTCGTACGCGTACGCGAGCCGGAGCAACTTCCCCTCTTCCCAGGCCTTTCCGATGAAGCTCACGCCGACCGGGAGGCCGAACGCCTGGCCGGCAGGAACGGTGATCGAGGGGTAGCCGGCCACGGCCGCCGGGGTGGAGCTTCCCTCCACGAAGTGGTCGCCGTTCACCAGGTCGATGGTCCAGGCGGGGCCGCCGGTGGGCGCCACGATGGCGTCGAGCCGGTGCCGGGCGAAGACGGCGTCGAGCCCCTGCGTGCGGGAGAGGCGCCCGCACGTCTCGAGCGCCTTCCGGTAGGCCGGGCTGGTGAGCGGACCCTTCGCCTGCGCCTTGACGAGGAGGTCCTGCCCGAAGAACCGCATCTCCTCGTCCCGCCGGGCCTCGTCGAAGGCGATCACGTCGGCGAGGGTCTTCACCCGCGCGCCCGGCGCCCACTCCGGCAGCCAGGCGTCGATCCCGGCCTTCAGCTCGTGGAGCAGCACCTCCATCTCCGCGTCGTCGTACTCGCCGAGGTGCGGGATGTCGGCCGGGTCGACGATGACGGCCCCTCGACGCCGCATCTCCTCGACGGCGGCGTCGAAGATCCGGTCCGCCGGCGGCGAGCTCCCGTAGACCTTCCGGCGGGCCACCCCGATCCGCGCCCCTCGCAGGCCGTCGGGGTCGAGGAAGCGCCGGTAGTCGGGCCGCGCGTGCTCCCGGGCCGCGCGGGTGGCCGGGTCGGCGGGGTCGGGTCCTGCGAGGGCGGCGAGGAGCACGGCGGCGTCGGCGACGGTGCGGGTCATCGGCCCGGCGGTGTCCTGCGTCCGCGACACCGGCGCGATCCCGGTGCGGCTCACCAGCCCCACCGTCGGCTTGAGCCCGACCAGGCCCGTGGCGGCCGAGGGGCACACGATCGACCCGTCGGTCTCCGTCCCCACGCCCACCGCGGCCAGGCTCGCGGCCACCGCCGCCGCCGTGCCCGACGAGGAGCCGCACGGGGTCCGGTCGAGGGCGTACGGGTTGCGGGTCTGGCCTCCCCGGCCGCTCCATCCGGACGACGACTGGGACGAGCGCATGTTGGCCCACTCCGAGAGGTTCGCCTTGGCGAGGATCACCGCCCCGGCCTCGCGCAGCCTCGCCACCAGGAAGGCGTCGCGCGGGGCGCGGTTCCCCGAGAGCGCCAGCGACCCGGCGGTGGTCTCCATCGAGTCGCCGGTGGCGACGTTGTCCTTCACGATCACCGGGATCCCGTGGAGCGGTCCGCGGGTGACCCCATCCTTCCGCTCCCGGTCGAGCCGGTCGGCGACGTCGAGCGCGTCGGGGTTCACCTCGAGGACCGACCGCAGCGCGGGGTCGAGCCGGGCGATGCGGGCCAGGTACCCCTCGACGAGCGTCCGGGAGGTGGCCCGCCCCGCCGACATGGCCTCCTGGAGCTCGGCGACCGTCGCCTCCTCGAGCTCCACCCCTGCCGCGCCGGCTCCCGCCGGGACCGAAGGGAGGAAGGCGGTGATCGCGGCCGCTACCGCAACGAGTCGTCGCATCTTGGGGGACCTCCGGTCCGGCAGCGTAGCCCAGCCGCCCTCCCTCGTCGGTGTTTTTGCTCGACAATCTGGAAAACGCACGATAGAGGATTCGTTCCCGCCCCTCTCTGGGACGGAGCCGCCCGCCACTTTCTGGCGTACGGATTTCGAGAAGAAAAGAGCAAGAAGCAATGGGTACCGGCACCGTGAAGTGGTTCAACGACGCGAAGGGCTTCGGATTCATCACGCAGGACGGCGGCGGCGAGGACGTGTTCGTCCACCACACCGCAATCCAGTCCGATGGTTTCCGCACCCTCGCCGAGGGCCAGAAGGTGGAGTTCGACGTCAACAAGGGGCCGAAGGGGCTCCAGGCAGCGAACGTCCGCGCCATCTGATTCCACTTCACGTCCGCTGAAGTGGCGAGAGCCCGGCTCCTCGGCCGGGCTCTTCGGTTTTCAGAAGTTCTCGTTGATGTTGAGGTAGATGCCGTGGGAGCCGTCGAGCCCCACGCCGTACTCGATGAGCCCGTTCGTCCGGGTGGGCTTGTTCACGAGCACGCGGATCCCCACCGTGGCCGCCGGGTACCAGTACTGGAACGCCGGCGCGTTCTGGGGATAGCCGGGAACCCAGGCCTGGCTCGCCGAGTGGACGTTCATCCCCACCGCGCCGCCCACGAAGTCCCAGATCTGGAAGCGGTACTCCGCCTCGGCGTAGAGCAGCGACTTCCCGATGTGGCGCCCCTCGATGTAGCCGCGGCCGGAGCGCGCGTCGGGGTCGCTGCCGATGGAGGGCAGGTTCAGGTAGGGGACGTTCCCGAAGGAGAACCACCCGTAGGCCCAGAGCGCGAGCACGTTCGGCTTGGGGAGCGAGAAGTAGGCCCGGCCGTCGACGTACAGCGACTGCCAGTCGTAGTCGCTCCCCATCCACTTCGGGAAGGCGCGGTACGTGGCCGTGGCGTAGTAGCCGCGGGTGGCGTTCACCGGGTTGTCGCGGCTCTCGTAGAGCAGGTCGACCGAGAGGCCGACGTTGTTGTACGGACCGGCCGTGCCGTACGGGTAGCTGGCGAAGGGATCCACGACCCCCGGCGCCGCGCCCCGGTCGGACACCGCGTAGAAGCGGTCGAAGTAGACGCCGGCCCCGACGTAGAGGTCGGCGAAGACGCGCCGGTAGGCCGTCTCCCAGAGGCGGAGCAGGCTCTTGTCGACGATGACCTCGGCGGAGTCCGGGGTGTTTCCGCCCAGTCCCCAGGTGGGCGCCGGGAAGATCTGCCAGTTGGCGTAGCCGACGAGGCTCCAGTCTCCCCCGCCGAAGTAGATGCTCGTCCGCAGCGGGATCGAGAGCTGGCCCTTCACCGTGTAGAGGATGTTGGTGGCGAACTTGGAGAGCTTGGCCACCTTGTCGTCGAAGTGGAAGACGCCGGCGCCGGCCACGCCGAAGCCGAAGCCGATGAGGGGACTGGTGAGGATGAAGGGGACGGCGTTCCAGTGGAACTTCTTCTTCGCCGCCGCCTCCCGCTCCTCGGGAGTGGGCTCGGAGTAGAGCCCGAGGCCGCGCACGATGGCCTCGGGGAGGTCCATGGTGGCCTCGCTGGGCTCGACCGTGCCGGTCTCCTCCACCGGGCCCGGGCGGGCCGCGGGAGGAAAGGCGGTCTCGAGATCGGGGGCCTTCTCTGAACCTGGGGGGGGTGAATCCGCGGCCGCCGCCGCCGCCGGATCTCCCGCCCTCACCCAGGCGGGCGCGGCTCCGAGGAGCGCGCTCGCGAACAGGGCGATGGCGGGAATACCGGGGCGGCGCGGCACGCGCGCAAGATAGCAGCGAAGGGGCTAGTTGGCGGCCTTCTTCGGGCCTTGGCGGCCTTCTTCGGGGCCGGCTCGACGGCGATGGCGACGGCCTCGGTGTACTCGGCGTTGACCTTGTCGCCGACCTTGACCTTCTCGAGCGGGATCTCCTTGCCGGCGGCGACCTTGAACTTGCGCCCCTCGGGGCCGACCAGCGTGACGACGCGGGTCTTCATGTCGATGGCGGCGATGGTGACCGTGCCCTTGATGGTGGCCTTCACGTCGGCGGCCGGCTTCTCGCCCGGAGCGGCGGCGGCGCCGGTGGCGGTGGCGGTGGGCTCGACCGGCTTGGCGCCGGGGGCGGCCATCGAGAGGACGACGCCCTGGCTGAAGGTCACGACGACGAGGTCGCCGACCTTCACCTGGTCGAGGTTCTTCACGTCGGGGCTGACCGTGATGGTCTCCTCCTTGCCCTTCTTGCCCTTGAGCGTCACCTTGCGGGTGGCGACGTCGACGGCGGTGACGGTGGCGGTGAGCTGCTCGGCGCGGCCGCCGGACACGGTGCCCTTCTTCGACGACTGGTGGACGGTGAGGGGCTTCTCGGCGTCAGCGGCGCTGGACGGCCATCGGGACGAGCGAGAGCGAGGCGGCGCAGAGGGACAGGAAGAGCTTGCGATTCATCGGACCTCCAAAGGTCGTGGGAGTGGGCGGACATTTTACGCGTGGTGGGAGGAGATTGCCGCTCCTTTTGGGGCGCTGCGCCCCCCGAAGGACGCCCCTCAGCTCGCCGGGTAGCGGGCCCAGGTGCCGCACTGCCCGCCGGCGCAGGGCATGGTGCCGGTCCCGTAGTGTCGGTGCAGGTCGTCGGCCACCTGCTCGATCACGTCCCGCAGCTCGAGCCGGTCGACCCAGCGCCGCGGGATGGCCTGCTCGCCCAGCACCAGCCCGAGCAGGCTTCCCGCCACGCTCCCCGTGGAGTCGCTGTCGCCGGAGTGGTTCACGGCCAGGAGGACGCCGTGCTCGAAGTTCTCCGCCACCATCGCGGCGTAGAGGCCGATGGCGAGCGCCTCCTCCGCCGACCCAGCCTCCCCCGATCGACTCGATCTCCGCCGCCGACCCGCGCGGCGACCGGGACAGCCACAGCGCCCGCTCCACGGCGCGGGCGGTCTCCTCGTGGCCGGGCTGCCGCCGCAGGACGTCGAGGGCGCGCACCGCTCCCTCGTCCAGGCTGGCGCCCTCGGCCACCTCGTGGACGAGCTGCGCCAGGTAGCCGGCGGCCAGCCAGCCGGTGGGGTGGCCGTGGGTGATGGCGGCGAGCTCGCAGCCGGTGCGGAACGGCTGGCCCGGGGGGAAGCCGGCCGGGGCGATGCGCATCACCCCGCCGCAGCCCTTGCTCTCGTTGATGGGCTCCTCCGGGGTTCCCATGCGCCCCTTGCGCAGCGCCGACAGGCAGGTGTCGCCCGGCCCCCGCACCGCGTGGAGCCCCTTCAGGCGGAAGAGCCAGCCGTCCTCGTCGGGCAGGCCGCGGCGCTGGACCACGTCCCCCTGGGTCTCCAGCCAGCGCAGGTAGGCGTGCCAGGCCACCTCGGCGACGCGGGCGCCGGGGTCCTTCTGGCGCAGGTGCTCGGCGCGCAGGAGGGCCTCGGCGGTGAAGAGGGTCATCTGGGTGTCGTCGGTGATCGCGCCCAGTCGCCGGTAGGCCATGGCGTAGTCGCGAAGGCCGGCGGGGCCGAACTGCTCCTTGATCTCGGCGTGGCTCTTGAACTCGATGGCCGCGCCGAGCGCATCCCCCACCGCGCCGCCCACCAGGCAGCCGCGGAAGTTCGCCCTCGTCCTCCCGCCCCGGATCGTCCTGGCCTCGTTCATCTCGCGCCCCCTGGCCCGTTCCCGCCGCCGCGCATTCTGGCACACCTCCGTCGGGGCGCCTCTCCCCTGCGGGGCAGGGGTCCGACATTCACCATTGAGTCTTCATGTGTACGCCGGAGCGACGCGCCACCACATCCGCACAGCCCGACGCACGTTTCCCTCGATGAACACAGGGTTTCCTGCGCTACCCGGGTGCATCGGACCCCTCGATGCCCGTGGGACGGAGAGCGCTTCAAACCCCGTCCGGACGCGCGTCTTCGGCCGGGCGCGACTTGGCTCGCCAGGTGCTCCTCTCGTGGGCATGACCGGCGCATCGCTCACCTTGACCGCGCTCCTCGTCCTCCTGGCCGGGCCGAGCACGGAGGACCGCACCCAGTTCAACGCCTACCAGGTGCAGCTGGCGCGCATCATGGCCTCGGAGGCCGGCGCCCGGCCGTCCACGCTGTCGACGTCCGCGTCCGCCCCGGGAGGCTGCCTCCTCGTCCCGGGCGCCACCAACGTCGCGACCACGCGCGACTGCACCGCCTGCCACGTGGGCTTCGAGGGGAACCACTCCCACCCGGTCGACGTGGACCACGAGGCGGCGCGGTTCCGCTCCCGGGGCGGCTCGGGCCCGACGCTTCGCCCGGCGGCCGAGGTCGTGAAGCGCGGCATCTTCCTGGCCGACGGCAAGGTCACCTGCCTCACCTGCCACGACGGAAGCTCTCCCTGGAAGGCCAAGCTGGCGCTGCCTCCCGACGCCCAGCTCCGCGAGCCGGTGAAGCCGGGCAACCCCCAGACCTACGACCCCGCCCGGATGCGCGCCCTCCGCGATGAAGGGGCTCACCGCCGCCACCGGCAAGCAGGTCCTCCCGGCCGGGACCGAGGTCAGCCCGACCCCGCTCTGCAAGGCGTGCCACTCGTTCGACTAGCGCATCCCCGAGCATGGCCCGTAGACTCCGGGCCATGCTCCACCTCTCCGTCCGGGCGGCCGCCGCCGCGATCGCGGTCGCCACCGCCCTCCCCGCCCTTCCCGCCGCCACCCCGCCCGGCCACCACGCCGCCTCCTTCACGTCAGTGGAGGGGCCGCGCTGGGCTCGTACGAGGCCGGCTTCCTCTACTACATGCTGGCCGCCGGGCAGGTGAACGGCGGCGGCGGGCTCGACCTGCGGCTGGCGACCGGCGCCTCTGCCGGGAGCATCAACTCGCTCCTCGCGCTGGTCCACGCCGAGGGAGGGCTCCCGCTCGATCCCGACCAGAGCCTGTTCGCGCGGGTCTGGCTGCCCATGGGCTTCCGCGAGCTCTTCCAGCCGGGCATGACCACGACGCTGGGCGCGTTCTCCCGCCAGGCCCTCCTCCAGGACGCGAGGCGGGTCGAGGAGGCCTTCCGCGCCGGGCTGCCGGCCTCGCTCGACGTGGTGCTGGCGGTGGCGGTGACCCGCGTCACGCCGCGGCAGCGCCGGATCGCGGCGGGCCGGGCCTCGGTCCCGCGCACCGAGGAGAAGTTCATCGTCCGCATCCAGGGGCGAGGTCCGGGGCAGATGCCCCGGATCACCAACTACGCGTCGGAGAGCCTGGAGGAGGAGCAGGCGCTCCTCCCGGAGGACGGCAAGGGCGAGATCGCCTTCGAGCGGCTGGCCAGCCTGCTCGTGGCGTCGGCCGCGTTCCCGGTGGCCTTCGCGCCGGAGAAGCTGGCCCACTGCATGGTGTCGACGCGCGGGAAGTCGCGGCCCTTCTGCCCGGTGTCGGAGGCGCGCGAGGAGCTCTTCGTCGACGGCGGGGTCTTCGACAACGCGCCGCTCCGCGTGGCGGCCTGGATCGCGGCCGGCGGCCTCCGCCCCGTGGACGGCAGGCTCCGCTGGCTCGACGCGCCGGTCTACGACGATCCGCGACCGCCGCGCGACGTCGACTTCGCCTTCCTCTCGGCCGAGGCCCGGGCCTACCCCACCGAGTCGGAGGCCCGGCGGGCCGAAGGCGACGGCGGGCTGCCCTCGCTCGTCGAGGAGGAGCTCGCGAGCTTCGTCGCGACCGCGCGGTCGAAGGAGCTCGACACGCTCGTCTCCGAGTACCCGGCGGTCACGAACGGGCTGCTCTTCGCCCAGCGCCACGTCCCCGCGGCGAGCGAGCCGATGCTGGCCTTCTTCGGCTTCTTCGAGCGTTCCTTCCGGTCGTTCGACTTCGCGCTGGGCATGTACGAGGCCCGCCGGCAGCTGCGGAAGAACCCGCTCGCGCGCGTGCAGGACCACCCCGGATCGACCCGGTTCGTGCTGCCGGAGGAGTCCCCGGGCGCGAGGGAGAACGCCGCCTCCTGGGCGCCGCTCGCCTGCCTGGACGCGGTGCTCGACGGGGAGGGCGACCCGGCCGTCGCCTGCGCCGGGGAGCGGCTCTCCAGCCTGCGCATCGTCCTGCAGACCTCGCTCGACCGGCTGTGGAACGCCTGCCAGGCCTTTCCCGCCACCGGCCCCGAGGCGGCCGCCTACCCGGCCTGCACGCGGATCGTGGGGCACGCCAGGCGCCTCGCGTCCCCGGCGTCCCGGCCCCGCCCGGCTCCACGCTTGCGGGGCGCCTCCGAGTCGGAGACGGAGTACGTGGTCCGGCTGCTCGCCGACTACGGCTTCGACTGGACCGACATGGGCTACGGCCGGGCCGACGCGGCCCACGCGCTGGTGGGCATCCGGGGAGAGCTGCAGGCCGTGTCGCGGACGCTGGCGAGGCGCCAGCCCACCCTCGCCGCCCGGAGCACCGTGCAGGCCGCCACCAACCTGGCGGTCGACTCCGTCCACTACCTGCCCCCGCGCAGTGCACTCTGGGTCACGTTCGGGCGCGCGCTCGAGGTGGGCGGCGGGGTGGCGGTGGTCGACACGCTCTGGCTGCGGCTCAGCGGCGCGCTGAAGCTCCAGAACCTCCTGACCGCCGTCTCCTCGGACCCGACCTCGGTGAGCCTGCTGCCGGTGGCCGGCGTCGAGGTGGTGCCGGCCGCCATCGGGACCTCGGTCGTCCAGCCGAGCTTCCTGCTCCGGGGCGGCTACCTCTTCGACTTCAACGACGCGGGCTGCGGCGGGAGCGCCGGGACCAGCATCGGCGAGTGCTCGCGACCGGAGGTCGAGATCGGGGCGGCGGTGGTGATCGCCTCCCTGCTCCGGATCCAGTTCCTGGTGGAGTGGTACCCGGCGGCCCGCGGCGCCCGCGGCCTCTGGGGGCTGGCGCCGTCGATGGGCTTCCAGCTCGGGTTCTGATCGGGAGGAGGAGGAACGGGAGAGGGGGCCGGCCGTCCTTCCGGAACCCCTCTCCCCCTTCACGCCGCGTGCGCCCCTAGGGAGGACGCGCGCGTCGCCTTCGTTCAGGCCCCGGCAGCACCGCCGGGACCTCGACTGGGAGTGTAGCAAGCCCGGGGCCATCCGGTCTCCCCGCCGGCCGATCGCCCAAGCGGTCGGGATCGCGGTGAATCCAACTTCTTTTCCCGCGCCCCCCCGGCCCGCGCCGGCGCGGACGGCCACCCTGGGTGCCCGGGGCACCCCGCCCCCCGGCACCCTTCCGGTCTCGGGGCCCCGAGGTTGTGGTACCTTTTCCGGCCCGGCCACGTGGGCCGGCTGCAACGTTCACGGAGACAGCATGAGCACGAAGAAGCTCCGCGTCGGCGTCCTCGGCGCCACCGGCATGGTCGGCCAGAGGTTCCTGTCGCTCCTCGAGAACCACCCCTGGTACGAGATCACCCTCGTCGCCGCCAGCGCCAACTCGGCGGGCCAGAAGTACGCCGACGCCGTGAAGGGTCGCTGGGCGCTCGGGAGCCCCCCGCCGGCGAAGTCCGGCGCGCTGGTGGTCCAGAACGCCTCCGACGTGGCCCGGATCGCCGACCAGGTCGACCTGGTCTTCTGCGCGGTGGACATGAGCAAGGAGGAGACGGCCAAGCTCGAGGAGGACTACGCGCGCCGCGAGACGCCGGTGGTCTCCAACAACTCGGCCCACCGCGCCACGCCCGACGTGCCGATGATGGTGCCCGAGGTGAACCCGGAGCACGCCTCGGTGATCGAGGCCCAGCGGCGCCGGCTCGGCACCCGCCGCGGCTTCGTGGCCGTGAAGCCCAACTGCTCGCTGCAGAGCTACGTGCCGGCCATCCATCCCCTCATGGCCTTCGGGCCGAAGCGCATCGCGGTCTGCACGTACCAGGCGATCAGCGGCGCCGGGAAGACCTTCGAGAGCTGGCCCGAGATGGTGGACAACCTCATCCCCTTCATCAAGGGCGAGGAGGAGAAGTCGGAGAAGGAGCCCATGAAGATCTGGGGCAAGGAGGTGGACGGCCGGATCGTCCCCGCCTCGAACCCGGTCATCTCGGCCCAGTGCCTCCGCGTCCCGGTCTCCGACGGCCACATGGCCGCGGTCTTCGTCCAGTTCGACCGCAAGCCGTCGAAGGAGGAGATCATCGAGCTGTGGCGAGGGTTCGTGGGCAAGCCGCAGGTCCTCGACCTGCCCAGCGCGCCGAAGCCCTTCCTCACCTACTTCGAGGACGACAGCCGCCCCCAGACGAAGCTCGACCGGGACGCGGGTGGCGGCATGGGCGTGACCATCGGCCGGCTGCGCCCCGACGCCCTCTTCGACTACCGGTTCGTGGCCCTGAGCCACAACACGGTCCGCGGGGCGGCGGGTGGCGCGGTGCTGACGGCCGAGCTGCTCACCCAGGAAGGCTACATCCAGGCGAAGTAGCTCCTGGCCGGACCTGGGTGGGTGAAGGCACGCAGCCTGGGCCCTTTGCGGGGCCTTTGCCCCACGGGTCCGGCGTCCCTCACCTCGCAAGCGCCCGATCTCCGGGGATCCCGGGGTGGGCGTGGGGCGCCGAACTCTGGCACCTACCTTGCTGTAAGTGCGAGTGGGACCGCGACGGGACCCAATCGGATTGGCGGTTTCTGGAGGGGGATCGCCAACCCGACGGCGCACTGCGCCAGACCCGCCTGCCGGCCCCGCCTATTGCTGGGGGAGATTCAGAAGGAGGCCACCTCGGAAGAGATGGCCTCCTTCCTCTTTTCGGGCCCGGCCTCCGGCCGGCTAGTCCCGCCTGCCGCCGAAGACGTTCAGGATCGACAGGAACAGGTTGATGAAGTCGAGGTAGAGGGCCAGCGCGCCGTTCACCGGCAGCGCGGCCACGCCCGCACCGGCGGCCGCCATGCGACGCAGGCGCTGGGTGTCGTAGGCGGTGAGCCCGGTGAAGACCACCACCCCGGCGGCGGAGAGCACCCACTGCATCATGCTGCTCTTCAGGAAGATGTTCACCAGGCTGGCGATGACGATGCCGATGAGCCCCATGAAGAGGAACGAGGACCAGCCGGAGAGGTCGCGCTTGGTCACGGTGGCGAAGACGCTCATGGCGAGGAACGTGCCCGCCGTGACCGCGAACGCGGCCGCCACCGACGTGCCGGTGTAGGCGAGCAGCACGACCGAGAGGGTCGCGCCGGTGAGCGCCGAGTAGAGCAGGAAGAGCGCGCCGGCCACCCCGGCCGAGAGCTTGTTCACTGCCGCGGACAGCGCGATGACCAGGCCGAACTGGGCGATGACGAGCCCCCAGAAGACGGCGCGGTTGCCGAGGACGACCTGCAGCGCGGCGGGCGTGCTCGCCACGTAGAAGGCGACGCCGGCCGTGACGAGCAAGCCGAGGCTCATCCAGCGGTACACGGCGGACATGAAGCGGCGCTCGACGTCGGACGCGCCGCGGACCATCACCTGATAATTTTCGTATCCCTGTGCCATGCCGGGGATCTTAACCATCCCGGCGGGGGAAGCCAGCACCGGCCGGGGCGTTTCCGGCCCGGAAGGCCCGCCAGCGCGTCAGAGCCGCTCGAGCACCGGCAGGAGCTCCCCCACCTCGGCGGCCCAGGCCCGGGGAGCGGCGGGCTCGAGCTCGGCCCGGGTGAACGGCCCCCAGAGCGTGGCCACGGTGGCCACCCCGGCGGCGTTGCCGGCGCGCACGTCGTGGGGCGAGTCGCCGACGAAGGCGGCCTCTCCCGGCGCGGCGGAGAGCGCGCCCAGCGCGAACCGCACCGGCTCGGGGTCGGGCTTGTGGCGAGCCGTGGACTCGAGCCCGACCACCACCTCGAAGTGACCGAGGAGGCCGAGGAATTCGAGGGAGCGGCGCGCCGAGGGCTCGAGCTTGGAGGTGACGACCGCCATGCGCACGCCGCGGCGGCCGAGCGCGTCGAGCACGTCCGGCACCCCCGGGAAGGCGCGCACCATGGCGTCGTGGTGCGCCCACTGGTGCTCCTTGTAGCGCTCCTTGAGGAGCGCCACGTCGGCCTCGTCCGCGGCCCAGCGCCGGATCATGGCGTCGAGCGGGGTTCCGATGAGGGCCACCCATTCCGGCACGGAGGGCGCGCAGGCACGCCCGGCGAAGGCGTGCTGCATCGACGCCACGATGAGCGGGATCGAGTCGATGAGGGTCCCGTCCAGGTCGAACAGGACCGCGCGGGGCATCATCGACCCGATCCCGGGGCGGCGCCTACAGGAGGCCGGGCTTGCCGGCCTTGAAGCGGTTGAACTCGGTGACCAGCAGGTCGACGTGCTCCCGCTCCTCGGCGGCCAGCTCCCTGTAGAGCTGCCCCTCGACGGATCCGGCCGGCGCCTGGGCGCCCTTCTCGGCGAAGAACTTCACCGCCCGCTGCTCGAACGCGATGGCGATCCGGAAGAGGTTGGCGGGGTCCTTGGGGTCGTTGGGGATCCCGGCGTACACGGCGGCACGCTCGGTCTTGAAGCCGGCCGACGCCTCGGCCACGTCGGCGTGGTAGCGCGCCGACAGGGTGGCCATGTGCTCCTTCTCCATCTCGGCGAACTTGCCGAAGAGGTCGCGGAGCAGCGGGTCGGTCGACTCGGCGGCGGCCCGCTTGTAGAAGGCCATGCCGCCCAGCTCGATCTCGAAGGCGGTGCGGATGGCGTCGAGGGCCTTGGCGTCGGCGATGGAACGCTCGCCCATCTGCGCGAGCTTGCCGCCGCAGGCCGGGCACTGGCCGTACGGGAAGGCGAAGCCCTCGCTCACCTTGGCGCACGCCTCACAGCGCCACTGGATCTTGGCGTCGGCGCAGCAGATGTACTCCTCGTCGCCGTCGAGCGGCTGGCGGCACTTCGGACAGGTCTTCGCACCGGCATCCACGGGGGCGGCTCCCTCTGCGGTCGGGGCGGCGCCGGCGACTCCCTTGCCGAGCGCCGTCATGGGGACGAAGGCTTCCAGGTCGGCGCCGGTCACCGGCCACTTCGACTTCCGGGCCGACAGCCAGGTGGCGATGCCCTTGGCGGCCCGGCGACCCGCGCCCATGGCGAGGATGACCGTGGCGCCACCGGTGACGATGTCACCGCCGGCGAAGACGCCGGGAAGGGTCGTGGCCTGGGCGACGTCGTCGGCGACCACGTTGCCCCACTTGTTGAGGCCGAGCCCCGGGGTGGCCTGGGTGATGATCGGGTTCGCCTTGGTGCCGAGCGCGTAGATCACCGTGTCGCACTGGAGGTCCTTGAAGCGGCCGGTGGGGACGGGCTTGCGGCGCCCCTTCTCGTCCGGGTCGCCGAGCTGCATCTCCTCCACCTTCATGCCGCGGACGTTGCCCTCGGCGTCGGTGTAGATCTCCACCGGCGCGTGGAGGAAGAAGAAGTCGATCCCCTCCTCCTTGGCGTGGCGGATCTCCTCGATGCGGGCCGGGGCCTCGGCCTCGGTGCGCCGGTAGACGCAGCGGACGGTGGCCGCGCCGATGCGCTTCGAGACGCGCAGGCAGTCCATGGCGGTGTTGCCGGCGCCGATGACCACCACGCTCTGCCCGACGTTCACCGGGGTGTCGAGGTAGGGGAACTTGTCGCCGCCCATGAGGTTCACGCGGGTCAGGAACTCGTTGGCCGAGTAGACCTGCCCGGCGAACTCACCGGGGATCCCGAGGAACGTGGGGGCGCCGGCGCCGACGCCGAGGAACACCGCGTCGAAGCCCTTGTCCTTCATGAGCTGGTCGACCGTGAAGGTCTTGCCCACCACCTTGTTGGTCTCGAGCTTCACGCCCATGTCCTTCAGGCGGTTCACCTCGCGGTCGATGATGTCGCGGGGGAGCCGGAAGGACGGGATGCCGTAGCGGAGCACGCCACCGACCACGTGGAGCGCCTCGTAGATGGTCACCTCTGCGCCGTAGCGCACCAGGTCGGCGGCGGCGGCGAGTCCGGCCGGGCCGGAGCCCACCACGGCCACCTTGCCCAGCTTGCGCTCGAAGCGCGGGGGCACGGCCGGAGGCGGCTTGGCGTTGTCACCGACGAAGCGCTCGAGCCGGCCGATGGCGACCGACTCGACCTTCTTGTTGATGATGCACTGGGCCTCGCACTGCGACTCCTGCGGGCAGACGCGGCCGCAGACCGAGGGGAACATGTTGGCGTCGTAGATGGCCTCGAGGGCGCCGTCGAGGTCGCGGACGAGGAGGTGCCGGATGAAGCGCGGGATGTCGATCTGGACCGGACAGCCGGCGATGCAGGTCGGCTTCGCGCACTGGATGCAGCGCTCGGCCTCGCGCAGGGCGTCCTGCAGCGAGAAGCCCAGGTTCACTTCCTTGAAGTTGCGGGAGCGCTCGAGCGCGTCGCGCTCGGGCATGTGGACCTGGTGCGGCTCGAGCTCCTTGATCTTCTTGTAGTTGCGCTTCTGCTCGTCGAAGAGCTGCTTCTCGAGGTTGCAGACGTGCGCGTAGTCCTGGTTCGCCGTCTCCTCCTGGCCCTTGAAGCGCTTCTGCCGGGCCATGAGCTCCTTGAAGTCGACCTTGTGCCCGTCGAAGTCCGGGCCCTCGACGCAGGCGAACTTCACCTGGCCGTCGACCGTGACGCGGCAGGAGCCGCACATGCCGGTCCCGTCCACCATGATGGCGTTCAGGGACACCATGGTCTTCACGCCGAACGGGCGGGAGGTCTCCACGCAGCCGTACATCATCGGGAGCGGCCCGATGGCGACGACCATGTCGGGCTTCTGCGTCTCGAGGATCTCCTTCAGCGCCACCGTGACGAAGCCGGGCTTGCCGTAGCTGCCGTCGTCGGTGCAGACGATGAGGTTGTCCGAGTACTTCTTGAACTTGTCCTCCCAGAAGACCAGGTCCTTGTTGCGGAACCCAATGATGCTGGTGGTCTTGCAGCCCGCCTCCTTGAAGGCGCGCAGCTGGGGGAAGACCGGGGCCACGCCCAGGCCGCCGCCGACGAAGACCACGTGCTTCCCGGCCTCGACGTGCTGGGGCATCCCCAGCGGGCCGACGAAGTCGAGGAAGGAGTCGCCCTGGGCGTAGTTCTCCATCATCTCCTTCGTGGTCTTCCCGAGCGCCTGGATCACCATGGTGATCGTCCCGGCGTCGCGGTCGTAGTCGGCCACCGTGAGCGGGATGCGCTCGGCGCCCTCCCGCAGGCGCAGCATCACGAAGTGACCGGCCTGGGCCGACTTCGCGACGTCGGGGGCCTCGACCTCCCAGAGGAAGGTGGTGGGCGAGAAGACCTGGTGGCGGACAATCTTGTACATGGGCTTCCGTTCCTCTTTCGGCGATGAGGGAGCACCGGGAGGGGTTTCCGGCGGGACGACGTTGGTACCAGCGACCACTGTACCCGTCAAGGGCAACCCGTAGGGTCAGGGTCGCCAAAAAACGTGTAAACGGCGGGGGGTTGCGCCGCGTCAAGCTCTTCGGGGCACGTCCCCTTGCGCCCGGCGCCCCGCGGGGGCAGGAACTAGCCATGGCGAGCGAGCAATCGGCATCCCACCTGGCCCCCGGCTTCCTCGTCGCCGCCCCCGCCCTGCGCGACCCCAACTTCGCCGGATCGCTCGTCCTCATGACCGGCCACCGCAAGGAAGGGGCGATGGGCTTCGTCGTGAACCGGCCCGCCGCGCTCACGGCGGCGGTCATGCTCGCGGCGGTCGACGACCGGCTCGGGGGGCTGGCGCGGGAGTCGGCCCACGGGAGCCAGCCGGTGCTGGTGGGGGGCCCCGTGGCGCAGGAGCAGGTCTGGGTGCTCTACCGGCGCGGCTCCGTGACCGACGACGACGACGCCATCCGGGTGGGCCGGCACTTCGCGGTGGGGAGCTCCCGGCCGGTGCTGGAGTCGATCCTGCGCAGCGCGGACGCCGGCCCGGTCCAGCTCTTCATCGGATATTCCGGCTGGGCGCCCCTCCAGCTCGAGAACGAGATCGCGCAGGGCGCCTGGGTCCCCGCCGCCTTCGACGAGGAGCTCGTGACCACCGTCCCCGTGGCCGATCGGTGGGGCGCGGCGGTGCGGCGCCTGGGGCTCGACCCGGCCGGGTTCCTGGTGGGAGGCGGCGGCGCGCTGGCCTGATAGGATCGGCGCCGGAGGGGACCTTGTTCCAGACGATCGAGCAGCTCGTGTTCGGCGCGGTCCAGTGGCTCCGGCTGGGGCTCGAGGCAATCGGCGCTCTCGTCATCGTGGCCGGCGCGGTCCGGGGATTCCTGGGGCTCTTCGGCCGCATGTCCGGAGCCCAGGAGGGACAGTTCACCCCGGTGCGGCTCACGCTCGCCCGCTACCTGTCCCTGGCCCTGGAGTTCCAGCTGGCGGCGGACATCCTCTCCACCTCCATCGCTCCGAGCTGGGACCAGATCGGCAAGCTCGCCGCCATCGCCGTGATCCGGACCGGTCTCAACTACTTCCTCGGTCTCGAGCTGAAGGGAGAGGCCTGAGGCTTCGACGGAGGGCGTCGCGGGACCCTTGCGGGAGCAGGCGAACCCGCTCTCGCCCTCTTAGACTACGGGTCCGCACTCCACGCGAAAGGAAAACCCAAGATGGCCACCGTCACGCTGAAGGGGAACCCGATCCACACCAATGGCGAGCTTCCCGCCGCCGGCGCTCCCGCCCCGGACTTCAAGCTCACGGGGGTGGACCTGAAGGACGTCTCCCTCGCCGACTACAAGGGCAAGAAGAAGATCCTGAACATCGTCCCCAGCCTCGACACCGCCGTGTGCGCCGCCTCGACCCGCCGCTTCAACGAGTCGGGCGGGAAGCTCGCGAACACCGTGGTGCTCGTGGTCTCCGCCGACCTGCCCTTCGCCATGAAGCGCTTCTGCACGACCGAGGGGCTCCAGAACGTGGTCAGCCTCTCCATGATCCGCGGCAAGGGCTTCGCCAAGGACTACGGCGTGCTCCTCCAGGACGGCCCGCTGGCCGGCCTGTCGGCCCGCGCGGTCGTGGTCGTCGACGAGAACGACAAGGTCGTCTACCGGGAGCTCGTCCCGGAGATCGGCCAGGAGCCCAACTACGACGCAGCGCTCGCCGCCGCGAAGTAGCCCCGGCAACGCCGCCGGACCGCTCGTCCGACGCCTCCAGGATCTCGCCGACGCGGGCGAGGCTCCGGGGGCGTCGTGGCACCAGCGGGTCCTGGTGGGGCTCCGGGAGGTGGTGCGCGCGGCCTCGCTGCTCACCACCGACCGGGCGCTCCGTCGCAGCGCGCTCCTCCCCACCGCCCTGACCCTCGCCGGCTCGGCCGCCTTCGCCGCGCTCGTGGCCTGGCGGAAGGAGGGGCGCTTCTTCGACCTCGCCTTCGCGAGCTTCGTCGCCCTGTCGTCGATGCCGCCCACCCTGCTCTGGCCGCTCTGGACGCGGCTGGGGCTGGAGGCGAGGCGCGCGGCCGGCGCGCCGCCCGGCGAGGAGGAGCGGCCGGGCGAGAGCTACGCGCGACTGCTCGTGCGCGAGTCGGTGAAGGCGGTGCGGCAGGCGATCGTCGTCGCGGCCGGCCTGGCCCCGGTCTTCTTCCTCGTGGAGGCGCTGCCCGGCGTGGGGCACGGGATCACGATCCTGCTCGGCGCCTTCTGGGCCTGGTACTGGGTGGTCCTCGACGCGCTCGAGATCCCGGTGGAGCTCCAGCCGGGCCGGCTGGGGCCGGGCGAGCCCCCGTGGTTCGAGCGGGGACTCCGGCACCTGGGCGCGCGGTCCAGGTGGCTTCGCCCGCTCGCCTGGGTGGGGCGCTTCGCCGGATCGCTGTCCCGCCCGTGGCGCCACCAGGCCATGTTCACCGAACGTCACCCGTGGGAATCGGCCGGGTTCGGGGTGGGCACGGTGGCCTTCCTCGCCATCCCGGTGCTGGGGGTCTTCTTCCGCGCCGTGGCCATCACCGCCGCCACCTCCCTGGTGGTGCGGGACGAGCCCCCCGTCCGGGGGGCCGAGGAAGTGGCGCCTGCCCGGGATCCTTCGTAGGCTCGTCGGGTCACCCCAGGGAAAGGACCCCGCCATGAATTCCGCCCGCCGCATCCTCCTCGCCGCCATCGCCGCGGCCGCCCTCCTCGCCGTCCCCACCGCCTCGCGCGCGGGCGACACCTACCTCGCCCTGAAGGGCGGCGTGTGGGTTCCCACCGCCAGCGACGGGTACTCGGCCATCAGCGGCTCCATCGATTCGATCGGAAGTGGGAAGTTCCCGGCCTCGGGCGACGTCGAGCTCGCCTACGGCGCCACGATGGGCATCATCGGAGCCCAGATCGCGACCGGCTACATGTGGTCGAGCACCACCACGAACGGCGTCACCGTGAAGGCGAACGCCGTCCCGCTCTACGCCGTCGGCCAGCTCCGGCTGCCCATCTTCTTCATCCAGCCGTACCTGGAGCTCGGGATCGGCGGCCTCGCCAACTTCGCCAGCGCCCAGGATCTGCAACGCCACCCTGTCCTCGACGAAGTTCTCGTTCCTGGTCGTCGGCGGCGCGGGCGTGGACTTCTTCCTCGGGCCGATCCTGCTGGGCGCCGAGGCGCGCTACATGTACGTCACGCCGCAGACCTTCACTGGGGCGACATGAAGCTCTCCGGCGTGAACATCACCGCCAACGTCGGCTACATCTTCTAGCCAGGCGTCGCGAACCGGCCGACGGGGCGGGCTACTTCGCCGCCTTCTCGGCCGCGTCGTTGATCCGCGCCCCCTCGGCGGGCGCGGCGCGCGAGAGCACCAGCAGCTCCAGGTCGTAGTCCCGGTGCCGCGCCTCCTCCATGGTCCCTCGCTCCTGCTGGATCGAGGTGATGACGACGAAGCAGCCGTCCGGGCCGGCGGGCGTGCCCCGGATCTGGTAGCGGAGCCGCGTGCTGTCGAAGTCGGTCTCCGACTCGAACATGCCCCGGTCGTCCCGGGTGGTGGAGTGGCCGGCGTTCAGGAGGTTGGTGATGGCGCCCTGCTTGTCCTGCCCCGCCAGCTCCCGGTCGGTCCCCACGAGCTCGAAGCCCTTGCTGGCCAGGACCTTCAGCCCGTCGACCCAGAGCGCCTCGCAGGCGACGGGGAAGCGATAGTCGCGCATCAGGTCGCGGACGGCCGCGGGGCGCGCGCCGCCCGCCGTGAAGGAGGAGCAACCCGCGGCGGCGAGCCCGACCACCACCGCACACGTCACGACGACCCGGTTTCTCATCGGCTTTCCTCCTCCAGCTTCTTCTTCAGCGCCTCGAGCCCGGCGAGGTCCTCCGACCACAGGAGGCCGACCTGCGTCTCGCCGCCGCCCGTCGCGGGCGCGTAGCACACCTTGAGCCGCCACCGCTCCTGCTCGCAGGCCTTCTTGATCTCGAACCGGACTCCGCGACCTTCGCGGCGGACCACCTCGAGGGCCCGGGCGGCGTTCTCGGGAAGCAACATGGCCCGGCAGTAAACCACGGATCAGGGCGGGGCGGCGTCGCAGCGAATCCGGCCGATGAGCGGCACGTGATCCGAGAGCCCCGCGAACGGGCTCCGCCGGTCCCCGAAGCGGCTCGAGCCGTCCAGGTCCAGGAAGCGGACGCCGTTGCCGAAGAAGACGTGGTCGAGGTGCATCCGCATCCGCATGAAGCCGGCCGTGGGCCAGCCCCGGGCGTCGTCGGGGGCGATGACGCCGAGGGCTTGCTGGGCGCTCTGGAGCCCGGCGGTCTCGGTCAGGTAGCGGAAGACCGGCGAGCCCGGCGCGGAGTTGAAGTCGCCGCAGACCACGAACGGCTCCCCGTCGGCGTGGCGCGCCACCAGGGAGGCGAGCGTCCGGGCCTCGTGCAGCTGGTTCGGTCCCCAGCCCATCCGGGCCGGCTCCGTCCAGAATCCGCGGGCGAACGGCGTGGGGAGGGAGATGTGGGTGTTGAAGACGTGGAGCCGCCGGCCGGAGGCGTCGGCGACCTTCATGTGGGCGCAGATGCGCGCCTGCTTGCGTTCCCGGAACCGCTCCACGTGGTGGTGCGTGATGTGGTGGGGGGAGTCGACGTTGTGCGACTCGACGCGCAGCCGGCGCGTGTTCACGAGGATGGCGAGGCCGTGGGTGGTGATGGCCATCCGCCGGATGCGGTTCGCATGGGCCTGGAAGTAGAAGCCGTCGTAGGGGAACGGAACCCCCATGCCCGCGAACACCTGCTCCAGCGCGGCCATGAAGCTCTCCAGCTGGGTCGCACCCTGGGTGGCACGCCGGTAGGCGAGGCGCGACCGGAGCGAGATGGTCTCGATCTCCTGCAGGCAGACGATGTCGGGGACGGGGTCGAGCGACGCGAGGGCCCGCGCGATCCGGTGCTCCGGCCCCCGCGTGCTCGCCAGCCCCTTCAGGGCGTGGCCGAAATACCGGACGTTGTAGCTGACGATGCGGAGCGGAGGAGGACGGACCATGGTGCCCTCCGGATCATGTGCCCGGCACCGGCGCTCCGCAACGGCGAGTGAGCCCCGCCTCGGCGTGCACGGCGGGTCCGCCCCGGGCGGGATCACCTTCCGGGAGCCGCAGGGGAGTAGGATCGCCGGATGCCCTTCCCGGACGGGCGACCCGGTGAAGGAACCGAGTCGTGGAACCTGACCCCTTCCCGCTCTCCGGTCGAGAAGCGTCCCTATCTCCTCGTGGTGTCCGGACCGCAGCTCGGGGAGATCCACGCGCTCGCCGCGGGCCGGGAGATCGTGCTGGGGCGGGATCCGGCCTGCGACGTCCAGCTCCGGGACACCGGCGTCTCCCGCCGGCACGCCGGGGTCCTGGCCGGCAAGGACGGGGCGCGGCTGCGGGACCTGGGGAGCACGAACGGCGTCTTCGTCGAGGGGATCCGCGTCGCCGACTGCCAGATGCAGGACGGCCAGCGCATCCAGATGGGGATGCACACGTCGCTCAAGTACTGCCTCTGCGACGACCTCGAGATCGCCTACCAGCGGCGGCTCGCCGAGGGAGCGCTGCTCGACCCGGAGACCGGCCTCTTCAACCGGCGCCACTTCGAGGACCGGCTGGGCGCCGAGCTGGTCACGACGCAGCGCTACGCACGCCCCATGTCGCTGCTCGCGGTGGAGGTGGACGGGTTCCTCCGGGTGCTCGAGGCCCACGGCCGCCCCGCCGCGGAGGAGGCGCTGGGGCTCGTTGCACTATTGGTGAAATCCGCGGTGCGGCGCGAGGACGTGCTGGCGCGGCTGGGCGCCGAGCAGTTCGGGGTGGTGGCCCGGGAGACCCCCGTCTCGGCGGGCCGGGCGCTCGGGGAGCGGATCCGGAAGGCGGTCGAGCAGGGGCGCCTGTCGGTCCACGGCCAGGACCTGCTCCTCACCGTGAGCGTGGGCGTGGCCGGCATCGACACCGTGGGCAGCTACACCCCGGCGCGCAGCGAGGCCGAGGCGCTGGCCATCGCGGTGCGGGCGATGCGCCAGGCCCTGGCGGCGGGCGGCAACCGGGTCACCGCCGACGGGCCGCTCTCGCTCCCGTAGCGGCGGGCGCGCCCTAGTTGTTCACTTCCTCGAAGGCGCCGACCGCGTTCAGCAGCTTGAGCGTGGCCAGGTCGACGTTCAGCGACTCGGCCACGAGCCCCACCTCGGCCTGGCGGAGCGTCTGCACCGAGTCGGTGGACTCGAGGTAGGTGGCGGCGCCGGCCTTGTAGGCCACGTCGACGAGCCGCGCGTTCTCCTGCGCGAGCCCGGTCCGCTCCTTCGCCTTGGCCCGGTTGGCGATGGCCGCCTGGAGGTCGAGCTGCGCCTCCTTCACCCGGCTGACGGCCCGGAGGTCGACCTGGCGCTTCAGCGCGTCGGCCTCGACGATCTTGGCGCTCTGCTCCCGGATGGAGGCCTCGCGCAGCCCGCCGTCGAGGAGCGTCCAGGTGAGGCCGACGCCCACCTGCCAGAAGAAGGCGTTGGGGTTGAAGGTGCTCGTGCTCGCGTAGCTGTACGATCCGAAGACGCCGATGCTCGGCAGGTACTGCATGTAGAGCCGGGTGCGCTCGCCGTAGGCCAGGTCGAGGTTCTCGGCGGCGGCCTTCACGTCGGGGCGCAGGTCGAGGGCCTGCTGCTCCAGGTTCGACCCCTTGGGCTGGGGGGGCGAGGTCGGGATCACGATGTCGAAGTCGTCCGGGCGATCGAGCGCGGTGGCGAGCGCGAGCTGGGCGCGCTGGAAGTCGATCTGGGCCCGCTTGAGGTCCTCCTCGGCCTGGGCCCGGTCGATCTCGGCGCGGAGCAGGCCGACCTTGGTCCCGGTGCCGGCCTCGAAGCGGACGCGGGCGTCCCGCTCCCGCTCCTTGGTGAGCACCACCTGCCGCTCCTGCACGGCGGAGAGCTCCTGCAGGCTGGCGACGCCGTAGTAGAGCTGCGCCACCGCGAAGAGGATGTCCCGGCGCGCCTGCATCACGTTGTAGTCGATGACCCGCTCGGCCTTGTACGCGTTCGAGATGAGGAGCATGGCCTGCGGCGCGACCACCGCCTGGGTGAGCTTCACCTGCCCCTGCGTCTGCACCAGCGGCTGGACGACGGTCGACGCGACGGCGCTCGGGTAGACGATGAGGTTGGTGGGGCGCCCGGGCACGGTGCCCCCGGCGTCGGGCCCCTGCTGGCTGCCCATGTCGCGGACGTAGTAGCCCGGCCGGGAGGTCGAAGGACGACCTCGTACTGGTTGCGGGCCACCTGCACGCCGGCGTTCACCTGCGGCAGGTAGATCGACCAGGCCTTCCAGGCGAGCTGGCGCGCCTGCTCGACGCGCGCGTCGAGCTGCTGGATGTCCAGGTTCTGCTTCCGCGCCGAGTCGATGGCCTCGCGGAGCGTGAGCACCTTCCGCTGGGCCGACGAGGCGGCCGGCTTCGCCGCGGGGGCCGGCGTCGCGGCGGCGGCGGCGCGGCTGGCGGCGGCGCGGCGTGTGGGGCGCCGAGGGGACGCCCTGGGGAGCGGCCTGTGCGAGGACGAGGGCGGCGAAGAAGGCGACTGGACTCATGAATCCTCCATTTGGCATGCGAGGTCTACACCACGGCGCCCCGCTGCGCTCGCAGGAATTAGCGGCCCGACAGGGGTCGTGCAGCGGCGGAGGGCGCGCCTCCTCGAGAGGGGGGCGGCGGCCCTGCCAGCGCCGGGGTCGGCCCGGCTACTTCCCGCCCAGGTCCTCAATCTCGCGCTCGACGTCCTTCTTGTCGTCGGCGTCCGGACGCATCGAGAGGTATTTCCTCAACTCCTGGACCGCGCGGGCCTTCTGCCCCTGCTCCTTCGCCCAGAAGCCCAGGTAGAGGTGGGGCATCGGGTTCGCGGGGTCGTTCGCGACGGCCTTCTCGTACCAGGGGACGGCGGCCTTGAGCCCCTGCGTGTCATTCACTGTACGTGCAATGAGGTAGTAGGCCTCCACCCGGGTGGGATCGTTCCGGAGGGCCTGCTGGTAGAGCGCGACGGCCTCGGTCGTGCGGCCGAGCTGGGCCTGGCACGAGGCCAGCTCGATCCGGGCCGTCTCCCGCCTCGGGTCCACCTCGAGCGCCTTCTGGAACTGGGGAATGGCCTGCTTGCAGTCGCTGTGGACCGCGTAGAGCCGGCCCAGGTGCTCGTAGGCCTCCGGGGCGCGCGGCGCGGCCTGGGCGGCCGCGCGGTAGGCCCGGATGGCCTCCGGCAGCTGGCCGGTGCGCTCGAGCGCGTCCCCCAGCTCGACCTGGTACACGGGCTCTCCGGGCGCCAGGTTCGTGGCCCTGCGCAGCCGGTCCACCGCGCCCGCCGGGTCGCCCTTGGCGAGGAGCACCCTGCCCATCCAGTACTGTGCCTCGGCCAGGTTCGCGTCGAGGTTCGTGGCCTGGTCGAGCGACTGGAAGGCCTCGTCGGCCTTCTTCTGCTCGAGCAGCATCGCGCCCAGCCGGACCCGGGCGAGCGCCCCCCGGGGATCGAGGGCCACGGCGGCCTCGAGGGCCTTGCGAGCGGGCTCGGCCTCGCCGGAGCGCCAGAGGGTCCAGCCCAGGAGCAGCTGCGCGTCGGCGGAGCCGGGGTCGGCGACCACGGCCTTCTCGGCCATGGCCCGGGCGCGCGGGAACGTCGCCCCGCAGGAGCGCCAGGCGAGCCGAGCCCGCCAGCGCCGCCGCGTTCCCGGGATCGGCCGCCAGCGCCTTCGCGAACGCCGCCTCTGCGGCGGGCTGGTTCCCCCGCAGGAGCTCGAGGAGGCCGACGGTGGCCAGCACCTCGGGCTCGGCGGGCGCCTTCTCGGACGCGATCTGGACCTGGGCGGCCGCGACCTCCAGCTCCCCCTCGGCGAGCGACAGCCGGGCCAGCGCCAGCGGGGCCTGCCATCCGCCCGGCGCCTTCGCGGCCGCCTTCTCGTAGAGCTTGCGGGCCTCGGGCCTCCGGCCCGCCCTCTGCTCGAGCAGCCCCTTGGCGAGGAGGAGGTCCGGGTCATCGGCGAAGCGGGCGAGGGCCGCGTCGATCGTGTTGGCGGCGTCGACGGGCTTGCCGGCGGCGAGCTGCGCCCGCGCGAGCAGCGCGGAGACCGCGGCGGATCGGCTGGCCGCCGGCACGGACTCGAGCACCTGCGCGGCCTTCGCCGTCTCCCCGCGCCGGAGCAGGAGCCGGCCCAGCTCCACCCGGGCCTCCACGGAACCCGGCTGGTCCTTCGTGGCCAGCTCCAGCTCGGCCTCGGCGGCGGCCAGGTCGCCGCGGCGAGCCAGGGTGCCGGCCAGCAGCACGCGGGCACGCGCACGTTCCGCCGGTCCGAGCCGGCCGAGCTGGTCCTTGTCGAGGAGCGCCCGGAGGCGGGCCTCCGCGCCCGGATCGCCGGCGCGGTCGAGCAGGGCGGCGAGGTCGAGGGACGCCGCCGCGTGCTGCGGGTCCTTCGCCAGGTCCGCCTCGAGGAGCGCGCGGGCCCCCTTCTCGTCGCCGCGCCGGACCAGGACCGCGGCGCGGAGCCGCGCCGATCGGGGAGAGCCCGGCGCGCGCGCGTCGAGCCGATCGAGGAAGGAGGCGGCCTTGGCGGGATCGCCGCGCGCCAGCGCCGCGCGGGCCAGCAGGAAGAGCGTCTCGGGATTCGGCCTCCGCCGGCAGGAGCTTCTCCAGCGCGAGCGCCGGCGCCGTCGCGTCCTCTCCTGCCGCGAGCGCCACCGCGACGCGCGCCTCCTGGGCGCCGAGGGACGCGGGCTCCTCCGCGAGGAGCGAGCCCGAGAGCTGCCTGGCGCGAGGGAGGATGGCGTCGGCGCCGCGCGGAGCGAGTGCGGCGGCCGCGCTGGCGAGCAGCCGGATGCCCTGCGGGTCGTCCGCGCGCCGGGCCAGCCCTTGCTCGGCGAGCTCCCGCGCCTTCTCGTCCGACGGGAACGCATCCAGCGCCAGCGCCGCGCGCCCCTCGGCGGCGAGCCTGGCGACCGCCGGGTCGCCGTGGCCCCGGAAGACCTTCCAGAAGAAGGGGCCATACCGCGTCATGGCGCCGGCCGCTCCGATCCCCGCGACGAGCAGCAGCACGCCGGCGGCCACCGCGATCGACACCGTGCGGCGGCTCACCGGGGCCCCGCTCGCGGCCGCCTCGCGGAAGCCGCTCTGCATCCGGGGCTGGAACGGCGCCGGGACCCGCGCGCCGCCGGCCGGCACGGTCGTCTCCGGCGACGAGCGGCGCCTGCTGCATCTGGCGGACGGCCTTCTCGAACACGGCCACCGCGGCGATGGACATCCACTCGTCGCCCTCTCCGGCGGAGACGTCCTCGTTGCCGTTCAGCTCGCCCTTGCCGAGCATGTCGGAGATCTCACGCTCGGTGAACGGGCCGAAGACGCGGCCGGACGGGCGCCGGACCTTGTAGGTCGGCTCGGCGGTCTTGCGGGCCGGGGGCGGCCGGGGCGCGTCCTCGCCCGACGGCGCGAAGAGCATCTCCAGCTCCTCGTCGGGCGGGGGCGGGGCGCCGCGCGGGGGTCGCAGCGAACGGGTCCGGCGCCGCGTGGTCGAGGGGCACCTCGCCGAAGGAGAGCGGCTCGGGCGTGGGCTCGGCGGCGACCGGGGGCTCGAGCGGCTCGGGCGTCCGGCTCGGCTCGATGGCGCCACCGCGGCGAACATGTCCGGCTCCTCCGGGGCGAGCGGCTCGGCCGTCTCGAGCTCCTGGAAGGGCGCGCCAAAGGGCTCGTACGGCTCGGCGCCGGGGTCGCACGGCGGGCGTCGGCTCGACCGGAGCGGGCTCGGGAGCGGGCTCGGCCTCCGGCTCGAGCTGCGCCTCCGGCAGGGGCTCGTCGAGCGACGCGGGCAACTCGTCGGGCTCGAACTCGGCCTTCCGGGAGCAGGTCGGGGTCCTCGGGAGGGGGCCAGGCCGGCGCCGCCCGGGCCTGGGGATCGCCCGCCGGTCCCGGCAGGGGGATCGCGCCGGGAACCGAGGGGGAGGCGACGGCCGGGGGCGGGACGCGCGTTCCCGGACGAGGGGGCGGGGCGCCCACGAAGGTGGGAGAGGACGGCGGGGGCACGGTCGGCATCGGCGCCTTGCCGGGCAGCGGCACGGGGGCATCCGGGCGGAAGGCGAGCGGCCGGCGGCGGGGGCGGCGCCATGCCCACCATGGTCATGCCTCCGCGAGGAGCGACCGGGGGCGGGGCCGGACGGCGTCGCCGGGGCCGGAGGGGCCCCGACCATCGTGGGGGCGGCCGCCGAGGCCGGAGGCTGGCCGGCCATGGTCGTGGCCGGGCGCCTGGGCGATGCGCACCGAGAAGACCCGTTCGCACTGGGGGCAGCGAACGCGCAGCCCGCCCGGCGGGATCTTCTCGGGGTCGACGTCGTAGCCGGCCTGGCACTGCGGACAGGTGATGCGCATGGCGGTGGCGCCCCTCGGTACCCGCGCGCTGGCGCGGGAGCAACCTGCGTGCTAGCTAGGATCCGGAATCGTACCGCCGCCCGTGAACCGAGCGCCACCAAACAGCGACGTGCTCGTCCTGGGCGCCGGCCTCGCCGGCATCTCCGCGGCGTTGGCCCTGGGCGGGCGCTATCGCCTCCTCGAGCGGGAGGACCGGCCCGGGGGGCTCTGCCGCACCGACGTCCGGGACGGCTTCGCCTTCGACGCCACCGGCCACTGGCTCCACCTGCGCGACCCGGCGAATCCGGGCGCTCGCCGAGGAGCTGCTCCCCGGCGGCTGGGTCTCCGTCGAGCGGCGGGCCGCCATCTGGTCCCACGGCGTCTTCACCCGCTACCCGTACCAGGTGAACACGCACGGCCTGCCTCCCGAGGTGGTGGCCGAGAACCTCCTCGGCTTCGTCGAGGCCCAGCTCGGGGAGCGGGGCCGCGCGCTGCGGGAGCGGGAGCCGCGCGACTTCGCCGAGTACGTCCTGCGCCACCTGGGCGAGGGGTTCGCCCGGAACTTCATGTTCCCGTACAACCAGAAGCTCTGGACCGTGCCCCCCTCGGAGCTCGGCACGCGAGTGGATGGGGCGGTTCGTGCCCCGGCCGACGCTCGAGCAGGTGGTGCGCGGCGCCCTCGGCCTGGAGGGGGACGCAGCCGGGTACAACGCGCGCTTCCTCTACCCGCGCGAGGGCGGCATCGAGACCTTCGTGCGGGCCCTCGCGGCGCGCCTCCCGCGGGCGCCGGAGTGCGGCGTCCGCGCCGTCGCCGTCGACGCCGCCCGCAAGGTGGCGCGCCTCTCCTCCGGCGAGGAGGTCCCCTTCCGCGCCGTCGTCTCGACCCTCCCGTTGCCCGACCTGGTGGACCTGGTGGGCGGCGCGCCTCCCGCGGTGCGCGAGGCGGCCCGCGCGCTCCGTGCCGCCACGGTCACCTACGTCAACGTGGCCGCCCGCGACGTCGGTGGGCCACCCTGGCACTGGGTCTACCTGCCCGAGGCGCGCCTGCGCCCCTACCGCGTCGGCTCGGCGTCGGCCGCGGTCCCCTCGCTCGCCCCCCCGGCTGCCGGAGCTTCTACGTGGAGATGTCGGGCGCCGAGCCGGTGCCGGCCGCCGAGGCGGAGGCCGCCGCGCGCCTCGCCCTCCTCGAGCTGGGGATGATTCACTCCGAGTCCGACGTGCTCTTCGCGGAGGTCCGCGCCATCCCCCGGGCCTACGTGATCCACGACCGCGCCTACGGGCCGGCCCGGGACGAGGTGCGCGGATGGCTCGCCGCCCGCGACGTGCTGGTGGCCGGCAGGAGCGGGAACTGGGAGTACTCGTCCATGGAGGACGCGATCCTGGGCGGCCGGGAGGCGGCGCTGCGGCTGAAGTGATAAGCAATGGGCGGTTCCCATGCCGCCGGGCGCGCCAGAGATCACCGTGGTCATTCCCGTCTTCGACGAGGAGGGCATCGTCGCGTCGGCCTGCCGGGAGCTCATGGCGGCCCTCGACGCGCGCGGCTGGGACTACGAGCTGGTCCTCTCCGAGAACGGGTCGCGCGACCGGACCGCCGAGATCCTCGCCGGCCTGTCCCGCCAGCACCCCCGGCTGCGCTTCATCCGCTCGAGCCAGCCCAACTACGGGATGGCCCTGAAGCGGGGGATCGCGGAGGCGCGCGGCCGCTGGGTGGTGGCCGACGAGATCGACCTCTGCGACCCCACCTTCTACGACCGGGCCCTGCCCCTGCTGAAGGCGGGCGAGGCCGACATGGTGGTGGGATCGAAGCGGGCGCGCGGCTCGGTGGACGGGCGGCCGGCCTTCCGGCGACTGGCCACCTGGGTGCACAACACCCTCCTCCGCGTCCTGCTCGGCTTCCATGGCACCGACACCCACGGCGTGAAGGCCTTCTCGCGCGAGGCCGTCGCCCCGGTGGCCTCCCGCTGCGTGGTCGACCGGGACGTCTTCGCGAGCGAGCTCGTGCTCCGCGCCGGCCTGGAGGGCAGGCGCGTGGTGGAGATCCCCATCGAGCTGCACGAGAAGCGCCCGCCTTCGATCGGGTTGCTGCGCCGCGTGCCCAACGTGCTCCGGCAGGTGGGGCGGCTCTTCTGGGTGCTCCGGGTGAGCGACCCGGTCCGGCGGGGGAAGCGCGTCGAGGCCGGGGAGTGAAGGGACTCGCCTCCCTCTCCATCGACCTCGACGCGCTCGCGCACTACCACGCCATCCACGCCCTTCCGCCGCCGCCCCCCGGCCCCGACCCGGTCCACGGCCTGGCGCTCGAGCGCTTCGGCGAGCTCTGCGATCGGCTGGGCCTCCGCGGGACGGTCTTCGCCGTCGGCGACCGGCTCTCCGACCCCCGGGCCGCCTCGGGCGTGTCGGCGCTGGCGCGGTCCGGTCACGAGATCGCCAACCACAGCTTCTCCCACGACTACGCGCTCACCCGGCGGCACGACCTGGCGGTGGCCGACGAGGTGCGGCGGGGCGGCGACGCCGTGGAGCGCGTCACCGGGCAGCGGCCGGTCGGCTTCCGGGCCCCGGGCTACACCCTCTCCGCGCCGCTCCTCCGCGCGCTGGCCGACCAGGGCTACCGCTACGACTCGTCCGCCTTCCCGGCGCTTCCCTACTGGCTCGCCAAGGCGGCGGTGATGGGCGCGCTCTCGCTCGCCGGACGTCCCTCCGGCGCCATCCTCGACCGGGTGCGCGTGCTGACCGCCCCGCGCCGCCCCTACCGGCCGGATCGGTCCGAGCCGTACGCGCTCGGCGATCTTCCGCTGCTCGAGCTCCCCGTCACCACCGGCCTGGCGGGCTTCCCGCTCATCGGGACCTTCCTCGCGACGATGCCCGCTCCCCTGGCCCGGGCGCTCGCCACCGGGACCGGGTCGCTGCCCCTCTTCAACCTGGAGCTGCACGGCATCGACCTGCTCGACGCCTCCGACACCTCGGCCGCGCTGGCCGCCCGGCAGCGGGACCTCCACGTGCCCGCCGCGGAGAAGATGGCCCGGGTCGCCACCTTCGTCCGCTCCCTCGACCGCGAATGGGTCCCCCTCGCCGAGGCCGCCTCCCGGCTCGGAGCCCCCGACGCGGGGTCGGCACCGGCCACCGGGGCGTGATAGATCGAGCCGATGGCGGGCATCGGAGACGAGATCCAGGACCGGCTCCGCCGGTGGACGCTGGAGCTGGGCGGCCCCGGCACCCGGGAGCGGCTCGAGAAGCTCACCCCGCCCCGCAACGAGTTCGGCGTCGACCCCTACGGCTTCGACGTGGACTACCTCCAGGCCGCCGCCGCGCCGGTGCTCTGGCTCTACCGGAAGTACTTCCGGGTGAAGGCCTTCGGGCTCGAGCACGTGCCCAGCGAGGGGCCGGCGCTGCTCATCGCCAACCACTCCGGGCAGCTCCCCTTCGACGCGGCCATGGTCGAGGCGGCCTGCCTCGTCGACAAGGATCCGCCGCGCGCCGTCCGGGCCCTCGTCGACAAGTGGGTGCCCACCCTCCCCTTCGTCTCCACCCTCTTCGCCCGCTGCGGCCAGATCGTGGGAACGCCGGAGAACTGCCGGCGGCTCCTCTCGGCCGGCGAGGTGCTGGCCGTCTTCCCGGAGGGGACGCGCGGCCTCAACAAGCCGTTCGCGCGGCGCTACCAGCTCCAGCGCTTCGGGCTCGGCTTCATGCGGCTGGCCCTCGAGAACGGCGTGCCCATCGTCCCGGTCGGCGTGGTCGGCGCCGAGGAGCAGGCCCCGGCCATCCTCGACCTGAAGCCGGTGGCGAAGCTCTTCTCCTTCCCCCACTTCCCCATCACCCTCACCGGGCTGCCGCTGCCCATGCCGGTGCGCTACCGCATCTGGTTCGGCGAGCCGATGCACTTCACCGGCAACCCGGACGACGAGGACGCCGTCCTGGAGGCCAAGGTGGCGCAGGTCCGGGACGCGGTGGCGGGCCTGCTCGCCCGCGGCCTGCGCGAGCGGGAGCACGTGTTCTGGTGAGGAACTTCCCCGCCAGCGTCGCCATCACGGGCATCGCCGGAAACCTGGGGCGCAAGCTCGCCCGGGTGCTCCACGGGGAGACCCGCGTGGTGGGCTTCGACCGGCGCCCGCTCCGCGACCGCCCCAAGGACGTGGAGCACCACCAGCTCGACATCCGCAAGGCGCAGGTGGAGGACGTCTTCCGGCGCGGCGGGATCGAGGCCATCGCGCACCTGGGGCTGAAGCACGACCCGCGCGACGACGCCGCCGACGCCCACAGCTTCAACGTGGCCGGAACCCAGCGGCTGCTCGACATCGCCGCCCGCCACGGGGTGAAGAAGGTGGTGCTCCTCTCCAGCGCCAACGTCTACGGGCCGGCCCCGGGAAATCCCAACTTCCTCCCGGAGGAGACGCCGCTGCTCGGAGCGGCCCGCCTGCCCGGCTACCGCGACCTCATCGAGGTCGACATGTACGCGCAGTCGTTCATGTGGCAGCACCCGGAGATCGAGACGGTCATCCTCCGGCCGGTGAACATCGTGGGCCCCACGGTCCAGAACGCGCCGTCGAACTACCTGCGGCTGGAACGGCCGATGACCGTGCTGGGGTTCGACCCGATGATCCAGGTGATCCACGAGGAGGACGTGTGCCGGGCCATCGCGCTCGCCCTGCGGCCCGGGATCCGCGGCGTCTACAACGTGACCGGCGCGGGCGAGGTCCCGCTCTCGGCGGCCCTGCGGGAGCTGGGGCGCGAGCCGTTGCCCTTTCCCCATTTCCTCGTCCGGACGGTCGTGAAGAGCCTCTTCGACGCCCGCCTCTCCTCCTTCCCGCCCGGCGAGGTCGACTACATCCAGTACCTGTGCGCGGTGGACGGCTCCCGCTTCGTCCGGGACGCGGGGTGGAGCCCGCACTTCTCGATCCGCGAGACCCTGCGCAGCGTGCTCTCGCCCCGGCGCCCGGACGGCCCCGTCGGGGGTCCCTGAACGCTTCGCTTAGTCGACGGGGAGGTCTATGCTCCCGATCGGGAGCGGTACCGGAGGTCCCATGTCGACCCGTGCGCTCGTCCTCGCCATCGCCGGAGTGATCGCGGCCGGCTGCGCCACCCCGCCACCGGGTCGCCCGGTGACCATGCGCCCTCCTGCCAATCTGGCCGAGCCGGTTCCGGAGTTCGAGCGGCTCGGGGAGATCCAGTTCACGCCGGCGGGCACGGTCGGGGCCAGCGCCGCCTGGGATCGGCGGAGCGTTCGCGGACCCGCGGTGAACCTGACGCTCACCGACGAGGGGCTCTGGGGCGGCACCCTGCGAGACCGGGCCGTGCTCGTGCTGGCGCGCGGCGGGCGCATCACCGGCGAGGGCGTGGACCTCTTCGTCACGCAGGACGGGCCGGTGCTCCACGTCCAGGGGATGTGGTTCGGCAGCCTGGTCCGGGTGGACCTCGGGTCCGCGACCCTCTCCGCCTCCCCGGCCGCCGGAATCTGCGGCATCGAGCTGGGGCTCGCGCCGGACGGCCTGTGGCGAGGCTTCGGCGGGTGCGGCGGCGCGCTCGAGTCGATCTGGATGAACCTGAAGGGGCTGGCGGCCGATCCATCGGCGGAGATGCCCCAGTGGATCTTCGCCTTCCTGGCCATCCTGCCTTCCGCCCAGGTCTCGACCCTCGCGGTCCGCGGGACTCCGGTGATCGACGGAGCCGGCCTCGCCTGGTTCCTTCCGGCGGAGTTCCGGGGCGGCCGCCTGGCCCGGACCCATCTGGCCCTGCTCGAGGTACGACACCCGCCAGTGCGGCCCGCTGGGCTACGACATGGGCACGTCGAAGGACCTCTGGTTCCGGGGCGGCGCGGCGCCGGTCTCGGGGCAAGTCGAGTCGCGCGATGCGGGTGGCCGCCCCCGGGGCGAGGCAGGCCGGCTCCGGCGGGTCGCCGGTCCGGGTCACGGCGCCGACCGGGCGAAGCCGCAGCGGGAGCGGTACGGGCGAGCCGCACGTCGCCCGGGCGCAGCGCGCGCTGACCGGCGCGTGAAACCGGGCAGCGGCCGGGGTAAACCTGTCGGATGCACCGGTCCCTCGCCTTCGCCGCCTGCGCCGCCCTCGCCCTCACCGCCTGCGCCACCGCTCCGCGGGGAACGCCCGTCGCCATGGGCGCCACCCCGCCCACCGCGCTGGAGCTCGCCTCGACGTACCGCCCCGAGGGAGAGGTCTACGGCCAGTACGGCCGGGCCGCCGGCATCACCAACTCCTACGGGCGCTTCCGGGTGGTCGGCCCCACCACGAGCCTGTCCTGCACGTCGCAGGGACTCTGGGGAGGCCGCATCGGCGGCGACGACGTCCTGCTGGAGGCGAAGGACGGGCGGATCAGCGGGGCGGGCGTCGACCTCCGCGTGACGCGGGAGGGCGGGAGCCTGCTCGTGTCCGGGCTCTGGCGCCGCGCGCGCCTCGACCTCACCTTCACGGACGTGCGCATCCAGGGAACCATCGGGGGAGGTTGCTCGATCGACCTGCACCCCGGCCCCGGGACCTCCTGGCGGGGGCTCTTCGGCTGCCCGAACCCGGAGCAGGCCATGATCGCCCTCGAGGGCGCGGCCATGGAGGTGCCCGACGTGCCGCTCCCGCAGTGGCTCTTCGCCTTCCTGGGCACGCTGCCGGAGGGGCCGTGAAGGACCTCCTGCTCCGCGGGATCACCCGGCCCACCGAGCTCCGGGTGATCCTGGTCGAGGACACCGACCTGGCTCGCATGGCGCGCATGCTCCACGACCTCGCGCCCACGAGCGCGTCGATCTTCGCCGAGGCCCTCACGGCCGGCCTGCTGCTCGGAGCCCTCCAGAAGGACAAGAGCCGGGTGAACCTGTCGCTCGAGGTGGACGGGCCGCTCTCCGGGCTGCTCGTCGACGCCGACACCGAGGGAAACATCCGCGGGCGCGTCCGGCAGCCGGCCGTGCACTTCCCCGGCGACCCCTCGGTGGGCCCGCGCGCGGCGCTGGGCGGGTCGGGAACGCTGTCGGTGCTCCGGGACCTGGGAAGCGGAGAGTTCTACCGGGGCTCGGTGGAGGTGGTCCCGGGAACGCTCACCGAGAACCTGCGCCGCTACTTCGCGGCGAGCGAGCAGGTGGCCACCGCGCTCGACGTCCAGGTCCTCCCGGTGGGGAAGGAATGGCTCGGGGCGGTCGCGGGCATCGTGGTCCAGAAGATGCCGGAGGGCAGCCTGGCGTCCCTCGAGGAGGCCCGGGCCCGGATCGCCGCCGGCGCCTTCCGCGACGCGCTCGCC
This sequence comes from uncultured delta proteobacterium, assembly GCA_963766715.1. GTDB lineage: Bacteria > Myxococcota > Myxococcia > Myxococcales > Anaeromyxobacteraceae > CAIOAK01. The sequence continues at coordinate 336,966 of CAVYBH010000015.1, forward strand.
GGAGGGGCCAGCGACGAGGCGCTGGCCCGCTCGGTGGTGGGCGACGGGCTCGAGGTCCTGGCGCGCCAGCCGGTCTCCTACGTGTGCAACTGCTCCCGGGAGCGGGCCGTGAACGCGGTCTCGGCGCTCGGACCCGACGGGATCCGCTCGGTGATCGAGAACGAGAAGCAGGTGGTCATCGACTGCGAGTTCTGCAAGCGGCGCTACGTCATCGACGAGCCCGAGCTCTCCGCGATCGCCCGCGGGCTCGAGGCCGGCGCCCCCGGGGGCGCCAAGGCCTGATCGCCCCCCTGCGGCGGGCCCGGCGCCCGCGTGATAGATTCCCCCGGCCCACCCGCCCTTTTCCCGGAGGCTCCCATCGCTCCCTCGAAGAAGCCGAAGAAGTCCGCGAAGTCCAGGACGGCTGGCCGTCCCGCGAAGGCCGTGAAGGCCGTGAAGGTCGCGAAGCCCGGCAAGGCTCCGGCTCCGCGCGCCGCCGCGAAGAAGGCGCCGGCGCGGTCCCGCAAGCGGGTCCGGGCCGAGCAGCCGCTCGGCGTCGGCGTCGGCGATGCCTGGGCCGTGGAGCGGCTCGGGGGGCTGCCGCCCGCCGCTCCCAGCTCGGCCGGCGGGGTCCGGGAGCTGACCTGGGTGGAGTTCGGCGCCGTGGTCCGCGACCTGGCCAGCCGCGTGTCGGCCCGCTTCCAGCCCGACGTGATCCTGGGCGTGGCCCGCGGCGGCATCTTCGTGGGCGGCGCGCTGGCCGCGCCCATGCGCGCCGACTTCCTGCCGGTCCGGGTGGAGAAGCGCTCGCGCGACCGGCGCGCGGTCCCCACCTTCCGCGTCCCCGAGGCCCGCGGCAAGCGGGTGCTGGTGGTGGACGACGTGACCTCCTCCGGGGCCACCCTCGGAAAGGCCAAGGCGCTGGCGCGCCGCTCCGGCGCGAAGGAGATCCAGGCCGCCGCGCTGGTCGTGCGCCCCGGCGGCTCCCGCCCGGAGTGGTTCGCCCTCGAGACCGCACAGCTCATCGTCTTCCCCTGGGACTACCAGCTGGACGCGAGCGGGCCGCTCGGGGACCCCGGCTCCGTCGGTGTTTGACTCCAAGTGAAGCGCGTCGTCGTCGGCACCGCGGGGCACATCGACCACGGCAAGACCGCCCTGGTCCGGGCCCTCACCGGCGTCGACACCGACCGGCTCGCCGAGGAGAAGCGGCGCGGGATCACCATCGAGCTGGGGTTCGCCCACCTGCCGCTCCCCGGCGGCACGGTGGCCGGCGTGGTCGACGTGCCGGGTCACGAGCGGTTCGTGCGCGCCATGGCGGCGGGCGCGGGGGGCATCGACGTCGTCGTCCTGGTGGTCGCGGCCGACGAGGGGGTCATGCCCCAGACCCGCGAGCACCTCGACATCTGCCGGCTGCTCGGCGTCCCGCGCGGCCTCGTGGCCGTGACCAAGAGCGACCTGCTCCCCGGCCTGGGGGCCGACTGGCTGCCCCTGCTGGAGGAGGAGATCCAGGGCGCCTGCGCCGGGACCTTCCTGGAGGGAGCCCCCATCGTCCCGGTCTCGGCGCGGACCGGCGAGGGGCTCCCGCGCCTGGTGGAGGCGCTCGCCGCGCTCGCCGCCGAGGTCCCCGAGCGCCCCGCCGACGGGCCGCTCTTCCTGCCGGTCGACCGGGCCTTCACGCTGAAGGGGTTCGGGACGGTGGTCACCGGCACGCTCCTCTCCGGAACGGTCTCCGAGGGCGACGCGCTCGCGCTCGTCCCGCCTTCGCCCGCGGTGGGGGAGCTCCGCGCCCGCACCGTGCAGGTCCACGGCCAGGGGGCGCCGCGGGCCTCGGCCGGCCAGCGCACCGCCGTGAACCTCCCGGGCGTCGAGGCCTCGGCCATCTCCCGCGGACAGGTGCTCGCCCACCCGGGCGTGGTCCCGGCGACCTCCATCCTCGACGTGGAGCTCTCCCTGCTGGAGGGCTCGCCTCGCCCCATCCGCCACCGCTCGCGCCTCCTGCTCCACGTGGGAACCGCGCAGGTGCCCTGCGCCGTGGCGCTCGTGGACGGCCGCGCCGGAGATCGCGCCGGGCGGCACCGGCTTCGCGCAGCTCCGGCTGGCCGCACCGGTGGCGGCGCTCCCGGGCCAGCGCTTCATCCTGCGCGGCTTCCGCGCCATCGAGGGTCGCGGGAAGACCGTGGGCGGGGGCCGGGTGCTCGCCATCCTGCCGCGCAAGCGCCGGCGCGGGCGCCCGGAGCACCTCCTGCAGCTCCGCATCCTGGCCGGCGGCGAGCCCGACGAGCGGCTGCTCACCGTGCTGGAGATGGCCGGGCCGGCCGGGCTCTCCGCCGATTCGCTCCTCGGGCGGACGGCGCTCTCCCCCCGGGCGGTCCAGGCCGGGCTGGAGCGGCTCGGGGCCCGGGGCCACGCGCTGCTCTTCGACCGGGACCACCGGTCCTGGGTGGCGGGGTCGGTGGCGAAGGAGCTCCAGGCGCGGATCCTCGAGGCGCTGGCCGCCTTCCACGCCGCCCAGCCGCTCGCCGCCGGCGCCGGGCGCGAGGAGCTGCGCGGCCGGTTGCCGCCGGTCACCGATCCCCGGCTCTTCGCCCGGCTGGTGGCCCAGCTCCACGAGAAGGGCGAGGTGGCCGCGGTGGGCGACCAGGTCCGCCTGATCGGCCACGCGGCGGCCTCGAGCGGCCAGGGCGGCGCCCTGAAGGAGAAGGTGGCCGCGCTGCTTCGCGAGGGCGCGCTCGCCCCGCCGCGGGTGGCGGACCTGCCGGCGCTCTCCGGAGGTTCCGTGGCCGACGTCTCGGCCGTCCTCAAGCTGCTGGCCGCCGAGGGAACCGCGGTTCGCGTCTCCCCGGAGATCTGGTTCGACGGCGCTGCCGTGGGCGGCCTGCGCGAGCGGCTGGTGGCGCATCTCCGGGCCCAGAAGGAGATCAGCACCCAGCAGTTCAAGGACCTGGTGGGCGCCACCCGAAAGCACGTGATCCCGCTCGCCGAGTACTTCGACCGGGAGCGGGTGACGCTCCGGGTCGGGGAGAAGCGGGTGCTCCGGGGCGACGGGAGGGGCTCGTGAACCCGTCCGACCTGCTCGATTCCCTCCCGGTGGCCGCGCTGCTCGTCCGCGGCGACGTCGTCGCCTACGCGAACCGCGCCGCCTGCGTCCTGATGGGGCTGCCGTCGGAGGCGATGGTCGGCAAGCGCTACGACACCTTCCTCTCGCCCGGCGAGGGGGACCGGGTCCGCGGACGCCGCGACCGCCGCCTGCGCGGGGTGGAGGAGCCCACGCTCTACGAGGTGAACGCGGTCACCGCCGCCGGCCGCGTCCTCCCGCTCGAGCTGCACGTCTCCCCGCTGGGCCCCGAGGAGCTCCTGCTCCAGTTCGTCGACATGTCGGCGCGCGCCGGGCACCTGGAGCGGCTGGAGGGGCTGGCCCGCCTGGGGGCCCGGGTGCAGCGCGAGCAGACGCGGGAAGGGGTGCTCGACGCCGTCGCCGGCGGCCTGCTCGAGCTGGGGCTCGCCTCCGTCCGGCTCCGCCAGGACGGGGAGTCGATGCTGGTCGAGCGCTTCGCCGCCTCCGAGCGGGTGATCGCCACGCTGGGCGCCGCCGGCCTCGAGGGCGAGCCCATCGGACGGAGCGTCCGTCCCCTTCCCTGGGCCTGGCGGGAGGGCGTCATGTTCATCGACGACGCGCCCACCGCGGCGGAGCGCATCGTGGGGTTGCCGGCCGGGATGCGGGCGGCGGTCCGCGAGGCGCGGCTCGAGCGGGCGATCGCGCTCCGGGTGGGCGATCCCGCCGAGACGGTGATCGCCGCGGTCGGCGACTGGATCGCGCCGGCCGACGTCCCCGCCTTCCGGCTCTTCGGGGCGCAGGTGACCGCGGCCTTGGCCTCGGCCGAGGCCGTGGCGGCGAGCTGGGGACGGAACCAGCTGGTGGAGGTGTCGGCGACGGCTCCCGGCCTCGCCGACTTCTTCGCCCGCGGCAGCGAGGTGGTCCAGGAGGCGCTGGCCTGCGACGGCGTGGCCATCTGGCTGCTCGACGCCGAGCACGACGAGCTCCTCCTCGGCCACTTTCGCGGGGAGTCCCCGGACATCCTGGCCCCGTTCTCCCGGATCCCGGTCTCGCGATCCCGCTACTTCGGACCGCTCCTGCGGGGCGCCCGACCCGAGCTGCTCTACCTGGACGACCTGGAGGAGCCGGAGCGCCGGGTCTTCGGCAGCGCCGGGTTCCAGAGCTTCGCCACGGTGCCCCTGCGCATCCGCTCCCGGGTGGTGGGGGTGATGACGGTCGGGTTCCACCAGCGCCGGGCCCCGCACGAGGGCGTCATCGGCACGATGCGCGGGCTGGCCGGACCCTTCGCCGCGGCGGTGGAGACCCAGCGGCTCGTCGACGACCTGCGCCGGCGCGTCTCCGAGCTGGAGCTCATGAACGTCACCGCGGTGGCGTCGGCGACCATGAACATCCGGTCGATGCTCGGGGAGGCGCTGGCCCGCATGCTCCAGACCTTCGGGGCCGACGTCGGCGGCGCCTACCTCCTCGAGGGGGACGTGCTGGTGAACCGGGCGCTCGCCGGGGTGGTGGAGGCCGGCACCCGCGAGATGCTGGCTCGCCTTCCGGCCGGGCGCGGCGCTCCCGGCGAGGCCATGCGGACGCTGCGGCCGGTGAGCGTCGCCGCCATGTCCGACGGCTCCGACTTCACCCGCGGCCTGCGCGGCTCCGAGGGGGTCGAGACGGCGGCCGTCATCCCGCTCGTCGTCAAGAACCGGGCGCTCGGCCTCTTCGCGCTGGGGAGGCGGCGCCCGGTCCCCTTCCGCGACGTGGAGCTGCAGCTCCTCTCGGCCGTCGCCTCCCAGCTGGGCGTGGCCGTGGAGAACTCCCGGCTCTTCGAGGACCTGACCCAGAGCTACGCCGACCTGGGACGGGCCCAGCAGCAGCTCGTCCACCGCGAGCGGCTGGTCGCCCTGGGCGAGCTCTCGGCCGTGGTGGCGCACGAGGTCCGCAACCCGCTCGCCGTCATCTTCAACTCGCTCGGCTCGCTCCAGCAGATCCTGCGCCCGGAGGGCGACGCCAAGATGCTGCTCGGGGTCATCCAGGAGGAGGCCGACCGGCTGAACCGCATCGTCGGCGACCTGCTCGGCTTCGCCCGGCCCTCCGAGCCCGCCATGCGCGCCGAGCCGATCGACCGGGTGCTGGAGGAGGCGGTGGGCGCGGCGCTCGCCGGCGGGCCGGCGGGGATCGAAGTTCACCGCGAGTACGATACGAGGCTGCCCCCGGTCAGCATCGACCCGCACCAGGTCCGCCAGGCCCTGCTCAACCTGGCGTCGAACGCGGTGCAGGCGATGCCGCGGGGCGGGGTGCTCACCCTGCGCACCCGCGCCGAGGACCGGTTCGCGGTGGTGGAGGTGGCCGACTCCGGCCCCGGGGTCCCCGCCGAGCTCCGCGCCCGGATCTTCGAGCCCTTCTTCACCACCAAGGCCACGGGCACCGGCCTCGGCCTGGCCGTCGTGCGGCGCATCGCCGAGGGGCACGGCGGCTCGGTGGCGCTGGCGCCGCCGGGGGACGGGGGCGCGACCTTCGTGCTTGCGGCTCCCGCTCGCCCCCGCTTCCCGCGATAGGATGGGCGAGCCCCACGGGTCCTCCCCGCCATGACCACCACCGACCTCCCCTCCCCTGCGAACGTCAAGGCCGGCGCCTCGGGACGGGTCCTGGTCGTCGACGACCAGCGGAACATGCGGGTCACCACCGCCATCGTGCTCCGCCAGGCCGGCTACGACGTGGCCGAGGCCGAGGGGGGTGCGGCGGCGCTGGAGCGCATCGCCGCCGAGCCCTTCGACGTGGTCCTCACCGATCTCCGGATGGGGGACGTGGACGGGATGGACGTGCTGCGCGGGGCGCTCGAGATCTCGCCCTCGGTGCAGGTCATCGTCATGACCGCCTTCGGGAGCATCGAGTCGGCGGTGGAGGCCGTCCGGCGAGGCGCCTACGACTACCTGTCGAAGCCCTTCCAGTCGGAGGAGCTCCGGGTCCGCGTCGAGAAGGCGATCGAGCGGCGGCGCCTCATCGGCGAGGTGAGCCTGCTCGCCGGCGACTTCCGCCGCCGATACGGGCTGGAGAACGTGGTCGGGCGATCGCCGTCGCTCCGGGAGGTGCTCGACCGGGCCATCCGGGTGGCGCCCACGGACGCCACGGTGCTCTTGAGCGGCGAGTCGGGCACCGGCAAGGAGCTGGTGGCGCGCGCCATCCACGCCAGCAGCCGGCGCGGCGAGCGCCCCTTCGTCCCGGTGAACTGCGCCGCCATCACCGAGACGCTGCTCGAGAGCGAGCTCTTCGGCCACGCCAAGGGCTCCTTCACCGGCGCCATCCGCGCCCGCCGCGGCCTCTTCGAGGAGGCGAGCGGCGGGACCCTCTTCATCGACGAGATCAGCGAGACCACGCCGGGGTTCCAGGCCAAGCTCTTGCGCGCCCTGCAGGAAGGGGAGATCCGGCGCGTCGGCGAGTCGACCTCGGTGAAGGTGGACGTCCGCATCATCGCCGCCACGAACCAGGACCTGCGCAGGGCCATCGCGGAGAAGCGCTTCCGCGAGGACCTCTTCTACCGGCTGAACGTCGTGCCGCTCCGGATCCCCCCGCTCCGGGAGCGGCGCGAGGACATCCCGCTGCTCGCCCGGCACTTCCTCGAGCGGAACCTCCGGCGCAGCGGCGGGTCGAAGCGCTGGACGGTCGACGCGCTCGCCCGCCTCCTCGAGCACGACTGGCCGGGAAACGTGCGGGAGCTGGAGAACGTGGTCGCCCAGGCCGCCGCGCTGTCGGAGGGACCGGAGATCCGGCCCGTCGACGTGGCCTTCGGCCCGGAGGCGCGGGGCCGGGGCCCGGGCGGCGAGGGAGTCACCCTCGCCGAGGCGGTGGAGGCGGCCGAGCGGCGCGCCATCGAGGCCGCGCTGGTGCGCTGCGGCGGCGATCAGGGCCGGGTGGCGCGCGAGCTCTCCATCTCGGCCACCACGCTGTGGCGGAAGATGAAGCGGCTCGGCATCGCCGGCTCCGTTCCTCCCGGCAGCTGATCAGAACTACGCCCGACGACCACGAACACGGTCCGTCTACCGCGAACACGCTCCGTCGATCGGAACCGCCCCCCGCGAGTCGAGCGCCGAGACCGACGCGAGGCGGGCGCCCGAGGAGCGAGCAGCGGAGACGTAGTTTCCCTACGTCGAGCAGCGCAGCCGACGAGGCCGCCCGCCGCAGCGAGAGGATCGGCGCTCGACGCCTACATGCGCAGAACGGCGGCGCGAGCCCAGGCGGTCAGCGGCTCGGGCGTGAAGCCCAGCACCACCACCACCAGCGCGGCCAGCGCGATCGCGAAGGCCACGGTGGCCGGGGCCGAGGCCGGCTCCTCCCCCTCGGCGGGGCGCATGTACATCGCGACCACCACCCTCAGGTAGTAGAAGACGCCCAGGATGCTGGTGAGCACGCCCACGATGGCGAGCCCCCAGGCCTTGGCCGCGGCGGCCGACTGGAAGATGGAGAGCTTGGCGACGAAGCCGGCCGTGGGCGGGACGCCCGCGAGCGAGAGCATGAAGATGGCCATCGCGAAGGCCAGCCAGGGGCGGCGCGCGGCCAGCCCGGCGAAGCGCGAGATGTCCCAGGCGCCGGCGACGTCGGCGTCGGGGTTCGGATCCTTGCGCTCCAGGACCGCCACCACGGCGAAGGCGCCCACCACCGTGAACGCGTAGGCCGCCAGGTAGACGAGCACGGCCGAGAGCCCCTGGGCCCGGGCCGAGGGGTCGAAGGCGGCGACCACGCCGACGAGCAGGTAGCCCGCGTGGGCGATCGAGGAGTAGGCCAGCATCCGCTTCACGTTGCGCTGCGGCAGCGCGAAGAGGTTGCCGACCACCATGGTGAGGACGGCGAGCAGGCCCAGCATCCCGCCGAACTGGGCGGAGACGGCGAGCGGCGTCCCGGCCACGACGGCGAGGGCCCCGCGGGTCAGGAAGGCGAAGGCCGCCGCCTTCACGCCGGCCGCCATGAAGGCGGTGACCGGGGTGGGCGCGCCCTCGTAGACGTCGGGCGTCCAGGCGTGGAAGGGGACCGCGGCCACCTTGAAGCCGAGGCCGACCAGCACCAGCGCGAGCCCCCCGGCCAGCAGCGGACCGCCGCCGCGGGCGAAGGCAGGCGAGCAGCGTGGAACCGGTGGCGCCGTACACCAGCGCCGAGCCGTAGAGGAAGATGGCCGACGCGAACGAGCCGAGGATGAAGTACTTGAAGGCCGCCTCGGGCGCGCGCTGCCCGCGCCGCGGGTAGGCCGCGAGCGAGTAGACGGCGAGGCTCATGATCTCGATGGCCACGAAGGCCAGCAGGAGATCGGTGGCCATGCCGAGGAGCACCATGCCGCTGGCCGCGAAGAGCACGAGCGCGTAGTACTCGCCGCGCTCCATGTTGCGCCGCTCCAGCCAGCCCCGGCCGAGCAGCACCGAGAGCACGAGCCCCGCGCAGACCACCACGGTGACGAAGCCGGCGAAGCCGTCGGCGACGGCCTGCCCGCCGAAGATGACCCGCTGGGGCGTGAAGGGGACCACCACCGCGGCGGCGAGCCCGAAGGCGATGGCCAGCCCGGACTGGTAGCCACGCGCCTCCGAGCGCAGGAACACCTCGGAGAGCATGAGCGCCAGCGCCCCGAGGACGAGGAGGAAGAAGGGCAGGAGCGGCGCGAGATCGAGGCTCGACGGCATGTCAGTGGCTCCCGTGGGCGGGGGCGGCCGGCTCGGCGGGCGCAGCCTCGGGCGCCGGGGCCGGGACCAGCCGGCGGGCGCGCGAAGGCCAGCGCCGCCGGCTCGGTGCCGACGAGCGGGCGCAGGTCCGGGTCGGCCTGGCGGAGCCGCTGCTCGGCCGCCTGCATGCGGACAATCAGCCGGTCGACCGAGGGCTTGGCCTGGTCGAGGAACGGCTGGGGCACGAGCCCCATCACCAGGATGAGCACCACGATGGGCACCATCACGAAGGCCTCGCGCAGGGAGAGGTCCGGGAGGTGGCGGTTCTCGGCGTTGGTGATCTTGCCGAAGAAGACCTTCTGCATGAGCACCAGCATGTACACGGCGCCGAGCACGACGCCGGTGGCGCCGAGGGCCGCGTACCAGCCCGGAGCCCGCAGCCGGGACAGCCAGGTGCCGGAGAGGATGAGGAACTCGCCCACGAACCCGTTCGTCCCGGGGAGGCCGATGGACGAGAGGGTGACCACCAGGAAGACGGTGGCGATCCAGGGCACCTGCTTGGCGAGGCCGCCGTACTCGGAGATGAGCCGGGTGTGGCGCCGCTCGTAGAGCATGCCGACGAGGAGGAAGAGGCCGCCCGTGGACACGCCGTGGTTCAGCATCTGGTAGACCGAGCCGGTCAGCCCCTCGGCCGTGATGGCCATGAGCCCGAGCATGACGAAGCCCAGGTGGGAGACCGACGAGTAGGCCACCAGCCGCTTCATGTCCTTCTGCACGAAGGACATGAGCGCGCCGTAGGCGATCCCGAAGGTGGCCACCGCCGCGATGGCGCCGCGGTACTTCAGCGCCGCCTCGGGGAAGAGGGGCAGCGCGTAGCGGAAGAACCCGAAGGTCCCCATCTTGAGCAGCACGCCGGCCAGGATGACCGAACCCGCCGTGGGCGCCTCGGTGTGGGCGTCGGGCAGCCAGGTGTGGAACGGGAACATCGGGACCTTCACCGCGAACGCCAGCGCGAAGGCGCCGAAGAGCAGGGCGCCCACCGCCGGGGACACTTGAAGGGCGCTGCGGGCGACCACGTAGTCGAAGGACCTCCCGTCGTTCATCCACACGTAGAGGATGGCGATCAGCATGAGGACGCTGGCCGCGAACGTGTAGACGAAGAACTTCACCGTCGCGTAGACGCGGTTGGCCGAGCCCCAGACGCCGATGAGCAGGTACATCGGGATGAGGATGGCCTCGTAGAAGACGTAGAAGAGGACCAGGTCGAGCGCGGCGAAGGTGCCGATCATCGCGGTCTCGAGGAAGAGGAGCGCGATGAAGAACTCCTTCACCCGGTCCTGCACGGCGTTCCAGGCCGACAGGATCACGATGGGCGCCAGCACCGTCGTGAGCATGACGAGCAGGAGCGCGAACCCGTCGAGGCCGACGTGGTAGCCGATCCCGAGCGAGGAGATCCAGGGGACGTTGGTCTCGAACTGGAACTCGGGCGCGCCGCGCGACGGGTCGAAGCCGAACCAGAGCCCGAGCGACGCGAAGAAGGTGGCCAGGCTCACCACGAGGGCCCAGGCCTTGTGCTGGTTGCCCTCGCCCCGCGGCAGGAGGGCGGCGACGAGCGCGCCGACCAGCGGGAGGAAGAGGACGGCGTTCAGGAGGGTCATGGCTAGTTCCCCCCCGAGGCCAGGACGGCCCAGAGGACCGCGGCGGCGCCGATGGCGATGACGGTGGCGTAGCGCTGGAGGTTGCCGTTCTGCCAGCCGCGCAGCACGTCGCCGATCGAGTAGACCGCCTTGGGCACGCCGTTCACGAAGATGCCCTCGATGGTGAAGACGTCGACCGCCTTCCAGAGCACCTCGGCGATCTTCTGGATCGGCCGCAGGAAGAGGAAGTCGTAGAGCTCGTCGATGCGGAACTTGTCGGCGACCAGCCGGAAGAAGGCGGGGAAGGCGGCGACGAACCAATCGGGGAAGCCGCGCATCGATCCGGCGTACATCTGCCAGCCGAGCCAGCCGGGGACCAGCGCCACCAGCCAGGCCACCGCGTACGGCCAGATGGCCGAGTGCTCCTCGATGCCCAGGATCTTGTAGGCGCGACCGAAGACGGGGTTGGTGAACTGCTGGAAGAGCTCGGCGTAGTGGTGCCCGACGAGCCAGGCCGGCAGGCCGAGCACCAGCGCCACCACCGAGAGGAAGGCCAGGATCCAGAGCGGCAGCGTCATGGTCCAGGCGGACTCGTGGGCGTGCTCGGCGGTCTTGGTGCGGGGCGGGCCGGCGAAGGCCAGCGCGAAGGCCCGCACCATGTAGAAGGAGGTGCCCGCGGCGGCGGCGGTCCCGAGGAAGTAGGCGATCTTGCCCACCGCCGGCCAGGCCGGGTTGTGGCTGAAGAGCGCGCCGGCCAGGATGGCGTCCTTCGAGAAGAAGCCGGAGAGCGGGACGATGCCGGTGATGGCCAGCGTGGCGATGAGGAAGGTCTTCCCGGTCGACGGCATCCGCTTCCACAGGCCGCCCATGTTCCGGATGTCGAGGTCGTCGTGCATCGCGTGCATGACGCTGCCGGCGCCGAGGAAGAGGCAGGCCTTGAAGAAGGCGTGCGTCATCAGGTGGTAGACGCCGGCCGAGTACGCGCCCGCGCCCACGCCGATGAACATGATCCCGAGCTGGCTCACCGTGGAGTAGGCGAGCACGCGCTTCAGGTCGTACTGCGCGAAGGCGATGATGGCGGCGAACAGGGCCGTGGCCGCGCCGATGAAGGTGACGACCGCCATGGAGGCCGGCGCCAGCACGAAGAGGAAGTTGGTGCGGGCGACCAGGTAGACGCCGGCGGTCACCATGGTGGCGGCGTGGATGAGGGCCGAGACCGGGGTCGGGCCGGCCATGGCGTCGGGCAGCCAGACGTAGAGCGGGAGCTGCGCGCTCTTGCCGGCGGCGCCCACGAAGAGGCCGAGGGTCGCGAAGGTGATGGCGGCCCGGAGGGTCCAGCCGGAGAAGACGCCGGTGGTGAGCACCCAGTCCGGGCGGACGGCGAGGGCCTTGGCGGAGAGCTGGCCGAACTCGGCGGTGCCGAAGACGGAGAGGATGGCGAAGAGGCCGAGCAGGAAGCCGAAGTCGCCGATGCGGTTGGTGACGAAGGCCTTGCGCCCCGCGTAGGCCTTCTCGTCGTCGGTGTACCAGAAGCCGATGAGGAGGTACGACGCGAGCCCCACCCCTTCCCAGCCCACGAAGGTGAGGACCAGGTTGTCGCCGAGCACGAGCGTGAGCATCGCGGCGATGAAGAGGTTCAGGTAGGTGAAGAACCGCGCGTACCCGGCGTCGTCCTCGTGGGACATGTACCCGGTCGAGTAGAGGTGGATGAGGAAGCCCACCCCCGTCACGATCAGGATCATCGTCCCGGACAGGCGATCGACGAGCAGCCCCCACGGGACGGCGATGGGCGCCCGTCCGGTCGCGTCGACGACGCGGAACCACCAGTCGCCGACGAAGTGCAGGTTGGTTCCGCCGGCCACCCAGGCGAACGCCACCAGCGAGAGCAGGAACGACCCACCCACCATGGCGAGCGCGAGGAAGGCCACGTTGCCGCGGCCGAGCCGGCGCCCGAAGAGCCCGTTGACGAGCGCTCCGGCGAGAGGGAGGAGAATGATGGCCCACAAGTAGCTCTGGGCCGCAGCCGGGTTGTCCAGGAGCGAGGGCATAGGGAGGCGAAAGGATTACCTTCTTCGAACAAGGGAGGCAATCACCTTGTGAATGGCTATCATGCCGCCGTGACCGCCCCCCGGGACGCTGCCGCGGAAGCCCGAAAGATCCCCAAGGCCGACCGGCTGCTGGCTGCCGCCGGCCGGGCCGGGATCACCGGCCGGCTGGGGCACGCCCCGGTCATGGAGGCCATCCGGGCCGCCCTGGACGAGGTCCGGGAGTCGGTGCTCGCGGGGGCCCCCTGCCCTCCCCCGGAGGAGGTCGAGGCCCGGTTCCTGGAGCGGCTGGCCTCCGGCGCCCGGGGAACGCTCCGGCCGGTGGTCAACGCGACCGGGGTGGTGATCCACACCAACCTGGGAAGGGCCCCCCTTTCCCGGGCCGCCATCGAGGCGATGCAGGAGGCGGCGGGCTACTGCAACCTGGAGTTCGACCTGGAATCGGGGGATCGGGGCGACCGCTACGGCCACGCCGGGGCTGCGCTGGCCCGCCTGGCCGGCGCCGAGGCGGCGCTGGTGGTCAACAACTGCGCCTCCGCCGTGCTCCTCGCCCTCTCCGCGCTCTCCGAGCGGCTGCCCGCCCGCCGCGAAGGGGCCTCGCTGCCCGTGGCCGAGCCGGGCGCCGCCGGGCGACCCGAGGTCCTGGTCTCCCGGGGGCAGCTGGTCGAGATCGGCGGCGGGTTCCGGGTGCCGGACGTGCTCCGGCGGTCGGGCGCCGACCTGGTGGAGGTGGGCACCACCAACCGCACCTACCTCGCCGACTTCGTGGGGGCCCTCTCCCCGCGCAGCCGCATCGTCCTCACCGTCCACCGCTCCAACTTCAGGATCGAGGGGTTCGTGCACGACCCCACGCTCGCCGAGCTGGCCGACCTGGGCCGGCGCGCCGGCGTCTGGGTGGTGGAGGATTCTGGGCTCCGGCGCCCTCTTCCCCACCGCGCCCTTCGGCCTGGGGGAGGAGCCCACCGTGCCGGAGCGGGTCGCGGCGGGCCCGGACGTGGTCTGCTTCTCCGGAGACAAGCTGCTGGGCGGCCCGCAGGCCGGCATCCTGGCGGGGCGCCGGGAGGCCATCGACCTGTGCCGGCGCCACCCGCTGCTGCGGGCGCTCCGGGTGGACAAGGTGACGCTGGCCGGCCTGATCGCCACCCTCGCCCACCACGAGCGGGGCGAGGCCCTGCGGGAGATCCCGGTCTGGCGGGCCATCGCCTGGAAGCCGGAGGAGCTCCGGGCCCGGGCCTCGGCCTGGCGGGACGCGCTCTCCCTCCCCGGCGTCGAGGTCCTGGAGGGCCAGTCCGCCGTGGGCGGGGGAACCTTGCCCGGCGTGACGCTCCCCACCTTCGTGCTCGCCCTGGCTCCCGGGGACGCCGACGGGCTGGCCCGCCGCCTCCGCGAGGCCTCCCCACCGGTGGTGGCCCGGATCGAGGAGGGGCGCGTGCTCCTCGACCCGCGCACGGTGCTGCCCGGGGAGGACGACGCGGTCCTGGCCGCGATCCGCTCCGCGGTGTCCGCGCCGGTCAGGGATTGAAGCGGTAGCCCACTCCCCGCACCGTCTCCAGGAAGCGCGGACGGTCGGCGTCGTCGCCGATGTGGGCGCGCAGCCGGGCCACGAAGTTGTCCACGGTGCGCTCGGTGCCGATGTAGAGCGACCCCCAGACCGCCCGGGTGAGCTGCTCCCGCGAGTAGACGCGCCCGGGGTGGGCCACGAAGAAGGCCAGCAGGTCGAACTCCCGCGAGGTCATGGCGACGACCTGGCCGTCGACGGTGACGCGCCGCTCTCCGAGGTCCATCTCCACCTTGCCGAAGCGCTTCACCTGCCGGTCGGGACCGGTCGCGCCGGCGGCCCGCCGGCGGCGCAGGGCCGCGCTGATCCGCGCCAGGAGCTCCTTCAGCCCGAAGGGCTTCACCACGTAGTCGTCGGCGCCCAGCGCCAGCCCGGCCACCTTGTCGGCCTCCTGCCCCTTGGCCGACAGGATGAGGATGGGCATGTCCGGGTCCTCCTTGCGGAGCTCCCGGATCAGCTCCAGGCCGCCCAGGCGCGGCAGCATCACGTCCACGATGAGCAGGTCGGGACGCTCGGTGCGTGCGATGCGCAGCCCCTCCTCGCCGTCGGTGGCCGTACGCAGCTTGTAGCCCTCCATGGAGAGGTTGAGGTCGAGCCCGCGCAGGATGGACGGGTCGTCCTCGATGATCAGGATGCGCTCTCCGCTCATGGCTGTGGGGCCTCCGCGATCGGCAGCAGGATGGTGAACGCCGCTCCCTTTCCCAGCTCGCTCTTCACGCTCACCTTCCCGCCGTGCGCCTCGACGACGTGCTTCACCATGGAGAGCCCCAGGCCGCTTCCCTCGATGGTCCGCTCCAGGGGATCCTTGCCGCGGTAGAACTTGTCGAAGATGCGCTTCTGGTCGGCGCCGGGGATGCCCGGGCCGTTGTCCTGCACGACGATCTCCACGGCGTTGCCGGCGGCGCGGGCCAGCACCGTGATGCGCTTCTCCGGGCCGGTGTACTTGAAGGCGTTCTGGAGCAGGTCGACGACCGCGTCGGCGAGCGCGTCGCGGTCCACGCGGATCTGGGGAAGCCCCTCGGGCAGCTCGCGGATCACCTCGGCGCCGGTCTGGAGCCGCTGGGGCTCCAGGGCGCGCAGCGCGTCGTCCACGATGGGCCCCACCGGCTGGCGGCGGAAGTCGTAGCTGCGCTTGCCCGACTCCATGCGCGCCCAGTCGAGGAGCCGCGCGATGAGCGCCGAGAGCCGCTCGGTCTCCTGCGAGATGATGGAGAGCGCCTCGGCCTGCCGCGCCGGGTCCTCGAGCCGCCCGAGCTGGAGGGTCTCGACGAACATGCGGATGCTGGTGAGCGGCGTGCGCAGGTCGTGGGAGACCTTGTTCACGAAGTCGGTCTGCAGCCGCGACAGGTAGGCCTCGCGGTAGAGCACGACCAGCGTGGCGATGGTGCCGATGATGGTGGTGGCCACCAGCGCCAGGATGAGGATGCCGAAGACGTAGTCCTGGACCTGGCGTCCGAAGACCAGGATCAGGATGCCCACGGTGAGCATCATGGCCGCCGGGACGACGACGAAGCCGATGATGAGCGGGTAGAGGCGCCGGAGCTTCACGGGGGGCAGTCTAGCGCGGAAGCCCCGGGGGGCATCGGGCGGCCGCGAGCCGCCGCTGCGCCTCCTCCCGGACCTGCGCCGTGGACCGGAGCCGGGCGACGTCCTGCCAGGACGCGCAGGCGTCGGCGAGGCGCCCCAGCCGTTCCTGGGCGACCGCGAGGTTGAAGCGGCGCAGGCCGTCCTCCGGGTCGGCGCGCACGGCCTCCTCGAGCGGCCCGAGGGCCCCGGAGGCGTCGCCGCGCCGGAGCAGCACGGTCCCGAGGAGGTGGAGCGCCTGTCCGTCGCCGGGCCGCACCGCGAGCGCCCTCCGGGCGAGCGCCTCCGCACCGTCCTGGTCTCCCTTCCGGGCCAGCGCGATGGCGAGGTTGACGAGGACGTCGGCGTTCGCCGGGTCGCGGTCGACGCCTCGCCGCAGGGCTTCCTCGGCCTCGTCCCACCGTCCCTGGGAGGCGAGGGCCGCCGACAGGTTCCGCAGGATCATGGCCTCGCTGCGCGGCGCGTCCCCGACCAGCGCGAGCGCCTGCCGGTACTCCCGGATCGCGGCCTCGGGATCCCCGCGCTCGCCGAGCGCGTGGCCGAGGTTCACGTGCACCCTCGCCTTGCGGGGCGACTTCGCCACCGAGTCGAGCGACATCGCGAGCCGCGTCTCCCAGGCGGCGTTCCGCCGGTGGAGCACGAGCGCGAGCGCGCACCACAGCCCGATCACGAGCGCGGCGGCGACCGCCGGGCGCCAGCGGAGCCGCGCGACGATCCGCTCTCCCCCCACGCCCACGGCGAGGAAGATGCCCAGGGAAGCGAGATAGGTCCGGTGCTCCATGAGCAGGTCGTCGAGCGGCACCACGCTCGAGGTGGGGGAGAGCACGAGGAAGAACCAGAAGAGCCCGAACGCGGCCACGCGCCCGGCGGCGCCCGCGGCGCTCCACCGCTTGCGCGACCAGGCGAAGAGCGCCCCGGCAAGGGCGACGAGGCCTGCGAGCACCAGGCCCGAGGCGAGGACGCCGGGGTCCGTGAGGCCCCGGGCGAGCGGCACGTCCCATTCCAGGTTCTGGCCCGCCGGCCAGGCGAGGAGCCGCAGGTAGGTGGCCACCACCTTCCACTGAGAGAGGAAATAGCGCGCGGGCGACAGCCCGGGCATGTCGAAGCCGGCCGAGACGTTTCCGGCGAGCCCCCGCAGGACGGCGAGGGCGCCGGCCGCGTCCAGCAGGAGGAGCGGCGCCGCCAGGGCCAGCCGACGGCGCCAGGTGGCGAGGCCCTGCCTTCCCTCCGGGTCGGGCACCATCCAGGCCAGGAGCAGCCACGCGAGCGGCAGCGTCACCGCGATGGGCTTCGTGCCCACCGCGAGCACGAAGGCGGCGAGTCCGCCGACCCAGGCCGCGAGGCTCCTCCTCCCGCGACCCGGGCGCTCGGCCTCGAGGAGGAGGAGGAGCGCGAGCAGGTAGAGGCCGGAGGCGAGCGCCTCGGACCGCTGCACCACGTAGCTCACCGCCTGGCTCTGCATCGGGTGGAGGGCGAAGAGCCCGGCCACGGCGAGCGCGGTCGCCCTCTCCGAGGCGGCGCCGGCGAGGCGCAGCACCTTGCGGGCGAACGCGTAGGCCAGGACCACCGCGCCGAGGTGGATGGCGAGGTTCGTCAGGTGGTAGGCGCGCGTCCCGCCCCCGCCGACGGCGTGGTCGAGCGCGAAGGTGAGGTCGGCGACGGGTCGGCCGCCGCGGAGGATCGAGCCAGGAAGCTGGCGAATCGCGGTGGCGAGGTCGCGGGCGGCCGGGCTGCCCATCACCGCGGAGAGGTCGTCGAGCTGGAATTCGCCGTCGAGGACTCGGGCGTAGGCGGCCACCGCGAGCAGCAGGGGAACGGCGAGCCACCAGGCGCTTCCGCCGGCGCGCGCCCCTTCGGACCCGGCCGGGGCGTCCGCTCCCGGGCCTTCTGCCTGCTGTTCTCGCACGCGGGCAGTCTATCCGCAGCAGGGCCCGGAAATGGAAGGGCCCGCCACCTCTCGGCAGCGGGCCCACCCATCACGATCCCGGGGGGAGGATCCCCCAGGCTGTTGCCGTTACTGGTTCAGCGCGTCGATCTGCGCCTGCGTCAGGCCGAAGCCGGCGCCGTTGACGGTGGCGTGATCGACGTTCCTGTTCGCGCGGGCCGGGTCCGTGCTCGTGTTGAAGAGGCTCGAGCTGGAGTGGCAGGCCAGGCAGGTCGCGGCCCACTTGGTGGTGCGGAGGTTGTCCGCGTTGGCGACCGTGTCCGGCCCCGACGTCCGTGGTGGTGCCCCAGGCGGCGACAGCCGGCTGGCTGTAGGTGTAGGTCACCGGGAAGTCATCCGGATCCGGGGAGATGTGGCAGGCCTGGCAGTTCGCCGGGAAGCCGGGGTAGGTGACGTCTCGGAAGTCGTTCACGCTGCCGCCGAACCCGTAGATGACGATGTTGGCGCTGTGGATGCCGTGGATCATCGCCTTGAAGTCGATGGTCTCCTGCGACTTCCCGTCGATCCCGCCGGCGGCCGGCCGACGGGAGATGTCGGTGGCCTCGGTGTTGTGGCACATCGTGCAGACGGCCACGCTGCCGAACGGCAGGGCGACCGAGGGAGCCTCGGGCGTCCGGTTGGCACCGTGCAGGCTCAGGTCCTCGTGGCAGAGGTTGCACTTCGCCACGTCGACCACCGTGCGACGCACGGAGGCGCTGCCGGTCACGGCGACCGCCTTGGTCACGTTCTTCACCGGGATGCGGACCGGCGTCGTGATGGAGACGCTCGAGTTCGGGTTGATGACGCCCGGGTGGCCCTCGATGGCCACGGTCAGGCTGCCGGTGAGGCCGGCGGGAACCGGCGTCGGCGAGGTCACCGTCACCTGGAAGTCGAGGTGTGTGACGACGCCGGTGTCGAGGACGTCGATGGAGATGGGCTGACCCGGCGGCGACGGCGTCGCCGACGTTCCGGAAGTCGCAGGTCTGCCAGCCGATGTCGACGAAGAGGCGGCTCGCCCCGCCCGGCGCGCTGAAGCCCCACGGACCGGTCGTCTGCCCGATGGGGTTCATCGCGCACGAACGGCGCCGCGCCAGTGGCCGAGAAGAGGACGGTCAGCTTCACGACCGGGTTCTGGCCGGGGGCCGTGCCCGTCACGCTGTCGATCGTGTACTGGAACTGCTTCGCCGTGTTGGTGGCGAAGATCGTGTCAGCGCTGTTGTGGGCGATGGCGACGTTCATCTTGGTGGTGTCGGCCGTGTTGTGGCAGGTCGTGCAGTTCGTGGCCGGGGTCACGTTGAACGGGTGGAGCGGCGTGACGTTGCCGCCCACGTGGCACGAGAAGCAGGCCGTGAAGCTGGGGTTCGTCTGCCAGTCGTCGAGCGGCGCGCCCAGCGCTCCCTGGGCGGTGACGCCCTGGTGGCAGGTCGTGCAGTTCGCCACGTTCTGCGGGTAGGTGATCTCCGTCGCGACCACGCCGGCGAAGCTGTAGTTCAGGTCCAGCTGCGCGCCGGCGTGCCAGGAGTGGATCATCACCGACATGTTGCCCGACTGGCCGCCGTTCGACGAGCGCGGGGTCGTGGCAGGTGACGCAGTAGGCCTCGAGGACGCGGCGCCCGTGGATGGCGAGCCGCTGGTGGCACTGGTTGCAGGCCTGGGTCGAGACGACCGGCGCAACCGGGGTCGGGGCGCCGTCGCCGCCCACGCCGACCGCGGTCGGGGTGACGTCGAGGACGCCGTTCGCGAAGAGGAAGCTGTTGCCCGTCTGGATGCCGAAGCGGGTCGGCAGGGTCGGGTCGTAGGTGGTGACGGCGGCGAGGTTCGACTTGAACAGGTACGTGTAGGTGCCCGGGCCGGTCCTGGTCAGCGTCCCGACGAGCTGGCCGGTGGTCGCCAGGCAGTTCGGCAGGTTGGTCGCCGCGTTGACGCCGCTGCCGCAGCTCCGCTCGGAGCTGTTGTTGAGGTAGTTGAGCCAGAAGGGGTTCTCACCCAGCGACGGGGCGGGCTCGTACGCCGCCACCGTGAAGTTGAAGGAGGGGATGGGCTGGCTGTTCACCGCCGGGAAATCCATCGGCGCGCAGGTCGGCCGTCGGGGCCGCGGGCGGCGGGGTGCCGGGCGTGCCGCAGTCGGGGCCCCACACCGTGAAGGCCACCGTGGGCGTCACGAGGGTCGACGCCGGGAAGGAGACGCTGGTGATCTGGATGAGGCCGGTCGCGAGGTCGTCGCCCGCCCGGAGGTTGTGGATCTCGGCCACGCCCGCGAGCCTGCCGGCGCCGTGGCACACGGTGCACTGCTCGGCGAGCTGGGGCGGGGTGCCTGCCGGGCCGGTGGGGCCCGTGGCGCCGGTGGCGCCCGGAGCGCCCGGTGCGCCCGGTGCGCCGGTGGCGCCGGTGGCGCCGGTGGGGCCGGGGGCGCCGGCGGGGCCGGTGCTGCCCGAGCAGGCCGTCAGGCCGATGCCGGCCGCGACCAGCACGGAAAGCGTCATGAGTCTCGACGTTCGCATTTGTGCTTCTCCTTGGAGGGGCAAGACGTGCTGCGGATGTACCGGGTGGAGCGCTGCGTGCGCTTCACCGCTGGATGAACTGTGGTGGAGTCGCAGATTACCCCTTTTCCTCGCGATCCCGGAATAGGCAACCGCTCTTTGTCGTTGCGGTACACAGTCCGTCACACGCTCCGACGCACCGCGCCACGCGACCTCCGAACCGCCGTTTCACGCGCAAGATTTTCTGTCCCTCGTCCTGGGCTCGCGCGTCCCCGGATCGTGAAGTTTTCGATTTCACCAATGGTTTAGTGGGAAGGAAATCCGCTGGATAGCGGTCCCCGATCCGGTCGGGCACGACGTCCTGGAGCCGGACCCCAGAGCCGTTCCGCCGAAAGGACAGGCCCCTACAGGGGCGGTGCGATGCGCCTTCCGCCCGCAGGACGTGCGCGCAGGGAGGTGCGCGCCAGTTCGAACATGGTGGACCTGTCAGGTCGTCTTCGTCGGGAGGCCAACGGTCCATCCGCCCCATCAGGGCCCACCCGGTCGCCGCAGGCCCCGAAACGAAAGAGGGCGGAGGCGCTGTCGCGCCCCCGCCCTGTCATTCACGAGGAGTCGGAGCTCCTCGACGACTCACACTACGGGTACGGCAGCGCCGACCCGGCGTCGATGAGCGTCTGGCGGCCGTCTTCGAACGTCGTCGGCACCCAGCTCTGCCCGTACGCGTGGATCTGCCAGCCGAAGTTGACGGCCGGGACGCCCCACTGGTGGCAGCTCATGCAGGAAGCCGAGGTCGGCCCCTGGAGCACGTCGTTGATCTGGTTGCCGTACGGAGCCGCGCCCGGGTCGGCCGTCACGCCGACGCCCAGCTCCGGGTTCACGGTGGAGGGCCGCCAGGTGCTGGAGTGGCACGCGTCGCAGCGGTTCAGCGCCGACGGGTAGTCGACGATGGTGGCCGTGTGGACCTGCCAGGCGCCGTCGGTGCTGGCGGTGCCGGTCGTGCAGTTGCCCGCCGCGTCGACGCCGGGCTTGTTGCCCGTCGCGATGGAGCCGTACACCTTGTAGTAGGTGACGACGGCGCCTTCGGCGTTCTTGCAGGTGACGCCGCCGGTGGTCGGCCAGTGCCGATCGGCGATGTACCCGTCGAGACCAGCCTGGCTCCCGAAGAAGAAGATGCCGCGGGTCCGGTAGATGACGATCGGCATGTTGGTCTCGCCACCCGCGTGCAGCGCGTGGATGAAGGTCCGCATGTCGTACGTCTGGCCCGGCTTGCCGTCATAGGCCGTCGTGGCGGTGACGCCGAAGCCCACGCGGACGTTCCCCTCGCTGGACGCCGGGTTGTGGCAGGCGTCGCAGAGGCTCACGTTGTCGATCCGGTTGCCACCGTGCTGGTAGAGGGAGCCCGTGTGGCAGTTGAGGCACTTGTCGGTGTCGACGATCGTGCGCCGCGGCGTGGCCGCGGTCCCGTCCGCGAGCTTGTACTCGTAGATCGGGTCCTTGGAGCGGACGAGGATGATCTTCGAGTTGCCCGAGAAGAGGACCTGGGCCCGGCCCTGGAGGGCCAGGAGGCCCTTGTCGCCGGTCACGGTGTAGGCCTGGTTCGGGATCTTGCTGGTGGCCACGTTGCCCGAGCAGGTCGTGTTGCCGGTGGTGAGCGTGGTGCTGTAGGGCTGGCCGGGGGAGACGTTCCCGGTCCGGCCGGCGTTCACCCAGTCGTCACCCTGGGACATGCCCTGGAGGAAGCTGAAGTCGCCCTTGGCCTGGCCGGTCGCCGCGTCGGCGGTGGCCGCGAAGAAGGACGGGTTCCCGGCGGACGCGAGCGCGGCGCAGGGGTTGACCGCCACGTCGTTGTACTTCGCGTTCCACGTCACCGTGAGGGTGTTGTCGGCGACGGTCACGCTGGCGATCTGCATGTTGACCTTCGCGCCCTCGACGACCGCCTGGTCGGCGCCGTCCCAGATGAGGCCGCCGCGCTCGGTCAGGAGACCGTTGTGGAAGCCGGCGACCGTCGCGGCAGCGGTGGCGCCGTCGTGGCAGGTGGCGCACACGGACTGCGCGGTGAACTGGTCGTAGGAGCGGTGGAAGGCGAGCGGCGCGCCGAACACCGTATCGGTGAACCCGTCCCAGTTCTGGTGGCAGGACATGCAGTTCGACCAGCTGACCAGCGCGGTGGCGGCAACCGTCGCGCCCGGCGGCGGTGTCATGGCAGTTGGAGCAGTTGTTCATGTAGCTCGGGAAGCCGATCGTGAAGGGACCGACCGGGTCGCCGCCCCAGTAGTAGCTGTACTGACCGGTGGGCATGTTCTCCGAGTTGTGGATGCCGTGGATCATCGACATGAAGCCGGTGCCCGCGCCGGGCTGGGTCGGGACCGTGTTGCTCCCCTTGCGCGCGTGGCAGAAGAGGCAGGCGCTCATGCCCTGGGGGTTCGACGCATCGTGCGGGACGGCGACGCCGCCGTTGTCCCCGCGCCACACGTGCAGGCCGTGGCAGGCGATGCAGGCCGAGTCGCTCACGATGTTGTTGCTGCGGGTCCCGCCGATGGCCTGGGCCGTGGTGGCGAACAGGCCGTTCGGGTTGGCGAGGGTGACCTGGAACATCATGCCAGCCGTCGGGATCACCGGGAACGGATTGACGACGGACGGGGCGATCGGGACGACCGCGGCCCGGGCGGCGGTGTAGTTGATGTTGACGGTGTAGTTGCCCTTGCCGTTGTTGGCGAAGTCGTACGAGGGTCGGCCGCGAACTTCTGGCGGCACCAGGAGGCCCCGGTCGTTCCACGGCGCGACCTGGTCGGCCGCGTTGGTGCAGTCGGCGGGGTTCGCGAGGTAGACGAGGAAGCCGTCCTCGTTGTGCGCCGCCGCGATCTGGCCCTTCAGGTTGAAGCTCATGTCGGGCACGCCGTTGTTCGGTGACGTTGAACTTGAGCGATGACGGTGGTGCGTGGTGACGTCGGAGACCGAGACCGACGTGATCGTCGGGAGGCCGATGGCCGTGACCTTCACGCCGTCCATCAGCTTGGGCGGCGTGCTTCTCGGCGAGGCCGGCGTCGTGGCAGCCGGCGCACAGCTCGATGTCGCTGAAGACGGAGGCGGGGCCGGTGGCGCCCGTCGCGCCGGTGGCGCCCGTCGCGCCCGTCGCGCCGGTCGCGCCGGTGGCGCCGGTGGGACCCTGCGGGCCCGTGGGGCCGGTGCTACCCGAGCAGGCCGTCAGGCCGATGCCGGCCGCGACCAACACGGAGAGTGTCATGAGCTTCGACGTTCGCATTTGTTCTGCCTCCTTGAGGCTGACTTGACTGCGGATGAACCGGATGAACGCTTGCGCGCTTCACTACGGGATGAACTCGTGGAGAGGGAGACTACCCGCTCCATTCGACTTTCGGGAAAAGACTGTCGGTCCCTGTTGGAGCCTTCCGCGGCGTTCGCCCGTGCCCGTGGGACACTCAGACGGGTCGCACGGAAAGCGGCTTGATCACGGGCAAATCCGATGGCGGGCCGGCGACGCGGTTCACGGCGCGTGATATGCGGCGCG
The DNA here is from genome assembly GCA_963766715.1 of uncultured delta proteobacterium. Taxonomy (GTDB): domain Bacteria; phylum Myxococcota; class Myxococcia; order Myxococcales; family Anaeromyxobacteraceae; genus CAIOAK01. The sequence continues at coordinate 360,384 of CAVYBH010000015.1, forward strand.
CGGCGCACGGCGCGCAGGATTCGCGCCCCGCCTCGGGGCGACCGCGCACCCGTCCGACGCATCTCGCGCAAAGTTTTCTCCCCCTTCCGGCGCGCCGCGGCTCCCCGTGCAGCTGGCCAGGCGACGCGGGGCACGGACGATGCTTGAACGGTGCCATCGGCGCGCTCCTCGGGTGCTCGCGGAGCGGACGGAGGGCCGGGAGGCGCGGAGGCGAAGCGGACGCGTCCGGTCGACTTCACTGAAGGCGAAATTCACTCACAGGCTCAAGCGTCCGGGATATCCGGCGGATACGCCCGGCGGACGCCGGCCTCGAGGACGTCCTGGCCGGCTCCTGCGAGGCGCGGCCGGCCCGGCTCACCCGGATGAGGATGTCCTCATGCGCGCCATCCATCGCCGGCGTGGAAGCGCCGACCGCGTCCCGATCGGGGACGTCCGACGACGGGATCCGCTGCGCCCGGAGTCCGAATCACGGGGCGTTCTCGCCCCATGGTGCATCGGGCACCCACCAGCATCGGGTGCGTCCATCCGGGTAAGGCGCAGGGTAAGGAACCCCGCGCCGGACGACCCGTCCGGGCCTACCCGTGGAACGGGCGGCCGGCGGCGCCGAGCTCGACGAGGAGGGGCGCCGGGCGGAAGCGCGCCCCGAGGCGACCCTCCAGGCGGCGCATCCGCTCGAGCACGCGGTTCGTGCCCTCGACGTCCGCCCAGCGGAAGGGGCCACCCCGGAAGGGTGGGAACCCCAGGCCGAAGACCGCGCCCACGTCTCCGTCCCGGGCGCTGCGGAGGATCCCTTCACCCAGAGTGAGGACGGACTCGTTCACCATCTGGAGCACGCATCGCTCCGCGATCTCGGCGCGGTCGAACTTCTTCCGCGGCCGCCCGCCGGGCAGCGCGTCGTAGACGGTGACGTCCACGACCTTCTTCTTCTTCGGATCGCCGTAGGTGTAGAAGCCCTTGCCGTTCTTGCGCCCGAGCCGGCCCGACTCGAGCACCTTCCCCATCGCCTCCGGGACCGCCATGCGATCGCCGAAGGCGTGGTGGAGGACCTTGGCCACCTTGGCCCCGACGTCGATGCCGACCTCGTCGAGCAGGGTCATGGGCCCGACCGGGAAGCCGAAGTCGGTGAGCGCGCCGTCGATGTCCTCCACCGACGCGCCCTCCAGGAGCAGCATCACCGCCTCGTTCATGTACGGCGCGAGCACGCGGCTCGTGTAGAAGCCCGGCCCGTCGCCCACCACGATGACGGTCTTCCCCTGCTTCTTCCCGAGGGCCACCGCGGTGGCGGTGACCTCGTCGGCGGTGCGCGGGGTGACGATCACCTCGAGCAGCGGCATCTTGTTCACGGGCGAGAAGTAGTGCATCCCCAGCACGGTCTCGGGGTGGCCGGACGCGGCGGCGATCTCGCCGATGGGAATCGACGAGGTGTTGGTGGCGAAGATGCCCTTCGGGTTCAGGGTCTCGAAGGCCCGGAGCATCTCCTGCTTCAGCTTCAGATCCTCGAAGACGGCCTCGACGAGCACGTCGACCCGCTCCATCCCCTCCCAGCCGGTGCCGGCGGTGAGCAGCCGCATCCGGGAGAGCTTCTCGAGCCGGTCCATCGAGCGCTTCTTCACGCGGCCGTCGAAGATGCCGGCCACGGATGCGAAGGCCCGCGCCACCGCGGCGTCGTCCTTCTCGCGGATTCGCACCGGGATCCCGGCGTTGACCGTGACGTAGGCGATGCCCGAGCCCATCAGGCCGCCGCCCAGCACGCCCACCGACTCGACCCGCCGCCCCTTCACCGAGGGATCGGAGGTCCCGTTGTCCTTCTTCAGCGCGGTGGTGGCGAAGAAGATGCCCATGAGCTGCCGGGCCACCGGCGAGACCGCCAGCTCGCCGAAGAGGCGGGCCTCGGTCTCGAGGCCGGTCTCGATCCCCTTCTCGACGCCGGCCTGGATGGCCTCGAGCGCCGCGACCGGGGCCGGGTAGTGCCCCTTCGTCTTCGCCAGCAGCTGCTTGCGCGCCTGGCGGAAGAGCACCTCGCGCCCCAGGAAGTTCTCCTCGAGGGCCAGCTTCTGCAGGGCGCCCTGCGGATTCTCGCGGATCCGGTCGACGACGCCGGCCGGCTCCGGACGCAGCCGCTCGCCGTCGGCCAGCGACCGGGCCCGGGCGCGCGCCACCTCGAGGAGCAGGGGCGGCGGGACCGACTCGTCGACGAGCCCGATGGCGAGCGCCTTCTTCGGCTTCACGGTCTTGCCGGCGAGCACGAGGTCGAGCGCCGTGGCGATGCCCACCAGCCTGGGCAGCCGCTGCGTGCCGCCGGCCCCGGGGATCACGCCCAGCTGCACCTCGGGGAGGCCGAGCTGGGTCTTCTTGTCGTTGGCGGCCACGCGGTAGTGGCAGGCCATGGCCCACTCGAGCCCGCCGCCGAGGCAGGCGCCCTGGATGGCGGCCACCACCGGCTTGGGGAAGCGCTCCAGCCGGTCGAAGCCGGCCTGCGCGTCGCGGGACAGCTTGGCCGCCTGCCCGGCGGACTGCACGTCGCGCAGCATCTCGATCTTGGCGCCGGCGACGAACCCGTCCTTCTTGCCGCTGGCGAGCACGATCCCCTTCACCGCGGGGTCCTTCTCGAGCGCGTCGAGGACCGCGCCGAACTCGGCGCCGGTCTCCTCGGAGAGGGTGTTCACCGGCTCGCCCGGGACGTCGACGAGGACCGTGGCCACGCCGTCCTGCGTCTCGATGCGGAAGTTCTTCCAGGTCGTGGGGAGGGTCATGTCAGGCCTCCGGCCCGTCGAGGACGACCGCGGCGCCCAGGCCGCCGGCCGCGCAGATGGTGAGCAGCGCGTGGCGACCCTTGCGGCGCGCGAGCTCCCGCAGCGCCTGGGTGATCATCCGGGCGCCGGTGGCGCCGAACGGGTGACCGAGGGGGATCGAGCCGCCGTTGGGGTTCAGCCGGGAGGGATCGACCTCGCCGAGCGGCTCCGTCCGCCCCAGCTTCTCCCGGGCGAAGTCGCGCGAGGCGAAGGCCTGGAGGTTCGAGAGCACCTGCGCGGCGAAGGCCTCGTGCATCTCCACGATGTCCATGTCGCCGAGGGCGAGGCCGGCGCGCTCGAGCGCGACCGGGGCCGCGTAGGCGGGCCCCTGCAGGAGCTGGTCGCCCGGGTCGGTGGCGGCGTAGGCGTAGGCGCGCAGGAACCCGAGCGGTTTCACTCCCAGTTCCTTGGCCCTCCCCTCCGACATGAGGATCACCGCGGCCGCGCCGTCGGTGAGCGGGGAGGAGTTGCCGGCGGTGATGGTGCCGTAGCGCCGGTCGAAGACCGGCTTCAGCACGGCCAGGCCGTCGTAGGTGGCGTCGGTGCGGACGTTGTTGTCGGCGGCCGCGACCTTCTGGAAGCGAGGCGGAACCTCGACCGCCATGACCTCCTCGCCGAACTTGCCGCTGGCCCAGGCGTCGGCGGCCTTGCGCTGGCTGTCGAGGGCGTAGCGGTCCTGGGCCTCGCGGGTGATGCCGTTCTCCCAGGCCATCTTCTGGGCGCTCTCCCCCATGGTGAGGCCGGTGGTGGGCTCCTTCAGCGCCGGGGGCACCGGGGCCACGTCCTTCAGGGAGAGGCTGGCGAAGGCCTTCAGCTTCTCGGGGATGCTGCGGGCGCGCGACGCGGCGACGAGCGCCTGGGCGAGCTTGTGCGAGGCGAAGATGGGCGCGTCGGAGAGGGACTCGGCGCCGCCGGCGATGACGGTGTCGGCGTGGCCGAGCAGGATCTGGTCGGCGGCCTCGGTGGCGGCCTGCAGCGACGTGGCGCAGGCGCGGGAGGTGGTGTGCGCCGGAAGCGTCCGGGGCAGCTCGCTGCGCAGCACCACCTCGCGGGCGATGAGGGAGGAGAGCGGGGACGGGATCACCTGGCCGAAGATCAGGGCGTCGAACTCGGACAGGGGGAGCCCGCTGCGGGCCACCAGCTCGTTCACCAGGATGGCGCCCAGGTCGACGGCCGAGAGGTCCTTGAAGTCCCCGCCCGACTTGATGAACGGGGTGCGGAGACCGGCCACGACCGCCACGCGGGGAGGCGGAGAGCCCTCGGACGGCGTGCGGGCGTGGTGGTGCTTGTGCTTCCGGTAGTGGGACATGCGTACCCCCGGGTTGATTCTCGAATCAGCGGCGCAGACGAATGATTAGCCGCCTCGACGCGCAGCGTCAAGTCGGGCCCGGTCCCCCTTCCCGCGCTAGGATCCGGGGCATGGCGTCCAAGCGAAGCCGGGAGCTGCGCCCCCTCTCGAGCGAGCACCACCAGGCCCTGCTCGTCGCCTTCCAGCTGAAGAAGGCGATCGCCGGACACGCCGAGAGCGCGGGGGCGCCCCGGGACCTGGACGGCCTCTCTGCGCTCGCGCGGCGGTTCGAGGAGTCGGTCTTCCTCGCGCACATCACGGCCGAGGAGGAGGTGCTCGCCCCTCACCTCTCGCCGGAGGACCAGGGCAGGCTCCGGGAGGAGCACCGCCAGCTCCAATCGCTCCTCCAGGACGCGCGGGTCGCGAGCCGGGACGGGCGGCGCGCGCCGCTCCTCGCCTTCGCGGACCTCCTGGAGCGGCACGTCCGCTGGGAGGAGCGGGAGCTCTTCGAGCGTTGCGAGGCGAGCATCGGGCCGGAGCAGCTGGCCGTGCTGGGGCACGAGATCGAGGTGCGGCTGGCGGTGTCCGGAAGGGGAGCGAAGCGTCCCTCGTCGTAGCGCTCACGCCGCCTCACGACTCTGCTTGGAGTTGGTTCCGGCCATGGTAGTTTCCGGGAATCTCCGATCCGGGGGCACCATGCGTTCCAGCGCCATCTTCTTCCTCTCCGTGTTCCTCCTCCTGGGCCTCGACGCCTGCGACGCGCGGCCGGCCGCGCCCGGCGGCGACCCCAACCCGGAGACCGGCGCCCACACCATCCACCTCACCGGGACCTTCGCCAAGCCCGTGACCTGCAACGAGTGCCACAACGCGCAGTTCCAGGTGACGCTCGCCGGGCCCCTCGCGGCGGCCAACGGCGCCCAGGGCACGTTCAACGTGACGACCAAGACCTGCTCCAACGTCTATTGCCACGACGGCGGGCCGCAGCTCGAGCTCGGCGGAGGAACGGTCCCCGCTCCGGTCTGGAATCCCCCGTCGACCATCGTCTGCGGCGGCTGTCACGCCCTGCCGGGCGGCGCCATCGACACGAGCGAGTGGCACCCTGCGGTGGCGGACGAACGTCGAGTGCGGCCTCTGCCACACGGGCTACACCCGGACCTCCGTGGTCGTCGAGACCCACGTGAACGGCGTCGTGAACGTCAAGTTCGACATCGACACCGACTACTGCGCTGCCTGTCACGGCGACGCGACCCGCACCCTGCCGCCCGGAACGCCCAGCGTGGTGAAGGCGGCTCCTCCCGTCGACCGCACCGGCTCCTCCGACACGACCCGGATCGGCGTGGGCGCCCACCAGGCGCACCTGCTGCCCGGCGCGGGCGCCATCTCCAGGCCCATCGCCTGCCAGGAGTGCCACGTCGTCCCCGCCGACGTCGCGCACGTCGGGCCCACCTCGATCGACGCCGGCGTCTCTCGCCTGGGGTCCGCTGGCCTCTTCCGGATCGGCCACGCCCGGCTACGATCAGGTCTCGGCCACCTGCACCAATTACTGCCACGGGCAGACGCTCAACGGCGGAGGCGCCCTCACCCAGCCCGTGTGGACGAAGGTGGATGGCACCCAGGCGGCCTGCGGGACGTGCCACGCGTCCCCGCCCTCGGACACGTCGCACTACCTCCATGCGTCGGGGAAGGTCCTCCTCATCGCCTGCGCCTTCTGCCACCCGCCGGGCTACACCGCCGACGGGGTCAACCGCGAGGCCGCGCCGCTCCACGTGAACGGCGTGAAGAACATGAATCCCGGAAACTTCGGCAACTGGAATCCGGCGGCCACGAACCCGAACGGATGGACGGGAACGGCGACGGGCTGCCACGGTGGGACCCGGTACTGGACGGAGAGCATCCCCAGCGCGGGTGGCTGCTACTAGCCGCCGCTCCCCGCCGGCGGCTGCGCTAGTCGGAGTCGGCGGCCCCGCCGCTGCGGGCGACGTCCTCGCCCTTGATCCGGGCGGGGTCGAGCCCGGCGGCCCGCTTCGTCATCTGGGCGAAGAGCTCGTCGAAGCCGGGGAGGTCGCCCTTCACGAAGCGGAGCGGGTTCACCCGGCCCACCACGAAGTTGCGCAGGTAGGGGGAGTCGAAGCCGCGCTCCTTGAGCCGGGCCACGGCGCCGGTGACCGCGTCGTCGAAGGCGAGGAGCACGTCGGCGCGCCGCTCCCGCTCCTCGGCCGTGGCGGAGAGCTTGCCGGGGACGAAGGCGTCCACCTTGCGGAGGATGGGGTGGTAGGCGCCGCCGGAGAGGCGCGGCCGCTTCTCGTAGGCGAAGCCCAGCGTGGCGAGCGCCGGCTCCTCGAACTCGAGCGCCATGTCGGTCTCGCGCGCGTCGCCGCCGGCCGCCAGGTCGCGGTACATCCGCACCACCTCGAGGGCCCGCTCTCGCAGGTTGTGGGCCTTCTCGATGTTGAGGGCGAGGATCTGGTAGGCCACCGCCTTCTCCGGCACGACGAGCGCCAGCACCGCCTTCGCTCCGAGCTCCTGGAGCGCGGTGAGCCGGTGGCCGCCGTTCGGGGTGAGGTACCGGCCGCCGTCGCGCACCGCGATGATGGGGTCGAGGTACCGGCGGGTCTTGTCCATGGCCACGGTGAGCTTGCGCACGTGGCCGTCGGACACGTCCCGCTGGAAGGAGGTCCGCTCGACCTTGTCGAGCGGGAGCGCGGCGAAGAGCAGCGCGTGCCCGCCCAGCGGCTCCCGGTAGGCCGCCAGCACCGCGCCCCCGTCGGCCTCGATGGCGCGCGACAGCTCGGCGACCTCGGGCGGGAGCTCGACGAGACGCAGGTCGGTCGCCCCGAGCGAGGTCGGCTGCAGCTTCACGCCGCGGCGCTTTCGCGGGCGGCCGGACTTGGTGGCGGGTCGCTTCTTCGCGGCCATCGGGTCTCCTCAGGTCGCCTGCGGGGTCTTCAGCAGGAGCGACAGGTCGTATCCCTGGGCGCGCAGCCGCTCGAGGATGCCGTCGTAGGTCGCCGCGTCCATCTGGGGCGTGCGGGAGAGGATCCAGAGGTACTCGCGGCTGGGGTGCCCCACCACCGCCCACCGGTACTCGGGGTCGAGGTCGATGATCCAGTAGGACCCGTGGAACGGCCAGAAGAACCGGACCTCGAGCCTGGCGCCGGAGGGATCCACCGACCAGGCCTTCCCCTTGGCCGTGCGGGCCGGGGCGTCGAGCCGCTCCGGGTGGCAGGTGTTGACCACGTCGACGTCGCCGTCCGGGCGCAGCGTGTAGTCTGCGCTGACGCCGACGCATCCCTTCTGGAACGACATGGGGATGGTGGCGATCTCGTACCACTTGCCCATGTAGCGCTGGAGGTCGACGTGCTCGACCGTGCGGAGCGGGGGACCGGCCGGGGCGTGGGCGCACCCGGCGAGGAGGAGGGCGAGGACGGCCAGGGATCTCATCCGGATCCCCTAACCGTTGCCGCCCATGCCGCACGGCCTTATCGTGGCCTGCCGTGATCGACGTCCGCGACCTGCGCAAGGAGTACCGCGTCCACCGGCGCGAGGCCGGCCTCGGCGCGTCGGTCCGATCGCTCTTCCGGCGCCGCTACGAGCCGGTGAAGGCGGTCGACGGCATCTCCTTCTCGGTCGGCGCGGGCGAGCGCGTCGGGTTCCTCGGCCCGAACGGGGCGGGCAAGACCACCACGCTCAAGGTGCTCTCGGGGCTGCTCCACCCCAGCGGCGGCGAGGTGCGGGTGGCCGGCTTCGTGCCGGCGCGCCGCGAGCGGCCGTTCCTCCAGTCGATCACCCTCGTGATGGGGCAGAAGCAGCAGCTCCTCTGGGACCTGCCCCCGTCGGAGACCTTCGCGCTCAACCGGGCCATCTACGAGATCCCCCGGCCCGAGTTCGAGTCGCGGGTGCGCGAGCTCACCGAGCTGCTCGACCTCGGCGGCGTGGTCGACAAGCCCACGCGCCAGCTCTCGCTCGGGGAGCGGATGAAGTGCGAGCTGGCCGCCTCGCTCCTCCACCGGCCGCGGGTCCTCTTCCTCGACGAGCCGACCATCGGGCTCGACGTGACCATGCAGGCCACGGTGCGCGAGTTCGTCCGGGCCTACAACGAGCGGACGGGCGCCACGGTGGTCCTCACCAGCCACTACATGGACGACGTGCTCGCGCTCTGCCCCCGGGTGGTCGTCATCGATCGGGGCCGGCTCATCTACGACGGCGACCTGAAGCAGCTGGCCCGCGAGGTCCGGCCCGACAAGCGCGTGGTGGTGCGGCTCGGCCAGCCCGTGCCGGAGCTGGAGCTCGCCCGCTTCGGGCAGGTCGTCTCGCACGCCGACGCCCAGGCGGTCCTCCGCGTCCCGGGCGACCAGGTCGCGAGCGTCGTCGGGCGGCTCCTGTCGTCCCTGCCGGTGACCGACCTGACCGTGGAGGAGCCGCCGCTGGAGGAGGTCATGAGCGAGCTCTTCCAGGGCCGGCGGGCCACCGCAACGTAGTCCGGTCGATGGATCAGGCCGTCCGCGCCGCGCAGCCGCGCTGCGCCCTCTCGTCGGCGGAGCTGGCAGAAGGCGCGGGTGGGCGAGGCTGGATGCCGCCGGCGACGGGCGCGTCCGGGGAAGGAGGGCTACGGCGGCCTACTGATGCTCCGCCTCCGGCGAGGGCGGCGCGGGCGCGGCGAGGAGGGGCCGATCGCGGGGCGGAGCCTGGTGCGGTGGGGCGCCGTCGCTGGACTCGGGTTGGGTCGGCGGGGGTCTCAGGGAACGGGCCGGCCGGCCGCGGCGACCATCCGCACGTCCGACTCCGCCGACAGCCGCAGCCCGTCGCCGCGCGGCTCCACCCCGGTGATCTCCACCACGTCCCCGCGGAGCAGCTTCTCGAAGGCGCGGTTCCGCGGGGTCACGTCCTTCTCCTGCAGCGCGAGCCCCATGCGCCCCTCGGGGCCGCAACCCATGTAGCGGAGCCGTCCCTTCGACGGCAGCGGCTCGGAGACGATGCGGAAGACGCGCCCGGCGGGCGGCTCGCGCCAGGTCTCGCCCTTCGGCGCGAGCACGAGGTAGCTCATCTTCACCGACTCCTTGCGCAGGCCGGCGCGCCGCCCGATCTCCTCCACCAGCGGGGGAAGGTCGACGGGGCGCTCCGCGTGGCACCAGTCGGTGGGGCGGACGAGCGCCGGGCAGGCGCCGCGGAAGAGGCAGGGCGCCCGCACCGCCACGCCGCGCGCGACGAGCAGGTCGCGGACCTCGAGCAGCGCCCGCGAGGTGTCGCGCAGCGCCGGCTCGACGATGACGAGCGAGCCCCCGGGCGCGACCAGCCCGAGCGCCTCCACCACGAGCGCGGTCCGCCGGGTCGCGGCCTGCTCCCCCTGGAAGAGCTCGTTCAGCACGTGACCCATGGTCACGAGGTCGAAGGAGCGACCGCGCGAGAGGTCGGAGAGCTCGCCGCGCCGATCCGGGTCCCACTCGCGGGTGGCGATGGGCTCGCCGGCCACGGCCGCCAGCTTCCCGGCCACGGCCAGGGCCCGCTTGGAGCGATCGGCGGCCAGGACCTCGGCGGCGCCGGCGTCGAGGGCCGCGAAGGCCACCGGAGCCGGGCCGCTCCCCAGGTCGAGGACGGAGCGGGAACGGCGCGGGAGCTCGGAGAGCACCCCGCGGGCCTGGAGGTAGGAGACCGGCCAGTAGAAGAGCAGGTAGGCGCCCAGCAGGCGGTCGTCGTCGAGGTAGGGCGCGCCCGCCAGCTTGCGGTCGCGGGTGAGCCCCTGGGAGAGCCGCTGCACCGCCGCCGGCCACCTCCCGCAGCTCCTCGGGGAGGAGCCGGTCGGGGGGCGGGCGCGGGCCCCGCTGCGCGTCGCGCCGCAGCCCGCGCCAGGCGGCCAGCAGCCTCGGGATCCAGCGCTCCAGGTCGGACTCGGCGGTGCCCACGTTCACTCCGGGAAGGGAAGCTCGAGGACGAGCCCGTCCCGGGCCACCTCGATGGCGCCGTGGAACTCCTCGGCGGCCTGGGAGAGCAACGGCGACGGGTCGGCGTCGTAGCGGGTGGAGAGGTGCGTGAGGACGAGCCGCTCCACGCCGGCGTCGCGGGCCACCCGGGCCGCCTCGCGTGCGGTGGAGTGGGTGGTCTCCACGGCGCGGGCCGCCTCGCCGTCGCCGAACGTGCACTCGTGCACGAGGAGATCGGCGCCCCGGGCCGCCTCCACGGTGGCCGCGCAGGGACGGGTGTCCCCGGTCACGGCCACGCGCCGGCCCCGCCGGCGGGCCTCGACGATGCCCTCGGCCGAGACCACGCGGCCGCCGGGGAGCGTCACCGGGCGCCCGCGCTGGAGCTCTCCCCACAGCTCGCCCTCCGGCACCCCCGCCTCGCGGGCCCGCTCCGGGTGGAAGCGGCCGGGGCGTGCGTCCTCCTCGAGGAGCCAGCCGACCGAGGCGATGCGGTGCTCGGTGGCCCAGGGCACGAGCGTGGAGCCGTCCCGCTGGATTCGCTGGCCCGGAGCGACCTCGTGGATGCGGACCTCGAAGGCCAGCGGGTCGGTGGCCCCGATGAGGAGATCGCGCATCAGCCGCTGCGCCGGAGGCGGGCCGTAGACGTCGAGCGCCCGGCCCCGCCCGAGCATGGAGAGGGTCCGGACGAAGCCGATGGCCCCGACGTAGTGGTCGGCGTGGAAGTGGGTGAAGCAGATGGCCGTGACGTCGAACCCGGTCCCGTAGCGGATCATCTGCCGCTGCGTCCCCTCCCCGCAGTCGACGAGGTAGTGCTCCCGGCCGTGGCGCACCGACAGCCCCGACAGGTTGCGGGCGGCGGTGGGCATGGCACCCGAGGTGCCGAGGAAGGTGAGCCGGAGCATGGCAGGGCCTAGGACGAGGCCGAGGTATACCGCGCGATCGCCCTCAGCCAAACCACCCGGGCGGAGGCGACGAAGGCGAGCGACCCCGCCAGGGCCACCAGGACGGCGACGGGGCGGATCCGGCCGAGCATCGCCTCGGCGGGCAAGGTCGTCATGAGCGCCAGCGGGATCACCACCGTGAAGACGAAGCGCCAGAAGCCGGTGAAGACCGAGACCGGCCAGCGGGCGGCGTCGAAGATGGAGAGGAAGAGGAACGAGAGGTTGTCCACCTTCACCACGAAGAAGGCGGCCGACACGACCAGGATCCACAGCGAGTAGAGGACGGCGATGGCCGAGAAGGTGAGCAGCGCCGCCGCCCCGACCGCCGCCGCCGACGGCCAGCGCCCCATCCGGTGGAAGGCCCAGGCCACCACGCCGATCCCGGCGGCGACGTCGACCACGTGCCAGGGAGCGAACTTGGCGGTGGAGAGGAGGAACTGCGCGTCGGCGGGCTTGAGCAGCACGAGGTCGAGCGTCCCCTTGCGGATGTGCTCGACGACGCTGGCGAGCGACGGGTTCACCGCGCCCTCCAGCACCCCCTTCATGGCCAGGAACCAGCCCATCACCACGAGGGCCTGGTCGAAGTCCCAGCCCGCCACCGAGTCGCGCTTCCCGTAGACCACCAGCAGGGGCACGACCGCCCAGCCCATCCAGAAGAAGGCCATGGCCCCCTGCACCAGGAAGTCCACGCGGTACTGCATGGAGGTCTGCAGCGAGGCGCGGAACTGGACCGCGAGGAGGCGGAGGTAGCGCACCTATCCTCCGAAGGCGGCGAACCGCCGCGTGCCCAGGCGCCACATCCCGCCGGCCACCGCGAGCAGCACCAGCACGAAGGCCGACTGGGCGCCGAGCTGGGCCAGCGCCTGCGACCGGGAGAGCCCCCCGGTCACCAGCTCGACCGGGAAGGCCAGCATGTAGCGGAAGGGCAGGTACCAGGAGACGTCGTTCACCCATCGTGGATAGAGCTCGAGGGGGACCAGGTACCCGGAGAAGATCCCGAAGAGCCCGAGCCAGACGTCGAAGAGGGAGGTGGCCGACTCGAACCAGAAGGCCAGGCACCCCACCGCCGCCATGGCCAGGTAGGTGATGAGCCACGCCGAGAAGACCGTGACCGGGAAGAGGGCGAGCAGGAGCGGGTCGTGGGTCACGTGCCGGCCGCCCAGGATCCAGAGGGCGACGAGGGCCACCGGCAGGGAGATGGCCAGCCGCACCGGCATGGCCGCCACGTTCTCGGCGGCGTAGGCCACGAGCGGGTGCACCGGGCGCAGCATCCGGAAGGCCAGCGTCCCCTGGCGGATCTCGAAGTTGAGCTCCCAGACCACCCAGGCGCCGGTCATCAGGCGCACCACCAGCGCGGCCAGGTAGTAGGCGGTGAAGTCGGCCTGGGTGAAGCGCCCCACCGGCCCGTCGCGCGCCACCGCCGTCCACAGGGCGAGCATGACGAGCGGCATGTTGGTGGAGAGCAGCCAGACCAGGAACTCGGCCCGGTAGGCCACCGCCTCGGAGAACCCCACGCGCAGCATCGTGGGGATGGCACGCAGGGTCCGGCGCATGCCCTACCCGTCCGACAGCCAGCGCTCGAAGGGGGCGAAGCTGGTGTCGCGCCCCAGGAAGTCCCGGACCAGCTCCGCCGCCGGCCTGGACCCGCCCGGCTCCAGGATGGCCTTGCGGTAGCGTCGCGCCGGACCCTCGGCCATGAGCCCCTCCTGCTGGAAGACGGAGAAGAGGTCCTTCGCGATCACCAGCGACCACATGTACGTGTAGTAAAGGGCGGAGTAGCCGTCGAGGTGGCCGAACGACTCGTGGAAGAAGGTCCCCTCCACGTGGCGGAAGGGCGTGTAGCGTTCCAGGAGCGCGGCCACCAGCGCCGTGGTGTCGAGCCCCTCGGGGTCGCGCCGGTGCAGCTCCAGGCTGACGGCCGCGTAGAACATCTGCTGGCGGACGGTGAGACCCTTGCCGAACTCCTCGGCCTCGTCGAGCCGGCGCACCAGGTCCTCGGGGATGGGCTCGCCGGTCTCGACGTGGTGCGCGAAGGTCCGCAGCACCGCCGGATCGCGCGCCCACTCCTCCAGGAGCTGCGAGGGCGCCTCCACGAAGTCCCACTCGGTGGCGACGCCGGAGTGGGCGCTCCAGCGGGTGTGGCCGCCCAGGACGTGGTGCAGGAGATGGCCGAACTCGTGGAGGAGCGTGCGGACCTCGCCGAGATCGAGGAGCGCGGGCGCCTCGCCCGGGCGCGGGAAGTTGCAGACCAGGACCCCTTCCGGGAGCCTCCGGCCGGCCTGGCCGTTCACCCGGGTGAACTGGGCGAAGTGCTTGTACTTGCCCTCGCGGGGATGCATGTCGAGCCAGATGCGGCCGAGCGGCCGCCCCTCCTCGACCACGTCGAAGGCCTCGACGTCGGGGTGCCAGGCGGCGGGCGCCTCCACGCGGCGGTACTGGATGCCGAAGAGCCGGCCGGTCAGGGCCAGGATCCCGTCCCGCACCGCGCGGTACTCGAGGTACGGGCGCGTGGCGCGGGCGTCGGCGCCGTGGCGCTCGGCCTTGATCCGCTCGGAGTAGAAGGCCGAGTCCCAGGGCTCGACCCGGGTCGCCCCGGGGATGCTCGCGCCGCTTCCGCTCGAGCAGGTCGGCGTGGTCGCGGCGCATGCGGGTCTCGGCGGCGGCCGAGATGCGCTCGACGAAGGCGGCGGCCTGGGCCTCGCCGCCGATCATCTTGTCCTCGGTGGCGTAGGCGGCCCAGCTGGGATGGCCGAGCAGGCGGGCCAGCTCGGCGCGGCGGGAGAGCATCCGCGACAGCACGTCGAGGTTGGCCGGGTGGGCCCGCTGCCGCTGGAGGCGCCAGAGCCGCTCCCGGAGGTCGGCGCTCTCGGCCCAGGTGACCACCGGCACGTAGTCGGTGGGATCGGTGGTGACGCGCACCTTGCCGTCGTCGCCGGGCGGGCGCGCGCGCAGCCAGTCGGCGGGGAGGCCGGCCAGCTCGGAGGGCTCGACCCGCAGCTCCTTCACGTCGTCGCGGACGTTCCGGCCGAACTCCTGGCCGATGCGGACCAGCTCCTCGCGCAGCTCCCGCACGCGGGCCCGCGTCGCGTCGTCCCGATCGACGCCGGCCCGCCGGAAGTCGCGGAGCCCCTTCTCGACCATCCAGCGCGTGACCGCGTCGGCGCCGGCCAGGTCGACCCGGGCGAGCGCCTCGTACAGCCCGCGATCCAGGGAGAGCTCGGTCTGGAAGGCGTCGAGCTCCTGCTCGTCGCGCTCCGCGGCCTCGCGCGCCTCGGCGGAGGGGTGGACGTTGCGCACCAGGCTGGCCTCGGCGGCGGCGTTGCCGAGCAGCGCGAAGGCGTCGTCGTAGAGGCCGAGCGCCTCGTCGCGCGGGAGGGCGCCGCCCGACTCGAGCCGCTCCACCCTCTCCTGGGCGAGCCGGATGGCCTCTCGGGCCGGCACCGGCGCGGATTCCCCGGCCACTAGTTCTCCGCCTTGGTCTCCCGGGTCATGAGGTCCACGACGGCCTGCTTGGGGGACAGGTCCTGGTGGAGCACCCGGTAGATGACCTCGGTGATGGGCATCTCGACGTGGAGGCGATGGGAGAGCTCGCGCACGGTGCGCGCGGCGGGCACGCCCTCGGCCACCTGGCCCAGCTCGGCCTGGACCTCGGCGAGCGATCGTCCCTTGCCCAGGCCGAAGCCGACGCGCCGGTTGCGCGACAGGTCGGACGAGCAGGTGAGGACGAGGTCTCCCACGCCGGACAGTCCGGCCAGCGTCAGGGGGTTGGCGCCCTTGCGAACGGCCAGCCGGGTCACCTCGGCGAGGCCGCGGGTGATGAGGGCGGCCCGGGCGTTGGCCCCGTAGCCGAGGCCGTCGGACATCCCGGCGGCGATGGCGATGACGTTCTTCACCACGCCGCCGAGCTCGTTCCCGGGGACGTCGTTCGAGGTGTACGGGCGGAACCACCGGGTGTGGAAGGCGTCCTGGACCGACTTGGTGACCCGGTCCCAGCGCCCCGCGACGGTGATCGCGGTGGGCATCTGCTGCACCACCTCGCGGGCGAAGGACGGCCCGCCGATGTAGGTCAGGTACGGGTGCATGGCGACCGGCAGCACGTCCTCCAGGACCTCGGCCATCGACATCAGGCTGCCTTCCTCGATGCCCTTCGCCGCCGAGACGACCGCCGTCCCGGCGTGGAGGTGCCGCTTCGCCTCGATGGCGACCAGGCGCATCACGGCGCTGGGCACGGCGAAGACCACCAGCTCGGCCCCCTCGAGGGCGCGCGCCAGGCTGGCGCTCGCGCCGAGCGAGGGCGGCAGCTTCATGCCCGGCAGGTAGTGCGGGTTCTCGTGGTTCTTGGCCACGGCGTCGAGAACCGCCGCGTCCCGTCCCCAGAGGGTGACCGGGTAGCCTTTGCTGGCCAGGACCGACGCCAGGGCCGTTCCCCAGGATCCGGCTCCGAGCACCGTCGAGCGCATGTGTTCCTCCGATCGGGTTGGAGGGGCAGTTAACCACGGACCGGGCGCCGCGCGCGCGATTCTCCGGGGGTCTGCGTCACGCGTGCTAGCCGACGGCGCGCGCCACCAGCGCGTCGAACAGGCGGGGAGCCCGTCCCAGCCAGTCCACCGCGGTGCGCCGGAGCCGCGGGCGGCGGGCCATGGAGAGCACCAGCCGGGTCACGGCGGCGTGGCGCCGGAGGCGGGCCCGGAGCGCCCGCTCCCACGGCAACAGCGATTCCCGCGTCGCGCCCCGGAGCAAGGCGTCCGGCAGGAGCGCGCCGAGGCCCATCGCCTCCTCGAAGGCCAGCGAGACCCCTTCGCCGGTGATGGCGTCGACGTAGCCGCCCGCGTCGCCGGCCAGGAGGAGCCGGTCGACCACCCGGGTCCGGGCATCCCGCCCGAAGGGGCCGGCGCCTGCCAGCGCGGAATCGGGGGGGGCTCCCGCGAGCCGGCCGGCCAGCCGCGGGAAGCGGGCGAGCAGCCCGTCGAAATCGGGCGTCATCCCCTCCTCGAAGAGGAAGGCGAGACCGACCCGGGCCGGTCCGGCCGGGGTCAGGTAGGCCTCGACGCCTCGCGTGAAGTGGACCTCGACGGCGTCGGTCCAGGGGGCGATGGAGAAGTGACGCCGCAGCCCGAAGCGGCGCGGCCCCCGCACCGGCCGCCCCAGCTCCTCCCGCTCCCGGATGGCCGACGCGAGCCCGTCGGCGGCGACGAGGAGCCGGCCGCGGATCTCGTCCCCCGCGGCGAGCTGGACCGTCACGCCGTCCGCGTCTCGCCGGTGGGAGGCCACCGCGACGCCGTCCAGCACCTCGGCCCCGGCCTCCCGGGCCCGCGCGAGCAGGGCGGCGGAGAGCGCCAGGCGGCGAACGCCCATTCCACCGGGCGCCGGCAGGGCCGCCTCCGCGGACGATCCGTCCTCCTGCACCCAGCGGATGGCCCGGACCGGGGACCACCCGGCCGGATCGAGGTGGGGGAGCACGCCCATCGCGGCGAGGGCGCGGACGCCGCCCGGCAGGATCCCCTCCCCGCAGGCCTTGTCGGCGGGCAGCGCGCGGCGCTCCAGCACCAGCGCGTCGAGGCCGCGGCGTGCCGCCTCGATCCCCACGGCCAGCCCGGCCGGCCCTCCGCCGACGACGATCACGTCGCGCACGTCACCTCCGGGGTCGCGCGGAGGCGATCCCGCTGCGGACCACCTCCCACGCCAGCGAGAGGGCATTCACCTTCGTGGAGGGGCCAGCGTGCCGGCCAGGAAGCGGCGCAGCGCCTCGGCGCGGCGCATCTTGCCGCTGGAGGTGCGCGGCAGGGTCCCCGGCTCGAGGAGGTGGACGGCGTGGACCCGGACGCCGGTGCGCGCGAGCACCGCGGCGCGGACGGCGTCCTCGAGGGCCTCGCTCCCCTCCCGTCGGCGTCGCGGCCCCGCTCGGCGAGCACGAGCAGCTCCTCCCCCTCGCCGTCCGGGGGCACGTAGCCGAGCGCCACCGCGCACCCCGGGCGCAGGCCGGGAATCGCGCCCAGGGCGCTCTCGAACTCCTCCGGGGCGTGGTTCGCACCCCGGACGATGACGAGATCCTTGACCCGCCCGTGCACGAAGAGCTCGCCGCCGGCGTGGAATCCCAGGTCTCCGGTGTCGAGCCAGCCGTCGCGGAGCGCCCGCCCGGTGGCCGCCTCGTCGCCCAGGTAGCCCTGCATCACCGACGGGCCGCGCACGTGGATGCGCCCCAGCCGGCGCTCGGGCAGCGGCGCGCCGGACTCGTCCCGGACCTCGACCTCCGCGCCCGGAACCGGGCGCCCCACCGACACGACCTCGCGGCGGCCGGGCGCCACCTCGCCCGCGGCGAGGCGCTCCGGGTCGAGCCCCTCGGAGAGCGGCGGCCGCCCGGTCGGGCAGAAGGTCACGGCGAGCGAGGCCTCGGAGAGCCCGTAGACCGGCGTGAGCGCGCCCGGGTCGAGGCCGGCGGGGGCGAAGCGCGCGGCGAAGCGCTGCAGGGTGCCGGCGGTGACCGGCTCGGCCCCGTCGAGGGCGACGCGCCAGCTGGCGAGCGAGAGGCCCGCGAGGTCCGCGTCGCGCACCCGGTCGGCGGCGTAGGCGTAGGCGAAGTGGGGCGCGGCCGAGATGGTCCCGCGGTGGCGGCCGATGGCCCGGAGCCAGAGGGCCGGGCGGGCCAGGAAGTGCTCGGGCGGGATGAGCACGAGCGGTCCCGGGTACCCCACCGCGCCGAGCAGGCATCCGATGAGCCCCATGTCGTGGTAGAGCGGCAGCCAGGAGACCAGCACGTCCTCCCGGGTCGGCCGTACCAGGACCATGAGTGAATCGACCTGGGAGACCAGGTTGGCGTGCGAGAGGGAGACCGGCTTGGGGTCCACGGTGGAGCCCGAGGAGAACTGGACGAGGGCGAGATCGTCCGCGCCGCGCCGCACGCCGGCCTCCGGCCCGGAGACGAGGGAGGCGGCGTCCACGACGCCCAGGTCGAGCCCGGCCCCGGCCTCCGCCACGGCCCGGCCCAGGATCCGGGACACCGTGCCCGACGTCACCACCACCCGCGCGCCCGAGACCCGGAGCATGCGCGCCGTGGCGGCCAGGTACTCGTCCATGCGCCCGAGCCGCACCGGCGGGTAGAGCGGCACCGGGACGGCGCCGGCGTGCAGCGCGCCGAAGAAGGCGTCGAGGAAGGCCGGCTCGGTGCGCAGCACGATGGCCACCCGGTCCCCGGGCCGCACGCCCCTCGCCACGAGAGACCCCGCCGTGCGGCGCGCGCGCCGGTCCACCTCGGCCCAGGAGAGCCGCACCTCCTCCTCCCGCAGCCCGACGAAGGTGACGCCGCTCGGGTGGCTCGCCGCCGCGGAGAGCATCTCCGTCACCGTCGGATGCGCCGGGGGCGGCAGCCGGGGGCCGGTCGAGCCGCGTCACGGGAGGACCTCCGGGGCGGCCCGCGCCACCACCAGCCGGGACAGGTCGGCGAGCGAGCGGGCGGTCGCGGCGTCCTCCTCGGTGAGGATGATGCGGAAGCGATCCTCCACCGCCACCACCAGCGAGAGCAGGGCCAGCGAGTCGAGCCGCGCCGACAGCTCCTCGTCGTCGCCGAACTCCATCCGCGCGTGCAGGTCCTCCTGCACCAGGCGCCGGATCTCGGCGGCGACCCCCTGCTCGGCGGGGCTCACGGGACGAACCTCCCCTTCCCCTCGAAGGCGCGCTTCCAGGCCGGCCCCAGCGCCCGCTCCTCGTCCCGGATCCGGAAGGCCAGGATGATCGCGTTCCCGAGGGTGAAGAAGAGGGCGAGCCGCCACATCCCCCAGGCGAGCGGGAGGCAGGCCATCTCGATCACCACGGCCAGGTAGTTCGGGTGGCGGAGGAAGCGGTACGGCCCGCCGGTCTCCGGCTTCGTCCCGGGCACCACGATGACGCGCGTGCTCCAGCGCTCCCCGAGCGTGCGGATGGCCCACCAGCGCAGGACCTGGGCGGCGACCGCGCCGGCCACGGCGAGCCAGGCCCACGGTCGGGGGGGGCTCGCGATGCGCGATGGCCCCGAGCGCGAGCGCCGGGAGGAAGACGGCGTGGAACGCCACCATGACCCGGTAGAGCCCCTGGCCGGTCTCCTGCCCTCCGCGCGCCAGCTGCCGCCGCGAGTTGCGCGCCGAGACGGCGAGCTCGGCGCCCCGCTCGCCGGCGACGAGTCCCAGGAGCACCAGGTAGGCCCAGAGCGGCGTCACGTCACGCTCCCTTCACCACTGGAGAAGTACCATCTCGGCGCAGAACCCGGGGCCCATCGCCACCACCAGCCCGCGATCGCCCGGTCGGGGGTCCCCCGAGGCGAGGAGATCGCCGAGCACGAAGAGCACCGACGCCGACGAGAGGTTGCCCACCTCCTCGAGCGACCGCCAGGAGCGGGCCAGCGCCCCGTCGGGCAGCTCGAGGGCCGACTGGAAGGCCTCGAGCACCTTGGGCCCGCCGGTGTGGGCGACCCAGTGCGCGACGTCGCGCCGCGAGAGCCCCTGCGAGGCCAGGAAGTCGTCCACGTCGCGGCCGATGTTCTCCCGGGTGATCCGGGGGACCTCGGCCGAGAGCACGACCTGGAACCCGGTGTCGCGGAAGTCCCAGCCCATCACCCACTCGGTGTCGGGGTAGAAGGCGGCGCGCGTGGCCACCACCCGGGGGGCCTTGCCGTTCCCTGGACGGGCGCCCCCGGCCAGCACCACCGCCGCGGCGCCGTCGCCGAAGATCCCGGACGCGACCGCGTTCGCCACCGACAGGTCGTCGCGCTGCAGGGTGAGCGAGCAGAGCTCGACCGAGAGGAGCACCCCCACGTCCCCCGGAAACCCACGGACCAGGTCGGAGACGCGGGCCAGCCCGGCCGCACCGGCCACGCAGCCCAGGCCGAAGACCGGCACCCGCTTCACGTCCCGCCGGAGCCCGAGCCGGTTCACCAGCTTGGCGTCGATGGACGGCGTGGCGAGCCCGGTCACCGTCACGAAGACCAGCTGGTCCACGTCGGCCGGCCGGAGCCCGGCTTCGTCGAGGGCCCGGAGGATCGCCTCCGCGCCCAGCTCCTCGGCCACCCGGATCCAGGCGTCGTTCGACTTCTTGAAGGTGTCGAGCGGCGGATACTCGGCGAGCGGCAGCGCGAGGTGGCGGCCGCGGACCTTCACCGCCCGGTGGAGGTCGTCGAGCCGATCGACGTTGTGGTGCTGCCGGGCCCAGTGGGCGCGGAGCGCCGCGGTCAGGGTCTCCTGGTCGGCGTAGTTCGCGGGGAGTGCGCGGCCGACGGAGAGGATGGCCGGGACAGGAGCTGGACGAGCGGAGGGTTCGGGCACATCCCTGGACTAATCGACCGTTCACGGCGGCGCCCCGCGAGGAGCCGGAGCGACCCGTCTCGGGGCCCCCCATTCCGGCACTTGCCTCGTCCAACCAAGGCCTTACCTTCGTTCTTCATGCGACCCGACAAGCTGACGGTGAAGGCCCAGGAAGTCCTCCAGGAGGCCCAGGCCCTGGCGCGCAAGCGCGAGCACCAGGCCATCGACCTCGAGCACCTCCTGCTCGCCCTCCTCCACCAGCAGGAGGGCGTCGCGAAGCCCCTGCTCGAGCGGATCGGCGCCAACGCCGGCCAGATCGAGAGCCGTCTCGAGGACGAGCTCCGTTCCGTGCCCAAGGTCCACGGCGGCGGGGAGCCCTACTTCGGCAACCGGCTCCAGAAGCTCCTCGACCGGGCCGAGGAGGAGGCCAAGCGCCTGAAGGACGAGTACGTCTCCACCGAGCACCTGCTCGCCGCGGCCGCCGAGGACAAGAGCCCGCCGGGCGAGGCCCTTCGCAGCGCCGGGGCCAGCGCCGACCGGCTCCGGGGCGCCATCAAGGAGATGCGCGCCGGGGCGCGCGTGACCAGCCCCGAGGCGGAGAGCCAGTACCGCGCCCTCGAGAAGTACACGAAGGACCTCACCGAGGAGGCCCGCAAGGGCAAGCTCGACCCGGTGGTCGGTCGCGACGAGGAGATCCGCCGCACCATCCAGATCCTCTCCCGCCGCACCAAGAACAACCCCGTGCTGGTGGGCGACCCCGGCGTGGGCAAGACCGCCATCGTGGAGGGGCTGGCCCGCCGCATCGTCGACGGGGACGTGCCGGAGGGGCTGAAGAACAAGAAGATCCTCTCGCTCGACATGGGCACCCTCGTGGCCGGCGCCAAGTTCCGCGGCGAGTTCGAGGAGCGGCTCAAGTCGGTGATGAAGGAGGTGATCGCCTCCGAGGGGCAGATCGTCCTCTTCATCGACGAGATGCACACCATCGTGGGCGCGGGCGCCGCCGAGGGGGCGATGGACGCCGGCAACCTGCTCAAGCCGGCGCTGGCGCGGGGCGAGCTCCACGCCATCGGCGCCACCACGGTGAACGAGTACCGCAAGCACATCGAGAAGGACCCGGCCCTCGAGCGGCGCTTCCAGCCGGTGTTCGTGGGCGAGCCGTCGGTGGAGGACACCGTCTCCATCCTGCGCGGCCTCAAGGAGCGCTACGAGGTCCACCACAAGGTGCGCATCCAGGACGCCGCGCTCGTGGACGCCGCGCGCCTCTCCAACCGCTACATCACCGACCGCTTCCTTCCGGACAAGGCCATCGACCTGGTCGACGAGGCCTCCAGCCGGCTGCGCATCGAGATCGACTCGATGCCCACCGAGGTGGACGAGATCCGCCGGCGCATCGCCCAGCTGGAGATCGAGAAGCAGGGGCTCCGGAAGGAGAAGGACGACGCCTCCCGGCGGCGCCTCACCGACGTGGAGAAGGAGATCGCCGGGCTGAACGAGGAGTTCAGCCGGCTGAAGAGCCGCTGGGACCGGGAGAAGGGGTTCATCCAGAAGCTCTCCACGCTGCGGGCCGACCTCGAGTCGGTGAAGAACGAGCAGGCCGACGCCGAGCGGAAGGCCGACTTCAACAAGGCCGCCGAGATCAAGTTCGGCAAGCTCCCCGCCGTGCAGGCCGAGATCGACAAGATCCAGAAGGAGCTGGCCGAGGCCCAGAAGGGCGGCGCCATGCTCCGCGAGGAGGTCACGCCCGAGGAGATCGCCGAGGTGGTCTCCAAGTGGACCGGCATCCCGGTGTCCAAGCTCATGGAGGGGCAGAAGGAGAAGCTCCTCTCCATGGAGAAGCGGCTCGCCGAGCGGGTCATCGGCCAGGAGCTGGCGGTGCAGGTGGTGTCGGCGGCCGTGCGCCGCGCCCGCTCGGGCATGCAGGACCCCAACCGCCCCATCGGCTCGTTCATCTTCCTGGGGCCCACCGGGGTCGGGAAGACCGAGACCGCCCGCGCGCTCGCCGAGTTCCTCTTCGACGACGACGACGCGATGATCCGCATCGACATGTCCGAGTACATGGAGAAGCACGCCGTCTCGCGCCTCATCGGCGCCCCTCCGGGCTACGTGGGCTACGAGGAGGGCGGCCAGCTCACCGAGGCGGTGCGGCGCCGCCCCTACTCGGTGGTGCTCTTCGACGAGATCGAGAAGGCGCACCGCGACGTCTTCAACGTGTTCCTGCAGATCCTCGACGACGGGCGGCTCACCGACGGGCAGGGGCGCACGGTCGACTTCCGCAACTCCGTGCTCATCATGACCTCCAACGTCGGCTCCGAGCACATCATGAGGCTCGGGGCGCGCAAGGACTCCGAGAAGGAGATGCGCGAGGCGGCCATGGAGGCCCTGCGCGCCGAGTTCAAGCCGGAGTTCCTGAACCGCGTCGACGACGTGGTGGTCTTCCGGCCGCTCTCCCGCGAGGACCTCTCCCACATCGTGGAGATCCAGCTCGGACGGCTGCGGAAGCTGCTCGCCGAGAAGCAGATCACCCTCGAGCTCGGCGAGAAGGGGCGCGAGGCGGTGGCCGACGCCGGCTACGACCCGGTCTACGGCGCGCGTCCCCTCAAGCGGGCCATCCAGCGCATGATCCAGGACCCGCTCTCGAACCGGCTCCTCTCCGGCGAGTTCGCGCCCGGCGACCACATCGTGGTCGACGAGGGCAAGGACGGCGGCCTCGACTTCAGGAAGGGGACCCGTCCCCCGGAGACGCCGAAGAAGGAGGAGAAGAAGAAGGGGAAGTGACGGGGACGGCGAAGGGCGCGAGCGGCTCCTGGAAGGCCCGCCAGAGGGTCTCCGGGACCGCCACCCGGCGCCCCTCCAGCATCGAGCGCAGCTGCATGGCGTTGGCCGCCTCCTGCCCCCGGAAGTGGTTGTTCGTCACCACGTAGACGTCCGTCACCCCGGGTGAATCGGCGATCTCGCGGGCCCGCTCCGCCCAGGGGCGCAGCTCCTCGGCCGCGTACAGGTAGTCGTACCGCTCGTCGCGGGTGGCCCCGGCGCGGAACCAGTCCTTCGCGTTCCTCCCGTGGATGCGGACGTAGCCGACCTGCGCGGTGGCCACCGCCGACGGCGCGAGCGAGTTCCGGAAGAGCGGCTGGTCGAGGTTGACGAAGCCGATGCCCTGGGCGGCCAGCGAGGCGTACAGCTCGGGGACGTTCCAGGAGGCGTGCCGGACCTCGATCACGAGCGGCAGCCCGCGAAAGGCGGCGGTGACGTCGCGCAGCCACTCCCGGCTCGCCTCGTCCCGCTTGAACGACCAGGGGAACTGGAGGAGCGCCGCCCCCAGCCGGCCGGCCTCGAGCAGGAGGTCCAGCGCCGCGCGCGCGTCGCGGACGTCGTCCGCGGTGAAGGCCTGCCGCTCGTGGGTGAAGCGCCGCCAGACCTTGGCGGTGAAGCGGAAGTCCGGGCGACCGGAGACGCGGTCGATCCAGGAGCGGACCGCCTTCGCGGCGGCGGGCCGGTAGAAGGTGGAGTTCACCTCCACGACCTGGAACCAGCCGGAGAGCCACTCGAGCGGGTCGAAGCCTCGCGGGCGCGGGACCGGATACACCGGCCCCCACCAGTCGTCGTAATCCCAGCCGGCGACTCCCACCCGGATCATCGACGCACCCCGACGGCGAAACGAAGAAGGGCCGGCTGCGTGGGCAGCCGACCCTTCGAAACTACCTGAGAAGGCAGTCGACTACTTGGGCTGCGGCTCCTGCGAGGTGCCGGTGCCGGGCGGGACGGTCTTCTTCGACTTCTTCTTCTTGTCGGTCTTGGCGGGGGCAGCGGCCTTGTCGGCGGGCTTGGCAGCGGCGGCCGGAGCAGCGGCCGGGGCGGCGGGAGCAGCCGGGGCAGCGGCGGCCGGCTTGGCGGCAGGCGCCGGAGCAGCGGCGGGAGCCTGGGCGAGGACCGGGAGGGCGAAGGCAACGGCGACGAGAGCGCTGAGGATCTTCTTCATTTCGTGGATCTCCTTGCGGCGGGGGTGGTCTCTTTGGCGGGAGGCCCGTTCAGGGAGGGGTGTAGCAGCGGTTGTGCCAACGCAGCCCCGGGCGTCGACTGCACGCAATATCAAGGACTTGCATCGATCGAGGCGTCGGGCGAGGCGGCGCCTAACCGCGGAGAACCGCGACACCCCCCTGCGGACATGGGTAAGAGTGCCCCGCCCGTCCGCCGAGAGCTGCAGTGCCCGGTCGAACGGCGCCTGCTCCGAGGCGCCGGACCGGGGTCGCCGGGTGGGGCACGGAGGGACGGCTGCCCCGTTTCTCCCCGGCGCCTGCCGGGATCCCAGGCAGGTCGATCCGTCAACAGGTGGAATTCACGGGGTTTCCCTCGATCGCGGATTCGGCACGGCGCCTGCCTACAGACTCGACGACCACTTTCGCGTTTCCACCTGCCAAGCCCGCTGCCGCTCCGGCCGCTGTTCCCTCCCAAGGAGGCCTAGTAGACGAGAGCCCTCCCAGAGCCCAAGACCTTCGAGGCCGGTGGCGCGAGCCGCCGGCCTCGTTTGCTTCCGGGCCGGGGAGAATGCGGCGAGAATTCCCACCGGCAGCCGGACGTTCACCGGCGAGGAAGAGGGAGGAGTCGATGGAAGAGGAGAGGCCCAAGTCATCCATTCGCCCCCCGAGCCAGGCCCCCTGGGCCGTGCTCGTCCTCGCGCTCGTCGCCGGCGTCGGCGGCGGGCTCTACTGGCTGCTCCACACGTCCTCTGCGCCCCCCGCAACGGTGGCCGGCCCGGCCGCTCCCGAGGCCGCCACGGGCCCCGCCCCTGCCACCGGAGCGCCGGTCGACGAGCGGACGCAGCGGTCGCTCGTGGAGGCGATCTCGGCGAATCCGCTGTACCGGCAGCTCCTCGCGGAGGGCGACCTGCTGCGGCGCTGGGCGATCGTCACCGAGAACGTCGCGGGCGACGTGGTCCCTCGCAAGCCGCTCGCCGCGCTCGCGCCGAAGGAGGCCTTCTCGGTGGTCCGGCGCGGCGGGGAGATCGTCATCGATCCCCGCTCCTACCAGCGCTTCGACCTGGTGGGCGACGCGGTGGCCTCCCTCGACGTGGAGGCCTTCGCGCTGGCCTACGCGGCGCTGCGCCCGGCGCTGGAGATCGCCTACCGGGGGCTCGGGTATCCGGACGGATCCATCGACCGCGTCACCGCGCGCGCGCTGGCCCGCATCGAGCGCGCGTCGCCCCGGGACGGGGACGTCCTGCTCGTCGAGGGACCCGGCGCGATCTACGCCTACGCCGACCCGAAGCTCGAGCAGCTCGGCGACGTCGAGAAGCAGCTCCTCCGGATGGGGCCGAGGAACGGCCGGATCCTCCAGGAGAAGGCCCGGGCAATCTCGCGGGCGCTGGGGTTCCCGGCGGGCGCCCCGTGACCCCTCGTCACTCCGGGTAGAAGACCTCCTCCAGCACCAGCCCCTGCGGCGGCGCGGTGCGGCCGGCCAGGGTCCGGTCGCGGCTGGCGAGCAGGCCGGCCATGGAGGCCGGCGCCCGGGCGCCCAGCCCCACCTCGACGAGGGTGCCCACCAGGTTCCGCACCATGTGCTTCAGGAAGGCGGTGGCCTCGGCCACCACCTCGATGCGGCCGCCCCGCTCCCCCTGCACCTCGAGGCGAAGGAGCTCCCGCACCGCGTGGTGGGCCTCGCAGTCGGCCGCCCGGAAGGCCCCGAAGTCGTGGCGGCCGAGGAGCGGCGCGGTGGCGGCGCGCATGGCGTCGGCATCCAGGGGCCGGAAGACCTGCCAGGCCTGGAGGCGCGAGAGCGGCGCACGCGTCGGGGCGTTCTCGATCCGGTAGCGGTAGCGCTTCCCGCGGGCGTCGCGCCGGGCGTCGAACGGTCCCTCGCGCACCTCGGCCTCGCGGACGGCGACGTCCTCGGGGAGCAGCGCGTTCATCCCCTTCACGTAGGCGGAGATCGGGGAGCGGCCGCTCGGTCGGGAAGCTCGCCACCTGGCCGAGCGCGTGGACGCCGGCGTCGGTCCGGCCGGCGCCGGTGACGCGGACGGGCTCCTTGTGGAGGGTGGAGAGGGCCCGCTCCAGCTCGGCCTGGATCGACGGGCCGTTGGGCTGCAACTGCCAGCCCACGTAGCGGGTCCCGTCGTAGGCCAGCACGAGCTTCACGGTGGGCACGCGGGAAACCTAGCACGCCCCGCGCTCCCCTCAGGGGCGCAGGGTCAGGGTGAGCCCCATGGCCACGTCGGGGGCGTTCGAGTCGAAGAACCAGCGCGGCCCCAGGCCGGGCACGCTCCCGAGGGTGAAGTCCTCGGCGAACCAGAAGGTCAGCGGGCCCCAGCGCACCGCGCCGGTGATCTGGTTCTGCGACAGGCTCACCGCGTTGGAGGCGCTCGACTGCAGGTTCCACTCCGGGTTCACCTCGACGAAGGTCCACCCGGACTGGAAGGCGGCGGTGCACCAGCGATCCTCGAGGACGAAGGACCAGTCGCCGGCCATCGCCACCAGCGACAGCCCGGCGGCCCCGTGCCAGGGGCGGGGCTGGAGCGCGACCGAGCTCGGCCAGCCCCGACCAGTAGGAGCCGGCCACGATGGCGTGACCGACCAGCCAGGAGGTGGCCTGCCAGGTGCCCTCGACCCCGAGGCCGACGTCCCAGCCGCCCGAGCCGCCCATGCGGGAGAGCGACGCCGGTGGGCACCTTCACGTCGAGTCGCAGGGAGACCCCGGCCCGCGCCTCGGGCCCTTCCCGGAGCGGCTCCCCGCCCTCCCAGAGCAGGAGCTGGTTGCGGAGCACCACGTCGCCGAAGGCGAAGGTGGTCGACTGGATGTCGACCGGCTGGGACGAGAGCGGGTCGCGCAGCTCGAGGTGGACCTCGTTCTTCGGGAAGGCCGGGCGGGCGAAGTCGTTGTAGGCGAAGATCTTGTGCCAGGCGTCGATGACCCCGTCGCTCCAGCCGCCCCAGTGCAGCGTCCCGCGCAGCTCGAGCGCGCTCGAGAGCCTGCGGGCGAAGGAGCCCTCCGGGGACCCCAGCACGACGCCCCACGGGACGCGGATCGCCGCGGTGAGGGAGTCGCTCTGCTCGTCGAGCCGGACCTGGACCACGGCGCCGTCGCGGGTGAGCGTCGTGGGGGTGCTCCAGTCGTTGGCCATCGACCAGCCCACGTCGAGGCGCAGCGCCGTGACCGCGCGGGCGTCCCACTGCACCACGTCGAGGAACAGGTCGCGCAGCGTCCCCGCCGTTCGCACCCCCAGCGGGCCCTGGGAGGGCTCCGCCAGGGCCGCGACGGGCGCGGCGACGGCGACGGCCAAGACGAACCGGCGGAACCCGACGGACAGCGTGCCTCCCTGGTTCGCCGCAGGCTAGGCGATGTCGCCCGCGCCGTCGATGAGGGACCGCTCGTTGACCGGGCGGAGCGCAGCGCGCTATATGCGCCGTCGATGTCCAAGGAGAGGGAGATCCGCGAGCAGCTGGAGGAGGCCGCCACGCACGGCGCCCGGCCGGCCAAGGCACAGGCCGCGCTCGCCCAGGTCCCGCGCCTCTTCGACGAGCTGGCCGCGCTGGAGGGCGAGCTCACGCGCGCCACCGCCGACGCCGAGGCCACGCTCCGGTCCGCCGCCCGCCACCTGGTGGCCGCCGGCGGGAAGCGCATCCGCCCCACCGTGGCGCTGCTCGCCTGCGGCGCGTGCGGGGGCGACATGGCCGCGGCCGTGCCCTTCGGCGTCGCCGCCGAGCTGACCCACTCCGCCACCCTCCTTCACGACGACGTCATCGACGACGGGCCGCTGCGCCGCGGCCAGCCCGCCTCCCGCGTCATCTGGGGGAACACGGTCTCGGTCCTGGCCGGCGACTGGCTGCTCACCCGATCCCTCGAGATCGTCGCCGGACACCCCGCGGCGGCGCGCGCCCTCCCCGCCCTGCTCGCCACCATGCGCCGGCTGGTCGAGGGCGAGGTGAAGCAGCTCTCGCTCCGCGGCGGCTTCCGGGCCACCGAGCGCGACTACTTCGAGGTCATCGAGGGCAAGACCGCGTCGCTCTTCGGCTGGGCCTGCGCGGCGGGCGGCTGGGCGGCGGGCGCCGACGGCGACGTCCCGGCGGCGCTCGGACGGTTCGGCGAGGGCATCGGAACCGCCTTCCAGCTCGTCGACGACGCGCTCGACTACGCCGCGGACCCGGCCCAGCTCGGGCAAGCGGCTGGGCGCCGACCTCGTCGAGGGGAAGGCCACCCTGCCCCTCATCCGCGCGCTGGCCGCCGAGCCGGCGCTCCGGGCCCGGCTCGCGCCCATCGCCGACGGCGCCGATCCCACCGACGACCTCTGCCTCGAGGTGATCGCCTCGGTGAAGCGCACGGGCGGCGTCGAGGCGGCGCGCGCACTGGCGCGGGAGCAGACCCGCGAGGCGCTGGCCGCGCTCGAGCAGGTTCCCGACGGCCCCCACCGGCGCGCGCTGGTCGAGGCCGCCGTGGTGCTCACCGAGCGGGCTTTCTAGATCCCGGGCCCCGGCCTCACCCGGCCGGGAACCTCGCCACCCAGCGCGCCAGCTCCTCCAGGAGCTTTCCGAGGAACTTCCGCGTCCCCTCGTCGGTGAAGCGGCCCGCCGCGTCCTGCTTCTGGGGCGCGAGCGACACCAGCACCTCGGGCGACGGCACCACGATGCCGCCCATGGAGGCGACGATCCGCCGCAGGTCCATCTGGGACCGCACGGTGCCCATGGCGCCCGGCGAGGCCCCCGCGATGGCGACCACCTTCCCGCGAAGCGACGACTTCCCGCCCGGGCGCGAGGCCCAGTCGAGCGCGTTCTTCAGCACGCCGGGCACCGAGTGGTTGTACTCGGGCGTCACGAGGAGCAGCGCGCCGGCCCGCTCGATCTCGCCCTTGAGACCGGCCACCGGCGCCGGGAGCCCCGCCGCCTCGACGTCGCCGTCGTAGGGCGGGATCGCGCCGAGCCCGTCCCAGAGCCGGACGGCCATTCCCGGAGGCGCCACCTCCTGCGCGGTGCGCAAGAGCGCCCGGTTGAGCGAGTCGCGCCGCAGGCTGCCGGCGATTCCGAGGACGTCGAGGTCGGCCACGTCTGCTCCGGGGAGAGGGGTGGCCAGGGGTTAACCGGCCAGGCTCGTCCGCGTCCACGGGAGGCGCGTACACCGGGACCGGGAAGGCTCCCTCGACCGTCGCCCCGGCGCGCCCGTGGAGCCGCAGCTCCCAGCGGCGCCCCTCGGGAACCCGGATCTCGGTCCCCAGCCCGCGCGACGGGGCGGGCAGCTCGAAGGTCACCGCGGTCTCCGGGGCCGCCAGGATCACCTGCACGGCCCGGTACACCTCGACCTCCCGCCAGGCCTGCGCCGGCCTCGACGTCCTGCAGCCGCTCCTCCAGGCAGGCGAGCGTCACCTCGACCACGCCGCTGCCCGCAGGCGTGCGGACCGATCTCGACCTCCACCTCGAAGGGTTCGCCCAGGAAGAACGGGAACCGGTCGAAGCGCAGCCGCGCGCCGCCGCTCCGCCGCCATCGCCGCCGGAGCCAGGCCCCGCGCAGGAGCAGCCCGGCCGGCAGGAGGTCGGCCACCGCCACCAGGCCCGGCGAGACCAGGTCGGGGCGCCCCGCCGCGAGCGCGTTCCAGGGGAGGAGCACCGCCGCCGCGGCCACGCCCCACCAGAGCACCTTCCGGGCGCGCCGCTCCGGCCGGGCCTGCCTCGCCCGACGGGTTCCAGGGGTGGTCGGAACGCCAGGGCTGCGGCGGGTCGGCGGCCAGCACGGCGGGGTCAGCGCTCCTGGAACTCGGGCGTCACTGGCGGTACGAGCCCGAGCGCGGCCGCCTCGGCCAGGAAGAGGCGCACGGCCTCCTTGCCCTTCGGCCCGGCGTCGCGCGTCCAGTCGTTCACGTACATGCCGACGAACTTGTCGGCCTGCGCGCGCGGCAGCCCGCGGGCGAACCCCATGGCGTAATCGAGCGCCTGCTCCCGGTGCGCCAGGCCGTAGTCCACCGTCTCGGCCATGACCCGGGCCAGCGTCCGCCGGAGCGGCGCGGGCAGGTCGCGCCGGAGCGCGTTCATGCCGAGCGGCAGCGGCAGGCCGGTGCGCTCCTTCCAGCTCACCCCCAGGTCCTCGATGACGCGGAAGCCCTCCTCCCGCGCGGTGAGCTGCCCCTCGTGGATGACCAGGCCGGCCTCGGCCTTCCCCAGCTTCACCGCCCGTCCCACGTCCTTGAAGTCGACGTACATGGGGTCGAAGCCGGGGATGCGCATCCGGAGCGCCAGCACGGCGCTGGTCCACGGGCCGGGGACGGCGATGCGCGCCCGCCCCAGCTCCTCGAGCCGCCCGAACTGGGAGGTCTGGTTCACGATCACCGTGGGCCCGTAGCCGTCGCCGAAGGAGGCGCCGGCGTCGAGCAGCAGGTACTTGTCGTGCAGGTGGGCGTAGGCGTGCACGGAGATGGCGGTGATGTCGTGCACCACCTCCTGCGCCTTCTGGTTGAGCGACTCGATGTCCCCGAACTCCTGCACGAACTCGAGCCCGTCGGCCTTCACCGCGCCGGAGAAGAGCCCGTAGAACATGAACGCGTCGTCGGAGTCGGGGCTGTGGGCCACCCGGATCGTCTGCGGCATGGGCGCCACTCATATCTTTCAGCGATCGTTGAAACAAGTGGCGGATGGGAGTAGATCCCGCCATCCCATGGCCTACCGGTCCCTGCGCGAATTCCTCGATCGACTGGCGCGGGCCGGCGAGCTCACCCGCGTCCCCGAGCCCGTCGACCTCCGGCTCGACATGGCGGCCCTCGCCGACCGCGCCGCCAAGCAGGGCGGCCCGGCGCTCCTCTTCGAGAAGCCCTCCTCCGGCGTCATGCCGGTGGCGATGAACCTCTTCGGGACCCGGCGCCGCGCCGCCTGGGCGCTGTCCTGCGAGGACCTCGAGGAGCCGGCCAACGAGCTGCGCGCGCTGCTCAAGATGGCGCCGCCGCAGGGGCTCTGGGACAAGCTCAAGATGATCCCGAAGCTCGGCAAGCTGGCCGCGCTGCCGCCGAAGCACGTCTCGTCCGGGCCGGTGCAGGAGGTGGTGGACCGCGAGCCCGACCTGGGGTCGATCCCGGTGCTCACCACCTGGCCCCACGACGGCGGCCCCTTCATCACCCTGCCGCAGGTCATCACGCGCGACCCGGAGACCGGGATCCGCAACGTCGGGATGTACCGCTGCCAGGTGATGGGGCCCCGCAAGCTCGGCCTCCACTGGCAGCTCCACAAGACCGCCCACGCCCACTGGCGCGCCTACCGGAAGCGCGGCGAGCGCATGCCGGTGGCCATCGCGCTGGGCGGCGATCCGGCCCTCACCTACTGCGCGTCGGCGCCGCTCCCGCCGGGCATCGACGAGTACCTCTTCGCCGGCTTCCTGCGGAAGGAGTCGGTGCACATGGTGAAGGGCGTGACCGTGGACCTGGAGGTCCCGGCCGAGGCCGACGTGGTCATCGAGGGCTACGTCTCCGACGGCGGCGTGGTCCGCGAGGGGCCCTTCGGCGACCACACCGGCTACTACTCGCTCGCCGACGACTATCCCTTCCTCGAGGTCACGGCCATCACGCGCCGCAAGGACGCCATCTACCCGGCCACGGTGGTCGGGCCGCCGCCGATGGAGGACTACTGGATGGGCACCGCCACCGAGCGGCTCTTCCTGCCCATGCTCCAGCTGGTCTTCCCCGAGGTGGTGGACATGTCCTTCCCGCCGGAGGGGGTGTTCCACAACCTCTGCTTCCTCTCGGTGAGGAAGGACTTCCCCGGCCACGCCAAGAAGCTCATGCACGGCCTGTGGGGCTCGGGGCAGATGTCGGCCACGAAGACGCTGGTGGTCTTCGACGAGGACGTCGACGTCCACGACTTCTCCCAGTGCGCCTGGCGCGCCTTCGCGAACGTCGACGCCAGGCGGGACATGGTGGTGGTCGACGGCCCGGTCGACGTGCTCGACCACGCCTCCACCGCCTTCGGCCTGGGGGCCAAGGTGGGCATCGACGCCACCAAGAAGTGGGTCGAGGAGGGCGGGCGCGAGTGGCCGGAGCCCTGCGTGCACCCGCCCGAGGTGATCGCCCGCATGGACGCCCTCTACGAGCGGCTCGTCCCCGGGGCGCCCGCGCCGGTGCGCCCGCGCATCGCGCCGCCGCCCGCCGCCAGCTGGACGCCGCGCCGCGGGAGCGGGGCGTGAGCGGCGTTCCCCTTCCCGGGCAGGGCGAGCGGGCCCAGGCGGTGCGGGCCATGTTCGACCGCATCGCGCCCACCTACGACCTGCTCAACCGCGTGATGACGCTGCGGGTCGACCAGCTCTGGCGCCGCAAGCTGGTGCGGACGCTCCGGCTCGCGCCGGGCGAGCGGCTCCTCGACGTCTGCGCCGGGACCATGGACGTGGCCGCCGAGGCCCGCCGCCGGTACCCCGAGGCCATCGTGCTGGGCAGCGACTTCTCCATCCCCATGCTGTCGCGCGGAGCGGCCAAGACCGGCCTCCCCGCCGCCACCGCCGACGCCCTCCACCTCCCCTTCCGCCCGGGCTCGGTCGACGCCGTCACCGTGGCCTTCGGCGTGCGCAACCTGGACAGCCACGAGGCCGGCCTGGCCGAGCTGGCCCGGGTCATGAAGCCCGGCGCCCGCCTGGGAATCCTCGAGTTCTTCCGGCCCGAGTCCACCGGCACGCGCGCCTTCCACGGCGCCTACAACCGGCTGGCCCTGCCGGTGATGGGGCGCCTGCTCTCCGCCGACGCCGACGCCTATCGCTACCTGGTCGAGTCGATGGAGCGCTTCGCGTCCATGCCCGAGTTCGTGGCCGCGGCGGAGCGGGCCGGCTTCCGCGACGTCCGCGGGGAGGCGCTCTTCCCCGGCGTCTGCGGCCTGGTCACGGGGGTGCGCGCGTGAAGATCGTGGTCGGCGTGGGCGGCGCGTCCGGAGCG
The DNA here is from genome assembly GCA_963766715.1 of uncultured delta proteobacterium. GTDB lineage: Bacteria > Myxococcota > Myxococcia > Myxococcales > Anaeromyxobacteraceae > CAIOAK01. The sequence goes on from CAVYBH010000015.1 coordinate 393,469, forward strand.
CCCTATGCGAAGCGGCTGCTCGACTTCCTGGCCCGCGAGGGGCCGGCGGCGGGCGTCTCGGTGGACCTGGTCTTCACCACCACCGGCCGCCAGATCTGGACCCACGAGATCGGGTCGGCGCCCGACTACCCGTTCCGGGTCTGGAAGAACCAGGACCTCACCGCGCCCTTCGCCTCCGGGAGCGCCCGGTACGACGCCATGGCCATCGTGCCCTGCTCGGCGGCGGGGCTGGCCCGGGTGGCCTACGGCGTCTCCACCGACCTGGTGGGGCGCGCCGCCGACGTGATGCTCAAGGAGCGCAAGCGGCTCGTGCTCCTGCTCCGCGAGACCCCCATCTCCCTCATCCACGCCCGCGCCATCGCGCAGGTGGTCGAGGCGGGGGCCTTCGTCATGCCGGCCACGCCCAGCTTCTACTCCCAGCCGAAGACCATCGACGAGCTGGTGGACACCGTGGTGGCCCGGGTGCTCGACCGGCTCGGGATCCCCAACGAGATGATGCGCCGCTGGGACGGGATCTCGCCCCACCACTGCGGCGATCCGACGGAGGTAGCCTGATGCTCTCTTCCCTGGCACACCGCGCGCTCGAGCGGGACGGGCTCGGCCCGATCCGCGACAAGGTGCTCGCCGGCGAGCGGCTCACCGAGGCCGAGGCCGTCACCCTCTTCGAGGCCCGCGACCTGGCCGCGCTGGGCGCGCTCGCCAACCACGTCCGCGAGCAGCGGCACGGCGACCTCACCTTCTACAACCGCAACGTCCACCTGAACCCCACCAACGTCTGCGTGGCGACCTGCAAGTTCTGCTCGTTCGCGCGCCCGGACGACAAGCACGCCAGCGAGGGATACACGATGTCCCTCGAGCAGTCGGTGCAGCACGTGGTCTCGAAGCGCGCGCTGGGGATCACCGAGGTGCACATCGTCTCCGGGCTGCACCCCGACCTTCCCTGGGAGTACTACCTCGAGACCATCCGGCGGATCCGCCAGGCCTGGCCGGAGCTGCACATCAAGGGGTACACCGCGGTCGAGCTGCACTTCTTCGCCGAGAAGTTCGGGAAGACCCACGAGCAGGTCCTGCGCGAGCTCATCGACGCCGGGCTCACCACCATCCCGGGCGGCGGCGCCGAGATCTTCGCCTCGCGGGTCCGCCGGAAGATCTGCGACGACAAGGCCACCGCCGAGCAGTGGCTCGAGGTGCACCGCGCCGCCCACCGGCTGGGGCTCAAGTCGAACGCCACCATGCTCTACGGGCACATCGAGACCCTGGCCGAGCGGGTCGACCACATGGCCCGGCTGCGCGCGCTCCAGGACGAGACCGGCGGCTTCCAGGTCTTCATCCCGCTCGCCTTCCACCCCGAGCACAACATGATCGGCAAGGCCTTCCCGAAGCCCACCGGCTACGACGGCCTGCGCACCTTCGCGGTGGCGCGCCTCTTCCTCGACAACTTCGACCACGTGAAGGCGTACTGGGTGTCGCTCGGCGAGCGCCTGGCCCAGGCCTCGCTCTCCTTCGGGGTCGACGACGTGGACGGCACGGTGCTCGAGGAGCGCATCTACCACATGGCCGGGGCCACCACGCCCCAGGCCCTCTCCGAGGCCCAGCTCCACCGCATGATCCGCTTCGCCGGGCGCGTGCCCGCCGAGCGCGACAGCCTCTACCACGTGCTCCGGGTCCACGAAGCCCAGGCGCCCGTCCCCGCCACCGCCTGAGGCAGAGATGAAGCTCCGCGCCGCAGCCGTCTCCTTCCTGAACGCGCGCCCCCTCACCGCGGGGCTCGCCGGCAGTCCCCTCATCGACCTGGTGCTGGCCGAGCCCTCGCTGTGCGCCTCGATGCTCGAGGCCGGCGACGTGGACCTGGCGCTCCTCCCGGTGGGCGCGCTGCCCGGGCGCGACTGGGAGGTGGTGCCGGGCATCGGCATCGGCGCCGACGGGCCGGTGCAGACCGTGGTGCTCGCCGGCGAGGAGCCGCCCGAGCGCGTGGGACGAGGTCTTCCTCGACACCGCCTCGCGCACCTCGCAGATCCTGGCCCAGCTGGTGATGCGCGAGCGCGGCCTCTCGCCCCGCTACACGCACATGCCCGCGCTCGAGGGGCTGGCCCGCGCCGTCGGGCCCGAAGGGGGCGCTGGTCATCGGCGACCGGGCCTTCGACGTGAGGAAGAAGGTGGTCCTCGACCTCGCCCGCGAGTGGAACCGGCTCACGAAGCTCCCCATGGTCTTCGCCGTCTGGGCGGCGCGGCCCGGCGCGCTCCGCCCCGAGGACGTCCAGGAGCTGGCCCGCGGCGCGCAGGTCGGGCTGGGGATGCGCACCGAGCTGGCCCAGCAGTTCGCCCGCGAGGCCGGCGGCGATCCGGAGGCCTACCGCCGCTACCTGACCCAGAAGATCCGCTACGGCCTGGGGCCCCACGAGCTCGACGGGCTGGAGGCCTTCCTCTCCCGCGCCGCCGAGGCCGGCCTGGTCCCGCCCACGGCGCTGCGCTTCGCCGACGACGTGGTGCGCAGCCGCCGCATCCGCCGCGCGGTGTCGATCGACCTGGCCCTGCAGAAGGGGGCCGACGGCGTCCGCCTCGACCCCGACGAGGCCGAGGCGCTCGACGAGAAGGCGCCGCTGCTCGAGCTGGGGCTGGCCGCCGACATGCGCCGCCGCGCGCTCCACCCGGACGGCGTGGTCACCTACATCGTGTCGCGCAACATGAACTACACGAACGTGTGCACCACGGCGTGCTCGTTCTGCGCGTTCTACCGCCCCCGCGGCCACGGCGAGGCCTACGTCCTCGACCGCGGCCAGATGGCGAGGAAGATCGAGGAGACGCTGGCGCTGGGCGGCATCGAGATCCTGCTGCAGGGCGGCCTCCACCCCGACCTGGGCGTCGAGTGGTACGAGGACCTCTTCCGCTGGGTGAAGTCCACCTACCCGGCCATCAACCTGCACGCGCTCTCTCCCGAGGAGATCTGGCACATCGCCCGCACCAGCCAGCTGTCGCTCGACGCCACCGTCGACCGGCTGGTGGCGGCCGGGCTCGACTCGATCCCGGGCGGCGGGGCCGAGGTGCTCGACGACGAGGTGCGCCGGCGCATCGCCCCGCTCAAGTGCTCCACCGACGAGTGGCTCACGGTCATGCGGGCCGCCCACCTCAAGGGGCTGAGGAGCACCGCCACGCTGATGTTCGGCGTGGGCGAGGACTCCCGGCAGCGCGTGAACCACTTCCTCCGGCTGCGCGAGCTGCAGGACGAGACCCAGGGGTTCACCGCCTTCATCTGCTGGACGTTCCAGCCGGAGAACACGCGGCTCGATCCGTCGGACAACAGCGCCCACGCCTACCTGCGCGTGAACGCGCTGGCCCGGCTGGTCCTCGACAACGTGCCCAACTTCCAGGCCTCCTGGGTGACCATGGGCGGCGGCGTCGCCCAGGCCTCGCTCCACATGGGCTGCAACGACTTCGGCAGCGTGATGATCGAGGAGAACGTGGTGAGCGCGGCGGGGACCACCTTCCAGATGGACTCGGAGGAGGTCGAGCGCCACATCCGCGACGCCGGGTTCCAGCCGGCGCGCCGCAACATGCGCTACCAGCTCATCGGGCAGGCCTAGGGATCCCGCGTGCCCGTCCGCGTCGTCGCCGCGCCCTGGGTGCTTCCCGGACCGGACGCCGCCCCCTGGGCCGACGGCGCGGTCGCGCTCGACGGCGACCGGGTCGTCGACGCGGGGCCGCGCGCCGAGGTCGAGGCGCGCCACGGCCCGGCCGGGCCGATCGACGCGGTGATCCTCCCGGCGCTGGTGAACGCGCACCTCCACCTGGAGCTCACCCACCTGGCCGGGAGGGTGCCCGGGCGGCGGCGGCCTGGTCCGGTGGATCGAGGCGCTGGTGGCGGCCCGGGCGCGCGGCGGGGCCATCGAGGAGGGCATGGCCCGGGGCGCGGCGGCGCTGCGCGAGGCGGGCGTGGCCGCGGTGGGCGACGTGACGAACGGCCTCGGGTCCGGGACGTCACCTGGCGCACGAGGGGATCGCCGGCACGCTCTTCCTCGAGATCTACGGATTCTCCGAGGAGCGGGCCGGCGAGCGCGCTGCGGCTGGCCGGCGAGCTCCGGGCGCGGATGGGCGATCCGGGCCCGGGCCTCCGCGTGGCGCCGAGCCCGCACGCCGTCTACTCCACCCACCTCCCCACCGCCGCCTCGCTGCTCCGGGCGGGGCCGGCGTCAATCCACCTCGCCGAGGTGCCCGAGGAGCGCCGGTTCGTCGCCGAGGCGTCCGGCCCCTTCGCCGATCTCGTGCTGCGGCTCGGGCTCGCCGCCCGGCGAGCTCCGCCCCTTCGCCCGGTCTCCGGTGGCCGCGGTCGCGGCCCACCTCGGGCCGGAGTCGCTGGTGGTGCACGCGGTGGACGTGGACGACGAGGACCTGGCCGCGCTGCGCCGGTCCGGCGCCACCGTGGTGCTCTGCCCGCGGTCGAACCGGCACATCTCCGGCGTCCTCCCCGACCTGCCGCGGCTGCTCGCGGCCGGCATCCCGCTCGCCGTCGGGACCGACTCGCTCGCCTCGTCGCCGTCCCTCTCGCCGCTCGAGGAGCTGGCGGTGCTGCACCGGGCCTTCCCGGAGGTCGACCCGCGGCGCCATCGCTCGCGCTGGCGCTGGAACGGCGCCGCGGTGGGCGCCCCGGCGGTGGGACGGCTCTCCCCGGGCTCGGCTCCCGGCGTGCTCGCCGCTCCGCTCCGCGGCGAGCGGCCCGCCGACCCGTTCGCCTGGCTCCTCGAGAACGCGCCCCCTCGCCCCTTCGAGTGGCTCGCCCGCCACCGGCCGGAGTCCCGCGCATGACCGTCGGCGCCGTCGCACGAATGGTGAAGTTCTCCCACTCCCTCTTCGCGCTGCCCTTCGCGGTGAGCGCGGTGGTGCTGGTGGCCGGGCAGGCCACCCTCGACCCGGTCCGGCTGGGCCTCGTCGCGCTGGCCGTGGTGGCGGCGCGCACGGCCGCCATGGCCATGAACCGCATCGCCGACCGGCGGTTCGACGCGGCGAACCCGCGAACCCAGGCCCGGGAGCTGGTCACCGGCGAGGTCTCGCCCGCGTCGGCCCGGCTCCTGCTCGCGGCGTCGAGCCTCGCCTTCGTCGCGGCGGCGGCGCTCATCTCCCCGCTCACCGGCTGGCTCGCGCTGCCGGTGCTCGCCATCCTGCTCGGCTACTCCTACGCCAAGCGCTTCACCTGGGCGTGCCACCTCTGGCTCGGCGTGGCCCAGGCGCTCGGGCCGATCGGCGTGGCCATCGCGCTCACCGGAACCGCGCCGCCGGCGGCGCTGCTGCTCGGCCTGGGCGTGGGCGCCTGGATCGGCGGCTTCGACGTCTTCTACTCGATGCAGGACATGGAGTTCGACCGCTCGCAGGGGCTCGAGTCCATCCCGGCCCGCTTCGGGATCGACGGGCGCGCTGGGCTGGGCCCGCGGGCTCCACGCGCTCGGCGTGGCCGCCATCCTGGCCGCCGGCTCGGTGGGGCGGCAGGGGCCGTCCTGGTTCCTGGGCACGGCCATCCTGGCGGCGGTCCTCCTCGCCGAGCACCTCTACGTGGCGCCCCACGGCGAGCTCCGGCCGGAGCGGATCGGCAAGGCCTTCTTCGACTTCAACGCCTTCGCCTCGGTGGCCTTCGCGCTCTGCGCCATCGCCGGCCTGCTGCTGCGGGGGCACGCATGAGCCCCTCGGGCGGCGGCGCGGCCTCGCCGTTGCCGGCTCCGGCGTCCGGCGTCCGCCGGGCGGAGCTCCGGGCCGCGGACGCGGTGGGCGCGCTCATGGAGCTGTGGGGCTTCAAGCGGCAGCTCGGTCGCGTCTGGACCATCCTCTTCCTGTCGGAGCAGCCGCTCGGCGCGGCCGAGGCCTGCGAGCGGCTGGGCATCTCCACGGGGCTGCTCTCCATGTCCCTCGCCGAGCTGCGGGCCTGGGGCGCGGTCCGGAACGTCCCGGTCCCCGGCGAGCGCCGCGAGCGCTACGCGGCCGAGGTCGACGTGTGGCGCATGGTGCAGCGGGTGCTGGGGACGCGGGAGCGCCTGGCGCTCGACCGCGCCCTCGCCGCGTTCCAGGAGTCCCTGGCCGAGCTCCGCGCCTCGATGGTGGACGCCGACCCCGAGGTCCGCGCCGCGGCCCGGTTCCGGGTCGAGCGGCTGGAGCGGCTCGTGGCGCTGACGCGCGGCGCGGTCGGCCTCCTGGGCGCGCTCCTCCAGAGCGCGCGCGTGGACCTCTCCCCGCTGAAGGCCCTCTCCGACGCCATCGCCGGCCGGCGCAGGACCTAGGCGCCGCGAGGCGTCAGTCGGCGAGCGCCCGGAGCGCCGCCTCCACCGCGCGGGCCGAGATCTCCTCGGGGTCGAGGCCGAGGGGGATCCCTTCCCGGAGGCGGACCTCGCCGGCGACCACGACCCAGGCCGCGGGCGCGCCCGCCCAGAGCACCGCGGCGTCGCCCCCGCGCCCCTCCGGCACCACCGCGCCCGGTCGCCACTCCAGCAGGACCAGGTCGGCCGCCGCGCCGGCCTCGATCGCGCCGAGCCGCGCGCCCAGGAGCTGACCGGCCAGGGCTGGCGCCGGTGGGCCAGACCGAGTCGGCGAGGAACTCCGCGGGCGGGGGCGAGGCCGAACGCCGGACCCGGAGCTGGGCGGCCAGCTCCACGGCCTCCCCGGCCAGGTCGGGGAAGATCCCGTCGGTGCCGAGCGCCACGGGCGCCTCCACGGCGGCCGCGATCTCCAGGCTCAGGGCGGGCGCGCCCCAGAAGCGCGCGGCCCGGAGCGGCGCCACGAGCACGGCGTCGGCCGCCCGGACCGCCTCCGCCTCCGGCGTCGCGAGCGTGGTCATGTGGGCGAGCACGGTCCGCGGCCCCAGCAGCCCGGCGTCGTCGAGCATCTGCACCGGCCACTTCTGATCGAGACCCCAGGCGCGATCCAGGTCGGCGCCGTCCTCCTCGAGGGCGGCGTGGAGGCCGAAGCGGGCGGCCGGCTCGGCCAGCGCGTGGAGCGTGTCCCGGGTGGTGGCGTGAAGGCCGTCGAGCCCCGCCATGCCGCGCACCATGGGGATCGGCGGCGCGAGGCGTCGCGAAGTCGAGCGCGGCTCGCGCCGAGGCGCGGCCGCGGTCGGCCCCGCCCAGGTCGCTCGCGCCATGGGCCAGCACCGCGCGGATGCCGATCCGGCGGACCGCACGCTCGGCGGCGAGCAGGGTGTCGAGCTCCGCGCCCGGGGCGCCCCGCTCCAGCCCGAGCACGGTGGTCGTCCCGGCCCGGAGCGCGGCCAGCGCGGCAGCCGCGGCGAGCGCCTCCACCTCGGCCGGGCCGAGCCGCTCCTCGACCGGCCTGCGGAAGCCCTGGCGGAGGGCCTTCGGCGAGCCGGGGTAGCGGGCGGGCAGCCCCGCGAAGCGAAGGAGCTGGCCCAGGGCCAGGTGGGTGTGGGCGTCGACGCAGCCGGGGACGAGGAGCCGGCCCGCCGCGTCGATCTCCCAGTCGCCGGGCTCGGGCGGAACGGCCTCGCCCGCCAGGGCCACGCGGAGGATCCGGTCGCCCTGCACGACGACGGTGGCCTCCGCGACGGGCGGGTCGCGCACGAGCCGGGCGCGGCGGATGACGAGGCGGGTCTGCACCGGCGACATCCTCCCCCGCGTCCTTCCCCTCGTAAAGCCTGGGGATTCAGCCGGCGCCCCGTCCGGGACTTGCCGGGTGATGTCGAATTGATATCATTTCGACATCACCTCAGGAGACCCCAAGATGATCCGTGAAAAGGAGCTGCACCCCCCCAGTGGCATCACCTTCCTGGTCTTCCTCGTGCCCGCCGTCATCGGCTCGGTGGGGATGTTCATCTTCGCGGCGAAGAACCTGCTGCCCGTCGCCGTCCTCGTCGCGTGCGGGCTGACGATCGTGCTCCTCGGCCTGCTCTCCGCCGGGCTCTTCGTCGTGAACCCCAACGAGGCGAAGGTGCTGCAGCTCTTCGGCAACTACGCGGGCTCGGCGCGCGAGCCCGGCCTGCGCTGGGCGAACCCCTTCTACACGAAGAGGAAGGTGTCGCTCCGGGTGGTCTCCTTCGAGTCGAGCAAGCTCAAGGTGAACGACCTCGACGGCAACCCGGTGGAGATCGCGGCCATCGTGGTCTGGAAGGTCGTGGACAGCGCGGAGGCCGCCTTCCAGGTGGACGACTACGCGGAGTACGTGCGCGTCCAGAGCGAGGCCGCCCTGCGCGGGCTGGCGTCGCGCTACCCGTACGACGCCCACGACGAGGAGAAGACCTCGCTGCGCGGCGCCACCGCGCTCGTCGCCGAGCAGCTGCAGAAGGAGGTCCAGGAGCGCGTGAAGGCGGCCGGGGTCCAGGTGCTCGAGGCCCGCATCAGCCACCTCGCCTACGCCCCGGAGATCGCCCAGGCCATGCTGCAGCGGCAGCAGGCCGCCGCCATCATCGCCGCCCGGACCCGCATCGTGGAGGGCGCGGTCAGCATGGTGGAGATGGCCCTCGAGCGGCTCGAGAAGCACGGCACCGTCCACCTCGACGAGGAGCGCAAGGCCGCCATGGTCTCGAACCTCCTGGTGGTGCTCTGCGGCGACCGGGCGGCGCACCCGGTCATCAACGCCGGAACGCTCTACTAGGCGGCGACCCTTGGCGGAGCGGAAGCCCTTCCTGTTGCGGATGGACCCCCGGGTCCTCGAGGCCCTCCAGCGCTGGGCCGACGACGACCTGCGCAGCCTGAACGGGGAGATCGAGTACCTCCTCCGGCGCGCGCTCCACGACGCGGGGCGCACGCCGAAGGCGGACGGCGAGGGCGGGGGCGGCGCGGGGAAGGACGGGCGCTAGGCGGCGCGCCTTGCCCCCCGCGCGTGGGGGCGGTAAGAAACCGCTCCCATGCTGTCGCCAGAGGTCCTCCAGAAGCTGGAATCGATCGAGCGCCGCTTCGAGGAGCTGACGCACCACCTCTCCGATCCGGCGGTGGCCTCCTCCGGCGAGCGCTTCAAGAAGGTCTCGAAGGAGCGGGCCGGCCTCGAGCCGACCGTGGTGGCGCTCCGCGCCTGGCGCAAGATCCAGCAGGAGATCGCCGACAACGAGGCCCTGCTCGCCGAGAAGGACGAGGGCATCCGGGAGATGGCCAAGGAGGAGCTGGCGGCGCTGCGCCCCGGGTCGATCCGGCCGAGGAGAACCTCAAGGTCTTCCTCATCCCCCGCGACCCGAACGACGACAAGGACGTCATCGTGGAGATCCGGGCCGGCGCCGGGGGCGACGAGGCCGGGCTCTTCGCGGCCGAGCTCCTGCGCATGTACCTCCGCTTCGCCGAGCGCCGCGGCTGGCGCTGCGAGGTGGTCGACGTCTCCGGCAGCACCATGGGCGGCGTGAAGGACGCCACGGTCACCATCAGCGGGGACACCGTCTACTCCCTGATGAAGTACGAGTCGGGCGTCCACCGGGTCCAGCGCGTCCCCGCCACCGAGGCGCAGGGGCGCATCCACACCTCCACCGCCACCGTGACGGTCATGCCCGAGGCGGAGGAGATCGACGTCCAGGTCAACCCCGCCGACCTGGAGATCGACGTCTTCCGCTCCACCGGCTCGGGCGGCCAGAGCGTGAACACCACCGACTCCGCGGTCCGCATCACCCACAAGCCATCCGGACTCGTGGTGAAGTGCCAGCAGGAGAAGAGCCAGACCAAGAACCGGGCCCAGGCCATGAAGATGCTGCGCGCCAAGCTCTTCGAGATCGAGATCGAGAAGCAGCGATCCTCCCGGGACGCCACCCGCAAGAGCCAGGTGGGCACCGGCGACCGCTCCGAGAAGATCCGGACCTACAACTTCCCGCAGGACCGGCTCACCGATCACCGCATCAACCACACCCGGCACAACCTGCCGGCGGTCATGGACGGCGACATCCAGGACCTGATCGACGCCTGCCGGACCCACTTCGCCGCCGAGGCCCTCAAGGAGGCCTCGAAGAGCGACTCCGCCCGGGCGGCCGAGAAGCGGGCTTGAGGACGCCTTGAGCGACGAGGCCTGGACCCCGCTCCGGCTCATCGCCTGGACGCAGGGCTTCTTCGCGAAGGGCGGGGTGGACGCGCCCCGGCTCACCGCCGAGATCCTGCTCGCCCACGCGCTCTCCTGCGACCGGGTCCGGCTCTACCTGGACTTCGACAAGCCGCTCGGCGCGCCCGAGCTGGCCGCCTACCGGGAGCTGGTGCGGCGCCGCGCCGCCGGCGAGCCCACCGCCTGGCTCACCGGCCGCCGCGAGTTCCTCGGCCACCGCTTCCGGGTCGACCCGCGCGTGCTCGTGCCGCGCCCGGAGACCGAGCTGGTCGTGGAGGCGGCCCTCGACCTCCTCCCGGAGGCCGGCGCTGCGCTCGACCTGTGCACCGGCTCGGGCTGCATCGCCGTCGTCGCTCTCGCTCTCCCGCCCCGGCGCGCGGGTGGTCGCGACCGAGCTCTCGCCCGACGCGCTGGCGGTGGCCCGGGAGAACGCGCTCGCCCTGGGCGCCACGGTCGAGCTCCTCGAGGGGGACCTCTACGCGCCGCTGCCGCCCGACCTGCGCTTCGACCTGATCGTCTCGAACCCTCCCTACGTCCCGGCGGGCGAGATCGCCGGACTCTCCCGCGAGGTCCGGCGCGAGCCCCGGATCGCCCTCGACGGCGGCGCCGACGGTCTCGACGTGGTGCGGAGGATCGTGGCCGGCGCCCCGGCGCGGCTCCGGCCGGGGGGAGCGCTCGTCCTCGAGATGCACGAGACCCACGCCGATCCCCTCCCCGCCCTCTGCCTCGCGGCCGGGTTCGGCCAGGCCACCGTCCACCGCGATCTGGCCGCGCTTCCGCGATGGGTGGTGGCGCGCCTCCCCACCCCGGCCTAGAATCCCCGAGCTCCGAGACCCCATCCGATGGACAAGATCCTCATCGACGGCGGCGCGCCGCTTCGCGGGACCGTGCACGTGTCCGGCGCCAAGAACGCCGCGCTCCCCGTGATCGCCGCCGCCCTGCTCGCCGAGGGCGACCACGTCGTCCGCAACGTCCCCGATCTCGCCGACGTCCGCACCATGGGGCGGCTGCTCGGCCACGCCGGCTGCACCTTCGAGCGGGTGGCCGGCTCGCCGTCGTCGGTGGCCATCCGCACGCCGCGCGCCGTGACCCCGGAGGCCCCCTACGACCTCGTCCGCACCATGCGCGCGAGCGTGGTCGTGCTCGGGCCGCTGCTCGCCCGCTGGGGCCGGGCCCGCGTCTCCCTTCCCGGCGGGTGCGCCATCGGCGCGCGCCCCATCGACCTCCACCTGAAGGGGCTCGCCGCGCTCGGCGCCGAGCTGAAGCTCGAGCACGGCTACGTCGAGGGGCGGGTCCCCGGGGGCCGGCTGCGGGGCGCGACCTTCACCTTCGACAAGGAGACGGTCACCGGCACCGAGAACGTGATGATGGCCGCGGCGCTCGCCGAGGGGCGCACCGTGCTCGAGAACTGCGCGCGGGAGCCCGAGATCTCCGACCTGGCCACCGCGCTCGTCCGCATGGGGGCGCGCATCGAGGGGGCCGGCACCCACCGGATCGAGATCGAGGGCGTCGTGTCGCTCCGCCCGCTCGATCACGACGTGATCGCCGATCGCATCGAGGCCGGCACGTTCCTCGTCGCCGGCGCGCTGCCCGGAAACGACGTCAGCGTGCTGGGCGCCGTGCCCGCCCACCTCGAGTCGCTCGTGGAGAAGCTCCGGGAGACCGGGGCCTCGGTCACAGGCCATCCCGGGCGGCCTGCGCGTCGCCGGCGGCGGCCGGCCCCGCCCCGTCGACGTCCGGACCGCGCCCTTCCCCGGGTTCCCCACCGACATGCAGGCGCAGATGATGGTATTGCTCGCGCTCGCCGACGGGAGGTCGGTGGTGACCGAGACCGTGTTCGAGAACCGCTACATGCACGTGCTGGAGCTGCAGCGACTGGGCGCCGAGATCGCCGTGGACGGCAAGGTCGCCGTGGTCACGGGCGTGCCGGCCCTCTCGGGCGCTCCGGTGATGGCGAGCGACCTGCGCGCCTCGGCCGCGCTGGTCCTGGCCGGGCTGGCCGCGCAGGGCACGACCGAGGTCCGCCGCGTCTACCACCTCGACCGCGGCTACGAGCGCATCGAGTCGAAGCTCGCGCCGCTGGGCGCCCGCATCCGCCGGGAGGCCGCGTGACCCGCCGCGCCCAGGACCGCCCGGCGCCCGGCCTCCTCTCGGTGGCCATCCCCAAGGGAAGGCTCCTGGGCGAGGCCTCCGAGCTCTTCGAGCGGGCGCTCGGCGTCTCTCCCAAGCGGCTCCTCGAGAACACCCGCAAGCTGGCCGCCGACGCGCCGGAGCAGGGGCTGCGCTTCATCTCCATCCGCGCCGCGGACGTGGCGAGCTACGTGGAGCACGGCGCCGCCGACGTGGGCGTGGCCGGGCTCGACGTCCTGCGCGAGGAGCCCCGCGATCTCTACGAGCCCCTCGACCTGGGCATCGGCCGGTGCCAGGTGATCGTGGGACGCCCCAGGAACGCCCGCCCGCTGGCCCGGGGCGTGGCCCCCCGCGTGGCCACCAAGTACGTGAACCTGGCCTCCCGCCACTTCGCGGCCAAGGGCATCCCGGCCGAGATCATCGCCCTCCACGGATCCATCGAGGTGGCCCCCTCGCTCGGCCTCGCCGACCTGATCGTGGACATCACCGAGACCGGCGAGACCCTGAAGGCCAACGGCCTCGTCATCGAGGAGACGGTCCTCGAGGTCTCGGCCCGCCTGGTCGTGAACCGGGTCGCCCTGAAGCTCCATGCCGAGCGGCTCCGGCGCCTCGTCGAGGCCCTCCGATCGGTGACGGAGGCATGACGGCGCACCGCGGGCGTTGATCCGCGCGGCGCGATCTCGTTATCATCCCCGATAGCCTTCCCCGACGAGCCGACCAACCACCCCGAACCAAGAGCAGAGCCCGGTCCTGGAGGAGGACCAATTCTCATGGATTGCCCACGCTGCAGTGTCGAGATGACGGAGATCGCCGGTGACGACAGCGTCATGCAGAGGTGCTCCGACTGCGGTGGGCTCTGGGTGGAGAACTCGGACGTCAACCGGTTCCTGGTCCACGGCAACCTGCCGGCGCTGACCGCCATCGGCGGCTTCCTGAACACCGACGAGATGGCCGGCCAGTGCCCGGCCTGCCAGGTCGACCTGGTCGAGGTCGAGGGCGGCGAGAAGAAGGCGCTGCACTACGACACCTGCGAGTCGTGCGGCGGCATCTGGGTGGAGGGGCCCGAGGAGGGCGACCTCCCCGAGACGCTCGACTGGAAGGACGCCGCCAAGCAGGTGGTCGGCTTCTACCGGCGCTTCGCGAAGAAGTAGCGGCTCCGGCCGCTCGCTCGCTCCCTCACCAGTCGCGGTCGTCCCGCCACGGCCAGGCCGTGTTGGAGTACCCGCGGATCTCCCAGTAGCCGCGCCGGTCGTGGGGCATGAACTCCACGCGCCGGACCCACTTCGCGCCCTTCCACGCCCAGAGCTGCGGCGTCACCACCCGGACCGGGCCGCCGTGCTCGGTGGGCAGGGGCTCGCCGTCGACCCGGTGCGCCAGGATCACGTCGGACTTGAGCGCCTCCTCGAGCGGGAGGTTGGTCGAGTACCCGTCGTAGGAGTGGAACATCACGTGGGTGGCGGCCATCGTCGGGCGCGCCAGCGCGGCCAGGGTCTCGAAGGTCACCCCCTGCCAGCGCATGTCGAGCCGGCTCCAGCCGGTCACGCAGTGGAAGTCGGAGACGTCGTCGGCCTGCGGAAGGGCGAGGAAGTCGTCCCAGCGCAGCCGCATCGGCTCCTCCACCTCTCCCTCGAGGCGGAGCTCCCACCGCTCGGTGGAGACGACCGGCTGGTCCGCGCAGTCGAGCACCGGCCAGGTGGCGAGCACGTTCTGCCGGGGAGGGACCTGCGGCATCCCGTGGCGATTCGCCGGGCCGGTTCCTTGCGGGGTCGGGTCGGAGCGGGACGGGGTGAGCGCCATGGCCTCGCCGAAGCGCCTGCGGAGCAGCGCCTTGCCTTCCTCGATCCGCTTCTCGATGTCGGTCACGGGGTGGGAGTCTAGCGCCCCGCCGGCGCGTCCGCCGCTGGCCTTTCGGAGGGCGTCCCAAGCCTCCGCCCCACCTCCCGGGCCCGGCGCATGTCGGCCGCGCGCTCCCGGATCTCGGCCAGGTCGCGCTGCATCGCGCTCCATCCGTCCCAGAGGGCGTGGTCGGGGCTCTGGTGGAACGCGCCCTGGAAGGTGCGCATGCGGTGCTCGGAGAACATCACGAAGAGGCGCTGCTCGACGACCGACGGCGAGTCGTGGAACTGGAGCACGCTGGGGTAGTCGTAGGGCTGGTCCTTCGACCGCCGGAGGAGCCCGTCCCGGTAGAGCGCGGCCACGATCTCGATGGCCTCGGCCATGAGCCGGTCGGCCTCCTGGATCGACCGGTCGCCCCGGCGCAGGTTCGAGGACGCGAAGCCCTCCGAGTGGCAGCCCTTGCAGGTCTCGAGCATCCGGGTGCGCTCGGCCTGCCACTCCTCCTGGGTCAGGCGGGCCATCCTCGCCGCCTTCACCACCTCGAGGAGCGTGGTGGGCTTCCCGGCCGGGTCGAGGACGCCGAGCGCCTTCAGGATGGTGACCTGGTCGGCCTTCCACCGGGCGTCCTCGGGGAGCGGCAGCCGCACGCCCAGGAAACCCCAGGCGGTCACGACGCCGTGGTCGCCTCCCTGCATGTGGCAGGTCTGGCAGGTGGGCGCGGACGCGTCCCTCGGCAGCGCGCCCAGCCGCACCAGCTCGTGGCGGACCCCGTGCTTGGAGGCGTCGTACATCTCCCACTGCGCGTGGTCGAAGCCCATGTGGCAGCTCTTGCAGGCCTGCGGCTCGCGGGCCTCCTTCACCGAGAAGGTGTGGCGGGTGTGGCAGGAGGCGCAGGCGCCCGCGCCGTAGCCGCGCCCCGCCACGCGGGCGATGGCCTTCTCGTCGGCCTCCTCCTTGAGCCCGATGGCGTGGCAGCCGCCGCAGCCCTGGAGACCGTCGGTGAAGACCGGCGGCTGGTAGTGGAAGGTGGGCATGGCCATCATGGCGGCCCAGGCCAGCGCGTGCTTCGACCCCTGGTACTGCTTCATCTGCGCGGGGTGGCACCGGGCGCAGGTGGCGGGCGCGGGGAGCCTCGCCTTCGAGGCGTCGGTGGCCGCCTGGTGCTCCGCGCCGTGGCAGCTCTCGCAGCCCACCGCGACCTCGGCGTGGCGGGAGAGCTTCCAGTCGGAGACGATGCCGGGCGTGCGGGTCGCGTGGCAGGCGACGCACCGGGCGGTGACGTCGGAGACGGCGGGTGCGGCGGCGAGCAGGAACGCGACGGCGGCGGGGACGGCGGCGGGCATCATCTCGGTCGTCTCCTCGGGAAGGGTGAACGTTATCACCGGCCCGGGGGCGAGAGGGTCGCCACCACCGCCACGGCCTCCCCGGCCGCGACGACCGCCATCGGCTGGCCCTGGGCCCCGTCCGCACGCAGGGTCTCGCCGGCCTGGAGCCGGGTCCCGCCGGCGTCGAGCGCTCCCTCGAGCAGGTGCAGGAGCACGGTCGCCGCAGGGGGGAGGTCGACCCGCGAGCCGGCGGGCATCCGCAGGATCTCGAGGCTGCCCACGGCCGCGCCCCGGGCGACCATGAGGTTCAGGTCCCGGACCGGGCCGTCGACGAGCTCGCACGAGGCGCGCCACCCGCCGTCGAAGGTGAAGGGCTCGAGCGGACGGTCGAGCCGGCGCGACGGCGCCTCCGCGAAGTGGAGGACGAAGCCCGCGACCCTCGAGCAGGAGGATGTGCCGGTCGTACCCGCCGAAGTCGGAGAAGGGTCCGGAGGCGGCCACCTCCGCGATGCTCAGGCGCCAGAGGAAGCCGGCCGGGCCGCCGGGCTCCGCCGCGATCTCGGTCGTGGTCCCGCCCCCGTTCCTCCAGGGCATCCGCCGGTAGTCGGGGGGAGCGAGACGGACGACGGTCACGACCGGCTGATCGGCTTGTAGCGGATGCGGTGGGGCTTCGCCCCCTCCTCGCCCAGCCGCCGGCGCTTGTCGGCCTCGTACTCCTGGTAGTTGCCGGTGAAGAAGCTCCACTTCGAGTCGCCCTCGCAGGCCAGGATGTGCGTGGCGATGCGGTCGAGGAACCAGCGGTCGTGGGAGATGACCATGACGCTGCCCGCGTACTCGAGCAGCGCGTCCTCGAGCGCGCGCAGGGTCTCGACGTCGAGGTCGTTCGACGGCTCGTCGAGCAGCAGGAGGTTCGCCCCGGTCATGAGGGTCTTCGCCAGGTGGAGCCGCCCCCGCTCGCCGCCGGAGAGCGTGCCCACCACCTTCTGCTGGTCGGCGCCCTTGAAGTTGAAGCGCCCGATGTAGGCGCGGCTGGGCATCAGGTAGCGCCCGACCTGGATCTCGTCGCGCCCGCCGGAGAGCTCCTCGAAGACGGTCTTCCCGGAGGAGAGGTCCTCGCGGCTCTGGTCCACGAAGGCCATCTTCACCGACTGTCCGATGACGACCTTGCCCT
Organism: uncultured delta proteobacterium; assembly: GCA_963766715.1. GTDB lineage: Bacteria > Myxococcota > Myxococcia > Myxococcales > Anaeromyxobacteraceae > CAIOAK01. Next base: position 409,933 of record CAVYBH010000015.1, read on the forward strand.
TGTCGGGCTTCTCCGCGCCGGTGATCATCTTGAACAGGGTGGACTTGCCCGCGCCGTTCGGCCCGATGATGCCCACGATGGCGCCGGGCGGGACGCTGAAGGTCAGGTCGTCGATGAGCAGCCGGTCGCCGAAGCCCTTCGAGACCCCCTGGAACTCCACCACCTGGTCGCCGAGCCGCTCGGCCACCGGGATGAAGATCTCCTGGGTCTCGTTGCGCTTCTGGTACTCGACCGACGAGAGCTCCTCGAAGCGGGCCAGGCGCGACTTGCTCTTCGCCTGGCGGGCCTTGGGGTTCTGCCGCACCCACTCCAGCTCCTGCTTCATGGCCTTGATGCGGGCGCTCTCCTGCTTGGCCTCGACCTCGAGCCGCTGCTCCTTCTGCTCGAGCCAGGAGGAGTAGTTCCCCTTCCACGGGATGCCCCGGCCGCGGTCCAGCTCCAGGATCCACTCGGCGGCGTTGTCGAGGAAGTAGCGGTCGTGGGTGATGGCCACGACGGTGCCCGGGAAGCGGGTGAGGAACTGCTCCAGCCACTCCACCGACTCGGCGTCGAGGTGGTTGGTGGGCTCGTCGAGCAGGAGCATGTCCGGCTTGGAGAGGAGCAGCTTGCAGAGCGCCACCCGGCGCTTCTCGCCGCCGGAGAGGTGCTTCACGCTCGCGTCCCAGGGCGGCAGCCGCAGCGCGTCGGCCGCGATCTCGAGGGCGTTGCCGGTGTCGGCGCCGGCGTTCTCGATGATGGCCTCGAGGCGCGCCTGCTCCTCGGCCAGCTTCTCCATGTCGGCGTCGGGCTCGCTGTAGGCGGCGTAGACCGCCTCGAGCCGCTTCTGCGCGGCCGCCACCTCGCCCATCCCGCTCTCGACCTCCTCCCGCACCGTCCGGGACGGATCGAGCTGCGGCTCCTGCGGCAGGTAGCCGATCTTGATGCCCGACTCGTGGGAGAGCTCGCCGTCGAACTCGGCGTCCTGCTTCGCCATGATGCGGAGCACCGTGGACTTGCCGGAGCCGTTCAGGCCGAGGAGCCCGATCTTGGCGCCGGGGAAGAAGGAGAGGGAAATGTCCTTGATGATCTGCCGCTTGGGCGGGACCACCTTGCTCACGCGGAACATCGACATCACGTACTGGGCCATGGCGGGGCGGATACTTTCCACGAAGGCGCCCCGGCCGCAAGGGACCGCCGGCCCCCGGCTTCCGATCGGGGGAAGGATCCGCTAGTTTCCCGGGTTCGACCTCTCGGAGCGGCGCATGGGATTGCTGGATTCACTGGGATTCGGACGCAAGGACGAGGGCAAGGGCGAGGACGCCCCGGCCCGGCCCGCGCCGGCTCCCGCCTCCGTCCCACGCCGCCCATGGCGGCGTCTCCTGGGCGCCCCGGATCGACGCCGGCGAGTGCCGCGGCTGCGGCACCTGCATCGACGAGTGCCCGGCCGGCGTCTTCGCCATGGGGCGCCACGACAAGGGCGCCCGGGTGGCCCGGCCGCAGGACTGCCGGGCCACGTGCGAGCTGTGCGCCGCCCGCTGCCCCGAGGAAGGGATCTCCTTCCCCGGGCGCGGCGGCCGCTAGCCCTGCCCCGCTGCTAGGTCGACGCGCCCTCGAGCACGTCGCGGTGCTTGCGGAAGGCCGAGTAGCCCCAGGCCAGGAAGGCCAGCTCGGCCACCAGCACGATCACCATCCACATCACCACGGGTGAATCGCCCATCCCGTAGGAGTGCATGCCGGTGGTGAGGACGAAGTTCACGCCCAGGTAGGTCATGAGGATGGTCTGGAAGGCGGCGACGCTGATGGCCGCCACCAGGAACTGCCCGATCATCTTGTCGACCTTGGCGTGGAGGATGGCCATGTAGCAGAGGAAGGCCACCAGCGACCACACCTCCTTGGGATCCCATCCCCAGTAGCGTCCCCAGGACGAGGCGGCCCACATCGACCCGGTCAGGATGCCGGCCAGCAGCAGGATCGAGCCGACGAACATGTACCAGTAGAGCAGGTCGTAGAGCCGGTCGATCACCTCCACCCGGGCGGGCGCGAAGATGGTGAAGCCGATCTGCATGTGCGCCACCACCAGGCCGAGCGCCAGCACCGCGTACCCCACCATGATGATGGGCACGTGGATGGCCAGCCAGGGCGTCCCGGCCAGCACCGGCGCGATGGGGTGGATGAAGCGGTCGATGGGCAGGAGGTCGGTGAGCGCCATGGTGAGCGCGCTCATCACCGCCGCGTTCAGCACCACCACCCGGTTGCGCATCACCGCGTAGGCGATGACCGCGAAGAGCCCGACGCCCCAGGCCAGGAAGAGCATCGACTCGTACATGTTGGCCGCCGGGATGCGGTCGCCGGCGCCCCAGCGCAGCAGGATCCCGTAGGTCATCATGGCGAAGCCGCCGAGCAGGATGCCGAAGGCCGCGCCGTCGAGGAGCTTGCTCCGCCGCACCCAGGCCACGATCGACACCACCAGCGCGACGAGCAGGATGATCCAGGAGAGCCGGACCGGGTTCAGCTGGTTGTAGCGGATCTCGAGGTCGATCTGCTCGGCCGAGGGCCAGCCCGGAAGGCGCGGGCCGGCCATGAGGAGGAAGAGCGCCTCCGGCGCCAGCGGATCGGGGACGTTCCACTTCGCGGTCGGGTTGCCGGGCGGCGGGAGCGGGCGCAGCGCCTCGCGGTTGAGGAAGGTCTGGAGCCGCATGAGGCGCGCCTCCAGCTTCTCGGCGTCCTGGGTCACGCCGGTGCGCGGGCGGCCCTCGCCCTCGGCCTGGCGGGCCGACTCCATGAGCTGCAGGGCCTTCGGGATGCGCACGATCTGGAGGAACGAGGCGTGGGTGGCGCCGGCCGGCAGGCCAATCGCCTCGGCCAGCGCGGCGCTCCCCACCTTCACGATGGGTGCGTTGGCGGCCGCCTGCGGGTCGAAGAGCCAGCCGGTGGCGGTGGCCACGGGGTCCTCGCCCTTCCAGGCGTAGTCGCCGGTGACGTTCCAGACCGCCTCGCGGGCCAGGGTGTCGAGCGGCATGGTGCGCCCGTCGTGCTGCACCGGCAGCCGGCGGAGGGTGTCGGCGGGGCTGGCGGCGAGCGCCGTGCCGGACGAGAAGCGCGAGCGCCAGCGCGGCGGCGGCCTTCCCCGCGCCCGAGCCGCGGCCCTCCTGGGCGGCCCGCTCGCGGGTCTGCCCGATGCGGGTGAAGAGCACGATGATCATGCCCAGCACCAGCGTGATGTAGCCCGCGAAGACGACGTTCTGGCCGGGGTCCTTCGACACGGACAGGACGGTGGCCTCCCGGCCGCGGTCCTGCTGGTAGCTCGACTGGAAGAGCGTGTAGCCGCGGTGCTGCAGCGGGTTGTTCATCCAGATCTTCGCGTCGTACACCGTCCCGGTGTCGAGGTCCCGGACCTTGACGATGCTCTTGAAGCCGGAGGGGCGCATGGTCCCCGGGTAGGTCTCGAGGACGAAGTCCTGGAGCGTGACCGAGAAGGGCAGGTCGTGCTTGCTCTTCACGCGGTTGTCCCGGTCGACCTCCACGATCTGGCTGCCGGTCTCCCCTTCCCAGATCCCGAGGTTGCCCTCAATCTTGAGGAAGTAGGTCATGGCCGAGCCCGCGAAGATGAGCAGGAGCGAGGAGTGGAGGACGAGGAAGCCGACCCGCTTCTTCCCCCAGGGGAAGAGGTCGGCGAGCGACATCGCCACGTTCACGGCGAAGAGCCCCTGCAGGATCAGGAACCACGGCGCGTAGTACACGAGCCGTCCAGCGGCCTCGACGCCGGATCGCGACTCGATGATGGTGCCAGCCGCCAGCCCGACGAGCAGCAGGACGAGCAGGATGACGGCGAGCTTCAGCGACGCGAGAAAACCGAGGAACGTCTTCATCGGAACCATCCTGGCTGCGGGTGCGGGACGACGACCCCGTTGGGGCGTCGAAGGCGGCGGATTTTGCCACCCGTAACCGGCGCAGTCGAGGGATTAGTCCCCGGAACGGGCCACGGCGACGACCACGGCCTCCAGGCGGCCCCCGGGGCGGTCCACCACGACGTCGTCGCCGACCTCGCGGCCGAGGAGCGCGCGCCCGACGGGCGAGTGCGCGCTGATCCTTCCCCGGCGCGGATCCGCCTCGTCCGGCCCCACGATCCGCCACGTCGTCCGCGCCCCCGAGCCCTCCTCCACGGTCACCCAGGTCCCGAACCCCACCTGTCCGTCCGGCGCGGACTCGGGTCCGAGCACCGTGAGGATGGCGAGCGTGGCCTCGACGACCGCGGCCTGCGGATCCCCGGCCGCGCGGAGCCGGGCGAGCAGCTCCCGCAGCTCGGCCTGCCCCTCGGGCGTGACGTAGCGGATCTCTCCGGGCGCGAGCCGCGGAACGGCCCGGATCACCGGCCCGGTGTCCGGCGTCTCCTCGCTGGTGAAGGCCTTGCTCAGGGCTTGAAGTCGTTTCCGACGAGGGGCTTCGCGGGCGTCGCTTCCACGTGACAGGAGACGCAGACATAGCGGGTGTCGGAGACCTTCGCTCCGGCCCGTTCGGGCGCGTTCCGCAGGTCGACGTAGTGGCTGCCGGAACGGGCGTCGGTCCGCCCTTTTCCTTCGCCGCGACCCCGTGGCAGGCCAGGCAGGCGTTCTCCTTCGGGGTGATGGGAACCATCCCCTCGAGGCCGTGCGGGATGACCGGCGACACGCCCGGGTAGGAAGGCCTCGGGAGCGGCGCAGCACCCGGCGCGGAATCGTTCACCGAGAGCTTCGGAGGAACCGGGGTTTCCAGCACGGGTCCCTTCTGGAGGCCGAGGCCAGCGGCCGGCATGGCCGCCGGAGGCGAGGAGGTCGCGCAGGCGGCGAGCCACACCAGCGCCAGCGCGCTCGACAGGGCTTTCGTCGTCATGGCGTCACCCCCGCCGTGGCCACCGCCTTGTAGACCTTCACGGCGCTCTTCTTGAAATCGGTCTCCTTCGAGATGGGATCGGTCGCGTCCAGCGTGACCCGGTTGATGAAGACCCCCTCGTCGAACCACGGGACGTAGACGTAGCCCCGCGGCATCCGGTTGCGGCCGCCGGTCTCCACCCGCGCCATCACCTTTCCCCGGCGCGATTCCACCCAGGCCACGTCCCCGGGCCGGAGCCCGCGCGCGGCGGCGTCCTTCGGGTGCATCCAGAGCAGCGCCTCCTGGACCGCGGCGTTGAGCCAGGGCACGCGGCGGGTCATCGACCCCGAGTGCCAGTGCTCCATCACGCGCCCGGTGCACATCCAGAGGTCCCATTCTCCCCCGGGGCTCTCCGCCGGCGCCGCGTAGGGACGGAAGAAGATCTTGGCCTTGCCGACGAGGGACGTCTTCGTGGGCGCGGTGACGAGGTCGAGGTTGCCCGTGGGCAGCGACTTCATGGCCATCCCGTAGAAGTCGAACCCGCTGCCCGGCTTCACGTACGGGTCGAAGGCCTCGTTGAAGCGCCAGGGCGTCTCCTTCCACTTGCCGGTGCCCTTCTCCTGCACCACCGGCCAGCGCAGGCCGCGCACCTGGTCCCCGAGGTAGACGTCGAAGGGAGCCAGGTCGTGGCCGTGGCCGCGCCCGAACCAGGCGTACTCCTCGAAGAGCGCCTTCTCCGGGAACCAGTCGATCCCGGCGGCGACCACGGTGGAGTTGGGCTTCCCCGCGGCGACCGCGTCCGGCCACTTCACCTTCCGGTTCTCCGGCGTGGCGAAGAGGACGTCGTACAGCGTGTCGGTCCGCCGGATGCCGGCGCGCTCCGCGTCGGCGAGCACGTCGGGGAGGAAGCCGTCGTCGTACCCGTCGGCCTTCAGGCCGGGGACGGGCTGGCGCCCCCAGCACTCGCCGATGGTCATCCGCTTGCAGAACTCCATCATCTGCCAGACGTCGCTGCGGGCCTCGCCCGGGGGGAGCACCTGTTGCCGCCACATCTGCGTGCGCCGCTCCGAGTTCCCGTAGCCGCCCCATTTCTCGAAGATGAAGGCCGCCGGGAGGATGAGGTCGGCCACCTTCGAGGAGAGGGTCGGGTAGACGTCGGAGACGACGATGAAGTTGTCCATCTCCCGCGCGGCCGGGACCCAGTGGTTGGCGTTGGCGGTCGACTGGAACGGGTTGGTCACCTGGACCCAGAGCCAGCGGATCTTCCCGTCCTCGAGGTCCCGCATCATCTGCACGATGTGCGATCCCGGCCGCGGGTTGAGGGTCTTCGGGGGCAGCTTCCAGTGGTGCTCGCAGTGGGCGCGCTGCTCGGGGTTGTCGACCACCATGTCGGCCGGCAGCCGGTGCGAGAAGGTGCCGACCTCGCGGGCGGTGCCGCACGCCGACGGCTGGCCGGTGAGCGAGAAGGCGCCGTTGCCCGGCTTGGCCTGCTTCCCGGTGAGCAGGTGCACCATGTAGGCCTGCTCGTTCACCCAGGTGCCGCGGACGTGCTGGTTGAAGCCCATGGTCCAGTAGGAGACCGCCTTGCGGCTGCGGTCGACGTACCAGTCGGCGAGCTGCTGGAGCTTCTTCTTGAAGTCGTCGAGCGGCTCGTCCGGGTCGCCCTTGGCGAGCGGGGCCACGAAGTCGAGGCTGTACGGCTCGAGGCCGCGCTTCAGCTCCTCGAACGGGATGAGCCAGTGGACGCCGGCCTTGCCGCCGTCCTGGGCGCGCTCGTGCCGCACGGAAGGATCGAGTCCGCGGCCGATGGCCTCCTCGCGGGTCAGCACCACCACCTTCTCGCGGGCGGCGACGTCCTTCTCGGCGGCGAAGGCCTTCGCGCCGTCGGGGCGGAGCCCGTAGCCGATGTCGGCCGGGCCGGTGGCGAAGACGCAGTGGGCGTTCACGAAGTCCCAGTCCACCGCGTTCCGCCGCACGATCTCGCGCGCGATGAAGTTGAGGAGCGCCAGGTCGGTGTTGGGGGTGAAGACGATCTCGAGATCCGCCATCTCGGAGGAGCGGTTGCCGAAGGTGGTCAGGTTCACCACGCGATAACCCGGGTCGCGGAGCCGCTTGTCGACGATGCGCGCCCAGAGCATCGGGTGCATCTCGGCCATGTTGGCGCCCCAGAGCACCACCGTGTCGGTCTGCTCGATGTCGTCGTAGCAGCCCGCCGGCTCGTCGATGCCGAAGGTCTGCATGAAGGCCGCCACGGCGGAGGCCATGCAGTGGCGGGCGTTCGGGTCGAGGTTGTTGGAGCGCCAGCCGGCCTTCACCATCTTCACGGCCGCGTAGCCTTCCTGGATGGTGTACTGGCCGGAGCCCATGACCGCGACGCCGGTGGGCCCGAGCGCCTTGTAGGTCTTCCGCCACTGCTCGGCCATCACGTCGAAGGCCTCGCTCCAGCTCACCGGGACGAAGTCCCCCTGCTTGTCGAACCTGCCGTTCCGCATGCGGAGCAGCGGGCGGGTGAGCCGGTCGGTGGCGTACGGTACCTGGGGCAGCGCATAGCCCTTGGCGCAGAGGAGCCCGCGGTTCACCGCGCAGTCCGGATCGCCCTTCACGGCGACGACGCGCCCTTCCTTCGTCGCCACCTGGATGCCGCAGCCGGTGCCGCAGAAGCGACACACGCCCCGGTCCCAGCTCCAGCCCTTCGTGTCGTCGTCGGAGAGGGCCTCGAGCGGCACGCCGGCCGCGCCCACGACGGCGGTGGTGAAGCCTGCCTTGAGCAGGTCCCGTCGGGTCAGCTTCCAGGTCATGGCGTCCCCCTCGGCGCGCCTCGCCCGTCGTGGGCGTCCGGCGCCGCACAGGACGACATGGGAGCACCGGCTCGAGGCGACGCCCAGCCTCCAAGCGGGGCGCACTCAACCGGGCCGTGGAGAGCCTACCCGCGTCAGCGCGTGGGTTGCGGCCGCGGCCGTTCGGCCGCGGGTTCGCTCGTCGCTCTCGCACTGGCAGGCCGGCGCCGGGCGACGAGGTCGACGAGGCATGGATGAGGCGGAGGACGGGTCGCATCGCCACGGCCCAGAAGAGCCCGATCACCACCACCGGGAGGTACATCCAGACGAGCTCGAGGATCATGACGCGCTCCTTCATCCTGCAACCTGACGACACCGGGGGGTCTCGCCAGGTGACACGCCTCCCGGGTGCATTCGCCGGACCACCGGGCGCCTCCCGGCAACCGTCCGGATTCACGGCGACGCCCGCTCGCTCCGGCCCGGCCGTTCGCCCCTTTTCGACCCAGGGGCGCGTCTCGCTGGCCGACCCGGGTCGGTGCGGACACTCGCCCGAAGGGTGGGCTACGCGCGGCGCTCGGGCTGAACGGCGGGGTAAGCTTCGGCTTCCGAGGGGAGGGCGCATGGGCACCTGGGATGCCGTCGTCGTCGGCGCGGGTCACAACGGGCTCGTCACCGCTGCCTACCTGGCGCGCGCGGGCAGGAAGGTCCTCGTGCTCGAGGCCCGCGACCGCGTCGGCGGCGCGGCGGTGACCGAGGAGCCGTGGCCGGGCTTCCGCGTGTCGACGGCGGCCTACGTGGTGAGCCTCTTCCGCCCCGAGATCGTCCGCGACCTGGAGCTGGCCCGGCACGGGTACGAGCTCCTCCCCCGGAACCCGTCCTCCTTCACGCCCTTCCCGGACGACCGGTCGCTGCTCATGGGCCCGGACCCGGTGCTCAACCGGCTCGAGGTCTCCAAGTTCTCCCGGCGCGACGCCGATCGGCTGCCGGCCTACGAGGCGATGCTGGAGCGGATCGCCCGGGCCATCGAGCCCACGCTGCTGGAGACCCCGCCCGACCCCTTCTCCGGGCGCGTCGGCGACCTGCTCCGCCTCGGCCAGACCGGGTGGCGGTTCCTGAGGCTCGGCCGGGACGGCCCGCGCGCGGTGGAGATCCTCACCGCCCCGGCGCGGACCATCCTCGACCGCTGGTTCGAGTCGGACGAGCTGAAGGCGACGCTCGCGACCGACGCCATCATCGGGGCGATGGCCTCCCCTTCCACGCCGGGGACCGCCTACGTGCTCTTCCACCACGTGATGGGGGAGTGCAACGGCGCGCGCGGCGTCTGGGGCTACGTGAAGGGCGGGATGGGCTCGCTCTCGGAAGCGCTGGCCACGGCGGCCCGGGCCAGCGGCGTCGAGATCCGGACGGACGCCCGGGTGGCGAAGGTGCGGGTCTCGGGCGGCCGGGCCACCGGCGTCGTCCTGGCGAACGGGGAGGAGGTGGCGGCGCACCGGGTGATCTCGAACGCCGACGCCACCGTGACGCTGCTCGGGCTGGTCGGGGCGGAGCACCTCCCCGACGAGATCACGGAGGCCGTCCGCTCGATCGACTACTCCAGCGCTTCGCTCAAGGTGAACCTGGCCCTCTCCGAGCTCCCCAGCTTCACCGCGCTCCCGGGACACGCCGCGGGGCCCCAGCACCGGGGAACCATCCACGTCTGCCCGGGGCTCGACTACATCGAGCGGGCCTTCGACGACGCGCGGGCGGGGCGGCCGTCCGAGGCCCCCATCCTCGAGTGCACCATCCCGTCGGTGGTGGACCCGACCGTGGCGCCGCCCGGGCGCCACGTGATGCAGATCTTCGTGCAGTACGCGCCGTACCGGCTCGCCGAGGGGGACTGGGACTCGCGGAAGGAGGCCTTCGGCGATCGGTGCGTGGACCTCCTCGAGGCGTACGCGCCGGGATTCCGGGCGAGCGTCCTCCACCGCGAGGTGCTGACCCCGCTCGACATCGAGCGCCGCTTCGGCCTCACCGGCGGCAACATCTTCCAGGGCGCGATGGGGCTCTCCCAGCTCTCCTTCATGCGCCCGGTCCCCGGCTACGCCGACTACCGGACGCCGATCCGCGGCCTCTATCTCTGCGGGGCGGCCACCCATCCCGGCGGCGGCGTCATGGGCGCCTGCGGGTACAACGCGGCCCGGGAGATCCTCCGGGAAGCGAGACGGGGATAGTCCGGAGCCGGTCCAGAAGGACGTCATCCGTCGGCAAGCCCCTCGTCACGTGCGAGGCGGGCAAGCCTCTCCTTCAGCCGCTCGTAGCGCTTGCGGAGCGCCGGGGCCGAGACAGGCTCGCCTGCCGCGGAGAGCACCGCGGCAATCTCGTCCCAGGCCATCTCCCGGTCGAGACGGAGGACGAGGAGCGTGTGATCGTCCGGTGGAAGGAGTTCCCGGATCTTCCGCAGGCGCGGCTCGTCGGCGGATGGGCCGAGTGAGCGACTCAGGTCCGCCGCCAGCCGAGACGCCGCGCTCGTCGCGAGCCGCTGCCTCCGGCGCTGCCACGCATCGCTGCGGAAGCTGTGCGACGCGTTCCAGGCGATGCGGTAGGCCCAGGCTCGAAGCGAGCTTTCGCCCCGGAACCCGGGCAGCCCCTTCCAGAGCCGCTCGGCGAACTCGGCGAAGACCTCGTCGCCGTCGTCGGGACCGTGCAGGGCGCGGAGCCAGCCCAGGATGGCGGGGCCGAGCTCGCGCAGCGCGGCCGTGGCGGCTCCGTCGGCGTCCCCGCCGGCGACGAGCCGGCGAACCAGGGCGTCCACTTCCACGTCAGTTCCTTCCTGGGACACGCGACCCGGGCGCGTCCAGCTGGGCCGCGATCTCGCTGGCCTGCGCCAGGAGCGGCTCATCCCGATCGGCGTCGCTCCACTCGTCCCGGAACCGGGCGAGGGCAGCTCGGGCCTCGTCGTCGCGACCCAGGCGCGCGAGCGCTCCGGCCTCCAGGACCAGCCCGCGCGGATGGGCCCAGCTGCGCCACATCGTGGTGGGGATGTAGAGGCGACGGAACCGGCGGAAGGCCTCGACCGCCTCCGCGTCGGCGCCGCCCCGCCACGACAGATCGGCCACGAGCCACGCCGGCGCGAGGCCGAAGTCCACGTCGTAGGGGGAACCCTGGGCAATTTCCCTGAGGCGCCGCAGCCCCTCTTCCTTCTCGCCCCGCTGCCAGATCAGAACCGCCTCGTAGGTCCGTTGCCGAGGGGAGCCCGGGCGAAGGTGGGAGGCGAGCCGGGATGCGCCCTCCAGGTCGCCCAACCAGGCCAGCAGGGGCGCGTGCACGGCGGCCGCCTCCGGGTCGAGCGCGCGGAGTCCCTCCACCTCGTCCCGGAGCGCCTTCGAGTCGCCGTCGCCGGCCAGGTACTGGATGCGCATGCTCCTCGCCATGGCGTCCTGGCCGGCCGGACCCAGGTCCTTCGCCATCGCTTCCAGCGTTTGCGCACCGCTCGCCCGCCTCCCCTGGTAGGCATCGAGCGCCGCAAGCGCCAGGTAGCCAAAGCCCGGCGCGGGGCTGCCCGGCCGGGCGAGCTGTCCGAGGGCCTCGCGCACGTCGTCGTAGCGCCCTCCCATGATGGCGACGTAGGCCTGGTCCTCGAGCGCGGAGAGCCCGCCCCCCGCTTCCGACTCGCGCCGTGCCGCGGTCGCGGCCCCGGGAAGGTCCCCGAGCCAGGCGAGCGCGGTGGCGAGCGCGTGCAGGTTGACGGAGTTGGCCGGCCCGCGCGCCCATCCCTCGGCGAGCCGCTGCAGGTGGTCCTGTCGTCCGAGGGCCCCGAGCGAATGGGCCAGGTGCTCGAGTCCCCAGCCGTGGGCCAGTGCCGGGTCGAGCTGGAGCTGCCGCGCGAACCAGGGGACCGCAAGATCGAACTCGGAGCGATGGTAGAGAAGGTCGCCGGCCTCGTAGATCCCCTCCTCGTCTTCCGGGTTCGAGCGGGTGAGCTCGGCGAGGTGCGCAAGCGCCTCTTCGTCGCGGCCGTCGAAGTGGGCGACCCATGCTCGGATGAGGAGGCGCTCCTTGGGCGGCACCCGGGCGATGTGGCGCGAGGCCGCGTCGGTAGAGGCCTTCTGCTCCGCGCGGGAGCCGCCGTGGTGGGCTCGCCAGACGGCGAGCTGGTAGTGGGCCAGGGCGAAGGTCGGGTCGGCGGCGAGCGCCTTCTCGAGAGGCTCCGCGCAGTCCTGCCCGAAGGAGGTCCGGTACATGCACTGCTGGCTGGCCGCGTAGTGCTGGTAGGCGAGCAGGCTATTCGTCACCGCGTCGGCGAGCCGGATGTCCGACCCGCGGACGTCGGCGTCTCGCTCCCGCAGCGCCAGGCGGGTGGCCCGGGCGAGCCGGTCGAGGGCCGGGGCCACCTCGGCCTTGCCTCCGGCCCGTTCCTTCACCGTGAAGAGCGGTGCGCCGGTCTCCGGGGCGAGTGCGCGGATCTCGAGCGCCAGCGCGCCGTCGACGGCCCGGACGGACGGAACGAGCAGGACGCGCGCGCCCGCGCGCCGAGCCGCTTCCCTCCCGGCCGAGGCGTCGATCCGCCGCACGGGCTCCCCGCCGTCGCCCGACGCCCCGAGCCCGTCGAGCAACCGGGTCCGCGGCACGACTGCGAGGTGAGGCGACTGATCGAGGGAGGTGGCGATGAGCCCGGCCAGCCCGTCCATCTCGGGATCCCCGGTGGCGTTCTCGACGTCGGCAACGGCAACCCCGACCCGCTCGGTCCCGTCGGCGCCTCGATGGAAGAGCCATGCGGTCGCGACCGCCGCGACCACCAGTCCCGCCAGGAGCACCAGCTTGCCTCGCCGGGCCCGCCGGAGCGCGGAGCCGCTGGCGGCCTGGAGCGCCGTCAGCATCTCCTGGCCGTCGCGGAAGCGGGCTGCGGCGTCCGGAGCGCGGGCGCGGGCCGCCACGTCGGAGAGCGGTCCGGTCGACTGGACCGGCCCGAGCATCTCGTCGAGCATGACTCCAAGTGAATAGACGTCCCCGCGTGCGTCTCCCGGTCCGCCGGCCTCCTGCTCGGGGGCCATGTAGTCCGGGGTCCCCCCGGCGATCGTGGCGTCGCCCCCCCGGATGCCGGCGAGGCCGAAGTCCAGGACCTTCACCCCTCCGTCCCGGCGGAGGAAGACGTTCGCGGGCTTCAGGTCCCTGTGGACGACGCCGCTGGAGTGGGCATGGGCGACGCCACGGGCCACCTCCGAGATGATCCGCGACGCCTCCGTCGGAGGCAGCGGGCCGCGGTCGAGCCGCGCCCGTAGCGTCTCCCCGTGGAGCCGTTCCATGACGATGTACGGGCCGGCCTGGCTCATGCCGACGTCGTGGACGGTGACGATGTTGGGGTGGTCCGAGCCGCGCGGCCGCCTCGGCCTCGCGAGCCAGCCAGGCCGCGCGCCGGGGCTCGTCCTCCCGGGCCCCGGGGCGCACCACCTTGAACGCCACCGTCCGGCCGAGCCTCCGGTCCCGGGCCTCGTAGACGATCCCGAAACCGCCCCGCCCCAGTTCCCCGAGGATCTCGAAGTGATCGACCCGCGAGCCGGGCCGCAGCGCGCCGGCCCAGCCCTCGGAGAGGGGGACCGGCGGCGCCGCCACGATTCCGGCGACGAGCTCGGAGAGGGGCGTGCGGTGCCGCACGCCCGGTACGATGCCACCCCGTCAACGGGCTGTCACGCCCCGTGGGCCATCAGGGCAGCTGGAAGGTGGCCGCCAGGCCGGCGTGGTCTGAGGGATGCAGCCCGGAGCGGGTCCGGTCGCGCACGCCGGTGCGCACGAGGGCGGTCGGGCGGAGTTCCGGGGTCGAGAGGACGAGATCGAGCCGGGTCGTGAGCCGGCCCCCGCGCAGCGTCTCGTCGAACCCCCAGGTGAAGCCCCAGTCCCCAGGGTGGAGGACCGTCCACGCGTCGCGCAGCGGTGAGATCCCGTCGAGCGACGGGTCGAGCGGGAACGCGCCGCCGGTGAGGAAGGCGTACGTGGCGGGAGCCGGGTCGTCCGGCTCGACGTAGGCGTTGAAGTCGCCCAGCACGATGGTGGGGAGGGTCGAGGCCGGGTCGAGGTAGACGGCGTCCACGATCGCCACGAGCTGCGCGTCCTGGAGCGCCTGGAAGTACCAGGGCGGCAAGCCGATCGCGGCAAGGGACGGGAAGGTGTCCTCCACGTGGGACGCGAAGACGCGCACCCAGCGCCCTTCCCGCTCGACCTCGACCGCCGTCCAGCCGCGCCAGCTGTACACCGGCTCGGTGCTATCACCAACCGTGAAATAGGCGGTGGCCGGTGCGCCGGTCGCGAGGGCAACGGCGTAGAGGCCGCCATTGCGGTCGCCGCGAGCGGGACCCACCGGAGCGGGCACGAAGCCCGGGAGCGGCTGCCCCGCCGGAAGGGTCGGGGCGCGCCAGTGGACCCCCCTTCGGACCAGGATCACGTCGCGGTCGGTGTAGCGAAGGTCGCGGAGCGTGGCCGGATCGCCCGGATCGCCGATGCAGAGCTCGGCGTCCATCGAGGTCACCTGGGCCGCGACCTCGTAGTGAAGCCCTTCCCGGGCGAGCGCGCGCTGGAGGATCTCCAGGAAGTCGAAGGCCACGAGGCGGGCGACGGGCGTGACGGGACCTCCGGCCAGGCAGGCGGCCGGGAAGCCGAGGCTCCAGGTGGTCACCTCCTGGAGCGCCAGGACGTCGGGCAAGGCGTCCAGGACCTCGCCAGCGATGGCGGCCGCGCGCTCCGGGAACCGGGTTGCCTGGACCGTGGCCCAGGCCTGGTTCGCGACGACGAGCGCCTCCTCCGGGCCGGCCGCATCGGCGACTGCGAGGATGTCCGCGCCCAGGTACAGGTTTCGGGTCATGACCTCCAGGCTGGCTTCCCGCCGCCGGACCTCTTCCAGGCCGGGCGGGACCGACGCTCCTCCGGGATCGGTGCTCCACGGCGTGCCACATCCGACGGCGAGGATGGCCATCGCGAGGATCGTTCGTCGCATGATTTCCCTCCAGGACCGGGGCGGGATCGCCCCCTCGCCCTCCTGACTCGTGGCCGGCCGTCCTTGTGACCCGGGCGCGACACGACGGGACCGACCCGTCCGGGACGTCACGGACCCCACCCCCGCACGGTCCTCGATCCGGCGGGGCCACCCGGCGCCGCCCGGGGGGATCATGTACACACTTCGTGAATCCGCAGCGGCGCTCCTGCTCGCGACCTCCGCCTGCTCCTGGGCGACCATGGCGAGGCCTCCCCCGACGCCGATCGAGCCTATCCCTCCCGTGGCCTGCACCACGAGCCGTCTCGCTCCGGCGCTCGACACCGTGGGCGCCGTCCTCCTGGGCGTGCCCGGCGTGATCACCACCGCCTACGGGATCGCGACTCCGGTGTGCAGCGGCTTCTGTCTCCTCCAGCCCCAGTCGAACGGGGACAAGGGCACCCTCATCGCCGTCGGCCTGATCCTGGCCGGACTCGGGACGGTGGAGGCGATCTCGGCGGCGACGGGCTACTCCTGGGCCTCGGACTGCGAGGGCCTGAAGGAGACCCAGCTCGCCTGCGTGAGCGGCGTCGAGACCTCCTGCGCGCGCCTCCGCACCCCGCCCCTGCGAGAGGGAGGAAAGGCTCCCGGGGAGGCGTGCGCCGAGGACGTCGAGTGCCGGAGGGACGATGCTTGCTTCCGGGGGCATTGCCAGCCGCGCACGCCCTGAGCCGGCCGCGTGTCGTCAGCCCTCGCCGGCCCCCACCCGCTCGGCTCCGGCGATCCGGCCCTCGACCACGGTCACCCGGTACACGTGCCCGTTCTGGATCCCGTGCAGCGGCCAGGCGGGGGACGACGGGCGGGGCATCGACCCGAGGTGCTCGGCGAGGAGCGCGCGCATCGACCCACCGTGCATGACCACGAGGAGCGGCGGCGCGAGCAGGCGGGCGGCCTCGAGGACGGCCGGCACGAGCCGGGAGACGAGCGCCTCGCGGGACTCCCCTCCCGGTGGCGCCGGACCGGGATCGGCGAGGTAGCCGGCCCACGCCTCCGGGTAGCGCGCCGCGACCTCCTCGCGGGTCAGCCCCTCGAAGCAGCCGAACCGCCGCTCGCGGAGGCCGGCGTCGACCCGTCCGATCTCCAGCCCCAGCGCGCCGGCGACGATCCCGGCGGTCTCCCGGGCGCGGAGGAGGTCGCTCGACGCGACCGAGGCGATCCCCTCGGCGCGAAGCCGGCCGGCGATGTCGAGGGCCTGCTCGCGGCCGCGGGGGTTCAAGGGGATGTCGGTCTGTCCCTGCCAGCGCCCCGCGGCGTTCCAGTCGGTCTCGCCGTGGCGGGCGAGGTAGAGGATCACGGGAGCGGCCATCGCGCATCGATAGTAGCCGAGGACCGCCGTCGCGTTAGGAAGTCTGGCATGGCCTACACGCTCTTCATCGGGAACAAGAACTACTCGTCCTGGTCCCTCCGCCCCTGGCTCGTGCTGCGGCAATCGGGCGTCCCGTTCCGCGAGGAGCTGGTCTCGCTCCAGGAGGACGCCGGAAAGGCGGCCCGGTTCGCCCGCCTGCCCGCGGGACGCGTGCCGGTGCTCGCCGACGGCGACACCCACGTCTGGGATTCGCTCTCGATCGCCGAGTACCTGGCCGAGCGCCACCCCGGTCTCTGGCCCATCCAGCCGGGCGCGCGCGCCTGGGCGCGCTCCATCACCTGCGAGATGCACTCCGGGTTCGGGGCGCTCCGGCAGGAGATGACGATGGACGTCCGCGCGCGGCGCCCCCAGCGGCGGCGCTCGGTGGCGCTCCTGCGGGACATCGCCCGGGTCGAGCAGATCTGGACGGAGACGCGATCCCGCTTCGGCGCGGCCGGTCCCTTCCTCCTGGGGAGCTTCACCATCGCCGACGCCTTCTACGCGCCGGTGGCCTTCCGCTTCCGCACCTACGGGGTCACGCCGGAGGGCGGCGCCGGGGCCTATCTGAAGACGCTCCTCGACCTTCCGGCGATGAAGGAGTGGGAGGCGGCCGGCGCGAACGACGAGCGGCTCGCCGACCACGACCTGGACCTTCTCTACCCGGACGATTGAGCTTCGGGGCCTGCGACCCTACCCGGCGTCGGGCGGGTGCTGCCAGACGCTCGGGAAGAGCTGGCAGGCGTCCTCGCCGTTCGCGGTGTAGCCGCGCCGCCCGTCGAGCCGCGTGGTGAGGACCTGGAAGTCCATCCAGCGCGGGTCCTCGTGCGACGCGTCCCCGATCACGGCGTGGCCGATCTCGTGCACGAGCACCGTCTGCTCGACGCAGGAGAAGGTGAAGGCCGGGTCACGGGTGGTGAGCCGGATGTCGCCGTCGAAGCAGCCGAAGGCGCCGCGGTGGGAGCCGCAGGCCACGGTCTGGTTTCCCTCGAAGGTGATCGAGCGGCCGGCGAGGGCGCTCCAGTCGCCGCCCCAGTAGTCGAGCGCGGCCTGGACCGTGCTCTCGACCCGGCTGGGGAAGTCGGAGGCGCGCGTGAACGGCGCGTCGGACTGGACGAGGATCGACACGTCGCGCACGGCGAAGTCGGGCTGGCGGTTCGCGGCGTTCGGCGACCCGCAGGACGCGAGCAGGAGGCCGGCGAGCCCGATGGCCCACCGACCCTTCTGCGCGCTCGTGCGTACCCTCCCCGACATGTGGTGAAGACTAACGAGAAGAGGGGAGGCGTACTACCCACTGACCGGTGGACAACCCATTGGGGGACCGTGTCCCTTGAACGTGTGACTATGGCCTATCCAGAGCCCATTTCCGCGCAGCCACCCGTGACGCCGGTGCGGCCAACCCACCCCGGAAGGAGCACGAATGGGGCCGGGATCGGCCGCAGGATTTATCCCCCTTTCGGCGCAGAGCGCGAGCGCCTCCGGGCTGCCTGCTTCCTCGCCCGCCACCTCGACCTGGGCGGGCGCGCCGCGATCAGGGCCCCGTCGACCGGGGGGGCGATATCTCCGGTTGGCCCGCGAGATTCCTCCGGTCCCGAACCCCGGAGCAGGAACGCGGGTCGAAATCCGGCGGCCGGCTGCAAGCGTCCGTTCTTCAAAGATCTTTTGTCGCGCCGATCGAGACTCCGCCGTGACAGGGCGGAGACAGGCCCGGGCTAGATCCGGGGGTCATGCTCTACCCGGAACTGTTCCGCGACCTCGAGGAAGCGCGCTGGAGCCTCGCCACCGACGTCCCCTGGGACCGCTTCGATCCCGCCCTGCTCTCCGACGAGCAGGCCCGGACGGTGAAGATGAACGCCATCACCGAGTGGGCCGCGCTGCCGGCCACCGAGATGTTCCTCCGGGACAACGCCGGGGACGCCGACTTCTCGGCGTTCATGTCGATTCTGGTTCTACGAGGAGCAGAAGCACGCGCTGGTGCTCATGGAGTACCTGCGCCGCTTCCGCCCCGCGCTCGTGCCCACCGAGGAGGAGCTCCAGGCCGTCCGCTTCCCCTTCGACCCGGCCCCTCCGCTCGAGACGCTCATGCTCCACTTCTGCGGCGAGCTCCGGCTCACCCAGTGGTACCGGCGCGCGGCCGACTGGCACACCGAGCCGGTGCTGCGCCACGTCTACGGCCTCATCGCGCGAGACGAGGCCCGTCACGGCGGCGCCTACCTCAAGTTCATGCGCCGCGCCGTCGAGCGGGATCCGGAGGGGGCGCGCAGGGCCTTCTCGCGCGTGGGCATCCTCATGGCGAGCGGCGGCCGGACCGGCAAGCCGCTGCACCCCACCAACCTCCACGTGAACAAGGCGCTCTTCCCCCGCGACACGGTCCAGAGCCGGCTGCCCGACCCGGCCTGGCTCGACCGCTGGCTCGACGAGCAGATCCACTTCGACGCGGAGTGCGAGCAGGGCGTGGTGCGCGCCATCCTGGCGAACCTCTCGACCCTCCTCGAGACGCCCGTCCACTCGGTGCGCGAGCTCTCCCGGTACCGGAAGGCGCACGCCGGCGAGACGCTGGGGGCCCACCACGCCTAGAATCGGCGGCCATGACCTCGCCCGCGGCTGCCCTCCTCGCCCTCGGCCTCCTCGCCTCCGACCGTCCCCTCACCGAGCTGCCCTACACGCCCGGTCTCGACCCGGCCGCCATGGATTGGTCGATCGACCCGTGCGTCGACTTCTACGCCTACTCCTGCGGCGGCTGGCAGAAGCGCAATCCCATCCCGGCCGACCAGTCGTCGTGGAGCGTCTACGCCAAGACCGCCACCGAGAACTACCAGTTCCTGTGGGGGCTGCTCGAGGCGGCGGCGGCGAAGCCCGACGCGGAGCGGACCCCGT
>CAVYBH010000016.1:0-55147 GCA_963766715.1 uncultured delta proteobacterium
TGGAGGCCGAGACGTTCGGGAGCTTGATGATGTTGGCGTCCGGGGTCTTGGCCAGCTCGCCGAGCTGAGCGAGGAAGTCGGGGACCTTCTGCTCCGGCTTCAGCTTCTCGGGGAAGTTGGCGAGGATGCGGCCGGCGACGGAGATGTCGCGCGTCTCGACCTCGACGCCGGTTCCCTTGGTGAAGGCCTGGACGATGGGGAGGAGCGAGAAGGTCGCCAGCGCGGGCGCCTCGTCAATCTGCGTCCAGATGATCTTCGACGTCTTGGTCGTCATGCCGTCTCCTTGGTGTGGTCCTTCGTTCCTGTTTCTCGGATCCCGATGCTCGGCGAGCCTCAGGTGCCGTTTCGCGCTCCCCGGAGAGGATCCTCGGCGGAGAGGTGCGGCCTGCAACGGCTCCTGCTCGGGGCGGTCCGCCTCGACGCCGGTCCCCCCCCGGGATGGCTCATGGAGCCCTGCTAAACACCAAGTCCCGCCGACCCTGTCAAGGCAGAAACCAGGCGTTAGTGGACCCGCCCGGTCGTGAAAAACTTTCCAGAACCCCGAGGCTTGCGATCCGTCAAGGATCCGCGGCGCCGCTCTCCGGGCCGATCAGGCGCCCTGGACCCAGGTGGCGGCCCGCCGGAGCGCCCGCCAGATGGCCCTCGCGAGCAGGAAGAGCAGGGTCAGCAGGGAGAGCGCCAGCACGAGCGCGACCCACGGATGGCTCCACACCAGCCAGGCCATGCCCGCCACCGTGGAGATCTCCGCGCCGGTGGCGACCGCGTTCGAGAACGGCTCGGGCGAGGCGTCGATGGCGGTCCGCAGCTTCAGCTTGGTCGCGCTGGTGGCGGCGCCGAGGCCGCCGCCGAGGAGGCCGGCCACCGCGATCAGGGCCGGGTTGCCGCCCCAGGTGGCGAGGATGGCGAGGGCGGCCGCCGCCACCGGCCGCACGGCGAGATGTGTCGCCTCCCAGGCGGTGGCGATGCCCGGAACGAGCGACGCCGCGATCTCCACCGCGGTCAGGGCGAGCGCCACGCCGAGGACCCAGGGGTTCTCGAGGACGCGCAGCCCCTCGGGCAGGGTGATCCAGCCGAGTCGCCCCGCCGCGCCGGTGAAGGCCACGGTGGCGTAGAGGCTGACGCTCGAGGACCAGGCGATCCCGAGCGCCGAGGCGAGGGCGGTGAGAGGAACCATGCGTCGAGCATGGCCTCCCCCGCCCCGCTGTCAAATGGCGCCTAGGCCGGGATGCCCTCGAAGAGGATGGAGGACAGGTAGCGCTCGCCGGCGTCGGGCAGCACGGTGACGAGGACCTTCCCCTGGTTCTCGGGCCGGGACGCGACCTTCACCGACGCGGCCACCGCGGCGCCGCAGGAGATGCCGCAGGTGATGCCCTCCTCCCGGTGCAGCCGCTTCGCCATCTCGACGGCCTCGTCGTTGGTCACCTGCACCACCTCGTCGACCAGGCCCAGGTCGAGCACGTCCGGCTTGAAGCCGGCGCCGATGCCCTGGATCTTGTGCGGGCCGGGCTTGGGCGGCTCGCCGGCGCGGATCGCCGTGAGCACCGGCGAGTGGGTCGGCTCGACCGCCACCGACCAGACGGCCTTCTTCTTCTCGTTCTTGAGGTAGCGGGTCACGCCGGTGATGGTGCCGCCGGTGCCGACGCCGGACACGAAGATGTCGACCTTCCCGTCGGTGTCCTTCCAGATCTCCGGGCCGGTGGTCTCGAAGTGGATGCGCGGGTTGGCCGGGTTCTCGAACTGCTGGGGCATCCAGTGCTTCTTCGGATCGCTGGCCACGATCTCCCTGGCGCCTTGGCGATGGCGCCGTTCATCCCCTTCGCACCCTCGGTGAGGATGAGCTCGGCCCCGAAGGCGCGCAGCATGCGGCGCCGCTCCACCGACATGGTGTCGGGCATGGTGAGGATGATGGGGTAGCCGCGCGCGGCGGCCACGAAGGCGAGCGCGATGCCGGTGTTGCCGGACGTGGGCTCGACGATGGTGACGTCGCGCGAGCCGGGCTTGAGGATGCCCTTCTGCTCGGCGTCCCAGATCATGGCGGCGCCGATGCGGCACTTCACCGAGTAGGCCGGGTTGCGCCCCTCGATCTTGGCCAGGATGGTGGCGGGGAGCCCCTTCGAGATGCGGTTCAGGCGGACGAGCGGGGTGTTCCCGATGGAGCGGCTGTTGTCCTCGTAGACCGGCATGGCGTTCTCTCCTTTTCTGGGTTTCGGCCCTTCAGATGCTGAAGTCGGGGATGCCCGAGGACTCCTGCACGCGGCGGGCGAGGTCCTCGAGCGTGACCCCGTCGAGCTCGGCCTCGAGGGCCCGCTCCGCCTCGATCCACAGCTGGTGAAGCGCGCGCGCGGCGCCGGGCGAGGATCCGGCCGGAGCCCGCCGGGGGGCGGGCCGGGCGGCGAGCGCGTCCGGTCCCTCGACGGCGCGGATCACGTCGCTGGCGCGGATGCGGGAGGGCGCCCGCCCCAGCCGGTGGCCACCGCGGGCGCCGCGCTGGCTCTCGACGATGCCGGCCCGGCGCAGCTGGCCCAGGACGGCCTCGAGGAACTTGGCCGGCGCCCCGGTCCGGCGCGCCACGTCGGCGGTCCGGGCGAGCTGGACCGTCTGCGCGTGGAGCGCGAGGTCGAGGGCGGCCCGGAGGGCGTAGTCGGACTTGAGGCTGAAGCGCACGATGAATCCCTATCAAACCTATAGGAATAGTACCAGCGCATCCGAGACCGGGCAAGGCCCGGACGGGTATTGGCCGAAACCTAGCGAGTCGCGGCGGAGGAGGAGTTGGGCGTGGCGCCGCAGACGGCCCAGGTCATCGGCGAGGTATTCCCCTTCGCGTCGATGGCGGCGACCTGGAAGCAGCGGCGCTGGCCCGGCTTCAAGCCGTCGACCTTGTACGTGAGGTACCGGGTCGACCCGATGCGCTTCTCCCCGTCCCAGAAGACCGCGTACACCACGCCGGGGTCGGGGGAGGGCTGCCAGGTGAGGGCCAGGGAGCGCGGGCCCGCCGGCTCGACCCGGAGATCCACGGGGGCCGCCGGGGTTCCAGGGGGCGTGGTCCGGGTGCAGACGGTCGGGGATGGGGCGGAGAGGTTTCCCGCCGCGTCGAAGGCCCGGAGCTCGTAGCAGTACTCGGCCGCGGGCCCCAGGCCGGACTCGATCCAGGCGGTCGAGCCGGACCGCGCCACGGGCTGGCCCCCGCGCCGGATCTCGTAGCCGGTCACGCCCACGTCGTCGGTCGACGGGCTCCACGCGAGCGAGACGCGCGACGAGGAGGTCGCGGCGGCCAGGACTCCGCCGGGCGCGCTGGGAGGCGTGAGGTCGGGCGTACGGGCGCAGGCCGGGGAGGCGTGCGGAGAGCGGTGCCCCGCGGCGTCGAAGGCGCGCACCTCGACGCAGTAGTCGCGCCCGGGCGCGAGCCCCTTCACCTCCGCGGCGGGCTCGGTCGAGCGAGCGACGACCAGGCCCTCCCGGAGCACCTCGTAGCCGGCGACCCCGACGTTGTCGGTGGAGGCGACCCAGGAGACCCGCAGCGACCGATCCGAGAGCGGCGTGGCCAGGGGCGAGGCCGGCGAGGTGGGCGGGGTCAGGTCGGGCGTGACCACGCAGGTCGGGGGAGACGGGTCGGAGAGGTTCCCCGCCGCGTCGCGGGCGCGGACCGTGTAGCAGTGGGCGGTGGACGGGAGGAGCCCTTCGTCGCCGGCTGCCGGCTCCGTCGAGCGGGCGACGACGCGTCCGTCTCGAGCCACCTCGTAGCCCGTCACGGCCACGTCGTCGGTGGAAGGAGTCCAGCGAAGGACCACCGAGGTCTCCCCGGGCGCCGAGACGCTCGGCGCGGCGGGCGTGCTGGGCGGCGTCGTGTCGGGCACCACGCCGCAAGCCTCGACGAGCGGGGAGCGGTTTCCGGCCGCATCGGAGGCGCGCACCCCGAAGCAGTGGCGCCCGGCCGGGAGATCGCCGAGCGAGACCTCGAGGGACCGGGTGGTGAGGACCACCTCCCCGCCGCGGAGCACCTCGTACCCCGTCACGCCCGTGTCGTCGGCGGAGGCAGGCCAGACCAGGGTCACGGCGCGGGGGCCAGGGACCGCCACCACGGCGGGCGCGCCGGGGGGCGTCACGTCGGGCGGCGTGACGCAGGCCGCGGAGGAGGGCGGAGAGCGGTTGCCCGCCCGGTCGAGCGCGCGGATCGAGTAGCAGACGGCCTGTGCGGGTCGGAGCGTCCCGTCGCTCCCGCGGAGCCCGGAGACGGTGGCGAGCAGGCGCCCTCCGCGAAGGAGCTCGTAGCCGACCACCCCGACGTTGTCGGTGGCGGGGGCCCAGGAGACGGACGCGGAGGTCGGCGAATCGAGCACCACGACCGGGGCCGAAGGCGTCTCCGGCGGCGTGAGGTCCGGCGTGTTCACGCAGGCGCTCGGCGTCGGCGGCGAGGTCCGGCCGGCGGCGTCGACCGCCCGGACCGAATAGCAGGTGCGCGCGGCGGGCGAGAGGCCGGTGTCGGTGATCGAGAGGGAGCGAGTCCGCGTCGCCAGGGTTCCGCCGCGGAAGACCTCGTAGGCGACCACGGCCTCGTCGTCGTCGGACGGGCTCCACTTCACCCAGACCGCCGCCTCTCCCGAGGCCTCGACGCGGAGGCCGCGCGGGGGGCCGGGTGGCGCGTCGAGGCTGCCCGGCTCCCCGGCCGGCCCGGGAGCGGCGCCCCGGACGAAACCCGGACAGGCGACCGCGACGGCGGCAGCGAGAAACCCTGCGGCGCACCGGGCGCCGGTTCTGTGGGCGATCGTCCTCATGGGCCCCTCTTGCCCATCGGTGACGACACCGACCGGCAACCCATGCAGGTCAAAGGTAGCATGCCGGTGCACCGATCGTGATTCGCGAATTCGCGCGCCCTGCCGATACCCAATAGGATGCCGGGGTCGGAGGAACCCACGTGCGCTTCACCTGCCAGAGCTGCGGCCGTGCCTACTCCGTGAGCGACGAGCTCGCGGGGCGGGCCTTCAAGATGAAGTGCAAGGCCTGTGGGCAGGAGATCGTCGTCCGCCCCACGGCACCCGCTCGTCCCGCCGCACGCCCCGACCGTGGCCGCGGCACAGCCGGCCCCCCGGTCTCCTCCTCCCCCGGTCCAGCCAGCGCCGGTCGAGCCGCCGCCCCCACCCCGGGCAGCCCCGCCTCCGCCTCCACCCCCGGCCTCCGCCGGCTCCGCCTCCGCCGAGGCCCCCGCCGGACGACGACTTCGATCCCTTCGCCGGCCTCGCCGACGAGCTCGAGGCGGAGGTCACGAACGAGCGAGCCGCCGCGCCACCGGCGCCGCCCCCGCCCGAACCGCCTCCGCCTCGCTCCTCCGGCGCCTGCGCCGGCGTACCCGCTGCGGCATCCCCTGCTCCCCCGGCATCGATCCCGGCTGCCGCGCCGACGGATGGAGCCGCGGAGGATCGCGAGGAGGGGCAAGGCCGCGGCCCCTCGCCGAGGGCCAGCGAGCGTCCTCATCCCCCCTCCGCGACCGCCGCCCCGCCGGTCGCTCCTGGTTCCGGGCCTGATCCTCGTCGCGATCCTCGTGGCCCTGGGCGCCGGCATGTACTTCCTCGGCGGCAAGAAGGGCGGAAGCGCCGCGCCCTCGCCAGAGGCGACGGCCCAGCCAGCCCCGAAGGTCCAGCCGGAGCCCGTCAGCGCCGCGCCGCCCGCGGCCGCGGAGCCCGCTGCCCCGGCGCCTGCCGCCGCTCCCGCGCCGCAGCCGTCGAAGGCCGAGCCAGCCCTACCTGCCGCGGCCCCCAGGAGCGCGCCGACAGCGCCGCCCGCCTCGTCGCCCCCCGCGCCCCGGAACGCCCTCCCCACTCGCGCCGAGCGCGCCGCGGCCGAGGCCGCCACGATCCCCGCCCCGCGGCCCGCGGCCGCCCGCCCCCCGCGTCGTCCCGTGCCGAGCCGGTCCCCGAGCCCAGGCCCGCTGCACCCGCAGCGGCGCCGGCCGCTCCGCCCCAGGCCGCTCCCGAGCCGGCGCCCCAGCCCGCCGTGGCCGCGCCCGTCGCTGCCCCGGCCCAGCCAGCCGCCGCCTCCCCGGCCGCCGAACCTGCCGCGCCCCCGGCGCCGCTGAAGGAGGAGTCGGCCCCGCGCTACGTCGGTGACGGGTTCCAGGCGCCGCACCTCGCGGTCCGCACCTGCCTCTCGGACAACCTCCGGCTTCCCGCCCAGCTCGACAGCGCGACGCCGGAACAGGTGACGGTGAGGCTCGCGGTCTCGGCGACCGGCGAGGCTTCCCGGATCCAGGTGATGGGGCAAGA
This sequence comes from uncultured delta proteobacterium, assembly GCA_963766715.1. GTDB lineage: Bacteria > Myxococcota > Myxococcia > Myxococcales > Anaeromyxobacteraceae > CAIOAK01. The sequence goes on from CAVYBH010000016.1 coordinate 6,258, forward strand.
TCGCCGATCCGCGCATCACCGAGGCCGTCCGGCGCGCCGTGCAGGCCTGCGAATGGGTTCCCGGCGCCGACGCCCAGGGGAAGCCCACCGCGCTCTGGGTCGTCCAGCCGCTCCGGCTCAGCCGGTAGGCGGAGCCCCCGGCCGCCCTCAGCGGACCGGCAGGATCTTGCGCATCTTCACGTGGGGTACGCCTTCCTCGAGGAAGGTCTCCCCCTCCGCCACGTAGCCGCGCTTGGCGTAGAACGTCACCGCCGGGAGCTGCGAGTGGACGGTGATCTCCCGGAGGCCGCGCAGCTCCGCCATGCGCTCCAGGGCCTCGAGCACGGCGGCGCCCACTCCCGACTTCCGGTAGGACTGCGCGGTCGCCATGCGCCCCACCTGGCAGGTGCGCGTGTCGAGGCGCACGGCGCGTCCGGTCCCCACGCAGTTGCCCTCGTCGTCGAGGGCCACGACGTGGTCGGCGTTGAAATCCAGCGCGTCGCGGTCGAGGGGCCGGGGCACGTTCTGCTCGACCTCGAAGACCAGGCGGCGCAGCTCGTAGGCCAGGTCGCGGTCCTGGGTCGTGGAGGCGAATCGGACATGGTAGGCCATGGACCGATCCTTACCCGAACCAGGGGCGGCGCCGCCAGAGGGACGCGCTCGCCGGCTCCGTGATAGCAAGGTCGGCATGCAGCCCTGGGAGACGGTGGAGCGGGCCCGCGTCGGCGACGGCACCGAGCTGTCGCTGGCCCGTCGCGGCGACGAGTGGGTGGTCCGCTACGGCGGTCGCGTCCTCATGTCGAGCCGCCAGCACGGCTCGGAGGACGCCCTGGCCGACCTGGCGCTCTCCCGCGTCGAGCGGGACGGCGGCGTCCGGACGGTCCTCATCGGCGGCCTCGGCCTGGGGTACACGCTGCGCGCCACGCTCGACCGCGTCGGTCCCGAGGCCCGGGTGGTGGTGGCGGAGATCTCGCCGGAGCTGGTGGCCTGGAACCGCGGACCCCTGGCGCACCTGGCGGGGAGCCCCCTCGACGATCCCCGGACCCGGCTCCAGATCGGCGACGTGGTGGCGCGGATCACCGAGGCGAACGGCGCCTTCGACGCCATCCTGCTCGACGTGGACAACAGCCCGTCGTCGATGGTGCTGGCCGGCAACGACCGCCTCTACGGGGGGCGCGGCGTGAAGGCCTGCGCGCGTGCGCTCTCGCGAGGCGGGGTGCTGGCGGTCTGGTCGGCCGGGCCGGACGCGCCCTACGTCGAGCGGCTCGAGCGGGCCGGCCTGGCGGCCCGGGCGGTGACCGTGCCGGCGCGCGGCCCGGGCGGAGGCGGGGCGCGCCACGTCATCTTCCTGGGAGTGAAGGAGGCGGCTAGCCCTCGCCGCCCCGGAAGAGCCGCGCCCCCAGCCCGAACCCGGCCACCCCCACGAGGAGCAGGGCCCCGACCGGCCAGGCCATCTCGGAAGCGCTGAAGCCTCGCCAGGTCGCGCCTTCCAGCGCGAGGATCCCCCACTTCACCGGGCTCACGTTGCTCACCGTCTGCATCCAGGACGGCATGACGAAGAGCGGGATCATCCCGCCGCCGAACATGGCGAGCGGCATCATGATGGCCCATCCGAGGCCGCTGGTCGCCTGCTCGGTCTTTCCCAGCACGGCGACCGTCATCATGATGCCGACGAAGCAGACCGCCACCGCGAGGGCGGCGATCGCGAGCATCGCCCAGGACGCGGGACGGATGCCGAAGAAGGTCGCGCCGAGGGCGAGCAGCAGGGTCTCGACCGCCAGGATGGTGACGAAGCAGGCCAGCGCCTTTCCGGCGAGCACGTCCCGGCGGGAGAGGGGTGAGGTCTCGAGGCGCATCAGCGTGCCCCGGGTGCGCTCGGTGACGAGCGAGAGCGCGAAGCCCAGCGCACTGCCGATGACGCCCCAGAGGATCCCCTGCGGGAACGTGAAGTCGAAGGCGGACGCCGGCCCGACCTTCTCGTTCCGCACCTCGCGCAGCTCGATCTCGATCGGCTTCCAGCCGGATGGCTGGCCGCCGGAGTCCCCGCCGGCCGCCTCGCGGGGCCGGTCCAGGAAGGTGCGCAGCTCCCCCAGGAACTTCGTCGTCGGCTCACGGTCGGGGGCGCCGGGCGCCGCGGCCAGGTCCTCGAGCGACCGGTCGACGAGGCCCCGCGTCTTCGCCGGATCGGTGAAGAGATCCTGCATGGACTGCATGGCCGCGCCGGTGAGGATGCCCTGGAGCATGGACCCCTCCGCCTTCCGGGCCGGGTCGACCTCGAGCTCGAGCTTGCGAGGCGCCCCGTAGAAGAGCCGCCCGGAGGCCTCACCGTAGCCGGCCGGCACGATCACCGCGGCGGAGCGCTTCCCCTGGCGGACGAGCCGCGTGGCCTCCTCTCGATCCGACGCGGTGACCTGGAGCCCGGCCTCGGCCTGCAGGCGCGAGAGGAGCTGCGCCGAGTCGGGGGTCCGGTCCAGGTCGACGAACGCCACCGGGATGCGCCCCTTCTCCCCGCCGCCTCCGAAGACGTAGCCGAAGAAGAGGGCCATCAGGATGGGCCACCCGAGCGCGAAGAAGAACGTCGCCCGGTTGCGGGAGAGGAGGCGGAGGTCCTTGCCGGCGAGCGCGACAATCGCGCGAAGGCGGGTGGAGTCCATCAGTCTCGCAGCCTCCGCCCGGTGAGGTTCAGGAACACCGCCTCGAGGTCGGCTCGCTCGACGCGGAAGTCCTCCACCGCGCCGGCGGCGAGGATGCGCTGGAGCTCACCGGCCGGGTCCCGGGTGGGAATGCGCCGCTCCACGCCGCGCTCGCGCACCACGAGCACCGGATCGCCGCCGTGGCCCGAGAGGAGCTCCGGGACGGTTCCCATCGCCAGGACGCGGCCGTGGTCGACGATGGCGACCCGGTCGCAGATTCGCGAGGCCTCCTCCATGTAGTGGGTGGTGTAGACGATGGCGCGGTCCTGTCCGCGCAGCTCCACGACCCGGTCGAGGATGGCGTTTCGCGACTGCGGATCCACCCCCACGGTGGGCTCGTCGAGAAGGACCAGCTCCGGGTCGTGGACGAGCGCCGCGGCCAGGTTGAGCCGCCGCTTCATCCCCCCGGAGAGCTCCCCCGCCCGATCCTTCCGCCGATCCTGGAGCCCGGAGAAGTCGAGCGCCCAGGCCACCCGGCCCTCGAGCGCGCGCCCCGAGAGGCCCTGGACCCGCGCGAAGAACCGGAGGTTCTCCTCGGGCGTGAGGGCCTCGTAGAGGGCGAGCGCCTGCGGCGCGACGCCCAGGCGCCTCCGGACGTCGGGCCGGCGCGGGGATCCGCGCCCGTCCACGTCGACGGTCCCCTGATCGGGGGCCACGAGCCCGACGGCCATGTGGATGGTCGTGCTCTTGCCGGCCCCGTTCGGGCCGAGCAGTCCCAGGATCTCCCCCCGATGCACCTCGAGCGAGAGGCCGTCGACCGCGACCCGATCGCCGAACCGCTTGTGGAGTCCCTGCAGCGTCAGCACCGGGACATCCTAGGGAGCGGAGGGCCGCTGCGCCCAACCCCTCCGGGGCCAATGTGTCGATTCGTGAACCGGCGATCCGGGGGGTCCCGTCTCGGCTAGTCTCGGTGGCTGGAATGGAAGCGCGAAGGCCGCGAATCCTGATCGTCGACGACCTCGAGGACCACCGGGAACTGCTCTCCCAGGTGCTCGTCGACCTCGGCTACGCGGTGACGTCGGCCGGCGACGGGCAGGCCGCGCTCGATTCGATCGAGGACGGCATCCGGCCCGACCTGGTCCTGCTCGACCTGTGGATGCCGGTGATGGACGGCGCGGAGCTCCTCTCCCGCCTCCGGGCCCACGGGGATCCGGAGGTGGCCCGCATCCCCGTGGTGCTCATGACCGCCGACCCGATCGCCGCCCCGGAGCGGACGGTGGGCGCGCTTCCCGACCTCACCCTCACCAAGCCGTTCGGCCTGAAGGAGCTCCGGCAGGTGGTGCTGAAGTTTTGCGGACCGGGCGCCAGCGTCGCGCGCTGGCCGTCGCCGCCGGCTCAGGATCGGGCATAGCCCGCGGCCCGGTACACGAGCCGGCCCGCCAGCTCGCGCAGCACGTCGGTGCTGCGATCGAGGGCGCTGGCGCGCGGCAGGAAGCTGCCGAGCTTGGCGCCCGCGCGGACGTCCACGGGCAGCACGTCGGGTGACAGCCCCGCGGCCCGGAAGCTGGCGAGGGCTCGCGGCGCGTGCATGGCGCTCGTCACGAGGAGCAGCGACCTCCACCCGCGGGCCTGGACGATGCGGGCGCTCTGCTCGGCGTTCTCGCGGGTGTTCCGGCTCTCCCGCTCCAGCACGATGCGCTCGGCCGGGATGCCGAGCCGCCGGTAGAGCGCCGCGGCCCAGTCGGCCTCGACGGGCCCCGAGGGATCCGGGCCTCCCGCCGAGAGCAGGACGTGCCGCGCCCGGCCAGACTGCAGGAGCTCGAAGCCGGTGACGATCCGGTCGCCGGCCGCGTTCAGCTCGGCCTCCCCGATCGCCTCGGAGGCGGCCGGGTCGATGCCCCCTCCCAGCACGATGACCGCGTCGTAGACGGCGTCGGGACGGAAGGTTCGCCTCGCCGGCGCCTCGGCGGCGCGGGTGAGCGCATTCGCCACGGGCTCGATCGAGAAGGCGTACAGGACGACCACCGCGGCTCCGGCCAGCCAGGGGGCGGCGCCGCGCCGGCGCCACAGGAGCGCGCCGAGGAGGAGCAGGAGCGCCCAGGAGAGCGGGGCGAGGAGCAGGTCGAGGAGCTTGGAGAGGACGAAGAACACGCATGGGAGCATAGCCGGTCCGGAGGAGGCGGCTAATATGGCGGCCATGACCGAACCTTCCGGGACGCACGCAGCCGGATCGCGGGGTGTCTTCCAGCGCTTCTTCCACTCGGAGGCGTCGGGCAGCATCCTCCTGCTGGTCTTCACCGGCATCGCGCTCGCCTGGGCCAACTCGCCCTGGGCCGACCTCTACGAGCGGATGCTGCACGTGAAGCTCGGCCTGTCGTTCGGCGGGTGGTCCTTCTCGATGTCGGCCGCGCACTGGGTCAACGACGGCCTGATGGCCCTCTTCTTCTTCGTGGTGGGGCTCGAGATCAAGCGCGAGCTGGTGGTGGGGCAGCTCTCCACCTTCCGCAGCGCGCTCCTGCCGGTGGCGGCGGCCCTGGGCGGGCTCGCGGTCCCGGCCCTCATCTACTTCGGCCTGAACGGCTCCGGGCCCGGCGCGGCCGGCTGGGGCGTGCCCATGGCCACCGACATCGCCTTCGCGCTGGGGGTGCTGGCGCTGGTCGGGCCGCGGGTTCCGGTGGGACTCAAGGTGTTCCTCACGGCGCTCGCCATCGCCGACGACCTGGGCGCCGTGCTGGTGATCGCGGTCTTCTACACCGCCCGGGTGAACCTGGTGGCGCTGGCGGCCGTGGCCGGGCTGCTCGCGCTCCTCTACCTCGCCACGCGTCTCTCCGTCCGCCGCTACGGGGCCTACGTCGTGCTCGCCGTCGGGGTCTGGGCGGCCATGCTCGCCTCCGGGGTCCACGCCACCGTGGCCGGGATCCTGGTGGCGCTGACGGTGCCGGTGCGCGCCGCCATCGAGCCGGGCGACTTCCTCTCGGCGGTGCGCAGCCGCCTGGCCAGGCTGGAGGAGCGCCAGCTCTCCCGGGAGAGCATGGTCAAGGACGCCGAGCAGATGGAGATCATCGAGGAGCTGGGCACGGCCACGCTCGACTTCCTCCCCGCCGGCTTCGCGATGGAGCGCTACCTGCACCCCATCACCGCCTACGTGGTGCTGCCGCTCTTCGCGCTCTTCAACGCCGGGGTCCGGCTCGACGGGCGCATCCAGGAGGCGCTCCTCCAGCCGGTCAGCCTGGGCATCATCCTGGGCCTCTTCTTCGGCAAGCAGGTCGGCATCACCCTGACCTCCGTCCTCGCGGTGAAGACGGGCCAGGCCGAGCTTCCACCCGGAGTGACGTTCGGCCAGCTCTACGGGGCGAGCATCCTGGGGGGCATCGGCTTCACCATGTCCATCTTCGTGGCCGGCCTGGCCTTCTCCGACGGCCCGCTCCTGTCCGCGGCCAAGCTGGGCATCCTGGCCGCGTCGGCCGTGTCCGGCGTGATCGGCTTCGCCGTGCTGAAGCTCGTCCTGGCCCGGCCGCCCGCTCCCGGCGCATGACCTCCGAGCGGCCCGATCTCTGCGCGCGGTGCGGCGAGTGCTGCCGCACGCGCCCCGGCGCCGAGGAGCCGGAGCGGTTCCTCTCCGACCCCGACCCGGCCGCGGCGCTCGCCCGGGCGCTCTCCTCGGGCGACTGGGTGGTGGTCCGGCACCTGGGAGTCCGCTACCTGCGCCCCGCCACCGTGGCCGAGCGCGCCGAAGGGCGCGTGCACGTCGGGGCCGAGACCTCCCCGTGCGTCTTCCTCGAGGAGACCGGGTGCCGGCTGCCCTTCGCGGGCCGGCCGCGCATGTGCCGCGACCTGGAGCCCTGGGCCAACGGCGACTGCCAGGCCACCTGGGATCTCCCGCAGGCGGGCCAGGCCTGGGCTCCCTGGGCGCGGCTCGTCGACGACGCCCTCGGACGCGTCCCTTCCTTCACCGTCTTCCCGGAGAATCCTTGATCCACGCCATCGTCCCGCTCGCCGCCGTCCTCGTGCTCGCGGCCCCCGCACCGGGTGCTCCCGCGCCTGCGAACCCGCTCCTCTCGGAGTGGACCGCGCCCTTCGGCCTGCCGCCCTTCGGCGAGATCCGGGCCGAGCACTTCCGCCCCGCCTTCGAGGCGGCCATGGCCTCGCACCGCGCCGAGGTCGAGGCCATCGCCGCGAACCCGGCCCCGCCCACCTTCGAGAACACGCTCGCCGCCCTGGACGCCGCGGGCGAGCGGCTCTCCCGCGTGCAGGCGGTCTTCGGGGCGCTCGCGGCCTCCGAGTCGACCGACGAGATCCAGGCCATCCAGCGGGAGATGGCGCCCCGCCTGACCCGCCACCGCGACGACACCTATCTCGACGACCGCCTCTTCCGGCGGGTGGACGCGCTCTGGGCCCAGCGCGACGGGCTGCGGCTCGACCCGGACCAGAAGGTCCTCCTCGAGCGCAACCATCGGGCCTTCGTCCGGGCCGGCGCGCGGCTCGACCCCGCGGCGAAGGCCCGGCTGCGCGCCCTGAACGCCGAGCTGACTTCCCTGGGAGTGAAGTTCGGCGACAACCTGCTGGCCGCCACGAACGGCTGGAGGCTGGTCCTGGATCGCCCGGAGCAGCTCGCCGGCCTCCCCCCCGGCGCGGTGTCGGCGGCCGCCGACGCGGCCCGCAAGGGAGGGCTCGACGGGAAGTGGGTCTTCACGCTCCACGCCCCCAGCCTCTGGCCGTTCATGAAGTACGCCGACGACCGGGAGCTCCGGAAGCGGATGTTCGACGCCTACACCACCCGCTGCGACCAGGGCGGACCGGGGGACAACAAGGCCATCGCGGCCCGCACCGCGTCGCTGCGCGCCGAGAAGGCCCGGATGCTCGGCTACGCCACCTGGGCCGACTACGTCCTCGACGACCAGATGGCCGGGACGCCGACGGCGGTCTACGCGCTCGTCGACCAGCTCTGGGGTCCGGCCAAGGGCGCCGCGGCGCGCGACGCGAAGGCGCTCGAGGCGGCCATCCGGGCGGACGGGAAGTCCCACCCGCTCGAGCCGCACGACTGGTTCTACTACACCGAGAAGGTGCGCCGGGCCCGCTACGACCTCGACGAGAACGAGCTGCGCCCCTACTTCGCGCTCGACCGGGTCCGCGACGGGGCCTTCCAGGTGGCCGGCAAGCTCTACGGGATCACCTTCACCGAGCTCCCCGACGCCCCCCGCCCCAACCCCGAGGCGCGCGTCTTCGAGGTGAAGGATTGCGACGGCTCGCACCTGGCGGTGTTCCTGGTCGACTACCACCCGCGTCCCGGAAAGCGCTCGGGCGCCTGGGCCAGCGGGTTCCGCGGCCAGTACGTGCGCGACGGCAAGGACGTCCGTCCCATCGTCACCAACACCTGCAACTTCACGCGCCCGTCCGGCGACGCCCCGGCGCTGCTCTCCCCCGAGGAGGTCGAGACCCTCTTCCACGAGCTGGGCCACGGGCTGCAGGCCATGCTGTCGAGGAAGCGGTACGAGGGATACGGCCCGCTGCCGCGGGACTTCGTCGAGCTCGCCTCGCAGATCATGGAGAACTGGGCCATGCAGCCGGAGGTGCTCGCCACCTACGCCCGCCACTGGAAGACCGGCGAGCCCATCCCGGCGGCGCTCGTCGAGAAGATCCAGCGGTCGGCCCGCTTCGACCAGGGGTTCAAGAACACCGAGTACCTGGCGGCCTCGCTCCTCGATCTGGAGTGGCACACCCTCTCCGCCACCAGCGAGCCCGACGCGGCCACCGTGGAGCGCATCGCGCTCGCGCGCATGGGCATGCCCGCCACCATCGTGCCCCGCTACCGGACCACCTACTTCCAGCACGTCTTCGGCCCCGGCGGCGGGTACGCGGCCGGCTACTACAGCTACAAGTGGGCCGAGGTGCTCGACGCCGACGCCTTCGCGGCCTTCGAGGAGAAGGGGATCTTCGACCCCGCCACCGCGCGCGCCTTCCGGGAGCTGCTCGAGAAGGGGCGCTCGGTCGACCCCATGGAGCTCTACGTGAAGTTCCGGGGGCGGAAGCCGTCGGTGGAGCCGCTCAAGAAGAAGCTCGGGCTGGAGGAGCCGGCGGCCAGGTGAGCGCCGGCGCCCCGGACGACGGGAACGCGATCAACCCGGGTAGGATGCTGCGAGGAGGTCACCCATGGCCGTCGTCCACGTCGAAGTCCGAGACCGCGTCGGGATCCTGGCGCTCGACGATCCGCAGCGCCGCAACTGCCTCTCGGCGGAGATGCTCCAGGGACTGACCGCCGGGCTGGTCGAGCTGGCCGAGGCGGAGGTGCGCGTGGTGGTGCTTCGCGCGGCCCCCGGCTCCCCGGTCTGGTCGGCCGGGCTCGACGTCCACTCGCTTCCCCAGCCCGGGCGCGATCCGCTCGACTACCAGGATCCGCTCGAGCACGTGATCCGGCAGGTCGGGCACTTTCCCGCGCCGGTCATCGCCATGGTGGACGGGGGCGTCTGGGGCGGGGCCTGCGACCTCGCCTTCGTCTGCGATCTCGCCATCGGGTGCGAGACCGCCACCTTCGCCATCACCCCGGCCAAGCTGGGCGTCCCGTACAACTGCAGCGGGATCCTCCACTTCCTCAACCTGGTGGGCCCGAGGGTGGCCCGGGAGATGTTCTTCACGGCCGAGCCCATCCGCGCCGACCGGGCCGTGGCGGTGGGGATCCTGAACCACCTGGTGCCGAAGGCCGAGCTGGAGGCCTTCACCATGAAGATGGCGAACCGGATCGCCGAGAACTCCCCGCTGGCGGTCGGGGTGATCAAGGAGCAGCTCCGCATCCTGGACCGCAGCCACCCGGTGTCGCCCGACACCTTCGAGCGGATCCAGGCGCTGCGCCGCTGCGTCTTCGAGAGCGCCGACTACGTGGAGGGGAAGAAGGCCTTCCTGGAGAAGCGGAAGCCGACCTTCACCGGGGAAGGGGAGCCGCTGGCCGCATGCAAGGTCCCGGAGGGAACGGCCTGACCGGCCCGCCGGGCTCCCGTCCCGCGCGGCGGGATCACGCCCTGCGGAACCAGAGCGCCTGACGGGCCACCGGCTCGGCCTTGCGCTCCAGGGCGGCGAGCTGGGGGGCCTGCAGCGGCGTGAAGCCGCGGGCGGTGGCCACGTTCTCCTCGAGCTGCGCGATCGAGTCCACGCCCACGATCACCGTCGACACCGGCAGCGAGAGCACGTAGCGCATCGCCTCGGGCATGGGAGCGTCCGACGCGTCGCCTGATCTCCCGCGCTGCTCTCGAGCGGGGCGGACGTAGCCGCGAGCCGGCCGCGCGCCGGGATCTTCATCCCGATGACGCCCATCCGCTTCTCGACCGCGAGCGGGAGCAGCGTCTTCTGGAACGGGAGGTGGTGCGGGATCGGCCGCGTTCACCGCCATGAGGACGGTGTCGAACGGGAACCGGCGGATGGCCGCGGCCAGCACGTCGGGGTCGGCGTGGCCGGTGATTCCCAGGAAGCGGACGAGCTTCTCCTCCCGCGCCTTCTCGAAGGCCTCGATGGCGCCGCCGCGGGCGAAGACCGCGTCCACGTCGGCCATGGTGCTCATGTGGTGGAGCTGCCAGAGGTCGACCTGGTCGGTCTGCAGGAGGCGGAGCGACTTCTCGAGCAGGCGGAGCGAGCCGTCCCGGGTGCGGTCGTGGGTCTTGGTCGCCAGGAAGGCCTCCCGGCGACGCCGCTTCATCACCTGCCCGATGTACTGCTCGCTCCACCGGGCCTCGCCTCCGTAGCGGGCCGAGGTGTCGATGTAGTTCACGCCGAGGTCGAGCGCGCGCTCGACGATGCGGCACCGCGATCGCCTCGTTGTCCGGCTGCTCGATGGCGGCCTGCCCGCCCAGGCTGAAGAGGCCGACCCGGAACCCGGTGCGCCCCAGGTCGCGGGTGGGCATCCGGGCTTCCGGCGCCCCCGCCATGACCCGGCTCGCCACAGCGCCCGCCGCGGCGGCCGCCGCCAGCTTGAGGACGTCGCGCCGGGCGAGCGAGCCCCCGGACCGCCTCGAGGAATGCGTCGGCCTGCCCTTCGACATGGCGCCTCCGATCAGGGACCCGCGGTGAAGATCTCGGCAGTCGAGAGGACGCCGTTGGTGTTCCGCCCGCCCGCCACGAGCACGCGGCCGTCCTGGAGCTCGGTCGCCGTCTGCCGGTAACGGGGCACCAGCATGTCGTGCCCCGAGGATGCGAAGGCGCCGAGGACGGGGTCGTAGATCTCGGAGGTGGAGAGGATGCTCGCTCCGGATGAGCCTCCTGCCACGAGGACCCGGCCGTCCGGGAGGAGGGACGCGGTCTGGAAGCTGCGCGACTCGGCCATCGACCCGGTGGCGGCGAACGTGCCGCCCGCCTGATCGTACAGATCGGCGGTGGCGAGGGAGAACGGCGTCGCTCCCCCGGCGACGAGGATCGGCCCCGACGCCGCGGGCGGCGAGCCGGTGACCTGGAGCGCGGTGGCCGTGTCGGCGAGACGGGCGACCGGCATGGGTCCCGTGGCCGTGAAGAGCGCTGTGGCGCCGTCGTAGATCTCCGCGCTCGCGAGGTAGGTGACGCTGCTGCCCGAGCCTCCCGCCGCGCCGCCGGCGACGAGGACCTTTCCTCCCTGGAGGAGCACGGCCACGGCGGCCGCCCGGCCGGTCCTCAGCGAACCGGTCGCGCCAAAGGAGCGGGTGGTCGGGTCGTACAGGGTCGCCGTGGTCAGGAAGGTGGACGTCGCGCGCACCGCCCCGCCCGCGATGAGCACCTTTCCGCTGGGGAGGGTCGTCGCGGTGAAGTCGGACCGCGCGTCCGGCATGCTGTTCGCTGCCGCGGAGAAGGTCCCGGTGCCGGGGTCGTAGATCTCCGCCGTTGCCGTGGCGACCAGGTTGTTGTTGACGAGTCCGCCGGCGATGAGGACCGTCCCGTCGGCGAGCAGGGAGGCGGAGTGGTTCTGCCGGGGCGTGGCCATGCTGCCGGTGGTCGGGGTGAAGAGTCCGGTGGCGGGGTCGTAGAGCTCGGCGGTGCGGACCGGCGCGGAGCCGTCGAACCCTCCCACGACGAGGACCGTCCCGTCGGAGAGCCGCGTCGCGGTGTGGTACTCGCGCGCCGTGGCCATCGAACCGGTGGACGAGAAGCCGGCCGGCGTCGGGGACACCGCGACCGTGACGTCGAGCGCCGCCGCGGTGCTCCCCTCCGTGTTGGTCCCCACGACCGTGTACACGGTCCGCGGCGCCTCGGCGGTGGGCGTTCCGGTGATCACGCCGGTGGTGGCGTCGAGCAGGAGCCCGGACGGCAGGGCGGGTGTCACGGCGTAGGAGGTGATGGTCCCTCCGGTGCTCGACGGGTTGTTGGCGGCGATGGGCGTGTTCACCGTGTAGGTGGCCGGGTTGGCCGAGTAGGTGAGGTTGGCCGGGGGACCGACGACGGTGCTCACGGTCAGGCTCAGGGCGGCGGTGGTGGACCCCGGAGACGTTGGTGCCGGTGATCACGTAGACGGCCTGCGCGGCGGCGGCGGTCGGGGTGCCGGTGATGATGCCGGTCGTCGCGCCGATCGAAAGGCCGGCGGGCAAGGCCGGCGCCACGGCATAGGAGGCGATGGCCCCCCCGGTGCTCGAGGGCGCGTTCGGGGTGATCGCGGTGCCCACCATGTACGTGGCCGGGTTGGCGGAGTAGGTGAGGTTGGCCGGAGGACCGACGACGGTGCTCACGGTCAGGCTCAGGGCGGCGGTCGTGCTCCCGGCGGCGTTCGTGCCGGTGACCGTGTAGGTGGCCTGGGCCGCAGCGGCGGTGGGCGTTCCGCTGATGATGCCCGTCGCCGTCGCAATCGAGAGCCCCGCAGGAAGCGCGGGCGACACCGTGTAGGAGGCGATGGCCCCCCCGGTGCTCGACGGCGTGTTCGGGGTGATCGCGGCGCCCACCACGTAGGTGGCCGGGTTCGCCGAGTAGGTGAGGCCGGCCGGAGGCGCGAGCGAAGCGGTTACCGTCAGCGTCAGGGAGGCCGTGGTGCTCCCGGCGGCGTTCGTGCCGGTGACCGTGTAGATGGCCTGGGCCGCAGCGGCGGTGGGCGTTCCGCTGATGATTCCGGTCGCCGTCGCGAGCGAGAGCCCCGCAGGAAGCGCGGGCGACACCGTGTAGGAGGCGATGGCCCCCCCGGTGCTCGACGGCGTGTTCGGGGTGATCGCGGCGCCCACCACGTAGGTGGCCGGGTTCGCCGAGTAGGCGAGGCCGGCGGGCGGAGGCGGCGCTGTGACGGTGATGGTCACGTCGACGGTGGTGCTTCCGGCGGCGTTTGTGGCCGTGATCGTGTAGACGGCCAGGGCCGTCACGGCGGTGGGCGTCCCCGAGAGGATGCCGGTCGAGGCGTCGAGCGAGAGGCCGGCTGGCAGGGCAGGGGACACGGTCCAGGAGGAGACGACGCCGCCGGCGTACGAGGGGGTGTTGGAGGTGATGGCCGTTCCCACCGCGTAGACGGCCGGGTTGACCGCATAGGCGAGGCCGCTCGGCGGCTGCACCACCGTCACCGTGACGCTGGCCGTGGACGAGCCTCCGGCGTTGGTGGCGGTGAGCGTGTACGTCGTCGTGGCCGTGGGCGCGACCTGGACGCTCGTCCCGGTGACCGTGCCCACCCCGGGGGCGATGGAGAGGGTATCCGCGCCGCTGACCGACCAGGAGAGCGTGGCCGTGCCGCCGGAGGCGACCGCCGTCGGCGAGGCCAGGAAGCCCTGGATGATCGGGCTGCGGGGCGTGATGGGGTGGCTCGCACCGCTGAAGCAGCCGGAGGCGGAGAGGGCCAGCGCGAGGAGGGCCGCGGCCGGACGGGCCTGGCGGGGGAGGCGAAGCGTCGGCATCCCGACAATGTAGCAAGCCCGTACCCGCCCATCGCGAGGGATTGTCGCCCAGGGCCCTGCGGCGGTAATTTTGGACGGACGAGCGGACGAGGGGGGTGCCCGCCATGGCCCATCACGCCTCACGGTCGGTCTACGACCGTCTCACCGAGCGGCTGAACCGCTTCCCGCAGGGAGCGCCTCCCGCCCGGAGCCTCTTCCAGATCCTGAAGATCCTCTTCAGCGAGCGGGAGGCCGAGCTGGTCTCGGTCCTCCCCATCCGCCCCTTCACCGCCGCCCGGGCCGCCGGGATCTGGAAGGTGTCCGAGGCCGAGGCCCGGAGCCACGCTGGAGGCGCTGGCGGAGCGGGCGCTCCTCGTCGACTGGGAAGGGGAGGCGGGCACCGAGTACGTGCTGCCGCCCCCGATGGCCGGCTTCTTCGAGTTCTCGATGATGCGGGTCCGCCAGCGACGTCAATCAGCAGGCGCTGGCCGAGCTCTTCTACCAGTACCTGAACGTCGAGGAGGACTTCGTCCGGGCGCTCTTCGCCGCCGGGGAGACCCAGCTCGGCCGCGCCTTCGTGCAGGAGGCGGTCCTCTCCGAGGAGAACGCCCTCCACGTCCTCGACTTCGAGCGCGCCAGCGAGGTGATCCGGACCGCGACGCACCGGGGCGATCTCCCTCTGCTACTGCCGTCACAAGATGGAGCACGTGGGGCGCGCCTGCGACGCGCCTCAGGACATCTGCATGACGTTCAACGCGTCCGGCGTCCTCCCTCGTCCGCCACGGCCACGCACGGGAGGTGGACGTCGCCGAGGGGCTCGACCTCCTCCACCGGGCGCAGGAGCTCGACCTCGTGCAGTTCGGCGAGAACGTCCGGGAGGGCGTGAACTTCATCTGCAACTGCTGCGGCTGCTGCTGCGAGGCCCTGATCGCCTCCCGCCGCTTCGCCGCGGCCCACCCGGTCCACACCACGCCGTTCCTGCCGGTGGTCGAGGAGGGCGCCTGCACCGGCTGCGAGCGCTGCGTCCGGAAGTGCCCGGTGGAGGCGCTCTCGGCGGTCTCGGCGAACGACCCGCACCGGCCGAAGCGCACCGTGGCCCGGCTCGACGCCGATCGGTGCCTGGGCTGCGGGGTGTGCATCCGGGCCTGCCGGGAGGGCGCGCTCTCGCTCACCGAGCGGGGGCGCCGGCGCCTCACGCCACTCAACGGAGCGCACAAGGCCGTGCTCATGGCGATCGAGCGGGGCAAGCTCCAGGACCTCGTGTTCGACAACCGGCTGCTCTGGAGCCACCGGGCGCTGGCCGCCTTCTTCGGGGCCATCCTGAAGCTGCCGCCCGTGAAGAGGCTGGCGGCGACCGAGCAGGTCCGGTCCCGCTACCTGGAGGCGCTCGTCCGGCGGCACGCCTGACCGGGGCGCGTCAGGACTTCACGCGCGACAGGATCTCCCGGAATCGGGGCGAGCCGCGCAGGGCGTCGAGGTCGCTGTCGTGCTCGATCCACTGCCGGGAGCCGCGGCCGGTCCCGACGGCGCGCTCCAGGGTGTCGAGGGCCAGCTCGAGCTCGCCCGCGTTCGCGTAGCCGCAGGCGACGTTGTAGAGCGTCGCGAAATCGTCCGGTGCGAGCTCGCGGGCCCGGGCTGAGGAGCTCCATGCCCCGGGCCCGGTCCCCGAACTGGATCTCGGCCCCGCCTCCCATGTAGAGGGCCCGGACGTCGTCGGGGTTGAGCTGGAGGCGACGGCCCACAGCCTTGCGCGTCAGCGGCGGCGGCCGCGGCGGCGGCGTCGAGGTTTCCTCGACCCTTGTGGGCGGTGACGAGCAACGCGGCCGTGCCGTAGTCGTCCGGGTCGAGGCGCATGGTCTCCTCGAACTCGCGGGCGGCCTCGTCGAGCCGGCCCTCGCCGAACAGGTGGCGGGCGTAGAAGTAGTGGGCGTGGGGAAGCGCCGGGTTGAGCGACAGGGCCCGCCGGAACTCGACCTCGGCCTCCTCGGCCCGGCCGGAGTAGGAGAAGACGTTCGCGCGGGAGACGTGGGCCTCGGCGAGGTCCGGGTCGAGCCGCAGGGCCTCGCCGCTCGCCGCGAGGGCCTCCGCCCGGAGCGTGTCCGCGTTGGCGTCGTCGAGGTGCCACTGGAGGATGAAGTAGTCGGTGTCGGCGAGCCCGGCGTGGGCCTGCGCGAAGGCCGGATCGAGCTCGATCGCCCCCTTGAACATCTGGCGGGCGAACCGGTAGCCGTTCTCCGAGAGGCTCATGAGGAACTGCCGCCCCCGCAGGTACATCTCGTAGGCCGGCGTGCTCTGGGTCCCGGCGCGGGTGAGGCGTCCCTCGCCCGCCCCGCCCAGATGGGGGCGGAGCGCCCGCACCACGGCCTGGGCAATCTCCTCCTGGATGGCGAAGATGTCGTCGACGTTCCGGTCGAAGGTCTCGGACCAGAGCTGGTAGCCGTCGGCGCCGTTCACGAGCTGTGCGCTCACCCGCACGCGGTTCCCGGCCTTGCGGACGCCCCCCTCGAGGAGCGTGGCCACGCCGAGGGAGCGCCCGACCTCCCGGCCGTCCACGCTGCGCCCCTTGAACTGGAAGGAGGAGCTTCGCGCCGCCACGCGAAGGCCGGGGACGCAGGAGAGCGCGGTGAGGAGCTCGTCGGCGATGCCGTCGCAGAAGTATCCCTGGTCCTGGTCCGGGCTCAGGTCGGCGAAGGGCAGCACGGCGATGGAGGCGGGAACGGGAGGCCGCGCGGGCGGAGGCGCGACGCCGCGGCGGGAGCGCATCACCAGGGCCCCGACGGCGAGCAGGAGGGCGCCGCCCGGCGAGCGCCACGCCGAGCCGAGCCTCGCCCGACCCGTTGCGCCAGACGAAGTACCAGGCGAGCCCGGGTGCGGCGGCGAGCAGGCCCAGCCCGGCCAGCAGGAGCCACACGCGCGAGCCCGCGTCGGCGGGCCGTCCGGCGGTGCCGGCCGATCGGGTCCTCTCGATGCCCGTCGGGGTGAGGTCGAAGGCCCAGGCGAGCCCGATGGCGACCGGGAACCCCAGGCCGAGCGCCACCACGGAGGCGGACAGCACCCACTCCGGCAGGTGGAGCCCGTGCATGACCGGCTCGATGATCTGGAGCACCGCGAAGGAGGCAATCCCGTAGCCGAGCAGGACCCGGAAGACGCGGCGCCGGCGGAGCTCGGCGACGAAGTCGCTCACGGGTGCGCGTCCGCCGCTCGTCATCGCCATTCGCCCCCCCCAGTCGAACCTAACGCGCCGGGCGCCCGGGCGCCCGCCCTCGGCCTTCAGCCGCCCGGGAGGAGCTCCGCGCGCGCGTCGCGAACCATCCCGTCCACCCACTCGATCACCGCTCGCACGCGCTGCGACCGGCGCAGGTCGCCGTGCACGAGCAGCCACAGCTCGTGGTTCACCGGCTCGGGCCCCTCGAGCGCCACCAGCTCCGGATCCCGGTCGGCGACGAAGCGGGGCAGGACGGCCACGCCGATGCCGAGCCGCGCCGCGGCGAGCAGCGAGGCGGTGCTGTTGCACCGGAAGACCACCCGGCGCTCCGGCGCGACGCGCGCGAGCCAGCGCTCCTGGGGCACGCCCGCCAGGCTGTCGTCGAAGCCGACGAAGTCGTCGCGCTCGAAGTCGACCTGGGGACGCTTCCCGGTGCGCAGCGCGCGCGAGGCGTAGAGCCGGTAGGCGACGTCCGAGAGCTTCCGGGTCACCAGCCCGGCGTCCCGCGGCCGCCCCATGCGCAGCGCCAGGTCGGCTTCACGGCGGGTGAGGTCGAAGGTGCGCTGGTCGGCGGCGATCTCGAGCACGAGGCCGGGGTGGCTCTCCCGCAGGCGCGGCAGGGCCGGCACGAGCAGGTAGGCGGCGATGTGCGTGGCCGTGGTGAGGCGCACGGCGCCCGAGAGCGCCGGGTCGCGCGCGTCGGCGTGGCGCGCCAGCGCCAGCACGTCCTGCTCCACGCGCGAGGCCAGGTCGGCCAGCTCCTCGCCGGCGCCCGTGCGGCTCCAGCCCTGCGGGCCGCGCTCGAAGAGCTGCAGGCCCAGCTCCTGCTCCAGCGCGGCGATGCGGCGGGCGACGGTGTTGCGGTCGACGCCGAGGCGACGGGCGGCCGCCGAGACGCTTCCGGCGCGCGCCGTCTCGAGGAAGAAGCGGAGGTGTCCCCAGTCGAGATGGGCCGCGCGTTCCTGCGCGGGGGGGTGGAGCGCCTGCGCCTTCCGGGGAGCGCTCGTCACGCGTAACTCTCCTCATGAAAGGAGTCGATCATGACCGTCCGTACCGAGTTCCACCCGTCCATACCTGCCGCGCCCGAGGCCCGCAACGCGTCCCCCGCGGCGTTCCCCGCCCTCGCCGGATCGCGGGCCCGCTCGCGCCACGCCGGCCCCACCGCCCTCGTCCTGGTCTGGGTCCTGGCGCTCGCCTTCTTCGTCTTCGCCATCGCCGTTCCGGCGTCCGTGATGCAGCGGCACGTCGAGGCCTCCCAGGTGGCCCTGGCCGGGCAGGGACCCTGATAGACTGGGCCCTGCACCACGCGGTCCCTGGAGGATGCGATGCCCGTGAGCAAGAAGCGCAAGAAGGCCGGCAAGCCGGTACAGCGAAGCAGGCCGGTGGTGGCCGAGGCCGGCGGAGCCCCGGTCCCGGAGGACACCGTCGCGCCGCCGACCAAGGTGGGGCGTCCGTCCAATCCGTTCGTGGCCTTCCAGCAGGCCCGGCGCGCCTCGCAGCGCGGACGGTAGAGCCGGAGGTGGCGCCCGTGCGCCGCGGCTGGCAGGTCTACCTCCTGCGTTGCGGGGACGGGACGCTGTACGCCGGGGCCACCAACGACCTGATCGCCCGCGTGGAGACCCATTCCACCGGGCGGGGCGCGCGCTACACCCGCTCGCGGCTTCCGGTGGTGCTGGTCTTCGCGGTGCGCGTGCGGGACCGGAGCGCCGCGCTCCGGCGCGAGGCGGCGGTGAAGAAGCTCAGCCGCGCGGAGAAGCTGGCGCTGGTGGATTGGTGGCGCAGGGGTCGAGCGGCCGGTACACGGGGTAAATGGTCGGATACCTCCTCCTGAACCTCGGCACCCCGGACGCGCCCACCCCTTCGGCCGTCCGGCGCTACCTGCGCGAGTTCCTCTCGGATCCGCGGGTCATCGACATCCACCCGGTCGGGCGAAAGCTGCTGCTCGAGCTCGTCATCCTCCCCACCCGGCCCGCGAAGAGCGCCGCCGCCTACGCCAAGGTCTGGGGCCCGGAGGGCTCGCCCCTGCTCACGCTCTCCCGCGAGCTGGAGGTGAAGGTCCGGGAGGCGATGGGCCCGGGCAGCCTCGTCGAGCTGGGGATGCGATACGGAAACCCGTCCATCCCGGAGGCCATCGAGCGGCTCCGCCAGGGCGGGGCCACCCGGCTCGTGGTGGCTCCGCTCTATCCCCAGTACTCCTCGTCGGCGACCGGCTCCTCGCTCGAGGCGGTCTTCGCCGAGCTGGCCCGGCGCCACGTGGTGACGCCGGTGGCGGTCCTGCCGGCGTTCTACGAGGACCCCGGATTCATCGCGGCCTTCGCCGCCGTCGGGGCCCCGGTGATCGAGCGGGAGCGCCCCGACCACGTGCTCTTCAGCTTCCACGGCCTGCCCGAGCGCCACGTGAAGGCCTCCGACCACTCGGGGAAGCCACTGCCTCCAGTCGGCCGGGTGCTGCGACGTCATCGGGGCGGCCAACCGGGACTGCTACCGCGCCCAGTGCCATGCGACCGCCCGGGCGCTCGCCGCGCGGCTCGGCCTCGCGCCGGGCACGTGGAGCCTCAGCTTCCAGTCGCGCCTGGGGCGGACGCCCTGGATCAAGCCCTACACCGACGTGGTGCTCGACGAGCTCGCGAAGCAGGGCAAGAAGCGGCTCTGCGTCTTCTGCCCGGCCTTCGTCGCCGACTGCCTCGAGACGCTCGAGGAGATCGGGCTGCGGGCCCGGGAGCAGTTCGTCGCCGCGGGCGGGGAGAGCCTCACGCTCGTGCCCTCCCTGAACGCCAGCCCGGCCTGGGTGGAAGCGCTCGTCGCCCTCCTCCACCGCGCGGGCGGGGCGCCGCGCGCGTGACCCGGAAGAAGCGCCCGGTGCGAAACCTGGCCACCGATCTCCGGGGAGTTGCCCGGCTCGCGGTCGAGGCCACCACCGGCGTGGCCGGCATCGTCGAGGACATGCAGGGCCCGACGCTGGGGATCGCCGGGCTGGTCCACCGGAGCATCCGCGGCGTGACCCGGCTCGTGGGCGGCAGCGTCGACGCACTCGTCGCCCCCTTCGTCCCGCTCCTGGGCGAGAGCCGGTCGCGGCCCGAGAGGGAGGCGGTCCTGGCGGTCCTGAACGGCGTCATCGGCGACCACCTGGAGGCCACCCGGAAACCCGCTCGCCATCCCCATGCGCCTGCGCCGGGGAGGCGAGGTCCTGGAGCTCGACCGGGTGCGCCTGGCCGGGGCCCTCCCCGACGCGGGAGGCCGGATCCTGGTGCTCGTTCACGGGTCGTGCATGAACGACCTGCGCTGGACCCGCAACGGGCACGAGCACGGCGCCGCGCTGGCGCGCGACCTCGGCTACACGCCCATCCACCTGCACTACAACAGCGGGCTTCACGTCTCCACCAACGGGAAGGCCTTCGCCGCGATCCTGGAGCGGCTCGTGGAGGCCTGGCCGGTCCCGGTCGAGGAGCTCGTGCTGCTCTGCCACAGCATGGGAGGGCTCGTGGCGCGGAGCGCCTGCCACGTGGGAGAGCGCGCGGGTCATCGATGGACCCGCCTGCTGCGGCGGATGGTCTTCCTGGGCACGCCCCACCACGGTGCGCCGGCCGAGCGGCTCGGCAACTGGGTGGACGTCGCCCTGTCGACGGCCCCCTTCACCGGGCCGCTGGCCCGCCTGGGGAGGATTCGCAGCGCCGGCGTCACCGACCTGCGCCACGGCAGCCTGCTCGACGAGGACTGGGAAGGGCGGGATCGGTTCCGCCACGGTCCGGATCGCAGGCGCCCCGTCCCTCTTCCACGGAAGGTGAAATGCCTGGCCATCGCCGCCTCGAAGGCGGCGGGGCCGGACGCGCCGGCGCGGGGGGACGGACTCGTCCCGGTCGACAGCGCGCTCGGGCTCCACCCCGACCCGGCCCGGACGCTCGACCTCCCGGAATCCCATCGGTGGGTCGCCTACGGGACCGACCACTTCGGCCTGCTCGACCGGCCGGAGGTCTACGCGCGCGTCCGCGACTGGCTGGCGCCGCCTACGCCACGAGCGGAGGCACGGGGCAACCCAGCGACGCCGCGACGGCGCGGACGATCCCGCCCTCGGCCGGAACGACCCGCTGGTCGGCCAGCGCGCAGGCCGCGCAGGCCATCAGGATCCGCGACTTGAGCTCGGGCGCGGCCTCGTCGAGGCGCGCCAGCACCTTGTCGAGCCGGTGGGCGTCCACCCGTCCAGGCGGGAGCAGCCGCCATCCCGGAGGCGCCCCCAGCGAGCCGAGCCCGATCGCCAGCGCTCGCTGGGCGGCGGCCGGGTCGGGCTCCCCGGCCCAGGCCACCGCGCTGAGGAGCTCCAGGCACTCCACCTGGACCTCCTCGAGCGTCCAGACCCGGACCGGCGCGGCGCGCCGGGCGCCGAGCAGCGGGGCGAGCCGCCGCTGCACCACCCGCTGGAGGGCCCACTCGAACGGCGCCGGGCGAGCGCCCTCGGCGCCGATGGCGGCCAGGTCCCGGGCCAGCTCTCCCGCCTGGGCCGGCGACAGGTGGTCGAGCGCCGGGAGCGCGAGGTCGAGGAGGGCGAGCCGGCTCGCGGAGTCGAGCCCGTCGACCTCCGGCAGCACGGTCCGGACCGCGGCGTCGGCGGCCGGGTCGTTCCGGAAGACGGCCACCTGGCGGGCCCGGACCTCCCCGTCGCGGTCGAGGAGCAGGGCCGACGCGACGGCCCGGGCGCCGAACGGCTCGCGCGCCATCGCGGTCAACGACGGCGAGAGCCCGGCCAGGAGGTCCTCGGCGCGCTGGACGTGCTCCGGCCCGGGATGACCCACCGCCGCCGCCGCCGAGGCGGCGAGCGACGGGATCGGCGAGACCGCGGTGGCGGGAGCGGCGCGACCCGGGGCCCGGGGGAGCCTTCACCCTGCGTGATTCTCCGGATCCGCTCCTCGAGGGGAGGGTGGGTGGCCATCAGGCTGGAGAGGAAGTCGCCCACGCCCTCCGCGAAGAAGAGGTGCGACGCCTCGGCCGCCTCCGGGGTGGTGAGCCGGGAGCCCTGCTGGCCGATCTTCCCGAGCGCGCGGGCCAGGCCCCCCGGGTTCCGGGTGAACTGCACCGCCGCGGCGTCGGCCAGGAACTCCCGCTGGCGGGAGACGGCGAGCCGGATCAGGCGCCCGAAGAAGGCTCCGATGGACCCCGCCACGACGAGGGCCAGGCCGGCCCCGACGAGCCCGGCGCCGCGCCCCTTGCCGCTGCCCCGCCCGGTGTCGCTCCGGAGCAGGATCCGCCCCACCAGCGTGAGGACCGTGAGGCCCCCCACCATCGCCATGAGCCGGGTGCTCAGGCGCGTGTCCGCGTTCAGGACGTGGGAGAGCTCGTGGGCCACGACGCCCTGCAGTTCGTCCCGGTCGAGCCCGTCCAGCGCACCGCGGGTGACGGCGACCACGGAGCGCTCGGGCGAGAAGCCGGCGGCGAAGGCGTTCATCCCGGCCTCGCCGTCGAGCACGTAGAGGCGAGGCACCGGGAGGCCGGAGGCGATGGCCATCTCCTCGACGACGTTGACCAGCCTGCGCTCGGCGGGATCCCGGGTCTGGCGGTCGACCGCCCGGCCGCCGAGCATCGTGGCCACGGCATCCCCCCCGCCGGCCGCGAGCCGCATCCCGTGGAAGGCGCTCCCTCCGAGCACGACCAGCGTGACGATCGCCGCCACGGGCAGGAAGAGCGAGACCGGATCGGTCCCGAGCGCGAGCGAGAGGCCGACGTCGGCCAGCAGGATGGTGAGGAGCCAGGCCGCGACGAAGAGCACGACCAGCAGGCCGGTGTTCCTCCGGGCCCTGGACTGGGCGTCGAAGAAGTCGAGCGTCCTCCGCGCGGCGGGCGGGGCCGGCATGGCGGTCGACCGGGACGGCTAGAAGGAGACCTTGACCGGCTCCCGCTCCGCCGGGGCCTCGATCGCGAAGGACTGCGCCGGCGGGAACCCTCCGGCCAGCAGCATCCCGGGGAAGGTCTCCCTGGCGTTGTTGTAGCCCATCACGGCGTCGTTGTAGGCCTGGCGCGCGAAGGAGATCCGGTTCTCGGTGGAGGCGAGCTCCTCCATGAGCTGCGCCATGGTCTGGTTGGCCTTGAGGTCGGGGTAGGCCTCGGCCACGGCGAGGAGCCGGGAGAGCGAGCCGGAGAGGGCGCCCTCGGCGGAGGAGAGTCCCTGCATGGCTCGAGGGTCCCCCGGGTTCGCCGCGGCGGCGCGCTCGGCCGTGACCGCCGAGTTGCGAGCGGCCACCACCGCCTCGAGGGTCTCCCGCTCGTGCTTCAGGTAGGCCTTGGCCGTCTCGACCAGGTTGGGAATCAGGTCGTGGCGCCGCTTCAGCTGGACGTCGATCTGGCTGAAGGCGTTCTTGTAGCCGTTCCGGTGGGTGACGAGACCGTTGTAGATGCCGATCCCGAAGAAGAGCACCGCAGCGGCGATGCCGAGCACGAGCAGGAAGCCGATCATGAACCCCTCCCAGGCGCGCAGGCGCGCCGGAGGGAGGATGGCATACCTGGCCGGGGCTGCGAAGCCGACAGGCGGGTGGTAGCGTGACGGATGCTCCTCCACGTCTCGCTCCTCTACGGCGGCCTCACCGTCCTCCTCGTCACCCTCCTCGGCGGCAACGTCAGCCGGCTCCGGGGCAAGCTCCAGGCCGGCGTGGGCGCCCTTCCCGCGGACCTGGTGCGACCGCACCGCGCCCACGGGAACGCCGCCGAGTGGGTCCCGCTCTGGCTGGCGCTGCTCGTGGCGCTGGAGCTGTCCGGCCGGGTGTCGCCCCTCTGGCTGCACCTGCTCGCCGGCGCCTTCTTCGGGGGCCGGGTGCTCCACGCGATCGGGTTCTACCGGCGCTCGAAGCTCTCGGTGATGGGGATGGTCCTCACCTACCTCGTCATGCTGGTGATGGGGGGCTGGGCGCTGGTGCTCGGGCTGGGCCGCTGATCGGGCTCCCCGCCCCCCGGGTCGAAATATGACCCTCGCCGGCCGGTCCAGGTGTCACCCCGGAAAGCCGGACGACCCAGAGGGGACGGATGAAGGCATTCGTGGCCAGAAGCTACGGCGGTCCGGAGGTGATGGGCATCGCCGCCATTCCGGAGCCCGTGCCGCGTCGCGGCGAGGTCGTCGTGGAGGTTCACGCGACGAGCGTGAACCCGCTCGACTGGATGCTGCGAAGCGGGGTCGTCCACTCCCGGTCCGCGGACGGGTTCCCGATGGTCCTCGGCGCGGACCTCGCCGGCACGGTCATGGCGGTGGGCGAAGGGGTGACCGGCCTCGTGCGGGGAACCGCGGTCTACGGCACGGCCTCGCCGGTGGCGGGATCGCAAGGGGCCCACGCCGAGCAGGTGGCGGTCGCCGCCGGGCAGGTCCACCGGATTCCGCCCGGGCTCTCCTACGAGGAGGCCGCCGCACTCCCGGTCGCAGCCCTCACCGCGCTCGACGGCCTCCGGCAATGCGGGGACGTACGTGGGAAGACGGTGCTCGTGAACGGCGCCGCCGGAGGCGTGGGTCACTTCGCCGTGCAGATCGCCCACGCGCGCGGGGCCACCGTGACCGCGGTCTGCGGCATCGCCCAGGCGGCCAGGCTCCGGGATCTCGGCGCGTCGAAGGTGGTCGACTTCGAGGTGGAGGACTTCACGCAGTCGGGACGGAAGTACGACGTCGTCTTCGATGCCCACGGGGCCCTGGGCGCCGCCTCGGTCGCACGCGTCCTCGCCCGGCACGGGCACCACGTGACGACCCTGCCGGTCCGGGAGGGGCTCGTCGCGCGTCCCTCTGGCGGCTGGTCCGGGGAGGCCGGACCGTCATCGCCGCCACGCCGCGGGACCGGCAAGAGGACTACGCGGTGCTGGGGAGGCTCGTGGGCTCCGGCAAGGTCCGCCCCGTCGTCGCCGAGGTGTTCCCGCTGGAACGGGCCGGCGAGGCGTTTGCCGCACAGGAGGGCGGGCGCATGGTCGGCAAGGTGGTCATCCGGGTGGGCGAGGCCTCCGAGCCGGGAGTCGGGCGGTTCCTCGGGCGCATGTCGACCGGCGCGGGGCGGCTGCAGGGCCCTTCGGCGCATCGAAGCTAGAGCCGAACCCCCAGGACGAGGCCCGAGCGGCTCGGTGCATCGCGTCAAGAGCGGCGCACCCGGGACCGCCGGCGACGAGATCGCGCTCGAGCGAGCGGGTGCCGCTCCGGCTCGACGCAGCGTCAGCAGATCTTTGGGTACTTTCAGAATTCACCGGCCGTGCCGGAACTGTCATGGGCGATGTCACGGAAAATCGTGATTAATTACATGCATAGTAAGCGATATTTACATATTGTTGACGCGAATCCCTACATCGGAGGGTTGATGTCCTACAGCGTCATGTGGCTGAGTCCGCTCCCGTCCCATGAGTGAGTGACGGTGACTCATGGGACATTTTCAACCCAGTCCCCAAACTAGGAGCGTGAAGATGAGGACAGCAACCTGGTCGTTCGCGGCTTCGATGGCGTTGAGCCTGTTCGTGCTTGGCTGCGGCGCTTCGAGCAACCCGAAAGGGGCTTCGGCTACCGCAGGCAGTGACGGGCGTGGCCACGGCGGACGCGCCCGTCACGTCCGTATCGCTGAAAGGCTCGGCGGAGTCGACGAACGTCCTGACGACGACACCGGACGCCGGTGGCGCGTTCAGCTTCGACGTCGCGGGGCTCACGGCGCCGTTCCTCCTGAAGGCCGATTCGCCCTCCGGCGCCGTGTACGGCGTCGCGGCCCAGGCCGGCGCGACCAGCGTCAACTCGCTCACGACCGTCGTGGTCGCAGCCTCCTCGAAGAGCGACGACGCCGAGAGGTCCTGGTCGGACCGCGAGTCGCGCACCTCCGACGACATCGAGCGGGTCCTCAAGAGCCTCCAGACGGTGCTGAAGCCCCTCTTCGACCTCTACGGGGTCACGCGAATCGACGACGACGACGCGAATCGTCCGCGCACTCCTCCAGGACGTGAGCTTCGTGGTGAAGGGGCGCATGGTCACGGTGACGAACAAGGCCACCGGGGCGATCATCTTCACCGCCCCGCTGAGGCGACCTCGCCTCCGGTACCTTCAACCCGGGCGAACATGCCCGCGGGGCCGGTGGGATCACCGCCGTCCAGCCTGCACCTACGCCTACTCGGACTGGGGCACCTGCCAGTCCGACGGGACCCAGACGCGCACCGTCACCTCCGCGACGCCCGCCGGCTGCACGGGCACGCCCGTCCTGTCGCAGGCGTGCGCGTACACGCCTCCGGCTCCCGCGGCGTGCCAGTACACGTACACCTCCTGGAGCACCTGCCAGCCCGACGGCACCCAGAGCCGCACCGTCGTCACGTCCGGCCCGGCTGGATGCACGGGCACGCCCGTCCTCTCGCAGACCTGCACCTACGTGCCGCCCCCGCCGACCTGCACCTCGTTCAACTACTCGGCCTGGGGCACCTGCCAGCCGAACAACACCCAGACGCGCACCGTGACGACCTCGTCCCCGACCGGCTGCACGGGCGGAACGCCGGTGGTCTCGCAGTCCTGCACCTACGTGCCGCCGGTGACGACCTGCACCTCGTTCAGCTACTCGGCCTGGGGCACCTGCCAGCCGAACAACACCCAGACGCGCACCGTGACGAGCTCGTCCCCGGCCGGTTGCACGGGCGGAACGCCGGTGGTCTCGCAGGCCTGCACCTACGTGCCGCCGGTGACGACCTGCACCTCGTTCAACTACTCGGCCTGGGGCACCTGCCAGCCGAACAACACCCAGACGCGCACCGTGACGAGCTCGTCCCCGGCCGGTTGCACGGGCGGAACGCCGGTGGTCTCGCAGTCCTGCACCTACGTGCCGCCGGTGACGACCTGCACCTCGTTCAACTACTCGGCCTGGGGCACCTGCCAGCCGAACAACACCCAGACGCGCACCGTGACGAGCTCGTCCCCGGCCGGCTGCACGGGCGGAACGCCGGTGGTCACGCAGGCCTGCACCTACGTGCCGCCGGTGACGACGTGCTCGTCGTTCACCTACTCGGCCTGGGGCGCCTGCCAGCCGAACAGCACGCAGACGCGCACCGTGTTGACCTCGTCCCCGGCTGGCTGCACGGGCGGGACGCCGGTCGTGTCCCAGTCCTGCACGTACACGGCGCCTTGCACGCTCGCGACGGCGACCCCGTCGTGCAGCACCTGCCACGGATCGGGATCGAACCCCTATCCGTCCTCGCACACGGGCAGGCCGCTCACCTGCGCGAACTGCCACGGCCCCGTCAACAACGGCACGGGGACTCCATCGGTGGGGATGACCGCGAACCAGCACCGGCGGAGCGTGCGTCCTCGCCTACCCGTTCGGCGGCACGCACAACAACAACACGGTCAACCGCGGCGCAGCCCAGTAGCCCAGTAGTTCCTCGCCCCCGAGGCGAGGCGTGAGACGTCACGAGGGGACATCCTGCCCGCGGAACGGGCCAGGGTGTCCCCTCTCTTCTTGGACGCGTCCCGGCTCACCGGACGGGCCGAGGCGGCCGCCTGCGCGCCATCCGCTCGACCGTCCCGGGTGGGTGAGCTCGCGCCGCACGTCCCCCGCGATCCACCGGGCCTGCGGCGACCCCTGTTCCCGGATCCGCTCCGCCGCGGCGAGCGCGGCCCTGCGAAGCGGCTCGCTCCGCTTGCCCACCTGGCGCAGCGCCCACGAGACCGCCTTCTTCACGAGGTTTCGCGGGTCGTCGGCGGCCGTCTCGCACGCGGCGAGGCAGGCGGCGAGCTCCGCGTCCGGCGCCTCGCGGTCGTGGACGGCGCGCACCGCGAGCAGGACCAGGCCGGCACGGCGCGTGAACTCCGCGCGCCGGCGTGGCCAGGCAGCGGCGAGCGTCCGGACGGCCGGGCTGTCCCGGAGCAGGTTGTTGCAGAGCTGGTCGCAGACGTCCCAGGAGTCGACGTCCCGGATCCAGCGCTCCGCCTGGGCGGCCGTGACGAGCGCCGGCTCGCCGACGAGCGTGGCGAGGATCCGGGCCTCGTGGACCCCGCTCCGCCAGAGGCGGCCGGCGATCGCGTGCCGGAGTGGAGGA
Organism: uncultured delta proteobacterium; assembly: GCA_963766715.1. Classification (GTDB taxonomy): domain Bacteria; phylum Myxococcota; class Myxococcia; order Myxococcales; family Anaeromyxobacteraceae; genus CAIOAK01. The sequence goes on from CAVYBH010000016.1 coordinate 33,875, forward strand.
TCCCGGTGGGCCCGGCGAAGCTCCTTCGCGAGCGCGCGGATGCGAGGAACGGTGCACGCCGAGGGCCCGGCCCGTCGAGATGCCGTAGCGGGCCATCCCGGCGACGTTGGCGGGCCTGCCCTCGGCCCGCAAGGTGGCCAGCGCGTCGTCGGCGATCCGGTCCGGCGAGCGGAGTTCGACCCGGCCCGCCCCCATCACCCGCCCGTCTTGAAGTCGTCCGACCGGAGCCCGTGCTTCTTCAGGAGCCGGTGCAGGCTCTCCCGCTCCACGCCGGCGCGCGCGGCCGCGCGCGTGACGTTGCCGCGGAACTCGGTGAGGAGGGCCACGAGGTACTCGCGCGACACCTTGTCCTGCGCCTGCTCCACGACCTCCCGGTAGGGCAGGGACGCCAGCACCGGCCCGGAGGCGTGGCCGGCGGGCGCGGTGAGCTCCGGAGGCAGGTCACGGGCCTGGATGACGGGACCGGGCGAGATGGCGACGGCCCGCTCGACCGCGTTCTCGAGCTCGCGAACGTTTCCGGGCCAGGCGTGCGATGCGAGGAGGCGCAGCGCGTCGGGGTCGAAGCCGGAGATGTCGCGACGCATGGCGCGGGCGTGCTTCTCCAGGAGGTGGGCGGCGAGCAGCGGGACGTCCTCGGCGCGCTCCCGGAGCGGGGGGAGCAGGATCGGGAAGACGTTCACCCGGTAGAAGAGGTCCTCGCGAAAGCGTCCCGCCTGCACCTCGGCGCGCAGGTTCCGGTGGGTGGCCGCGATGACGCGGACGTCCACCGGGATGGCTGCGTTGTCGCCCACCCGCCGGATCTCCTTCTCCTGGAGCACGCGGTTGAGCTTCACCTGCGTGGCGAGCGGCAGCTCCCCGATCTCGTCGAGGAAGAGGGTCCCTCCCTCGGCTTCCTCGAACAGGCCGGCCTTCGCGGAGACGGCCCCGGTGAAGGCGCCGCGAGCGTGGCCGAAGAGCTCGCTCTCGACCAGGTCGGGGGGCAGGGCCCCGCAGTTCACCGGCACGAAGCGCCGCTCCTTGCGCGACGAGTGGTAGTGGATGGCGCGCGCGGCGAGCTCCTTGCCGGTGCCGGTCTCGCCTCCGAGGAGCACGGTGATGTCGAGGCCGGCGGCCTGCTCCAGCAGCCGGTACACGTCGCGCATCCGGTCGCTCTTGCCGACCAGGTTGTGGAAGGAATGGACCCCCTCCAGCTCGCGGCGGAGGCTGGCCGCCTCGTCCCGCAGGCGCCGGCGCTCCGCGGCGCGGGCCACGGTGAGCGCGGCGGCGTCGGGATCGAACGGCTTCTCGAGATAGTCGTAGGCGCCGAGCTTCATGGCCCGGACCGCATCCCCCACGGTCGCGTAGCCGGTCATCATGACCACCTCGGTGGACGGGGAGCGCGCCTTCACCGCGGCGAGCACCTCGAAGCCCCCGGCGCCCGGCATGCGGATGTCGGTGACCACGACGTCGAAGTCCCCGGTGGCGACGAGGGACAGGGCGCGGGCGCCGTCGGACGCGGTGGCGAGGTCGTAGCCGTCGGCGAGGATCTTCCCGAACAGCTTGAGGATGTTCTCCTTGTCGTCCACGACCAGCACGCGCACGCGACGGCTCACGACGCCTCCTCGATCGGCCCCCGGGGAAGACGGAGCGTGAACCGCGCCCCCCCGCCGGCCAGGGTCTCGCCCAGCACGTCGCCTCCGTGGGCGCGGGCGACCGCCCGCGACACCGCCAGCCCCAGGCCCGTTCCCGCGATCCTTGGTGGTGAAGAAGGGCTCGAAGAGGCGCGCGGCGGCGGCCTCGTCGATGCCCGGACCGGTGTCCTCGACCTCCACCCGGACGACCGAGGGCTCCTGTTCCACCCGGACCGTCACCCGGCCCCCGGGCCCGGCGGCCTCGGCGGCGTTGCGGACCAGGTTGGCGAGCACCTGCCGCAGCTTGGCCGGGTTGCCCGGCGCCGACCCGGCGCCTTCCACCCGGATGAGCGCCTGCCCGGCGCCGGTGGCCTCCCGGAGCCGCCCCACCACCTCGTCGCAGACGTCGCGAAGGTCCACCTGCTCCCGTCCGGCCGGGAGCGGACGCGACAGGTCGAGCAGGCCTTCCACGATGTCCCGGGCGTGGACGGCCTCCTCCTCGATCACCTTCAGGTCCTCCGCCAGCGACCCGTCCGCCTTCTTCCGGAGCAGCCGCGTGTAGCCCAGGATCACCGCCAGCGGATTGTTGATCTCGTGGGCCACGCCGGCGGCGAGCCGCCCGATGCCCGCCAGCTTCTCGCTCTGCACCAGGCGGTCCTGGTGCTCCTCCAGCGCCGCGGTCATGGCGTTGAACTGGCGGGCCAGCGCCCCGAACTCGTCGGGCGTGGCCACGTCGATCCGCGTGTCGAGCTGGCCGGCGGCCAGCCGCGCCGCGCCCTCCTGCAGGCGCGCGACGGGGCGTGCGATGGACCGGCCGATGTACAGGCTCACGGCTCCGGCGAGCACCGGCGCACCCAGGAGCAGCACCCAGATCCAGGCCGAGGTCCGGCGCTCCACCGCCTCCACCTCGGCCCGCGCCGACGCGATGGAGGCCTCCGAGCGCGCGACGAGACCCTCGGTGAGATCCTGGATGCGGGTCACGACGAGCTGCGCCCGCGCGTGCTGCTCCTGCACGAAGGCCCGGTCGCCCCGGACGACGGCCGGAACGATGCTCTGCCGGAAGACGTCGTCCAGCTCGGCGCTGGCCTGCTCGATGCCGTCCACCGCGGCGCGGGCCTCGGGCGAGGCGGAGCGCGAACGAAGCTCCCGGGTCAGCTCCAGCACCTTTCGCTGCGACTCGCCGTAGAAGCCGAGGTGGCTCTCGTCGCCGATGATGATCGTGTGGGCCTGATGGGCGTACTGATCGCGCACCGCGCTCGAGAGCTGGAGGGCGACCCGCACCTCGTCCTCCGCCCGCTTCATCCGCGCGACCGCGTCCTGCGTCCGGCTCAGGCCGGAGAGCGCCACCCAGGACGCCAGGCCGAAGATGGCGACCATGGCGCCGAAGCCGAAGAGCAGCCTCCGCGCGGTGCCGGACCAGTTCGTCATGGGATCGTGACCGCCACGGTCACACTGTAATCCCCCGGGTGACCCGGTGTCGTGTTTCGGGGGAGGTTCCTGGGAGGCCGACTCCAGGGATTCCGCGAGGATGGGTGGGCAGGGGGAGGGTAGCCACGAGCGGCATGCTTGCTGCTTTCGTGCCGGGTGCACCCTACCCGGAGAACCCATGTCCCTTCGCACGGTCGTCCTCGCCGTCCTCGCCGCCACCTCCCTCTCCGCCTCGCCGGCCGCCGCGGCCGCTCCCGAGCCTCGCGACGCGCAGGTCGTCGCTGCTCACGGTGACGAGCAAGGGATTCGAGCCGTCGGTGGTGAACGTGAAGGCGGGGAAGCCGGTGAAGCTCGTCGTGACGCGCAAGACGGAGCGCACCTGCGCCACCGAGATCGTGATGAAGGACTTCGGCGTGAACCAGCCCCTGCCGTACGAGAAGCCGGTGACGGTCGTGGTGAGCCCGAAGGGTCCGGGCGCGTACCGGTTCGCCTGCGGCATGGACATGGTCGCCGGGGTCCTGAAGGTCCAGTAGGAAGGGTTCCATGCTCGCCATCCTGGCTTCACTCGCCCTCGCCGCGGCTGGCGGGGCGCCCGCTGCCGGTCCGCTCGCCTCCGATCCCGCGGTGCGCGCGCTGGTCGACGAGGCCCTGAAGAACAGCCCGGAGATCGGGCGCGCCGACGCCTCCGCCCGCGCCGAGACCGACCGCGCGCCGCAGGTGAGCTCGCTGCCCGACCCGACGCTCACGCTGGGCATCCAGAACGACGGGTTCCAGTCGATCCAGATCGGCACCATGGAGACCTCGTACTGGCAGGTGATGCTGACGCAGCCCATCCCCTGGCCGGGGAAGCTCTCGGCGCGGGCCGCGACCGCCCGGGCCCAGGCGAGCGTCGCCGGCGGGGAGACCGCGCGGCTCCGGCTCGCGACCACGGCCGAGGTGGAGCGGGCCTACGTCGACCTCCTCCTCGTCCGCGGCCAGCTCGCGCTGCTCGAGAAGCTGGAGGTTCTCTGGCGGGAGGCCGAGGTGATGGCGAAGACCCGCTACGAGGTCGGGCAGGGCGCGCAATCCGACCTCCTGCGCGCCCAGCTGGAGCGGACCCGCCTCCGGCAGCGGCGCGTGGCGCTGGAGGGGGAGGAGCGCACCCGCCTCCAGGCGCTCAACCGGCTTCGCGTCCATCCGCTCGACGAGCCGATTCCCACGCCGCGCCCGCTCGCCGCCTTCGCCGACCCGGTGCTGCGAGCGGCCGACGAGGCGGTGGCCGATGCGGAGCGGCGCAGCCCCGACCTGGCCATCGCGGCGCTCGCCGTGCAGGCCGCCGACCGCCGGGTCGACTCGGCCAAGAAGGACTGGTTCCCGGATCTGGCCGTCACGGCGGGTGTCATGCCGCGGGGCCAGATCGAGCCCATGTGGACGGTGCAGCTGGGGATCACCCTGCCGATCTGGGGTGCGACCAAGCAGTCCAGGGGCGTGGACGAGAGCCAGGCCCGCCGCGAGGCCGACCTTCGCGGCGAGGAAGCCCTTCGCCAGCTGGTCCAGCTGCGCGCCCGGGAGCGACGGACCCTCGTCGTCGCCGCCCTGCAGACCCTGGAGATCTATCGCGGCGGCATCCTCGTCCAGTCGGACGCCACCGTGCGTTCCACGCTGGCCCAGTACCAGGTCGGGAAGGTCACCTTCCCTTCCGTGCTGGAGGTCCTGCGCGGCCTGGTCGTCGACGAGGGCGGCTACCTGGACGCGCTGGCCTCGGCGCAGCGGCTGGTCATCGCCGACGACGAGGTGAGCCTGGCCCCGCCCGACGGGCTCGCGGGGAGCGGGTCGGGCGGCTCCATGCCCGGCGCGGCCTCCGTGTCCACCGCGGGGCGCGCCTCGAGCTCGGGGGGCGCCGGTGGGGCGCCCCAGCCCGCCGCCGTTCCCGCCGCCACCGGCATGCCTTCCGGAATGTAGCTCCACTGGAGATCCGACGATGAGCGACACGAATCCCCCGGCCACCTCGCGCCGCTTCGGCGTCGGGACACTGGTGCTGGTGCTCGCAGCCGGCCTCGCCCTCGGCGGCGGGCGCGGCCTACTGGCTGGGGCGCGGCTCGCCGGCCCACGACCACGCGGCCCCGTCCGCGGAGGCGAAGACCCGGTACACCTGCCCGATGCACCCGACCATCGTGTCGGACCACCCCGGCGAATGCCCGATCTGCGGCATGGCGCTCGTGAAGGTGGGTGGGGCCGGGGCGAGAGGAAGATCGCCTTCTACGCTCCCCGATGGACGCGAAGCAGACCTCACCGGTCCCGGAAGGACGAGATGGGGATGGACTACCTCCCCGTCCAGGAGGACGAGGCGAGCGGGCAGCCTCTCCGTCGACGGGCTCGCGACCGTCCAGATCGACCCGCAGCGGCAGCAGCTCATCGGGCTGCGCACCGCCGAGGTGACCCACGGACCGGTGGGGGCGAGCTGGAAGACCGTGGGCAAGGTCGCCGTCGACGAGACCCAGGTGCACCACGTGAACATCAAGGTCGGCGGGTTCGTGGACACCGTCTACGTGGACTACGTCGGCAAGCCGGTGAAGCGCGGAGAGCGGCTCTTCTCCATCTACAGCCCCGATCTGCTCTCCGTCCAGCAGGAGTACCTGCTCGCGCTGCGCACGCGAAAGGCGCTCGCCGAAGGGGGCGTGGCCACCGGCGCCGGGGACGACCTCGTCGAGTCGGCGCGGGAGCGGCTGCGGCTCTGGGACATCCCGGAGAGCGAGGTGAGGCGGCTCGAGGAGACCGGCAAGCCCACCAAGAACCTCACCCTGTACTCGCCGATGACGGGCGTCGTGACGAAGAAGGACATCGTCATGGGGCACCGGCTGAACGAGGGCGACATGCCCTACGAGATCACCGACCTGTCCAGCGTCTGGGTGCTCGCCGACGCCTACGAGACCGACCTCTCCCGGATCCGGACCGGGATCCCGGCGACGCTCTCCCTGCAAGCCTTCCCGGGCAGGACCTTCTCCGGGAAGGTCATCTTCATCGACCCCATCCTCGATCCGAAGACGCGGACCGCCAAGGTGCGCCTCGAGTTCCCGAACCCGAAGGGAGAGCTCAAGCCGGAGATGTTCGGCGAGGTGACCCTCCAGACCGAGAAGCGCGAGGGGCTGCGCATCCCGGCCGACGCCGTCATCGACTCGGGGACGAAGAAGGTGGTCTTCGTGGCGATCGGGGAGGGCAAGCTGGCGCCCCGCGAGGTCCAGGTGGGACCCGTCACCGGGGACGCGGTGGAGGTGCTCTCCGGGCTCGAGGCCGGGGAGAAGGTGGTCACCCGGGCGAACTTCCTCATCGACTCCGAGTCGCGACTGCGCGCCTCGCTGGCGGCGATGGGAGGGAAGTAGCGATGATCCAGCGGATCATCCGCTTCTCCGCGGAGAACCGGTTCCTGGTCATCGCCGGGACGCTGGTCGCTGCTCGCGCTCAGCGTCTACACGATGCGGAACATCCCGCTCGACGCGCTGCCGGACCTCTCCGACACGCAGGTCATCGTCTACTCGCGGTGGGACCGGAGCCCGGACATCATCGAGGACCAGGTGACCTATCCCATCACCACGGCGCTCCTCGGCGCGCCGAAGGTGAAGGCCATCCGCGGCTTCTCCGACTTCGGCTTCAGCTACGTCTACGTCATCTTCGAGGACGGCACCGACCCGTACTGGGCCCGCACCCGCGTCCTCGAGTACCTCTCCAAGATCACCGGGCAGCTGCCGGCCGGGGTGAAGACGGAGCTCGGCCCGGACGCGACCAGCGTCGGCTGGGTGTTCCAGTACGCGCTGGTGGACCGGAGCGGGAAGCACAGCTCGGACGAGCTCCGCTCGTACCAGGACTGGTTCCTGCGCTACGCCGTCCAGTCGGTGCCCGGCGTCTCGGAGGTGGCCACGGTCGGCGGCCAGGTCCGCCAGTACCAGATCACCGTGAGCCCCGACCAAGCTCGCCGCCTACAAGCTGCCGCTCGAGGCGGTCATCACCGCCGTGCGCCGAGGGAACAACGACGTGGGCGGGCGGCTCGTCGAGCTGTCCGGCCGCGAGTACATGGTGCGCGGCCGCGGCTACGTGAAGTCGATCGCCGACCTGGAGAAGCTCGTCCTCAAGGCCGAGGGGGGCACGCCCATCCAGGTGAAGGACGTGGCCACGGTGGCGCTCGGTCCCGAGATCCGCCGCGGCGTCGCCGACTTCAACGGGGAGGGGGACGTGGTGGGCGGCATCGTGGTGATGCGCCAGGGCGAGAACGCGCTCAACGTCATCGAGCGCGTGAAGGCGAAGCTGGCCGAGCTCGAAGTCGTCGCTGCCCGACGGGGTCGAGGTGGTCACCACCTACGATCGCTCCGGGCTCATCGACGAGGCGATCACCACCGTGAAGCACAAGCTCATCGAGGAGATCGTGATCGTCTCGATCGTGATCCTGATCTTCCTCTGGCACATCCCCTCGGCCATCGTCCCCATCGTCACGATCCCGGTGTCGGTCGCGCTCGCGTTCATCCCCATGTACGCGATGGGGATGGGCGCGAACCTCATGTCGCTCGCCGGCATCGCCATCTCCATCGGCGTGCTGGTGGACGGGGCCATCGTCGAGGTGGAGAACGCCTACAACAAGATCCACCACTGGCAGGCGGACGGCTCGAAGGGCGACTTCCACGAGGTCCGGCTCGAGGCGCTGCTGGAGGTGGGCCCGTCGGTCTTCTTCTCGCTGCTCGTCATCGCGGTCGCCTTCATGCCGGTGTTCACGCTGGTGGACCAGGAAGGGCGGCTCTTCCGGCCGCTGGCCATCTCGAAGAACCTGGCCATGGCCATCGCCGCGCTGCTGGCGGTCACGCTCGACCCGGCCATGCGCATGCTCTTCGCGCGCATCGAGCCGTTCCGGTTCAAGCCGAGGGCGCTCGCCTGGCTCGCCACCCAGGCGCTGGTGGGCACGTACTACTCCGAGGAGCGTCACCCGATCAGCCGGCTGCTGCACAAGGTCTACGAGGGGCCGTGCCGCTTCGTGCTCCGCCACCCCCGCTCGGTCATCGCGGCCAGCGCGCTCGTCGTGGCGGCCACCGTCCCCGTCTACCTGAAGCTCGGCTCCGAGTTCATGCCGCCGCTCAACGAGGGCACCATCCTCTACATGCCGTCGGCCGTGCAGCCCGGCATGTCGGTGGCCGAGGCCCAGGCCGCGCTGCAGTTGCAGGACAAGATCCTCCGCACCTTCCCGGAGGTGAAGAGCGTCTTCGGCAAGGCCGGGAGGGCCAACACCTCCACCGACCCGGCGCCCTTCGGGATGATGGAGACGACGGTCGTGCTGAAGCCCGAGCCGGAGTGGCGGGAGAGGCCCCGCTGGTACTCGGCGAGGGCACCGGAGTGGCTGAAGCCCGCGCTGCGCCCCTTCTGGCGGGACCGCATCAGCGAGGAGGAGCTGAAGGCCGAGATGGACGCCGCGCTCCAGATCCCCGGCATCTCGAACGCCTGGACCATGCCCATCAAGGGGCGACTCGACATGCTCTCCACCGGCATCCGCACGCCCATCGGGATCAAGATCTCCGGGGCGAAGCTGCAGGACATCGAGCGGATCGCGCTCGAGACCGAGGCCGCCCTGCGCAAGCTGCCGGACACCCGGAGCGTCTTCGCGGAGCGCGTGGCGGGCGGGTACTTCCTCGACTTCGTCCTGAAGCGCGACCGGCTCGCCCGCTACGGCCTCTCCATCGACGACGCGAACCTCATGGTGATGACGGCCGTGGGCGGCGACGAGCAGGGAGTCACGGTGGAGGGGCGCGAGCGCTACTCCATCAACGTCCGGTACCAGCGGGACTATCGCGAGGACCTCGACGCGCTGAAGCGCGTGCTCCTGCCCCTGCCGCAGGGTGGCCAGATCCCCATGGAGGAGATCGCCGACGTCATGCTCGTCTCGGGCCCGTCGATGATCCGCAACGAGAACGGCCTGCTCGCCGGGTACGTGTACGTCGACTTCGACACCTCGAAGATCGACATCGGCTCCTACGTCGACGAGGCCAAGAAGGCGGTCGCGGCGGCGGTGCCGGTGCCGACCGGCTACTCGCTCTCCTGGAGCGGCCAGTACGAGAACATGCTGCGGGTCCGCGAGCGCCTGAAGCTCGTGCTCCCCATCACCATCGTGCTCATCTTCGGGCTGCTCTACATGAACACGAAGTCCGCGACCAAGGCCGGCATCGTCATGCTGGCCGTGCCCTTCTCGGCCGTCGGGGCGGTGTGGCTCATGTGGGCGCTCGGCTACCACGTGTCGATCGCCGCCTGGGTGGGCATGATCGCGCTCATGGGGCTCGACGCCGAGACCGGCGTCTTCATGCTGCTCTTCCTCGACCTGTCCCACGACGACCGGAGGAAGCGCGGGCTCCTGAACACCCGAGGGGACCTGGTCGAGGCCATCGTGCACGGGGCGGTGAAGCGGATTCGGCCCAAGGCGATGACCGTCGCGGCGGCGTTCATGGGGCTCCTGCCCATCATGTGGTCCACGGGCACCGGCGCCGACGTGATGAAGCGCATCGCCGCCCCGATGGTGGGCGGCCTCGTGACCTCGTTCGCCCTGGAGCTGCTCGTGTACCCGGCCGTCTACCTGCTCTGGAAGGGAAGGGTCTCCCCGAAGGCCCGGCGGCTCCGGAGCCGGAGCGCCAGGCGATGGCGACGCCACGGGCAGCCTGACGGGGAGACCCGTCGCCCCAGGTCAGTTCCGGCGCATCACGCCCGGATAGGGCTCGAACTCCTCGATGAGCGCGGTGACGTCCCGGCTCACCTTCGCGCCCGTGCCGACGTCCACGCTGACGAGCCGCCGGGCGGTGTTCTTCCCGCCGACGTCGTAGTCGAAGACCACCGCCACGACGACGCCGTCCGCCGTCTCGGCCAGGTAGCCCTGCACCTGCGTCGACGCCGATGCCGCAGCCTTCAGGTCCGCGACCAGCGTCACGGTCCTGCCCGCCACGTCGAGCCTCATCAGCTTGCCGTTGGCGGTGCCGTAGAAGAGCGATCCGGCGCGGGTGGACAGCGGCTTCGTCGACGGCACGTCCGTGAGCCCGGTGACGATCGCCGTCACGACCGGCTTCGCCCTGCACAGCGCCGCGTCTGCGACGCCCTTGTCGAATCTCGAAGATCGTGCCCTGGTCCGCGTTCGCCACCTTGGACGTGGCCAGGTACATCGCGTCGTTCGCCGGGGAGTACGTGGCGCCGGATACGATGCGGTTGGCGTTCCCCGAGGCCGCCGAGGCCGGCCCGAAGACGTCGGACTGGGCGCACGACCGCGCCGTCGGCTGCGCGCACGCAGCCGAGTGTGGCGTTCACGAGGTGGTCCGAGAACGGGTTGACGCTGCTCTGCCAGAAGGGCAGGTAGATCGCCGCCGACCTGCGGCCGGCCGGGGTGTAGGTGTCGACCGGGGTGTAGTTCCAGTTCTGTTCCTTCTGGTAGAGGGTCGTGAACACGCCCGTGGAGAGATTCAGCCGTGAGATGACCCGGTAGTCCTGGGCGGGAATGGTGAAGAGATCGCGATAGTCGACCGCCGTCCAGACGCTGCCGTCATCGAGCCGGACCGCCTCCGGCGAGAAGTCGAGGAAGCGGATGAGGGAATCGGCCGTAAACCTGATCCAGCTCTGGATCCCCCCGTTCCGAGGTCGAGCACGTAGAATCCCGGCCCGGCCCCGTTGGCCCGGGGCCCCCCCACGTAGCCGTACTTCCCTGCCGCCGTCGTGGGCTTGGTCATGTCCATGAAGCCGAGCGCCGTGCCATTGCCCAGGTCGAGCAGCTTGCCCTTCGGGTACGCGCCCTCGACAGGGTCGAAGGTGATGGTGGTCGTGTTCCCGGTGACGCGGTCGTACTTGTTGAGCGTGTTGGAGTACCCGAGCCGCTGCGTGCCGAACCACACCACGTAGCGGTCGGCGATGGGTTCGCCCACGGACCCGCCCACGCCGGGGTCGCCGAAGAAGTACTGCCCGGTGGTGGTCTCGTTCGCGGTGACGAGCACGCGCTGCGGGTAGCCGATGGCGGGGTCCATCTCCTCGATGGTGGATGGGACACACGGGATCGTGCCGTCGAGGCAGTCGCTCTCGTCACCACCGTTCGCAAAGAACCGGCGCGAGAGGAGCGACATGTTGGCGCCCCGGAAGCGCTTGAAGCCGGTCCACCAGCCGGGCATGGTGGCTTGCTGGTCGAGGACGTCGCCCCTCGTATAGGTGAAGATCCGCGGGGGGGAGTCGGGAATCAGGGGATCGTCAGACCCGTGAAGTCCGGAGTAGAGCGCGATGGAGTTGCCGAACGTGTCGAGCGGCAGCATGCCGCCTGGGTCGTAGGCCCGGTACTGCACCTCCCAGTAGAATCCCGTTCCGAGCTGGGCGCCGGCCTTGAAGAAGTACATCTGGCCACCGGACCCGGGTCCCGAGGTGGTCCACCGCACGGCAGACGGGTAGAGACCTGAATCCGTACGAATCCCAGTAGATCTGCCGCCCCATGTGGAGGAGCGGGTCGACCGGGCCCTGGCCCGGGCTGGGCCGCATCGTCGTAGCCGAGCGCGAAGGTCCAGGGCTTCGAGAGGTCGGTCGCATCGGTGGGGCGCAGCGCGAACATCCGCCCGTAGATCTTGTCCATGGGCCTGCCATCGAAGACCCAAGGGTTGCAGTTCCCCGGCTCGTTGGGCGGGTTCTCGGGGCGGACCTCGTAGTTCTCCCCGACCCGCGCCATGAAGACCGCGTCGTTTCCCGCCCCGTCCTTGCCCCAGACCATCTCGCTCTGGCCGTCCACGGTGGCCACCCGGATGGACTTGCAATAGCTCCCCTGCCCCACCTCGTAGTCGAAGAAGTCGTAGACCACGGACTCGGAGAGGTAGTTCGCGCTGGTGGGGTCGATGTTCACGTACACGAGCGCCCCCTCCATGATCACGCCGCCGTCGGTCGAGAGGAGGAGCAGCCCCTTGCCATCCGGGGTGAGGAGCGGCCTGCGGTAGAAGCCGGTGAGCTTCTCGAACGCAAACATGTCGCCGGCGAGGCCCGCCTGGGCAGGGTACTCGCGACCGGAGAGGGTCTTCAGGAGGACGAGGGCGTCGGTGGCCGGGTCGAAGCTGACGAGCACGCCGGTCTCCCACGCCCCGCCGCCGTTCAGCACGCCGTAGAACTTCTCGTCCGCACCGTTCCAGACCAGGCCCTGGCCATCCAGCGCCTGGTGGTTCGCGATCCAGGGCTTGCCCGCGAGGTCGCGGAAGGTCGACGCGGTGCCGCCGGGGGTGAACGGCAGGTCGGTGAGCTGCCCGAGCATCCCCGTTCCGGTCGAGGCGCTTGCGAGTAGCATGGAGGCGGCCTGGAATGGTGACCGTCGCCGTGGAGGTCGTTGGGCCTCCGGCGCTCGTGGCCGTCAACGTGTACGTCGTCGTCACGACCGGCGTCACGACGATGCTCGTCCCTGTGACGGTCCCGATTCCATTGTCGACGGAGACGGTCGTTGCGCCCGTCACCGACCAGGCCAGCGTGGAGGAGCCACCGCGGGCGATGGTCGAGGGCGTCGCAGTGAAGGAGGCGATCACGGGCACCGGGAGCAGTGTCACGTCGACGGTGGCCGTCGCCGTGACGGGACCGGAGGCGTTCGTCGCGGTCAACGTGTAGGTCGTCGTCGCCAGGGGGTTCACGGTGACGATCGTTCCCGTCACCGTTCCCACCCCGTGATCGATCTCGAGCGACGTCGCCTCCGACACGGACCAGGCCAGTGTCACCGTTCCGCCCACGACGACGCTCGACGGCGTCGCGGTGAACGACGAGATCACCGGAACGGGGACGGGAGTCACGGTGACGGTCGCCGTGGCGGTCGAGTCGCCACCGGCGTTGGTCGCCGTCAGCGCATAGGTCGTCGTCGTCGTGGGAGAGACCACCACGCTGGTCCCGGCGACGGGCCCCACCCCGTGGTCGATGGCGAGAGACGTCGCACCCGACACGGTCCAGGCCAGGGTGGACGAGCCTCCAGAGACGATGCTCACCGGCGTCGCCCCGAAGCTGGAGATCACCGGCACCGGGGTGGACGTCCCGCCGCTGCTGCAAGCGGCCAGGGTGAGGGCGGCGACACCGGCCATCAGGAACCGGCGGGACGGCGGCCTCGCGAAAGGATGCATGCGGCGCTCCTCGGGCATGCTCCTCGTCGGAACTGCCCACTCCCCCGGTTCGAGGAAGATGGTCGCCTGGCGCCTGAGAGCTTCTCAAGGGATACACGGAAAGTGATGTCTACTCTTCTGGGGTGGGTGGATGTGACTCACCTCGGCGTGGGGCTCGACCCGCCGAGGGCGCACGGAGCGTGGAGCGTCACGCCTCGAGGGGCGCGGCGGGCAATTCCATCCGGAACGTGGAGCTCTTGCCGACCTCGCTCTCCACGGTGAGCGTGCCCCCGTGGGCCGTCACGATGGACCGGCTGACGGCGAGGCCGAGCCCCGAGCCCTTCCCCTCGCCCACCGGGCGCGTCGTGAAGAACGGATTGAAGATGCGCTCCAGGATCGCCGGATCGATGCCGACGCCGTGGTCGACGACGTCGAGCCGGGCCATCCCCGGCGCCCCGGATCCGACGCGGATGACGACCTCACCCGGCATCCCCGGCCTGGCGGCCTTGGCCGCGTTCGTGACCAGGTTCACCACCACCTGCGTGATCTGACCGGCCGAGACCAGGACCTCCGGGGCGACCTCCTTCTTCACCTGGATGGAGGCTCCGGCCCGGACGGAGGGAGGCAGCCAGCGCACTGGCCGCGTCCACGACGTCTTCCAGGCGGGCCCGCGTCCCGCTTCGGATCCGGACTGGAGAAGATCGCCATGTCCTTGATGATCTGGGCGATGCGCGCCCCGCTCTCCTGCGCGTCGCCGAGCGCCTCGCCGCGTCCTCCACCAGCCGGACGGCCTCCGCCGGATCGAGCGGGCCTCGTCGAGCGAGGCGTTCCTTCAGCTCCTGGAGGACCTCCAGCGCCACGCCCTGGCCCGAGATGACGGCCGCCAGCGGATTGTTGATCTCGTGCGCCGTCCCGGCCACCAGCGTCCCCAGTGCCGCCAGCCGATCCTTCGAGGCGATCACCGCCCGCATCCGGGTGCGCTCCTCCTCGGCGTTCCTGGCAAGGGTGGTCTCCACGACCGTGACGAGAAGCGCTGGCTGGCCACCCTCGTCGGGAGGAATGCGCTGGAAGACGAAGGAGAAGTACGCGTCTCCTCCGGGCGACCGGTACCGTCGCGGTCGATGTCGTACCGGACGTTCTCCGCATGAAACGGCTCGCCCGTCTCCAGGACGCGCGGTCATGACGGGAATGACCCGACCCGCGAACTCGGGCCAGCACTCCGCATAGGTGTTCCCGATCAGCGACTTGCCCGGAGCGATGGCCTGGTAGGCCGGGCTCACGAGCTCGTAACGGAAGTCCGGCCCCCGCAGGACGGCGAATCCGACCGGCGTGGACCTCAGGATCCCGTTCACCAGGGCCGTCTCCAGGCGAAGGGCTGCCTCCGCACGCTTGTGGAGGGTGATGTCCAGGAAGGTCACCACGACGCGTCGCACGCGATGCGCCTCGCCGAGCTCCGGGTAGGCGTTCACGAGCACCCAGGCCCGATCACCGGTCGCGGGTCGATCGATCCCGATCACCTGGTCGACCATCGGCGCGCTCGTCGCGAGGACGACCGCCACTGGATACTCCTCGGGCGGCATGGTCGTCCCGTCCTCGCGAACGAAGCGCCAGGCAGGGTCCACGGCATCCTTGCCCCGCATCTGGTCGGCCGAGAGGCCCAGCAGGGTGCTGGCCCTGAGGTTGCTCAGCAGGATGCTCGTGTCCGGTGCGTGGACGACGACCCCGGCATTCAGGTTGTCCAGGAGACTGCGGTACTGCTCCTCGCTCGCCCGCAGCGCCTCCTCGGCCATCTTGCGCTCGGTGATGTCGGTGATGGCCCCGGAGACGTGGACGGGGCGGCCACCCGCGTCGCGACCCACCACCCGGCCCCGGCTCCGGAGCCAGCGAGGGGTCCCGTCCGCCCGCCGGATCCGGTACTCCCACACGTGTTCGTCCGTCTCGCCCGCGCCGATGGCAGCCATGTCGGCCTGGATGCGCGGGAGATCGGCGGGATCCACGTGGGCCATCAACGCCTCGGCGGAGATCTCCTTCGTGCCGGCCGGCAGTCCGTGGATCTCGCAGTAGCGCTGGGTCACGGAGACGCGACCCGTTGCCGCCTCGAAATCCCCGAACCCGTCGGAGCTTCCCTCCTGGACGCGGACCAGGAGGGCCTCGCTCCGCCGCAGCGCCTCCTCGGCCCGCTTGCGCTCCGAGATGTCGATGAGGTTGCTGATGAAGAGCCGCACGGCGCCCCCCGGGCCCATCACGGCCCGGGTGGTCACGTCGGCCCACAGGATGGACCCGTCCTTCCGGATGTACCGCTTCTCCGTCCGTCCGCCGGCGCTGGGAGCCTCGACGGCTCGCGCGATCGCCCGATCGGTCGCCTCCAGGTCTTCCGGGTGGGTGATGTCGCGCCAGCTCAACGCCAGCAGTTCACGCTCCGGATACCCCAGCATCTCGCAGAGCGCCTGGTTCACCCGGAGGGGACGGCCGTCCGGCGCCATCAGCGCCTTGCCGATGGAAGCGTTCTCGAATGCGACCCGGAAGAGTTCCGCGGTGTCGCGAAGGACGTCGTCCCCCAGCCTGTCCTCCGACATGTCCCCCTCGCTCTCCGCGCGCACGACAGTCTGACCCATCCGTGGGCACACGGTCCATGACCAGGACCGGAAGGGGCGGACGCGAAGAAGACCGGGACCCCGGGCAGATGCCCCGGGAAGTCCCGGCCTCGGACTGGAACGGGAAGCCGGGTGGACCGGCCCCCCTGCTCATGGGGCCTTCGCCGCGGCGCTCTGGATGGCGCCCTTCTGCGCGCCGGTCACGATTCCCATCTTCACGAGTTCGTTCCCGAGCCCGGCGACGCAGCTCACGAAGGCGCCGTGGTTGGCCGCCCCGGCTCCGCAGCGTCCGACCAGGTCGGAGACGGTGCAGCCGTTCGTGAAGAGCGTGTTGGGGACGCCCGTGTTCCTGCCGGCGATCACGACCATGGGTCGGAGGTCCGAGCCGAGGCACTGATCGCCCGCATCGTCGGCCACCATGTCCAGATCGGCGTCGGGGTACCAGCCGACGTCCCGCAGGAGCAGGTGGGTGAGGTCGACCGGGGCGTCCACCGTCAGCTGGAGGTCCTGGTTGATGGCCGGCTCCATGAGCTGGTTGGGCGTGGCGATGGTGTCCCAGTGCGAGACCGAGGAGCCCGACTGCACCGGGTTCGGCGTGTAGAGCAGGGCGTTCCCGGCGCGGTCGGCGCCGGCGCGGACCGCGGGGTCCACACCCAGTGTGGCGCGCGCAGGCAGGGCGGCGACGATGGCCTGGCCGTCCGCCAGCGTGATGCGGACGGACGGGATCGTGATGGTCGGATCGGCGCCGCCCAGGCCCGCCGGCGGGCCGCCCGCCACGTTGTCGATCACGACCATGGCGATCGCCCCGGCGGCCTGGACGTTGGCTGCCTTCACCACGAACCCGCAGGTCCCGCGCTGCACCACGGCCACGCGACCGGCCACGCTGGCGGCGTTGGTGATGGCCGAGCAGGCGTCGATCGTCGACAACCCGGCCGCGTTCGACGCGTCGAGCGCGACCACGAGGTCGCCGGTGATTCCGGGCGCGGCGAGCGCCGGACCGAACGAGGCGGCTCCGACCGGGTAGTCACCTGCCGCCGCGCTCGGGGCGTTCACCCGGAGGAGCGGCGTGCCGGATGCGAGCACGGTGGGCACCGCGCCGCTCACGTGCCCGCCGGTCCAGACCACGTTGCGCGGGTTGATGGCCGAGGTCAGTCGCTCGGCGTCGGTCATCTCGAGCCGGAACTTCCCGGTGGAGTTGTCGAAGTAGAACTTCGAGTAGACGTCGGCGAAGCCGGCGAGCAGCGTGCCCGTCGAGACGTTCGCGAAGCTGGAGAAGCCCAGGCCGTGCGCGAACTCGTGCAGGAGCACGGTGACGAGGTTGATCTGGCTGGCGGTGTGGCCGGTGTCGAGCCCGTAGTACCAGCCGGTTCCCGCCAGGCAGGTGGGCGTCCCGATGTTGCTGTTGAAGCGGGCCCGGATGTCGTCGGCGCTGGTGTTGGTGGGGCCCGGGATCAGGTCCTCGCCCGCGAGCTTGTTGGCGAGCGCGGTGTGGTAGAGGGTGTCGGCGTACTCGGCTCCGGGGAAGCCGAGGACGACCTGGATGGCGCCGGCGGAGCCGAGCGTGGCGGCCGTGGCGGTACAGGTCAGCGGCACGAACGACGACTGGATGCGGATCTCGACCCTGCTGTCCAGGGCGGCGCCCCAGATGTCGGCCGCGTGCTGGAAGGCGATGAGCCGCTGCTGGCCGACGGTGGTGCCGCCGTTCCCGCCCACCGGCGACGCGGGGGTCGGGTCGTTGAAGCCGACCCCGGCGGCGTTGACGTTGACGATGGTGATCTGGGCTCCCCGGGCCGCGGCGGGGAGCGCCGCGAGGGAGAGGGCGAGGAGCGTCGAGGAGAGCGTGGCGCGCATGGTCACTTCTCCTCGAGGATGGGGGTGGCGGACGGACTTCTTCACCGGCTCCGGGGCTGGACGCTCCAGGAAGGCGCGGGCCTCGCCGGGCGTCGAGACGCATTCGGTGCGAACGCCACCGGCGCCCACCCGAGCGACCGAGACGCTCTGGAAGCGGTCGTCCAGGTCGATGGTCATGACCCCGTTCGGCTGGCGGACGACGGTGAGCCCCTCGGACGACTGGTCGAGCTGGCGCTGCATGCCCTGGAGCAGCGTCTCCACCTCCTCGCGGGTGGGCTGCCGCAGCTTCCCTGTGGCGGGATCGACTGCGACCTGGACCCCGTCGCCTGCTCCGTCCTTGTCCTTCGCCTGGCCCTTGCCTGCGTGCTGGGCGAGCGCGAGCCCGGGCAATCCGAGCAGCGCGACCAGCGTGATCGCGACACGTATCGTGAGACGCATCCGGTTTCCCCCTGGTGAAGTGGGTGCTGCGGTGGCCGCCTGCCATAGCGAGGACGGTCGTGCTTTCCCAACCGAACCGGGGCGTCACCGAAAGAAAACCTGGCCGGGCGCGCTGGCGCGACGCGTCATTCCGCGTCGTGTCGCGTCACCGCTGGCTCGACTCGAGCCGGGCCGAGCAGTCGGGGCACATGCCGTGGGTGAACTGGGCTCCCGTCCGCTTGCCGATGTACTGCTCCAGCGGGTTCCAGGTGCCATCCTCGTCGCGCATCCGCTTGCACCAGGCACAGATCGGCAGCAGTCCCTGCAAGGTCCGGACGTTCGCCAGGGCGGTCTCCAGGTGGCCGATCAGCGCCTGCTCCTCGGTGTGCGCCCGGCCCGACACGAGCACGAGCAGCGCGGTCCCGAGCAGGATGGTCTGGAGGGTGAGCTCGACGTACAGGCCCCACGTCAGCCTGGAGGGATCGAACAGCGGCTGGGAGAGACCGATCTGTAGATTTCGCACCACCCGGATGACGAGAAGCGTGAGCTCGAAGCCGAAGGCGAGCGCGACGAGGCTGCGAGCCAGTCGCGTTCCCGCGGGCATGCCGAACAGGAGCACGACGACGAGCACCATCTCCACCGTGATCAGGAGAAGAGTATCCGCGATGAAGAAGTGCGAGAGGGTACCGAGCCGGAACGTCCACGCGAGGACCGCGATGGACGTCAGGAAGAAAGCCGCCTGGATCCGCCAGCGAGGTCGCCGTCCGGCGAACAGGAGGAGCCCCACGAGGAAGAGCTGGACCGACGCCACCACCAGGGCGTTGCCAAAGACGTAGGACGGGAACGCCGGGATGGACGGACGCATGTAGACGAGGAGAAGCCCGAGCGCCTTGAGGAGAAAGGCCAGGGACCAGATGGCGAGGTGCCGGTTCGTGCCCCCCTTCTCCCGGGCCACGACGATGAACAGGAGGGCCATCCACCCGGCCGAAGCCTGGGCGATGAAGAGCAGCGACCTGACGTCCAGCGAGTACGTGAGGGCCTCATCCGCGTGACGGGGACGCCACCATCATGACCGAAACGGCCGAGGCGCGCAGGGAGACCGTCGCCCGGGAGATGGACGAGACAGGTCCTCCATTCCGGCTACGTCTTTCCAGGGGCTATGCCCCGGCCCCGCCCCGGGCTCATGTGCCCGACCTCGTCCCACCCCTCTACCCGGAGCGTTCACCATGTCCGACACCAGGCCAACATCGGCCCCATCCTGAAGTCGTTCGGGCCGCTCATGGGCGCGCCGCCGCAGACCGTGGTGCGTCCGATCTTCGCGACCGCGACCGGGTCGTAGCGCTCCGGAGGCTCACGAAGAGAGAAGGCCGGGAACCCCTCGGAGAATCGCGAGGAACTCCCGGCCTTCGAACTGGAGCGGGAAACCGGATTCGAACCGGCGACCCTCAGCTTGGGAAGCTGATGCTCTACCAACTGAGCTATTCCCGCAAAGCCGCTCGCAGATCTGCCCGAGACTCGGCCGCTCGTCAAGGCGAAGCGCGGGGGGCCGGCCTCACCAGATCCGGCAGACCGTCTCCTGGACCATGGGCTGGCCGGCCTTGCAGGAGAACGCCTTCGCGAACTCGAGGACGTTGGGCATGAGCCCGTTCACCCGCCAGGTGGGCGGGGAATGGGGATCGGTCATGGCCCGCACCCGCATGTCCTCGGGGCGCTCGTTCGCGCAGGCCCACTGGGCGTAGCCGACGAAGAAGCGCTGCTCGGGCGCGAGCCCGTCGCGGGGCTCGAGCTTCTGGCCGGCCGTGGCCATCTTCCAGGCGTCCCAGGCGAGCAGGATGCCGGCCAGGTCGGCGAGATCCTCGCCCAGCGTCAGCTTCGAGTTCACCTTCACGTCGTCGATCACCGTGTACCTCGCGTACTGGTCGACGACGCACTGGGCCCGCTTCTCGAATTCCTTGCCGTCGGCCTCGGTCCACCAATCCCGCAGGTTCCCCTTCGCGTCGAACTGCCTCCCCTCGTCGTCGAAGCCGTGGACGAGCTCGTGACCCACCGTCCCGCCGGTGTTGCCGTACCCGGGGGCCAGGTCGATGCGGGGGTCCCAGAGCGGGGGAAGGAGCACGCCGGCCGGGAAGTTCATCTCGTTCATCGACGGGCTGTAGTAGGCATTCACCGTGGGTGGCGTCATCTCCCACTCGCCGCGGTCCACGGGCTTGCCGATCTTGGCCAGCTGCCGGCGCGTCTCGAACGCCGTCGCGCGCTCCACGTTGCCGGCCAGGTCGGCGGGCGAGACCACCACGCCGGAGTAGTCCCGCCACCGCTCCGGGTAGCCGACCTTGTTCTTCATCGCAGAGAGCTTCTCGTGCGCCGCCTTCCTCGTCTCCGGCGCCATCCAGTCGAGCGCGTCGATGCGCTTCGCCATGGCGGCCTGGACGAGCTTCACCAGCGTGTCCGCCTCGGCCTTCACCGACGGCGGGAAGACCCGGGCCACGAAGACCTTGCCCAGCGCCTCGCCGAGGTCGGCGTCGGTCCAGCGCACGCAGCGCTTCCAGCGGGGAGCGAGCTCCTTCGCCCCGCGCAGCGTCGCGGCGTAGAAGCCGAAGCTCGACTTCTGGAAGGGCGTGGAGAGGTAGGGCGCCGAGGCGCGGACGAGGTGCCAGCGCAGGTAGGTCTTCCAGGAGGCGAGCGACTCCTTCGCGAGCTGCCGATCGAGCTCGGCGACGAAGGCCGGCTCGGTGAGGTTCAGCCACGCGGTCGCGGGCGCGCCGGTCGCCGCCAGGTAGTCGCTCCACCCGAACGACGTCGATCCGCGTGCCAGGTCGGCCGTGGGCGTCCGGTGCCACAGCTTCTTGGGGTCGCGCTTCTCCACCTGGGTGAGCGAAGCCCCGGCGAGCGCGGTCTCGATGCGCATCACCGTCCTCGCACCGTCCGCGGCCTTCTTCGCGGGGACGCCGGAGAGGCGGAGCGTCTCCTCCACGTGCGCAACGTAGGCCTTGCGGATCTCCTTCGAGCGCGCGTCGTCCTTCAGGTAGTAGTCGCGGTCGGGGAGCCCGAGCCCACCGGCGGACAGCCAGGCCACCACCTCGTCCGAGTTCTCGAAGGACTGCGAGCTGCCGAAGCCGAAGAGCATGCCGCCGTCCACGTACATGTGGAGCCGGGCCACCAGCCGGGCCAGGCCGGCCTTCGACTTCAGGGCGTCGATGGCGGCGAGGTCCGCCGAGATGGGGCGCGCGCCGGCCGCCTCCACCGCCTTCTCGTCCATGCAGGCCTGGAAGAAGTCGCCCACCAGCCGCTCGG
>CAVYBH010000017.1:0-197395 GCA_963766715.1 uncultured delta proteobacterium
GATGCAGCCGGCCGGCTTCTCGGCCTGGAGGAACTCCATCCGCCACGGGGCCCAGAGCGGCTTCTCCACGGTCCCTCCGCCTAGCGCGCCAGGAAGTAGACGCCCGGCCCTTCCATCGTGGTGGACTGCCGGTGCATCTCGGCGCGCATGGTCTCGGCCACGGACTGGGCCACCTTCTGGGCCACGCCGCCCAGCAGGTCCTCGAGGAAGCGGGCCCGATCGTCGGGGGGATAGACCAGGCGCGGCTCCCCGCGGATCTCGGCCAGCTCCTTGGCCAGGTCGACGGCGTCCTGGAAGCCGCCCAGCTCGTCGACCAGCCCGAGCTCGACCGCCTGCTCGCCGGTCACCACCCGGCCGTCGGCGAACTTCTCCACCTGCTCGACCGGGAGGTCGCGCCCCTCGGCCACCGCCTGGATGAACTGCCGGTGGATGCGATCGGCCAGCTCCTGCCAGTAGCTCCGATCACTCGCCGTGAACTCCCGGAAGGGGCTGCCGGCGTCCTTGAGCTTGCCGGCGGTGACCGTGTTCATCTCCACGTCGAATCGCTGCAGCAGCCCGCGGACGTTGGGGAAGGCGCTGATCACCCCGATCGACCCGGTCAGGGTACCGGGCTCGGCCACGATCCGGTCGCAGCCCATGGCCACGAGCAGCCCTCCCGAGGCGGCCACGTTGCCCATGGCGCAGACCACCACCTTGTCCTCGGCCAGCCGGCGGAGCCCGTCGAGGATCTCCTGGCTGGTGCCCACCGCGCCGCCGGGCGAGTCGATGCGCACCACCACCGCCTTCATGTCGGAGTCGTCGGCGTAGCGCTTCACCAGCTTCAGCAGGGGCTCCGACTCGACCGAGCCGCGCCCCATGCCGATGGGCCCCTTGATGTCGACCACGCCGATGCGCGGGCCGGAGGCGAGCCGCGGGGACTCGCCCTTCACGGCGCCGTAGGCGAGCCAGAGGAAGGCGAAGAAGACCAGGAAGAGCCCGCCGAAGACGAAGAGCACCACGGCCAGCGCGGCCCGGTCGCGCCGCGGCGGGGGCTGAGGGGGCAGCGGTGGCTGGGCCCAGGCCGGAGGCGGCGGGCCCCAGGGCTGCTGCGCCCAGGGCGGGGGTCCGGCGGCCGGTGCGGGGGTGGCGGACGGCGCGGGAGTGGTGGGCAGCGGCTCGGGATTCTCGTTCTCGCTCATGACCGCCGGAGAAGACCACGGGCCGCGGGGAGCCGCAACTGGCCTGCCGGGGCGGTGAAAAGGAAGACGGGCGGCTCGCTCGCGCGAACCGCCCGCCGGAGACACCGTGCGCCGGGACTAGCCCTTGCGGCGGTTGAACTTCTCCATGAGGTCGCCGAGGCGGGCGCGGCCGTCGCCCTGCTTGCGCAGGTACTCGCGGTACTCGTCCTCGCCGCCGTCGCGGGAGAGCGCCTTGATGGACAGGGCCACCTTGCGCTCGTGGGAGTCGATGTCGATGACCTTGACCTCGACCTCCTCGGCCTCCTTGACCACGTCGTGCGGGTTCTCGACCCGCTCGTCGCGCATCTCGGAGACGTGGACCAGGCCCTCGATGCCGGGCTCGAGCTCCACGAAGGCGCCGAAGTCGGTGACCTTGGTCACGCGCCCCTTGAGACGGGAGCCCACCGGGTGGCGCTCGGCCAGCGTGGTCCAGGGATCGGCCTGGTTCTGCTTGATGCCCAGGCTGAAGCGCTCGTTCTCCACGTCGATGTTGAGGACCACCGCCTCGACCACGTCGCCCTTCTTGAACTTCTCGCCCGGATGCTTGATGCGCTCGGTCCAGGAGATGTCGGACACGTGCACGAGCCCGTCGATACCCTCCTCGACGCCGACGAAGATGCCGAAGTCGGTGACGTTGCGGACCTCGCCCCGGATGACCGAGCCGATGGGGTACTTGTCCTCGAGCAGCGTCCAGGGATTGGGCTCGATCTGCTTCATGCCCAGGCTGATGCGCTTGGCCTTCGGGTCGATGTCGAGGACCACGGCCTCGACCAGCTCGGCCGCGTTGAGCAGCTTGGAGGGGTGCTTGACCCGCTTCGTCCAGCTCATCTCCGACACGTGCACCAGTCCCTCGACGCCCTGCTCGAGCTCGATGAACGCGCCGTAGTCGGTGAGGCTGACGACCTTGCCCTTGACCCGGGTGCCGACCGGATACTTCTCGTCGGCCCGGTGCCACGGATCCTCCTGGATCTGCTTCAGGCCCAGGCTGACGCGCTCGCTGGCGGGATCGAACTTGAGGACGACGACGCGGACCTCCTGGCCCACCTCGAACATCTCGCTGGGGTGTCCGATGCGCCCCCAGCTCATGTCGGTCACGTGGAGGAGGCCGTCGATGCCGCCGAGGTCGATGAAGGCGCCGTAGTCGGTGAGGTTCTTCACCACGCCCTTCAGGACCGCGCCCTCCTTCAGGTTCTTGAGGGTCTCCTTCTTCAGCTCCTCGCGCTCCTTCTCCAGCAGCACGCGGCGGCTGAGGACGATGTTCCCCCGCTTCTTGTTGAACTTGATGACCTTGAACTTGAACTTCTCGCCGATGAGCTTGTCGAGATTGCGCACCGGGCGGATGTCGACCTGGGAGCCGGGGAGGAACGCCTTCACGCCGATGTCGACGGAGAGGCCGCCCTTCACGCGCCCGACGATCATGCCCTCGACGAGCTCGTCGCGCTCGCAGGCGGCGGAGATCTCGTCCCAGATGCGCATCTTGTCGGCCTTCTCCTTGGAGAGGACGACCATGCCCGTGTCGTTCTCGCGCGACTCGACGAGAACCTCGACCTTGTCACCGATCTTGACCTGGGGATCACCGCCGGGGAGCGGAATGAACTCGTTGAGCGGGACCTGTCCCTCGGACTTGTAGCCGATGTCGACGACCACGTAGTCCTTGGCGATCTGGATCACGGTGCCGCTGACGACGCGCCCCTCCTCGACCTGGCCGGTTCGCGCTTCGCTCTCCGCGAACATGGCGGCGAAGTCCTCGGAGCTGTCCTGCTCGGGCGTACGGATAATCTGATTCTCCATTCGATTGGAACCCGGTCCTTTGGGCTTGGGCCGACGGGGCGCGGTGGTGACCGCACCCGGATTGCCGGCGAAAGCTGCGTCGCCCCCTTTGTTGGCCTGCGCCGCTTCCCCGGGGATCGAGGGACTCGACGGGTCACCGGGACGCTCCCGGCGACGAAGGCGAAGCAAGCTACACGGGCGGGATCACTGCGTCAAGCGCGGTCGACCCTCGATGGCGCCGAGCCGCGCGGCCACCCCGTCGATGACCCAGTCGGGCGTCGACGCGCCGGCGGAGACGCCCACCACGGCGCACTCCTCGAACCACTCCGGGCAGAGCTCATCCTCGGTCTCGACGTGCCAGGTTCGGGGCTGGATCTCCTTGCAGAATCTCGGCCAGGTGGCGCGTGTTGGCGCTGTTCTTCCCGCCCACCACCACGACCGCGTCGACCTCGGTGGCCAGCTGCCGGGCGTCGGCCTGCCGCTCGTCGGTGTCGGCGCAGATGGTGTTCACCGCGCGGACCTCCTTGTGCCGGAGCGCCAGCGCCCCCACCACGCGCTCGAAGTCGGCGCCGATGCAGGTGGTCTGGGCGATCACCGCGACCTTCTTGGCGTCGATGGGAGGGATCTCGGCGCCGGGCCTGACCACGGTGCAGGGCCCCTCCCCGTAGCTCACCACGCCCTTCACCTCGGCGTGGTTGGGGTCTCCCACGATGACGAGGTGATAGCCCTGGTGCGAGAGGCGCTGGGCCATGGCCTGCGGATACTTCACGTAGGGGCAGGTCCCGTCGACGACCTCGAGCCCCCGCTCCCTGGCCGCGTCGAGCTCCGGCTTCACCGCGCCGTGGGTCCGGACCACCACGGTGGTCCCTGCCTCGACCTCGGCGACCCGCTCGACCGTGCCCACACCCATCTGCCGGGTGCGGGAAACGAACTGCGGGTTGTGGATGATGGGGCCGAGCGTGACCACCGGCGCCTGCCGTTCGCGGGCGACGTCCATGAGCTGATCGACGGTCCGCCGGACTCCCCAGCAAAATCCCGCCGTCTTCGCGACCTTGACGTGCATCAATTCGTCTCCGGCACCCGGTATAACCGCCCCGGCCTCGCGGGTCCAGCGTGACTCCCGGGTGTGGGCTACCGGCCCCGGGCTGCGATGCGCGATTCGACCTCGGCCGCGAGCCGCTCGACCACCTCGTCGAGCGAGACGCCCCCGGTGTCCACGGTGACCGCGTCCCCGGCAGCCCGGAGCGGCGCGACGTCGCGCGAGCTGTCGTCCCGGTCCCGCTTGCGCTGGTCGGCGAGCACCGCCTCGAACGGCTGGGGATCCCCCTTGGCCTCGAGCTCGAGGTACCGGCGGCGGGCGCGGACCTGGTCGTCGGCGGTCAGGAAGAACTTGGCGTCGGCATCGGGGAAGACCACCGTCCCGATGTCCCTCCCCTCCAGCACCGCCCCGCGGTTCCCGGGCGCGGTGGCGAGCCGCCTCTGGAGCTCCAGCAGCCCGGCGCGGACCACCGGCCGGGCCGAGACGGCGCTGGCGCCGAGCGACATGGGCGGCGTGCGGATGGCCTGGGAGACGTCCTCGTCCCCGATGAGCACGCGCTGCCCGGCTCCCTCCGCGCCCGGTGGGGCCGGCTCGAAGCGGATGCGGACCTCGGGGAGGAGCGCACCGAGCCGCGCGTCGTCGTCGAAGGCGATGCCGCTCCGGCTCGCCGCCAGCGCCACGGCCCGGTAGATGGCGCCGGTGTCGACCATGGCGAAGCCGAGGCGCGCCGCGAGCCTTCGCGAGGTGGTGCTCTTCCCGGCGCCGGCGGGGCCGTCCACCGCGACGATGAACGGCCGGAGCCCCGTCACCGCCCCAGGACCTTCCGGAGCGCGGAGAGCACCTTGACGTTCTCGGCGTGGGTTCCGACGGTGATGCGCTGGGCGGTGGGGAATCCGTAGCCGGCGACCGGACGCACGACCACCGCCTCGTGCAGCAGCGCGTCGAAGAGCGCCATGCCCGGCCTCCCGGGAAAGTCGGCCATCACGAAGTTCGCCTGGGAGGGAACCACCGTGGCGCCCAGCTCGCGCAGGCCCGCCTCGAGAAACGGGCGCTCGCTGCGGACCAGCTCGCGGCTCAGGAGCACGTGCTCCTCGTCGTCGAGCGCGGCCACGCCGGCAGCCTGGGATACCAGGTTCACGTTGAAGGGGGCACGCACGCGGTCGAGGTAGCCGGTGAGCTCGGGCCGGGCGAAGGCGTAACCCAGCCGCAGCCCGGCCATCCCGTAGATCTTGGAGAAGGTCCGCAGCACCACCAGGTTCGGGAAGCGCTGGCGCAGGGAGAGCGCGTCCTGGAAACCCTCGGCCTCGACGAACTCGACGTAGGCCTCGTCGAGCACCACCAGCGTGTCCCGGGACACCGCTCCCAGGAAGCGCACCAGCTCCTCCTCGAGGAACCAGGTTCCGGTGGGGTTGTCGGGGTTGGCGAGGAACACCACCTTGGTCCGGGAGTTCAGCCGGGCCTGGAGGGCGTCGAGGTCGTAGTGGAAGCGCTCCTTCATGGGCGCCTCCACCAGCGTCCGCCCGTGGGCCTGGGCGGCCAGCTTGTAGGCCACGAAGCTCTGCGCGCTGGTCAGCACCTCCTCGCCCTCGAGCACGAAGGTGCGCACGATGAGCTCGATGAGCTCGTTCGAGCCGTTGCCGACCAGGATCTCCTCCACCGGGATGGAGAAGCGCCGGGAGAGGGCCCGCTTGAGGAGGAAGGCGCTGCCGTCCGGGTAGAGGTGGATGCGGGAGCAGGCCTCCCGGGCGGCGCGGAGCGCCAGTGGCGAGGGGCCCAGGGCATTCTCGTTCGAGGCCAGCTTGGCCACGTCGGTGACGCCGTACTCCCGCTCCACCTCCTCGATGGGCTTGCCCGGGACGTAGGGCTGGAGCGACGCGACGTGGTGGGGAACGAGCGCCAATCCCCTACTCCTCGACGGTGAAGACGCCCATGGCCCGGAACTTCTGGTAGCGCTGCCGCACCAGCTGCTCGGGGGTGAGCTGGCGCAGATCGGCGAGCTGCCGCCGGATGGCGCCGGCCAGGTTCTCGGCGGCGAGCTTCGGGTCGCGGTGGGCGCCGCCCGGGGGCTCCTTCACCAGCTCGTCGACGATCCCGAAGCCGGCCAGGTCCTTGGCCGTCAACTTGAGATTCTCCGCCGACTTCTGGGCCTTGGAGGCGTCGCGGTAGAGGATCGAGCTGCAGCTCTCCGGGGAGATGACCGAGTAGGTGGAGTACTCGAGCATGAGGATCTTGTTCGTGACCCCCAGCGCCAGCGCGCCACCCGAGCCCCCCTCGCCGATGACGATGGAGATGGACGGGACCCCGAGCGAGGACATGACCTCGAGATTCGTGGCGATGGCCTCGGCCTGGCCGCGCTCCTCGGCGCCGATTCCGGGGTAGGCGCCCGGGGTGTCGATGAACGTGATGAGCGGCCGGCGGAACCGGTCGGCCATGTCGTAGAGCCTGCGCGCCTTGCGGTACCCCTCCGGCCGGGGCATGCCGAAGTTGCGCAGCATGTTCTCCTTGGTGCCGCGCCCCTTCTGCTCGCCGACGATCACCACCGGCTCGCCCTCGAAGCGGGCCAGGCCGGCCACGATGGCGTGGTCGGCGCCGAAGCGGCGGTCTCCCTCCAGCTCCATCCAGTCGGTGAAGATCATCTGGAGGTAGTCGAGCGTGTAGGGACGGTTGGGATGGCGGGCCAGCTGGACCACCTGCCAGCGCGAGAGGTCGCGGAAGATCTCGGCCTGGAGCTTCTTCGCCTTGCGCTCCAGCTTGACGATCTCGTCGCTGAAATCGACGCCCGCTCCGCCGGAAAGCTGCTTCAACTCCTCGATCTTGGACTCGAGGGCGGCGAGGGGCTTCTCGAACTCTGTCGTGAACGGGACGCGGGTGGCCACGGCGAGGGCTTATAACACGAAGAGGCCCGGAATCACGGCGCGCTGCGCAACGCCAGGGCCAGCGCCTCGGCGTCGAACGGCGCCCGGAGCCACTCCACGTCCTGCTCGCGGCGCAGCCAGATCACCTGCTGCCTGGCGTACCGGCGGTGGTGGAGCGCGATGCGCACGCCGAGCTCGTCCGGGTCGATCTCCCCCCGGGCGCAGGCCATGGCGTCGGCGTAGCCGATGGGCAGGCGGGGGAGCGGTTCCTGGAGGCGGGACACCAGCACCCGGGCCTCGTCGACAATCCCACCTCGCGCCATCGCCGAGGCCCGCTCCGCGATGCGCCGGTGCAGCTGGTCGCGCGGGACGTCGAGGGCGAGGAGCCGGTAGCGGTAGCGGCGGGGCGCGAAGCGGTGGGCCTCGAAGAGGTCGCTCTGGGTCCGGCCGCCGGCCGCGATCTCGAGGGCGCGGACGACGCGGACGAGATCGTTCTCCCGGATCCGCTCCGCGGCGCGGGGATCGATCCCGGCGAGCCGGCGGTGCAGCGCGGCACGCCCGTGGACCGCCGCCTCCTCCTCGAGGCGGGTGCGCAGCGCCGGATCCCGGCCGGGCGCGTCGACCACGCCGTGGAGGAGCGCCCGCACGTAGAGCCCCGTCCCGCCCACCACGATGGGGAGCCGCCCGCGCGCCGTCACCCCGACGATGGCGGCGTCGGCGAGGGCGGCCCACCGGGCCGCGTCCATCCCTTCCCCGGGCTCGACGAGGTCGAGCAGGTGATGGGGCACCGCGGCGCGCTCCTCCGGCGTCGGCTTGGCCGTGCCCACGTCGAGCCCGCGATAGACCTGCTGCGAGTCGGCGTTCACGATCTCGCCGCCGGCTCGGAGCGCCACCTCGACGGCGAGGCGCGACTTTCCCGAGGCGGTGGGCCCGGCCAGGACGACGACGAACGGGAGGGGGGCCGGCAACCCGGGCCCTATGCCGGGGTGGGGCGGAAGCGCACGGCCAGGCCGGCGAGCGCCACCGGCACCTCTTCCCGCGTGGCCATGTCCTTGAGCTTCGCCTGGCCGCTCGCCGCCTCGTTCCCGCCGATGACCACGGCGAAGCGGGCCCCGACCCGCTCGGCCTGCTTGAACTGCCGGGCCAGCTTCCCGCCCCGCGCGTCGAGGTCGCAGGCCACACCGGCGCGGCGCAGCTCGGCGGCCCGCCGCATCGCCTCCCGCCGCCCCGTGTCGTCGGCCGAGACGAAGAAGACCTCGGGGCGGGTCTCGGGCACGGGCCGGCCCGCCGCCTCCAGGATGAGGGCCAGCCGCTCCTCCCCCATCCCGAAGCCGATGCCGGGCGTGGGCTGCCCTCCGAGCGTCTCGACGAGGCCGTCGTAGCGTCCGCCTCCGGCCACCGCCGACTGGGACCCCAGCGCGTCGCTGGTGAACTCGTAGGCGGTGCGGACGTAATAGTCGAGGCCGCGCACCAGGCGGGGGTTCACCTGGTAGGCCACTCCCAGGTCGTCGAGCCCCTGCCGGACCGCGTCGAAGTGGGCCCGGCAGGCGTCGCAGAGCCGCTCGAGGAGGCGCGGCGCCTCGGCCAGCACCGGCTGGCAGGACGGCACCTTGCAGTCGAGCACCCGCAGGGGATTGCGCTCGGTCCGCTCCCGGCATTCGGCGCAGAGCGCGGCGCCGCGCTCGCGCAGCCAGCCGCGCAGCTCCTCCAGGTAGGCGGGGCGGCAGGCGGCGTCGCCCACGCTGTTCAGGTGCACCACCGGTGCGACGCCAAGCCTGCGGAAGAGGTCGGCGAGCATGGCGATCTGTTCCACGTCGATGGCCGGCTCGGCGATGCCGAAGGCCTCCACGCCGATCTGGTGGAACTGGCGGTAGCGCCCCTTCTGGGGCCGCTCGCGGCGGAACATGGGGCCCACGTAGAACCACTTCTGCGGCCCCTCCACGTGGGCGCCGTGCTCGATGTAGGCACGGACCGTCCCGGCCGTCCCCTCGGGTCGGAGCGCCAGCTTCTCCTCCCCCTTGTCCTCGAAGACGTACATCTCCTTGTTGACGATGTCGGTGGCCTCACCCACGCCGCGGGCGTAGAGCGCGTAGGGCTCGACGACGGGCGTCCGCACCTCGCGGTAGCCGTGGAGGGCGAAGACCTCGCGCGCGACCCGCTCGATCTCCTGCCAGCGCCCGACCGCCGCGGGCAGGATGTCGTTCATCCCCTTGACGCCGTTGATCTTCACGCGGGCCGTTCTATTCCACGGTTCCCGGCCGGTCAAACGGCACGGCCGCCGATGGCCTCGCCCACACGGAGCCGGGCGCCGGCCACGAGCGAGGGCGCGAAGTCCACCCGTCCCGGCTCGAAGAGCAGGATCACCGTGGATCCCATCTCGAAGGCCCCGAGTTCCTGCCCCTTCACGACCGGGATGGGGGAGGCGTAGTCCATCGCCTGCGCCCCGGCCCCGGCGCGGTTCGTCACCGGGACCTCCGGGTCGAAGGAGGCCCGGACGCGCCCCACCACGGTGGCCCCCACCGCGACGATGGCGACCAGGCCCAGCGGCGAGTCGAGCAGCGTGACCAGCCGCTCGTTCACCGTGAAGAGCCCCGGCACGTTGCGCACCGAGGCCGGGTTGACCGGCCAGAGCTTCCCCGGCACGTAACGCCACCCCAGGATGCGCCCGGGAAGAGGGAAGTGGATGCGGTGGTAGTCCCGCGGCGAGAGGTAGAGGGTGGCGTAGCGACCGCCGTCGAGGCGCGCGCCGACCTGCTCGTCGCCCACCAGCGCCGACGCGGTGTAGTCGATTCCCTTGGCCTGGACGAGCCTTCCGCCCCGGGCCACGCCGGCCTCCGAGACCAGCGCGTCCACCGGGGAGACGACGACGTCGTCGCCCGGTGCGATGGGGCGCAGCCCGGAGCGGAGGGGCCGGGCGAAGAACTGGCCGAAGGTCCGGAAGCCGGAAAGGTCGCCGCACTCGGAGAGGTCGATCCGGTAGTGGCTCGCGAAGGCGCTCATCACCCCGCGTCCCACCGGGCCGGGCAGTGGAAGGCGCGTGGCGGCCCCCACGGCCCGGGAAAGGGCGTTCTTCGGCACGAGTCGGAGGGCGGCGATGAAGGCGCGGTCGTTCACGTGCGCGCACTGTACCCGACCCTCCGGACGGGCGCCCCCCCGTCGTGCTAGAGGCAGGGCATGGACGAGATCCGCGCCCCGCGGGGCACCACCCTCTCCTGCCGGGGATGGGTCCAGGAAGCCGCCCTCCGGATGCTCATGAACAACCTCGACCCGGAGGTCGCGGAGCGGCCCCAGGACCTGGTCGTCTACGGCGGGACCGGGAAGGCGGCCCGGAACTGGGAGAGCTACCACCGCATCGTCGCGGCGCTGCGCGACCTGCGCGACGACGAGACCCTGCTGGTGCAGAGCGGCAAGCCGGTGGGCGTGGTCGGAACCCACCCCGACGCGCCACGGGTGCTCATCGCCAACTCGAACCTGGTTCCGCGCTGGGCCACCTGGGAGCACTTCCGGGAGCTCGAGGCGCGCGGCCTCATGATGTACGGCCAGATGACGGCGGGCTCCTGGATCTACATCGGCACCCAGGGAATCCTCCAGGGCACCTACGAGACCTTCGCGCAGGCCGGACGGACCCACTTCGGCACCGACGACCTGGCCGGCCGGCTGGTCGTCTCGGGCGGCCTGGGCGGGATGGGGGGCGCCCAGCCGCTCGCGGCGACCATGCTCGGCGCGGCCTACCTCGGGGTCGACGTCGATCCGGAGCGGATCGCCAAGCGGATCGCCCAGGGGTACCTCGACGAGGCGGCGAGCTCCCTCGACGACGCCCTCGGCCGGGTCGGCGCCGCCCGGCGCGAGCGCAGGCCGCTCTCGGTGGGGCTCTGCGGGAACGCGGCGGAGGTCTACCCCGAGCTGGTGCGGCGCGGCGTGGCGCCCGACCTCGTCACCGATCAGACGTCGGCCCACGACCCGCTCCACGGATACGTGCCGGCCGGGCTCTCCCTCTCCGAGGTCGCGTCCCTCCGCGTGAAGGACCCGGACCAGGTGGTCCGCCGTGCCAGGGAGTCGATGGGCCTCCAGGTCGAGGCCATGCTCGCGCTCCGGGCGCTCGGCAGCCAGGTCTTCGACTACGGCAACAACCTGCGCGCCGGAGCCCAGGACGCCGGCGTCGCCAGGGCCTTCGACTACCCGGGCTTCGTCCCGGCCTACATCCGCCCGCTCTTCTGCGAGGGACAGGGCCCCTTCCGCTGGGCCGCCCTCTCCGGCGACCCGGCCGACATCGCCGCCACCGACGCCGCGGTGGCCCGCCTCTTCCCGGAGAAGCGCGCCCTGCTCCGCTGGCTCGACCTCGCCGCACGCAAGGTGAAGTTCCAGGGGCTCCCGGCGCGCATCTGCTGGCTCGGCTACGGCGAGCGGGACCGGGCCGGCCTGGCCTTCAACGACATGGTCCGCTCCGGAGAGCTGCGCGCCCCGGTGGTCATCGGGCGCGACCACCTCGACTGTGGATTGGTGGCCTCGCCCAACCGCGAGACCGAGGCCATGAAGGACGGCTCCGACGCCGTGGCCGACTGGCCCATCCTGAACGCGCTGCTCAACGCCGTGAACGGCGCCTCCTGGGTGAGCTTCCACCACGGCGGGGGCGTGGGCATGGGCTACTCGCTCCACGCCGGGCAGGTGGTCGTCGCCGACGGGACCGAGGCGGCCGGCCGGCGCCTGGCCCGCGTGCTGCGCGGCGACCCGGCCATGGGCGTCCTCCGGCACGCCGACGCCGGGTACCCCGAGGCGCGGGACGTCGCCCGGGAGCGCGGCGTCCGCATCCCCGACTGACCCCTCGGAGACCGCCCCATGGCAATCCCGTTCCGCGCCACGCTCGCCATCCGACGGGCCACGATCGCGACCTGCGACGGCGCGATCCACGACCCCGGGCTGCGCGCCTCCCACGCCATCGCCGTACAGGGGGACCGGGTCGCCTGGATCGGCCCGGACGCGGAGCTCGAGCCTGCCGCCGACCTCTCGGCAGCCCGGGTGATGGACGCCGGCGGCCGGCTCGTCACTCCCGGCCTCGTCGACTTCCACACCCACCTCGTCTTCGGGGACGACGGCAGCCGGGCCGAGGAATTCGCGGCGCTGTCGGCCGGCAGGAGCTACGCCGGGATCTCCCGCGCCGGCGGCGGCATCCGCGCCACCATGCGGGCCACCCGCGCCGCGTCCGACGCGGAGCTGGTCGGCGCGGCCCGGGTCCGGGCCCGGCGCCTCCTCGCCTGGGGCGTCACCACCGTGGAGGTGAAGAGCGGGTACGGCGAGTCGGTCGAGGAGGAGCTCCGCCTCCTGCGGGTCATCCGGGAGCTCGGCCGCGCGGTGGCCGGCGAGCAGGACGTGAACGCCACCGTCCTGCCGCTCCACGCCCTGCCCTCCGGTCGCGACCGGCAGGGCTGGGTCCGCGAGGTCGTCGAGGTGCTGCTCCCCGCCGTCGCGCGCGAGGGGCTGGCCTCGTCCTGCGACGCCTTCGTGGCCGCGACGGCCTTCACGATCGACGAGGCGCGCCGGGTGCTCGCCACCGCGCGCGCCCTCGGGCTCGCCCCGCGGCTGCACGCCGACCAGCTCTCCGACGACCAGGCCGCCTCACTGGCCGCCGAGGTCGGGGCCGCCTCGGCCGACCACCTCGAGCAGGTCGGTGACGCGGGAATCGCCGCGCTCTCCCGGGCCGGCGTGGTGGCCGGGCTGCTGCCCACCTCCACCCTCCTGCTCCGGGGCCGGGCCTGGGCGCCGGGGCGACGCCTCGTCGACGGGGGGGTCGCGGTGGCCATCGGCAGCAACCTGAACCCCGGCTCGGCCATGAGCGAGAACCTGGGGCTGGCCCTGTCGCTCGCCTGCCTGGAGAACGGTCTCACCCCGGGTGAAGCGCTCTGGTCCGCCACCCGGGGCGGAGCCCGCGCCCTGCGGCTCGACGAGGCCGGGCGGATCGCCGTCGGGGCGCCCGCCGACCTCGTCCTCTGGGGCGCCCGATCCCCGTCCCACCTCTGCTGGCACGCCGGGGTGAACCACGTCCGCTGCGTGGTCAAGCGAGGCCGGGTGGTGCACGAGG
The DNA here is from genome assembly GCA_963766715.1 of uncultured delta proteobacterium. Taxonomy (GTDB): domain Bacteria; phylum Myxococcota; class Myxococcia; order Myxococcales; family Anaeromyxobacteraceae; genus CAIOAK01. The sequence continues at coordinate 12,958 of CAVYBH010000017.1, forward strand.
CGGGCGAGCCGGCCTGCGCCGACTGCGCCTGACGCCCCCGGACGCTAGGATCCCCCCGGATGTGCCGCCTCTTCGGACAGCTCTCCGACGCCCACCGAACGGCCTCCGTGCCGCTCTGCAGCGCCGAGAACGCGCTGCGGACCCAGTCGCACCTCCACCCGCACGGCTGGGGCATCGCCTGGTACGGCGCGCGCGGCCCCCGGGTCCGCCGCGGCGTCATGGCGGCCCACGCCGACCTGGACTTCGTCCGGGCCGGGAGGAGCGCCCGTTCCCGCATCGTCCTGGCCCACGTGCGCGACGCCAGCGTCGGACGGGTCGCGCTCGAGAACACCCATCCGTTCGTCGAGGGTCCCTGGGTCTTCGCCCACAACGGCACCGTGGCCCGGTACAAGCGGTCGCGCGCCGTCCGGGAAGCGCTGCTCACCGCCATCTCGCCGGCGCGCCGGCGAGCGCTGCGCGGGGATACCGACAGCGAGCGGTGCTTCCAGATCTTCCTGTCGCGGCTCGACCTCCGGACCGGGCGCGGGCGCGCCACCGTCGCCGAGGTCCGCACCGCGCTCGCCGACACGGTGTCGCTGGTCCGCGCCGTCGCCGACCGGGGCGAGCACCGCTCCACGCTCAACTTCCTGGTGTCCGACGGGCGGCTGCTCTGCGCCTGCCGCCACGGCAAGCCGCTCCACGTCTCGACCGGGGCCGGCGACGGCCGGATCTTCGCGGTGGCGAGCGAGCCCATCGGCCGCTCGGGCTGGGAGGCCGTTCCCGAGGGCGGCTTCGTCGGCGTGGACGGCGCCCTCCGGACCACCCGGGCCCCGCTCGGGATCAACGACCCCTGGGACTCCGCGGGGCGAGCGCCCGGGCCAGCCCGGCGTGGCGTTCCCCGAATCCGGAGATGAGGAGCCGGCGGGCCGAGGGGTGCCCGGGCTCGTGGGCGAGCTGGATCTCCAGCCGCTCGCGGGGGAGCGCTCCCGGGAAGCGGTCGGCCCACTCCACCACCGTCGCCCCCACCCTCCCCACCAGGTCGTGGAACCCGGTGGCGTGAAGCTCGTCCTCGTCGCCGAGCCGATAGAGGTCGGCGTGATTCACCGGGAGGCGACCCCGGTAGGTGGCCACGATGGCGAAGGTGGGGCTCGAGACCTCCCCGTCGGGGACGCCGGCCCCCCGGCAGATGCCCCGGGCCAGCTGGGTCTTCCCGGCGCCCAGCTCCCCGGAGAGCGCCACCACGTCCCCGTCGCCGAGCCGGCGCCCGATGCGCTCGCCGAGACGGCGGGTCTCGCCGGCCGACCGGCTGGTGCGCGCGACGCGCACCGCGGCCGGCTCGCTCACCTGCCCCATGCGGCCCAGACGGCGCCGATGGCCTCGGCGAGGTCCCCGGCCACCATCCCGCGCTCGCCGAAGCGGCTCGCCGCGATGTCGCCGGCGCGCCCATGGACCCAGGCGGCCGCGCGCGCCGCCTCCCGCGGCCGCATGCCCGCCGGCGAGCAGCGCCCCCAGCAGTCCGGCCAGCACGTCTCCGGTTCCCCCGGTCGCCATGCCCGGGTTCCCGGTGGGGATGATCGCGGCGGGGCCGTCGGGATCGGCGACCACCGTGCTCGCGCCCTTCAGCACGACCACCGCTCCCCACTCCTGCGCCTTGCGGCGTGCGATGGCGACGCGGTCCTCCTGGACGTCCTCGATGGTGCCGCCGACGAGCCGCGCCATCTCGCCCGGATGCGGCGTGAGCACGATGGGCGCGTCGTGCCCGATGACCGCCACCAGTCCCGGGTGATCGGCGAGCGCGTTCACGCCGTCGGCGTCGATGACGGTGGGGATGCGGGCAGCGGTCGAGGAGCGCCCGGATGGCCGGGGCCGTCTCCGGGCCGCGGGGAATGCCCGGGGCCGATGACGAGCGCGTTCGCGCCCACCAGGGCCGCCTCCAGCGCCGGGAGGTCGCTTCGGGCGATGGCGCCGGTGCCGGGGAGCGACGATGCTCATGGCCTCCGGACGTCCCGAGAGCGCGGGCCCCACCACCTCGGCCCGGGCCGCGAGGGTGACGAGCCCCGCGCCTCCCCGCAGCGCGCCGGTGAGCGCCAGGTGGGCGCGCCCGGTCTTCCCGGTCGAGCCGGCGACCACCAGCAGGCGACCGGCGTCGCCCTTGTGCGCCTCGCGACCGCGGCGCGGGACCAGCGCGAGCGCGGCCGCCTCGTCGAGCAGCTCCGCGGTGGGCGGGACGCGCTCGGACGCGGCGGCCGGGATGCCGATGTTCGCCACCGACACCGTTCCGGCCAGGTCCACGCCGGGCTGGAGCGCCAGCCCGATCTTCGCGAACCCGAGGGCCACCGTCCGGTCGGCGCGCACGGCCGGCCCGACCGGCGGGCCGGTGTCGGCCGAGACGCCGCTCGGGAGGTCCACGGCGAGCACGCGGGCGCCCCGCTCCCGGAGCGCGCCGATGGCGTCGATGGCGTCGGCGAAGGGCCCCACGGCCGGCCGCACCGGCCCGGTGCCGAAGATCGCGTCCACCACCACGTCGCCCGGGCGCGCCGGGAATCCCTGCAGCGCCGCGAGCCCGCCGACCGGCACGCCCGCCTGCTCGGCGTGCTTCCAGGCGGCCAGCGCCTCGGGCGTGGCCCGCTCGGGCGTCCCCAGCGCGATGACCACCACCTCGCGGCCGGCCAGGTGGAGGTGTCTCGCCGCGACGAAGCCGTCGCCGCCGTTGTTCCCGGCGCCGCAGACCACCACCATGCGGCCGGCGTTCCCGCCCAGCTCGATGGCGCCCTCGGCCGCGGCCCGGCCGGCGCGTTCCATGAGCGTCGTGGCCGGGATCCCCAGCTCGTCGATGGCGACCCGCTCGATGGCCCTCATCTCGTCCGCGCCCACCAGCCTCATGTGCTGCCTCCCTCGAGAACCACGACGGCCGCGGCGATGCCGGCGTCGTGCGTGATCGACACGTGGATCCGGGACACGCCCGCGCTCCCGGGCGACGCGGCCGGCGACGCCCGGAGAGCTTCAGGCTCGGCGCGCCGTCCTCCCGCAGGACCTCCACGTCGGTCCAGTGAATCCCGGCGGGGGCGCCGAGAGCCTTCGAGGCGGCCTCCTTGGCGGCGAAGCGCGCCGCGTAGGGCGTGGCCCGATCGGTCCTGGCGTCGCAGAAGCGGCGCTCCCCCTCGGTGAAGCAGCGGGCGAGGAAGCGGCGCGCGGTCTCCTCCGGAGCGTCGGTCCCGACGAGCCGGCGGATGCGCGCCACCTCGACCACGTCGAGCCCCACGCCCAGGATCACGTCTCGCCCCGGGCGAGCAGGTCCTTCATCTCGCGGACCGCGCGCTCCATCCCGACCAGCACGGCCCGGCCGACGATGGCGTGGCCGATGTTGAACTCCTCGATCTCGCGGATGGCCGCCACCGGGAGGACGTTCCGGTAGTTCAGCCCGTGCCCGGCGGCGACCTGGAGCCCCAGCTTGGCGGCCGCCTTGGCGGAGTCCACGACGCGGGAGAGCTCGCGGCGCCGATCCCCGGCCAGCCGCGCGTCGCAGTACCGGCCGGTGTGGATCTCCACCGCCTGGGCCTCCACCCGGACCGCCGCCTTGACCTGGTCCGGGTCGGGGTCGATGAAGAGCGAGACCAGGATGTCCGCGTCCCGGAGCGTCTTCACCACGCGTCCGATCGTGTCGCGCCCTCGGACCACGTCCAGCCCGCCCTCGGTGGTCAGCTCCTCGCGCCGTTCCGGGACGAGCGTGACCTCGTCGGGCCGGAGCTCGTAGGCGATCTTCACCATCTCCTGGGTGGCGGCCATCTCGAGGTTGAGCCGCGTGGTGACCGTCTTCCGCATCACCTCCAGGTCCCGGTCCTGGATGTGGCGCCGGTCCTCGCGCAGGTGGATGGTGATCTGGTCGGCTCCCCCCAGCTCGGCGAGCATCGCGGCCGCCACCGGATCCGGATAGGCGGCGCGGCGCGCCTGGCGAAGGGTGGCGACGTGGTCGACGTTGACTCCGAGGCGCGGCACGGGCATGGCGGGAATCTAGCGCAGATCCGGCCGCTCCACCCGTGCGGGCGCTCCCCGGCCGGGGCGTGTCAGGCCAGCGCGGAACGCAGCGCCTGGGCGATGCGCTCGGCGTGCGCCCGGATCACGGCGTCGTCGGGCCCCTCCACCAGGACCCGCGCCTTGTTCTCGGTGCCGGAGAACCGCACCAGCACCCGTCCGGCGGAGCCCAGGGCGAGCTCGACCGCCGCGATGGCGCTCTGCACCTCTCCGAGGGTGTCGAGCGGCAGCTTCTGGCGGACCGCCACGTTGATCTGCGCCTGCGGCGACGGCTCGAAGCACGCGGCCAGCTGCGAGAGCCTCTTGCCGGATCCGCTTCATCACGGCGAGCAGGTTCAGCGCCGCGCAGACGCCGTCGCCGGTCGTGACGTGATCCAGGAAGACCAGGTGCCCCGACTGCTCCCCGCCGAAGTTGAATCCGCGCCTGCGCATCTCCTCGACGACGTAGCGGTCCCCCACCTGGGTCCGCACCACGGCCCCGCCCAGCTCGCTCATGGCGCGCTCGAGGCCGACGTTGCTCATCACCGTCGCGACCACCGTCTCCTGCTTCAGGGCGCCGCGCCGCAGCAGGTCGCGGGCCACGATGGCCATGATGGCGTCGCCGTCCACGACCTCGCCGTTCTCGTCGGCGACGATGACCCGGTCGGCGTCGCCGTCGAGGGCGATTCCCAGGTTGGCGCCGTGGGTCCGGACCGCCGCCGCCATTCCCTCGGGATGCATGGCGCCGCAGCCGTCGTTGATGTTCCGCCCGTCCGGCTCGACGTGGAGGGGGATGACCTTCGCGCCCAGCTCCTCGAAGACCGCGGGGGCCACGTGGTAGGCGGCGCCGTTGGCGCAGTCGACCACGATGGTCATGCCGTCGAGCGTGAGCTCGCGCGGGAAGAGGGACTTCAGGAAGACCACGTAGCGGCCGATGGCGTCGTCGATGCGCTTCGCCTTGCCGATCAGCTCGGCGGTGGGCCGCAGTCCCTGGAAGTCGGCGGTCGCGCCGGAGCCGTCCAGCACCAGCCGCTCGATCTCCAGCTCCTCGTCGTCGGGGAGCTTGAAGCCGGTGCGGTCGAAGAACTTGATGCCGTTGTCCTGGTACGGATTGTGGCTGGCGCTGATCACGACCCCGGCGTCGGCGCGCATCGACTGGGTGATGAAGGCGATTCCCGGCGTGGGGAGCGGCCCGCACAGCAGCACGTCGACGCCCATGGAGCAGATCCCGGCGGCGATGGCCGTCTCGAGCATGTAGCCGGAGAGGCGCGTGTCCTTGCCGATGACGATGCGGTGGCGGTGATCCCCGGAGCGGACCTTCCAGGCCAGCGCGCGCCCGAGCTGGAGCGCCACCTCGGCCGTGATGGGGTGGACGTTGGCCACGCCGCGCACGCCGTCGGTCCCGAAGAGCTTGCGCACCGCACCGCTGCCGTTCCCTGGGTTCGCCGCCATTCCTGCCTCCGTCCCCGCAGTCTAGGACTTCCCGGCGGTTTCGCCAGAAGCCCGAAGGGCCGCCGCCACCCGGGCTGCCTGCCTCGCCGCCGCCACGTCGTGCACCCGGAGGAAGGTCGCCCCGCCCAGGACGGCGGCCGTCACGGCCGCGAGCGTCCCGGCGAGCCGTTCCCCGGGGGGCGCCCCGGTGATGGTCCCGATGAAGCTCTTGCGCGACGGCCCCACGTACAGCGGTCGTCCCAGGCCGGCCAGCTCGGCGAGCCGCGCCAGCACGACGACGCTCTGCTCGGGGGTCTTGGCGAACCCGATCCCGGGGTCGAGCAGGATCCGATCCTCCTGGATGCCGGCGCGGATCGCCCGCGCCATCGTCTCCGCCAGCTCCGAGCGGACCTCGGCCACGACGTCGCGGTACACGGCCCGGTCGCGCATGTCGCGAGGCGTCCCGCGCATGTGCGTGAGCACGACCGGCACACCGGCCTCGGCCACCACCCGCGCGAGCGCGGCGTCTGCGAGTCCCCGCACGTCGTTCACCATGGCCGCGCCGGCGTCCAGGGCGGCCCGGGCCACGGCCGCCCGGGACGTGTCGACGGAGACGGGAACCGGAAACCGGGCGCGGGTGAGCCGCTCCAGCACCGGGAGGACGCGGCGGATCTCCTCTTCCTCCGGCACCTCGGAAGCCCCGGGCCGGGTCGACTCGCCGCCGACGTCGATGACGTCCGCGCCCTCCGCGGCGAGGCGAAGGGCGTGCTCCACGCCGGCTTCCGGATCGAGGTAACGCCCCCCGTCGGAGAAGGAGTCCGGGGTGACGTTCAGCACGCCGACGATGAAGACGCCAGGGGGCGCGAAGTCGCGCCCCCCGATGCGGATCGTCTGTCGGGCCACCTGGCCTCCGGGCACCCGGCCTAGGCCTTGCCGGGCTCGGCCTTGGGAACTCCGCCCAGCCCGCCCAGGATGCCCTTCTTCACCTTGTCCTTCTCCCCCTTGTCGGCGGAGGGAGGCGGAGACTTCGGCGGAGGCGGGCGCGTGATCGACCCGCCCGCCAGGAGGTGATCGACGTCGGCGAGGTCGAGCGTCTCGTGCTCGAGCAGGGCCTCCGCGATCTTGTCGAGCCCCTCGCGGCGCTCCAGGAGGATCTTCTTCGCCCGCTCGTACTGCTCGTTCACGATGCGGCGCACCTCGGAGTCGATCTCGCGGGCGGTCTGCTCGGAGTAGGTCTGGGTGGAGGCCATGTCGCGGCCCAGGAAGACCTCCCCCTCCTTCTTCCCGAAGGCGAGCGGGCCCATCCGCTCGCTCATGCCCCACTCGCACACCATCGCGCGGGCCATGTTGGTGGCCTGCTCGATGTCGTTGCCGGCGCCGGTGGTCTTCTGGCCGAAGGTGATCTCCTCGGCGACGCGACCGCCCATGAGGATCGCGATCTGGTTGAGCGCGAACTCCTGGTTGATGTTGAGCCGGTCCTCCTCGGGCAGCTGCTGGGTGAGACCCAGCGCGCGGCCGCGGGGGATGATGGTGACCTTGTGCAGGGGGTCGGCGTTCGGCAGCACCTTCGCGACCAGCGCGTGGCCGGCCTCGTGCACCGCCGTGGTCCGCTTCTCCTTGTCGCTGATGATGAGCGAGCGGCGCTCGGTGCCCATGAGCACCTTGTCCTTCGCGTACTCGAAGTCGGAGCCTTCGACCTTCTCCTTGTTCCGCCGGGCCGCGTAGAGGGCGGCCTCGTTGACCAGGTTCTCCAGGTCGGCGCCGGAGAAGCCGGGCGTCCCGCGGGCGATCTTCGAGAGGTCGAACGCGACGTCGAGGGGGACCTTGCGGGTGTGCACCTTGAGGATGCCGAGCCGGCCGCCGAGATCGGGACGAGGCACGACGATGCGCCGGTCGAAGCGGCCGGGGCGCAGGAGCGCCGGGTCGAGCACGTCGGGGCGGTTCGTGGCGGCGATGAGGATCACGCCCTCGTTCGACTCGAAGCCGTCCATCTCGACGAGCAGCTGGTTGAGCGTCTGCTCGCGCTCGTCGTGGCCGCCGCCCAGGCCGGCGCCGCGGTGACGGCCCACGGCGTCGATCTCGTCGATGAAGATGATGCAGGGGGCGTTCTTCTTGCCCTGCTCGAAGAGGTCGCGGACGCGGCTGGCGCCGACGCCGACGAACATCTCCACGAAGTCGGAGCCGGAGATCGAGAAGAACGGCACGCCGGCCTCGCCGGCGACCGCCCGGGCGAGCAGCGTCTTGCCGGTGCCCGGGGGGCCCATGAGCAGCACGCCCTTGGGGATTCGACCGCCGAGCTTGGTGAACTTCTTCGGATCCTTCAGGAAGGAGATGATCTCCTCGAGCTCGTCCTTGGACTCGTCGATGCCGGCCACGTCGGCGAACGTCACCTTGTTGTGGTGCTCGGTCATGAGCTTGGCCTTCGACTTCCCGAAGCTCATGGCCTTTCCGCCGCCGGCCTGCAGCTGCCGCATGAAGAAGAAGAAGAGCAGGAAGAGGAAGACGAGCGGCAGGTACTGCACGAGGACCGTGACCCAGAACGAGTTCTGGTCGGGCTTCTCGTAGAGGACCTTCACGCCCTTCTTCTGGAGGCGATCGAAGACGGTGCCGGTCGCGTCGAGCGGCCCGACGGTGTGGAAGTCGCTGCCGTCCCGCAGGTGCCCGTAGTAGTTCGTGTCCTTCACCGTGACGTCCCGGACGTCACCCGCCTCCACCTTCGTGACGAAGTCGGAGAAGGCGAACTCCTTCTGCTCGCGACCGTGCTGGGCGAAGAACTGGTAGAAGGCGACGAACATCAGGATCAGCACGACCCACAGCAGGACGGTCTTGTAGGACTGGCGCAATTTCCGGAACCTCTTCCCGGGGGATCTCCCCCGACGTGCAATTCGGATCCCCAATATAACAGCGCCCGACCCCGGTGCAGTCCGGGATCGGCAGGAACCGGCGGGAAACGACGGGGCGTCAGGGGCGCAAGCGTGCGCTGACGCTCGGCTTCTCCGACCGCACCGCCAGTTCCGGGATCCAGAGCACCATCCCGCCGTCGTCGGCGAGGAGCCGAAGCCCGTCCCGGACCTCCCGGGGCACCTTCTCGTCGATGAGCCAGGCCTTGAGCTTCTTCGAACCCCTGCCCCCGGCGGGTCGGAAGCGGTCGCCCGGGAGGCGTCCGCGCCACCAGAGCGGCCACCGGGCCCCGGTGGACTCTCCCAGCTCCAGGAAGAGCCCCCCGGGGAGCTCGTGGACTCCCGGACCGCCCAGGCGGACGGCGATCGCCTCCGGGGACGAGGCCGGCACCGCCCGGACGACCAGCTTGCCGTAGCGCACGCAGGCCTCGAAACCGCGCGGAAGCCGGGCCCGCCCCGGCTTGCCTCGTCCCAGGAGCGCCAGCACCGCACCGACGTGGCCTGCATCGAGGCCGTCCTGGCGGCCGGTGGCGCGCCGCCACAGGGCCCGGACCACGCGCCGGCGAACGGCGATGGGCTGCGCGAGGAGCTTGTCGACTGGCGCCTCGTCCTCCACGACCAGCCTCCGCGCCCGGGCGGCGAGGGCGCGGTCGTCGTCGCGCAGGAGATCGGCGGCACGGGCCATGGCCTGCTCGACCCGGGGCGCCAGCGACCGGAGCACCGGGATCACCTCGGCGCGGACCCGGTTCCGGAGGTAGCGGGGCGTGGCGTTCGTCGGGTCCTCGAGGTGCGGAAGGGACCGCTCCTCGAGGTAGCGGATGACCTCGGCGCGCGACCGATCGATGAGCGGGCGGACGATGCGTCCCCTGCGGGGCGGGATGCCCGCGAGGCCTCGCGCGCCGGCGCCTCGCATCAGGCGGAGGAGGACCGTCTCGACCTGGTCGTCGCGGGTGTGGCCGGTGGCCACGGCGGTGGCGGCGGTGAGCTCCGCCTCCCGGCGAAGCGCCGCGTACCGCGCCCTGCGGGCGGAGGCCTGGACGTTTCCCGCCGCGACCTTCACGGTGGTCCGGCGCAACTCCACCCCGAGCCTCTCGCACACCAGCGCACACGCATCGGCGTCGAGCGCGCTCCCGGCGCGCAGGCCGTGGTCGACGTTCAGCGCCAGGACTTCCTTCAGCTCTCCCGCATCCCGGAGCTCGGCGAGCGCGGCCAGGAGCGCCGTCGAGTCTGCACCTCCGGAAAGGGCCACGAGGACGCGGTCACCCGCCCCAAGAAGGTCTCTCTTGCGGCAACTGCCGAGAACGAGGGCGGTAAACCGATTCAAGGTCCGTGTCCCCTGAGTCAAGGACACACCGCGGGAGTTGACCCACCCGCTCCATGAAGCGATCCTCTGCCTCGAGTCTTTGGTCTCGACGTTGGGCTGAGGGGCCCCCCCTCCCCCTCTTGGCCCACGGGGGGCCGGCAGCGATGCCGGCTCCTCTTTTTTTCGCCCGGAGATCGCACCCATCCCTCCCGTGTTTCTTGACGATGCGTGGATGCGCGACGTATGAACGCTGATACGCACCGAATCCTACCTCAGGGGACAAACGATGGCCGGCACCGACAAGCGCAAGCAGTCACTCTACTTCCCCGAGGACATGCTGAACGAGATCCAGACGGAGGCCAACCGCCAGGATCGCTCGCTCTCGTGGATCGTCCAGCAGGCCTGGAAGATCGCCCGCGGCGAGATCATGCGCTTTCCCTCGGTGAACGACGTCCTTTCCGGCGTGGCCCGCGAGGACGAGCGCGAGGAGCGCGAGCGCAGCACCTAGCGCCTCACCCCGGCAGGACGATTTCCGCGCGGCGCGCCGGGCACTGACCCACGCGCCGTTGCTTTTTTGACTCCCCGTTCCGCCGGGGCGATACCGGTGGCATGTCCAGGCCACCCTCCGACCCGTCCGACCGCGAGCCCTCGTCCGACGTCGGCCCCGCCACGGGACCTGGCCGCGCGGATCCCCGCTGGGTGGAGCCCGGCGACGACGACCGCCCCGAGCTCCCTCCTGCCGCTCCTCCACCGCGCAGCTCGTCGCGGAGCGTGCAGGTGGTCGCACTCGCCGGCGTGGTCATCGTCGCGCTCGCCGCGGCGCTCCTCTACCGCTCCCACCACCGGCGCGAGGTTCTCGCGAAGGGGATGGCGCGGGCCCAGGAGCTGATGCGGTCCGACACCTTCGCCGGCTACCGGGCCGCCTCCCAGATCCTCGAGCCGCTCGTGGCCATCGATCCGATGGAGGCGGCATCGCTGCGCGCGCAGGCCCTCGCCATGCTCGCGGCGGACTACCGCGACGAGACCGCCGCGGCCGAGGCCGAGCGCCTGCTCGACCAGCCCGAACGCGCGGCCGAGGTTCCCTCCTCCGCCAGCCTCGCGCGCGCGGCCCTCGCCATGGGGCGCCACGAGGCCGGCTCCGCCGCCACCTCCGCCTCCCGCTCCGGGACCGGCGCCGCAGGCCGCGTCGTCCAGGGGCGCGTGGCGCTCTTCGCCGGCAATCCGGCCGGCGCCGCCGAGTTCGCCGCCGAGGCGATCGCGGCCGACCCGACGCTCCCCGCGGCGCTCGCGCTTCAGGGAGACGCGCTCCGGCGCACCGGCCGGGCGGAAGCGGCTCGGCTCGCGTACGGCGCGGCGCTCCAGGCCTCGCCCACCCATCCGCGCGCCGCCTACGGTCTCGCCAAGCTCGCGCTCTCCGGCAAGGCGAAGGCCGACGAGGCCTACCCCGCCCTGGAGCGGATCCTGGCCGACCGCGAGGGCACGCCCTCGAACGAACGTGGCCGGGCCGCGCTGCACCTCGCCGCGCTCCAGGGAAGGGCCGCCGACCGGCCCGGGGCCCAGCGGACGCTGGAGGCCTCGGGCGCGACGGGCCCCGATCGCGCCTGGCTCGAGAAGGCCGTCAGCGAGGAGGAGCTCTCCCGGACCGGCTACCACGTGGTCGACCGCGCGCCTCCCGCGCTGCTGAGCGCCAGCGACGACGACCCGTACGTGGCCCCGCCTCCGCCGCCGCCCGAGCCTCCCAAGGTGGCGGAGAAGAAGGCCGCGAAGAAGGCGACCACGAAGGCCTCGAAATCCAAGACGTCGAAGGCGGCGGCCAAGCCCGCCGCCAAGAAGACCTCCAAGCCTCCCCCGAAGAAGACGACGACCCACTAGGCGCCTGTCCGAGACGGCGCGGCGGTTGCCCGGACCCCGGGCAGCCGCGTGCTCGCGACCCAGGCAGCCGGCGTGGCCCCTGCTTCGTAAACGCGCTGCGCGCCTGCTCGACGTTGCGGCACGCCCCCTGCACGGAGCCTGGGCACCCCACCTTCTGTCGGAGGAGCCCCCCACGTGAATCCGATCAACTCTGGCGACACCGCCTTCGTCCTCCTGAGCGCGGGCCTGGTCATGTTCATGACCCCGGGCCTGGCGTTCTTCTACGGCGGCCTGGTCCGCGCCAAGAACGTCGTCCACACCATGATCCTCTCCATCGTCTGCATGGCGGTGGTGGGCGTCCTCTGGGCGGTCGTCGGCTACAGCCTGTCCTTCTCCACGGGCGCGTTCGACTGGTTCCTCGGCGGTCCGCACTGGTTCGTCCTCCGCGGCGTCGGGGCCGACGTCCAGAAGGACCTGGCCCCCACCATCCCCCACACGGCCTTCATGCTCTTCCAGGGCATGTTCGCGGTCATCACCCCGGCGCTCATCTCCGGCGCGCTGGTGGAGCGCATCCGGGTGAAGGCCTTCGTGCTCTTCGTCGTCCTCTGGAGCCTCATCGTCTACACGCCGGTGGCGCACTGGGTCTGGGCGCCGGGCGGCTGGCTGCGCGCCCGCGGGGTGCTCGACTTCGCCGGCGGCACGGTCGTCCACATCAACGCGGCAGCCGCGGCCATCGTGGGCGCGCTCCTGCTCGGCAAGCGGCGCGGGCTGAAGGCGCCCACCACGCTGCCGCACAACGTCCCCTTCGTGATCCTCGGGGCCGGCATGCTCTGGTTCGGCTGGCTCGGCTTCAACGGCGGCTCGGCGCTCGCGGCCAACGGGCGTCGCCGCCTACGCCTTCGCGAACACCTTCTTCGCCCCCGCCGCGGCCGCGGCGGCCTGGGGCCTCGCCGAGCTCTTCTTCTTCCACGGCAAGATGTCGGGGGTCGGGCTCGCCTCGGGCGCGGTGGCCGGCATGGTCGCCATCACCCCGGCGTGCGGGTTCGTCACGCCCGCCTCGGCCCTCCTCATCGGCGGCCTCGCCGGACTCGCTTCCCTGCTCGCCGTCCGGTACCGCCCGAAGCTCGGCATCGACGACTCACTCGACGTCTTCGCGGTGCACGGCGTCGCCGCCACCCTGGGCGCGCTCCTCACCGGCGTGCTCGCCACCAAGCTCGTGAACCCCGACGGCGCCGACGGCAGCCTCTCCCTGCTCGGCTGGCAGGCCGTGGGCGTGATCGTCACCCTGGTCTGGTCCGGCACCCTCTCCTTCCTCCTCTACAAGGTGGTCGGCTTCGTCTTCCCGCTTCGCGCCGACGAGCAGGACGAGTGGAGCGGCATGGACTCGTCCGAAAGCGGGGAGCGCGGCTACATCCACACCGACATCGAGTCCTCGTCGGGAGGCACGGCCCACGCCTGATCCGGCCGGACCGCTGGCGGCCGATCGGCCCGTCGCGACGCTCGCGGCGGGCCGTCCCTTTTCAGGCGATGGGGTGCGTGGGAGCGAAGCACCCCCTGCGCGCGGGGCGGGCAGCGGCTCGCCGGGCGGGGGCCCCTTCCCCGGAAATCACTTCCCGTGGAGATCGGCACGGCGGGTGCAGTGTCGTCGAAGCGTCAGTCACGTTCGCGCCCGCGCGACCACACACAGGGAGTCCATCGATGAAGAAGATCGTCCGCATCCTCGCCGCCTGCGCCCTCGCGCTCTCCGCGCAGACCGCCTGGGCGACCCCTTCCACGCTCTTCTGGACGCCGGCCACGACCTACATGCAGCCGTTCCTGCTGCCGCACCTGGGCCTCGACACCTACTTCAACGACAAGGCCGCCTACCCCATCGACCTGGGGCTGACCATCGGCGTGCTTCCCTTCGAGAAGTGGCAGGCCGAGGTGGGCGTCGACTTCTTCTTCCCGTACGTGAACTACTTCTTCGCGCAGCCCGCCGGGGCGCTGCAGCTCAACGCCAAGGGCGGGGTCGTCGAGGGCGCCTACGGTGAGTGGTTCCCCGGCATCACCGCGGGCATCTACGGTGTCGGCCTGAACCAGGGCACCCAGTTCGACATCCTGCACGCCGAGATCGGCAAGACCTTCTTCTTCGGCGCGCTCACCGTGGGTGGATACTACGGCGCCGGGGGATCGAACCGCGATCTGGAGCGACGCCGACGGCGTGGTGCTCAGACCCGCGGCGGCCTCATCGCCTCCTACATCTCACCGGACTTCGTCCTCGACCTGAAGGGGCTCTACAAGATCAACTTCTTCGCCGACGTCCAGACGGGCAACAACGCCTTCGGCGCGGTCGCCGGCGGCGTCGGGGTGTACCTCACACCCGCCATCGACATCCTCACCGGCCCGGTCTTCTTCTTGAACAAGTACTCGCAGCCCGGCCTCTCGACCATGATGTGGTCGGTCCAGCTCGACATCGACATCGACTTCGGCTCGAAGCCGCCGGAGCCGGTCAAGGCGGAGCCTGCAAAGTCGTAGCGCGCGTGGGGCGCATCAGGGGGCGGTCCTGGAGCGGCGGGCTCCGGGGCCGCCCCTGCTTTTCGCCGAGGAGGGCTAGACGCGGATCTGCTGGATGACCGTGTCGAAGACCACGAACTCGAGCTTGTCGCGCTCCTCCGGCCCCATCCCGGTGAAGGCGAACGCCACCCGCACCGCGGCCGGCTGGATGGCGGCGCCCACCACGCGAGCCCGGCCGTGCAGCATCTCCGAGCCGGGCAACCGCAACTGGACCTTCACGTCCTCGTCGGTGGGAGGCGACTTGGCGAGCAGCGCGGAGAACCCGCCGGTCGAGAGGTCCTGCGTCACCACCCGGACCTTGTCGACGCTCCACTCGAGATCGGCCTGCAGCGCCCGGGCGACGCGAAGGGCCTGTCGCGGCGTCTCCCCGGCCCGGAGCGCCGCCGCCTGCGCGCCGAGCAGGGCCCGGGCCAGCTCGTCGCGGCCGGCCCGGTAGTCGGCCAGCGCGTCACCGGAGAGCTTGCCCGCCCGCGCCTGCTCGTGCTGCGCCTTGAACTGGACGAGCCATTCCTTGAGACTCATGCGGCACCCCCCCGAGGTCGCCGCATGTTACCAAAGGTGCAGCGAGGCGCCATTACCCGCCGTGCGCGGCCAGGCCCAGGATGGCTCGCGCCTCTGCGGGGGTCGCGAGGTCCCGCCCGGACGCGCGCACCATCCGGACCGCCTCCGCCACGAGCTCGCCGTTCCCCTTCGCGAGCACGCCCTTCGACAGGTAGAGGTTGTCCTCCAGGCCCACCCGCACGTGCCCCCCGAGCCGCAGCGAGAGCTCCGCCATGGGCATCTCGAACCGGCCGATGCCGGCCACGGTCCAGTGGGCCGGCTCCGGCATTCCCTCGACGAGGAAGCGCAGGTTGCGCTCGTTTCCCGACATCCCCCCCGGCACCCCGAGCACGAACTGCACGTGATACGGCTGCGCCAGGTGCCCCTTGTCGAGGAGCCAGCGAAGCGTCTCGAGCATGCCGGCGTCGTACACCTCGCACTCCGGCAGGAGACCTCGCTCCCGGATGCGCCCCGCGATGCGGACGATGTCGGGCCGCGAGTTCACGAACACGTCGTCGCCGAAGTTCAGGGTTCCCATGTTGAGGGTCGCCATCTCGGCGCCGGGGACGAGCGACCCGAGACGCTCCTCGACGCCCATCCCCACCGCCCCGCCGGTGGAGCACTGGAGGACCAGGTCGGAACCGGCCGCCCGGATCCGATCGACGATCTCCCGGAAGTGCGCCGGCTCCTGCGAGGGTCGGCCGTCGGGGTGGCGGGCGTGCAGGTGGACCACCGCAGCGCCCTGCCGCCAGGCCTCCAGCGAGGCCCGGGCGATCTCCTCGGGCGTGTACGGCACGGCGGGGCTCTGCGCCCGGGTCACCTCGGCGCCGACGACCGCGCAGGTGACGATGGCCTTCTCTCCCATGAAACCTCCGGGCTAGACGCGAACGCGGCGCTGCTTGTCGAGCGGGACGACGCAGGTCCCGACGGCCCGGCACACCACCACCGGCTCGGCGAGGAAATCCGCGGCGCTGTCGGAGAGGTCGGCTCGCGGCCCGATCACCTTGCGGGCCTCGAAGCGCATCACCCGCGAGGTCTTGCCCACGCGCGTGATCTCGCCCGTGACCTCGACGTAGTCACCGGCGTGGACCGGGGCCAGGAACTCCACCTGCTCGTAGGCCCGGAAGAGCCCCTCGTCGCCGTCGTGGCGGATGAGCAGCTCGGTGGCCACGTCGCCGAAGAGCTGCAGCATGCGGGCGCCGTCGACCAGGTTGCCCCCGTAGTGGGCGTCGGCCTGGGACATGCGCATCCGGATGAGGACCCCGTCAGCCATCTCGCACCTCCGGGTGCGCCTTGCCGGCCTTCTCGAGCACGCGCCCCACGATGTAGTTCGCCACGTCGGACGGCTTCGTTCCCGGCCCGAACCCGGCGTCGTATCCCAGCTCCAGCGCCAGCCGGTGGTCGATGCGCGGCCCGCCGAGGATCGCCACCACGTCGTTCCGGATGCCGCACTTCACGAGCTCGGCCAGGAAGGCCCTGGCGTTCTCCTTGTGGACGTCCCGCTGTGTCACCACCTGCGAGACCAGCACGGCGTCGGCGCGGGATTCCTGGCAGGCCCGGGCGAGGGCGGCGTTCTCCACCTGCGATCCCAGGTTGCGCGCGTCGAAGCCCGGGTAGCGCTCCAGGCCGTAGTCCCCGGCGAAGCCCTTCATGTTCATGATGGCGTCGATCCCGACCGCATGGGCGTCGGAGCCGGTGCAGGCGCCCAGCACGACGATGCGGCGGCCGAGATCCCGGGCCACCAGCTCGTTCAGGTCGTCGAAGCCCAGCTTGCGCCCCTTCACCTCCGGCAGGTCGATGCCCGCCAGGTCCACCGACGCCTCCGTGCGCCCGTAGACCACGAAGAAGGTGTAGCCCTCGGCCGCCTTCTCCATGGCGGCCACGTGGACCTGGGAGAGCCCCAGCTTCGCCGCGAGGAGCTTGGCCGCCTCCCGGGCGAGGTCCCCACCCGCGACGGGAAGGACGAAGGACAGCTGCACGACGCCGTCGTCGCGCCGATCGCCGTACGGGCGGACCTCGTTCCGCGGCATTCGCTCGCGCGGGCCGGTCACGGCTCGCCTCCCAGCCGCGCCGTCGCCACCAGGCGCCGCTGCACGTCGATGGTCTCGCGCGACACGGGGGCCCGGCCGGCCAGCCAGACCCGGTACTGCTCGCCCCGGTCGCACATCGCCCAGGCCCAGCCGTGCCACCCTGCCTGGTCGGCCTCCTGCGCCACCGCCTTCTTCCCGGCGAAGGTCGAGGGATGGCGCCTCACGCCCTCGAGCGAGGAGGCCCCGCGCGCCAGGACCTCCTCCGCGCTGGAGAGGCAGGCCGAGGCCGTCCCGGCCACCGCGGAGGCCCGGACCTCGAGCAGCGCGTCACCGGACGGGGAGACGAGCTTCACCTGCCGGGCCCCGCCGTCGGCCCGCCAGTCGGAGGGGGCCTGGAACTGGAGGTCGGCGACCGAGTAGATGCGGCCGGCCCCGTCGGGCGTCGGCCGTGAGACCGGAGCGACGCGCGCGCAGGCGCCGGCCAGAAGCGCGAGCAGCGCGGCCCGAAGGACGGGAGAGCGCCTCATTCCCGCCCCTCCAGGATGTCGAGGAAGGGGTTGAAGTACCCCGGGCCCCGCTCGACGACGCCGGAGAGCCCCTTGCCGCCGTCCTCGGCCCGGGCGACGTCGCCGAAACGGGCCTTGCCGATGGACGCGAACAGGCCGGCGTCCGCGACCTCCTCCAGGAGATCGAGGGCCTTTCCGAGCGTCTCCCTGGCCCTCCCCTCCACCATGCCACCGGGGCGGAACTGGATCTCGCCGCCCATCGACTTCCAGGCCCGGTAGACGTAGTCGGCGCTCTTCAGCGCGACGTAGCGATCCATGAGGAACGGGTTGTGCATCGCCTCGGTCATCATGCCCAGGAGCTGGATCGACTGGCCGGTGACGCGCCCCACCACGTCGGCCATGACGTCATAGGCGTGGCTGAAGAAGATGTCTCCCTCCTTGTGCTTGGTGGGAGGCATGTACTTGATGGGCGCGTCCGGGAAGAGGGTCCGGACGAGCAGCGCCTGGGCCATCTCGCGGGCCAGCGTGTCGTCGCGGTGCGGATCGATCTCGAAGCTGTGGCCCAGCCCGATGAGCCGGTCGGGCAGGCCGGCCCTGTGCGCGAAGGACTCGTTCACGAACTGGCTCGCGATGACGGTGTGCGCGGCCTCGTCCGCGTCGGCGGTGGTGATGTAGTTGTCCTCGCCGGTGTTGATGATCACGTCGGCGAAGGCGGTGATCCGGCGCGAGAAGTACTGGTCGCAGAGGGTCCGCTTCATGTTGATGTCGCGGAAGAGGATCCCGTACATCGCGTCGTTGAGCAGCATGTCGAGCCGCTCCCAGGCCGCCGCGTAGGCGATCTCCCCCATGCAGAGCCCGGACGCGTAGTTCGTGAGCATCACGTAGCGCTTCAGGCGGCGCGACTCCTCGTCGAGCGCCTCGCGCATGATGCGGAAGTTCTCCTGGGTGGCGTAGGTGCCCCCGTAGCCCTCGGTGGTGGCGCCGTGCGGGACGTAGTCGAGCAGCGACTGCGCGGTCGAGCGGATCACCGCGATGATGTCGGCGCCGGCCTGCGAGGCGGCCCGGGCCTGCTCCACGTCGTCGTGGATGTTCCCGGTGGCGACGATGAGGTACTTGTGCGGCCGGGGGCCCATGCCCAGCTCGGCCTTCAGCGCGTTGCGCTGCGCGACCCGGCGCCGGAGCTCCCCTGCGCTCGCGCGGGCCTCGGCGCGCATCTCCACCCGCAGGGACTCCTCCTCTCCCGGCGGGAGAGGCTCCGGGCTCCGGGGCAGGGACGTGATCCGGTCGACGATCTGGAGGGGATCGCGGGCGCCGTGTCGCAGCGCCCAGCCCACCCACCAGGCCGCCCCCCGGTCGAGGAGCCCGCGCTCGTGGAGGGCGTCGACCATGAGGTTCACGAGCGGGATGCCGCGGGCGCCGGCGTCGTGGAAGCCGAGCTGCCGGAGCACGGTCCGCTCGATCGACACGGTGGTGTGGCGCTCGACGAAGCCCATCACCTGGCCGCTCACGCGATCGGCGAGCGCCCGGCACCGCGACACCACCTCCGGGTCGACGTGCAGGTCCGGCACCGTGCGCCCGTCGGGGATTTGCATGGCCGATTCCTACGCCGAGGACGGAGCGTGAGCAACCTCGCGACCGAGATCGACCCCCGCGTCCCCGGCCCGGACCGTCACCCGATCGCCCCGCGAGGCGCCTCCCGCCGCGAAGCGGACCTGCACGTACCGGCGAGAGGTGCCGGTGGCCAGGCCGTCCTTCACCCGCTCGACGACCACCTCCAGGTCCTGTCCCCGCAGTCCGTCCAGGAAGGCCGCGCGGCTCCGCTCCCCCGCCTCCCGGAGCTCCGCCGCCCGGCGCTCCACCTCCGCCGACGGCACGCGATCCGCCATCGAGGCGGCTGCCGTCCCGGGACGGGGCGAGAAGGGGAACACGTGGAGGTGGACGACGGGCAGCCCTCCCAGGAGCGCCAGGGTGGCGCGGTGGTCCTCCTCCGCCTCGCCCGGGAAGCCGGTCAGGACGTCGGCGCCCACCGCCGCGCCGGGGCGGGCGCGCAGGACGGCCTCCACGACGCGGGCATAGTCGGCCGCGCGATATGGGCGGCCCATGGCGGCGAGGATCCTGTCCGACCCGCTCTGCAGGGGAAGGTGGAAGTGCTCGCAGAGGATCCGGCTCCCGTCCTCCCGGAGGAACGGCAAGGGAAGGTCCATCGGCTCCACGGACGAGAGGCGGACCCGGTGAACCGCCCGCGCGGCCGCCACGGCCCGGAGGAGCTCGGCGAGGTCCCGTCGAGGCGACAGGTCGAGGCCCCAGGCTCCCAGGTGGACGCCGGCGAGCACCACCTCGGGGCGAATGCGGCCCACCGACGCGATGCGCGCCAGGCATCCGTCGAGATCGAGCGAGCGGGAAGCGCCGCGAGCGATGGGAACGGCGCAGTAGGCGCAGGCGTCGTCGCATCCATCCTGGATCTTGAGGACGGGGCGGGCCGGGCCGGCCGCCGGATTGGGCGCGGCGTCCCACGAGGGCGCATCCCTGCGCGCGGCCGCGATGGCCGAGTCCGGCGAATGGCCGGCGCGCAGCCGGGCCAGGACGCCCGGGACCGACGCGTGGTCGCGCGGCTCGATCACCGCCGCGACCCCGGGGAGTCCGGCGAGCACGCTGGACTCGAAGGCCGCGTGACAGCCCGCCACCAGGATCCGGGCGCCGGGGTGTTCCCGGGCGGCCCTCCGGATGGCCTTCCGGGAGGAAGCCGCGGCGTCGGAGGTGACCGAGCAGGTGGCGACGACCACCCAGTCGGCGCCCTCCCCTGGCCGGGCGGCGCGAAAGTCCGGGCCGAGCGCAGCCGTCATCGACGCCGAGTCGGTCCGGCCGACGCGGCAGCCGAGGGCCACGACGGCCACCTTATGCGCGCGCGATCCGTCCACCGCCCACCACCTCGTCGCCGTCGTAGAAGACGGCCGCCTGGCCGGGCGCGACGCCGCGAACCGGGGACCGGAGCCGCACCTGCGCCGAGTCGCCCGGGCCCGGGGCGACCTCTCCGAGCTCTCCCTCGTGCCGGTGCCGGACCCGGACGCGCAGGAGTGCCGATCCGGGAGGCGCCTGCCCGGAGACCCACCGGACGCCGGCGACGGAGAAGCGGTCGGTCGAAGCCTCGACGGACGTTCCCACCACCACGCGCGCGGACTCCGGCTCGAGGCGGACCACGTAGGCCGGCTCGGACGGGGCGATCCCGAGTCCCCGCCGCTGTCCCACGGTGAACCGGTGGACCCCGCCGTGCCGGGCCAGCACCTCTCCGGCCGTGCTCACGATCTCGCCGGGCCTCGACGCGCCAGGGCGCCGCAACTCGACGAACCGGGCCGCGTCGCCGTCCGTCACGAAGCAGATCTCCTGCGACTCGGGC
This sequence comes from uncultured delta proteobacterium, assembly GCA_963766715.1. GTDB lineage: Bacteria > Myxococcota > Myxococcia > Myxococcales > Anaeromyxobacteraceae > CAIOAK01. The sequence continues at coordinate 33,456 of CAVYBH010000017.1, forward strand.
TTCTCGGAGGTGGCGAGGCCCGCCTCCGCCGCCAGGGCCCGCACGCGCGGCTTGGGCAGGTGCCCGACCGGGAAGAGCACCTCGGCGAGCTCCGCCTGGCCGAGCCCGTGGAGGAAGTAGCTCTGGTCCTTGGCGGGGTCGGCCCCGGTGAGCAGCGCCCAGCGGTCCCCGCGGCGCTCCACCCGGGCGTAGTGCCCGGTGGCCAGCCTGGCCGAGAGCGCCCGGGCCCGCCGGAGGAGCCAGTCGAACTTCACCTCGGAGTTGCAGGCGATGCAGGGGTTCGGCGTGATGCCGGCCAGGTAGTCGTCGACGAAGCGGTCCACCACGCGGCGGCCGAACTCCTCCTCCACGTTCGCGACGTAGAAGGGGATCCCCAGGCGGACGGCCACGGCGCGGGCATCCTCCAGGTCGTCGGGAGCGCAGCAGGATCTCCCCCGCGATCGGTCGGAGTAGTCGTGGACCCGGAGCGAGACGCCCACGACCTCGTGCCCCTGCTCGACGAGCAGCGCGGCGGCCGCCGAGGAGTCCACGCCACCGGACATGGCCACCAGCACCCGCACGGAAGCTAGCCCGCCGCGGCGCGAAGGGGGATCTCGAGGACGAACTTCGAGCCGGTGAACTGGCGGCGCACGCCCTCCGACTGGACGCGGGGCGGGCTCTCGATCGAGATCGTCCCGCCGTGGGCCTCGAGGATGCGCCGGGCCACGGGCAGCCCCAGGCCGCTTCCCGGGTGCTTGGCCCGGTCGTCCTTGTCGGCGGCGTGGAAGAAGGGCTCGAAGAGGTGCTTCTGATCCTGCGGGGGAATCCCGGGACCCTGGTCGGAGATGGCGAAGCGGAGCGTCGACGGGTCGCGCTGGACCTCGACGAGCACCTCGCCGCCATGGGGCGAGAACTTCACGGCGTTGCCCACCACGTTGGCGAGCGCCTGGCGCAGCTTCCGGGGATCGGCCGTCACCACGCCCCCGCCCGACTTCTGCACGGCCACGTGGAGCCGGGCCTCGCGGATGGCCGGACGCAGGTCGGCGACCACCTCGTCGGCGAGCGCGTCGGGGTCGACGCCGGCGGGGAAGAGGACGGCGTCGGAGGCCTGGAGGGAGGCGAAATCGGAGAGGTTCTCGACGACGCGGGTGAGCCGGCCGGTGGCGCCCTGGATCGACTCCAGGATGCGCTGCTGCTGCGCCGAGAGCGGCCCCAGCTTGTCGGAGGAGAGGATCTTCAGATAGCCGGAGATGGGCGTGAGCGCGGTGCGCAGCTCATGGGCCAGGTTGCCGATGAAGATGCGGCCGAGCCGGTCGCGCTCGAGGCAGCGGTCCTCCCACTCCCGCGCCTCCCCGATGGCGTGCTCGAGGTGCCCCGCCATGGAAGCGGAAAGGGCGCGCAGGCCGGCTCGCTCGCCGGCCTCGGGCAGGCGTTCCCGCTGCCCGGCGAGGACCGCGCGGACCTCGGCGGCGATCCGGGCGTCGTCGACCGGCTTCGAGAGGAACGCGTCGGCGCCGGCGGCGATGGCGACGTCGTGCTCCGACTGCGCGTCGCCGAGCGCGAGGAAGGGCACCTGGGCGAGCGACTTCTCCTGCTTCAGCCGGGTGGCGATCTCCACGCCGTCGATGTCGGGCAGGTGGACGTCGGCCAGGACCAGGTCGGGCGGCAGCGTGAGCGCCCGGTGGATCCCGGCGAGCCCCGAGGAGGCCTCGTCGACGGTGAACCCCTCTGCCTCCAACGCGCGCCGGACCCGGGCACGGAATGCGGCGTCGCTCTCGATGCAGAGGATTCGCTGGGGCATGGTCGGGGCGTTTCGGCGCGGGGATGATAGTGCGGCCCGCTGCGGGGGGCTCCCGAAAAACGACGCAGCGGGTCAAGTCCCGGCGGATTCCGGGCTTCCCGCCTGCCGGCGGCGCCACCAGTCGCGCAAGTGCTCGGAAAGACCGGCGCGGGTATTCACCGCCGGGTCGACCAGGGCGGCGTCGAGCAGGTGGCGGAGCCCTTCCCCCACCTCCTTGCCCCCCGTCGACCCGAGGATCTCCATGGCGTCCCTTCCGCCGATGGCCAGCTCCGAGACCGCGAGCGGGGGATTCCGTCCCAGCTCGGCTGCCACCCGGCCTCGCAGCCTGGCCACCTCGGCCATCCGGCGAGCCGAGCGGGGTCCCTGGTGGCGCGCATCGGCGGTCCAGAGGTCGAGCAAGAGCGGCAGGTGCTCGCGGCCGGTCCCGGACAGGAACCTGCGCACCTCGACTCCGTCGCCCTCGAGGCCGGGCGGAGACCCGTGATCGGGCCCGTGCCGGGCTCCGGCGAGAGCTGCGACCGCGGTCCCGACCCGGTTCGGGAGCCGCAGCTCGACCACGGCCTGCTGGGCCTCGGCCGCGGGGAGCACGTGCAGCAGGCCCGCCAGGCGAAGGAGCCGGCAGCGGTCCCGATCGCCCTCCTCCTTCCCGGTGCAGGGCGGGAACGGCTCCGCGGCGACGGCGAGCGCGTGGCGCACCCGCTCCGCGGGCATGGAGCCCAGCCGCGGGAGGACGATGGGGAGGAGCCCGGTGGCCGAAAGCGCCTCGAGCCCTTCGGCTGCGTGGGCGCCGACGAGCAGCCTGGACAGCTCCTCGGCGACCCGCTCGCGGGACACCTGCCCCACGACCCCCAGGGACGCGGGAATGGCGCGCCGGGTCGCGGGAGCCAGCGAGAACCCCAGCTGCGACACGAAGCGAACCGCACGCAGCGGACGCAGCCCATCCTCGCCGAAGCGCTCCCGGGCGTCGCCCACGGCCCGGATCCGCTTCCGGGACAGGTCGACCTGCCCGCCGAACGGATCCCGCAACTCCCCGGAGAGCGGGTCCCAGGCCATCGCGTTCATGGTGAAGTCGCGACGGCCCAGATCCGCCTCCAGATCGCCGTGAAACGTGACCCGGCTGGGCCGCCGCCCGTCGACGTAGTCGGCCTCGCCACGGAACGTGGTGACCTCGACGCGCGCGCTCCCCTCGAGGACCGTCACCGTTCCGTGCTCGATGCCGGTGGGGATGACCTTCCGGAAGAGCTGCTTCACCTGCTCTGGCGTCGCGGGCGTCGCCAGGTCGAATTCCCCGGGGTCATGCCGGACGCGGGAGAGGAGCAGGTCCCGGACCACGCCTCCCACGAGCCACGACCGGTGACCGGCCTCGCCGAGGCGGCGAAGCACGGCCTTCACCTCGTCCGGGACGGCGTCGGCGTGGAGACGGCTCGGAGGTTTCCTCGTCATGCTTCCCGCAGTCTACTTCGGGAACATGAAGGTCACGACCATCCGGGTCAGCCAGGGGGACCCGCCGTCGGGGTGGACCACGTTGGCGTAGAAGCCCAGGGAGAGCGAGATGGGGACCTTCGCGATGGAGAGGGTCTTCGAGAGCGTCGCGCCGACGGGCACGAGCCATTGCTCCCCGTGCAGGTTCCAGTTCTTCACGAAGGTGGGCGACGTGCCGATCGACCACGCCTTCGGGAGGTTGTAGTTGAGGAAGACCTGGATCGACGTGGTGTCGAGGTGCATCGAGCCCATCCGCGCGAAGGCGTCGAGCTGGGTGATGAGCGTGCCGAGCACCCAGGGGCCGTCCATGTAGACGAGCGCCACCACGGGGCCAGCGGCGAAGCAGCCGGTCGCCACCGCGTCGTTCGTCGCCGTGGGGAAGGAGAAGACCGGACCGACTCCCCAGATGAGCTTTCCCGCCGCCGACGGCGACAGGAAGGTCTCGAATCATGATCTCGCCGAGCCCGGTGCTCCGCTCTCCGTTCGCGAGCGGCACGTTGTAGTAGGGCACGATGGGGCGGACGATCAGGTTCCAGGTCGCGTCCATCTCGATCGGGATGACCGGCTGGAAATTCAGGTTGTAGGCCGCGGCGTTGCCGGCGGAGCCTCCCCCGTTGAAGTTGTTCTGGAACGGGATCGACACCAGGTCGGCGAGCGGGTTCTGGAGCTGCTTGGCGAGCTCGTCCAGGGACGCACCCGCGAGCGCCGCGGCCGCGTGGGGCAACGGCGCGTGGGCCGGGGCGTCGGCGGCGGGAGGCTCGGCGGGTCCGGCGAGCAGGACCAGGGCGGTGAGCGCGGCGAACATGCACGGGATCTGTCCATGCCGCCCCCCCGTTCGGCCAGTGAATCCTTGGGGGATCCCCCTCGAACCGACGCGCTCCTCTGCGGAGCGTCGGGCTTCGCCATCGCGCGCGGGTCGTGAGCGGGGCTGAGGGGGTCGCCACTCCCCCCCAGGTGCTCGATCAGTGGGCGAGCGCGATCGTCGCGGGCTGCGTGTTCAGCGAGTGGCATTCCCCGGCGAACCCGACGCCTCCCAGGTACGCGACGGTCGACGAGACACAGAACGTTCCCGTCGAGGTGGACGACGGCACCGTGAAGACGGTCTGGCCGGAGGCGTTGGTGTTCTGCGTCGAGAGGGCCCCCGTCACCACCGGAGGGCTCTGCGCCTGGTCGATCCCGGTCGAGGCGACGACCGGCGAGTCCTGCAGGACCGCACCGTTCAGCGTGACGGTGACGGTGACGTGCGACACGGCGGGACCGTCCGAGCCTCCGCACCCGGCCAGGCCGAGCGCAACGGCGAGCAGCAACGAGGACCGCTTCATGTGTGTTCCTTTCTCGAGTGGGCAGGACCGCAGACGCAACCCCCGACCGCGAGGAGAGCGCACCTGCGCCCGTCGAGGTGAAGCCATTGGGGATCGGGTTGGCTCGACCCCGGGTCCCAAGGGCCGATCCGGAGCGCGGATTCCGATCGCGCACCTCCGGCCGGAGGCGCGCGGCATCGATATTCTGGTGGCCCCGGCGTGACTCGAACACGCGACCTGCGGTTTATGAAGCATGGGATGGGCTCAACGGCCTCAGGCACTTGCCCGTTTCGTTGGGTTTTCGTGGGGGTAATCGCGGGTCGTTGAGGGTGCTCCGTCATGAAACCGTCATGAAGGTGCTCGCGGACCGAGCAGAACGTCATGAAGGTTGGATGGGGGCTCCGGTCGCAGTGCGGCGCTACCCTGCTGTGTCACCCTACCCTTCATTGCCAGCCCGCAGTCCTGTCCCGGTAGCCTTCGCCCCGTGCAACATCTCCAGCCCGGGGACATGGTGCGATGTGACTTCTGCGGGAAGAACGTCGCCGTCATTCCACCGCCGATGACCACGCAAAACGAGCCGTACCCGGGCAGCAGGACCCGCGCCTGGAGAGGCACGAGTCGCTGTGGAGGCCGCCGAAGGGGTAGCGGGGCGGTTGGGCTAGTGCGCGAGCTACGGGAAGCAGGGCGGTAAATCGCTCCTCCATCGGGCAATCGAAGATTCCCCGACGGGCGCCGGTTGAAAGGGGTGGCGAAGGAGGTGCACGCTATGCCCCACGAGCTGGAGCTACTCGTCGCTGAACGGGAGAGCGCTCGATACGCATTCATCCAGGCGAGGCTGGCCCGCGACTCGGCGTCCCGGTACCTCGACGCGGTCCTCGACGACTTCGCTGCGATGCGTGCAGCCTGGGATGTCCTCGCGGCGAAGCAAGAAGAGATGGACCGCGCTTGTGACCACCTCGCAACCACCAGCTCGGCGGTCACTGCGAACCTGATGGAGCACCGGAAGCGCAGCGGAAAGACGCCGGGGGCCACGTCGTCGTCACAGGACAGCTAGATTAGATCCGGCCCGGGACGACGACGGACAGGGAAGAAGCCGGAAGGGCTCACCGGCCGTCGGCGTGGCGCCTCCGGCGTCCGAGGTGAGGCCCCGGGGCGCGAACGACACACGGTTGAGCGACGCCCAGCCTGAGGCACCACAATCTCGATGCTTCAACGAACGGAAGCAGCTCCGCGTCGAACCCTTCGCCTTGCGCGAACCTGAGCAGTTTCTTGAAGGCGCCGGCGGCGGATTTGTCGTTCGCGCCTTCGGCCGCAAGCCAGAACGGTTCAAGACCCGGAAGGCGCTTCGCTTGACCGCTGATCGTTAGATACGCGTCTATGCGACCCAAGAGATCCACGAACGAAGCCCGCCCTTCACGCATGAGGTCATTGTAGGGGCGGAACTGGACCCTGTCCGTAGGAGAAACCCCGTAGGTCCAGAGGTCGGAGCCGCGTGGGATCCTTCCCTCGTGACAACTAGCCGCAAGCGAACCGGGCCGCCCCTGCCGCCGCGGGAGCCGCCTTGCCGCTCAAACTAAGTGGCCTGCATCCGCGCCATCTACGAATGAGCATGCCGTGCCAGCGTCAAGGCGCAACGCCTCCGCTACGCCAGCGGTCCAGGCATCTGCCAGCGACATAAACCATCGGTTGAGGGCGACGCCATCTAGGGCCGCCGTCCACCGATTGTGCGTGGCTGTCACTTCGAGGGTGTGCACCCCAACCGCGTAGGCCACCTTCGTGGTCATCCCTAACCTATCCACCCTATGTGAAGACTTCGCCGTCATCTGTGCTCACGTTCGATTGCCGGGCCAACCTGGCCGTACAGTCCCCGGGCGATGGCCTCCTGCAGGATCTCCCGCGTGTTCTCGAGGTGTTTCGCGAGGCTGATTCGCCCGGCGTTGTGAGCAGCGCGGCTATCGGCCACGGCACGGGCGAGTTCCGCTGGTGATTTGAGGAGCGACATGCTCAGTCAGAGTGTCGCACTGGATGCGCAGCCCGCCATCCCAAGACCGAGCGGCAAGGAATAGTGGGAGTGGCGCGCACACCTCCAGGGCCACTTCCGCGTGATGCTCGCGCCGGGTCGGCGGCGGACCCCGATCAGATTCGCTCATGACCCCCCGGGGATCGAAACGCAGAGGCGGGCGCACGGAGTGGGAGGCATCTCGGGCGCCACGCCTCGTCGAAAAGGCGGTGCCTCTGCACGGTCTAGGATGGCCAAGAGCCGGTTGACTCGTCTATCGGTCAGGCGGGGTGGCCTGATTGCCCCAGAGCCAGGCGCGGGAGGAACGCAGAGGCGGGCGCCCGGAGGTTGCGGGGGGGAGTAGATCCGGGCGCCCTGCCTCCGACGGCGCGAGGATCCCAGCCCCAACACGGTCCAGCTATCCGTTTTGTGCTACGCCCCGAGATTCGTGCCAAATGGCACCGCCTCGAAAGGCGAAGGCCCCGCGCTGGCTGAGCCTCGGAGCCTTCTTCCTTCGAGACCTCACCGGCTGACCTATGGTCTCTGATCCAGGGGCAGGCGGCGGTGGAACAGCGGAGCGCTGTGAGCACATCTCCAACCGGCGGCAGTCTCGGCAGCAGCCTCCCTCCTCCAACCCTTGACTTCCAGTGACCTCGGTGGGGCGACTTGACTGGTGCTGTACTGAACCAAACGGAGCAGAGTCTTACCCGGGCCTGCTGCACCCTGTGGACCGAGCGCGTGGCTACGGATTGCTCGGATGAAGAGCGAAGCCCCCCGGCATGCGGTGCGCGCGGCTCTAGTTGCTTTCAGGTAAGCGGCCTAGGTCAGCGTGTCGCTGATCTCGCACGAGGGGGTCCGGCAGCCCAGCCAGATCCCGATTTGGTCCACCAGTCGGCCCCCCCCCGGGCCTCCAGAAATCGACCCCCGCACCGGCGGTACGTCCAGAAAGGAGGGGCCGGCAACTGGGAACCGGACCCCCGACGGGAATCGACGCCAGGGCCCCCCGCCCGGGGGGGCGCGTCTTTGCCACCCCTGCGATCCCTGTTTAGTCTGGCCGGGGGGCTTGTTCTTGAGCGCTATTCAGACCCGATCCTTGTTCGAGGACACTCCGGCGGCCCGTCGCCGGCTTGTCCTGGCGCTCTACGCCGCGGTGGCACCCGGTTTCGTGGCCTCCATGCTGTTCCTTCGCAGGGGCCAGGACAACTTCCGTCCGCTCGCCGTCGTCGTCGCACTGATCCTGTCTGGCGCCCTCTGGGTGTTCGTGCGCCGCACGCCCAGCGTTCTCGATTGGATCTTCCCGGTCTCCGTCGGGCCGACGATTTGCTGCGGCATCGCATATGCCACGTCGGGCGCGACGGGAGATGCATACCTGGCCCTGGTGGGGGCCCCGCTCGCATGTGCCGCCGCGCTCTTCGAGCTCCCAGTCGTGCTCGCAGCGCTCTCCACGACCATCGCGACGGTCATCGTGTCCTTGTCGTTCCAGATGGGCGCCGGGGCGGCAACCGTGGGCACGATGTTGCTTGCGCCAGCCGCTGCCATCGCTGGATGGGTCATCTATTCGTCGGCGAACCAGTTTCGGGTCACGCGCCGCAAGCTAGAGGAGGTGGCGTATCGGGATCACGCATTGCTTAGCAATCTTCCCGACGTGCTGGTCCGCACGGATTGCCTGGGTCGAGTCCTCGATGTTCACGTCCCGTCGAAGGACGGACTCGCGTCGCCACGCGAGGACCTCGTCGGAAGAAGCATCCACGAACTGGTTCCCGGGGAGGTGGTCGAGAGCATGCGGGACGCCGTGGCCAAGGCGATCCAGGACGATGCGCCACAGAAGCTCGAGTACGCCAGCCCGGGGCCGCGGGGCGAGCGCTTCTACGAGGCGCGGTTCGTGCGTTCGGGACCGGACGAGGTCACGGTCATTCGACGGGACATGACAGACCGCCGCCGCGCCGAGGCCGAGCGCCGGTTCTCGGCCGCGCTCCTGAGTCGCATGCAGGAAGCCGTCATCGCCGTGGATCTGGATCTCGAACGTGGTCTCCTGGACGGGAGGAGCGGAGCGCATCTACGGGTGGACGGAGGCCGAAGTGCTCGCGAAGACCCGTCGCGTCCTTCGTGCAACCGGACCTCCCCGACGCCGATGCCGCGGCGTACGCGGCGAGCCTGGCGTGGAGAGGAACGGATCACGCCGTGGTGCGCCAGCGTCGAAAGGACGGGGCCCCGATCACCATTGACTCCAATGTGGCGGCGCTCCACGACGCGGGCGGCAATCTGAAGGGATACCTGGCCGTGTGCCGGGACGTCACCATCCAGAAGTCTGCCGAGCGAGCACTTCGGGAGAGCGAGGCGGGGTTGCGTGCCTACTTCGAGTCTCCCGCGGTCGGGATCGCCCTCACGAGCCCCGAGAAGGGATGGATCGAGGTCAACGACCGGATCTGCTCGATGCTCGGGTACTCCCGAGAAGAGCTCTCCCGCATGACCTGGCTGGAGGTGACCCATCCTGACGACGTGGCAGCCAACCTGGCGGTGTTCGATCGGCTCGTTGGCCGGGTCAGTTCGACAGCTACTCACTCGACAAGCGATTCATCCGCAAGGACGGGACGACCTTCTGGGCCCTGGTGTCAGCAAGCTGCGTCCGGCGGGCAGACCGGAGCGTCAAGTACGTCGTCTCCATCTACAAGGACATCGAAGGGCGCAAACGCGCCGAGGAGGCGCTCCGCGAGAGCGAGCGGTGGCTCCGGCTGAGCCAGGAGATCGCCCGGATCGGGCACTACGTGTACGACATCCAGCGAGATCACTGGACCAGCTCCGCGGCGCTTGAACTCCATCTTCGGCATCGACGGAGTCCTTCCCTCGCAAGGCTGCGGACTGGTCGTGGATCATCCATCACGAGGATCGGGCCTCGATGGGGGCATACCTCAGCGAGCTCCTCGCGAACGGGACCCGGTTCGACCGGGAGTACCGGGTGGTGAACCAGACCACCGGCGAGACGTGCTGGGTCCATGGACTCGGGGAACTCACTCGGGGCCCGGACGGCGAGCCCATCCAGCTCGTCGGGACCATCCAGGACGTCACCGTCCGCAGGACAGCGGAGACCGAACGGAATGCCTTGCAGGCGAAGCTGGCACTCACGGCGCGCCTCGCGGCGATGGGGACGCTGGTGGCGGGGGTCGCGCACGAGATCAACAACCCGCTGGCTGCCGGGATCGCTGGCCAGGCGCTCGCACTCGAAGACCGCCCGCGAGGCCCGAAAGCGGTTCGGCGGGGAGAACGCCGCTCGATCATGGAGGAAGAAGTCCGGCTCCTCGACGAGATGATCGACACACTGGAAGACGCGCAGACGGCCGGGATGCGGATTGCGAAGATCGTCAAGGACCTCTCGGCGTTCGGACGACCCAATCCGGCCAAGACGAGGGTCCGGCTCGCCGACGTCGTCGATCAGGCCATGAGCTGGCTGCCGGCCGACGGTCAGCCAGGCGGCCACGATCTGGGTCGAGGACCTGGGCGCTCCGGACGTGCTCGCCGCCAGCAGCCAGATTGAGCAAGTGGTCATCAACTTGATCTCCAACGCCGCCAGGGCCGTCGAGGAAGGGACGAGAGGAGAGATCGTCATCCGCATCGGAGTAGTCCGCAACCGGGCAAGGCTCGCCTGGAGGTGGTCGACAACGGCGTGGGCATCCCCCCGGCCAACCTCGAGCGCGTCTTCGAGCCCTTCTTCACGACTCGTCCGGCTGGCGACAAGGGCGGCATCGGGATCGGTCTCGCGATCAGTCATTCCATCGTGGAAGCGCACGGTGGTGAGCTGACGGTGAAGAGCGAAGTCGGCAAGGGCTCGACTTTCACGCTCGATCTCCCCGCGGCGCCCGCGAAAGGGTAAGTTCGGCCGAGGGCCAAAGGGGATACCGCAATCCCGGAAGACATCCCCGACAGCACCTACGCCACCAGCACCAGCTTCGGGAGCTTGCAGGCGTGGCTGAACTGGCAGCCCCTTCAGGCCCATCTACGCGGCGCCCCAACCCACGACCCTGCTCCACCTGGGGTTTACTGGCGATGAGACTCTAGCGATCAAGCCGGGGGGAGGGTCCTGCGTTTCCCTGCCCCGGTGAACCGTCGGCGCCACGCTCACGCCCATGACCAGACCTCGTTAGCGCCCCCTGGGGCGACGCTGCCGCCCCGCCCATGCTCGCTCCGCCCACACCCTCGGTGCGTGCCGCCACGGGTCTCCTGGTGCGTCGAGGGGCATCTGCTGCCAGGGTGTGCCAGCGTGAGGCCGGCCCGAGAATCGTCCGGTTCTAGGCCACCATCCCGCACCTCTGCCCGCCTACACTCCACGACCCGCTGATGGGTGGGGTTATTCGGTCCACCCGTTTACGCTACTTTCATCGCCTTCCGGAGGGTGCTACGCGCGACGCCAGCGGCTCGTGCTGCCTCGCCTACTCAGAGACCAACAACAAGCCGAGCACGGTCTGCGGCAAGCGGATCGCGCTTCGGAACCACCTCCTGCCCTTCTTCGGGAGCCGAAGGCTGGACGAGATTGGCCCGGCGCTCGTGGAGGAGTTCAAGGCCCGCAAGCTGAACGAGAAGCAGTTGCCGAAGTCGGTGAACAACCACCTCTGCGTCCTGCGCAAGCTCCTGAACCTTGCTGCCGAGTGGGAGGTCGATTCCCCATGCTCCGCGTGTGAAGCAGCTCAGGACCACGCCTTCCGAGGTCCGGTTCCTGGCGTTCGACGAAGCAGAGCGATTCACTCGGGCCGCCGCGCCCGAGTGGAAGGCGTTCGTAGTCACGGCCCTCAAGACCGGCCTCCGGGTCGGCGAACTCCTGGCGCTCAAGTGGTCGGACGTGGATCTCGTCGACGGGCCAACTGCTGGTTCGCCGAACGCTCTGGCGTGACCAGGAGGGACCGCCGAAGGGTGGGCGCTCGCGACCCGTGCCGTTGTCAGGGGAAGCCGTGGCGGCATTGAAGGCCCATCGGCATCTTCGGGGATCCTACGTGTTCTGTGACGAGGCTGGGATCCGGCTCCCGCCCAGCAGTCGATCAAGGACGTGGTGCCCGCGACCTGCACGAAAGGGTCATTGCCGAAGCGGATCACCACGCACGGTCTTCGACACACGTTTGCGTAGTCATCTCGTGATGCGCGGAGTGTCGCTCGAAGGCCGTGAAAGAGCTTCTCGGGCACGCGAGCATCGAGATGACTCTGCGGTACCCCACCTCACCCCGGATGTCAGGCGGGACGCGGTCGCCCTGCTCGACGGGCCGGTCCTTGAGGCGAGCGGCGTGGCACCAGGGCGTCACCAAGCGTAGGGCAAAAGAAGACCCCCCGTATTACCGGGGGGGGGGTTGATGGAGCGGGAAAAGGGATGTGAAGTTTGCCAATAGTGAACCGCTAACGTGGCGTCGGCACTCACCAAGCTCCACGGATGCGCTGCGGCAGAAACCTTTCCCGCCGATGGACGACTAGACACGACTGGACGGAACTGGACACGAGTGGACCGACCTCGTGGCACCAGGGTGTCACCAGAACCGGTCCTCTCCGACGGGCAGGTTCCGGGGGGCAGCGTCTGTCACTCCGCCGTGCCCGTCCCCCTCGACTGCTCTGGCTCGCTGATGCCAATCCCGCACCTGAAGCCGAACGATGGCATCTACTGCCCGGTCTGCAATCGCAAGGTCCGGCTCACGGTCCCGCCACCGAAGGGGCTGACCGACCCGTTGCGCGGCTCGGAGTTGGCGCGGGTCCAGGCGCACTGGGCGAACCCGATGAGGGAAACGAGGCCGGGGAACTAGTAGTTCTCGAACGTGAAGGTCAGCTCCGAGACTATTCCGCAGGCGCTGCCGCTGCCTGAGGCGTTCCACGATGGGAAGTGGCGACTCTTGAAGGACGACGGCTCCGGTCTCGTCGGGACAGGCCTCTTCGACAAGGGCTGCGGGCCTCCCGTCGAGGGCCAGGACGAAGTCTGGGAGGCATGGCAACACGGGTGGCGGCGAAAGGTCGCCGCATCGGTGAGGACTGGCATCTGCCCCAAGTGCGGCTCTCCCGGGAAGTCCACGGGAACGGAAGGCGTGTGGTTCTGCGAGAACATGCACAAGGATACCCCATGAAACCCTTGCAATACTGGTGACCCCGGCGTGACTCGAACACGCGACCTGCGGTTTAGGAAACCGCCGCTCTATCCACCTGAGCTACGGGGCCTTGCTCGGAATTCCGCTAGTTACATCGTGTCCGCAGAAACCGCAATCGCTTCGGGATGGACCTCGACGCTGCCGCGGCCGGCGATTGGCGGTGGGCCTGCCGGTTCCGCTAGGATTCCGCGGTGCCCCGGGAGCCCTTCCTTCGTTCGCGCGCAGGCCGCGTGGCCCTGCTGGCGATGCTCGCGGTCGACATCTTCATCATCCCGGTCCTGCTGACGCTCGACGTCATCCCGATGCGGGTCGGCGACGTCGTCTTCGCGGCCACGATGGTGGTGGCCATCAGCGCCATGGGGACGGGCAAGGGACGGCGACTGGTCCTGGCCGTGGCGCTGGCCGCGTTCGTCGTCCAGTTCTTCCGGTTCGTGGAGAAGAACCACGTCCTCGTCGTCATCGACGCGGCCCTCTCCGCGCTCGCCATGGCGACCTTCGCGGGGATGGTGCTCGTCGACGTCTTCCGGCAGGAACCCGTGCCCGACCGGCTGCTCGACGTGATCCTCGCGTACCTGCTCATCGGCACCATGTTCGCGTTCGTCTACGAGGCGGTGAACGTCCTCCGTCCCGGGCTCCCTCACCCTCGACGGCCGCGACGTCACCCCCGCCGGCTACGTCTACTTCAGCTTCACCACCATGACGAGCGTCGGCTTCGGGGACGCACTTCCCATGAAGCCCGTGTCCCGGGCCATCGCCATGGCCCAGGCGCTCACCGGCCAGCTCTACGTCGCCGTCCTCATCGCCCGCTTCGTCGGCGCCAGGCACCGCCCGGCCGGGCGGGATGGCGCGGCCTCGTAAAGTGGGCCACACGCCCCATCTGGCGCGGTTTTCTGGTCGCACTCCCCGATAATCTCCCTCGGATGGCGGCAGCGGAGGCGGCGGTCCACAGGGACGGCGATGGCACACTCGCGGTCCGGGTGTCCGGCGACTGGTCGCTCCAGGCCGAGGCGCCGTCTCCCCTCGCCATCGAGAAGGAGGTCCGGGACGATCCCCCGAAGCGCCTCGTCTTCCAGGCGAGCGCGCTGGGCCGGTGGGATTCCGCCCTCGTCTCCTTCCTGGCCTCCATCGCCGAGGTGGCCCGCGAGGAGTCGCTGGCGGTGGAGACGACCGGCCTGCCCAAGGGGCTCCAGCACCTGCTCGCGCTCGCAGCGGGGCCCCGCCGCCCCATTCCCCCTCCCCCTCCGCACCAGCCCCTGCCCACGCGGATCGGGGTCGCCGGCATCGACTTCGGCGCACACGCCACGGGAATGCTGGACTTCGTCGGCCGCGCCTCGCTCGCGGTCTGGGGCGTCCTCATCGGCCGGGGCCACTTCGAGCGGCGCGACTTCTGGCTCCTGATCGAGCAGACCGGGGGCGCCGCCCTGCCGCTCGTCGCGGTCATCAACTTCCTGGTGGGCGCGGTCCTCGCCTTCCTGGGAGCGGTCCAGCTCGAGCAGTTCAACGCCACCATCTACGTGGCCAACCTGGTGGGCGTGGGGTCGGTCCGGGAGACCGGCGCCCTGATGACCGGCATCGTCATGGCGGGGCGCACCGGGGCCTCGTTCGCGGCCGTGCTCGGCACGATGACCGTGAACTCGGAGGTCGACGCCCTCGAGACCATGAACTTCCCGCCGATGGAGTTCCTGGTCGCGCCCCGCATCCTGGCGATGATCCTCATGATGCCGCTGCTCGTCCTGTACGCGGACCTCTTCGGGATCCTGGGCGGCTACGTGGTGGCGGTCGGACTGCTCCACCTGACCCCGGCGCTCTACCTGACCCAGACCCGCGAGGCCATGGTGTTCGGCGACGTGATGGTCGGCCTGCTGAAGGCTCCCGCCTTCGGCGCCGTGGTGGCGCTCGCCGGGACCTACTTCGGCATGACGACCGGGCGGACGGCGTCCTCGGTGGGCACCTCCACCACCCGGGCGGTGGTCTCCGGCATCCTGCTCGTCATCGTCGTCGACGCGATCCTCACCGTCTTCTTCTACGCGGTTCACCTCTAGGAACGCACCGTGCCCGCCCCCTCCCTCCCCCGACACCGACCTCGTGACCGTGGAGGGGATGACCATGGCCTACGGGGACTTCGTGGTGCAGCGGGACGTCTCCTTCACCATCCGGCGCGGCACGGTCTTCGTGGTGATGGGCGACAGCGGCAGCGGGAAGAGCACGCTCATGCGCCACATGATCGGCCTGGATCGTCCGCGGAGCGGGGACGTCCGGTACGACGGGACGCCCTACTGGGGCTCCTCCGAGGCCGAGCAGCGTCGCCTCCGCCAGCGCTTCGGCGTGCTCTTCCAGGGCGCCGGCCTCCTCAGCTCGATGACCCTCTCCGAGAACATCTCCCTCCCGCTGCTGCAGCACCTGAAGGTGCCCCGCGAGGAGGCTCGCGAGGTCTCGGTCACCAAGCTCTCCCTGGTGGGACTGGGCGGGTTCGAGGACAGCTATCCGTCGGAGGTGAGCGGCGGCATGCGCAACCGGGCCGGGCTGGCGCGCGCCCTGGCCCTCGATCCCGACATCCTCTTCCTCGACGAGCCGTCGGCCGGCCTCGACCCGCTCTCGGCACGCCACCTCGACGACCTGATCCTCGAGCTCCGGGCCAGCCTCGGCACGACGTTCGTCGTCATCACCCACGAGCTGCCGAGCATCTTCGCCATCGCCGACGACAGCATCTTCCTCGACGGGGAGCGGCACATGATGATGGGACACGGTCCGCCGAAGGAGATGGCGGCGCAACACGACGGATCCGAAGGTCAAGGCCTTCCTGGAACGGGGGCAGTACCCATGACGAGAGCGAACCCCAAGGTCGTGGGCGGCTTCATCATCGGGGGGACGATGCTCCTCCTGGTGGCGATCGCCGCGCTCGTCTCCGGAAAGTTCTTCACCCACAACACCACGTTCGTCTCCTTCTTCCCGGAGTCGGTGCGCGGCCTCCAGATCGGCTCCCCGGTCACCTTCCGGGGCGTCCCGCTCGGCCAGGTGACGGCCATCGAGGCCTTCATGGCCCCCGGCGGCGCGGGCATCAACATCGAGGTCACCTTCGAGGTGAACCTCGATCGCATCCACGGCACGGACGGCGGGGCGAACCAGCTCCAGGGCATGAGCGCGACGGCCGCCGCCAAGCTGCTCGGCGAGCAGGGGCTGCGGGCCCAGCTGCAGGCCACCAGCCTCGTCACCGGCCAGCTCTACATCGACCTCGACTTCCACCCCGACCAGCCCCCGCGCATGCTGGACGTGCCCGCCCCCTACCCCCAGATCCCCACCTCGCCCACCAAGCTCCAGGTCCTGGGCGACCGGATCGAGAAGCTGGCCACCGTCATCTCCGACCTGCCCTTCGACCAGATCGCCAACGAGCTCTCCCAGACGCTCGTCGCCATCCGCGACCTGGCCCGGTCCCCGGAGATCCGGCAGGTCCTCGTCTCGGCGGGAGGCGCGGGCAAGGACCTCTCCAAGACCTTCGCGAACGTCGATCGGCTGGTGAACGAGCTCCGGAGCAAGGTGGGCGAGGCCGACGTGAGGCAGATCGTGAGCGACCTGCACGGGACGCTGGATGCGGCGGAGAAGGGTCTCGTCCAGATCCAGGTCGACCCTCGCGAACACGTCGGGCGCCCAGCGAGAGTTCTCCCACACCCTCTCGGAGATCTCCCGGGCCGCCGCGGCGGTCCGCGTCCTCGCCGAGTACCTGGAGCGCAACCCGTCCTCCCTCGTGGCGGGGAAGCCGGCGCCGGCCAAGTGAGGAACCCCATGCGACGCGTCTCCCCGATCCTGGCTGCGCTGCTCGCTCCTCTCGACGGCGTGCTTCGGCACCTCCCCGCCGTCCAAGTTCTACGTGCTCTCTCCCAGCCCGGCCGGCGCGTCGGCGCGTCCCCTCGACGGGACCGGACGGCGCCCTGGGCATCATGCCGACGCGGGTGGCGGCCTACCTCGACGGGCCGCAGATCGTCACGTTCCTGGGGAACAACGAGGTCGCCCTGGACGAGTACAACCGATGGGCCGAGCCCGTCAGCGCGGGGGTCTCCCGGGTGCTCGCCCAGAACCTCTCCGCGCTCCTGCCGACCTGGCGGGTGCTGCCCCAGCCCTGGGACCCCATCGTCCCGCTCCGCGCACGCGTGCTGGTCGAGATCACCGCGCTGGGCTGGAACAAGGCCGGCGAGGCGCGGCTCGAAGGCAACTGGGCCGTCGTCGTCGGCCAGAACGACCTGGCCGTGGCCCGCGGCCGCGCGGTCCTGCGGCGGGAGATCGCCGGCTCGGGTCCGGACGCCGGCGTCGCCGCCACGAGCGCGCTCCTCGACGACATGGCGAGGGAGATCGCCATCGCCGTGCGTGCGGTTCCCCCGGCGAAGTGAGCGCCGGGGCGCGGCCCTCACTTCCGGAGGATGCGCAGCGCCGCCGCCGGCGCGTCGACCGCCAGGAACAGGCTCACCTGGCTGGCGCTGTGCGCCGTCCCCACGTACCCGTAGTGGATGTTGATCCCTGCGGCGCCGAGCTTGTCGGCGACCCGGGCCAGCGCGCCCGGCCGGTCGGAGATCCGGACCTCGACCAGCTCGTCGACGGTGGTCTTCCATCCCTGGGCCTGGAAGACCTTGCGGGCGACCGCCGGGCGATCGACCACCAGCCGGACGAATCCCTTCCCTCCCAGGCTGGAGGCCATGAAGGCCCGGATGTCCACCTTCTTCGCCCCGAGCGCCTCGGCGACCGCACCGAGCGTTCCAGGACGGTCCTCGACCCACGCGGAGATCTGCTTGACCTTGGGCATGGGGGTCCCTTAGCGGGGGGCCGATCCGGTCTCAACCCCGCGAGGCCGCTTTCTCGCGCCGTCCCTCGCCGAAGAACTCCTCGACCTCCCGGCGGCGGGCCAGGGTGTCCTCGTAGCCCAGCTCGAGCAGCCTCCCGACGTAGACCGGCTCGAAGGCCAGGTAGCTGAGCAGGTCGGAGCCCGTCTCGGCCTGGGCGCCGATGCCGGAGAGCAGGTAGCGGAGGAAGCGGGGAAAGCGCCGGTACTGATCCCCCGCCAGCATGGCCCAGGTCCCGCGAGGGTCGGAGCACGAGCGTCGGGATGACCCGGAGCCTTCCCGGCGCATCGGCTCCGCGCGCCGGGCGGCAATCGCGCCACCAGGCCGTTCACCATCTCGAGGCGCTCCACGTCCGCCTCGATGGTCTCCAGGAACACGGCGTTCAGGAGCGTGCCGGCGATCTGGGACGGGGCGAGCACGTCGCGACGGGCCGGACGGCGCACCGGCGTGAGCTCGTCCGGCTCGCGCCAGCGGCGGACGCCGATGACCAGGAGCCGCTCCGCGCCCATGTGGATGGCCGGCGACAGCGGTGCGGTCATGCGCACGCTGCCGTCGCCGTACCAGGCGCCCTGGATGCGGACCGGGCGGGAAGAAGATGGGGATGGAGGCCGAGGCCATGATGTGGTCGAGCCGGATCTGGGTCCGCACCCCCACCCGCGTGGCCCGCACCCAGGGCTGGATGTCCTCGGCCCCGTCGAAGAAGGTGACCGCCACGTTGGTGGCGTAGCTCGTGGCGGTGACGGCGAAGCCGCGGATGGCGCCCGAGGCGATGTTCCGCCGGAGGTCGGCGAGCGGGAGCCGCTCGTGGAGGAAGTCGCGCAGCGGCGTGGCGTCGAGCAGGAAGTTGATCCGGCTGCGCTGGAAGAAGCCGCCGGCCGACAGGTCGCGCATCCAGCGCCCGCCGATGCCCAGCATGCGCACGCCGTCGGTCCGGAAGACGCGCTCGGGCGAGAGCTCGAGCCAGAGCTCCCGGAGCCGGCGCGAGGCCTCGTCGAAGTCGCCGCGCCAGGCGCCCAGGAAGGCGGCGTTGAGGCCTCCCGCCGACATCCCGCAGATGGTGCCGAACGGCATGGCGCCACGCGGAAGGATCTCGGCGACCGCACGCAGGACGCCCGCCTGGTACGCCGCCCTCGCTCCGCCTCCGGTGAGCACGAGTCCTACATGCACGCACGCGGAGGGTATCACCGGCTCCCCGCCGCGTCACCGGCCCGCCCGGATCGAGGCCCGGCGGCGCCCCTCCTCCCCCGCTGGCGGGATGGGGAGATGTGCGCCTGCGCATGTTCCTGTCAGTGAACGGTATCGCGCCTCCCCCATTTTACCGTGAGTCGATGTAGGAGCGGGTGCGAGCATTCCTCGTCCCTGCTGCGGGGTACTGGCGGACCGCGCGGAAATGCCGCAAACATGGGCCATGCAGAACACCACGCGATGCATCTCCCTCGACGCCGAGACCGTTCACCTCCAGTCCGAGCACGAGGTCGACAGCGCCATCGACACCGTGGTGACCTTCGCCTTCGGCAACGCCGAGCCGCTGGACCGCTACCTGTTCCGGATCCGCGCCGCGCTGCCTTCTCGACCCACGGTGAAGGAGCTGGTCGAGGCGGTCTTCACCACCCGGCGCGAGCTCGGCCCCATCACCGACGAGCGGCTCCGCCGCGAGAACGCCGCGCTGGCCATGGCCGCCTTCCTCTCCGCCGATCCGGCCGAGCTCGGCCTCGAGGCGGCGATGTTCCGCCTGGGCGCCGAGGTCTGGCTGACGCCGAGCCGGACGCCCCCGAGCTGACGGCCGGCCGCTCAGCCCGCGGCGGAGAGCGCACCCTCCACCGCGCGGACCACCGCCGGGATCTCGTCCGGGTGGTTGGGCCAGTGCGGCGAGAAGCGCAGCACGCCGTCCGGCGTCGAGCAGGCGACCCCTCGCGACGCGAGCTCGCGGACGAGGGACGAGGCCCGGCGGCCCGGCGGCGGCTCCACCGAGAGGATCCCGGAGCGCCCCTCCGGGCGGGCCGATCGCAGGCTGCGGAAGCCCCGCGCCGATGAGCTCCGGCTCGAGGCGGTCCAGGTAGGCGGTCACGTGCCGCTCGACGGCCGGGATTCCCAGCCCCAGCAGGACCTCCAGCGAGGCGAGGAACGCCGCCATGGCCACCTCGGGCAGGCCTCCCCCCTCGACGAGGTCGGCGCGGCGCCGGATGGGGCGGTCGTAGCGCACGAGACCCGGCCCCTCGACGAGGAAGCGCACCGGATCCTCGTGGGACAGCCAGCTGGCCGTCCGGGGGACGAGCGCGCCCACCCGCTCCGGCCGGACCCAGAGGAAGCCCGCGCCGAGGACCCCCATGAGCCACTTGTGGGCCCCGGCGGCCAGGTAGTCGATCCCCCGCACGTCGACCGGCAGGCAGCCTGCGCCCTGCACCGCGTCCACGAAGATCTCGGCGCCGGCGGCGGCGCAGCGGGACGCCATCCCGGCGATCGGCATCCGCAGGCCGCTCCGGAACTGGACGGCGCTGACGGCCAGGAGCCGGGCCCCGCGGGCGAGCTCCCGGTCGAGATGGGAGAGCCCTTCCTCCTCCGAGCGCAGGAAGGGCTCGAGCGGGATCCAGCCAATCTCGAGCTCGAAGAGCGCGGCGGCCTGCTGCCACGGGGTGACGTTGGCGGGAAACTCCCCGTCCACGAGCAGGATCCGGTCGCCGCGCCGCCAGGGGAAGTCGAGCGCGATCGCCTGGATGCCCGAGCTGGTGTTGGTGGTGAGCGCCACGTCCTCGGGACGGCCGCCCAGGAGCTCGGCGACGCGCGCCCGGAGCCGGACCTTCCGCTCCACCGCGGCGCCCACCGCCGCGCCGCCGCGCCGGGCGAAGTCGTCGACGGCCGCGCCGATGGCCTGGCGAACGGGCTCGGACGGGGGCGAGATCCCGGCGTGGTTCAGGTAGGCCCGGGGCTCGAGGAGCGGGAAGAGCGAGCGGTCGCCGAGCCGGGGCGCGGTCACTGCGCGGTGTATCCGCCGTCCATGACCGCCACCGATCCGGTGATGCCGGCGGCCGCCTCGGACACCAGGAAGAGCGCGTAGCCGACGACCTCGTCGACCTGGAGCAGCCGTCGCATGGGCACGAGCGGGTAGATGACCTCCTCGAGCACCTTCTCGAGGGGCACGTTCCGGGTGCGCGCCAGGTCGGCGAGCTGGTTGCGCACGAGCGGCGTGTCGACGTACCCGGGCGCGAGCGCGTTCACCGTCACGCCGTGGGCGGCGCCCTCCAGGGCGGTCACCCGGGTCAGGCCAATCACCCCGTGCTTGGCGCTGTTGTAGGCCGCCTTGCCGGCGAAGCCGACCAGGCCGTTGATGGAGGCGACGTTCAGGATCCGGCCGCTGCCCTGCCGCTTCATGATCGGGAAGACCTTCTTGATGGCGTAGAAGGGGCCGAAGAGCATGACGCGGACGAGCAGCTCGAACCGGGCGGACGGGAAGTCCTCGACGGGCGACACGTGCTGGAGCCCGGCGTTGTTCACCAGGATGTCCAGCCTGCCGTGCGCGGCCAGCGTGGCGTCGATGGCCTCGCCCAGCGCGTCCTCGCGCCCCACGTCGGCCGCCAGCCCCAGGGCGCCGCGCCCAATCCGGCCAGCGGCCGCACGGGCCGCAGCCCCGTCGAGGTCGGCGATGGCCACCCTCGCCCCCTCCTGCGCGAGCATCTCGGCCATGCGGAACCCGATGCCCCCGGCTGCACCGGTGACGAACGCCACCTTCCCCTCGAACCTCTCGGCCATCGCGTGCCTCGCAATCCTCAGCGCGAGCGCTGCAGGAGCGCCCGGATCTCGCCCACCACGCCCTTCCGGAAGGCCATCACCATGACCACGAAGACGCCTCCCGTGATGACCGTGACCCACGAGCCGAGGCTCGCGAGATAGTTCTCCATCGTCACGACGAGCAGCGCGCCGACCGACGGCCCGAGCACCGTCCCCATGCCTCCCAGCAGGGTCATGAGCACCACCTCGCCGCTCCGCTGCCAGGCCACGTCGCCCAGCGTGGCGAACTGCAGGGCGATGGCCTTCAGGGAGCCGGCCAGGCCGGCCAGCGACGCCGAGATGACGAAGGCCATCAGCTTGTAGCGCTGGACGTCGTAGCCCAGCGAGATCGCCCGCGGCTCGTTCTCCCGGATGGCCCGCAGCACCTGCCCGAAGGGCGAGTCGATGGTGCGCTGGATGAGCCAGAACGCGCCCAGGAAGACCGCGTAGGTGAAGTAGTACATCGCGAACGAGTTGCCCAGGTCCAGGATCCCGAGGAGCTTGCCGCGCGGGATCCCCTGCAGGCCGTCCTCGCCGCCCGGTCCAGGGCATCTGCACGACGAGGAAGTAAATCACCTGCGCGAGCCCGAGCGTGATCATCGCGAAGTAGATGCCGGAGCGCCGGAGCGCCAGCACGCCGAAGACGAGCCCCAGCACGGTGGCCACGGCGACCCCGGCGGCCATGGAGGAGAGGACGCCCAGTCCCCACGACTTGGCCGCCCACCCGGTGACGTAGGCCGCCGATCCCAGGAAGGCTGCGTGGCCGAAGGAGAGGAGCCCGGAGTACCCGAGGAGCAGGTTGAAGGCGCTCGCGAAGAGCGCCATCACGAGCACGTTCATCGCGAAGACGGGGTAGACCACGAAGGGCGCCGCGACGCCGATGGCGAAGAGCGTCGCCCACCCCATGAAGATGGTTTGCCCCTTCCAGACCCGGCTCACTTCTGCCTCCCGAAGAGGCCCGCCGGCCGGACGAGCAGCACGATCGCCATGAGCACGAAGACCACCACGCTGGCGGCCTCCGGCCAGAAGAACTTGGTGAGCCCCTCGACGAGTCCCACCCCGAGGCCGGTGACGATCGAGCCCAGGATCGAGCCCATGCCGCCGATCACCACCACCGCGAAGACCACCATGATGAGCGAGGAGCCCATCATCGGCGTGACCTGGTAGATGGGCGCGGCCATCACGCCCGCGAAGGCGGCCAGCGCCACGCCGAAGCCGTAGGTCAGCATGAACATGAAGGGCACGTTCACCCCGAAGGCCTGGAGCAGCCGGGGATTCTCGGTGCCTGCGCGCAGGTAGGAGCCGAGCCGGGTCTTCTCGATGACGAACCAGGACCCGAGCGACACCACCAGCGACACGACGACGACCCAGGCCCGGTACTTGGGCAGGTACATGAAGCCCAGGTCGAAACCGCCCCGCAGCAGCTCGGGCACCGGATACGGGCTGCCCGAGTTGCCGTAGGCGTGGTGGAAGGCGCCCTCGATGACCAGCGCCAGCCCGAAGGTCAGCAGGAGCCCGTAGAGGTTGTCGAGCCCCTGCAGCCGGCGGAGGAACAGCCTCTCGATGACCAGGCCCGACGCCCCGACCACGAGCGGCGAGAGCAGGAGCGCCCACCAGTACCCGATGCCCAGGTACTGGAACCCCATCCACGCCAGGAACGCCCCCATCATGTACTGCGCGCCGTGGGCGAAGTTCACCACGTCGAGCAGGCCGAAGATGATGGCGAGCCCCAGCGAGAGCAGCGCGTAGAACGAGCCGTTGATGAGGCCCAGCAGGAGCTGGCCGGAGAGGGCCTGGATCATCTGGAGGCTACTTCTTCACGAGCGGGCACTTGTCGGAGACCGGAGGGAACGCCTCGGCCGCCGGGATGACCTTCGCGATCTTGTAGTAGTCCCAGGGGTACTTGGACTCCTCCGGGGTCTTCACCTGCACCAGGTACATGTCGTGGCGGTGCAGGCCGTCGGGGCCGATGCGCCCGTTCTTCGCGAAGAAGTCGTTCACCGGCATCTCGCGCATCTTGGCCATGACGGCGTCCGGGTCGTCGGTGCCGGCGGCCTGGATGGCCTTCAGGTAATGGGTCACGGCCGAGTAGACGCCGGCCTGCACCATGGTGGGCATCTTCTTCATCTTCTCGAAGAAGCGCTTCGACCACTTGCGCGAGTCGTCGTCGCGGTCCCAGTAGAAGGCGGTGGTCAGGTACATGCCCTTGGCGGTGGAGAGGCCGAGGCTGTTGATGTCGGAGATGAAGACGAGCAGGCCGGCCAGGTTCTGCTTCTTGGTGATGCCGAACTCGTTGGCCTGCTTGATGGCGTTGATCGTGTCGGCGCCGGCGTTGGCGAGGCCGATGATCTTGGCGCCGGAGGCCTGGGCCTGGAGCAGGTAGGACGAGAAGTCGGTGGTCCCCGGGGACGGGTGCCGGGAGGCGCCCAGCACCTTGCCGCCGGCGGCCTTCACCACGTTCGCGGTGTCCTCCTCGAGCGACTTGCCGAAGACGTAGTCGGCGGTGAGGAAGTACCAGGTGTTCCCGCCCTGCTTCACGACCTCGCGGCCGGTGCCGTTGGCGAGCGCCCAGTTGTTGTAGGTCCAGTGCACGTTGTAGGCGTTGCACTTGTCGCCGGTGATGGCGGTGGTGCCCGGGCCGGAGAGCAGCGTGATGCGCTTCTTCTCGGCGGCCACCGGCATGACGGCGAGCGCGGTCGAGGAGGAGACCAGGTCGACGATGGCGTCGACCTTGTCCTCGTCGAACCACTTCCGGGCCACGGTGGAGGCGACGTCGGCCTTGAGCTGGTGGTCGGCGCCCACGATGACGATGGGCTTGCCGAGCACCTTCCCGCCGAAGTCCTCGGCGGCCATCTTGGCGGCCTCGAGCGAGCCAGGGCCGGAGAGGTCGGAGTAGTACCCCGTCATGTCGGTGAGGACCCCGATCTTGACGGCGTCGTCCGACACCTTCCCGGCCGGGGCCTTCGGGTCGGCGGCCAGCACCGTCCCGGCGGCGAGCAACAGGGCGACTGCGAATGCAAGGCGACTCTTCATGTGTGGTCCTCCTCGACGGTCTCGACGGCTCAGACTCCCAGGAACTGCTGCAGCGATTCCATGCGCCCGGCCAGCCCGCTGGCCTCGATCGTGTCCACGACGCGTCCGTGCTCGAGCAGGTAGTGCCGGTCGGCGAGCGGCGCGGCGAAGCGGAAGTTCTGCTCGACGAGCACGATGGTGTAGCCCCGCTCCTTGAGCTGGCGGACCACGCGGCCGAGCCCCTGCACGATGACCGGGGCCAGGCCCTCGGTGATCTCGTCGAGGAGCAGGAGCCTCGCGCCGGCGCGGAGGATGCGGGCCATGGCGAGCATCTGCTGCTCGCCGCCCGACAGGCGCGTGCCCTGGCTCTTCCGCCGCTCCTGGAGGTTCGGGAACATGGCGTAGATCTCCTCCACCGGCATGCCCGACGGGCTCACGCGCGGCAGCAGGAGCAGGTTCTCCTCGGTCGACAGGCTGGCGAAGATGCCCCGCTCCTCCGGGCAGTAGCCGACGCCGATCCCCAGCCGGGCGATCCGGTTCGGCGCCATGCCCACGGTCTCGCGCCCGCCCAGCTCGATCGAGCCGGTGCGCCGTCCGACCAGGCCGAGGATCGACTTGAGCGTGGAGGTGCGGCCGGAGCCGTTGCGGCCGAGCAGCGTCACCACCTCGCCCTCGGCCACCTCGAGGTCGACCCCGTGCAGGACGTGCGACTCGCCGTAGAAGGCGTGGAGGTCCCGGATCCGCAGCACCGGGCCGGGGGCGGAAGCGGCGCTCACGCGGCGCTCCCGATGTAGGCCTCTCGAACGGCGGGATCGGCGGAGACCTTCGCGTAGGAGCCCTCGGCCAGCACGCTCCCGCGCGCCAGCACGGTGATGGTGTCGCAGAGGTCGGAGACCACCGAGAGGTTGTGCTCCACCATGAGCACGGTGCGCCCCTTGGCGACCCGCTTGATGAGCTCGGCCACGCGACCGACGTCCTCGTGCCCCATCCCGGCGGTGGGCTCGTCGAGCAGGAGCACCTCCGGCTCGAGCGCGAGCGTGGTGGCGAGCTCGAGGGCCCGCTTCCGGCCGTAGGGCAGCTCGCCGGCCGGGACGTCGGCGAGCTTCTCCAGATCCACGTCGGCGAGGAGCGATCGCGCGCGGTCGTCGAGGACCGAGAGGCTCCGCGCCGGCGCCCAGAACCGGAACGAGGTGCCGAGCGGGCGCTGCAGCGCGATGCGCACGTTCTCGAGGGCGGTCAGGCTCCCGAACACCGCCGAGATCTGGAAGGAGCGCACCACGCCCCGGCGCGCCACCCGGGCCGGGGCCATCCGGGTCACGTCCTCGCCGCGGTGGAGGATGGTGCCGCGCGTGACCGGGAGGAAGCGGGTCAGCAGGTTGAAGACGGTGGTCTTCCCCGCTCCGTTCGGCCCGATCAGGCCGTGGATCGAGCCCCGCCGCACCCGCAGGGAGACCCCGTTCACCGCGAGGAAACCCCGGAACTCCTTGGCCAGGTCGCGGGTCTCCAGGATGAGGTCGTCGGACATGGTCGTGATGTCGGGCAAGGGCAAAATCTTTAGTGACTCGAAAGTCGAATGTCGAGCCCCCCTGGAGTGACGCAACGCGCCATCCGCGCCGCTCGCTCGATTCGGTGCCTCTTTCGTCGGGCGCTGCTGGCAAGCGCCGCCTACGTTGCCGTAGGCTCGCCTGCGGAGGTGTCATGAACGTCTCCCGAAGAGGTTTCCTTCAGCTCACCGCGTCCGGCATCGGCGCGACCACCATCGGGGCGCTGGGCTTCTCGCCAGCGCGCGCGCTCGCCGACGTGAGGCTCTTCAAGCTCGCGCACGCCAGCGAGACCCGGAACACCTGCCCGTACTGCTCGGTCGGGTGCGGCGTGATCCTCTACGGCCTGGGCGATCGATCCAAGAACGCCCGGACCGAGATCATGCACGTCGAAGGCGATCCGGATCACCCGGTCAACCGCGGCACGCTCTGCCCGAAGGGCGCGAGCCTGCTCGACTTCATCCACAGCCCCACCCGGCTCAAGTTCCCCGAGTACCGCGCGCCCGGCACCGCCGAGTGGAAGCGCGTCACCTGGGACTGGGCCCTGGAGCGGATCGCGCGCCTCATGAAGGAGGACCGCGACAAGAACTTCGTGGCGAAGAACGCCAAGGGCCAGACGGTGAATCGCTGGACCTCGACCGCGTTCCTGGCCGCGTCGGCCTCCTCGAACGAGACCGGCTACGTCTTCCACAAGGTGATCCGGGCGCTCGGGGGGGTCGCCGTCGACAACCAGGCGCGTGTCTGACACGGCCCCACGGTGGCCGGTCTGGCCCCGACATTCGGCCGTGGCGCGATGACGAACAGCTGGGTCGACATCAAGAACGCCGACGTCATCCTGGTGATGGGAGGGAACCCCGCCGAGGCGCATCCCTGCGGGTTCAAGTGGGTCCTCGAGGCCAAGGCCAAGAAGAAGGCCAAGCTCATCGTGGTCGATCCGCGCTTCACGCGGACCGCCGCGGTGGCCGACTTCTACGCGCCCATCCGGCCCGGCACCGACATCGCCTTCCTGGGCGGCGTGGTCCGGTACCTCCTCGAGAACGACAAGATCCAGCAGGACTACGTCCGCAACTACACCAGCGCGGCCCTCCTCGTCCGGGAGGACACCGGCTTCGACGACGGCCTCTTCACCGGGTACGACGAGGCCAAGCGGAAGTACGACAAGTCGACCTGGAACTACCAGGTCGACAAGGACGGCATCGCCAAGGTCGACCCGACCCTGCAGGATCCGAACTGCGTCTTCCAGCGGATGAGGAAGCACTACTCCCGCTACACGCCGGAGATGGTCGAGCGGACCACCGGGACGCCGAAGGACAAGTTCCTGAAGGTCTGCGAGGCCATCGCCTCCACCTCGGTGCCCGAGCGCACGCTGACGAGCCTGTACGCGCTCGGCTGGACCCAGCACAGCGTCGGCTCCCAGAACATCCGGTCCATCGCCATCATCCAGCTGCTGCTCGGGAACATGGGCATGGCGGGCGGCGGCGTGAACGCGCTGCGCGGGCACTCCAACATCCAGGGGCTCACCGACCTGGGGCTGCTCTCGCAGTCGCTTCCCGGCTACCTGACGCTTCCCACCGACGACGACCCCGACCTCCAGACCTACCTGGACAAGCGCACGCCCAAGGCGCTGCGCCCCGGGCAGCTCAACTACTGGTCGAACTACCCCAAGTTCTTCGTCTCGCTCATGAAGGCCTGGTTCGGGGCCTCGGCGACGAAGGACAACGCCTTCGCCTACGACTGGCTGCCCAAGATCGACGGACCGTACGACGTCCTCCGCGTCATGCAGCTCATGTCGGAGGGCAAGGTGAACGGGTACGTGATCCAGGGCTTCAACCCGCTCTCGTCCTTCCCGAACAAGGCGAAGGTGCTGGGCGGGCTGCGCAAGCTGAAGTTCCTCGTCACCATCGACCCGCTCTCCACCGAGACCTCCGAGTTCTGGCAGAACCACGGCGAGTTCAACGACGTCGATCCCACCCAGATCCCGACCGAGGTCTTCCGCCTCCCCTCCTCCCTGTTCGCCGAGGAGGACGGCTCGCTCGTCTCCAGCTCGCGCATGCTGCAGTGGCACTGGAAGGCCGCCGAGCCGCCCGCCGAGGCCAAGGGCGACCTCGAGATCGTCGGCGAGCTCTTCCTGGCGCTGAAGCGCCTCTACGCCAAGGAGGGCGGCGCGCTCCCCGAGCCGATCCTCGGCCTCACCTGGGCCTACCGGAACGCCAAGGCTCCAGGGCCCGACGAGGTGGCCCGGGAGTACAACGGCCAGGCGCTCGCCGACGTGCCCGATCCGAAGAACCCCACCGGCTTCCTGGTGAAGCAGGGCGAGCAGCTTCCCGGGTTCGCCGTCCTGCAGGCCGACGGCTCCACCGCCTGCGGCTGCTGGATCTTCTCCGGATCCTGGACGCAGGCCGGCAACCAGATGGCCCGGCGCGACACCTCCGATCCGAGCGGGCTCGGCATCACGCCCAACTGGGCGTGGGCGTGGCCCGCCAACCGGCGCATCCTCTACAACCGCGCCTCCTGCAACGCCGAGGGCGTGCCCTACATCTCCACCCGGAAGCTCATCTGGTGGAACGGCACGCGCTGGGTGGGCAACGACGTGCCCGACTTCAAGGTCGACTCGCCGCCCTCCGACGGCATGAACCCGTTCATCATGAACGGCGAGGGCGTCGGCCGGCTCTGGGCGCCGGCCATGGCGGACGGGCCGTTCCCGGAGCACTACGAGCCCTTCGACACGCCGCTCGCGAAGAATCCGTTCGGCAAGGTGCTGAACGACCCGGCGGCCCGCGTCTTCCCCGACGACTGGAAGGCCTTCGGCAAGCCCGACGAGTTCCCCTTCGTCGCCACCACCTACCGGCTCACCGAGCACTTCCACTTCTGGACGAAGCACGCCCGCATCCCGGCCATCCTCCAGCCGCAGGCCTTCGTCGAGTTGCCGGAGGGGCTGGCGAAGAAGAAGGGCATCCGCAACGACGACTGGGTCGTGGTGAAGTCGAAGCGCGGCCAGATCAAGCTGAAGGCGCTGGTGACGAAGCGCATGCCCACGCTGTCGGTCGACGGCAAGGAGATCGAGGTGGTCGGCCTCCCCATCCACTGGGGCTTCATCGGGCAGACGAAGAAGGGCTACATCACCAACACGCTCACGCCGCCGGTCGGCGACGCCAACATCCAGACGCCGGAGTACAAGGCGTTCCTGGTCAACGTCGAGAAGGCCTAGGAGACCGCCATGGCTCTCGATTCCCAGGACATCCGGCAGCGCTCGGCCACCACCACCGAGACCCCACCCAACGCCCGCTCCTTCCGGCCGGAGGTGGCGAAGCTCATCGACGTCTCCCGCTGCATCGGCTGCAAGGCCTGCCAGGCCGCCTGCATGGAGTGGAACGACCTCCGCGAGGAGGTGGGGACCTTCCAGGGGACCTACACCAACCCGCTCGACCTCAGCGACCAGTCGTGGACGGTGATGAGGTTCAACGAGACCGAGATCGACGGCTCGCTGGCCTGGCTCATCCTGAAGGACGGGTGCATGCACTGCACCGACCCGGGCTGCCTCAAGGCCTGCCCGGCGCCGGGCGCCATCGTCCAGTACGCCAACGGGATCGTCGACTTCCAGCAGGACAACTGCATCGGGTGCGGCTACTGCATCACCGGGTGCCCGTTCGACATCCCGCGCATCCGCAAGCAGGACGGCCGGGTCTACAAGTGCACGCTCTGCTCCGACCGGGTCTCGGTCGGGCTCGAGCCGGCCTGCATCAAGTCGTGCCCGACGCAGGCCCTCACCTTCGGCTCCAAGGCGGAGATGAAGGTCCTCGCCGAGCACCGGCTCGTGGACCTGCACGAGCGCGGGCTCTCGAAGGCCTCGATCTACGACCCGCCCGGCGTGGGCGGCACGCACGTGTTCTACGTGCTGCCCCACGGCGACCGGCCGGAGGCCTACGGGCTGCCGAAGGATCCCAGCGTCGGGCCCGTGGTCACCTTCTGGCGCTCGGGCGTGGCCCGCGCGCTCGGGGTCGCCACCATGTTCGGCGTGCTGGTGGCGGGCATCCTCCACTACATGCGCTACGGACCGCTGGAAGTGCCGGACGAGCACGACGGGAAGCCGGGCAAGGAGGCGCAGCCATGAAGTCCGAGGACATCATCCTCCCCGACGGCAAGATCCTCCGTCACGACAACTCGGAGCGCATCGTCCACTGGCTCATCGCCATCAGCTTCATCTTCCTGTTCCTGTCCGGGCTGGCGATGTTCTCGCCCCTCTTCTTCTGGCTCTCGGCGGTCTTCGGCGGCGGCCAGTTCATGCGCCTCATCCATCCGTTCGCCGGCGTGGTGCTGGTGCTGCTCTTCTACCCGTACGCCTGGCGGCTCCGGAAGGACAACCGCTGGTCTCCCGCCGACGCGAAGTGGATGGAGAACTCGGTCGCGTACATGGAGAAGCGCGTCGAGTTCCCGGACACCGGGAAGTACAACGCCGGCCAGAAGCTCATGTACTGGTCGATGGTCCCGATCATCGCCGTCCTCTTCCTCACCGGGATCACGATGTGGCAGCCCTGGTTCGCCGGTTCGTTCCCGGCGCCGCTCCGCCGGGTCACCAGCCTGCTCCACGCGGTGAGCGCCTTCGTCATGTTCATCGGCATCGGCATCCACTGGTACGCGGCCTACTGGACGAAGGGCTCCATCCGCGCCATGGTCCGGGGAACGGTGACGCAGCGCTGGGCCCGGTACCACCACCCGGGCTGGTTCCGGCAGATCACCGGGGGCAAGGATCGATGATTCGAGCAGACGCCCGGGCTGCCGGGCGACGTGGTCTACCTGAGGTTGCCGCGCCCGGCCGAGCTCTTCGAGCGCCGGGCGCGACGCTTTCGGGAGCTCGCCCCGGGCAACCCCATGGGCGATTTCCTCGAGGCGCTGGGCCACGTGGCCACCGCGCAGGCCCGCGCCGTGGCTCGCGCCCCGTCCGCACCGCCGGGGGCTGGCCTTGCCACCGCCTCGCCGCTGCGCGCGACCACCTGGGCCCGCGACCCGGCCTGGCGGGACGTCCTCTCCACCCTGGTGGAGGAGCTCCGCGGACGGGAGTGGCCCGCGGGCGCGAGCCGGGCGCTCGCTCGCCTGGCCAGCGCCTGGCCGGAGGAGCTGGAGTCGATGGCCGACGGCGTGCTCTCCGGCACCCCGGCCGCCACGGACCTGGCCGCCGCGCCCTTCGTGGGGGCCGCCCTCCAGGTCTACTTCGCCGCGCTCGCCTCCGGGCTTCCCGCCGAGGCGGTGGAGCACGGCACGGGCGCCTGCCCGGTCTGCGACTCGCCGCCGGTGGCCGGGGTGGTGCTGGGGGACGACCGGCTCCGCTACCTGGTCTGCTCGCTCTGCGGCTCCGAGTGGAACCTGACGCGCATCCAGTGCTGGAACTGCAAGACCACGGGCGGCATCGAGTTCCTGGGCGTGGCCGGCGACCCGGGCGGCCTCAAGGCCGAGGCCTGCTCTTCCTGCGGCGCGTACCTCAAGCTCTTCTATCGCGAGAAGATGCCGTCGGTGGAGCCCCTGGCCGACGACGTGGCCTCGCTGACGCTCGACCTGCTCGCCGCGCAGGACGGATGGGCCCGGAGCGGCGTGAACCTCTTCCTCCTCGGCGGCGGCGAGGGATAGCCGTTGCGCAGGCGTCGCGTCCCGGACCTCTCCCGGCGCTGCCCGGGGTGCTTCTTCCCCCCCAGCCACTGCCTGTGCGCCGAGGTGCCGCGCGTGGAGAACCGCACGCGCGTCTTCATGGTCCGCCACTGGCAGGAGCGGGTGCGCACGACCAACTCCGGCCGATGGGCCGCGCTCGCCCTCTCCCGCTGCGAGATTCGTGGACCACGGCGTCCCGGCCGCACCGCTCGACGGGTCGGTCATCCCGTCCCGCGGAGCGGCGGTGCTCTTCCCCTCGCCCGCGAGGCGGGCTCCCCTCTCCGCTCCCGGAGACCCTCGTGGTCCTCGACGCCACCTGGGCCCAGGCCCGTCGCATGCTGCAGCGCATCCCCGCGCTGCAGACGCTCCCGCGCGTCTCCCTGCCGGGCGGGCTGGCCGAGCGGCTTCGTCAACCCACGGTGAAGGGCGGGATGTCGACCATCGAGGCGCTGGCCGCGGCGCTCGACCTGCTGGGGGACGCCGAGGCCTCCCGCGCCCTCGAGGCCACCTGGCGGCTCGCGGTGGAGCGCGGCTTCTCCCTGCGCTGGTCGACCGAGCGACGCGACGCCCTTCGAGCCGGGACGGGTCGCGCCGTGACGCCCCCTCCCTTCCGGCGCGCCCCCTGGCTCCCCGGGCCCCACCTGGGAACCGTCTACGCGAGCGTCGCCCGTCCCCTGCCCCGTCCCCGGTTCAGGCGGGAGCGCTGGGAGCTCGCCGACGGGGACTTCCTCGACGTCGACCGCCTCGAGGGGGCTTCCCCGGAAGCCCCGGTGCTCGTGGTCTCCCACGGCCTCGAGGGCAGCTCGCGCGCCTCCTACGTCCGCGGGCTCGCGGCGGCCGCCCGCCGGCGCGGCCTCGCCGTCGCCGCCTGGAACTTCCGCGGATGCTCGGGCGAGCCCAACCGCCTGCTCCGGCAGTACCACTCCGGGGACACCGGCGACCTCGCCTCGGTCGTGGAGCGGCTCCGGGCCGAGGCCCCCGGTCGCGCCGTGGTGCTGGCCGGCTTCTCCCTGGGCGGCAACCAGCTCGTGAAGTGGCTCGGGGAGCGCGGGGAGGACCTTCCGGCCGAGGTCCGGGGCGCCGTCGCCGTCTCGGTTCCGTTCGACCTGGCGCGCTGCGCCTCGGCCCTCGACGGGCCGGGGTTCTGGCCCTGGGTGTACCGGGAGAGGTTCCTCCGGCGCCTCCGGAGAAAGGCGTTGCGGAAGGCCGTGGAGCATCCCGGACGCATCGACGCGGATGCGGTCCGGCGAGCCACCACCTTCTCCGAGTACGACGGCCTGGTCACGGCGCCGCTGCACGGATTCGAGAGCGCGGAGGACTACTGGACGCGCTCCAGCGCCGCCCGGTTCGTGTCCGGGGTGAGGCGGCCGCTCCTGCTCGCTCTCCGCCGACGACGACCCCCTGGTCCCCGCCGTGTCGCTGCCCGTCGAGGCGGCCGCCGGGAACCCTGCCGTGGCCCTGGAGGTGACGACGGGCGGCGGACACGTGGCCTTCGTCTCCGGCCCTCCCTGGCGCCCCGGGTACTGGGCGGAGGAGCGGGCGGTCGACTTCCTGGTCCGTCGCCTGGACGGCGCGCCCGGCTGATCGGTCAGGGGACGAGCACCACCTTCCCCACGTTGCCTCGCCCGTGCAGCCGCTCGTGGGCCCGGCCCGCCTCGGCGAACGGGAAGGAGGAATCGATGCGCGGACGGATGCGCCCCTCGCGGAAGAGGCTCGAGCAGCGCCTGGATCTCGCCCAGGACCATCTCCGGCTCCCCCCACAGGTGGCCCATGTTCACGCCCGCCACGCCCCGGTTGTCCTCCATCAGCGCGAGCGGGGAGAAGCGCGGGACGGAGAGGAACTCGCGCGCCACGTGGAGCAGCGACCGGCGCGGCCCCGTCGCCATGTTGGCGAAGCCGTAGGTCACGAGGAGCCCGGCGGGGCGGAGCAGGTCGTACCCCTTCCGCCAGTCGGCGCCGCCCAGCGCGTCGAGCACCATGTCGACGCCCCGGCCTCCGGTGAGCTGGCGGACCTCCGCGGCGTAGTCGCGGGTCCGGTAGTCGATGGGATGATCGCACCCCTCGTCGCGGATCGCCGCGTGCTTGGCGGCCGAGGCGGTCCCGAAGACGGTCACGCCGGGCACCGTCCGGGCGAGCTGGATGGCCGCGATCCCCACCCCGCCCGCGGCCATGTGGACGAGCACCGACTGTCCGCGCGACAGGTGGCCGACCCGGAAGAGCGCGTGGTAGGCGGTCACGTAGTTCACCGGCAGCGCCGCTCCCTGCTCGAAGGTCATCCCGTCCGGCATGGGGAACGCGTGCGGGGCCGGGAGGACCACCGCCTCGGCGTGCCCTCCGAAGCGGACGAGCGCGAGCACGCGGTCGCCCACGGCCGGCGTCCCGACCCCCGTCGCCCACCGCGTCGACGACGCCCGCCACCTCGTAGCCGACCACGGCGGGCAGCTTCGGCGCGTCGGGGTAGAGCCCCATGCGCGCCATCAACTCGGCGAAGTTGAGCCCGGCGGCCTTCACCCGGATCCGGACCTGCCCGGGTCCCGGAACGGGGTCCGGCGTGTCCCGCACCTCCAGCACCTCGGGCCCGCCGTGGCGGGTGATCCAGACCGATCTCATGGCACGCTCCCCGGAGGTCCATATCCTCCGGCCCCGGCGCGCGCCCGGGTCGTGGCGGCGGGCCTCGCGGGGCGCTACCCTCCGTCGCCATGACCGACAGGCGCCCCGAGCAGCGCGAGGTGACCGCGAACGGCCTCCGGCACCACCTCCTGGAGTGGGACGGAGGCGGCGCCACCACCCTGCTCTGCCTGCACGGCTTCCTCGACCTGTCCTGGGGCTTCGCGCCGGTGGCGCCCGCGCTGGCCGACGCCGGGTACCACGTCGTCGCCCCGGACCTCCGCGGCCACGGCGACACCGAATGGGTCGGTCGCGGCGGCTACTACCACTTCATGGACTACCTGCACGACGTCGCCGACCTGGTCGAGGCGACGGCGAGGAAGGACCTGGTGCTCCTCGGCCACTCGATGGGCGGATCGATCGCGGCCCTCTTCGCCGGGGTCTTCCCGGACCGACCCCGGGGGATCGTGGTGATGGAGGGGATGCGCCTTCCGGAGCAGCCGGACGAGAACCTGCCGCACCGGGCCTCCGACTGGATCCACGGGGTCCGGCGGGCGCGCCGCCGGGGACCGCGCATGTTCCCGGACCTGGCGTCCTGCGCGGACCGCATCCGCCAGTTCGATCCCCTCTGCCCGCCCGAGGTGGCCCTCTTCCTGGCCGAGAAGGGCACCGCCCCGCTTCCTGGCGGCCGGGCCTTCAAGCACGACCCGGTGCACGTCACGCGCGGGCCGTATCCGTTCCGGCTCGAGCAATGGAGCCAGTACTGGCGGGCGGTCCGCTGCCCGGTGCTGCTCCTGGAGGGAGAGGCGACCGAGTTGCCTCCGCCGCCCGACGCGGCAGACCGGGTGGCCTGCCTTCGCGACGTCCGGACCCGGGTGGTCCCGCGGGCCGGACACATGATGATGCGTCACGAACCGGCGGCGGTGGCCTCGGAGGTCCTCGATTTCCTGCGAGCGGTGTAGCGGACCAGGATGACGACCAGCAGCACGCCGGCCACCGTGATCCCGGCGTCGAAGGCCAGCGCACCCCGCGCGCCGATCTCCTTCGGCCAGGTCCCGGCGAGCCCGCGGAACTCGCTGGCCCAGCCGTCCAGCTTGGTGACGCCGCTGATGGCGAAGTTGGAGGAGGCCACGAACAGCGCGTACTTGGTGGCCACCGCGGCGGTGTCGCCGACCACCTCCAGCACCATCCCGGCCCAGGTCGCGAAGGCGATGCCGTTCGCGAAGTTGTAGGCCAGCGTGCCCCAGGTGTAGGTGGCGGGGGTCATGGGGGACGCCAGCATGGCGACCGCGGCCAGCGCGGTCAGGCCTCCCGCGAACGCATAGGCCAGGCGCCGGTTCATCCGATCGGCGATGAACCCTCCCGCCAGGGAGCCGAGCCCACCCGCGAGCCCCCCGCCGATCCCGTTCACGATCTCGACCACGTGCTGGTCGGCCCCGTACTCGATCGCCATCCCGGAGAAGAGGTTGGTGAGCGCGCCGCACCCCACCGGGGCGAGGGAGATGACCACGGCGGTGAATCCCTGGAGGCTGGAAGCGGTCTCCCAGAGGTCGTGGGCCATGGCCCGGATTCGCAGGCCGAGCGCCCGGAGCACGCCGCCCGCCCGGGCCGCCGCATCCGCCGCCATCCGGCGCTCGTGAATCGTCACGGCGCCGGCTCCGGCCGCCACGACCAGCCCGGCGAGGACCGCCGCGGCGCCCCAGGGCGGAAGGCCGGTCGAGACCCACAGGGCGATCGCGCCCAGGATCCCCGTCCCGCCGACGTTGCCCGCCATGTAGAAGCCGCCCGCCTTGCCCTTCTGGTCGGGGTGCGTGGTCATGGCGATGAGCGCGTTCAGCGCCGCGGAGGTCGTGGCCGCGGCGGCCTGCAGCGCGGTGACCATCACCGTGAGCAGGGCGATGTGACGGGCCGGATCGGCAACCAGCGAGGCGGCCGCGAGGAGCGCCGCGGTGACGCCCACCATCCCGAGGTACCAGAGCTTCCGGTGTCCGACGATGTCGATGATCGGCACCCAGAAGATCTTGAGCGCGTGCGGCATGAAGCCGATCGCCGACACCGTGGCGATCTCCCCGAGCGGAAACCCCGGCCGCGGAGAGGCGAAACGGCACCGCAATCATCAGGAACCCGATGGCGGCTCCGAAGGGAAGCTCCAGGAACAGGTAGAGCCAGGGCCGGGTGAAGCGCTGCTCCTCACCCTCGACGTGCTCGGTCAACGGCTCTCCTTCCGGCTGGAGAGCCAGGCGCTCACCGCGGGCGAGATGCGCTCCCAGAGCGCCACGTCCTGCCCGAGCCGCTCCAGCGTCTGCGCGATTCCCTGTCGCGCGGCCGGCACGTCGTGGGCGGCGAAGAAGGCCCGCGCGTCGTCGAGCTGCTGGCGGGTGGTGAGGGCGCCGATGCCTTCGACCACCCGTCTCAGCATGAGCGGCGCGTCGGCGAGCTTGCCCTGCAGGGACGCCCATCGCTCCCGGAGCAGCGCCCAGAAGGGGCCGGCGGCGGCGCGGTTGCCGAGCAGGGCTCCCGCGAAGATGGCCAGGTCCTGGAGCGGCACCTCGTCGTCGAACGGGATCTCGGCCGCGCGGCGTGCCAGGACAGGAGACTCGAAGAGGGCCACGCCCATCCGGTAGCGCTTCTGCAGCGCCGGCTCCTTCTCCTCGCGCGCGAGCCTGCGGAACTGCTCGAAGCGAGCCTCGGCCCCGTCGCGGGCCGCCACGGCCACGGCCACGTCGTGCAGGTTGGGCTCGAGCGCATCGCGCTCCCCCGCGAGGAAGCGGTCCAGGCGGCGGACCAGCGCCTCGGAGGTGTCGGGACTCCTCGCCACGAGCGCCACGCCACGCGCCAGGGCGGCTCGCCTGAGCCTGTCGTCGCCGTCGTCGGTGGCCCGGCCGTCGAGCCCCGCCCTGTCCAGCGCGGGCCGGAGCAGCCCGGCGGCGAAGCGGCGGAAGCGCTCCTTCGGGCCTTCGCCCACCAGGCGGTGCTCGACGGCGGCCAGGCGGCCGACGAGCTCGTCGAGGACCGCCCGGTCCTCCTCCCCCTCGAAGGCGGCGAGGAGATCGAGGAAGGGCTCGGGCGCCCGGATCCCCGCGCGGAGGAGCGCCCACTCGTCGGCGAGCAGGCCGGTCCGCTCCTCCGGGCGCAGGTCCCGGAGGTGCCGGGCCATCGCGGCACGGTCGGACGAGGCGGCGTCGACCCGGTAGAAGCCGGTGGACCCGGCGTTGCCGTGGACCCACCGGACCGGCCCCGCGGCGTCGAGGATCACCTCGGCCGTCTCGGTCCGGAGGAGCAGCCGCTGCTCGCGGATCCCCCGGTCGTCGGCGAAGCGGAGCACCACCGGGACCGGCCAGAGCCCCGGAGCGACCGCACCCGGCTCGGAGAGGAAGCGGCGCTGCGAGAGGCGCACCTTCGCGCCCTCGGTGGCCAGCGAGAGGAGCGGATACCCGGGCTGCCGGATCCAGGCGTTCGCCAGCTCCAGGACCGGCTGGCCGGACGACTCCTGAAGGGCGGTCCACAGGTCGTCGGCCACGGCGTTGGCCCGGGCGAAGCGGCGCATGTAGAGCCGGAATCCCCTCCCGGAAGGCGTCCTCCCCCAGCCAGGCCTCGATCATGCGGAGCACCGCCCCGCCCTTCTCGTAGGTGATGAGGTCGAAGGCCTCCCCCATGTCCTCGGGGTTGCGCACCTCGGCGTGGATGGGGTGGGTGGAGCGGAGCGCATCGAGCCCGAGCGCCGCCGACTTGCCCTGGTCGAAGTCGAGCCAGATGCGCCACTCCGGCTTCCAGCCGGCCACGATCTTGTAGGCCATCCAGGTCGCGAACGACTCGTTCAGCCAGAGGTCGTCCCACCAGCGCATGGTGACCCAGTTGCCGAACCATTGATGGGCCAGCTCGTGGGTGACCACCTCGGCGATCCGCTTCTTCACGGGAAGTGACGCGGTGGCGGGGTCGACGAGGAGCGCGGTCTCCCGGTAGGTGACGAGCCCCGCGTTCTCCATGGCGCCGAACTCGAAGTCCGGGAGTCCCACCTGGTCGAGCTTGCCGAAGGCATAGGGCACGGCGAAGTAGTCCTCGAGCCTGGGGAGGACGGCGGTGGCTGCCTCCTGCCCGAACGCGGTGAGATCGGCCTTGCTGGGGATCGCCCAGGTCCGGACCGGGACGCCGCGGACATCCTCCCCGGGCCCGGACGCCATGTTCCCGACGACCAGGGCGACGAGGTAGGTGGGAAGCGGCGGGGTCTCGGCGAAGGAGACCACGTCCCGGCCGCCGCGCGTCTCCCGTGCGGTCTCCCTGCCGTTCGAGAGGGCCACCGAGCCCCGGGGGACCTCCAGCGTCACGGCCCAGGGCGCCTTGAAGCCGGGCTCGTCCAGGCAGGGGAAGACACGGCGGGCGTCGGCGGCCTCGAACTGGGTCGCGGCGAGAGGGCCCGCCCGGTACAGGCCGCGCAGGCCGGGGCTGAAGGCGCCCTCCCAGGCCACCTCGACCTCGGCGGGGCCGGCCGGGAGGCGCGAACCGATGGACAGGAGGACGGTCTCGCTGGCCGGGAAGGGCTCGACGCGCGCCTGGGTAACGGCATCTCCGGTGCGAATCGTCGCCCGCGTGATGCGGAGCCCCGCCGCGTGCAGGGCGATGCCCTCCGACGGGGCATCGAGGCGGAGCGCGATGCGGACGTGGCCGTGGAAGGTCCCGGCCGCTGGATCGAGCGACAGGAAAGGCTCGTAGCGGAGCGGGCGGACCGTCTCGGGCAGCCGGAAGTTTCGGTCGGTGGGGGGAATCGCCATGGATGTCCTCCGGGTCGCGCACTCGTTTACTTGGCAGGCGGTCCGGGGGCCAGCGGAAACGGTCGCGGCGCTTCCGCCAATTTGTGGGGTCGCCGCGCGCGTTCTACACTCCCCGTGGGGGGGAACATGAAGGTCCTGATCGCCGAGGACGACGCGCTCCTTCGCCAGATGCTCCAGGGGCAGCTCGACGCCTCCGGATACGAGCTGGTGACCGCAGCCAACGGGCTCGAGGCCTGGGAGACGCTCCAGCGGGAGCACTTCCGCATGCTCCTCGTGGACTGGATGATGCCCGGGCTGGACGGCCCCGACCTGATCCGCCGCATCCGCGGTGCGGGGTGGAACGCCTACACGTACATCATCCTCCTCACCGCCCGGAGCGGGCGCGAGGACGTCGTCGAGGGGCTGAACGCGGGCGCGGACGACTACGTGACGAAGCCCTTCAGCCAGGAGGAGCTGCTGGCCCGCATGGGCGTGGGCGCCCGGATCCTGGAACTGGAATCCCGCCTGAGCGAGTCGCTGGCGCGGGAGGAGGCGCTGGCGACCCGGGACAGCTTGACGGGGTTGCCGAACCGGCGCGCCCTCTACGATCGCGCCCGGGCCGAACTGAGCCGCGCCGCGAGGGAGAACGGGAGCGTCGGCGTCATCCTCGTGGATCTCGACCACTTCAAGCGCATCAACGACCAGTTCGGCCACGCTGCCGGCGACGAGGCCCTGTGCCGGATCGCCGACGTGCTCCAGCGGACGCGACGGGAATACGACTACGCAGGGCGCTGGGGCGGGGAGGAGTTCCTCGTCATCCTTCCCGGAGCCACCCTCGCGCAGGCCGGGCTCGTCGCGGAGCGGATCCGCGCCGCCATGGAGACCATCACCCTGCGACAGGAAGGGGCGACCCCCACCGCACTCCGGGCCAGCATGGGCGTGGCCAGCGCCTCGCCGGCGGCCCGGCCCCTGGGGCTGGACGAGCTCCTGCTGCAGGCCGACGACGCCCTGTACCGGGCCAAGGCGGGCGGGCGCAACCGGGTGTGCCTCCACACGCCGGTCGGCGGCCCCTGACCCCGCCAGCCGGACGCTGGCAGGGCGTCCCGTCGCGGGCGACTCCCCCCGTTCGGCGGATTGCTTGGAGCTGCAACGATCCGTTTGCACCTTTCCGAGAACTCCCCGCAGGTCCCGCCGGTCCAGGCCATTCCCGGGATTCCGGCAGAACGACATGCCCCTTCGGCGGCTTCCGTCATGACGCGATACGGCGTAACCGAGCACCCTCGCCCTGGAGGGAACCATCGAATGGCTCGATACCCGCTCGTCGTCCCGTTGTTCGCTGCGATGGTCCTGGCTGCCTGTTCGGGGCGCTCGCCCGGCGCCGATCCCGCACAGACCGACCCTGCGGACGCCGTCGTCACGGCGCCCGCGGACACCAGCGTCCAGCCTGGGGCGTTGCTGCGGTTCTCGGCCACGGTCGCCGGCGCGGCGGGGGTCCGGTGACGTGGTCGGTCGACGAGCCCGATGGCGGCACGATCGACTCGAGCGGGATCTACACGGCGCCGGCCCACGAGGGCACCTTCCACGTCCGCGCGGAGCGAGCCGGGGCGACGAGCAGCGGCGTGACGGTGGCGGGCGCGCTGCGGGTGGCGGGAGATCCGTCCACCTCCCTGAAGAAGAAGGGCGGGGGCACGAGCGTCGTTCACGTCTCGAGGACCGCGGCGCAAACCGTCGCCGTGACCATCGCGCCGGCCACGGCGGCCCTGGACGCCTGCGGCGGACAGCCGTTCAAGGCCAGCGTGACCGGTGTCGTCGATACCCGCCTCACCTGGACCGTGAGCGAGGCCGGAGGCGGAACCGTGACGAGCGGGGCCTACGCCGCGCCCCAGACGCCCGGGACCTACCACGTGGTGGCGGCGAGCGTCGCCAATCCGACGAGAGTGGCCCTCGCCACGGTGACGGTCGGCCCGGAGAAGGTGCTCTCCCTGACGGTGAGTCCCGGAAGCGGCCTCGTGAACCCGAGCGGAACGCTCCCCCTCTCGGCGACGATGACGACGAGCTGCGGGACGTTCCCGGCCCAGTGACGCCGCCGAAGTGGGCGGTGCAGGCCGGGGACCGGCGTCGGCGGGCCCGGGTCAGGACGTGCGACAACGGGGGCACGGAGGCGGCGGGAGCGCCCGATCGCGTTCCTCGGCCGCGAGCTCGTCGAGGAGCTGATCGGCGACTCCGCCTCTCGTCGCCTCGAGCCACACCTGCTTCGTGTACCCAGGTGCTCGCGAGCGCGATGCGCCGGCTCGATACCGGAGTGTGCTCTTGGCCTCTGGCGCACTCCGCTGGGGTTCTGGCGTCCCACCCAGGGCAGTCAGGAGGCGAAGCTGCCGCGACCGGCCAGGCGCCCCGCCTCCAGGCGGTGGACCTCCCCCTCGATGGCCCGTGACTCGGTTCGCCTCGTCGAGCGCCGAGCCCGAGGATCTCGTCGAGCGCTCGGGCGCCGGCTTGCCGGTTCCGTCGATGGTCACGCAACTCGGACATGGTTGTCGCCCCCAGGCGTCTGGACATGCGCATCGGCCCCCGAGTCGCCATCCGGCGCTTCCTTCAGGACGACGGGACCGGAGGGATGTGACGCCGGCGGGGAGCCTACCGATACCCCGGCTCGTCGGGCTGGGAGGCCTCCCGGCGCGCGAGCCACTCGTTCAGCCGGTGCAGTCGAACCGAGACTCCGACCCGGACCACGAGGAGGATGGCCAGCGTGAGGACAGCCACGAGGCAGATGTAATCCGGGTCGAGACCTGGCGCCTCCCGGCGCCGGCCGTGCTCAGGCCACGTGGGAGTGGCCCGCGACCTCGTCCGCGTAGTCCTGGACCCGCAGCCGGCAATCCGGGCACGATCGGAAGCGCCTGTACGCCGTGTCGCTGGCCGGGACGGCGTGGCCGCACACCAGGACGTCGAAGAGCCCGGTGCCCTGAGGCTCGTTGAGCTTCTGGATCCGTCGCCACGTCTCGGGAACGGTGAACCGCCGGACATCCCGGCTCGCAACTCTCGCCATTGCAGGGCCCCCCCCACAGGATTCACCTGGAGTCTATTCTCGGGGGGCCGCCTCGTCCAGCGGGCAGAAAAACGCCCCCACCGCACCGACAGGCGAGGTGGGGGCGCAGCGCTCGACGGCTGGG
This sequence comes from uncultured delta proteobacterium, assembly GCA_963766715.1. Lineage (GTDB taxonomy): Bacteria > Myxococcota > Myxococcia > Myxococcales > Anaeromyxobacteraceae > CAIOAK01. The sequence continues at coordinate 75,437 of CAVYBH010000017.1, forward strand.
GGGGGAGACGCCGCCAAGCACATCCGGGAATCCACGACGCGGTCGCCAGCCTCGATCATTCTACAACGGATCCGGCTTCGACATTCCTTGCACCCCCAACGACAGCCGCCTGCTGGTGCGGTCCCCGCCTGGTCTAGCGCTCCGAGCCGGGGGGCGGCGAACCTGCAACCAGCGCGTCGAGGCGGTAGGCCTCGGTGACCCCGGCCGTCCAGGCATCCGCCGATGACCCGAACGAGGGGCCGAGCGGGACCCCGTCCACGATCGCCGCCCACCCGTTCACGTTCCCCGTCAGTTCGAGGAGATGCGCCCGTACCTGATACTGGACCTGGATGACAGGTCGTGCCCTGGCTGCCGCCGCCCGATCCGCTTTCTTCGCCATCCCGCCTATCTACTCCTTCCCGCGAACCGGCGCTCGCCGCCGAGCACGGAACGGCAGCCTCGGGCGCAGGCGCACTCAATGTTTACTTCGCGTGTACCCTCATTGGGCGCCGGATCGATTTGATTCCGCCCTCTCGAGGCGCCCATGCTCGCCGGCGACGTTTCCCCGTACCGCGCCTCGCGTGCGCGACCTGGAGGGACCATGCTGCCGCGCCTCGCCCGACTTCTCTTGCTGCCCGCCGTCCTGTCCGCCTGTGGAACGGGCACGGGACCGACGGAATCGTTCTCGCCCCAGCCCGGAGGCGGGACCACGCCGAGCGCCCCACCCTCCGGGACTCCAGCCGTGATCGCCGTGTCCGGCGGGCTGTCCGGAACCTTCTGGGGAACCGTCGCGCTCCTCGACTCCGGGACCCCGTATCCCCGCTTCGTGCTCGCGTCCGAGGGTGAATACCCGATGCCAGACGCCTGGTTCTCCGCGAGCTGCGCCATCGGATCGGCAAGGCCGGGCTCGTACGGCGTCGACGCCGTCACCGTGCAGCGCGGCGGCGCCACGACGTGGACGGTGGCTCCGGATGGCGGCTCGCTGACATTGACCTCCGTCAACCGGAACGGCGCTGGCTTCTGGGAAGTGCACGGATCGCTGGAAGCAACGCTGCGGGACGAGAGCGGTGGAGCGGAGCCCATCGCAGTGCATGCCACGTTCTAGTCGCGAGCGAGCCGGGTCGTGTGTGTCCATGACCCGGGGTCACATGGCCGAGGGCTACCCCGAGGACGCGCCGGGTGGTCGGCTGCGACCGTGAGGCGAAGTCCCGTCGAGGTGCTCGCAGGCGTGCCGGCCAATCAGGCCGAGCTGGCCGTCACCCTCCTCCGCCGCGAGGGCATCCCCGTGGAGGTGCGTGAAGTTCTGGCGGGACCGTTGCCCGGCGTCTGGGTTCACGTCGCGGCGTGCGACGCGAGGCGGGCGAGAGGGATACTCGCAGCACAGCGCTTCCCGGTACCCATGGTCCTGTCGGACGAAGCGACGCCCGAGGCGCAGGCATCGGATGGGGCGCCCGGAGAGGACGTATGGCGCCTGCTCATGCAATAGGCTGCCACCCGGCGCGTCGTGAACGCGCCCTGGGGAGGGGGCCGTTGGGTGGCAGGTGGGGGCCGGTGCCCTGAGGCTCACGTCGGAAAGCACCCCCGTCGCTGATGGACGGAGCCGCCACGGTTCGAGCATGAGGTGACTCACGCCGCCGGTCCAGCCCCCGCGAAGGGGCGACCCGACCGAGGGAAATCCAGGGGGCGATGGAATCCCCTGGCGTCATTCCCGCCGGCGGACTGCCGACGCCTCGCCAATCGGGATGTTCCGCCGACGGACCGCGTCCGGTGACCTACCATCCCGGAACGGCCAGGGTAGATTTCGCCCCTCCATGAAGCCCGTCCGGACGCTCATCGCCGCCGCATCGCTCCTCCTCGCGACGCCCGCGAGCGCACAGGTGGGATTCACCTTCGCCGGCCGGCTCGGCATCTCCATCCCCTACGGGGACGCCTATCGGACGGCCACCGGCGCGACGGTCGCCGTGGCAGGCAACTCGACGGCGTCCCTGCCGTTCCAGCTCGACGTCGGGGTCACGTTCGCGAAGAAGTACTTCATCGGCGCCTACGGACAGTACAGGTACAGCCTCCTCAAGTCCGGGGTCTGCCCGGCAGGCCTCTCGTGCTCCGAGACGGGCGCCCGCGCGGGCGCAGAATTCATCTACACGACGGCCACCAGCGGCGCCGGGATCGCCGGGTGGATCGGGCTCGGTTCCGGCTGGGAGTGGTCCTCGTCCCGGGGCTCGCTGACGAACACGTCGGCCACCGTCACCCTGAGCGGATGGGAGTTCGCGCAACTCCAGCTGGGCGTGGATGCCTGGGTGACGAACGTGACCCGGTTCGGCATCTACGTCTCGGGGAGCCTGGGCCAGTTCTCCAGGGCCTCGGTATCGGATGACTCCGGCTCCGCGAGCGGCTCGATACCGAGCAGGACGCTGCACGGCTGGTTCGAGCTCGGGATGAAGAGCACCTTCGATCTGTAGCCGCGCGGGGGTGAGTCCACCGTGAAGCTGCAGGTCAGCCGCAACGGTGCAGGATGATGCCCCATGACCGACGACCAGACGTCGTGGGCCGAGTGGCCCAGACGCCGTGGAGGGATGCGAGCGTCAGGCATTGGCCATGGACGCTCGGATCCCGCCGCACTCCTCCCGGACCAACAACGTACTCTGGGCCGCAGTCTTTCTCCGTCTGCCAAATGCCCTGCGAATCGCACACCTGTAGCACCGCGCCGCTGCACCGCACGGTGCGTGGACCTGCCGCCAGCCAGAGCCAAGCCATCATGGTCGGCTACAAGGGCTCACCTCTGGGAGTGAACCCGGGCGGGAGACCGTGGACGCGGTCCGGGGTGACCAGATAGGCGAAGGCCCCGCGGAATGGGAGTCCGCGAGGCCGTGCCAAGGGAGGGGCTATTTCTAGCCGCCCGCGCGGACCCGCTTCCCGTACTCCTTGTCGAGGTAGAGCGCTGCGCTCGACTTGTCGCCGATCATCCTCAGCTTCTCCACGATCTCCTGGACGTTCGCCTCCTCCTCCACCTGCTCGGAGACGAACCACTGCACGAAGACCTGGGAGGCCGTGTCCTTCTCGGCGAGCGCCGTGCGGTAGAGCTCGTCGATCGACTGGGAGACGTGCCGCTCGTGCTCGAGCACCGCCCCGAACAGATCGAGGATGGAGCCGAACTCCGCGGGCGGCGCCTTCACCCCGCCGATGGCCGCCCTGCCACCCCGGCTCACCAGGTAGTCGAGGATCTTGTGGGAGTGGTCGAGCTCCTCGAAGTACTGGACGCGAAGCCAGCGTCCGAATCCCTTGTAGGAGCGCGCGTCGCACGAGGCCGCCATCGCGAGGTAGAGGTTGGCGCTGTACAGCTCGGCGGTGACGTGGGCGTTGAAGGCGTCCTGCATCTTCTGGCTGATCATCGAGTCGACCTCCCCTTGGCGTGGACCGGCGGTGGGGAGTTTCTTATCGCCCCCGACGCCGGCGCGCCCCGCCCGGGAGGGGACCCACCCGGCGAAGGCGGGGAGCGACCGGTCCGGCTATTTACACCAGATGATCCTGGTGACCGGCGCGACGGGCTACGTGGGTGGGCGGCTGGTGCCCCGGCTGCTCGAGGCCGTCGTGCCGGGCCGCTCCCTGCGCCTGCGGGCCGAGATGAAGGTTCCCGGCCGGGCGTGGCTCCAGTTCGAGGCCATTCCCCGCGACGGCGGCTCGCTCCTCACCCAGACCGCCTACTTCGCGCCCCGCGGGCTGGCCGGGCATCTCTACTGGTACGCCCTCTACCCGGTCCACGCCGCCATCTTCCGGAACCTGATCCGGCGCATCGCCGAGCGCGCTCGCGCCCTCGCGACACCGGTCCTGCCGGAGGCGCTCCCGTGATCCGCGTCCCGGCGGAGCGGATCCGGACCGCCTGGGACGCGCCGGTCCGCAAGGAGGGAAGCTACGTCCTCCTCTGGACCACGGCCTACCGTCGTACCGGGGCGAACTTCGCGCTCGATCGCGCCGTCGAGTGGTCCCGGGAGCTCTCCCGGCCGCTGGTGGTCCTGGAGGCGCTCCGGGCCGGCTATCCCCACGCGAGCGACCGCCTGCACACCTTCCTGCTCCAGGGAATGGTCGACGCGGCCCGGGCCTACGCCGATGCCGGGGTCGCCTACCATCCGTACGTCGAGCCAGCCGCCGGAGCCGGGAAGGGGCTCCTGGGCGCGCTCGCCGCGCACGCCTGCGTCGTCGTCACCGACGATTCCCCGGCGTTCTTCCTGCCGCGGATGCTGGCCGCGGCCGCGACCCAGGTCCCGGTGCGGATGGAGGCGGTCGACTCGAACGGGCTGCTGCCCATGCGCACGGCCCCGGCCACCTTCCTCACCGCGCACGCATTCCGCCGCTTCCTGCAGCGGGAGCTGCCCGACCGGCTCCACGCGTTTCCCTCCACCGACCCGCTCGACATGCCCGGGATCGCCGGCGGGTCCGTCCCGGACGAGGTGGCCGAACGGTGGCCACGAGCCACGGCGGCGATGCTCGGGGCCACTCCCGGCGCCCTCGCCTCCCTTCCCGTCGATCACGAGGTCGCACCCGTCCTCGACGCGCCGGGAGGAAGCTCCGCGGGTCGCGCGGTCCTCGGCTCCTTCCTGGCCGACCGCATCGCCCGCTACGCCGAACGGAGCCACCCGGATTCCGACGGCGCGAGCGGGCTCTCCCCCTGGCTCCACGCCGGCCACGTCTCGCCCCACGAGGTGTTCCGGGCGCTCGTCCGGCACGAGGGCTGGAAGCCATCCCGCATCGGCACGGACTGGAGCGGCAAGAAGGAGGGGTACTGGGGCATGAGCCCCGAGGCCGAGGCCTTCCTGGACGAGCTCGTCACCTGGCGGGAGCTCGGGTTCAACATGCTCTCCCGGCGACCGGAAGCCGCCCACGATTTCGACAGCCTCCCTCCCTGGGCCATCCGGACGCTCGAGGCCCACCAGGGCGATCCCCGCGACCCGAGCTACGACCGGGCGACCCTCGAGCGAGGCGCCACGCACGACCCGGTCTGGAACGCAGCGCAGCGGGAGCTGCGCGAGCGGGGCCGGATCCACAACTACCTGCGCATGCTCTGGGGCAAGAAGATCCTGCAGTGGAGCGCGTCACCCCGGGAGGCGCTCGCGACCCTGCTCCACCTGAACGACCGGTGGGCGCTCGACGGACGCGATCCCAACTCGGCGTCGGGCATCTTCTGGTGCCTGGGGCGCTACGACCGGCCCTGGGCGCCGGAACGCCCCATCTTCGGGGTCATCCGCTACATGACCTCCGAGAACACGGTCCGGAAGCTCCACATGAAGGAGTACCTGCGCCGCTACGGGGCGCAGCCCGGCCTCCCGGGCGCGTAGCCTCGCGCCGCCCGCGCCCTACACGTGGTTGCGGAGCATGAGCTCCTTCGGGTGCGGCGCGAGGTGCGTCTGCCCCTGGAGATACGCCACGCCCAGCTTCCGCACGTGGTGGCGGATCAGGGTGAGCGGGACCACCAGCGGCACGAGCCGGCGCCGGTAGTCCCGGATGGCGTCGTGCAGCTCGGCCTTCTCGTCCTCGGGGAGCGAGTCCTTGAAGTAGCCGGCCATGTGCTGCAGCACGTTCGTCTGCTTGCCCGGCGTGGCGGGCTTCGCCATGGCGCGCATGAAGATCTCGCCGTACTGCCCGGGCAGCGCCTCCCGGGAGGTGGCCTTGGCCTTGGCCACGATTCGGCCGAGCTGGCGGTAGCCCTCGGTGTCGTGGGCGAGCAGGAGCAGCTTCTCGGCGGTGTGGAAGCGGACCAGGTCGCCCACCGTCCACCGGCCCTGGAAGAGGTCCTTCAGCCGGCGGTAGGCGAACACCCGCTCGACGAAGTTCTCCCGCAGCTGGGGGTCGTGGAGCCGCCCCTCCTCCTCGACGGGCAGGAGCGGAATGCGCGCCATCAGGACCTCGGCGAAGAGCCCCCGTCCCGACCTCGTCGGCGCGCCCTTGGCGTAGACCCGCACCCGCTCCATGCCGCAGCTCGGCGAGTCCTTCTTGAGGATCCACCCGCACAGGTCGAGCTTCTCGAGGTCGGCCACGCGGCGCTCGGCGTACCGGCGCATGGCCTCGGTGTGGTCGATGGCGTTCTTCGGGTCGACGAGGTGGATCTCCTCGCCGCGGCGCTCGAGCCGGATGGTGGGGCGAGGGATGCTCATCCCCACCTCGACCTCCGGGCAGACCGGCACGAACTCGACGAAGCGCGCGAGCAATCCGGTGACGAAGGCGTCCTTCTTGTGCCCGGAGTCGAAGCGGACCGACTGGCCCAGCAGGCAGGAGGAGACTCCGATCCGGATGGGACCGCCCGTTTCACCCTGGGTCATCGCCGCTCCCATGCTCAGCGCTTCCGGGATCCGAAGAGGCTCCCCAGGATGCCGCGCACCAGCTCGCGGCCAATCTGCGTCCCGGCCGATCGCGCCACGCTCTTCGCCATGGCGCCCAGCGTCTCGGCCACCTCGCTCCTCGGCTCGGCGGCCCGCCCCCGGCCCGTCGACCGGGCCGGCGGCTCCTCGGCGGCGCGCTCCGCGGCGCGGGCCTGCAGCCGCTCGTAGGCCGACTCCCGATCCACGGCCTCGTCGTACTTCCCCTTGAAGGGCGACGCCCTCATCACCCGCTTGCGCTCGTCCGGGCCGAGGGGGGCCAGGCGCGACCGGGGCGGCAGGACGAAGGCCCGCTCGACCGGCGCGGGAATTCCCTTCGGGTCGAGGAGCGACACCAGCGCCTCGCCCACGCCCAGCTCGGTGATGGCCGTGGCCGCGTCCACCTTGGGGTTCGATCGGAAGGTGTCCGCCGCCGTCTTCACCGCCTTCTGGTCTCGCGGCGTGAAGGCGCGCAGGGCGTGCTGCACCCGGTTGCCGAGCTGGCCGAGGACGGTCTCGGGCACGTCGATGGGGTTCTGCGTGACGAAGAAGACCCCGACCCCCTTCGATCGCACCAGCCGCACCACCTGCTCCACCTTCTCGAGCAGCGCCTTCGGCGCGTCGGTGAAGAGCAGGTGCGCCTCGTCGAAGAAGAAGACCAGCTTCGGCTTGTCCGCGTCCCCGACCTCGGGAAGCCGCTCGTAGAGCTCGGAGAGCAGCCAGAGCAGGAAGGTGGAGTAGAGGCGCGGCGACTGCAGCAGCTTGTCGGCGGCCAGCACGTTCACGATCCCCTCGCCCCGGCCGTCCACCTCGAGGAGGTCGCCGAGGTCGAGCGCCGGCTCGCCGAAGAAGCGCTCGCCGCCCTGCTGCTCGAGCGTGAGCAGCTGTCGCTGGATGGCGCCGACGCTGGCGGGCGACACGTTGCCGTGGCTCTTCTGCAGGTCGCTCGCCCGCTCGGCCACGTGCTGGAGGAGCGCGCGGAGGTCCTTCAGGTCGAGGAGCAGCAGGCCGTCGTCGTCCGCCACCTTGAAGGCCAGCGAGAGCACGCCCTCCTGCACGTCGTTCAGGTCGAGCATCCGGGAGAGCAGGACCGGGCCCATCTCGGAGACCGTGGCCCGCAGCGGATGCCCCTGCTCGCCGAACACGTCCCAGAAGACCACCGGCGCGCCGGAGGGCTCGATCGTCACGCCGAGCCGCTTCGCCCGCTCGAGCATCTTCTCGTCCGGCTCGGCGGCCAGCGCCATGCCGGAGAGGTCGCCCTTCACGTCCGCCAGGAAGACCGGGACGCCGATGCGGGAGAGGCGCTCGGCCAGGACGCGGAGCGTGACGGTCTTCCCGGTGCCGGTGGCGCCGGCGACCAGGCCGTGCCGGTTGGACATGCCGGGGAGCAAGCACAGGGTATCGGTCCCCTTGGCGACGGGGAGCGGCGGAGCGGACATTCGGGTTCTTCCTCCCGCAGGGGGAGATAGCACGGGGCCGGGGCGAATGCCCGGGACGCCCCTTTCAGCCGCTCCAGCCGGTGCGCACGCCCAGGGACGCCGCCACCCGGAGCACGTCGGTGAGCACGCCTCCGGCGGTGAGCGCGCCGCCCACACCCGCGCCCTGGATCACGAGCGGCGACCCGGAGCGGCGGACGGTGGTCGCGGCCACGTAGGCCTCCACGTCCCGGAGGCGGGCGGCGCGGTGATCCGGGCCGACGTCGTCGGGGCCGACCCGGACCCTGCCGGACGGGACGTCGACGTGGACCAGGTAGCGGAGCATCCGGCCCCTCAGGCGCGCCTCGCGGATGCGGTCGGCGAAGGCCCGGTCGTGGCGGCGAAGCGCCTCGAGCATCTCCGCGGACGTCCCCGCCGCGGTGACCTCGGGCGGCAGGAGCGGCTCGAGCGCCACGTCGCCGACGTCGAGCCTCATCCCAAGTTCCCGGGCCAGGATCACCGCCTTGCGGGCCGAGTCGAGACCGGTCAGGTCGTCGCGAGCATCCTCCTCGGTGTAGCCCAGCTCGCGCGCCCAGCGGAAGGCGAGCGACAGCGGCGTTCCCTTCTCGGCCTCGCCGAGCAGGAAGCCGGCGGTGCCCGAGAGCGAACCCTCCACCTCGAGCACCCGGTCGCCCGTCCGGACCAGGTTTCGCAGCGTGCCCAGGAGGGGGAGGCTGGCTCCCACCGAGGTCTCGTAGTGGAAGTGGACGTGCGCCTGGCGCCGCGCCGCCGCCAGGCGGTCCCGGTCGGCGGTGGGGGCGGCGAGCGGCAGCTTGTTCGCGCCCACCACGTGAATGCCGCGGCGGAAGGCCTCCTCGTAGACGGGCAGGAGCGCGGCGTCGGCCGTGAGGTCGACGAGCACGGGCCCCGGCAGGCGCGCCAGGCGATCGAGGACCGGGATCGCAGCCGGGAGCCGGAACGGGCCCGTTCGAGGCGCCGCCAGCAGGCTCTCGCGCCAGGTGCCCAGATCGAGGCCGCGGTCGTCGAAGCAGAGGCCGTGACGGTCGCCGATTCCCACCACCCGGAGCGCGATGTCGTAGTCGGAGGCGATGCTCCCCACCTGCTCCCGGACCTGGTCGAGGAGGGGCGCTCCCACCTTCCCCTTTCCCAGGACGAGGATGGACATGCCCGGCCGCTCCTCGGCCGGATGCGCCACCGGGCGGGAGGCGCGCCGTCCCTCCACCCGGGCGCGGAACTCGGCCACCATTCCCGAGAGCTCGTCCACGTGGATGAGGAAGCCGTCGTGGCCGTGGGGCGACTCGAGCCGCTCGAGCCGTGCGGCCGGCATGTGGCGCGCCATGACCCGTTGCTCCTCCGGGGGGTAGAGGACGTCGGTGTCGATGGTCACGACGAGCGCCGGCTGCCGGATGCTCCGGAGCACCGCCTCGTAGTCTCCCCGGCCGCGGGCCACGTCGTGGGTGTCCATGGCCCGGGTGAGGGCGTGGTAGGTCGCCGCGTCGAAGCGGTCGACGAGCTGCTGCCCCTGGTAGCGCAGGTAGCTCTCGATGGCGAAGAGGTCGACCGCCTGCGGGCGGCGGCTGTAGCGCTCCTCGAAGCTCTCCCAGCCCCGGTAGGTGCACATCGCCATCATCCGGGCGGCGGCGAGCCCGGCCGCCGGGGGCTCGGCCGGATTCGTACCGCCCCGCGGCCCAGCGCGGATCGGCGACGATGGCCTGCCGCTGGGCCTCGGAGAGCCCGATGGCCCAGGCCGAGTGGCGCGCCGGGTTGGCGATGGGCACGAGGCTCCGCACCAGGTCGGGGAACAGGAGCGCCCACTCCAGGACCTGCATCCCGCCCAGCGACCCGCCGATGACGGCCCGGATGGATCGGACGCCGAGAGCCTCGCAGAGCTCCGCCTGTGCGCGGACCATGTCACGGAGAGTGATAGCCGGGAAGGCGCCCAGGTACGGCAACCCCGTCGCCGGGTCCACCGACGCCGGGCCGGTGGTCCCGTAGCAGCTCCCCAGGATGTTCGCGCAGACCACGAAGTCCCGGTCCGGATCGAGGGCCCGGCCCGGACCGAACATCCGGGTCCACCACCGGTCCACGTCGGCCGACCCGGTGAACGCGTGGCAGACCACCACCGCGTTGTCCCCTTCCGGGGAGAGCTTGCCCCAGGTCCGGAAGGCGGTCTGGAGCACCGGGAGGCTCGCTCCCGACTCCAGCGGGAACGGACCCGGGTGCACGAACCAGCGGGTCTCGGGCGCGATGAAGGCGGCGCGGGCCGGCGGCAGGGGATCGGGAGGCTGGTCGACGAAGGACATGGCCGGCGGCGCGTGGGAGGAGCGCGGAATCTACGGGCTGGAGCCGGGGGCAGTCAAGATAGCGGAAAAGCCTCCGCTCACATGGAGGAGGGACGTCGCCCGCCCGCGGCGCGCCGGCGCAGGCGGAAGCGCTCCCGGAGGAACGCGGCCAGGCGCTCGACCTCGTCGGGCGCGAAGGCCGGGAGCTTTCCCGGGGCGGGCTCGTCGGTCACCACCGCGATGAACCCACGACCCCGGGCGCAGAGGAACGTGCGGTCCACGGTGCGGCGGTGCACCTCGATGCGCGGGAGGCGCTCCGACTTCCACCCCTCGACGAGGACCAGGTCGACGGGAGGGAGCATGCGGACCAGCGCGCGGGCGCCGCCCTTCCGGGGAGGCCCGAAGACCGCCAGCTGGGTGGGCCCCTGCACGGCCACCGCCTCGGCCCCCGCCCGCAGGAGGAGGTCGCTGTCCTTCCCCGGGACGTCGAAGCCGTGGGGGTGCCCGGAGTGCTTGATGGCCGCGACGCGGATCCCGGCGGCCGACAGCACGCGCAGGAGCCCCACGAGCAGCGTGGTCTTCCCCGCTCCGCTCGGCCCGGACACGGCCACCACGGGGGTCGCGCGGCGCGTCTTCTTCACTCTCCGAGAAGCCACGTCTCCACCCTCTCCCCTTCCGGCACGTCGCCGGCCCCCTCGCCGATGCGGACGAGCGCCTGCGCGAGCGCGGGGCCCCGCACCTGGGCGGCGTCCCGTCCGATGGGGCGCACCCGGCCGTCCGGCAGGAGGGAAGCCCAGAGGAAGCGCGCCCGCCCCGGGCGCCCCTCGCACCCCTCGGCGAGCGGGAGCCAGGCCACCGGCCGGAAGATCCGGGTCGCCCCGGCCAGCCGGAGGATGGCGGGCCGGGCGAAGACCTCGAACGACGACCAGGCAGGCCGAGGGACTTCCGGGGAGGCCGAAGACGGGCTTCCCTCCCAGGAAGGCGAACAGGAACGGCTTGCCCGGCTTCATGGGGACGCCGTGCACGCGCACGTCCGCTCCCAGGTCCTGGAGCGCGCCCGCCACCAGGTCCTTCTGCCCCACCGAGACTCCACCGATGGTGACCACGGCGTCGGCGCCGGCCGCCGCGTCCGCGAGCGCGGCCCGGATCTCCGCGGCGTCGTCGGCCACCGCCCCCCGCCGGACCGCGACGCCGGCCTCGAGGAGGAGGCCGGCCAGCGCAGCGCCGTTCGAGTCGGCGGTTCGCCCGCGGAGCACCTCGTCGCCGGTGGAGAGGAGCGCGATGCGCGGCCGCCTGTGGACCTCCAGGTCCCGGCAGCCCACCGCCTCGAGAAGCGCCCGCTGGCGGGGTCCGATCCTCACGCCGGCGGGGAGCGCCTCCCCTCCCTCGGGCACGTCCTCGCCCGCGAGGCGGACGTTCTCTCCCCGGCGCGTCGCGTGCCGGAAGAACACGCGATCGCCCCGCACCTCGGTCGACTCCTCCCGCACCACGGCGTCCGCCCCGGACGGAAGCGGCGCGCCGGTGAAGATCCGGACCGCCTCGCCGGCCCGGATGGCGGGGCCCGGGTCGTCGCCGGCGAAGACCGTCCGTCCCACGACGAGCTCGCCTGGACCAGGCAGGTCGGCCTGACGCACCGCGTAACCATCCATCGCCGAGCAATCGAAAGGGGGTGCGGCCCGGGTGGCCAGGGCCGGCCGCGCCAGCACGCGCGACGCAGCCTGCCCGACGACGATCGCCTCCGCTTCGAGCGGATTGATCGCTTCGATCACTTTGAGTCGAAAGGGCTCGAGCCGGTCCACGTGCGGATGATGCCATCGCGGGCCTGCCGGTGTCTGGCGATTTCCGCAACCCTTGCGCAGGTCGGGACTTGATCCGGGGCAATGCGCAGAGTCTGCGGCAAAACCCCGGAAAAACCCGGGCCTAACTCGTGCATCTAGACGGAGGTCAATCGAGGAGACACCCAAATGATCACGACTGCGCCGGTCACCGACTGTACGTCCTGTTCCCTGGGCATCGCCTCGGGTGGACGCTGCCGATTCACCCCGTCGACCCGCGAGGCCGGCGCGAGCCTGTGCGCCCAGGGTGAACGTCCGCGGACCGTGTACTTCGTGAAGGAAGGGTTCGTCGCCCTCTCCGCGGTGAGCCCCAAGGGCTCCGAGCTGGTCCTCACGCTCCGCGGCCCGACCTCCCTGCTCTGCACCGAGGCGATGAGCAACGAGCCCTCCGCCTACGAGGTTCGCGCCCTCTCGCGCGTGAAGCTCTGCGGCATCGCCGGGGACGCGATGACGCAGTGGGTGGGACCGGAGCGGAGCCCCGGCCGCGTGGTCCTCGACCTCATGCTCGCCGAGTCGCGCATGGCGCGCGACGAGGTGAACTTCCGCCAGGGCGACTGCATGTCCCGGGTGGCGCGGTTCGCCCTCGCCCACGCCAAGTTCCTCGCCGATCGCCCCAACGCCGTGCGCAAGCAGGTGGTGGCGAGGCTGCTCGGCATGCGCCCCGAGACCCTCTCCCGCTGCCTGACCCGCCTGGAGCAGGACGGCGTGCTCGACGCGTCGCGGGGCGTGAAGGTGATCGACCAGCGCCGGCTCGCCGCCATCGCCATGGAGGACGTGGCCGCCTGATCGCGGTATGATCCCGTCATGCTCGGACTCGGATTCGGCGAGCTGCTCCTCATCGCCGTCGTGGTGCTCCTGATCTTCGGCGCGAACAAGCTGCCCCAGCTCGGCCAGGGGCTGGGCGAAAGCGTGAAGAGCTTCCGCAAGGCCTTCAAGGAGGTGCGCAGCGACGGCACCTCCGGCAAGCCGCCGGCGCCTCCCCGCCGCGTAGGGCGCTCGCCTCAGCGTCCGGCCATCAACCGCCCCACCCACTCGGTGAACCGGGCCACGAGCCGGCCGAAGGCGTCGGCGATCCGGCGCACCCAGCCGCCGCGCAGGGCTTCCTCGCGCGGCACCAGCCGAGCGAGCGCGGCGCGCCCCTCGAACCAGCGCAGGGCCGCTCCCGCGGTGACGGGGTCGTCGATCTCCACCATCGACTCCAGGTTGGCGAGCGAGTACGGGTCGAGATTGAAGCTGCCGACGAGGACCTTCTCCCGGTCCACGATGGCCACCTTGGCGTGGTGCACCGACCGGGTCCACTCCCGGATCTCCACGCCCGACTCGACGAGCTTCCGGTAGAGCCGCCTGGTGCCCGCTCGGATGATGGGAATGTCGCTGCGTCCCGCCAGCAGGAGCGTGACCTTCACGCCGCGCCGGGCGGCGGCCGTGATCGACCGGACGAAGCGGCGGTCGGGAAGGAAGTAGGAGTGCGCGGCCAGGATCTCGGAGCGGGCCCCACCGAAGGACCGGCGGTAGATGTTTCGCAGGCGCCCTCCCCCGCCGACGCCGGACAGGTGGATCTGGACCGGACCCGGGGGACGGGGCGGGCGCTCTCCTCGGAGCCTGGCCTCGAGCCACGCCGCAGCGGGGCCGCGGATCTCGACGGCGAGGTCCATCCAGTCGGGCGCCTCGTCCGCCAGGTCGGGCGCACGTCCCGGCCCGATCTGCCCGTACTCGTCGGCGATGTTGATCCCGCCGAGGAAGGCCACCTCTCCGTCCACGAGGAGGATCTTCCGGTGGTTGCGACGGAAGCGTCCGGTGAAGAGCGCGGAGAGCGGATGGTAGATGATGACCTCCGCCCCGTCCGGCTCCAGCATCGACTGCAGCCAGCGCCCGTCGAGCGCCGAGCCCCACCCGTCGAGGATCACGCGGACCCGGACGCCCCGGAGAGCGGCCTCGGAGAGGGCGCGGCGGAACGCGTCACCCACGCCCTCCCGGTCGAGGTGGTAGACCTCGAGGTGGACCGACTGCCGCGCGGCGCGAATGGCCCGCAACATTCGCGGGAAGGCCTCGCGTCCTCCGTCGAGGAGCGTGACCGACTCTCCCGCCAGAACCCTCGCGGCGCTGCGTTCCATCCACTTTAGGTTACTCCTTCGCGGGAGCCCGCCGCGCTCCCATCGAGGGCGCACCCTCCCCGCCCCGGGGGCGCACGGGGGGCCCGGAATGGGTCGCTCCTCGCTCCGGGGTGCGGGCGTACAATGATCGACGGGGGTGAGCCATGAAGCGGATCCTGGTGGCCATCGACGGGTCGGGGCCTTCGACCCGCGGAGCGCGGCTGGCGGCGGACATCGCGGTCCGGTTCGGCGCCCGTCTCACCCTCGCCTACGTGGTGCCCCGGCTGCTGCTCCCGCCCGACGTCTACGGCCTCACCGTCGAGGAGGTCGAGCGGGAGCAACGGGCCCATGCGGAGAAGGTCCTCCACACCGCGCTCGCCGAGCTCGGCGGAACCGGCGTCGAGATCGACACGAAGGTGATGTCGGGGCCACCTGCCGAGACCCTCGCCGAGGCCGCCGGGCAGGCGGACGTCGACCTGGTGGTGGCCGGAAGCCGTGGCCAGGGCGCCGTGGCGCGCGCGCTCCTCGGGAGCGTCTCGGACCGCCTCGTCCACCTCTGCCCGAAGCCCATCCTCGTCGTCCACTGACGACGCCGGCGGCTGGCGCGCTTGATCCCTGACCCGGGGGGGCCTAGATCTGCCGCCTCCATGGGCGAGTCCCTCCTCGACGAGCTGAAGCGGTACGTGGGCTTCGGGCCGGCCCACGAGGCGGCCCTCCGCGAGCTCTGCACCGTGGCCTCCCCCCACTTCCCCGCGATCGCCGACACGTTCTACGCGCGCATCCTCGACCACGCCGAGGCGCGCCGGGCGCTCACGGGCGGCGAGAGCCGCGTCGGCCACCTCAAGGTGACGCTGGTGCGCTGGATGGGCGAGTCGCTGGGCGGCCCCTGGGACGAGGCCTGGTGGGAGTCGCACTGCCGCATCGGACGCGTCCACGTCCGCATCGACCTGCCCCAGCACTACATGTTCGGGGCCATGAACGTGATCCGGGAGGAGCTCGACCGCGTGATCGAGCGGACCTGGCCCGGCGACGAGCCGCGGTGCGCGCGGGCGCGGGGCGCCCTCGGGAAGGTGCTGGATCTGGAGCTGGCCATCATGCTCCACACCTATCGCGAGGACCTGCTCGCCAAGGCCTCCCGCTCGGAGCGGCTCGCCACGTTCGGGCAGCTGGTCGGCTCGATCGGCCACGAGCTGCGCAACCCGCTCGGCGTGATCGAGAGCTCCCTCTTCCTCCTGCGGGGCCGGGTGAACGACGACGAGCGCGTGAAGAAGCACCTCGATCGCATCGGCGATCAGGTCCGCCTCTCCAGCGACATCATCTCCGGCCTCCTCGACATGGTCCGCGACCGGCCGCTGCCGGTGGACCGCGTCGCCCTGTCCGCGCTGGCAGGCGCCGCGGCGGAATCGGTTCCGCGCCCCGAGGGGGTGAGCCTGACCGTCGACGCCACCGGAGGGCTCGAGGTGCTCGGCGACGCCACCCAGCTCCGGCAGGCCCTCGTGAACCTCGTCCTGAACGCGGTCCAGGCCGTTTCGCCGCGCGGCGACGTCCGGGTGGCGGCGCGGCGGGAGGCTGCGGTGGTCGTCGTCGACGTCGAGGACACCGGCCCCGGCGTGGCCGAGTCGGTGCGCGACAGGCTCTTCGAGCCGCTCATCACCACCAAGGACCACGGGAGCGGCCTCGGCCTCGCGCTGGTGAAGCGCGTGGCCGAGCGGCACGGCGGCTCCGTGGGCCACGAGCCCCGCCCCGGCGGCGGCGCCCGCTTCTCCCTCCGCCTCCCGGCCGCCTGACCGCCATGCGCCGCTACCTCTTCGTCGACGACAACCGGGAGTTCGCCGAGAACCTCGTCGAGATCGTGGGGGACTGCGGCGCCGATTGCGAGATGGCCGGCGGCGGCGCCGAGGCCATCGAGAAGGTGCGGCGGACGCGATTCGACGCCATCGTCACCGACATGCGCATGCCCGGCATGGGGGGCGCCGCCGTGGTCCACGAGGTCCGGCGCGTCGACCCGGGACTGCCCGCGGTGGTGCTGACCGCCCACGCCGGCGACGCCGACCTGGATTCGGCCCGCCGGGAAGGGCTCCTCGCCGTGCTCGCCAAGCCGGCGCCCATCGAGCGCCTGCTCGCGCTGCTCGGGGCGGCCCGGCGGGACGGGCTGCTCGCGGTGCTCGAGGACGACGCCTCGCTGCTCGACAACCTCACCGAGGCGCTCCGGCAGCGAGGCTTCGCCGCCGTGACGGCCTCGTCGGTGCTCGACACCGAGAGGCTCGGCCCCGTCCGTCCGTTCGCCGCACTGGTCGACCTGCGCCTGCCGGGAGGGCCGGACGGCGAGGCGGTCCGCCGCCTCGAGGCCCGCTTCCCCGGGATCCCGCTCCTGGCGGTCACCGCCCATCCCTCCACGGCGCCGGCCCACTGCCGGGCCCTCTTCCAGAAGCCCTTCGACACCGCGGCGCTCCTCGCGGCCGTGGAGCGGCTCCACGAGGAAAGGATCCACTCTCCGTGATTCCACATGCTCCCGCCCGCCGTCCCCGCGTCCTGGTGGTGGACGACAACGCGGCGCTGGCCGAGAACCTGCGCGACATCCTCCAGGAGGCCGGCTTCGCGGTCCGGGCGGCCGGCACCTGCGCCGAGGCCCACCTGGTCGCCCGCGCCGGCTTCGACGTGGCGCTCGTCGATCTCGGCCTGCCCGACGGCAACGGAACCGAGCTGGCGCAGGAGCTGAAGGACGCGTCGCCGGACAGCGAGGTGGTGCTCCTCACCGGCCACGCCACCATGGAGTCGGCGCTCGACGCGGTCCGGGCCGGCGCCTGCGCCTACCTCCAGAAGCCGGTCAACCCGCCCGAGCTCCTCATGACGCTCGAGACGGCGATGCGCCACGTCCGGCTCCATTCGGAGAAGCGCGAGCTGGCGCGGCGCGCCGCCATGGCCGAGAAGCTCGCGGCGGTCGGCACCATGACCGCGGGGCTCTCGCACGAGATCCGCAACCCGCTGAACGCCGCGGCGCTGCAGCTCGTGGTGCTGGAGCGCCGGGTCGGGAAGCTCCCGGCGTCGGAGCAGGGACCGCTGCTGGCCCCGCTCCACCTGGTCCGGGACGAGATCCGCCGCCTCGACCACATCCTCGAGGACTTCCTGCAGTTCGCGCGTCCCCGGGAGTTCTACCCGAAGCCGGTGGAGGTGCTCCCCGTCCTCGACCGGGTCCTCACGCTGCTCGGCGGGCCGGCGGAGAAGCGGCACGTCCAGGTGATCCGCGACTTCGAGGTGGTCCCCCCGGTGGCCGGCGACGAGGAGCGGCTGCAGCAGGTGGTCATGAACCTGGGGCTCAACGCCATCGACGCGGTCCCCGACGGCTCCTGGGTCCGGGTCTCCTGCCGCATCGGGGAGGATCCCGAGCAGGTGGAGATCCTCATCGACGACGCCGGCCGGGGCGTCCCGGTGGAGATCCGGGAGCGGATCTTCGAGCCCTTCTTCACCACCAAGGCGGAGGGCTCGGGGCTCGGGCTGCCCATCGTCCACGCCATCGTGACCCAGCACGGCGGGACCATCACGGTGGAGGACGCGCCGGAGGGAGGCGCGCGCTTCGCGCTGCGGATCCCGCGGGCCCGCTGAGGCCTCGCGAGCCCCGCCCCGTCAGGAGCCGGTGGGCTCCTCGGAGAGGTCGTCGCCGCCGCGGTCCCCGGTGATCCCGGAGGCGTACTCCTTCAGGCGGTACTGGATCTTCCGCACGCTGATGCCGAGGATCTCGGCCGCGCGGGAGGTCGATCCTCCCACCATCTCGAGCGTCCGGAGGATGGCCTCGCGCTCGATCTCGTAGAGGGTCGCGCCGGGGATGAGTGCACCCGGGGTGCGTTCCCGCGGGCGAGGGCCGCGCAGCGTGGGCGGCAGGTCGTCGGCCGTCAGCTCGAGCCCCTTGGCGAGCACGACCGCGCGCTCCACCACGTTCTCCAGCTCGCGGACGTTCCCCGGCCAGTCGTGCGCCAGGAGCGCGTTCAGCGTCCCGGGCGCCAGCCCGCGGATCTCCTTGGCGTACGCCTTGCCGTACTTCTCGACGAAGTGGCTGACCAGCGCCGGGATGTCCCCCTTGCGCTGCCGGAGCGGCGGCAGCGTCACCGCCACGACGTTGAGCCGGTAGTAGAGGTCCTCGCGGAACTTGCCGCCCTTCACCTCGGCGGCCAGGTCCCGGTTGGTGGCGGCCACGAGCCGCACGTCGACCTTGATGGTCGAGACCCCGCCCACCCGCTCGAACTCCTTCTGCTGGAGGACGCGCAGGAGCTTGATCTGCAGGGCGGGAGAGATGTCGCCGATCTCGTCGAGGAAGAGGGTTCCCCCGTCGGCCAGCTCGAAGCGCCCTTCCTTGCGGCCGATGGCGCCGGTGAAGGAGCCCTTCTCGTGGCCGAAGAGCTCGCTCTCCAGCAGGGTCTCGGAGAGGGCCGCGCAGTTCACCTTGATGAAGGGGCGATCGCGCCGGGGCGACTCCTCGTGGAGGGCCTGGGCGATGAGCTCCTTGCCGGTTCCCGATTCGCCCAGGATGAGGACGGTGGCCCGCGTGGGTGCGGCCCGCTTCACCACCTCGTAGACGGCCTGGAGCTCCGGGGCGTCGCCGACGATGTTGTGGAAGCGGTAGCGCTCGCGCACCCGCTCGCGGAGGTTCTGCGTGTCCCGCTGCAGGCGCAGCTTCTCCAGCGCCTTCTCGAGGACCACCAGCACGGCGTTCACGTCGAGCGGCTTGACCAGGTAGTTCTCGGCCCCGGCGCGCATGGCCTCGACGGCCGCCTCGACGCTGGCGAAGGCCGTCATCATCACGAAGACGGCGTCCGAGCCCTGCTCCCGCGCCTTCTTCAGGAGCGTGATGCCGTCCATCTTGGGCATCCGCACGTCGGCCAGCACCGCGGCGGGCGCGAAGGACTGCATGAGCTGGAGGGCGTCCTCGCCATCGGCCGCCTCCACGAGCTCGTAGCCCTCCTCGGTGAGGATGTCCCGAAGGGCCTGGCGCGCGTTTCCTTCGTCGTCGACGACGAGGATGCGCTCCTTGGCTCCCCGAAGTGCGTTCTTGCTCACCGTCATGTATTCGACCGCCTCCATGTCCCCGCCCGGCAGCGCAAGGGCTGCGGAGGGCCGCATGTTATGCACGCTTTGCGCGCTGCGGTCCACCCCCAATACAACGCAAACACCCAAGTTGACGACGTTCTTCCCGGAAAACAGGAGGAGGTGTCAGGACGAAAGCGTTGCGGTGGAGACGCCCCGAACCGGGGTGTGAGATCAGGCGTTTCCGCCCAGTTCCTTCAACCGCCCGACCCTGTCGTAGGGGCGCCAGCGAAAGGTCGCGCCGAGAGCGAGCGCCTCGCGACGGCAGGCCTCCTCGTCGAGCCCGGGCATTCCCACGAAGCTCGCCTGGACCTCGGGGACGATGGCGCACCGCGGCACGGATGAAGGCGCGGGCCGCCTCCCAGGCGGCTCCCCCGTGCTGGTTGGGACAGAATCTTCGCGTAGGTCTCCGGGTCCGCGGCGTTCAGCGAGACGACGACTGCGCCTACACCCGCGGCAGCCAGCTCGGGAGTGACGTCGCGCCCCTCCCGGAGGTTGGCGAGTCCGTCGGTGTCGATGCGAACGCGACGGACGCCTCCCCGGACGAGGCGTCTCGCCACCTCGAGGAGGACGCCGAGACGGCGAGTGGGCTCGCCGAGCCCGGTGAAGACCACTTCGGGTCGCCCCTGGATCCCGGCACGCTCCACCTGGGCCCACACCTCGTCCGCCGACGGGGCGCGCCCGAGCTGGAGGTCGTACCCACCCACCACCCAGTCGCCGTCCCGGATCTTGGGACAGAAGACGCAGGCGAGCGTGCAGGCCGAGGTCAGGTTCAGGTACAGGGCGTCGCCGAGCGCGTAGGCGTACACCGGTTCCTGCAGAGCGTGCGTCGAGGACACCCCTGGGACTTAATCGTCGCCGGGTCGATGGCCACTGCACCCGAGGCAGAACCTCGCCTCCGGGATGGCGCGAAGCCGCTGCAACCCGAGCGGGCCGCCGCAGGAGGCGCACGTGCCGTAGCTGCCCTCGGCGATCCGGCCCAGGGCCGCATCGACCTCGGCGAGCTCCCGCGCGAGCTTGTCGGCGAGCAAGCCCTCGGGCATCTCGTAGTCGGGAAGGAAGGGCCCACCCACGTCATGGGGCACGAGCTGCGAACGACGCAGTGCGTTCCGCCGGTTGAGGAGGAGGGACCTCGCTTCGCTTTCGATACGGCTCATGTGGAGGACGGACTCCGCTGCGCCTCCGGGCGCAGGGCGTTCCTTTTCACGGGGCGTGCCGAGCGGGAAAGGCCGTGAAATCGGGGAATTCCGTTCGCACCGCTTGCGCCCACGCCGGGACCGAACGCATCCCTTGCGCGCGCGCCGCGAACCGCCCTCCCCGCCCCCGACCTCGACGCTAGTCGGTGTCGGACTCCTCGACACCCTTCCGGTGCCGGCGGAGCACGCTCACGAGCGCCTTCAGCGCGTCGGTGGTCGTGAAGATGCCGATGACGGTCGCCTGCTCGACCACCAGGGCCGAGCCGTGCTTCTGGGTCGCCATGGCCTCGGCGACCTCCTCGAGCGTGGCCTCCGGCGCCACCACGTACGGGTCGGAGCTCATCGCCTCCTCGACCAGCTCGCGGGCGGCATCCACGCCGCGGAGCGTCTCGAGCAGGTAGAGGTCGCGCTGGGACACGACTCCCTTCAGGTGGCCGTCGTCGACCACCGGCAGGTGCCGGACTCCCCTCTCCCTCATCGTCTGGTGCGCCTCGGCCAGCGTGTGCCGGCTCGTGATCACGTGCGGGCCCACCGTCATGAAGCGCCGGATCGCGTAGCGGGGCATCGGTTCCTCCGTTGGCTTCGAGCACAGACTAACTCCGGAACGCGCGGTTGTCTCGGACCTCCGGCTGGGTTAGCTTCCGCGCACCATGGAGAAGATCTGGGTCAAGGACATCAAGGAAGGCGAGCGGGTCAAGGCGATCTTCGCGGTCGCCCGGAAGGCCGTTCCCACCGCCAAGAGCGGCAAGAGCTACCTGGCCGCCACGCTGGTGGACCGCACGGGTGAGATCGAGGCCCGCTCGTTCGACCGGGTGGAGGAGCTGTCGCCGCTCTTCGACGAGAAGGACCTCGTCGAGGTCGAGGGCACCATCGGCACCTTCCAGGGGAAGCCCCAGCTCCGCTTCGAGTCCGTGGCGCGGGTGGATCCGGCGACCGCCGGCGTCGACGCGACCGACTTCCTCTGGGCTCCTCCGCCCGAGCCCCGCAAGCCCGAGAAGGCCCCCGCCGAGGAGACCCCGGACGCGAACTGGACCGAGCTGCTCGGCCTCGTCGAGGCGATCACCGACGTCCACGTGAAGGACCTGATCAAGGCCTTCCTGGCGGACGACGAGCTCGTGGCGCGCCTGCGTCGCGCGCCAGCCGCGAAGAGCGTGCACCACGCCTACGCGGGCGGCCTGCTCGAGCACACGGTGAGCTGCATCAAGCTCTCGCACCGGATCGCCGATCAGTACCCCCAGCTCGACCGCGACCTGCTCGTCGCCGGCGCCTTCTTCCACGACCTGGGCAAGATCCGCGAGCTCTCCTACGAGCGGAACGTCGAGTACACCGACGAGGGGCGCCTGGTCGGCCACCTGGTCATGGCGGCGCAGTGGATCCACGACAAGGCCCGGCGCGTCGGCGTGCCGCGCGAGCTCGAGCAGCACGTCGTCCACATCGTCCTCTCGCACCACGGCAAGCTCGAGTACGGGTCGCCGAAGACGCCCACCACGCTGGAGGCGCTCGTCACGCACTTCATCGACGACCTCGACAGCCGGATCAACTCCTGGGTCGGCCTGATGGGGCGCGAGGGCGGCAACCGCCGCTGGACCGACGCGCAGAACATCTACGGCCACCACATCTGGCGCGGCACGCTGCCCACGGCGCAGGTCGAGAAGAAGTCTCCGCCGCCCGAGCTGCTGACCCCGGTGATCTACGTCCCGCGCCCGGCGCAGCCGGGACAGCCTCCTCGCAAGCCGCAGGAGAAGAAGGCGAAGCCGGCTCGCCCGCCCCGGCCGGAGAGGACCGAGCCGCGTCCGGCCGCCGATGCCGGTGCGCCCCCCTCCGCTGCGCCCGCGGAGGGCGCCGCTCCCCGGCCCGAGCGCTCGGAGGCCCCGCCCCGCGCGGATCGCCCCCAGCGCCCCGACCGGCCGGCCGACCGCGGTCCTCGCGGTCCCGGTGGCCACGGTGGACCGGGCGGCCCCGGCGGCCCCGGCAATCGCAAGCCGAGGTACACGGGTCCTCGCCTGCCGGGCGACAGGGGCCCGAGCGCGCGCCCCGACAAGCCGAAGAGCCTGACCCACAACCCGTTCGCCGCGCTGGCGGCCAAGGTGGAGGCCGGAAGGTCGGAGTCCGCTCCCGAGGCCCCCGCGGTCGCCGCCGAGCCGGAGAGCGCACCGCCCGCTCCTCCGCCCGAGCCCACCCCGGTCCAGCCGGAGACCCCGGCTCCCGAGCAGGCCCAGGACGCCTCCGCCCCCCCGAGCGGCGAGCCGAATCCCTGACCCGTGGTCCCGTTCGGCCGCACCGCCGCGATCTTCGACGTCGACGACTCCCTGCTCGACGGCAACGCGGGCACGATCTTCTCCTGGTACCTCTACAGCGAGAAGATCATGCTCCCGGAGATCCGGTCCCGCATCCCGAGGCTGGTCTACGAGTTCGCCCGCCGGCGGCTCACCGAGCGGGACATGGTCGAGCTGGGGTCGCGCTGCCAGGCCGGGCTCTGGGTCGACGACATCCGCGCGCACGCCCAGGACTGCTTCGAGCGGCACCTCAAGAAGCGCATCACGGCGGGCGCGGTGCGGCAGATCCGCAAGCACCTGCTCTCCGGCCACTACGTGCTCATCGCCTCCGGATCGCCCCAGTACATCGTGGACGAGGTGGCCCGCCACCTGCGGGTCCACGGGGCGATCGGCACGCGGACGCGAGCGGTCGACGGCAAGGCGACCCCCGACATCCTTCCGCCCATCGTGTTCCAGGACGGCAAGCGGGAAGCGGTCTCGCGTGCCCTGGAGCAGCAGGGGCTCGAGCTCGGACGCAGCTGGCTCTACTCCGACTCGTCGGCCGACGTGCCGCTCTTCGAGGCGGTGGGCCACCCCGTCGTGGTGAACCCCAAGGACGCCTTCCGCGCCGTCGCCGAGCAGCGGGGCTGGCCGGTGGTCCGCTGGAAGGAACGGAACCAGGAGGCCCAGGCCGACCTGGCGAGCGAGTGGTCGAGCTGGAACGGCTGAGCTTCGCGCCGCCCCTCACTTCAGGTTGAAGAGGCGCACCACGTTGGCCGTGGTGGCGGTGGCGACCTCGTCCGGCGTCGCGCCCCACAGCTCGGCCACCCGGGACGCCACGTGGACCACGTGGGCCGGCTCGTTCCTCTTCCCGCGGAAGGGCACCGGCGCGAGGAAGGGGCTGTCCGTCTCCACGAGCAGCCGGTCGCGCGGGACGCGGCGCACGGCGTCGCGGATGGCCTCCGCGGTCTTGAAGGTGACGATCCCGGCCACCGAGATGTACAGGCCGAGGTCGAGGTAGGTGCGGGCCGCCGCCCAGTCGCCCGTGAAGCAGTGGATGACGCCGCCCGCGCCGGGGAGCCCCTCCTCGCGGAGGATGGCCGCGCAGTCCGGGTCGGCCTCGCGCACGTGGACGACCAGCGGCTTCCCGACGGCCCTCGCGATCCGGATCGAGCGCCGGAAGCTCTCCCGCTGCACGTCCCGGGGCGAGAGGTCGTAGTGGTAGTCGAGCCCGGTCTCCCCCACCGCCACCACGGCGGGGTCGGCGGCCAGGCGCGCGCTCTCCTCCCAGTCGGCCTCCGGGACCCGGGCGCACTCGTGGGGGTGGATGCCCACGGTCGCCGCGAACACCTCCGGACGGGACCGGGCGAGCGAGAGCGCGTTGCCGAAATCCCCCGGAGCTCGCCAGAGCCCGACCGCGACGATGCGCCCCACGCCGGCGGCGAGCGCGCGCTCGACCACGCCATCCACCTCGCCCGGGAAGTCCTCGAGGTCGAGGTGCGCGTGCGAGTCGACGAGCATCACTTGACGCGGGTTCCGGGCGGCACGCCGTCGTCGACCAGGACCACCCGAGGCGGGTCGCCGGCGGCGAGCAGCATGCCCTGGGAGGTGATGCCCCGGAGCGCACGCGGCTCGAGGTTCGCGACCACGACGATGCGGCGGCCGACCAGGACCTCCGGAGCCGGGTACGAGGCGGCGATCCCGGCCACGATGGTGCGCGGCGCGGGCTCGCCGACGTCGACCTCGATCTGGAGGAGCTTGTCCGCCTTGGGGACGCGCACGGCCGCGCGGACGAGCGCCACCTTGAGCTCCACCTTGGCGAAGTCGTCGAAGCCGATGATCCCGGGCGCGGCGGCCGGCTTGGCCGTCACCTTGGAGGCGGTCTCGGCCGGGCTGGCCGCCTGGGAGACCCGCGGGGGCTCGGCCGCCGGCGCGGCGACGAGCTTCGCGACCTGCTTGGCGTCGAGCCTCGCCACCTGGGGGGGCTTCGCCCGGGCGACGACCGGGGGACCGACGAACGGGTCGAAGTCGGGCGACCAGGCGCCCGGCCGCGACTGGCCGAACGCGGCCGCCAGGTCGTCGGCGAAGACCGGCATCACCGGCCAGAGGAGGACGGCGATGGCGCGCAGCGCCCGCGCGCAGGAGAGGAGCAGCCGCTGCGACGCCGGGGAGGTCGGCGCCTCCCAGGGCTTGGCCGTCTGGAGCTGCTTGTTGCACAGGTCGGCCACCTGGTTCACGAGCCGCACCACCTCGCGGAACTCGAGCGCCTGGTAGGCCGCGCGGCCGAGCCGGAGCGCCTCGCGCGCGGCGTTCGCGATCCCCTCGTCGGGCTCCCCGGTCACCTCCCCGCCGGCGCGCTCGACGAGCGCGAAGACCCGGGACGCCAGGTTGGCGACGTTGTTGGCCAGGTCGGCGTTGATGCGATTGCGGAACTCGTCGAGGGACAGGTCGAGGTCGGTGACGCCCGGACCCAGGTTGGCCGCGTAGTAGTAGCGGAGCAGCTGGGGATCGAGCCCGCTGTCGAGGTAGGTGCGGGCGGTGACGAACGTGCCGCGCGACTTCGACATCTTCTCGCCGTTCACGGTGAGGTGACCGTGCACGGCCAGGCGGTGGGGGAGCTTCAGGCCCGCGGCGCCCAGCATGGCGGGCCAGAACACGGCGTGGAACCGGAGGATGTCCTTGCCGATGAAGTGCTCGAGCCCCGTGGGGGACCCCGGAGCCAGGTAGGTCGCCTCGAAGAGCTCCGGCGTGAGCCGCGAGCCGGCCGGCGCCTCGGCGGCGAAGAAGTGCTCGGCCGACGAGAGATAGCCGATGGGCGCGTCGAGCCAGACGTAGATGAACTTCCCCGGGAACTCGGGATCGTTCACGGGGAACCCGAAGTACGGCGCGTCCCGCGTGATGCACCAGTCCTGGAGGTCGTCGAGCCAGCCCTTCACCTGCTCGCGGACCGCCGCGTCGAGGTGACCCTCCCCTTCCACCCAGCTCCGGATGGCCGGCTCGACCTTGCGCAGGTTCACGTAGGCGTGGTCGCTCGCGCGGACCACCGGCGCGGTGCCGCACAGCGCACAGCGCGGGTCCTTCAGCTCCCGGGGATCGTAGGTGGTCCCGCACTTCTCGCAGACGTCGCCGTACTGGTCCGGGGTGCCGCACTTCGGGCAGGTCCCCTTCACGAAGCGGTCGGGCAGGAAGCGGGAGTCCTTCTGGCAGAAGAGCTGCTCGACCGACTTCTTGTAGATGAGCCCCTTCTGCTTCAGCGCGTCCCAGATCCGCCACGCCCACTTCCGGTTCTCCTCGGAGTCGGTCGTGTAGTAGGTGCTGAAGTCGACGCCGAAGCGCTGGAAGTCGGCGTGCTGCTCCTGGCGGTAGCGCTCGACGAACTCCCGCGGGCTGACGCCGGCCTTGGCCGCGTTCACCTCGATGGGGGTTCCGTGGGAGTCGGCGGCGCACACGTAGGTCACGTCGTCGCCGAGCGAGCGGCGGTAGCGGACGTAGACGTCGGTCTGGATGTACTCGACGAGGTGGCCCAGGTGGATCGAGCCGTTGGCGTACGGCAGGGCGCTCGTCACGAGAAGCTTCTGGCTCAAGCGGTTCTCCTCTCCCGATCCGGGTCGCGGAGCAGCCCGACGAGACATCGCTCGACGAGGACCGCGCCGTCGGATCCGGTCTTCATGGAATGGTCGGCCTCGGCCAGGGAGGCGAGGCCATCGAGCAGCTCGGCGCGCGTGAACCGCGCGGCCGCCTGGTACTTCATCCAGAGGCCGTAGGGCTTCCGCTCCCCCAGCTCCTCCGGGTCGATGGTGGGGAGCACGCTGGCGCTCCAGTCGCCGAAGGAGGCGATCCGCTTGCCCCCCGAGGCCAGCCGGCCGCGCTCCTGCTCGACCAGCATCCGGCGGATCGTCCCGGCGAGCGACCCCACCAGCATGTGGGGACTGGCCCCGTCGGCGAAGCTGCGGCGCAGGACGCCGAGCGCCCCGGCGAGGTCGCGGGCCTCCACGGCGTTGCCGAGCGCGAAGAACGGGTCGGAGGCGGTGCGCACCACCACCGCGTCCACGTCGGCCGCCCGGATCTCCTTGCGGTCCCCGACGAAGGCCGCCAGCTTCGCCACCTCGGCGGCCAGCGCGCGGGCGTCCGTGCCGACCAGGGCCGCGAGCCGGTCCTCGGCGCCGCGGTCCACCGACTTTCCGGTCCCGGCGAGCATCTCCTCGATGAGCGGCCCGAGCACGGGTCGCTGCGCGTCCCAGCTCCCCTCGCTCTTCACCGCGAGCGTGATGCGGCATCCCGCCGACGCCAGCCGCTTCACCACCGGCAGCCGCCCGTCCACCTTCCCGGCGGCCACCACGAGCACGTACCCGGGAGGCAGGCCGCGCTCGAGGAGCGCGTCGAGGGCGGCCACGTCGTCCTTCGCCGCCTGGAGGTTCTTCTCCCCCGCGTAGCGCCCGGCGTCGCGCAGGAACGCCCCGTCCTCCGGGCGGAGGCCGTCGTCGGGCTGGAGCTTCCGCTCCCACTCCTCGATCGGGGGCGGCGACTCGCCGCAGAGGTCGGAGGTGGACCAGCCGAACCGGGCCGCCAGCGCCACCAGCCTGCGCGCGGCCTCCCGTTGCCGGCCCTCGCGCCACATGTCGCTCGCCCTCGCGAAGGCGCCGGCCAGGTCCTCCTTCGACTGGAGGAAGGCCGGTTCCGCCACGACGACGACCTTCCCGCCGCCGAAGAGTCCTCCGGTGGCGAGCTCGGCGGCCACCTCGGCCGGGCTGGCCGCCGCGTCGAGCTCCACCAGGTTGAGCGACCGCTGCGCCTCGGGCACGAGCGCCTCCGCGATGCTCCGGCCCGCCCGCTGGGTGAGGAACGGATCGCCGTCGAGCAGGTAGACCGGCGACGGCTTCCCCTCCCGGATCGCCGCGAGCGCGCCCTCCAGGTCGAGCGCCGGCTCCTTCTTGCGCGCCGGAGCCCTAGCCATGGTGGAACCACCCGATGAGCATGTGCTCGAGGGCCAGCGGCGCGCTGGCGTTGTGGCGGAGCGCGGCGATGGCCCGCCGGACCGACTCGATCCGGCGCAGCGCCGCCTCGGGCCCCAGCCTCGCCGCGGCGGCGGTGGCGTCCTCGAGATCGGCGAGCGCGAGCGGCGTGGCCTCCCCACCGGCGGCCCGCACCAGCACGTCCCGGAGCCACACCAGCAGGAGCTCGCAGAGCTCCCGGGCCTGCTCCCGCTTCTCCCCCCGGCGCTTCGCGAAGGCGATCCAGGCGCGGGCGTCGTCGGGAAGCCCGGCCGCCTCCTCGACCGCGGCGCGCCGCTCCCCGATGGTCTCGTCGTCGAGCGTGAGCGCCTTCCCCATCGAGCCGGCGGCGAGCGTGGTGGCCAGTCGGGCGAGGTCCGGCGCGCGACCCGCGGCCACGAGCCTCTCCTCCACCGCGGCGGCGGGCAGCGGTGCGAACGGGAGGCGCAGGCAGCGGGAGCGGACCGTGGGCAGGAGGCCGTCGGCCGACGAGGAGACGAGCACCAGGGTCGTCTCGGGCGGCGGCTCCTCGAGCGTCTTCAGGAGGGCGTTCTGGGACTGCGGATTCATCGCGTCGGCCGGGTCGAGGAGGACGAATCGCCGCCGGCCCTCGAAGCGGCGCAGCGAGAGGCGCCGATCGACGAGCTCCCGGATCTGATCGACCACGATGTCCCGCGACGGCGTGCGCCCGCCCTTGGGCTCCCATCGCCCCGCCCGGGCCATGTCCCGCTCCCGCTCCACCACCAGGACGTCGGGGTGGACGCCCCGGGCGATCTTGCGGCAGGAGGGGCAGGCGCCGCAGGCGTCGCCGTCGGCGCGCTCGCAGTTGGCGGCCTGGGCGAGGAGCCGGGCCACGGTACCCTTCCCCACCCCCTCCGGACCGGCGAACAGGTAGGCGTGGTGCAGCGCGCCGCGGCGAAGCGCAGCGCGCAGGGCATCGACGGCCCGTTCCTGGCCGATGATCTCCGCGAAGGGCATGGGGCGCGGGAAAGATAACACGGAGGCGGCCCCGGCGCGGCCGTCCCGCAGCGCCGGCCGACCGCCCCCTACGCCCCCCGGCCGGCCAGCCTCGCCACCGCCTCCGCCAGTTCCCGGGGGTCGACGGGCTTGGCCAGGAAGGCCTGGAACCCCGCCCCGAGGGCCCGGGCCCGGTCGCCCTCCTGCGTGTAGGCGGTCAGCGCGGCCGCCGGCACCTGGCCACCCCGGGAGGGGTCGAGGGAGCGGACGCGACGGATGAGCGAGATGCCGTCCTCCCCCGGCATGCCGATGTCGGAGAGCAGCACGTCCGGCGGCTCGCCCGAGAGGGCCTGGAACGCGTCCGACGCCGACGCGGCGGTGGAGACCCGGGCGCCGGCCTGCTCGAGGAGGTGACGGAGCGCCTCGAGCGTGTCCACGTCGTCGTCCACGACCAGCACGTGGACGTCCCGAAGGTCGGCCATGGCCCCCGCACCGGTCGCGGCCCGGGGCCCCGGGCGCTCGGCGGGGCGGGACTCGTGCCGGGGCGCCTCGATGGGCAGCGGCAGGTCCACGGTGAAGCAGGCTCCCCGGTTCCGGCCCGGGCTGGAGGCGGCCACGCTCCCGCCGTGGGCCTCGACGAGGTGGCGCACGATGGCGAGCCCGATGCCCAGCCCGCCGTGCGCCCGGGTCGGGCTCGAATCGCCCTGCCGGAAGCGCTCGAAGACGTGGGGGAGGAACCCGGACTCGATGCCGGGCCCGTCGTCCTCGACCTCCAGCCGGACGCGGTCCGGAAGGCGACGGAGCCGCACCTCGACCCGGCCGCCCGGCTGGGTGAACTTGATGGCGTTGGCCAGCAGGTTCCAGGTCACCTGCTGCAGGCGGGACGGGTCGCCGCGCACCGAGCCCGCGCCCTCCGCCAGGTGGAGCTCGAGGTGGATCCCCTTGGCGGTGGCGGCGGGGCGAACCGTCTCGACCGCGGCCTCCACCGCCGCGGCCAGGTCCATCTCCCGGATGTCGAGCTTGAGTCGACCCCGGACGATCCGGGCCACGTCGAGGAGGTCGTCGACAATCTGCGCCTGGGTCATCGCGCTCCGCTCGATGGCCTCCATCGCCCGGGTCGTGGCGGCCTCGTCGAGCCTCCCGGTGCGCAGCAGGCGGGCCCAGCCCAGCACGGCGTTGAGCGGCGTGCGCAGCTCGTGCGAGACGGTGGCGATGAACTCGTCCTTGGCCCGGCTGGCCCGCTCCGCCTCGGCGCGGGCCTCCTGCTCCCGGGCGAGCAGCGCGGCGCGCTCCGCCTCCGCACGGCGGGCCTCGGTCCGGTCCCCGAAGACCAGCGCGACGCCCTGGGGGCTGCCGCCCTCCGCCCGGATGGGCGCGACCAATCCCTCGATCGGGTACTCGACGCCGGACCGGGCGAGGAGCGTGACGCCGGGCCCCAGCGGCACCGGGCCGCCGCGGGTCATCGCCACCGCGACCGGGTCCGGAATGGGCTGCCGGGACCCGTCCACCGCGCGGAAGACGTCGTCCAGCAGGCGCCCGGCCGCCTCCGGGCCGGCGCCGGTGAGCTTCTCCGCCACGGCGTTCAGCAGGGTCACCCTGCCGTCCACGTCGGTGGCGATGACCGCGTCGCCAATCGACGCCAGCGTGGTCCGGAGCCACTCCCGCTGCTTCCGCTCGGTCTCCTGGGCGCGGAGGCGATCCCCCTCCATGTCGCCCAGCGCGAGCGCGTTCCAGTAGACGACGGCCGCCGCCACCACCACCGCGCTCACCACCACGAAGGACGCGCCGAGGAGCGCCTCGTACTTCCCGGCGCGCAGTCCGACGACGAGGAAGAGCCACCCCAGCGCGATGGGAACCACGAAGACCGCTCCGATGAGCCGGCGCGCCATGAACCCCGCCAGCCCGGGACCGGTGAAGACCCTCATCAGGCCGGCCTGCGGGCGGTCGAAGAGCAGCGCGGTGACGAGGAGGAGGAAGGCGATCCCGGCGTAGAACGGCACCCGCGTGTTGGCGGCCAGCCCTTCCATCGGCTCGACGCCGTAGGCGAATCCGATGATGGCCTGCAGGGGAACGAGCGCGGCGGCCAGGGCCAGGAGCTGGGCGGGCCGGGTGCCGGCCCGGGTCTCGAAGTCGTGGACGGAGCAGCGCCACCCCGATGAAGAGGAAGGCCAGCGCGCTGTTGGGCGCCATCCGGCCCGGGTGGATCTCGCCCGATCCCCCGCGCTCGTGGACCAGGAGCTGGTCAATCCCGAGGTCGATGGCGAGGACGTACTCGACGAGCGTGAAGAAGCCGACCGCCGCCACCACCGCCCCGGCGATCTTGGCCACCAGGCGCGCCCGGGGGCCGGATCGGCGGGAGGCGAGCGTCCGGGCCGCCAGCCCGGCCGCCAGGAACCCCAGCGCGGAGTTGGCCTTGACGCTCAGTGACCCGGGAAGGCCCGAGCGCAGGAGCGGCAGGTCGATCGCCCAGCCGATGAGCACCGCGACGCCGAGGAAGGCGGTGGCCTCGGCGGCCGCGCGGGCCAGCATCTCGAGGTTTCGGGGAAGACGCCGGGAGTCGACGGACATGGGGGCGGCGAGCGGGAACGCGTCCGGCTCGACGCCATCGTGGCTCCCTCCCCCCCGGAGCGCAAGCGCAGCGGGCGGGCGCGAGCCACCTGGCTCGCGAGTGGACCCCGGCGGGGCCCGTGCTACCCTTCCGGGCGGAGGACGCCATGAAGATCACCCCCCTCGACATCCAGCAGAAGCGGTTCTCCCGCTCGCTGCGCGGCTACGACCGGGAGGAGGTCGAGGCCTTCCTCTCGCTCGCCTCGGGCGCCCTCGAGGACCTGATCAAGGAGCTCCACGCGCTGCGGGAGGACGTGCAGCGCAAGGACGACGAGATCGCCGGGCACCGGGGCCGGGAGCGCGCGCTCCAGGAGACGCTGGTCACGGCCCAGCGCGCCAGCGACGAGATCCGGGAGTCGGCCCGGCGAGAGAGCGAGATCACCATCGGAGAGGCCGAGCTCCAGGCCGAGAAGATCGTGCAGGGCGCCCACCAGCGCTTCGTGCGGATCGTCGACGACATCCAGGAGGTGAAGCGGCTCCGGATCCAGTTCGAGGCCTCCGTCCGCGCGCTGGTCGAGGGGCACGCGAAGCTCCTCGACACCTTCCGGGACACGGGAACCGAGGACCCGGTGGAGTTCCTGACCGGGCGGAAGAAGGGCTCCGGCGAGAGCTGACCGGGCCGCGGGTCAGTGGGCCTCGGCCCAGCTGTGCCCGTGCCCCACCTCGACGTCGAGCGGCACCTTCAGCTCGGCTGCGCCCTCCATGGCGCGTCGCACCAGCATCTCGGCGGCCGCCACCTGCCCCGCCGCCACCTCCAGCACGAGCTCGTCGTGCACCTGGAGCAGCATCCGGGCGTCGAGCCCCTCGGCGGCGAGCGCCCGGTCCACCCGGAGCATGGCGAGCTTGATGATGTCGGCCGCCGTCCCCTGGATGGGCGTGTTCACGGCCATCCGCTCGGCCGCCTGGCGGAGCCCGGGATTGCGGGCGCGGATGTCGGGGAGCTCGCGGCGTCGTCCCCAGAGCGTGCGCACGGCGCCGGTCTCCCGCGCCCCGGCCACGGTGGCGTCGAGCCACCGCTTCACTCCCGCGTACCGGGCGAAGTACCGATCGATGATGGCCTGGGCCTCGGCCGGCGGGAGGTCGAGCCGCTGGGCCAGGCCGAAAGCCGACAGCCCGTAGGCGATCCCGAAGTTGAGCACCTTGGCGACCCGGCGCTGGTCCGGCGTCACCTCCCCGGGGGCCACGCCGAAGGTCTCCGCCGCGGTGCGGGTGTGCACGTCCTCGCCCCGCTGGAAGCTGTCGAGCAGGGAGGCGTCCTCGGCGTAGTGGGCGAGGATGCGCAGCTCGATCTGCGAGTAGTCGGCCGAGACGAGCAGCCGGCCCGGCGGCGCGACGAAGGCGGCGCGGAATCCGGCGCGCCAGGTCGGTCCGGACCGGGATGTTCTGGAGGTTCGGATCCTGCGACGAGAGGCGCCCGGTGGCCGCGCCGGCCTGGTTGTAGGTGGTGTGGAGCCGCCCGTCGGCCGGGTCGACCAGCGCCGGCAGCGCGTCGACGTAGGTGCCCTTCAGCTTGGAGAGGGATCGGTGCTCGAGCACGAGGCGAGGCAGCGGGTGCTCCTCGGCCAGCTTCTCGAGGACGTCCTGGTCCGTCGAGGGTCCGGTCTTGAGCCGCTTCACCACCGGAAGACCGAGGTCGACGAAGAGGACCTGGGCGAGCTCCCGGGTCGAGGCGATGTGGAAGGCGCGCCCGGCCGACTCGTGGATGCGCGCCTCCAGGCCCTGCATGGCCGCGCCGAACTCGGCGCTCATCGCTCCCATGGCCGCGGAGTCCACCGCGATGCCGACCTGCTCCATCCCCGCCAGCACCGGGACGAGCGGGCGCTCCACCTCCGCGTGGAGCCGCCCGAGCCCGTCGTCGTCGAGCGCGACCTGCAGCGCCGCGGCCAGTCCGGGGAGGACGGCCGCCGCCGCGCCCGCCTGCGCCGCCGTCTCCTCGACCGGGAAGGTGGCCGGGTCCCCTCCCCCTCTCCCGGACGTCGCGCGAGGCGGAGCGACCTCCAGCGCGATCCGCTCCCGGGCCACGTCGGCGAGCGAGTGCTCGCGCCGGGAAGGAAGCAGGAGGCGGCTCGCGAGCTCCGTGTCGAGACCTCGATCCGGGAGCACGAGCCCCAGGTGGCGAAGGGCGTGGATCTCCGACTTGAGGTCGTGGGTGTGGACCGCGACCGCGGGATCGGCGAGAAGCGGCCCGAGCCCGGCCGCGACCTCGGCCGCCGGGAGCTGGGCGGGCGCACCCAGGTAGTGATGATGGATCGGCACGTACCAGGCCCGGCCCGCGGCCGCGAAGGCGATGCCCGCGGGCGCGACCGTGCGAGGGGCCGGCGACGAGAAGGCGGCGCGGAGCCCCACCTGCCCGGCGCGCCTCGCCTCGGCGACGGCGGCATCGAGGGCCGCGCGGGAGGTGACGATCTCGGCCGTCACGGCGCTCTCGCGCGGAGCGGGAGCAGGGAGCTCCCGGAGGAGCCGCCCGAACTCCAGCTCGGTGAAGAGGGCCCGGGCGCGCTCGGCGTCGACCGGGCGCCGGGACAGGTCGACGGGTCGCTCGGCCAGGGCGACGTCCTCCTTGAGGGCCACAAGCGTCCGGTTGAGCCGGATGCGGTCGGCGTGGGCCACGATCTTCTCCCGGAGCTTCTCCCCGCCCCGAGGCACCGCCGCCGGGATCTCGCCGGGACGGGCGAGCATCGCCTCGACGGTCCCGAAGTGGCGGACGAGCGCGGCCGCCGTCACCTCGCCCACGCCCGGGACGCCCGGCACGTTGTCGATCTTGTCGCCGGTGAGCGCCATCACCTCGACGACCTGCGCGGGCGGGACGCCCATCTTCTTCTCGACGTCGGCCGGCCGGGTCCACCCTCCCCGGCCCGCCGCCTCCGCCATGGGGTCGTAGAGCTCGATCCCATCGCCGACCAGCTGGGCGAAGTCCTTGTCCCCGGTGACGATCACCACCTCGAAGCCGTCGGCGCGGGCCCTGCGGGCCAGCGTGGCGATGACGTCGTCCGCCTCGACGCCCTCCTCCTCGATCACCGGCACGTCGAGCGCGCGGGCGACGTCGCGGACGAGCGGGAACTGCCGGGCGAGGTCCTCGGGGGCCTCCGGGCGGTTCGCCTTGTACTGGGGATCGAGCTCGGTGCGGAAGCTCCTGCGGCTCTTGTCGAAGACCAGGGCCGCGTGGGTCGGCGCGTGCTCCCGGAGCGCCTTCAGGAGCATCGTGGTGAAGCCGTAGACGGCGTTGGTGGGAACGCCCTTCGTCGTGGAGAGGTGGGGGATGGCGTGAAAGGCCCGGAAGATGAAGCCGGACCCGTCGATGAGCGTGAGCGTGGGCATCTGCCCGCCGCGCCTACCGGATGGTCACGGACTGCCCGGAGTCGAGTCCCGGTGGGACGTCGAAGAGGGCGCCGCCCGCGAAGGTCGTGTAGTAGACCCGCCCCTTGTTCTCCTGGCCGATCAGGCTCTTGTCGAAGGTCGAGGAGCTCGTCCCGACCGACGCGTTCAGGGGGCGGCGGGTGACCGGGGCGAATCCGCTGGCGGTGGAGAAGCTGACGCCAGCGTCGCGCGCCGGAGCGAGGTGGCGGGATCGCAGTCGGCTGGGGGTGATCGGGCTCTGGCAGTACGACCCGAGGGTGAACCCGACCACGGGGCCGGGCTCCATCGGGTCGAGCATCTCGGGGAAGCCCGTGTAGCAGCCGGGCTCGGAGATCGCAGGACTCGTAGTAGGCCGGGTACCAGAATCGCCGGGCCTTGCGGGCCACGAGCAGGGCCTCGCCGGACAGCGTCTCCTCGTCGGCCCATGCGAAGTTGTATCGCACGCCCAGTGCCGGTCGTCCCGCGTAGCCCGACGAGCTTCCGACCAGGACGAAGCCCCCCGCGCGGACCCAGACGCCCCTCAGGTAGGCGGTGGTGCTCGTGGTCACCGTCTGGAACGCCGTGAAGACGTTTCCGGGCTGCTGCCGAAGCGCGTCGACGAGGCAGGTGTACTCGGCCGCCAGCGTCGGATCGGTCGGCAGCGCGAGAAGCAGGGCCCCGGAGGGATAGAGCACCGGATCCGGCGGCGAGGAAGGAACCGATGGGCGCCTCGTGGGCCTGCGGCGGCTTGGTCGAGTCGTAGACCGGCGTCGTGGTGCCCGTCGGGACCCAGTTGGGCCGGGTGGGCGTGCAGGGGT
This sequence comes from uncultured delta proteobacterium, assembly GCA_963766715.1. Classification (GTDB taxonomy): domain Bacteria; phylum Myxococcota; class Myxococcia; order Myxococcales; family Anaeromyxobacteraceae; genus CAIOAK01. The sequence continues at coordinate 110,648 of CAVYBH010000017.1, forward strand.
CCGAGTCGAGGATGAACTGCGTGATGTCGCCCGTCTGCCCCGGGACGTCGGCGGCGTGGATGCCGAAGATGGGACTGGCGACCTCGAGCCCCGGGACCCACGGCGTGCTGGCCGGGAGCACGCCCGAGGCGGGCGGGGAGTAGGCCTCCTGGAGCGCGACGTAGAGCGACGCTCCGTCCGCGGCGAGCCCGACGACGCCACGGCGGGTCGAGAGGGACGGGAGGACCCCCTGGTAGGACGCCAGCCAGGATTCACTTTTCGTGAATCCAGGCCAGATGGTGATGTCGTTGATCATCTCGAGGGGGTCGGTGTCGACGACGCCCTTCGAGGTCTGGAGCGCCACCGCGGAGGTGTTGTCCGGGAAGCCGAGCAGCGCCGTTCCCGCGGCCGGGCCGGCCGGTCCGACGGGGAGCGCCTTCACGACCTGCGTGCGGGTCGTCGAATCGTTGAGCGCGGACACGAAGTCGAGCGGGCCGAACCGTCCGAGGTCGACGAGGAAGGTGTTGCCGTCCCCGGTCGCGACCAGCATGGAGGCGGTGGACCACCACAGGCTGCCTGCCGCGAGCTGCATGAACCTCTGCGCGATCCCGTTCCCGTTGAACAGGGCGAAGCCGCCTCCGGGAAGGCCCGCGTCCGGGCAGACCGGAAGCGGAGTTGCCGGGCGTGGCGGGCGAGAAGCAGACCTGGGATCCGTTCACGAGCCCCGGGGCGACCGTCCCCGGGTTCTCGGGCGGCATCGCGACCCCGACGGCGAGCGGGATGGAGGCCGAACGCATCGGAGCCCGGTAGGACTGCTTGGGCACGAAGCCGATGTCGGGCGCCGGATCGGCCGCCAGGCCTCCCCGCGCGGGGTCGAAGGTGGCGATCCCGCATTCGATCCGCTCCAGGGGTCCGCAGCCGGACGGGGCGATCGCGGCGTAGACGCGGAGGGCGGGGGCGTCGAAGTCCCACCAGGTCTCCACCTTGCGCTCGCCGACGATGGCCGCGGCGACCGACGTCGTGGGGGCGCGACCATCGAGGCCGCGAACGGGCCACGGCTGGGTCAGCCCGCCACTCGCGTCGACCTCGGCGATGCCGAAGACGGACGCCCCTCCGTGTCGGGCCGGGGATCGGGTCGCCGGTGGCGAGGTAGACGTGGAAGTTGTCCGGAGACGCGGAGATCGCCACCGCGTCGAACTCGAGCGGCTTCACCTGGGGCGCAGCCGGCGAGGACGATGGAGCCGCCGTCGCCTCGCGCGATCTCCAGGACCACGAGCTTCCCACCGCCGCCGGACGAGCCGCCGGACAGGGCCACGACGACCCAGGCCTTGCCCGGCGTCGCGGCGTACACGGGAGGCACCCCGGCCGGATCGCCGGACGGAACCGCGGTGACCGTCAGCGCGAGGATCTCGCTTCCCGACTCGACCAGGTTCGTCAGGTCCCACTGCTCGGCCACGGCGATGAGCGGCGTCCGGTTCACCGGCGTGTACCAGGTGCCCACGAGCTGGACGAGGAGCCCGCTGCTGGCCACGACGAGGGCGTCTGGCCCGCCGTCCTGGAGGGAGCCCGAGGCGAGGTGGAACGGGCGAGCCAAGCGTCGGGATCGAGAGCGGGAAGGCCAGGTTCGCGGATCGCTGGGGCCGGTCCGTCGCCGGGTCGATGAGCCGGAGCTCGTCTCCACGGCTGGACGCGACGGCGATCCAGGGCACCAGGCCGGTCGTCTCGTCTCCCGCTCCCCAGAAGCCGGCGACGGCAGCGGGACCGCGGAAGTCGGCGCTGAGTACCGTGGCGCCGTTGCTGCACGCGGTGGCCAGGAGCGCCATCAGGCCAAGAAGGCGCTTCACGGGCCCCTCCCGATGCGCTTCACGAGCGCGATCGATTCCGGCCGGTCGGGGTCCATCTCCAGGATGTTCACCCAGTTGTCGAGGAACGATCCCACGTAGAGCCGGTCGCAGGATCCCCCGATGACGCAGGGAGACGGCTCGTAGGGAGCCTCGGTGGGGGTCGAGGCGGGCACGGTGATGGCCCGCGCCGGGTCGATGGGCTCGGCGGCGATCCCGAACGGCAGCCGGCCGAGGATGGGAACGCCGGTGTCGGGGTTGAGGCCGATGTAGCTCGTCACGAATCCCAGCTCCGCGTCGTAGATCACGAGCGAGCCTTCCTGGTCGCAGGTGAGCGCCACCAGGTCGCCCCGGCGCGCGACGCGGGGGCAGGACCTTGAGATCGCCAGTGCCCAGGCAGGTGGGCACGACCTGCCGCAGCGCCATCGACGGTTGCTGGTAGGCGTCGCGGGCGATGGAGAAGACCACGAGCGCCCCGCCCTCGAGCAGGAACGCGCCGGTGTTGGCGAGCAGGTCGGCATCGTAGAGATCCACGGCCAGGAAGAGGAGCAGGCCGTCGTTCGAGATCGCGACGGCGCGCGCCGAGGAGCCGAGCACGACCCCGCTGGTCACGAAGGTATTGAATACCGGGAAGTCGTATCCACCCGAGGTCACGTTCTGGACGCTGGGGTTGATCCACCGGAGAGGAGCGAGCCCCCCGGTGGCGCCTCCGGAGATGAAGAGCCAGTCCCCGAGGGAAGCGTACGCGGCGCCGTAGGTCGGCGAGATCCCGAGGGCGAGGACGTTCACCGAGCCCGTCGCCAGGTCCATCCGGGTCAGCCATCCCTGGCTGCTGGGCCCACGCAGGTAGGTGAAGTACGCATCCGCCCGATCCGTTCCGCCGTTCGAGTTGCACACCGTCGCGACGCCGTACGGATCGAGGAGCTGGACGGCCTGCACGGAGGCGCACCCGGTCCCGCACGAGAGCGACCCGTCGGCCGGCATCTCCATCCGGTACAAGGTCTGGATGGCGCGGGAGCCGAGGAGCACCTGCGCGCCCCCCGCGGCCACCGCGGGGTCGGCGGACAGCTGCGAGCAGGCGGTGGGGCACTGGGGCCACCCGGGCGGGCAGGCCTGCTCGACCACGGCCACCTGCCCGCCGAAGCTCCCGATGCGCTGGAACCCGTTCGGATAGACGGCGAGGTCTCCGCCCAGGATGCTGTCCTGGGATGCGTCCGGGTCCACGACGAGGACCGTCCCGCCATCCGACTCCTGGTAGCGGAGGTCGAAGTTGGAGGAGACCACGACCAGCTGGCTCGACCCGGCCGGCGTGGCGGTGGTCGGAGGCATCTGCCTCACCGCCAGTCCGACGGGGTAATAGAAGATGTCCGCAGGCGGCAGGACGACAGGGTAGGAGTCCCTGCAGCCGGCCGCCATCAGGAAGGCGAGGAGCGCGACAATCTTTGGGATTCGGGTCACCGGGAGCGCGAACCCTAAGCCCCGCATCCCCCCAGGGTCAAGGGGAAACCGGGCGTTTCACGCCCCTCCCGTGGAACCCCCGGCGGGCGGCAACTCGGCCTGGATCTTCCGGAAGTCGGCGACGTCCGCGAAGAGGTCCGACACCCGCTTCATGATGCCGAGACGGTTGGCCCGCACGGCCGGTTCCTCGGCCATGACGAGCACCGCGTCGAAGAAAGCGTCGATGGCCGGCTTGAGCGAGGCCACCGCCCGGAGGACCGACGCGTAGTCGCGCGCGCGCCGGAAGGCGGCGACTTCCCCCTCGACCCGCTCGACCTCGTCGACGAGCACGGTCTCGGCGCCCGCGCCGAGGAGCCCGCGGTCGACGCCGGCGCCGGTCCCCTCCCCCGCCTTCTCGCGGATGTTGGCGACCCGCTTGAAGGCCACCGCCAGCGGGACGAAGTCGGGGCGGGTCTTCACGCTGGCCAGCGCCTCGAGGCGCCGGCGGGCGTCGACGACGTCGTCGAATCCGGCCGCCAGCACCGCATCGACGAGGTCGCCGTCGAACTCGTCGCTCCAGAGGGCGCGGAGACGCCCGCGCAGGAAGTCGAGGACCTGCGAGGCGACCACGGTCCGGTCGGCCGCCAGCCGGGCCCCGGCGAGCGCGTCCAGCGTCTGCTCGACGGCGCCCGCCAGCGACAGGTGGTACGCGCGCGCCTGGACGATGCGGAGGATCGCGATGGCCGCGCGGCGGAGGCCGTAGGGATCGGCGGCTCCCGTCGCCTTCTCGCCCACCCCGATGATCCCCACGAGCTGGTGGAATCGATCGGCCAGGCCCACCAGCGCCCCGAGGTCCCCGCGCGGCATCTCCTCGGAGGCGCCGACCGGCTTGTAGTGATCCTCAATCGCGTCGGCCACCTCGCCGCGGAGCCCTTCCAGGCGCGCGTAGTGGCCGCCCATCGTGCCCTGCAGCTCGGGGAACTCCCCGACCATCCCGGTGGTGAGATCCGTCTTGCACAGGCGCGCCGCCTCGAGCAGGTCGGGCACGAGGTCCTCGCGCCCCATCGAGCGGGCCAGGCCGCTCGCCACCGAGCCGATGCGGTGGACGCGATCGAGCTCGCTGCCGAGGCGCGCCTGGTAGGTCCGGCGCCCCAGGTCCTCGATCCGGTCGCGGAGCCGGCGCTTGCGGTCCTCCTCGAAGAAGAAGCGCGCGTCGGCGAGCCGGGCGCGCAGCACCCGCTCGTATCCGTGGCGGGCCACGGCGGGATCCCGGACGGCGGTGCCGGACACGGCGACGAAGCGGTTGGCCAGGCGGCCGTGCGCGTCGAGCACCGCGAAGTAGCGCTGGTGGTTGCGCATCTCCGAGATGACCACCTCGGGCGGCAGCTCGAGGTTCGACTTCTCGAAGGTCCCGGCGATGCCGGTGGGATGCTCGACGAGCCAGGTGACCTGCTCGACCAGCGGCTCGTCCGGGCGCAGGCTGCCCCCCGCCTTCCGGGCCGCCCGGGAGAGCTCCTGCTCGACGGCGGCGCGCCGCTCGACCGGGTCGACGATCACGTGCGCCTTGCGCAGCCGGGCGACGTAGTCCTCGGGCGCACCGGAGAGCGGAATGGCGCGCGGGGCGAGGAAGCGGTGGCCGGAGGTGACCTTCCCGCTCCGCACCTCCCCGTACTTCACCGGAAGTGCCTTGCCCCCCAGGAGCGCCACCATCCAGCGGACCGGGCGCGCGAAGGTGACCTCGTCCAGGCGGGACCGCATCGCCTTGCGGAAGCGGAGCCCGGCCACGAGCCGCTCGAGGAGCGCGGGCAGCACCTGCTCGGCCTTCCGCCCCTTCTCGACCTTCGTGACGGCGAGGCGCAGGCCCTTGGGCGTCTCGACGCGCTCGAGCGCGGCGACCTCGACGCCCTGGCTGCGCGCGAAGCCCGACGCGGCCGGCGTGGGGCTCCCCGACGCGTCGAAGGCCTGCGCCACCGGGGGGCCGAGGGCCTGGGTCCTGGAGTCGGCCTGGCGGGGCGCGAGGTCCCGGGCCCAGACCGCGAGCCGGCGGGGCGTCCCCACGGCCTTCACCTCGCCGTGCGGGAGTCGCGCGTCGTCGAGCGCCTTCCCCAGGTCCTGCGCCAGCTGCTGCAGCGCCGCCGGCGCGAAGCCCGCCGGGATCTCCTCGGTGCCGATCTCGAAAAGAAGGTCCGCCATGCCCGCCTCCTACTTCCTGGCCTCGGCCGCTTCGCGGGCCGCGCGCGCCGCCTCGACCGCCGCCTTGCGCTCGCGCGCCGGCAGCATGGGGAATCCCAGGGCCTCGCGCGAGGCCAGGTAGCCCCTCGCGCACTGGTGCGCGAGCGCGCGGACCCGGCCGATGTAGGCGGCCCGCTCGGTCACGCTGATGGCGCCGCGCGCGTCGAGCATGTTGAACGCGTGGGAGCACTTCAGGCACTGGTCGTACGCGGGCAGCGGCAGGCCGGCCTCGATGAGCCGCCTGCACTCCGCCTCGTGCATGTCGAACAGCCCGAAGAGCATCTTCGGGTCGCTCTGCCGGAAGGCGTACTCGCTCATCTCCACCTCGTTGCGGTGGAAGACCTCGCGGTACTTGACCCCCTTCACCCACTCGACGTCGAAGACGTTCTCCACGTCCTGCAGGTACATGGCGATGCGCTCGAGGCCGTAGGTCAGCTCGGCCGCCACCGGCTTCACCTCGAAGCCGCCGGCCTGCTGGAAGTAGGTGTACTGGGTGATCTCCATCCCGTCGCACCACACCTCCCAGCCGAGTCCCCAGGCGCCCAGCGTCGGGCTCTCCCAGTCGTCCTCGACGAAGCGGATGTCGTGCGCCTTCGGATCGATGCCGATGGCGCGCAGCGACCCCAGGTAGAGCTCCTGGGTGTCCGGCGGGTTGGGCTTCAGGATCACCTGGAACTGGTGGTGCTGGAACAGGCGGTTCGGATTGTCGCCGAAGCGTCCGTCGGCCGGGCGCCGGGAGGGCTCGACGTACGCCACCTTCCACGGCTCGGGACCGAGCACGCGCAGGAAGGTCGCCGGGTTCATCGTCCCCGCTCCGACCTCGAGGTCGTAGCCCTGGGCGAGGATGCAGCCCTGCTTCGCCCAGTAGGTCTGGAGCTTGAGGATGAGGTCCTGGAAGGTCACGCGCTGCCCTCGCTTTCGAGCCCCCGGCCGCTGCCGGGCCCTCCTTCGTAGGTCCCCGCGGCGGCTGCTGTCAAACGGTTCCTGGGCGCGCCCTACGCTCCGGAGAGGAACGGGCCGACCTCGTCGAGGAAGCGGCGCGCCAGGAGACGCTTGCCGAGCTGGTGCTCGAGGTAGGTGCCCAGGATCGTCCTGGCCCGGGCCGCCGTCGACGCGGGCGCCTCCGCCGGCTCCCCTCGCTGGAGGCGGCGGAGGGCCGCGAGCGCGTCTGCGGGGACCTCCGGGGATCCGGGCGCGGCGAACGGAAGGCAGTCCGCGCAGAGCACGCCGCCCTGCGCCGGGTCGAAGCGCGTGGGCGCGTCTCCGGAGGGACGGCCGCAGCGCGCGCAGCCGTCGAGCGAGGGCATGAGACCCGCCGCCCGCAGCGCGTCGAGCTCGAAGCGGCGAAGGTCCCACGGCTCGGCCGGGGCCGCGTCGAGCCGCTCGAGGTAGGACACGACGCGGTCGAAGAGGTCCTCGTGGGGCTCGGCGTCCCGCACCAGCTCTCGCGCCAGCTCGACCGCGTAGCTCGCGCAGGCGATGCGAGCCAGGTCGCCTCGCACGGCGCCGAAGGCCCGCTCGACCTGGGCGCTCTCCAGCACCCAGAGGTCGCCGCCTCGCTCGGTCAGCTCCGTGGAGAGGAGGTTGAAGGGCTCGAGCGCGCCGCCGAAGCGCCGCTGGGACGACCGGGCGCCGCGCGCGAAGGCCGAGAGCTTTCCCCGCTCCCGGCTGAGCAGCGTCACCACCCGGTCCCGCTCGCCGTAGTCCACCGTGCGGAGCACGACCGCGAGGAGCTTCGCGGAGCGGGGCACGGCCGGGCCTAGGGCGCGCCCGGGGCGCGGTACGGGGCACGCTCGCTCGACTTGTGCCCGCGGATCTCGCCGGCGCCGCTCGAACGCCGGAAACCCACCGCGACGGCCGCCGCGACGAGCAGCGCCACCACGGCGGCGGCGATCACCAGCCGGCGGGAGGGGGCCCGGGCTCCGGGGCCACGGCGCCGAGGGGGCACGCGCCGAGGGGGCACGGACCGCGGGCGTCCGCGCGGCCGGAGCGACCTCCGGAACGTCCACGCCGGCCGCCTCCTGGAAGCGGAGCACCACGTCGTCGGCGTCGAGCCCCACGGCGCCCGAGTAGCTCCTCAGGTAGCCGACCAGGTAGCCGCGGGGCGGCATCCGGTCCGGATCGCCCGCCTCGATGGCCTCGATCACGGCGGGGGCGAGGCGGGTCACCCGGGCCACGTCGTCCGGGGAGAGCCCGCGGAGCTCGCGCTCGCGCAGGAGGTACCTGCCGAAGGCCCGCACCGGCTCGGCGCGGGGATCCACGGGGGAGCCGGGAGTTCCGTCGGTCACTTCAGCTGCTCGCCGCTCTTGCGGCAATCCTCGCCGAGCGGCGTCCCCTGGGCCAGCTCGGCGCACTTCTGGAACGAATCGCGGGCTCGCCCGACCTGGCCGGCCCGGAGCAACGCCTGGGCCAGCTGCTGGTGGGCGTCGGCGGCCTTGTCGCAGGTTCGCGCGTACTGCTCGAAGGAGCCGACCGCATCCTTCACCTGCCCGTCGGCGAGCTGGATCCGGCCGAGCTCGCGCCAGCCCTGGCAGTACTTGGGCTGGAAGTTGAGGCAGGCGCGGAGCTCCGCCACTCCCTCCTCCTTCTTTCCCATGCGCCAGAGCGCCTGGCCCTTGTTGCAGCGGGCCACCCAGGGCTCCCGGTACAGCATGATCGAGCTCGCGGCGTCGAACTCCTTCACCGCCTCCTCGAGCCGCCCGGTCTGCGCCAGGAGCTGACCCAGGTTGTTGTGCGCCTCGGCCAAGCGTCGGCTTGAGCAGGATGGCCTGGCGGTACTCGGCCTCCGCCTCGTCGAGCTTGCCGAAGCCCTGCTCGAGGACGAAGCCGCGGCCCAGGTGGGCCTCGGCCAGGTTCGGGTCGTACTTCAGCGCCTCGTCGTAGGACTTGAGGGCCTCCTGCGGACGCCCGGCTCGCACGGCCTCGGCGCCCAGGTCGTTGTGCACGACGGCCGAGTCCTTGTCGCGGGCGCTCGGCCCGTGGGCGCATGCCGCGGAGAGGGCGAGGAGGAAGGGAACCGCCAGCCGGAGGGTGCGCATGGTCAGACGCTCGCCAGGAGGCGGGCGATTCGCTCCGAGGGACGGGTGTCGGAGGCTTCTCCCCCGCTGGACGGCCCGGGCGCGCGGGGCGGCTGGAAGGCCGGGACGCGCTTCAGGGTCTCCACCTGCTGGGGGTGGGCGAGGTTCCGGAAGTTGAGGTTGTCGAGCATGAAGCCCATGGACTCCAGGAAGTGGAGCCCCTCGATCTCGACCTCGCGGTACTCCTCCATGCCGACCTCCCGCCGGTCGCTGGCGTACACGACGTTCTCGTGGGACTTGGCGAGGAACAGCGAGACGTAGATCGAGAAGGTGCCGTTCGGGTTCCGCAGGCCGCAGAGGAAGCCCTGGACCGCCTGGGGCTCCTTGCCCGGGATGGAGACCTGGGGCTGGTTGATGCTCTCCACGAGCGCGACGACCTGCTCGCGACTGGCGGGGATGAAGAGGATGCTCGGATCGGGCTCGAACACGCTGCTCCTCGTCGCGCCCGGAGGCGCGACCGTTTGGCGCCGTGCCTCCGGTAGGTAGCCTCCCCCGCGCGGGCGCGTCAAGTTCCCCGCGAGGCTCCCGGTCAGACTCCCGTGGCCTCCGCGCCCCAGATGACCTTGTGCAGCTGGAGGTTGAGGCGCGCCTTCAGCCCCGCCTCGAGCATCCACCGGGCCAGGTCCTTCGGGTCCACGCGTCCCAGGACGGGTCCGACGAGGACCGCGACGCGGTCCTCGAGCCCGTGGCTGCGGATCACGTCGAGCGACCAGCGAAAGTCGGCCTCGGAGGAGACGACGAACTTCACCTCGTCGACCGGGCGCAGGCGCGCCAGCCAGGAGAGGTCGGTGGCCGGCTCGCCCGACTCCGGCGTCTTCACGTCGGCGATGCGCACCACCCCGGCGGGGAGGCCGTCGAGCGGGAGCTGCCCGTGGGTCTCGACGGCCACCTCGTAGCCCCGGTCGAGCAGGGCCTGCGCCAGCCCGGGAAGGTCGCGCTGGAGCATGGGCTCGCCCCCGGTGAGCAGGACGAAGCGGCAGGGGTGGCGGGCCACCTCCGCCAGGATCTCCGCCTGGCTCGCCTCGGCGCCGCCGGTGAAGGCGTAGGCGGTGTCGCAGTAGTTGCACCGCAGGTCACAGCCGGTGAAGCGCACGAAGACGCAGGGGCGCCCCGCGCGCGTGCCCTCCCCCTGGATGCTGAAGAAGATCTCGGTGACCCGCATGGCTGCGACCGGTCCCGGGATCCTACTCCTTCCGGGCCCGCGCCTGGGCGAGGGTCTCGATGCGATTGGCCACCTCGTCGATGCGGCGCCGCAGCGTCTCGATCTCGTCCCGCGTGGGGATCTTGAACTGGGCCGCTGCGCGCCGCACCCCGTCGTCGATGGCCCGCTCGACCTCGCGCCGCTGCTGGGTGAGCCGCTCGCCGAACTCCCGCGCGTGCAGCTTCACGTCCTCGGGCGTGAGCCCCGCGGCGTCCGCCAGGCGCCCGAGCACCTTCTCGGCCTCGGCCTCCGCGGCGTTGATGCCCACGAGGGCCTGCGACCACGCTTCCCGGAACCTTGCCTGAAGGTCTGCCATCGACGCTCCCTTCCTGTTTACGCCTGACCGACCACCGGCTTGCGCGCCGGCTTGCCGCTCTTGCGCTTGCGGCTCTCGTCGAGGCGCTTGAGGATCTTGTTGATCTCGCGGGAGAGCTCGGCGACCTCCTCGCGGGTGGCCACGCCCAGGAACTTCAGCGCGGCGACCTGGAGGTGCTCGAGCCTCTCGGCGGCGTCGACGCGGAACTCCTGCGCCCGGTCCTTCCACTCCTCGGCCCGCTCGCGACCCACCTCCCGGATCTGCTCCAGGCGCTCGCGAACCTCGGCCCAGTCCTTCCCCGACACCTTCTGCAGCCGGGTGGAGACCTCGTGGAGGAGCTTCTGCGCCTCGGCCTCGAGCGTCTCGAGGCGGGCCTGGGCGACCTCGACGGACTCGCGGAGGAATCCTTCCACCTTGGGGTTGCTCTTCGTCGAGCGGCTCTTCTGGGCTTCGGCCATGATCGTTGCCTCCGTGGGGTTTGTGCCCCTCCGGGAGGGGCGATGTCACCCCACATGGATAACGCAACGCGTCAATCAAGTCAAGCGACGGCTGATTCTGCTGTCAACGTCCCCGGGATTCGGTGCCCACGGCCTCCTCGACCGACGCGAAGCCGTCCTTCCGGAGAAGCTCGGGCAGCTCCGCGAGCACGCGGCGGGGGAGCGCCGGGCCGGCGTAGATGAGCCCGGTGTAGACCTGCACGAGCGACGCGCCGGCGCGGATCCGGGCGTAGGCGTCGGCTGCGTCCATGATCCCACCCACCCCGACGATCGGGATCCGGCCCGCGGCCCGGGCGTAGGCGCGCCGCAGCGACGCGAGCGCGAGCGGGGCGAGCGGGGCGCCGGACAGGCCGCCCGCCTCGGCGGCACGCGGGTGCGAGGCCACCGGACCCTGGCCGCTGGATGGTCGTGTTGGTGGCGATGATCCCGGACGCCCCGCAGCCGACGGCGACGTCGACGGCCTCGTCGAGCGCCTCGGGCGCGAGGTCGGGGGCGAGCTTCACGAGGAGCGGCTTGCCGAGCGGCCGGGCGCGGTCGACGCACGCGCCGAGCAGCCGCTCGAGCGGCCCGCGCTCCTGGAGGGCGCGGAGCCCCGGCGTGTTGGGCGAGGAGAGGTTCACCACCAGGTAATCGGCCCAGGGGTGGAGCGCCTCGATGGCGGCCAGGTAGTCGTCCGCGGCGCGCTCGTTGGGAGTGTCCTTGTTCTTCCCCACGTTGACCCCGACGATCCCCCGTCCGTCCCGGGCGAGCCGGGCCAGGCGCGCGCCGCAGGCCTCGACCCCCTGGTTGTTGAAGCCCATGCGGTTGACGAGGGCCTGGTGCTCGGGGAGCCGGAAGAGCCGGGGGCGCGGGTTGCCGCCCTGGGGCCGGGGGGTGATGGTCCCCACCTCGACGTGGGAGAAGCCGAGGGCGTGCAGGCCGGGGACGAGCACCTCCCCCTTGTCGAATCCCGCCGCCATGCCGAGCGGGCCGTCGAACTCGAGCCCCAGGCAGCGAACGCGCAGCGAGGGGTCGGGGCGGGGGCGAAGCGCAGCCCCGGCGCCGCCCAGGAGGCGCAGGGCCCCGGCCGCGAGCGCGTGGGCGCGCTCGGGGTCGAGCTGGAAGAGCAGCTTCTTCGCGGCGGTCCAGGCCATGGGATCAGGACCGCGGCTCGCCGAGCCGCTCCCGGAAGAACCGGATCTCCAGCTCCCCGAGCCGCTCGGCGGTCGTCGGATCCGCCGGCAGATGGGTCACGTTGGCGAGCGGCACGAAGGTGGCGGGCCCGCCGGCGCGGAAGAGGGCGTCGGCGAGCTTGAGCGAGTGGAGCAGGTAGACGTTGTCGTCGGCCGTCCCGTGGATGAGCAGGAGCGGCGCGTGATCCTTGCCGGCCAGGCCGGTGAGCGAGCTCCGGTCGTAGGCCTCCGGCGCCTCGGCCGGCAGGCCCAGGTACCGCTCGGTGTAGTAGGTGTCGTAGTCGCGCCAGTCGACCACCGGGGCGCCGGCCACCGCGGCCCGGTACACGTCGGGACGGCGAAGCGCAGCCAGCGCCGCCATGTAGCCCCCGAACGACCACCCGGTGATGCCGACGCGATCGAGGTCCATCTCCGGCACCAGCGCGCCCAGGGCGGCGAGCGCGTCCACCTGGTCCTCGAGCGCCGGCCCGGCGAAGTCGCCCTTCACGGCGCGCTCGAAGTCGCGCCCCTGGCGGGCGGTCTCGCCCCGGTTGACGATCTTCACGATCAGGAAACCCTGGTCGGCCTTCCACTGGGCGACCGGGGAGCCGCCGCGCATGCCGAACGGACCGAAGCGCGTGGGCCCTCCGTAGACCTCGACGATCACCGGGTACTTGACGCCGGGGCGGAAGTCCCGCGGACGCACCAGCGCGGTCCACAGCCCCCGCTTCCCGACCTGCCGCAGCTCCGGCCGCGCGCGGAAGGGCGGCTCGAGGGCCACCGACGGGAGGACCGCGCGCTCGGTCCCGTCGCGGCCGTGCACGGTCGTCCGGGGGCCCTGTCCGGCGCGGGTGGACGTCACGAGCAGCGCCTTGCCTCCGTCGGCGAGCCGGGCCGTCAGTCCCACCGGGCGCTCGCCGGGCAGGACGACCTCGACCGGGGCCGAGCCGGGACGCACCCGGAAGAGCCGGTCCTGCGTGGCGTCGCCGCGCGTTCCCAGGAACCAGACCTCCCCGTCGTCCGAGACGCCCACCAGCCCGACGTAGCCGAGCTCCCGGGGCGCGACGTCCGCCACCCGGGCGCCGTCGGGGCCGCGAAGCTCCAGCTCGGCGCCGCCGCTCCGCTCGGTGAACCAGAGGAAGCCGGAGCCGTCGGGCATCCAGCGGAGCGCCGCCGAGTTGAGGTTGAGCCAGGCCGGGTCCTTCTCGACCAGCAGGACCGCGGTCTTCCCGGTGGCCGGGTCGGCCCGCAGCACCGCCTCCTCGGTCTGGGACCGGTTCTGGACGACGAGCAGGAGCGGAGCCCCCTTGGACCAGCGCACCTGGGCCAGGTACGGGTAGCGGTCCCGGTCCCACTCCACGAAGGTGGGCGTTCCGCCCTCGGCGCCGACCACGCCGAGACGCACCCGCGTGTTCGCCCTCCCGGCGCGCGGATAGGCGAACTGGACCGGGGCGCGCTCCGGGCGCGCCGGGTCCTGGATCGAGAGCTTCTCCACACCGGAATCGTCCGCCTCCTCGAAGGCGAGGAGCCGCGAATCGGGGGACCACCAGTAGCCCTCGGGGCGGTCCATCTCCTCCTGGGCCACGAACTCGGCGAGCCCGTGCGTCTTCCACTCGGTGGCGCCCGACGTGAGCGTCCGCGAGGCCCCGCTGGCCAGGTCGAGGACGCGGAGCTCCCCTCCCGCCACGTAGGACACGAGCTTCCCGTCGGGAGAGAGGCGCGGGTCGAGCGAGCCCGCCGGGAGGGCCAGCCGGCGCTTCGCGCCCGACGCCCGATCCACGGCGTAGACCCGGCCCCCGACGGAGGCGAGGAGCGTCGCGCCGTCGTGCGACACCTCGAAGTGGGTGATGCCGCGCGCCGTGATCCGCTGCCGCTCCAGTCGGGCCTTCTCCGCGTCGGAGAGCTCGGCCGGCTCCGACGCGAGCAACGCCTCGGCGGTGAGGAGCTCCCGGGTGGTCCCGCTCGTCACCTCGGTCGCGTAGAGCGACTGCACGCCGGACCTCGGCCCCGACCGGAGGAAGATCACCTCGGACCCGCCGGGCACGATCACGGCGCGGGCGGGGTGCCCGGCCCTGTAGGCGCGGGTCTCGGCCGACTCCCTGAGGAAGGAGGGGGGCCCGGAAGGCGGGGGCGCGGCGGGGGCCGCCAGCAGCGCGATCCCGAGCAGGAGGGCATTCGTCATTCCGGGGTCTCTATCACGGGGGCACGGCCCCGTTCCACACGTGCGGTGAACGGATCAGAGCGGCTTGTCCATCACCAGCGCGTCTTCCCCGTCCTCGGCGTAGTAGCGGGGCCGGACGCCCACCTGCCGGTAGCCGAGCGAGGCGTAGAGCGCGATGGCCGGCTGGTTGGTGCGCCGCACCTCGAGCATCGAGACCCGGGCCCCCTGCTCGCGCGCGACCCGCTCCACCTCGGCGAGGATCCGCCGCGCCACCCCGCGGCGGCGGGCCTCGGGCGCGACCGCCACGTTGAGCACGTGCAGCTCGTCGTGGACCAGCCACACCACGGCGAATCCCAGGATGGGACCGGCGCCGGCGTCGGTGGCGAGCAGGACCGTGGAGAACTCGTGCAGGAGCTCGCGCCGGATCATCTCCTCCGACCAGGGATGGGAGAAGGCGTCCCGCTCGATCTCCATCACCCGCGGGAGATCGGCCTCCCGCATCCGCCGGAACCCGACGGGCGGCGGGGCGCCCTCCCCGCTCACGGACGCGCGCCCAGGTCGACGAGCACGCGAATGTCGGCGCGCGCGCGCAGGTCGGCGAGCAGCGCCTTCGTCTCGGCGTCGGCGCGCGAGGAGGAGAGCCGCGCGCCGAATCTCGTCGGCCACCTCGGCGAGCGGTCGGCCGCCGACCTCGGCCGGGTGCGCGGCGTACCAGGCCTCGACCTCGGCCGGCGTGGCGCGCAGGCGGCCCAGCCGCGACTCGAGGTATCGCCGGACCCGGAGGGTGCGGCGCAGGTTGGCGACCAGGTCCTCCTCGGTGACGTCGATCTCGAAGAGGAAGGCCTTGTAGTCCTTCGGCGAGCGGAACTCGGCCTTGAAGCGCGCCAGCTCCGCGAGCGCGGCCGCGCGGTCCACCTCGAAGACCTGGAGCCGGACCGCCTCGTCGAGCAGCAGGATCTGGTCGACGTACCAGTCGAGCGAGGCTCGCAGGACGGCCCCGTCGAGCGGGACGAACGCGGCCTCGATTCCTCCCCGGGCCACGATGGCGATCCGCCCCTCCTCCGTGACCTTGGTCAGGGTGACGACCCGTGCCTCCCCGCCCCGGGTCCGCACCACGGCCACCACCTCGTCCGCCACGCGACCTCCGGACGGGGCGTCCTTGCCTCCGGGGCCGGCATCGACGGGACGGGCCGGCCACGGGCCCAGGAGCCCCCCCGCGAGCGCCACGGAGAGGGCGAACCGCCGTCCGGCAGCCGCGAGGGGTCTCTTCACGGGGCGAATTGTAGTCCCACACACCCGTCCGGGCGACAACCAACGTTGACGGTTGCCCCTGGCGCGTTAGCTTTTTCCCGTGCCCGAGCGAGACCTGTATGACGTCCTCGGCGTGAGCCGGGGCGCCTCCACCGACGACATCCGGAAGTCCTACCGGAAGCTGGCCAAGAAGTACCACCCCGACATGAACCCCGGGGACAAGAAGGCGGAGGAGAAGTTCAAGGAGATCACCGCCGCGCACGAGGTCCTCGCCGACGAGAAGAAGCGCAAGCTCTACGACGAGTTCGGCCCGGACGCCCTGCGGACCGGCTTCGACGAGAAGGCCGCCGACCAGTACCGCCAGTGGCGGCAGCACGGCGGGCGCCCCGGCCAGGAGGTCCCCTTCGACCTCGGGGACTTCTCGACCGTCAACGTCGGGGGGATGGGCGACTACGACTTCGGGTCGATCTTCGGCGACCTGTTCGGCGGGGGCGGCGGACGGCGCGGGCGGCGGCGCGGCCCACCCGCGGCCATGCCCGGGAGCGACGCCGAGGCCGAGCTCCAGGTCGACCTCCGCGACGCCGTCCTGGGCGCCGAGCGCGACCTCCGCATCGACGACAAGACGCTCCGGGTGAAGATCCCCGCCGGCGTCCACGACGGGTCGAGGATCCGCCTGGCCGGCCAGGGAGGCGAGGGATCGAACGGCGGGCACGCGGGCGACCTCTACCTCGTCGTCCGGCTGCGCGAGCATCCGGCGGTCCGCCGGGACGGGCGCGACCTGTACCTCGATCTCCCCCTGACCGTGCCCGAGGCCGCCTCCGGGGCCGAGGTCGTCATCCCCACCTTCGAGGGGCAGGTCCAGCTGAAGATCCCCGCGGGGACCCAGTCCGGCCGCCAGCTCCGCCTCCGGGGCCGGGGGCTCCCGGACCTCAAGGGCGGCCCGCGCGGCGACTTCTACGCGGTGGCGAAGATCGTGCTTCCGGAGGAGAGCGACGCACTGCGTGAGGCGGTGAAGCCGCTCCAGGATCTCTACAAGTCCGACCCTCGCGCCGGCATCTCGTTGTAGAAGGGCGCCATGGGAATCTTCGACCTCTTCGGCTCCCGCGAATCGCGCGAGCAGGCCAGCCTGAAGAAGCTGGGCCAGAAGATCACGCAGAAATGGGGCCCGGCGGAGAACCGCCAGAAGGCCATCGAGCAGCTGGGCGAGCTCGGCTCCCCGGCGGCCCTGAAGACGCTCTGCCTCCGCTTCACCATCCGCGCCGAGGTGGGCATCCAGGACGACGAGGAGAAGGAGCAGGCCCGCGCCATCCTCGTCGCGGCGGGACCGAAGGCGCTCGGCCCGGTGCGGGAATTCGTGGCCGAGCAGGAATCGGGCGTGGCCTGGGGGCTCCGCGTGATGGCCTCGCTGGCGCCTCCCGAGGAGGTCCTGGCCACCGTGCTCGCCCTCCTGAAGAAGCTGGGGAGCGAGTACACCCGCGACCCGGAGAAGAAGCTGGTGCTGCTCGCCTGGCTCCGCGAGCACCCCGACCTGGCCAACCGCATCCCGGCCGGCGGCCCCGCGCTCGACGAGGCCATCGTGCCGCTCCTCGAGGACTTCGTGGACGACGTGCGCATCGGCGCCGCCCGCGCCCTGACCATCTCGCCGCGCTCCGACCTGGCCCGGGAAGCCATCCTGGCGCTCCTGCTCCGGGACCGCGACAACGCGCGGGTCCGCGGGGAGGCCCTCCAGGCCTTGCACGAGCTCGGCGCCGACGTGAAGGGGCACCGGAACGACGTCGAGGCCCTCCTGGTGGAGCCCTGGTACCTCGATCGCGAGGGGCGCGTGAAGCGCCGCGGGACCTAGCCCCGCCACGACCGGACCGCGAGTGGACTCCGCCGACGCCAGCCAGAAGGCCCCCCGCGATCCGCGCCGGAAGCGCCGGCTCGCCGACCGCTGGTTCGATCCCATCCACCTCCCCGAGGGGCTCGAGGAGGAGACGGCCCGGCTGGCCGCGCGCGGCAGCGTGGTCTTCGTGGCCCGCTCCTCGGGGCTCATCAACTACCTGTACGTGAAGTGGCTGGTGCGCCGGCTCGGGCTCCCGCCGCTTCGCGTCGCCATGAACTTCGTGGGGCTGTTCGGCTGGCTGGCGGCGGTCTGGCGCAGCCGGCGCGCGCTGGTGGACGCGGCGGCGCGGGGCCAGTCCACCGCGGTCATCTTCCTGAACGGGCACGAGGAGAGCCAGCCGCCCTTCGAGGCGCTCGTGGAGCTCCAGCGGGGACAGGAGCGCCCCATCTTCCTCGTCCCGCTCATCCTGGTCTGGAGCCGCCGGGCCCAGCGGGTGGTCCCGCCCATCTGGGAGCTGGTCTGGGGTTCGCCCGAGTCGCCCACCACCCTTCCCGCGGCGGTGGCGTTCCTGCGGAACTACAAGCGCGCCTTCCTCCGGGTGGGCCGCCCCATCGACCTCCAGGCCTTCGTCGCGGAGAGGCCGGCGGAGGCGGACGCCCTGGTGGCTCGCAAGGCCAAGGGCACCATCCACCACCACCTCGCCCGCGAGCTGCGCGCCGCGGTGGGGCCTCCGCTGCGAACCCCGACCCGCGTCGAGGACAAGGTCCTCCGCGACCGGCACCTCCGCGAGGTCCTCGAGCACGTCGCCGGGCAGAAGGGGCGCTCGGCGGCCTCGGTCCAGCGGGAGGCGCGCCGCGACCTGCGCGAGATCGCCAGCCGGTACTCTCCCCTCTTCATCGACATGATCCGGCCGATCTTCCGGTGGATCTTCCAGACCATGTACGACCGGGTCGAGATCGACGAGAAGGGGCTCGCCGAGGTCCGCCGCCTGGCCGCCGAGAAGCCGCTCGTATTGACTCCAAGTCACAAGAGCCACGTCGACTACATGCTGCTCTCGTGGGCCTTCTACGAGCACGGGCTCATCCCGCCCCAGGTGGCCGCGGGCATCAACCTGTCCTTCTGGCCCTTCGGCTCGCTGGCCCGGCGCGCCGGCGCCTTCTTCATCCGGCGCAGCTTCAAGGGCGACAAGATCTACAGCGCCACCCTGCGCGCCTACGTGAAGTACCTCCTGCGGGAGCGGTTCACGCAGGAGTTCTTTCCGGAGGGCGGCCGGTCCCGGACCGGCAAGCTGCTCTTCCCCAAGACCGGCCTCTTCTCCATGGAGGTCGACGCCTGGGGCGACGGCGCGGTGGACGACGTCCTCTTCGTGCCCATCGCGGTGGACTACGAGCGGCTCGTCGAGGGCGCCTCCTACGTCCAGGAGCTGGCCGGCGGGGAGAAGAAGAAGGAGACCTTCGGGGCCCTCCTCCAGACCCCGCGCGCGCTGCTGCGCCGCTACGGGCGCATCTATCTGCAGTTCGGGACGCCGGTCTCGCTGAAGGAGCTGGCCGAGAAGCAGCTGGGCACCGGGGCGCCCTCCCTCACCCTCGACGGGGACGAGCGGAGCGCCGACTCGCGCCGCTCCCTCATCCAGCACCTCGCCAACCGGGTCCAGTGGGGCATCGCCGAGGTCGTGACGGTCACGCCGGTGAGCCTGGTCGCGGCGGCGCTCCTGTCGCACGTCCGGCGCGGGATCTCGGCCTCCGAGGTGGCCGAGCGCGTGGGGTTGCTCCTTCGCATCGCGAAGGGCGAGAACGCCCGGATCGCCACCGCGCTGTCGGGCGCCCCGGCGAGCCCGCTCGTCCCGGGCCCCATCCACGACGCCGTGGCCACCTTCGCCGCCAACAAGGTGGTGGAGGCCCAGGAGGCGTCGGGGCAGGTCATCTACCACGTGCCCGACGCGAAGCGGACCTACCTCGACTTCCACCGCAACGCGATCCTGAATCGCTACGTGGGGCTCTCGCTGGTCGCCCAGTCGGTCCGGTCGCACCCCGCGGGCGCTCCCGTCGACGAGGTCCGCGACGACGTGCGCTGGCTCTCCCGGCTCTTCCGGCTCGAGTTCATGTACCCGGTGGGATCCACCCTCGACGCCGTCTTCCGGGAGAAGCTCGACCAGCTGGTGCAGCTGGGCGCGGTCAGCGAGGCCGACGGGCTGGTCCGTCCGGGGCCGGAGCGCCCGAGGCTCGACTTCCTCGCCGACCTGACCCGGCCGTACCTGGAGGCCTACCGGGTGGCCGGAGAGGCCGTCCAGAGCGCAGGGCTCGCCGGGTCGGTGGTCGACAGGAAGGCGCTCGTGAAGCAGGCGCTCGAGCGCGGACACGCCGAATTCCTCTCGGGTCACGTGCTGATGCGGGAGTCGATCTCCAAGGCCACGCTCGAGAACGCGATGGAGTGGATCGGGAGCCAGGGCGCCTTCGAGACCGGCCCCGACGGGAAGCGAACCGTCGCGGCCCCCTGGCGCGACGAGGCTTCGACGCACCTCGTCGAGAAAATCGGCCGTTTCCTGGCCACTTGACGGTCGTCATTCGACGCCGTCTCTTCTTTCAAACCTCGTCACGTTCGGGCTATCCTCCCCGCCCTGCCCTCGTTCTCCGCACCGGGAGCGCGAGCGCGTTGTGCCCCACCATCCACACGGATCACACGGAAGAACTTCCCGAGGAGAACCACACGATGGGTGATCGGATCCTTCACAAGGGCTTGAAGAGCAAGGTGATGTCCGCCGAGGCGGCTGCGGCGCTCATCCCGAACGGCAGCGTCGTCGGCATGTCCGGGTTCACCGGCGCCGGCTACCCCAAGGCCGTTCCCATCGCGCTCTCCAAGCGTGCGCTCGACGAGAAGCTCAAGGGCAAGCCGCTGAAGCTGGACGTCCTCACCGGCGCCTCCACCGGCCCGGAGCAGGACACCATGATGAGCACGGTGGAGGCCTCCCGCTTCCGCTTCCCGTACCAGGGCGACGCCGCCACCCGCGAGAAGATCAACGCGGGGCTCATCGAGTACCAGGACATGCACCTGTCGCACGCCGGCTCGCTGGTCCGGTACGGCTACTACGGCAAGGGCAAGAACAACATCGACTTCGCCGTCATCGAGGTCACCAAGATCAACGAGGACGGAACCTGCGTCCCGTCGTCCTCCTGCGGCGCCAACAACGTCTACTTCGAGATGGCCGACAAGATCATCCTCGAGGTGAACAGCTGGCAGGACGAGCGGCTCGAGGGGATGCACGACATCATCTCCATCCCGGGCGAGCACGGGACGCGCGTCCCGCTGCCCATCCTCAAGACCGACGACCGCAAGGGCTCCAAGTTCTGGAAGTTCGACGTCAACAAGGTGGTGGCCGTCGTCGAGTCGGCCTTCCCGGACCGCAACGCCCCCTTCAAGCCGCCGGAGGAGATCCACAAGCGGATCGCCGGACACATCATCGACTTCCTGTCCGGCGAGGTGAAGGCGGGCCGTCTCTCGAAGCACCTCAACCCGCTGCAGTCGGGCGTCGGCAACATCGCCAACGCCGTGCTGGTCGGGCTGAACGAGGGCCCCTTCGAGAACATGACCAGCTACACCGAGGTGATCCAGGACGGCATGCTCGACATGCTCGACTCCGGGAAGCTCACCGTGGCCTCGGCGACCGCCTTCTCCGTCTCCCCCGAGGGGCAGATCCGGTTCAACAAGCAGATCGACGACTACCGGAAGAAGATCATCCTGCGCCCGCAGGAGATCTCGAACCACCCGGAGATCATCCGCCGCCTCGGCTGCATCGCCATGAACGGGTTCGTCGAGGCCGACATCTACGGCCACGTGAACTCCACGCACATCGCCGGCAAGGGCATCGAGAACGGCATCGGCGGTTCGGGTGACTTCGCCCGCAACTCGGCCTACACGATCTTCATGTCCCCGGCCACGGCCAAGGACGGGAAGATCTCGGCCATCGTGCCCTTCGCGTCGCACATCGACCACACCGAGCACGAGGTGAACGGCATCGTCACCGAGTTCGGCTTCGCCGACCTCCGCGGCCGCAGCCCGAAGGAGAAGGCCAAGGAAGTCATCGAGAAGTGCGCGGCCCCCGAGTACCGCCCAATCCTCTGGGACTACGTGAAGCGCTCGATGAAGAACCCCAGCGCCGGCCTCCACTCGCCGCACATGTTCAGCGAGGCCTTCGCGTTCCACACCCGGTACCTCCAGACCGGCGACATGCGGCCCAAGAAGTAGCCACTGCCGCACCGAGGCATCCGACGGCCGCTCCGGGAGACCGGGGCGGCCGTTCTCTTTCCGGCGCCGGCCCGATGGTAGAGTCCCGCCATGCCCCTCGATCTCGACCGGGCGCTCGCCACCGCCCGCCGCGCGGTGGAGGCCGCCGCCGCCGCCAGCCTCCCGCACTTCCGGACCGGGGTGCGGGTCGAGGTGAAGCCGGACCGCACGCCGGTGACCGCCGCCGATCGGGACGCCGAGGCCGCCGTGGTGGCCGTGATCCGCGAGGCCTTTCCCACCCACGCCATCCTGGGGGAGGAGAGCGGCGCCCATGCGGGAGACGCCGCGACCCGCTGGATCGTCGACCCCATCGACGGGACGCGGGGGTTCACCCGTGGCGGATCCTTCTGGGGCCCGCTCGTGGCCCTCGAGCACGAGGGGGAGATCGTGGCCGGGGCCATGGCCATGCCCGCCGTGTCCGAGACCTACTGGGCGGCTCGTGGGCGCGGGGCCTGGCTGGGGCGCCCGGGGTCGGAGCCGGCGCCCCTTCGCGTCTCCGGGATCTCCGACTGGGAGGAGTCGTCCCTCTCCTTCGGCGAGTTCCGCGGGGTCTTCGCCCCGGAGCGGGAGCACGCGGTGCTGGGCCTCGCGCGCAGCGCCGCCCAGGCCCGCTGCTACGGGGACCTGGCCGGCGCGGCCATGGTGCTCACCGGACGGGCCGAGGCCTGGATCGAGGCCGGCGTGAAGGTCTGGGACATCGCTCCGCTGAAGATCCTGGCGGAGGAGGCGGGCGGCCGGTTCACCGACCTCGCCGGGCGCCCGACGGCCGACTCGGGGAACTGCCTGCTCTCGAACGGCCGGGTGCACGACCACGTGCTGCGGGCGCTGGCCGCGCCTTCGTCGACCTGAGCGGCTTGCGCACGACCGGCCGGGTCGGGGAACGGCGCGCCACCTCGACGAACCCCTCCCGCGCGAAGGTCGAGGCGAGGCCGGTGTAGAGCCAGGCATCCGCCGTGGCGCCGCGAGGGTCGACCGGATAGCCCTCCAGGACCGACGCCCCCGACCTGCGGGCGTGGGCCGCCGCGGCCGCCAGGAGCGCCTGCGTCAGCCCGGTGTGGCGCGCCCGGCGGGCCACGAAGAAGCAGGTGATCGACCAGACCGGCTCGTCGTCGATCGGCGCGAGCGTCCTGGACCTCGCCAGCCGCGCGTACGCGCTCCTCGGCTCCACGGCGCACCAGCCCACCGGCCCCTCGGCATCGTAGGCGAGGAGGCCCGGGACCAGGCCGTCCCGGACCTGGCGCCGCATGGCCTCGCGATTCCCCTCCCCCTTGCCGCGCTCGAACTCCGGGCGCGTCGTCTTCCACCAGGCGCACCAGCAACCCGCGCAGGCGCCGCGGGGACCGAAGAGCGTCTCCAGATCGGCAAGCCGCCCGGGGACGAGCGGCCGGAAGGTGATTCGCGGGCGGGCACCCACGGCGGCCTCCGTCAGGGAGCGGCGCGCCGGAAGAGGTCGACGACGGCGCCCTCGCGCCCGGCCGCGCGCGCCCGGCCAATCGACCACTCCCGCAGCGCCTTGATCTCCTCCTCGTAGGTCTTGAAGAGCGGCACGAGGTCCTGCGCCACGCGGCGGAGATCGGTGATCTCGACCTCGCGCCCCTGCGAGAAGGCGCGGTGCAGCGCGCCCACCACCACCTGCTCGAGCTCGGCGCCGGAGAAGTGCTCGCAGGCATCGGCGAGCAGGCCCAGGTCGAACCGCTCCGGCACGCGGCCTCGCTTCTGGAGGTGGAGCGCCAGGATGGCCCGGCGGGCGGCGGCATCGGGCAGGTCGACGAAGAAGAGCTCGTCGAAGCGCCCGCGCCGGAGCAGCTCCGGCGGCAGCCGGGACACGTCGTTGGCGGTGGCCACCGCGAAGACCTCGCCCTCCCGCTCCTGCAGCCAGGTGGAGAAGGAGCCCAGCAACCGGGCGGCGCGCGAGTCGGCGCCCTGCCCCGGCCCGCTCCCGGCGAAGGCCTTCTCGATCTCGTCGACCCAGACCGCCACCGGCGCCACGGCCTCCGCCGCGGACAGGGCCCGGGCCAGGTTCTCCTCGGCCCCCTCGGCGGCGCCCAGGACGCGCGGGAGGTCGAGCCGGAGCAGGGGCACGCCGAGCTGCGCCGCCGCCACCTTGGCCGCCAGCGACTTCCCGCAGCCCTGCACGCCGACGAGCAGCACGCCGCGCGGCGCCGGGAGCCCGAAGGCCCGGGCGTCCGGTGCGAAGGATTGCGCCCGCTCCTCCATCCAGGTCTTGAAGGTCTCGAGCCCGCCCAGCGACTCGGGAGCCTCGCGGGTCTCCACCAGCTCGAGACCCAGGTCCCGCGCCAGGATCCGCTTCTTCTCCCCGAGCACCAGGTCGGCGGCCGCGAGCCCCAGGGCGGGGTCGGCCCGCAGCGCCCGGAGGAAGGCCCGGCGGGCCTGGCTCTCGGTGAGGCCGCGCGCCGCGACGAGCACGCGGTGGCGGTCGGCCTGCGAGGCGCCACCCGGCGGGGCGAGCGCGTCGAGCAGCACCGCGAGCTCGGCCGCCGACGGGCAGCGGCAGCCGGATCACCGCCGCCTCCGCCGCCAGCCCGGGCGGGATGGCCAGGCGGGGCGCCACCACGGCCAGGCAGCGCCCCTCCGCGGTCAGGCGCGGCAGCGCGTCCCGGATCACCCGGACCACGCCGGGATCCTCGAGGGCCTCGTGGAAGTCGAGCAGCACGGCCAGGAAGGGCGCCGGGGCCTGGAGGACGGCCTCGATCGCCGCGATGGGCGTCTTCGCCAGCGGGGCGATGGGGTCGAGCCCCCGCACGCTGGACCAGACCGCGACGTTGGCGTCGAACCCGTCCGCGGCGGCCCGGCAGACCGCCACCGCCCGCTCCTCCTCGGCGGTCACCAGGTAGACGATCGGCGTGCCGGCCGACCAGAGCTCCGCGATCTCGGCCTGGGGCGAGGTCATCGCTGTCCTTCCGCATCGGCCGTCGAGCGCATGGCCTCCTCGAAGGAGGTCGCCCCCGAGGCCACCTTGAGGACGGCGTGCTCGCGCAGGGTGCGCAGGCCGTCCTGGCGGGCCGTCCGGGCCAGCACCTCGGGGGTCGCCCCCTCGGCGATGAGGTGGCGGAGCCGGTGGTTGACCGAGAGGATCTCGAAGATCCCGGTGCGCCCGAAGAACCCGGTGAAGCGGCACCGGGGGCAGCCGACGCCCTTGCGGGCGATGAGCTTGCCGGCGTGCTCCTCGGGGTGCCGGACGCCGAGCTCGGCCACCTGGTCGGCCGTGAGCAGGACGTCCTCCGCGCAGCTCGGGCAGACGCCCGCGCACCAGCCGCTGGGCCACCACGCCGGTCAGCGTCGCGGCGATGAGGAACCCGGGAACGCCCAGGTCCCGGAGACGCGCCACCGCGCCGACCGAGTCGCTGGTGTGGAGCGTCGTCAGCACCAGGTGCCCGGTGAGGGCCGCCTGGACGGCCTGGGAGGCCGTCTCCGCATCCCGGATCTCGCCCACCATGACCACGTCGGGATCCTGGCGGAGCACGTGGCGCAGCGCCTCGGCGAAGCCGGTGCCGGTCTTGGGGTTGGCCGCGATCTGGTTGAACTCCTCGTGAACCATCTCGATGGGGTCCTCGATGGTCACGATGTTGATCTCCGGCGAGGCCAGCGCCTCCAGCGCGGAGTAGAGCGTGGTGGTCTTGCCCGATCCGGTCGGGCCGGTGACCACCACCATGCCGTGCGGCCGCTCCAGCCAGCGCTCGAGGCGATCGCGCTCGTCGGGCAGGAATCCCAGCTCGGAGAGGTCGCGCACCAGGATCTGCTGGTCGAGCACCCGGACCACCACCTTGTCGCCGAAGGCGGTGGGGATGGTGGAGACGCGGAGCTCCATCTCGGTCTCGCCCCGCGCCGTCCGGATGCGCCCGTCCTGCGGGCGCCGGGCGGCGATGTCGAGGCGGGCCATGATCTTCAGCCGGTTGACGATGGCCCCGTGCACGCTCTTGGGGACCCGGTAGACCGGGTGGAGGACCCCGTCGATCCGCATGCGGATGATGCTCTCCTCGCGCCGCGGCTCCACGTGGATGTCGCTGGCCCGCTGCTCGAAGGCGTAGTGGAGCAGGTACTCGACCGCGGCCACGACCGGCTCGCTGGAGGCCTCGAGCGCGTCGAGCCCGGACAGGTCGACGAACTGCTCGAGGTTCCCCACGTCCACCACCCCGCCCTCGACGCGGGACTGCGCCTCGCGGATCTGCTCGCGGAAGCCGTAGATCTCGGCGATGGCGCGGTGGATGTCGGCGGGCGCGGAGAGCACCGGCTCGATGGCCATCCCGGTGAGCCCGTGCAGGTTCTCGAAGAGCTCCCGGTCGAACGGATTGGCCGTCGCGACCACGAGCGCGCCGTTGCGCTTCTCGATCGGGAGCACCGCGTGCTTGCGCGCGAACGGCCGCGAGAGCGTCCGGGTGATGAGCTGGACGTCGAGCTTGAGCGGGTCGACCTTGACGTACGGGACGCCGGTCGACTCGGCGAGCGCCTTGGTGATCCGGTCCTCGTCGATCCGGTCGGTCTCGCGCCGGGCGTCGAAGAAGCCGAAGGAGGAGAGCAGCTCGACCGGCGACAGGTCGGCGCGGCGCAGGGCGCGCCCGTCCCGTCCGGCGGACTCGCGGAGCAGCTTCGCCCGCTGCACGTTCTCGCGCCCGGTGGCGATCTTGCGGTCCTCGGGGCGCAGGATCCCCTGGCGCTGGAGCGCCTCGGTGACGAAATCGAGGTTGAAATCGCTGGCGCGATGGCTTCGCATGCCGCACGGATCCTATCGCGGCTGGCCCCGGGGAGCGAGGTGGCGTCCTCGAGGCGGTATCGCTCGTTTCCGCGCGACCGCGCGGATGTCAGATGGCTCAGCCGACCGGCCCACACCCGGGGGAGGCGCTGGCCGGACTGGCCCCGCCCCCCTCGCCGGACGAATGGGCGGCCGGGCGCGACATCCGCTTCTCGACCCGCTTGCCCTTGCAGGCGGGACAGCGGACGTCGGCCTCGTCGGAGCGGCGCAGCACCAGCTCCTCGAAATCGCGCTGGCAGGCCTTGCAGCTGTACTCGTAGATGGGCATCGGCCGTGAGAGCCAGCCCGGCCCGGCAGGATTCGCGCCGGCCCCTACTTCGTCTTCTTCCGCCCCTTCTTGGGGGCCTGGGCCGAGTTTCCGCGGAGCCAATCGACCTCCCGGTCGTACAGCCGGATGGCGCCGCGCAGCACCTCCATCGCCTCGCTCCGCCCCTGGGGCTCGCGGACCAGCACCTTCTTGTGCTCGAGCGCCTTGTAGTCCTCGAAGAAGCGCTTGAGCTCCCGCATCCGGTGGGCCGGCATCTCGGAGATGTCGGAGATGTCCGCGTACTCGGGGTCGTCGGCGGAGACGGCGACGAGCTTGTCGTCCTCGCCCTTGTCGTCGCGCATGCGCATCACGCCGATGACCTTGGCCTGCATGATGGCCAGCGGGACGATGTGCTCCTGGCAGTAGACGAGGATGTCCAGCGGATCCCCGTCGTCGCAGTAGGTGCGGGGGACGAAGCCGTAGTTGGCGGGATAGTGGACCGCGCTGAAGAGGATCCGGTCGACGCGGAGCAGGCCGCTCGCCTTGTCCAGCTCGTACTTCACCTTCGATCCGGTGGGGATCTCGATGATCGCGGGGATCGACTCCTCCGAGTATCGGGGGAGCTTCACGTCGTGCCACGGGTGGAAGGACATTCGGTCTCCGGTTCGCCGGGAATCGGGCGCGGGCTATCCGCGCTCGACCGGCGCCTCCTGCGTCACGCGGCTGCCCTCGGGCACCGCGTGGGTGAGCCACACGTTTCCGCCGATGCTCGAGCCCCGGCCGATGACGATCCGGCCGAGGATGGTCGCGCCGGCGTAGACCACCACGTCATCCTCCACCACGGGGTGGCGGTCGATGCCCTTGATGGGCTTCCCCTCCGCATCGAGCGGGAAGCTCTTGGCCCCGAGCGTGACGCCCTGGTAGAGGCGCACCCGGTTCCCGATCACGCTGGTCTCGCCGATGACCACCCCGGTGCCGTGATCGATGAAGAAGCGCTCGCCGATGCGGGCGCCCGGGTGGATGTCGATCCCGGTGAGGGTGTGCGCGTGCTCGGTGATGATGCGCGGGATGAGGGGCACGCCCAGCACGTGCAGCTCGTGGGCGATGCGCTGGTTCGTCACCGCGAAGATCCCCGGGTAGGCGAAGATGGCCTCGTCCCGCGTCTTCAGCGCCGGGTCTCCCTCGTAGGCGGCCTCCACGTCGCTCGCCACCAGGCGCCGGACCGCCGGCAGCCGCGAGGCGAACTTCCGGGTGGCCTCGGCGGCCGCCACCGCGCAGTGCTGGCAGGTGTCGAAGTCGTGCTTCTCGGCGAAGGCCACCGCGCGGCGGATCTCCTCGTCGAGGATCACCCGCATCCGGTCGAGCGTGGCGCCGATGTGGAACGCCAGCGTCTCGGCGCGCAGGTCCTGGGTGCCGAAGTATCCCGGGAAGAAGAGGGCCCGGACGTCCTCGATGATGTCGATCACCCGGGCGCGGGAGGGCAGCACCATGCGGTAGTGGCCGGCCAGGACGGGCTCGGCCTCTCGGCAGAGCTCGTCGACGATGGGCTGGATGGCGAAGTCG
The DNA here is from genome assembly GCA_963766715.1 of uncultured delta proteobacterium. Classification (GTDB taxonomy): domain Bacteria; phylum Myxococcota; class Myxococcia; order Myxococcales; family Anaeromyxobacteraceae; genus CAIOAK01. The sequence continues at coordinate 138,478 of CAVYBH010000017.1, forward strand.
TCGTGCGCGGTCATGGATCTCTCCGGGGTGAGGGCACCTTAAGGTCGACGCCCATTTCGGGCAACTTCGCCTCCTCGCCTTCCTCGGCGAGGAGCGCGTCCACCTCGGCCTCTCCCGGCTCGAGCGCGACCACGGAGTCCGGGCGGTGGAAGAATTCCCGGACCAGGCGGGCCTGGGCCGGCCCGATCCCCTCGACCTGGGCGATCTCCGCCTCGGTCGCCTCGCGCACGCGGCGCAGCAATCCGAAGTGACGGAGCAGCGCCTTGCGCCGCAGGTCGCCGATCCCGGGGATCTCGTCCAGCACGGATCGGAGGTTCTGGACCCGCCGCAGCTTGCGGTGGAACTCGATGGCGAAGCGGTGGGCCTCGTCCCGCAGCCGCACGAGCAGGTAGAGCTCGGCGGAGTTCTGGCGCAGCACGACCGGATCCTTCCGGCCGGGGACGAAGATCCGCTCCGGCGTGCGAGCCGCCTCGGCGACGAAGCCCTTCCCGGCCCGCTCCGCGGCCTCGGCCAGGCCCGCGCTCCGCGACGATCGGCGCGAGATCACCCGGGTCGTCGAGAGCGCGGTGGCGTCCAGGTTGCGGCTCTTGGCCAGTCCCACCATCTGCACGAAGGGCAGGCCGGGGTTCCCGGGATCCGGCTTCGTCGGAACCCCCAGGTCGTGCGCCGCCGCGAGCGCCGCGGCCAGCTGCCCCTTGCCGCCGTCGATGACGAGCAGGTCGGGCATGGCCCCCTCGGCCAGCGCCCGGCGCAGCCGCCGGGTCACCACCTCGTGGAGCATGGCGAAGTCGTCCTGGCCGGCGACGCCCCGCACCTTGTAGCGCCGGTAGCCGTCCCGATCGGGCTCTCCATCCCGCATGGACACGCCCGAGCCCACCGCCAGCGATCCCTGGAAGGTGGAGATGTCGTAGCACTCCATCCAGCGCGGCTCCCGGGCCAGGTGGAGCGCCCGGGTGAGCGCGGCGAGCGCGTCGTCGCGCCGGCCGCCCTCCTCCCGCCAGCTCCGGAACGACTGCTCCGCGTTGCGATTCGCCACGTCCAGGAGATCGGCCTTGGCGCCCCGCTGCGGGAAGAGGAGCCGGACCTTGCGGCCGCGCCGTTCGCCGAGCACCTCGGCCAGCGCGTCCACGTTGGCGGGCTCGATGGGGAGCAGGACCTCGTCGGGCGGCGCCACCCGCTCGTAGTAGAGGGAGAGGAACGAGGAGAGGAGCTCGTCGCCGGGGAACTCCTGGCCGGCGAACGGGTGGGCCCGGGAGTCGAGGAGCTTGCCCCCCCGCATCGAGAGCACCTGGAAGACCAGGTCGGGCCCCTCGCGGTGGATGCCCAGCACGTCCCGGTCGGCCCGGTCGTCCATCAGGACGCGCTGGGTCTCCAGGCTCCGCGCCACCGCCCGGAGCTGGTCGCGCACCCGGGCCGCCTCCTCGAACCGGAGCGCCGCCGCGGACTCCCGCATGCGCGCCGCCAGCCGCTCGGCGAGCTCCCCTTCCCTGCCCTCCAGGAAGGCCACGGCGTCGTCCACGCTCCGTCCGTACTCCTCGGGCGAGACGTCGTAGACGCAAGGGGCCGGGCAGCGGTGGATCTGGTAGAGGATGCAGGGGCGCTTGCGGTGGTCGAAGACGTGATCGGTGCAGGTCCGCAGCTGGAACCAGCGGTTCACCACGCGCAGGGTCTCCCGGATGGAGCTGGCGCTCGAGTAGGGGCCGAACCAGCGCGCCCCGTCGTCCTTGCGCTGCCGGGCGCGGCTCACCTCCAGGCGGGGGAACGGGTGGCGGGTGTCGAGGCGCAGGACGATGAAGTCCTTGTCGTCGCGCAGCCGGACGTTGAAGCGCGGCTTGTGCTTCTTGATGAGCTCGTTCTCGAGGAGGACCGCCTCCTTCTCGGATCGGGTCACCACCACGTCGAGGTCGCCCAGCAGCCCGTCGAGGAGCGGGATGAAGTGGCGGTCGTCGCCGCTGGCGTCGAAGTAGCTGCGGACCCGGGAGCGGAGCGAGGCCGCCTTGCCCACGTACACGACCTCGCCGGCCCGGTCCTTCATGAGATAGACCCCGGGCTGGTGGGGCAGGTCGTCGATCTTCCTCCGGAGCGCGGCGTCCATGGGCGGGAGGTCCCGGATCAGCGGCGGCGCTTGCGCTGGGGGCGCCGGGCGGCAGGACCCGTGGAGAAGGCCCCGGCCATGGCGCCGCTCCCCAGGAGCCCCTTCGTGCCGGCCGTGTTCCGCCGCACCCCGAGCGCCAGGTCCTGGAGCCCCAGGATGCGGTCGCGCAGCTGGGCCGCCTTCTCGAACTCCAGCTTCTCCGAGGCCCGGCGCATCTCCCCCTCCAGCTCGGCGACGATGGCCGGGATCTGGTCGGGCTGGTACTCGGCGCCGTCTCCGCCGACCGGGACGGTGACGTAGTCGGCCTCGTAGACCGCCATGGAGAGGTCGCTGATGTTCCGCTTCACGCTCTGCGGGGTGATCCCGTTCTCCTCGTTGTAGCGCCGCTGGATCTCCCGGCGCCGGTCGGTCTCGGACATGGCCCGGCGCATCGACTCGGTGATCGAGTCGGCGTACAGGATGACCCTGCCCGTTCACGTGGCGCGCGGCCCGGCCGATGGTCTGGACGAGCGACACCTCGGAGCGGAGGAAGCCCTCCTTGTCGGCGTCGAGGATGCCCACGAGCGACACCTCCGGGATGTCGAGCCCCTCGCGGAGCAGGTTGATCCCGACGAGCACGTCGAACTCGCCGCGGCGCAGGTCGCGGATGAGCGCGCTGCGCTCGAGCGTCTCGATGTCGGCGTGCAGGTACCGGCAGCGAACGCCCACGTCGGTGTAGTACTCGGTCAGGTCCTCGGCCATCCGCTTGGTGAGGGTGGTGACGAGCACCCGCTCGCCGGCCTCGGCGCGCTTGCGCACCTCGCCGAGCAGGTCGTCGACCTGCGTGCCCACGGGACGGACCTCGACCTCGGGGTCGACGAGGCCGGTGGGACGGATGATCTGCTCGACCACCACCCCACCCGCCTTGTCGAGCTCGTAGGCCGCCGGCGTCGCCGACACGTAGATGGCCTGGCGAGGGTGCTTCTCGAACTCCTCGAACTTGAGCGGCCGGTTGTCGAGCGCGGAGGGGAGCCGGAAGCCGTGCTCCACCAGCGTCTCCTTGCGGCTGCGGTCCCCGCGGTACATCCCCGCCACCTGCGGCAGGGTCTGGTGCGACTCGTCGACGACGAGCAGCCAGTCGTCCGGGAAGTAGTCGAGCAGGCACGGCGGCGGTTCGCCGGGCTTCCGCCCGGAGAGCCACCGGGAGTAGTTCTCGATCCCCGAGCAGAAGCCCATCTGCTCGAGCATCTCCAGGTCGAACATGGTGCGCTGCTCGAGCCGCTGCGCCTCGACGAGCTTGTTCCCCGCCCGGAGCTCCTGGAGCCGGCCGAGCAGCTCGTCCCGCACGCCCTGGATGGCGCGGTGGCGCACCTCGGGGGCCGACACGTAGTGGCTGTTCGGGAAGATGGCCACCTTGTCGAGGTCGGCGAGGACCAGCCCGCGCAGCGGGTCGAACTCGGAGATGCGCTCGACCACGTCGCCGAAGAACTCGATCCGGACCGCCCGCGCCTCCTCGTACGGCGGGAAGATCTCGACCGTGTCGCCGCGAACCCGGAAGGTCCCGCGGTGGAAGTCGGTGTCGTTCCGCTCGTACTGGATGTCCACCAGCGACCGGATGAACCGGTCGCGGAGGAACTCCTGGCCCTTCTCGATCTGCTGCAGGAGGCCGAAGTACGCCTCGGCGGTGCCGAGGCCGTAGATGCAGGACACCGAGGCCACGATGATCACGTCGTTGCGCGTGAGCAGGGCGTGGGTGGCGGCGTGCCGCATCCGGTCGATCTCGTCGTTGATGGACGAGTCCTTCTCGATGTACGTGTCCGTCGAGGGGACGTACGCCTCCGGCTGGTAGTAGTCGTAGTAGCTGACGAAGTAGTGGACGGCCGCGGTGGGGAAGAGCTCCTTGAACTCCCCGTAGAGCTGGGCCGCCAGCGTCTTGTTGTGGGCCAGCACGAGCGCCGGCCGCTTCACCGCCGCGATGACCTGGCCGATGGTGAAGGTCTTGCCCGACCCGGTGACGCCGAGCAGCACCTGCGCGGGATCGCCGCGCTCGAGGCCGGCGACGAGCTCGGAGATGGCCCGGGGCTGGTCGCCGCGCGGGACGAGGTCCGACTGGAGGTCGAGGGGCACCGGGGAATCCTAACGGCCGGAGCGCTCCGCTACTCGACCTTCCAGGTGGTGCCGGAAGGGCCGTCCATCAGGGCCACGCCCATGGCCGCCAGCTCGGCGCGAACCGCGTCGGAGCGGGCGAAGTCCTTGGCGGCGCGCGCGGCGGTGCGCTCGGCAATCCGGGCCTCGACGAGCGCCGGGTCGATGCCCCGCCGCAGGACGGCGCGGGCCCGCAGCGCCTCCAGGGCGGCCGAGGTCGGCCGCTGCAGGATCCCGAGCTCCGCACCGACCGAGCGGGCATTCCGCGCGAACCGCGCCAGGGCCGCGCGATCCTCCGGGCTCTTCTTGCCCTTGCGGTCGGCGTCGGCGTTGGCGACCGTGAAGGCGTCGGCGAGGATGCCCAGCACCGCTGCGGTGTTGAAGTCGTCGTCGAGCACGGCCCGCGCCTCCTCGGCCCAGGCCGAGATCCCGGGCCCCGGCTCGGCGCCCGCGGCGATCCGATCGGCCTTCTCCAGCGTCTCGTAGAGGTATCCGAGGCGCCGCTCGGCGTCGGCCAGCAGCCCGTCGGAGAAGTTGATGGGATTGCGGTAGTGGGTGCCGAGCAGGAGGAGGCGAAGCCCCTCGGCGTCGTGGCGCCGGAGCACGTCCTTCACCGTGAAGAAGTTGCCCAGCGACTTGGACATCTTCTCGTTGTCGAGCTCGACGAACCCGTTGTGCATCCAGTACCGGGCGAAGTCCTCCGGCTCGAGCCGCTCGGAGAGGGCCGCCGCCGACTGGGCAATCTCGTTGGTGTGGTGCGGGAAGACCAGGTCCTTGCCCCCGGTGTGGATGTCGAACGGGGCGCCCAGGTGCTCGAGCGTCATGGCCGAGCACTCGATGTGCCACCCCGGCCGTCCCTTCCCCCACGGGGAATCCCAGGCCGGCTCGCCGGGCTTGGCCCCCTTCCAGAGGGCGAAGTCGAGAGGGTCCCGCTTGGATTCGCCGGGCTCGACCCGCGCCCCGGACTCCAGGTCGTCGAGGTTCCGCCGGGAGAGCCGCGTGTAGGCCGGGAACTTCCGGACCGCGTAGTAGACGTCGCCTCTCCCGTCCGGGTAGGCGAAGCCGCGCGCGACGAGCCGCTCGATGAGGGCCACGATCCCTGGCATGGAGCTGCTGACCCGGGGCGCGGCGTCGGGGCGCGCGCAGCCCATCGCGTCCATGTCCTCCAGGAAGGAATCGGCGTACCGGGAGGCGAACGCGACCGGATCCTCGCCCCCCTCGGCGGCGCGCCGGATGATCTTGTCGTCGACGTCGGTGAAGTTGCGGACGTACTTCACCTCGAACCCGCGAGCGCGCAGGTGGCGGACCACCACGTCCCAGACCACGTAGCAGCGCGCGTGCCCGAGGTGGGCGTGATCGTAGACCGTGGGGCCGCAGACGTAGAGGCCGACCTTGCCCGGGACGATGGGGTGGAACTCGCGCTTCTCGCCGGCGAGCGTGTCGTAGATCTGGATGGCCATCTCGGTCGCCTATCTCCTCACCAGCAGCGCCACGGCGTGCGCCGCGATTCCCTCGCCTCGCCCCACGAATCCGAGCCCCTCGCCGGTGGTCGCCTTCACGTTCACCTGCCCGGGTGCGACGCCCAGCGCCTCCGCCAGCCGGGCTCGCATCTCGTCGGCGCGGGGCGCGATCTTCGGGACGCCGCGCCGCCAGCGTCACGTCGCAGTTCCCGACCGTCCACCCCAGCGCCGCGGCCTTCGCGGCCACCTCCCGGAGGAGGCGGAGGGACGAGACCCCCTTCCACTGCGGGTCGGTGTCGGGGAAGTGGCGGCCGATGTCCCCCAGGCCCGCCGCGCCGAGCACGGCGTCGCAGAGGGCATGGGCGCAGATGTCGGCGTCGGAGTGACCGAGCAGCCCGTCTCCCTCGAACTCGACGCCGCCGAGCACGAGCTTCCGTCCCGGCGCGAAGGCGTGGACGTCGTAGCCCACGCCCATGGCGACGGCCGGCTCGACGAGCGCCCGGGCCCGGGCCAGGTCGCCCGGCCCGGTGATCTTGAAGTTCGTCGCCTCGCCAGGGACGAGCGCCACCGTCTCCCCGAGCCGCTCGACGAGCTGGCACTCGTCGGTGGCCCCGGCTGCGGAGGGGCCCGCCGACTCGAAGGCCCTTCGCAACAGGGAGGTGCGGAATCCCTGCGGCGTCTGGGCCAGCCACACGCTGCGCCGGTCGAGGGTCTCGGCGACGCGATCGCCCTCGGCCCGCTTCACGGTGTCGGTCGCGGCGAGAGCGGCCAGTGCGGCGCCGCGCGCGAGCGCCGTCTCGGCCACCGCCCGCGCCAGGGCCGGGGTGGCGAAGGGGCGCGCCGCGTCGTGCACGAGCACCACCCCCACCGGCCCCAGGGCGTCGAGCCCGGCCCGGACCGAGTCGGCCCGTGCGAGCCCGCCCGCGACCGTGCGGACCGGGATTCCGATGCCGGCCAGGTCGGTCTGGCCCCGCTCTTCCTCCCCGGCCGGGACGACCAGGACCAGCTCGTCGACCACGCCGGAGGCGGCCAGGGCGCGCGCGGCCCGGCGAAGGACCGTCTCCCCGCCCAGGGAGACCCATTGCTTGGCGACGCCGGCGCGAAGCCCCGAATCCGCCCGCCGCCAGGATCGCTCCCACCCTCTCGCTGCCGATCACCCTGCCTCCACTCCCCGGCTGGCACCGACCGTGCTCTGTCCCGACGTCGATGCCCGCCCTGACCGCCACCACGGACGTCGCGCCCCGGAAACGAGACCGCCGCGCGTGCCGATGGCCGCGCGGCGGACGCATCCGCAGTCGGTCCGGCGCGGCGAGCCGCCCCGGCCGGGCGGCTTCAGTTGATGTTGAAGATCTTCCGGAGCTCGGTCTCCACGTCCTGCTCGTCACAGTCCTTGGCGATGGCCAGTTCCTTGATGAGCAGCGACCGCGCCGTATCGAGCATCTTCCGCTCGCCGAAGGACAGGTCCTTGTCGGAGCGGAGCAGGTAGAGATCGCGCAGGACCTCGGCGATCTCGAAGACCGAACCGGTCTTGATCTTGTCCATGTACTCGCGGTACCGGCGGTTCCAGGTGGTGGAATCGACCGAGACCTCCTTCTCGCGAAGGATGCTGTAGACCTTGCGCACTTCCTTGTCGCCGATGATCTCGCGCAGGCCGACCGAGCCCACCTTGTTCATCGGGATCATGATCTTCATCCCGTTGTCGAGGATGCGCAGCACGTAGAAGGACTGCCGCTGGCCGGCAACCTCCTTGTGCTCGATGCCCATCACTTCGCCAACTCCCTGACCAGGGTAAACTGCCTTGTCCCCGACCTTGAAGGTCGGGCCCGACGGGTTCTGAGGTGCGGCCATTCGTTCCTCCGCCCGGCTGCCAATCTCGCCTGCGCCCGGGTGTTCGGGCGGGCGGGCGCTGGGCCTGGAGCGCGAACCCTACCACAACGCTTGCGCCCCGTCAATACGAGCGAAATCGATCGCTTTCGGGTGCTTTCCTGAGCACTTCCGCAAGGTTGGCGCGCTGGGCCGCCTGGTTTGCCGCCGGGGCGGCCGCGGCCATCTCCTTGAAACCAGGGGCTTTCGCCATCGCGGGGGGTGCCGCAGCAGCGGCGGCCGGGCTGGCCTGGACCCCCGCCACGCCCCTCGCCTTCGCGGCTGCAGGATGGGTCGCGGGCGGGGTAGCCCGGACGGGGCGGCTCGCGCCGCCAGCCCCGTCGGCCACCCTCCGAGGCGCGGTGGTCTCCATGCCCCGTCACGACGAGGATCGGGCCCGGTTCACGGTGGAGGACGCGACCGCCGGACGGCTCGAGGTCTCCTCACCCGACCTGCCCGTGCCCCTGGCGCTCGGGGACGAGGTGCTCGTCTCGGCCGACGTCCGGGAGCTCCGGTCCGCCCGGAACCCGGGAGGCCGGGATCCCTCCTCCGTCTCCGTGGCCCACGGGGTCGCCGGGCAGGCCTGGACCCGCACCCCACCGGCCCGGACGGCGCCGCCCGCCCTCCTCTCCCGCGTCGCCGCGGCACGCATCGCGTTCGGCCTGGCGGCCTCCCGGGTGCTGCCTGCCCGCGAGGCCGCGCTCGTCCGCGCCATCGGGGCCGGAGACGAGTCGACGGTCGACGCCGACACCCGCGACCGCTTCGCCCGCAGCGGGCTGGCCCACGTGCTCTCGGTCTCCGGCCTCCACCTCGCGGTGGTCGCCCTGGGGACGTGGCGCGCGCTGCGAGCGGGCCTGGTCCGCCTCGAGCCCATCTCGTCCCGGTTCGACGTGCGGCGCGCCGCCGCCGTGGCCGCACTCCCGGTGACTGCCATCTACGCGGTGGCCACCGGCGCCTCGGTGCCCGTCGTCCGGTCGGCGGTCGCCACCGGCCTGGTCTTCGGATCGGTGCTCCTCGGCCGCCGCCCGGACGCTGGGCACGCCCTCGCCGTGGCGGCCATCGCCATCCTGGCCTGGGACCCGGGCTCCCTCGTCGACGTCTCCTTCCAGCTCTCCTTCGTGTCGGTGGGCGGCCTGCTCCTCCTCGCGGGCCCGCTCCGCCGGGCCTTGCCGGTGCACCCCAATCCATCGCGTCTCACCGGCCGAGCCCTCGAGTCGGCCCTCCAGGGAGCCTGTGCGAGCGCCGCTGCGACGATGGCCACCGCGCCGCTCCTGGCCCTCCACTTCCGGCGCCTCTCGACCCTCGCCATCCCCGCCAACGCCGTGGGGTTGCCCTTCGCGTCGGCGCTCACGGTCCTCGCGGCGCTGGCCTTCCTGGCGAGCGCGGCGGCCCCTCCCCTCGCACCGGCGCTTCTCTGGCTCTGCCGCCCCTTCGCGACCGCGTTCCTCGCCGTGAACGACGCCTTCGCCGCTCCGCCCCTCGCCTCGGTGGGGATCGCCTCTCCTGGCTGGGGCCTCGTCGCAGCGGCCTACGCACTGGGAGGGGCGGCGCTGCTCTCGCGCGGGCGGAGGCGCTGGGTGCTCGCGGCCTGCGCCGCGGCGGCGGTCGCGCTGCCCGGACCGGCTCGCCTGCTGGCGGCCCGCCACCGCGCCGGCATCGAGGTGGTCTTCCTCTCGGTGGGCCAGGGGGACTGCACGCTCATCCGCCTGCCCGACGGCTCGGGCGTGGTGATCGACGCGGGGGGCGACCCGGCCGGGCGCTACGACCCCGGTGCACGCGACGTCCTTCCCTTCCTCCTCGACATGGGTGTCGTCCGCCTCGCGGCCGCCTTCGTCTCCCATCCCCATCCCGACCACCTGCAGGGGCTCCCCGCCGTCGTGACGGGCCTGCGGGGAGAACGCGTCTTCGCCTCCTTCGACCGCGGCGACGCGGCGGCCCGCGCCGCGTTCGATCGGATGCCTCCCGCCCGCGTGCTCGCTGCCGGCGACGACCTCACCCTGGCGGGCGTGCGCTTCCGGGTCCTCGGGCCGCCCCGAGGGACGCACGGGCTCCGCGAGAACGACGCCTCCCTCGTCCTCCACGTGTCCTACGGCGCCACCTCCTTCCTGCTCCCCGGCGACGTCGAGTCCGCGGGAGAGGCGGCGCTCCTCGCCGGCGAGGTCCCTCGCGTCGACGTGGTGAAGGCGCCCCACCACGGCAGCCGCACCAGCTCCGGGCGCGGGCTCGTCCGCGCCACGCGGCCGCGCTGGGTGGTCTTCATGGTCGGCGCCGGGAACCGGTACGGCTTCCCGCACGCGGAGACCGTGTCCCGGTGGCAGGAGGTCGGCGCCGAGCTCCTCCGCACCGATTCGGGGCCGGTGCGCTTTCGCTCCGACGGTCGCCAGGTCTGGCGCACGGACCCCGCCGCCGCGCTCGACGCCTGGGACCTCGCCGCCGGGAGGTGACGCCGTGCAGAGCCACGTCCTCGTCCAGGAGCCTGGTAAGCCGGACCGCGAGTGGCCGCTCTCGCCGGGGGAGACCGCGGAGCCCCTCCCCTCGGTCCGCGTCTCGGCGGCGGAGGCCGCCGGGGTCGTCATCGAGCCCTCCGTCCGGCGGATCACGGTGGGTGGACGGGTCCTGCGCGGCGGGGAGCGACGGCTCCTCCGGCCGGGTGAGGTGGCACGGGTGGGGGAAGCCCGGATCGTCGCGTCGAGCCGCGAACCGGGCACGGCCACCCAGGCGCGCGGGCTCCTGCTCGCGGCGCTCCGCGGGGAGGAGGTCCGCTTCGGGCCGGGCCTCGACGTCCTGGAAGGCCCGGAGGCGGGACGCCTCCTGCCGCTGCGGGAGGGCGTGCTCGGCCGGGGATCGCCGGCCACGCTGCGCCTCGCCGATCCGTCGCTCTCCCGGAGTCACGCCCGGATCCGGGTCGAGGGCGGGCGGGTGCTCGTGGAGGATCTGGGGAGCAAGAACGGCACCTGGCTGCGAGGAGCGCCCATCTCCTCGCTCCGGGAGCTCCGCCCCGGCGACGAGGCGCGTGCGGGGCGCACCGTGTTCGCCCTTGCGCTCACCGCCGGCGCTGGAACGCAGCCTCCGCCTTCCCGGCGGGAGCCGGCGCCGCCGGCTCGCATGAGCCGGCTGGCCCGCGCCGCGCTGGCCGTGGCCATCGGGGCAGCGGCCGCCGCCGCGGCGATCGCCTCCTCGTGACCCGTCCGGCTAGAGGCGGGCGCCCATGCCGCGATAGGCGTTCTCGAGGGCATCGAAGTCGCGCAGGACGGTCGCGCCGGCGTCCCGGAAGGGCTCGACTCGCCCGTTCGTGGCAGCCCCTCCGACGAGGATGTCCACGCCCCGCGGAAGCGCCTGGGCGATGGTGCCTGCGACCTGCTCGGGCGGGATTTCGCCGGTCACGGTCATCCCGAGCACCACCACCCGGGCTCCGGTGCGCCGGACCGCCTCCACCACGTCCGCGTGCGGAAGGTCCGCCCCCAGGTAGATGACGCCCAGGCCCGCCGTGGCCCCCAGCATCGCCGCGGCCAGGATGCCGATCTCGTGCCGCTCGCCCGCGGGCGTGGCGAACACGACACCCGCCCGGCCGTCTCGCGGCGCCTGGACCCGGACCAGCGAGCCGAGGAGGTTTCGCATGGCGCCGGTGGCCAGGTGCTCCTGGGCGACGGTGAACTGGCCCCGCTCCCAGGCATCCCCGACCTCCCGCATCAGCGGGAGCACCACCTGGAAGACCAGCTCGCGGGCCGACAGCACCGCGGCGAGCTTCCCCACCTGGCGGTCCAGCGCGGCCATGTCGTACCGGTCGATGGCCTCGAAGAGCGCGCGCAGGTCAATCTGGTCGGCCTTGCCGTCGCGGTCCCGCGGCTCGAGACCCGCCTCCAGCAGGCGCGAGAGCTCGGCGTCGCCCATGTTGGCGATCCGCCCGATCGCGTGCCCCCGCTCGACGAGCCGCCGGAGCAGCTTCAGCTTCTGGACGTCGGGCTCGGCGTAGAGCCGGCCGCAATCGTCCCGGCCGGGCTCCACGGCGCCGTAGCGCCGCTCCCACGCGCGGAGGGTGTCGATGGGGATCCCGGTCAGTCGGGCGACGACCCGGATCGGGTACTTGCCTGGACCTCTCTCGGCGGATGCGTCCATGGAATCCACTTAGCAGGACGACAAGCGCTTGCAAGTCATTTGCAATGCCTTTATCCATGACAACGATCGCCCCGTGGACGATCAAGGACTTGTCGAAGGGAGCTGCCCGAATGACCCCGTTCCACATCCTCGAACGGCACCAGACCGTGCCCCTGAGCCGGGCCGAGGTGTTCGCCTTCTTCGCCGACCCGCGGAACCTCGAGGCCATCACCCCCGATTTCCTCCGGTTCCGGATCCTTCCCCCGGTGCCGTCCACGCTGCAGGTGGAATCCCGCATCGACTACCGGCTGTCGCTCTTCGGCGTCCCGTTCCGGTGGCGGACCCGGATCGCCGCCTGGCGCCCGGGCGAGCGCTTCGTGGACGTCCAGGAACGCGGTCCCTACGCCCTCTGGCACCACACGCACACCTTCCGCGACGTCGACGGGGGGACCCAGGTCTCCGATCGGGTCGAGTACGCCCTTCCCCTCGGCGTCCTGGGCGCGGCGGCCCACCCGCTCATGGTCCGTCGCACGCTGGCCCGGATCTTCGATCACCGGCGCGAGCGCGTCGCCGCCCTGCTGGGCGGCGCGCCGATGTCGCAGCGAGCGGCCTGATCAGGCGGCGAAGGGGTTCCGCAGGAGGATCGTCTCCTCCCAATCCGGCCCCACCGACACGGCCATCACCGGCACGCCGGTGAGGACCTCGAGCCGCTTCAGGTAGCTCCGGGCCGACGCGGGCAGCGCTTCCCAGGTGCGGATGCCGCGCAGCGGCTCCGACCAGCCGGGGAGGCTCTCGTACACCGGCTCGCACCGCTCGAGGTCCTCGGGGTCGCCCGGCATCTCCTCGATGCGTCTTTCCGTCCAGGCGGTAGGCCACGGCGACCTTCAGCTCGGGGAATCCGGAGAGCACGTCGAGCTTCATGATGGCGAGCCCGTCCAGGCCGTTCACGCGGGCCGCGTACCGCATGGCCACCGCGTCGAACCACCCGGTCCGGCGCGGACGCCCGGTGGTGGCTCCGAATTCCTGCCCAATCCGGCGAAGCTCCTCGCCGGTCGCGCCCTTCTCCTCGGTGGGGTACGGCCCGCCGCCCACGCGCGTGCTGTAGGCCTTGGCGATGCCGATGACCTCGTCGATGGAGGTCGGCCCCACGCCGGTGCCCGTGGCGGCGTTCGAGGCCACGGTGTTCGAGCTCGTGACGAACGGGTAGGTCCCGTGATCCACGTCGAGCATGGTGCCCTGCGCGCCCTCGAAGAGGACCGAGCGCCCCTGCTGGATGAGCCCGTGGAGCACGCGCGACGCGTCCTTGGCGTACACCGAGAGCCGCTTGCCCAGCGCCGCGTACTCGGCGGTGATGACGGCCGCGTCGAGCGGGGACTCCGCGCCCAGCCGGCGCAGCTCCTCCTGCGCCACCGGGAGGCGCTCCTTCACCCTTCGCGACAGCTTGCCCTCGTCGAGGAGATCCCGGACCCGGATGCCGCGCCGGGCCACCTTGTCCTCGTAGGTCGGACCGATGCCGCGGCCGGTGGTGCCAATCTTCCCGGCCCCATGGCGTTCTCCCGCGCCAGGTCCACCGCCTTGTGCCAGGGCATGATCACGTGCGCGTCGAGCGAGAGCACGAGCTGGGAGTCGTCGGCCAGGTAGCCCTTCTGCTTGAGCCGGTCGATCTCCATCATGAAGACGGTCGGATCGACCACCACGCCGTTGCCGATGATGCAGGTCTTGCCCTTGTGGAGCACGCCCGCGGGGATGAGGTGGAGGACCGTCTTCTCGCCGCCCACGACGAGCGTGTGGCCGGCGTTGTTCCCGCCCTGGTACCGAGCCACCACGTCGGCGAACTCGGTGAACCAATCGACAATCTTGCCCTTCCCCTCGTCGCCCCACTGGGCGCCGACGACGACCACGTTCGGCATGTGCTTTGGCTCCTCGCAGCGATGCGCCGTCTCTTCGGCGCGCGCGATGCGCGACGTTACCAGGGGTGGCTGCCGGGGGCCACCGTCATCGACGGACGCCCCCCGGACGACGCCGCTCGAGCGCCTGGGTGGCGAACTCGAGGTCCACGGCGAAGCCGATGGCGGGCCCGGGACGCCCGAAGCGGGCCAGCAGGCCGTCGTAGCGCCCCCCGGAGGCCACGGCGCTTCCCGCCCCCGCGGCATACCCGGCGAAGGTGATCCCGGTGTAGTAGCCGAGGCCGCGAACCTCTCCCAGGTCGACCTCCACGCTCGTGACCCCGCGCCGCCGGGCCAGGCGCAGCGCCGCCTCCAGCTCGGCCAGCGGCGCCGCGGCGCCCGGGACCCGGCTCGCGACCTCGCGGGCCCGGGAGAGGGCGCCCTCCCCGTAGAGCGTGGCCAGGGCCGGAAGCGCCTTGCGCGCAGCCGGGCTTCCCTTGGCCTTCGCGGCCAGCCGGGTCAGGGCTGCCTGGTCCTTGCGCGTGAGCGCCTCCTCGGCCTCGGCGCGAGCCGAGGCGCGCAGGCCGGCGCCCTCCACGACCGCCCCCGCGAAGCGGGCGTGCCCCACCTCCAGGACGGCGCTCTCGAGCCCGACCCCGTCGAGCGCCCGGCGGAGGACGGTGAGCGCCTCGGCATCCGCCGCCGGTCCTCCGGCCCCGAGGAGCTCCACGCCAGCCTGGTAGACCTCGCGGGGCCGTCCGGCGCGGGCCTCGCGGGCCCGCAGCACCGGGCCGTCGTAGCAGAGGCGCGCCGGGTCGGGGAGCGCGTCGGGCCGGGCCGCGTAGAGCCTCGCGATCTGCGGCGTGATGTCCGGCCGGATGGCGACCACCTCGCCCGATCCGGGCTCGACGAACTTGAGCACGCCGGCGAGCGCCGCGGGCGAGAGCCCGCGCTCGACCACCTCGAGCCGCTCCAGGGTCGGCAGGAGGACGCGCCGGTACTTGAAGGACGCGAAGACCTCCTGGAGGCGGGCCGAGAGCTCCGCCAGGTGCGCCGAGTGGTCGGGCGTGAGGTCGCGGAGGCCGAGGGGAAGCGAGAGGTCGAGCATGGGGTCGGGGCTCAGAGCCGGATGCGCCGCACTTCGCGGACGTGGGGAATGGAGCGGAGGGCGTCGAGGACGGCCGAGGGGGGCTCGGAGTCGACGTTCAGGAGCGACACCGCCGCGGCGCCGGTCGAATCCCGGGAGAGCGAGATGCCGGCGATGTTCACGCCGGCGGCGCCGAGCGACGTGCCGATGTTCCCCACCACGCCCGGCGAGTCGTCGTTCACGCAGAGGATGATGTGCCCCTCCGGGACCGCCTCGAGGCGGAACTGGTTGACCCGCACGATGCGGAGGTCGCGGCGGCCGAAGACCGTGCCGGCCACCACCGCCTCCCCGCCCTGCCCGGTCACCGACACGGTCACCAGGCTCGCGTAGTCCTGGTGCCCGGCCACCTGCTCCTCGCGGACGGTGATCCCGCGCTCCCGCGCGATTCCCGGAGCGCTCACCTCGTTCACCGGCTGCGCCTCGACGTGGGAGAGCATCCCCGAGAGCACGGCGGCGGTGAGCGGGCGCGGCGAGGCCTCGGCGACGTCGCCGGCGTAGGACACGCGAACCTCCCGGACCCCGCTCGGGCCGATCTGGGCGGCCAGCGAGCCCAGCTTCCCGGCCGAGCTCCAGGTAGGGTCCGAACCGCTCCAGCGCCTCCCGCGACATCGACGGCACGTTGACCGCGTTCTTCACCTCGCCCCGGGTCAGGAAGGCCGCCAGCTGCTCGGCGATGCCCACCGCCACGGCGGCCTGGGCCTCCTCGGTGGAGGCCCCCAGGTGCGGCGTGCAGATGAACCCGTCGAGCCGGAGGAGCGGGTTGTCGGGCGACACCGGCTCCTTCTCGAACACGTCGAGGGCCGCACCGCCCACGTGGCCGGAGGCGAGCGCGTCGGCCAGCGCCTTCTCGTCGACCAGCCCCCCGCGCGCGCAGTTCACGAGGAGGACCCCCTTCTTCATCTGCGCGAGGCTCGCCGCGTTCACCACGTTGCGGGTCTTCTCGGTGAGCGGGACGTGGAGCGAGATGACGTCGGCCCGCTTCCAGACCTGCTCGAGCGGAACGAGCTCGACGCCCATCAGCGCGGCGGCCTCCTCCGAGACGAACGGGTCGAAGGCCACCACGCTCATCTTCATGGCGCGGGCCCGGTCGACCACCACCGACCCGATGTTGCCGATCCCCACCACGCCGAGCGTCTTGCCCGCGAGCTCGTGTCCCTGGAACCGCTTCTTCTCCCACTTCCCGCCCTTCACGCTGGCGGTGGCCTGCGCGATGTGGCGGGACAGGGCGAGCATCATGGCGAGCGCGAGCTCCGCGACGGTCACCGACGAGCCCCCGGGCGTGTTCATCACCACCACGCCGCGCCGCGTGGCCGCATCCAGGTCGACGTTGTCGACCCCCACCCCGGCCCGCCCCACCACCCGGAGCCGCGTCGCCTTCTCGAGCACGGCGGCCGTGATCTTGGTGGCGCTGCGGACGGCGATGGCGTCGTAGTCGCCCACCGCAGCCAGCAGCTCCTCCGGCTTCAGCCCGACCCGGACGTCGACCTCGAGCCCGGCCCGACGGAGGATCTCCACACCCTCGGCGGAGAGGTCGTCGGCGACGAGCACGCGGTGAGCCATGAATACTCCCGGGGGACGATGCGGGTGGACCCCGGAGTTAACAGGGCACCCGGGAAGCGTCAATTCGACGGGATGGGCACGCCCGGAGCCAGGATCGCTCCCAGCGCCGCCGACACCACCTGGCGCTTCATCCGCTCGAGCTCCTCCTCGGACGGGTGCGGTGCGGTCAGGAGGCCCGTGACCATGCCGGCCAGGTTCATGTCGAGGACGCCGAGCACGCTGGCCGCCGCCACCAGCGCGTCGAGGTCGGTGCGGACCTGCCCTTCGCGCTGTCCGCGGACGACCATGTCGGCGACCAGCCGGATGGCGGTCTCGAAGGTCTGCCGCGTGCTGCCGGCCCGCAGGACGTCCGGCGTGCGAGGCACCTCGAGGATGAGCACCCGGACCGCCGCCGGCGCGGTGCGGAAGACGTCGAGCGCGAAGCGGATCACCGAGGCGATCTGCTCGGCCGCCGTCCCCGGACCCTCGGCGATGGCCCGGATGGCGCCGATGAAGAGGGTCCACTGCTCGTCGAAGACGCTCTCGAGCAGCTCGTCCTTGTTCCGGAAGTAGTGGTAGACGAGCCCGTAGGCGACGCCGGCCTGGCTCGCCACGTCGGCGATGCGACAGCCGTGGTAGCCCCGCTCGGCGAAGACCTTGAGGGCGGCGTGGAGGATGGCGCGCCGCTTCTCCGGCTCGCCCTCGATGGGCTGGCTGGCTCGGGTCTCGTCGGTCGGGATTCGCTGGCGGGCCACGTTTTTGACTCCAGAATCAACGTCAGGCTACGCGCCCGCGCGGGTCCAGTCAAACCCTCCATGGCGGGGTCCCTCAAGGGATGAGCGTCAGGCCGGTGATGGCCGACAGGTCGAGCCCGGCCGACACCCCGTAGTACCCGCACTGCGACACCCGGACCTGGACGAGCGCGCGCCAGCAGTTGCACGGAGAGTCCCAGCTGGCGGTGACGGTGTTCTGCTGCATCGACGGCCCGACCGGCACCGCCGCGCCGCCGCCGCAAGGCGTGGCGTAGACGGTCCGGACCGAGAAGAGCGTGTCCCACTGCACGTCGAGGCCGCCGACCACGTGCACCTTGAGCGCGGCGGTCCCCTGCCCGAAGGTCTGGAAGGGGATGGGGCGTGGGTCGAAGAGCGGATCGAGCCCGGCCTTCAGCGTGGCCGAGGCCGCCGACGAGAGGGCCAGGAAGCCGAAGGTCAGCTTGTCCCCGCGCCCGTCGTGCGCGGCCAGGTCGAACCGGACCTCGGTGAAGCTGTCGAGGAAGCCGGGATCGAGCGAGCCCCAGGTCCCGGTGGCGGGGGTGGCGCCGAAGGCCAGGAAGCGGGCCAGCAGCAATCCCTCCACCGGTCCCCACGCGGCCGCGCCCCGGACGAAGGTCTCCCCCAGGCGACCGCCGGACAGGTCGAGGTCCTGGCCGAGATCGAGGTCGAGACGGGTCATCGACGTCGAGTCGGCGCCGGGAGCGACGAGCCGGTTGCGCAGGGACAGGCGCATCTGGTTGAAGCCGCCCGGGAGGGTGGACGAGAGGGTTCGGAGCGGCAGGCACCCGCCGGAGACGCCGGTGGGAGGGGCGATGCAGGGAGCGCCCGCGAGGACCGGCGCCGCGTCGCGCTCGTCGTAGGCGTAGGCCGGGAGCGGCGTGCCGGCGATGCCGGTGGAGCCGCGCCACTCGACGCGCGGCTCGATGACGTGCCGGAGCGCGCTCGGCGCCCTCGCCGAAGGTCCGCGACAGGGAGGTCGAGAGGACGGCCCCGCCGCTCACCCACCCGCTGGCGAGCGAGGGCTGTGCTCCGGCGCCGAAGAGGTAACCCGCCCCGTTCGCCGCCACCCAGGGCTCGAGCACGGCGAGACCCGCGATCGGCAGCGGCGCGCGCGCCTCGGCACGAGCCCAGGCCCGCGAGGCGGAGAGTCGCTGCCCCGCCACCCAGACGTCCCCGGGGGGAGGCGCCGGCCCCAGCCAGCCTCGCTCGCCGGGGCCGAGACCGCCCACGCTCTGGTCGGTGATCCCGGAGATGGGCGCGAAGCGCGCCAGCCCGACCTGGCCGGAGAGTCGCAGCGGGCCGGCCACCTCGAGGGGGAGCAGGGTCGCGGAGATCGCCGGCAGCCGGTGGAACGAAGGAACGCTTCCCCCGAAGAGCCCGAACGGCACGAGCGGGATCTCCGCCTGTCCCGGCGGGCTCGCCTGGCCCAGGGTGCCGATCTGCTCGTTGTAGGCGAGGTCGGCCTCGAGCAGGACGTGCGGGAAGGCGTACCCCGCCGCCACGGACGATCGGTGATAGGCCGCGCTGCGCTGCAGGAGGTCGCCGATGAAGTCCTCGGGCCAGGCCGCGTCGCCCACGAGGAAGGCCTCGGCGTTCACGAAGCCCGTCCCGCCGACGCGGGCGTCGCTGCGCATCGCGAAGCCCAGGCGGAGGTCGTCGGCCGGCTTCCAGCGGTACGGGAGCGTGTCCTGCTGGAGGAGGAGCTTCGCCTCCCCGTTCACGCCCGGGAGCGGCGCCCAGCGGAACTGGAGCGCGCCGCCCACGCCCCGGACACCCGGGTCCTGCCCCTTCGAGATCCGGTCGTCGATGGTCGACTGCGAAGGGCCGAAGGCGTAACCGGCCGTGAAGGTCAGGTCGTAGCTCTCCCCCAGCGTGAGGAAGAAGGGCTCGGCGAGCCACCATCCGGTGCGCGAGCCCACGTCCACCGTCGGGAACAGGAGGCCGGTCTGCCGGCCGGAGAGGGGCACCTGGAGCCAGGGAAGCGGCAGGATTGGGATGGGATGGTCGATGAAGAGGAAGCGCGGCGTGACGTAGAGCACGGGCCAGGTGAGGGTCGCGGTCCGCCCGGGCTCGATCTCGGCCTTCTCGGCCCGGATCTCCCAGGAAGGCGCCCCGCCGCAGCAATCGCACAGGGTGAGCCGGACTCCCTCGGCGGTGAACCGGGTCGCGGCGTCGCCGGCCGGAGCGACGCCCGAGGCGAGATTGGTCCGGATGGTCAGCCGGTTGCGCCCGTCGCGCTCGGCGTCGGCGATGGTGGCGTCGCGGGAGAGGTCGAGCGGCGTCGACTTGTAGAACGCGACGACGCCGCGGGCCTCCCACGGGCCGTCCATCACGGCGTGCACGCCGTCGGCGGCCACCACCCGCCCCGGAGCCGTCAGGAGCACGTCGCCGGTGGCGTCGACCGCCCCGGTGCGCGGGTCGTAGCTTCCGAGGCGCGCGCGGAGGAGGACGGCTCCCCGCCGCAGCCGCACGCCGTCCTCCAGATGGAATCGCTCGGTGGCGACGTCGTACGTGATGACCCCGGCCTCGACCTCCACCGGGCCGCCGGGGCCCGGCAGCGAGGCCGACGCGGCCGAGGCCGCGCCCGGATGGAGCAGCAGCAGCGCGACCAGGAGCGCGAAGGACCGCGTCACCCGCTACTTGGCCGGAGCCGCCGGGGCCTGGGCGGCAGCGGGGCGATCGAAGTCGAGAGAGAGCGTGTCGCCGTCGATCCGCTGCTGCCAGGAGACCCGCTCCCGGAGCTGGATCTCGAGGACGTAGCTGCGTCCCGAGCGGACCGGCGTGATCTTGGCCACCGCGGTGGGGAAGAACGAGGTGTCGAGGAAGTTCAGGTCGTTCCGCAGCGGAACCTGGGTGTTCGGGAACTCGACCCGGACCAGGTTCTCGCGGGGCTCGGAGACGCTGAAGCGCGGTGGATGCTTCGTCCGGACGAACACCCGCGAGCCCTGGGGGAGCTGCTTGAATCCGACGAACTCGATCTGGTTGGGCCCCGTGGAGGCGATGGCCGGCTTCGGCGCCGGCGCAGGCGTTGCCGCCACCGGAGCGGGGGCCGGGGCCACGGGAGCCGGGACCGCGCGGAGCGACCGGGCGGGAAGCCGCCGATGCTGCGGCGGCTGCACGCGCCTTTGCCTCGGCAGCGAGCCTCGCCTCCTCGGCGGCGCGGGCGTCGGCTGCCACGCGCGCGTCCGCTGCCGCCCGGGCTTCGGCGACGGCGCGGGCCTCTGCAGCCGCACGCGCGTCCGCTGCGGCCCGGGCCTCGATGGCGGCGCGGGTCTCGGCGGCGGCCTTCGCATCGGCGAGGGCGCGGGCTTCCGCGGCCGCGCGGGCTTCCGCTTCGGCGGCGAGCGCGCGCGCCTCCGCCTCCTTCGCCTGCTGCCTGGCGCGGGCCTGCTCGGCCTCGGCCGCAGTGGCAGCCGCGGCCGTCGTCGCAGCGGCCGTCGTCGCGGCGGCAGCCGGGGCAGCGGCGGGAGCAGCAGGGGGCGCAGGAGGAGGAGGTGCAGCGGCCGCGACCGGGGCGGGCGCGGGGGCTGCCGCCGCAACCGGTGCCGCAGCGGCGATCGGGGCAGCCGGCGCAGCCGCCACGGCCGGAGCGGGAGGAGGCGCGGGCGGGGGACGGGCGCGGGCGGAGGCGCAGCCGCCGCGACCGCAGTACCCGGACGAGGGTCGACCCGGACGACCAGCCGGGTTCCGTTCACCTTCACGTCCGGCGGCTCCACGTCCCCGAGGAAGGTGACGGTGATGCGCGCGGTGGCGTGCACGCCCTCCCCGAAGGAGATCGCGCTCACTTCCTTCACGGCGCCTGCGCCCGGCGTCTTTCGCGTCACGCCCTCGAAGGTGGCCTCGGAGAGATCGATCACGAACCGAGGGGGATCGACGAGCGAAAAGGTGGTGAATGACGGGGGGTTCGACGCGCGGATGGTCACCTCCGTCGAGGCGCCTCGCTCCGCGACCTCGATGCCGGTGACCACGTTGGGCGTCGCCGCCGGCGTCACGGCGGGGGCGAGGATGAGGGCAGCGGAGAGAAGGACAAGCATGCTCATGGCGCGCTCCCGTCGGGCGTTTGCGCGAAGATAGCACGCGCCCCAGCAGGGCCAAGAAAGGCTTCCCTGCGCCTACATCTCCTCACCCGCGAGCACCTGGCGGGCCTCTCCGACGAGGTAGAGCGAGCCGGCCACGCAGACGAGCGCACCATCCCCGGCGAGCGCACGGGCGCGGGCGAGCGCCGCGGGGAACGAATCGTGCTCCTCCACGAGCGCCCCGTGCCGCTCCGCGGCCGCCGCGCAGCTCCTCGGAGCCCGCGCCCGCGGCGAATGCGGCGCCACGAGGTGGATGCGCCGCACCGCCGGAGCGAGCTCGGCCAGCATTCCCTCGTGATCCTTGTCGGCGAGCACGCCGAAGACCAGCTCGACGGGCCGACCCGGGTGCAGGGCCCGGAGCGCGGCGGCGAGCGCCGCTGCGCCGTCCGGGTTGTGGGCGCCGTCGAGCAGCACTCCCCCCACCTCCTCCAGGCGCCCCGGCCAGCGCGCGGTCGCGATCCCCTCGGCGATCTCCGGCTCCCCCACGCGGACGCCGGTCGCGTCGAGGAGGCGGAGCGCGGCGGCGGCCAGCGCCGCGTTCCCCGCCTGGTGCGCCCCCCGCAGCCCGACCGGGCCCGGCCACGCGGCCGCGGCCACGTGGAACGGGGAGCCCCGGCGGGAGGCCTCGTCCCGGAGCGCGGCCAGCGCCGCCGGCGGCTGGGCGTGCGCGACCACGGCGGGGACGCCCGGCTTGAAGATGCCGGCCTTCTCGCGCGCGATGGCGTCGACGCGGTCGCCCAGGAACTGCATGTGGTCGAGCCCGATGCGGCTCACCGCGGTCACCCGCGGCGTCACGGCGTTGGTCGCGTCGAACCGGCCCCCGAGCCCGACCTCGACCACCGCCGCGTCCACTCGCTCGCGTGCGAGGTGGAGCAGGCCGAGCAAGGTCGCGAACTCGAAGTAGGTGAGCCGATCGTCGTCGTCCCGCTCGTGCCACGGACAGGCGCCACGAACCTCTGCGATGCGGGCGGCGAGCACGTCCTCGGAGATGGGACGCCCCTGGACCTGGATCCGCTCGCGGAAGTCGACGAGGTGAGGCGAGGTGTAGAGCCCCACGCGGTGACCCGCCAGGCGCAGGGCCTCGGCCGCCATGGCGCAGGTCGATCCCTTGCCGTTCGTGCCGGCGACGTGGAGGATCGCGAGGTCGCGCTCGGGCCGCCCGAGCGCGTCGAGCGCACGCTCCATGCGCTCGAGGCCGAAGCGCATGGCCAGCGGCCGGAGCGAGTCGAGGTAGTCGTTCGGGCCCATTCGCCCCGGTGCCAGGTGGGCGGCGCGGCGACGCTAGCCGAGGAGGGAGACGATCTGGGCCAGTCGCTCGCGCATCTGGAGGCGCGGGACGATGGCGTCGATCATCCCCCTCTCGAGCAGGAACTCGCTGCGCTGGAATCCCGGCGGGAGCTTCTCCCGGATGGTCTGCTCGATCACGCGCGGCCCGGCGAATCCGATGAGGGCCTTGGGCTCGGCGATGATCACGTCGCCCAGCCAGGCGAAGCTCGCGGCGACGCCGCCCGTGGTGGGGTGGAGCATGACCGAGACGTACGGCTTGCGAACCGAGCGGAAGCGGTTCAGCGCCGCGGAGGTCTTGGCCATCTGCATGAGGGAGAAGATGCCCTCCTGCATGCGGGCACCGCCGGTCGAGCTGAACACGATGCACGGGATGCGACGCTCGCAGGCGCGATCGATGACGCGGGCGACCTTCTCGCCCACCACCGATCCCATCGACCCTCCCATGAACTCGAAGGCGAAGGTGCCCAGCGAGACGGGCTGGCCGGTGATCTGGCCCACGCCGGAGATGAAGGCGTCCCGCAGCCCGGTGGCCTTGTAGGTGCTCTTCAGGCGGTCGCGGTACTTCTTCGCGTCGGTGAAGCCGAGCGGATCCTCGGGAACGAGCTCGGTGTCGAGCTCCTCGAACGTGTCCGGGTCGAGGACCATCTCCAGCCGCCGCCGCGCCGGAAGCGCGTCGTGGTGCCCGCATCCGGGGCAGACGTTCCAGTTCCCTTCCCACTCCTGGGTGTAGATGACCTCGCCGCAGCCGTCGCACTTCGTCCACAGCCCCTCCCCCTTCTTGGCCGGCACCGGTCCGGTGGGCTTGTCGGGGGTGTTCTGCGCCTTCAGGGTCTGTCGCTTCGAGAACCAGGCCATGGTCACCTTGCCGGGCGGGGGATCGTCACGTCGTGATCTCGTCGCCGCTGGAGAGCACCTTCACGCCGGGGAGGCCGAGGTCGGCGATCTCCGCGCGAAGCTCGGCCTCGAAGGCCGGCTTGAGGTGGTACAGATATACGGGAACGTCCCTGCGTTCCACCTTCGACAGCTCCGCCGCCAGGGTCCGGGGCGTCAGGTGGCCGGACCAATCGGCGAGCCGCTGCATCCGGCTGGGGAAGCTCGTCTCCACGAAGAGGGCGGAGAGCCCCTTCGCGCGATTCACCTCGCGCCAGAAGGCGCTGGTCGGACCGGTGTCGCCCGAGATGGCGAAGGAGGAGCCTGCCCGCGAGACGACGAAGCCCGACGACTCGACGGTGTGGCGGACCTTCACGGCGACGACCGCGTGGGGCCCGATGCGGAACGGCTGCCCGAACCGGAAGGTCTCGAGCCGGACCACCGGCTGGCGGGCGCTGGGGAGGCGCGTGAAGTCGGGCCAGAGCCTCCCGTTGAAGAGGGAGCGGCGAAGGGTGGTCGTGGCGACCGGCGAGGCGTGCACCGTGACCGGCCGCCGCCGCCTCCCCACCATGAGGTCGGCGAGCAGCGGCACGTCCTTCACGTGGTCGAGGTGGGCGTGCGTGAGCAGGACGTGGTCGACCCGAATCCAGCGCGGCGAGGTCGAGGCGCGAGGTGAGCGCCCCGGCGTCGAGGGCCAGCCGCCCGTCGACGAGGAAGCAGGTGCTCCCGTGCCCGCGCAGCTCCCCTCCGGCGGCGCCGAGGACCTGGATCTTCACGCCCGGTTCCCCGCCCGCGAGTCGAGCTGCAGCAGGTCGAGGAAGTGCCGGAGGCGGTCGGCGTCCGGCACGGTCCAGGCGCCTTCCGATCCGGTGATCAGCCCGGCGCGCTCGAGGGTGCCGAGCACGTCCGCGACGGCCTTCGCCTCCACGTCGAGGCGCGACGCCAGCTCGTCCGGCGGGAGGGAGAGCGGGGTTCCCGGACTGCGCGCGGCGGCACCGGACACGAAGTGGACGACGCGGGACCGTGCGTCGCGGAGGAGGAGGTTCTCGATCTGGCGGTCGGCTTCCGCGAGCCGTCCCGCCAGCTTCTCGATCATGCGCACCGCGATCTCGGAGCTGGCCCGGACCATCGCCTCGAAGGTGCGCGCGTCGACCACCAGCAGCTGGCAGTCCTCGACGCAGGTGGCCGTGGCCGACCGGGGCGCGTGGTTCAGGATCGACATCTCCCCGAGGAACTCTCCCTGCCCGAGCGTGGAGAGCACCTTCTCCACCGCCCCGACCCGGGCCGAGATGGCGACCTTCCCGCGCTGCACGACGTACATCTCGCCGCCCGGGTCCCCCTCGCGGAAGAGCACCGTGCCGCGAGGAAAATCGCGGGCGAAGCGACGAAGGAGATCTCCGGGGTCCACGGAGGGTCCTTAGCCGAGGGCGCTCCGCGGTGTCAACGCGGGCGAGGGCCGGCGCGGTGACGCCTTGCGGCATCGCCACGCACTGCGGTAAGGGGGGCGGATGGCCACGACCTATCGCGACGCCGGCGTCGACATCGACGAGGGCGATCGGCTCGTCGACCTCATCAAGCCCCTGGCTCGCCCCACCCTGCGCCCCGAGGTGCTCGCCGGAATCGGCGGGTTCGGCGGGCTCTTCGCGCTCGACACGAAGAAGTACCGGAACCCGGTGCTGGTCTCGGGGACCGACGGCGTGGGGACGAAGCTCAAGCTCGCCTTCCTGACCGGACGCCACGACACGGTCGGCATCGACCTCGTCGCCATGTCGGTGAACGACGTGGCCGTGACCGGCGCCGAGCCCCTCTTCTTCCTCGACTACTTCGCCACCGGCCGGCTGCGCGCCGAGGAGGCGGCCCAGGTGGTGAAGGGCATCGCCGAGGGCTGCCGCCAGGCCGGCTGTGCGCTGATCGGCGGGGAGACCGCGGAGCTGCCCGGCTTCTACGCAGACGGCGAGTACGACCTGGCCGGGTTCGCCGTGGGCGTGGTGGAGCGGGACCGCATCCTCGACGGGCGCGGGGTGGTCCCGGGCGACGCGCTGGTGGGGGTGGCCTCCACCGGGCTCCACTCGAACGGCTACTCGCTGGCCCGCAAGGTGCTCCTCGAGCGCCACGCCCTCTCCGACCGGCCCGTCGAGCTGTCGGGCAGGACCATCGGCGAGGCCCTGCTCGAGCCGACCCGCATCTACGCGCGGGACGTGCTGGCGCTGCTCGACGAGGTTCCCGTCAAGGCGATCGCCCACATCACCGGCGGTGGCCTCCCCGGCAACGTGCCCCGGAACCTCCCCGACGGCACCCGGGCGGTGGTCCGCGCCGGCGCCTGGGACGTCCCTGCGATCTTCGGTCTCATCGAGCGGGAGGGCGCGGTGGCGCCGGACGAGATGTACCGGACCTTCAACATGGGGCTGGGGCTCGTCCTCGTGCTTCCCGCGTCGAGCGCCGAGGCGGCCCGGGCCGTCCTCGCCCGCCGAGGCCTCGCGAGCTGGGTGGTGGGCGCCGTCGAGGCCGGCAGCGGCGAGGCCACCTGCGAGGTGGTGGGGTGATCCGGATCGGCGTCCTGGCCTCCGGCTCGGGGTCCAACCTCCAGGCGCTCCTCGACGCCGTCCGCGAGGGGCGCATCGAGGGGACGATCGCGGTGGTGATCGGGAACGTTCCGGGCGCGCGAGCCCTGGAGCGCGCGCGGGTGGCCGGCGTCCCCGCCGAGCTGCTCCCGTCGAAGGGGGTCGCCGATCGCGCCGCCTACGACCGGCAGGTCGTGAGCCGCCTCCAGGCCGCCGGCGTCGACCTGGTGTGCCTGGCCGGCTGGATGCGCCTCGTGACGCCCGCGTTCCTCGATTCCTTCGGCCCCGCCCCCGGGACGCACGGCTGCCCGCGCGTGATGAACGTCCACCCCGCCCTCCTCCCCAGCTTCCCGGGGCTCCACGCGCAGCGCCAGGCCCTCGAGTACGGCGTCCGCATCTCGGGGTGCACCGTCCACTTCGTGGACGCCGGCACCGACACCGGGCCGATCATCGTCCAGGCGCCCGTCCCGGTGCTCCCGGGGGACGACGAGGCCGCGCTCTCGGCCCGCATCCTCGTCGAGGAGCACCGGATCTACCCGCTCGCGGTGCAGTGGTTCGCCGAGGGGCGGCTGGAGGTCTCGGGACGCCACGTCACCTTGCGCGACGCCGGCGCCCCCATGCTGGACGGCGTCTCCAACCCTTCCGGGGATCGCTGACCCCGTGGAGGCGAACGCGAAGCGAGCGCCGCGCGCGGCCTCGGTCAAGAGGGCCTACGACGCCTGCGTGGTGGGCACCCAGCTCGGCGGCGTGGCGGCGGCGGCCCTGCTCGCCCGCCGCGGCTTCCGCGTGCTGCTCGTGGACTCCGACGGCCGCGGCTCCGGCTACGAGGAAGCGGGCTGGCGGCTGCCCTGGGGCCCCGCCCTCCTGCCGGTCCCGAAGGCCGTCCCGGCCGCCGAGCAGGTGCTCGGGGAGCTGGGGCTCGCGAGCGACGCCGGGCGGCTGCTGGAGCCGGCTCGCCATCCGCTTGCAGCTGCTCCTGCCGCGCCACCGGCTCGACCTCCCCCTCTCGCGCGTCGACCGGGGAACGGAGCTCCGCCGGGAATGGCCCGGCGACGTCCCGAGGCTGGAGGCGGCGCTCGACGCGGTCCGCGCCCTCTCCGACCGCGAGCAACCCCTTCCTGGCCGCGCTCGCCCCCTTGCCTCCGCGCGGGCTGCTCGACCGCTGGCGACTTCACCGCGCGAGAAGCCTGGTCCCCGGCGGGGCCGGGCGCGGCGCCCTTCCGCTCGCCGAGCTCGGCGACCACCCGCTCGCCTCGGCACTGCGGGGCGCCTGGCCGTTCCTCGCCTCGCTCGACGGCGACCCCTCCGCGCTCGGGCTGGCCCGGACGCTCGGCGCCGTCCTCCAGGGGACGCTGCGGACGCCCGGAGGAGAGGCCTCGGTCGCGGCCGTGCTTCGCCGCCGCATCACCGAGTCGCGCGGCGAGTTCCTCGGCGGCGAGGGCGAGCCCGCGCCGGTCTCGGGGCTGGAGATGGAGGGCGGCCGCCTGGTGGCACTCCGGGTGAAGAGCGGAGAGGCGCGCTACACCGCGCGCGCCTTCGTGTTCGCCGGCGATCGCCGCCACGCTGCCGGGACTGCTCGCCAAGCCCGGCAAGCTGGATGCGTACCTCGCCGCCGCGCTCCCGTCGGCGAGGATCTTCTCGACGAACTGGGTCGTGCGGGCCGGCGCCCTTCCCGCGCCCCTGGCCGAGGTGGCCCTGGCCTTCCCGGCCGAGGGATCGCCCGTGCTCCTTCAGGTCATCCCGGCCTACCGAGGCGGGGCGAAGGGGCACGAGCCCAGCGCCGGCGAGGTCATCCTCTCCGCCGGAACCGCGGTCCCGGAGGGCACCGATGCCGCCGAGGCGGCCGGCTACCTGCGCCGGACGGTCGCCGGGTTCATCCCGTTCCTCGACCGGGCCACGCTGCACGAGTCCGTCGCCGGGGAGCGCGGACCCGCCCGCGGCTTCCATCCCCTCTTCGCTTCCCGCCCCGACCGCTCCCTGGGCGTCGGCGGCGTCTCCTGCCGTTCCCCCATCCCGAACCTCTTCCTCGCAGGAAGGGAAGTGCTGCCCGGGCTGGGGTTCGAGGGGCAATTCCACGCCGCGCTGCAGGCCGCCCAGGCCGTGGAAAAGCTCCTCGGATCGAAGCCCAGGCCAAAGTAGCTTGACCTTTCCTCCTTCCTGCGTAATAACCCGCCCTCTTTTCTAGGGAAAAACGCCAATGGCACGTCGCTGCGACATCTGTGGGAAGGGGCCGCTCGTCGGCAACAACGTCTCCCACGCGAACAACAAGACCAAGACCCGCTCCCTCCCGAACCTCCGTTCGGTGCGGGCGTCGGTGGACGGAACCGTCCGCCACGTCCGCGTGTGCACCCGCTGCCTCAAGGCCGGGCGCATCACCAAGGCGCCGCATCACGGAGCGCGGGCTGCGGCCCGCGCCTGAGAGCGCCTTCGACCTCGCGCCCCGGGACCACGTGGTCCCGGTAGTCCACGCGCGATGACCGGAACAGGACAGGACGACGGCGAGCCCGCCCCCGCGGGATTGGCCGAGGTGCGCCGCGCGCTCTCCACCCTCGGAGGGCGCAAGCGGCTCGACCTGCTGCTCGACCAGCCGGATCCGCGGGCCATCGTCCGGGCGCTCCCGGCCGACGAGCTCTTCTACGCCATCCAGGAGACCGGCCTCGCCGACGCCTCCGACGTGGTGCAGCTCGCCTCCCCCGAGCAGTTCCAGGCCTTTCTCGACCTCGACGCCTGGCGCGGCAACGAGGCCGAGCCGATGCGGCTCATGCCCTGGATCCGCGCCGCGCGTGGGCCGACGTCGGAGAGCGACGAGGACCGGGACGAGTGGCGCGAGAAGCTGGCGTTGCTCGATCCGGACCTGGTGAGCCTCCTCTTGCGCTCCGCGCTCCGGATCCACGACCTGGAGGAGGACGAGGACCCCGACCTCGAGGGGGAACGCTTCGTCCGGACGGTGGAAGGGCGCTACATCGTCGAGTTCGTGCCGGACGGCGCGGACTACATCGCCGTGCGGCGCCTCCTCGACGACCTCTACGAGAAGGACCCGTTCATGGCGGGCCGGATCCTCTCCATGGTCCGATGGGAGCTCGACAGCGACCTCGCCGAGTCGGCGCTCCGGTGGCGCAACGGCCGGCTCGCCGACCTCGGCTACCCCACCTTCGACGAGGCGATCTCCTGGTTCGCCCGGCCGGCCTCGCGCGTCGAGGCGCCGGCAGGCCTCCCCGAGCGCCCGCCCGGATTCTGGCTCGCCTCCTTCCGGCGCGAGACCCTCCTCGATCGGGCCGCGGCCCGCCTCGGCCCGGACGCGATGGCGCGATTCGAGATGGAGGCCATGGCGGCGGCGAACGCGGCGGTCGTGGCCGACCGGGTCGACCCCGCCGACACGGAGGCCGTTCGCGGCGCCGTCGAGTCCGCCCGGGCCCTGCTGGAGATGGGGCTCGAGACCCTCTCCGGCGGCGATCCGGAGGCCGCCGCCTCGGTGCTCGCCTCCACGCCGCTCAAGGCGGTCTTCCAGCGCGGGTTCGTCCAGCTGCTCGAGCTGCGGTGGCGCGCCGAGCGGCAGCGAAAGGCGGAGGCGGCCCTCGGGCCCGTGCCGGCCCTCGACGCCCCGATCGGCGAGGCGGTGGACGCCGTCCTGCGACGCCGGCCCCGATACTTCCCGGGCCTCGACCTCCCGCGCGAAGAGTGGGGCTCGGTCGCGGCGAGCGCCCCGCAGGCCCGGCCGTTCCAGTCGACCGAGGAGGTCCGTCGGGCTTCCGGGGCGCTGGACGACGCGAGCGCGCTGCTCGCCCTGGGACGGCAGCTCGGTCTCGCGCCCGCTCCCGGGTCGCCTGCTCCGACGCTCGCCACGCTCTACCTCACCGCGCTCGCCAACGAGCGCCTCGGCCGCGGGTTCGCGCCGGCTCCGCTGCGCCGCGCCGATCTCCCCGCCGTCGCTCGCGCCTTCGAGACCCTCGACGACCCGCGCCTGGCGGAGGCCGGCGCCCCGGGAGCGCTTCTCGCGACCCTGGCCCGCAACCGCGCCGCGGAGCTCGCGCCCATCCGCGCCGGCGAGGAACCGCCAGCCCGGCGCGATCGCCGCCGTGCTGGTCGCCGAGACGGCCTGACCCGCGACGCGCGTCTCCGGTCAGGCCGGGCGCGCGCCCTCGACGAAGGTCGCCTCGCGCGCCCAGCGCAGCGCCTGATCGATCTGCTCCTCGGCGAGCACGCCGTTCGTGCGGAGCATCTCGAGCTCGCGGCGCATGTCGGTGTCGAGCAGGTACGGTCCGTCGGTGTTGATGGTGAACCGGACCCCGTTCCTCCAGAGCTTCTGGAGCACCTCCCGCATCTCGGCGGTCCCGGACACGGCGCGCGTGGCCAGGTTGGAGGTCGGGCAGATCTCGAGCGTCACGCCCCGCTCCCGGAGCAGGTGCATCACCTTCTCGTCCTGGGCGGCGCGGACGCCGTGGCCGATGCGATCGGGCTCCAGCTGCTCGACGACCGCGCGCACGCCCTCGGCGCCGGTCCCGGCCGTCTCCCCGGTGTGGACCGTGGTCCGCAGCCCGGCCTTGCGGGCGTGGGCGAAGAGCGTCCGGTACTTCCCCACCACGGCCGGGTCGAGCTCGATGGCGTTCCGCTCGGTGCCGGCGAGATCGATTCCCACGACCCCGCGCCGCTGGTAGCGGATGGCCTTCTCGACGATGATCTCGTTCAGGTGAGGCTCGAACTCGCGGGCCAGGCAGAAGATGAGCCCGGCCTGCACCCCGTACTCGAGGACGCCCCGGTCCATTCCCCGCAACGCGGCGTGGATGATGTGATCGAGGTCGCGCTCGCCCCCCTGGTTCCGCTTCATGGGGTTGAATCTCAGCTCGATCAGGTTGACCCGGGAGGACCGGTACTCCTTCCCGATGATCTCGTGGACGCTTCGCTCCATGGCCTGGGGCGAGGACTGGATCTTCTCGGTCCACTGGTGGAGCACGGCCAGGTACTCGTCGAGCGACTTCACCTTGCCCGGGCGCGCCGAGACCAGCTCGCGGAACTCCCAGTAGTCGGCCACCGGGAGCTTCAGCCCCTGCTCGTGCGCGATGGACCAGAGGGTGTGGGGGGCCGAGGCCCCGCCCACGTGGATGTGCAGGTCGGCGAGGTCGCGGGTCATGGTGTTCCTGGACGCTTCAGTGCTCGGCCTCGTCCGGCGACGCGTCGGACGGGCGCGCCCAGGGCGAGCCCGCAGTCGGGGCACTCGGCCGCGGGCCCCGAGGGCGTGAACTTGTGCCCACAGGCCGGGCACTCGATCTCGCCGCCGGCGTCGAGGTCGACGCCCTTCAGCCCGCGATCGGCCGCCTCGCGCGCGCCGGCCTCGCCGAGGAGGTGCGCCCAGTCGGACTGGAGCGCCGCCGCGGCGGCCGGAACCTCGGCCTCGGGAACGTACAGGTTCCACAGCGGGCGCTGCTTCTCCTCGGGCCGCCGGCCGGGGACCTGCTCCATCCCCGGGGAGAGCCCTTGCGCCTCCAGGACCTCCATCATCTCCTTCACCGAGGCGTAGCCGGACCGCGACATGAGCTTCAGTCCTTCGGCCTCGGCCGTGCAGGTCACGCAGGTCCCGGCTGGGTCGAGTGGGGTGCTGCACTTGGGGCAGGCGACGACGTCCATGGGGTCCTTCCCGCGCGTCCGGAAGGGCGCGCGCTCCGACGCTCTCACGGCTATACTCCGCCGCCTCATGATCATCGACGGAAAACAGGTGGCAGCGAAGGTCCGCGCCGAGGTCGCCGACCAGGTGAAGCTCATGTCCCAGCAGGGTCTCATCCCCGGGCTGACGGTGGTGCGGGTGGGCGACGACCCCGCCTCCGCCATCTACGTGCGGGGAAAGCGGAAGGCCTGCGAGGAAGTGGGGATGCGCTCGGTGGAGCACCACCTCCCCGCCTCGGTGAGCGAGGCCGACCTGCTCGCCCTCATCGCCCGGCTCAACGCCGATCCCGAGACCCACGGCATCCTCGTGCAGCTTCCGCTGCCGAAGCACGTCGACGAGGGCAAGGTGCTCGACGCGATCTCGCCGGCCAAGGACGCCGACGGATTCCACCCGCTCAACGTGGGCGCGCTCTGGCTGGGCAAGCCGGCTCCCCGCCCCTGCACCCCGGCCGGCGTCATGCGGCTGCTCGACGAGGCGGGAGTCGACCCGAAGGGCAAGCGGGCCCTCGTCATCGGCCGCTCCCACATCGTGGGCAAGCCCATGGCGGCCATGCTCCTCGACCGGCACGCCACGGTGACCGTGGCCCACTCCCGGACCGCAGGACCTGGCCGCCGAGGTGGCCCGCGCCGACATCCTCGTCGCCGCCATCGGGAAGGCCGAGATGGTGAAGGGGGCCTGGGTCAAGCCGGGCGCCGTCGTCATCGACGTCGGGATGAACCGCAAGGCCGACGGGAAGCTCTGCGGCGACGTGGAGTACGGCGAGGCCGAGAAGCGGGCCTCGGCCATCACGCCCGTCCCCGGCGGCGTCGGCCCCATGACCATCGCCATGCTGCTCGTGAACACCCTCGACCTGGCCCGGGGAACCCGGCGGTGAAGGGAGCGATCGTCGCCGCGGCGCTCCTCGCCGCAGCACTGCTCGCAGCGAAAGAGCCCCGACTTCGTCCTGCGGCCCGTGGCGCCAGGACCGGCGGCGGCGGCCTTCCCGGTCGCGGCCCGCGTGCTCCACTTCGCCGACTTCGGCGACGACACCCCGCAGCAGGCGGTGGTCGCCGCCGGCATGGCGGCCCTCTCGAGCCGCGAACCGGTCGACCTGCTCCTCTCCCCGGGCGACAACGTCTACGAGTGCGGGCCCGACCCGCTCCTCCCCGGCGCGGCCGCCTGCGAGTTCGGCCCCGACCAGAACACGGTGCCGCCCGGCTACGCCCCTCCGGCCGACGGGAGCTTCGCGCGGCTCTTCGAGCGGCCGCTCGCCGGGGTCCTCCGGGACGGAAAGCCCGTCCCCGTGCTGCTCACGCTCGGCAACCACGACGTGGCGGCGGTGGGCTCCTGCGCCGGCGGCGCCGAGGACGCCCGGGTCGTGGCCCGTCGGCGCGCCTGCCTCGAGGTGGCCCACCGCTCGCCCACCTGGTCGATGCCGGGGCGCCACTGGGTCCACGACCAGGGTCCTGCGCGCTTCATCGGAATCGACTCCAACCTGCTCCGGCGGGACTACGGCGGCTTCTCCATCGACGACGAGGTGGCCTTCGTGGCCGAGGCCGCCCGCCCCTGCGGGGAGAAGCTCTGCTTCGTCGTGGCCCACCACCCGAGCTTCTCCGCGGGCGAGCACCGGGCCGACGCCACCCCCGGATACCTGGACCGCGTGAAGCGAATCGAGGCGGCGGCCGGCCCCATCGCCGGCTGGCTCTCCGGGCACGAGCACCAGCTCGAGCACCTCCGGGCGCCGGCCGGGTACGACGTCCTCGTCTCCGGCAACACCTCGCGCGGCCGGCCCGAGGAGCGCTTCAAGGAGGTCTCGGCGCCCGGCGCGCGGCTCCTCTTCGCCTCCACGCGCTGGGGCTTCGGCGTGCTGGAGGTCGGCGACGCCGGCAACTGGTCCTACCGGTTCGTCGACGAGGCCGGACACCCGATCCAGTGCTGTGCGGCCTTCGCACGGGGCCGCTGCGAGCCCGTCACCTGCCCCTCTCGATGATGCCTTGACCCTCGGGGGGCGGCCGCTAGAATCGCGACGCCCCCCACAACCCTGGCGGTCTCGATGGCGAAGCGAACCCCGCTGCACGACGTTCACGTAAAGTCCGGCGCCCGGATGGTGGATTTCGCCGGCTGGGACATGCCGGTCCAGTACACCGGCCTCCTCGACGAGCACGAGGCGGTGCGGACCCGCGCCGGCCTCTTCGACGTCTCGCACATGGGCGAGGTGGTCTTCCGCGGCCCCCAGGCGCTCGCCGCCCTGAACCGGGTCTTCACGAACGACCTCACCAAGGTCGCCGACGGCCAGGCCCAGTACGGCTGTCTCTGCCGCGAGAACGGCGGCATCGTGGACGACGTGGTGGTCTACCGTCGCTCGGCCGAGGACCTGCTCGTCTGCGTGAACGCCGGCAACCGCGACAAGGACTTCGAGTGGCTGCGCGACCACGCCGGCGGCGCCCAGGTCACGAACGAGTCGGACGACTGGGCGCAGATCGCGATCCAGGGACCGCGGGCCCAGGCCATCCTCCAGCCGCTCACGGCGGTCGACCTCTCCCGGCTGAAGACCTTCTGGTTCACGGAGGGCTCGGTGGCGGGCGCGAAGTGCATCGTCGCCCGGACCGGCTACACCGGCGAGGACGGGTTCGAGCTCTTCTGCCGCCCCGCCGACGCGGCGGCGCTCTGGAAGGCCCTGCTCGAGGCCGGGAAGCCGGAGGGGCTCGTGCCCGCCGGACTGGGCGCCCGCGACACCCTCCGCCTGGAGGTCGCCTACCGGCTCTACGGCAGCGACATGGACGACTCCACCACGCCGCTCGAGGCGGGGCTGGGCTGGGTGGTCAAGTTCGACAAGGGCGACTTCATCGGCCGCGCCGCCATGCTGCGGCAGAAGGAGGGCGGGCTCCCGCGGAAGCTGGTCGGCTTCGTCCTCACCGACCCCGGCATCGCCCGCCACGGCTTCGACGTGCTTCACGACGGCAAGAAGGTGGGCACGGTGACGAGCGGGACGAGGTCCCCCACCCTGAAGACCTCCATCGGCCTCGCGTACGTGCCACCGCCCCTCGCCGCCGAGGGCTCCACCTTCGCCGTGGACATCCGCGGCCGCCCCGCCTCCGCCCAGGTAGTGAAGACGCCGTTCTACACGAGGAAATGACCATGAACTTCCCCGAGGATCTCCAGTACACGCGCGACCACGAGTGGGCCCGCGTCCAGGGCAACCGCGTCACGGTGGGCATCACCGACTTCGCGCAGGACCAGCTCGGCGACGTCGTGTACGTCGAGTTCCCCGACGTCGGCGACGTCATCAAGAAGGGAGAGGCCTTCGGCGTGGTCGAGTCGACCAAGGCCGTCTCCGATCTCTTCTCCCCGGTCTCCGGCAAGGTGGTCGAGGTCAACAGCCCGCTCGGCGACGCCCCGGAGACGGTGAACGAGGACCCCTACGAGGAGGGGTGGATGATCGTGGTCGAGATCTCCGACCCCAAGGAACTCGCCGAGCTCATGGACGCGCCCACCTACCGGAAGTTCGTCGAGGAAGAGCAGGAGTAGACCTTGCGCTACCACCCCCACACCCCCGGGGACGTCCGGCAGATGCTGGACGTCTGCGGGGTGAAGTCCGTCGGCGACCTGTTCCGCTCCATCCCGGAGAAGCTCCGGCTGGGTCGCCTCCTCGACGTGCCGGCCGCCACCGACGAGGTCTCGCTGCTCGCCGAGTTCCAGGCCCTGGCCGCCCGGAACCGGACCGAGCACCCGCCCTTCGTCGGCGCGGGCGCCTACGCCCACCACGTGCCTCCTGCCGTGGACCAGCTGCTCCTGCGCGGCGAGTTCTTCACGGCCTACACGCCCTACCAGCCGGAGATCGCCCAGGGGACCCTCCAGGCGCTGTTCGAGTGGCAGACCTTCGTGACGCTCCTCACCGGCCTGGAGATCGCCAA
Source organism: uncultured delta proteobacterium (assembly GCA_963766715.1). Taxonomy (GTDB): domain Bacteria; phylum Myxococcota; class Myxococcia; order Myxococcales; family Anaeromyxobacteraceae; genus CAIOAK01. The sequence continues at coordinate 173,806 of CAVYBH010000017.1, forward strand.
CGCCTCCATGTACGACGGGGCCACGGCCACGGCGGAGGCGGTCCTGCTCGCCACCCGCGCCACGTCGCGCGACAAGGTCGTGGTCAGCGCCGCGCTCCACCCCGAGTACAGGAAGGTCCTGGCGACCTACCTGGCCTCCACGGGCGACGAGATTGTCACCATCCCCTACGGACCCGACGGCCGGACCGACCTGGCGGCCCTCGAGGCGGCGGTCGACGATCGGACCGCGGCGGTGGTGGTGGGCTACCCCAACTTCTTCGGCGTGGTCGACTCTCTCCCCGAGGCGGCCGCCATCGCCCGCCGCGGCGGGGCACTCGCCATCTCCTCCACCGCCGAGGCGGTGGCCCTGGGACTCCTCCAGGCGCCGGGCGCGCTCGGCGCCGACGTCGCGGTCGGCACGATGCAGAGCTTCGGCAACGGCGTGAGCTTCGGCGGCCCGGCCCCCGGGTTCCTGGCCATCCGCGAGGGCCTGCTGCGCCAGATGCCCGGGCGCGTGGCCGGCGCCACCGTCGACCGCGAAGGGCGGCGAGGCTTCGTCCTCACCCTCTCCACCCGCGAGCAGCACATCCGGCGCGACAAGGCCACGTCGAACATCTGCACCAACGCCGGCCTGGCCGCGCTCGCCGCCACCATCCACCTCTCCCTGCTCGGCAAGAACGGCCTCGCCCACCTGGCGCGGCTCAACTTCGCGCGCGGCAAGCAGCTTCGCGACGCCATGAAGCGGGCCGGCTTCGGGCTCCGCTTCACCGGCCCGACCTTCAACGAGGCAGCCTTCGAGGTGGGCGACGCGGAGGCGGTCGTGGAGCGGCTGGCTTCCCGCGGCATCGCCGCCGGCGTTCCGCTCTCCCGCTGGTACCCCGACGACCCGAGAATGAAGGGCGCGCTGCTCAGCGTGGCCACCGAGGTCCACACCCCCGAGCTCATCGAGCTCTTCGCCCAGACGGTGAGGGGATAGCCATGGCCAATCCGACCGGCTGGAAGCCGAGCATGGAGAAGGGCGCCGAGGGCGCCGCGGCCCAGGAGCAGGGCGCCATGGGCGCCACCCGCGGGCTGCAGATGGAGGAGGCGCTGGTCTTCGAGCAGGGCTCGCCCGGGCGCATCGGCGTCTCCTTGCCCGCCGTGCCGGCCGGGACCGACCCTGCCGCCGAGATCCCGGCGGCGCTGCTTCGCCCGGAGATCCCCGGCATGCCGGAGATGGCCGAGCTCGAGGTGGTCCGCCACTTCACCCGGCTCTCCCAGTGGAACTGGGGGATCGACACCGGGTTCTATCCCCTCGGCTCCTGCACGATGAAGTACAACCCGAAGTCGAGCGAGGCGCTGGCGCGCCTGCCCGGCTTCGCCGGCGCCCACCCGCTCCTTCCGTCGTCCATGAGCCAGGGAGCGCTCGAGCTGATCTTCAAGCTCGAACGCGCCCTCTCCGAGATTGCCGGCTTCCCCTCCACCGTCATGTCGCCCGCCGCCGGCGCCCAGGGCGAGCTGGCCGGGCTCATGATGATCCGGGCCTACCACGTCGCGCGCGGCAACCCGCGCCGCAAGGTCCTCATCCCCGACACGGCCCACGGCACCAACCCCGCCTCGGCTGCCCTGAACGGCTACTCGACGGTCCAGCTGGAGAGCGGTCCCGACGGCCGGCTGCACCCGGAGACCGTGGCGAAGGCCATGGACGACGACGTCGCCGCCATCATGATCACGAACCCCAACACGCTGGGGATCTTCGAGAGCCACATCGCGGAGATCGCGGCCATCGTCCACGCCCGCGGCGGGCTGGTCTACGGGGACGGCGCGAACTTCAACGCCGTGCTGGGCGTGGCCCGCCCCGGCGACATGGGCTTCGACGTCATGCAGTACAACCTGCACAAGACCTTCGCCACGCCCGCACGGCGGCGGCGGCCCCGGTTCCGGGCCGGTCGGCGTCGGCGAGGCGCTCGTGCCCTTCATGCCCCTTCCCGTGGTCGTGAAGGAAGGCTCCGTCTACCGCCTGGTCACCGACCCGGCCGAGCGGCCGAGCACCATCGGCAAGCTCCGCGAGTTCTGGGGCAACATGGGCATGTTCGTCCGCGCCTGGGCGCTCATCCGCGAGCTCGGGCCGGAGGGGCTGCGCCGCGTCGCCGAGCTGGCGGTGCTGAACGCCAACTACGTCCGCGCCGAGCTCTCCAGGGACTTCAACCTGCCCTACGAGACCGAGACCCTCCACGAGGTGGTCTTCGACGACAAGCTCCAGAAGGACTCGGGCGTCTCCACCATGGACGTGGCCAAGCGGCTCATCGACCACGGGTCCCACCCTCCCACCGTGTACTTCCCGCTGGTGGTGCACGGGGCGCTCATGATCGAGCCGACCGAGACCGAGTCGAAGGAGACGCTCGACCAGTTCATCGCCGCGATGCGCTCCATCGCCGCAGAGGCGAAGGCGCGACCCCGAGGCCCTGAAGAGCGCGCCCACGAAGCCCATCCGCGCGCGGCTCGACGAGACCCGGGCCGCACGGAAGCCCGTCCTCCGCTGGACGCCCGGGATGAAGGTCGAATAGCTCGCACTTCGGGGCGGCCGGGTTGGAACTGCAACCCCCCGGATCGCAAGTGGATTGTCGCGCCCGATCCCGGCGAAAGTCGTGGACGGCTCGCTTTCCCTTGTGGCAGGCTGTGCCGGAACTCACCTCAGGGAGACTCCGGATGAACAGGCTTCTCGGCGCCCTCGCTGTCCTCGCCGCTCTCGCGGCCGCACCCGCCGCCCAGGCCCAGATCGCCCTCGATTTGAAGGTCGGCTACGCGCTGCCCACCGGCAACGTCGCCTCGGCGACCACGGTGACGAGCGACCCCTCCGGCAAGCTGTCGAACTGGGTGTCCAGCGCCGTGCCGATTGAGATCGCGGGGCGCTACCGGTTCACGCCGAAGTTCTCCGCCGGCATCTACTTCCAGTACGACCCCGCGTTCGTCTCCGCCTTCTCCTGCCTGGAGAGCTTCTCCTGCTCGGCGTCCAACGTCCGGGTCGGCGCCGAGGCGGTCTACGCGTTCCTTCCCGACTCGACCTTCAATCCCTGGGTGAGCGTCGGCACCGGATGGGAATGGCTCAACCGCAAGGTCACCACGCCGACGACCAGCGCCAAGGACGGCCTGAGCGGCTGGGAGTGGTTCAACGTCCAGGCCGGCGCCGACTGGAACGTGACGAAGACGTTCGCCTTCGGCCCGTGGCTCGGATTCTTCGGCGGCCAGTACTCCACCGCCACCACGACCGACGGGCGGACCCTCACCATCGCCTCGTCCAACCGCCAGTTCCACGGATGGTGGCAGTTCGGCCTGAAGGGCACCGTCAACCTGTAGCGAGGGGAGCCGCCGGTCGCCCGGCGGTGGCCCCGGCGCGGCGGGCGAGACCGGGCTACTGCCCGGGGCCCTTGAAGAACCGGAACCCGCCGCCGCCGGTGGACACGTGGAACCCGAAGGTGAAGCGGATGTCCCCGTGGGCGTCGGCGAGGCCGTTCGGCGGGTTCACGAAGGGCTGGGCCTTCTCGAACGCGTCGATCGCCGTCTGGTCGAGGAAGTCGAGACCGCTCGACCGGGCCACCTTGATCTCGGTGACGCCGCCCTGCGGGTTGAGCGTGATCGCCAGGACCGTGGTCCGGTCCTTCTGGAAGTACCGGGACCCGGTGGGATCGCGCACGCTGGCCGCGCCCATGGGGTTCCAGTTCTCGGCCACGGTCTGCTTCACCCGGTTGAAGAACCCGGCGTACTTCCACTCCCGCGTGTTGAGGAAGGTGGAGTCGCCCACGTCGACGCCCTCGACGTGGTCGGGCGCGGGGGCGGCGGTGAGCTTGTCGTAGAAGGCCGAGGACGGGCTGAGGATGGGCTTCCCGCCCGAGGCGCCCGGTCGCGCCGCACCCTCGCCTCCCTCGCCCCCCTCGCCCAGCTCCTCGAGCGGGGTCTTCTTCTTGTCCGAACCCGGCTCCTGGGGGCGCTCCTTGGAGTCGATGCGGCCGTCCGGGGAGACGGCCATCGCCAGCTTGTCCGGCGACGGCTTGGGAGAGGTGTCGGCGAGCTTGCCGCGCGAGCCGGCCTTGCGCGTGTCGCCGCCTGCCGTGCCGGGCGGGCTGTCCTTCGAGGCCTGCTCGCCGCGCGGACCGGGCGCCTGCTCCTTGACCTGGTTCTGCGTCGGCATCGGAGCCGCCTTCTCGTAGTCGAGCTTGCGGAACCGGGAGACCGACTCCTTCTCCACCGTGTTGTTGCTCTCGGCGAGGAAGCGGGTGTCCTTGGGCGGCTGCGCGTTCTTCGACGGCGCCACGTCCACCACCTGGCCGGGCAACCGCTGCGGAGACGCGGCTTCGGCCTGCTGGGCGGGCGTGGGTGGAGGGGCCTGCTGCGCCTGCGCCGGCTGCCGGGGCGCGGGCTGCCGCGGAGGGGCGGCGGGCGGCGGCGGCTTGCTCCCGTCGGTGATCTGACGATTGGCCGCCCAGCTGTCCTTCGACAGGGGCGCCATCGCGACCGAGCGGGGCCCCTGGGCAGGCAGGGCCTTCAGCTTGGTCCAGTCGATCTCGACCAGCCAGAGGACGAGCGAGTTCAACGCCAGGGACAGGACGATGCCGGCGAGGAGCCGCCATCCGGTCCAGGACCTGGGGCGCCGGCGGCGCAGGCTGGGGCCGAGGTGATTCATCTCCGGAAGGCCGATCTATATAACAGACGATTGGGGGGTCGGGCTCCAGGGATGCACCGGAAATCTCGCATGTTGACCCCTCGCCGGCCCGGGGCTAAGTAGCGCCCGTCCTTGCCTTCCGGCCCGTCCCATCCCGCAACCCCGACCTCCGCGCCCCGCGGCGGACGGCGCAGGCGCCTCGTCCTCGGAAGCGCGGCCGGGGTCGCCTTGCTGGTGGCTGGATGGGCCGGCGCCTTCGCCTGGGGCAACGGGCAGGCCGGGCGCGCCTTCCTGAAGGCCCGGGCCGAGGCTGCGCTCCGCGGCCGCTTCGGATCGGTGGAGGTGGGGGACGCGGGCATCGATCCCTTCCTGCGGGCGAGGCTCGGGCCGGTGACGATCCCGGGAACGCGCCCCGGGGCGCCGCCGCTCCTTCGCGCGGAGTCGGTCGTGGTCCGACCCCGTCTCCTTTCCCTCCTCGCCGGCCGCGTCGAGCTGGCCTCGGTGACCCTGCGCTCGGTCCACGTCGCGCCGGGTCCCGGCGGCGAGGACCTCCGGCGGGCGCTCGAGCGGCGAGCGGCAGGGCCTGCCCGGACCAGCGCGAGCCCCGCCGCTCCCCTTCCCGCCCTCCACCTGCGGGGGCTCTTCCTCGACCTGGCGCGCGCCGGGGGCCAGCCGCAGGAGGAGATTGGCCCGCTCGACCTGGACGTCGACGTGGGGCGCGGTCCGGACGGATGGGCCGGGACCGTGCACCTCGGCCTGCCCGGCGGAGGCCACCTGGACCTCGAGCTCACGCCGGGCGCGGAGGGCACCGGGGTGCGGGCCGAGGGCAGCGTGATCCTGCCGGCCGACCTGCCGGACGGCCTCGCCGGCCGGCTGCCCGCCTCGCTCGTGTCGGGCACGTTCCGGCTGAAGGCCACCGGCAGCTACCGGGACGGGGGACGGGAAGCCACGCTCTCGGCGGAGGCCCGGACGCGCGACCTGTCGCTCTCCGGGCCCCGGGTCGGGCCCATCCCGATCGGGCCGATCACGGCCGGCGCCTCCGGACGGGTGTCCTGGAGCGGCGCCGATCGCCGCCTCGTCCTCGACGACGGCCGCATCACCCTGGGTGAATCGGGAGAGGTGGGCGTGAAGCTCTCCGGCGAGGCCTCGCTGCGCGGGGATCCGCGCTTCGCCGTGGCCGCCCACGCAGATGCCGTCCCCTGGCAGGCGCTCGTCGCATCCTTGCCGCCCGAGCTCGGGCCCCCTCCCTCGGCGCCGCCCCTTTCCGGCGGCCTGTCGGCTCGCGCCACGGTCTCCGGCCCGCTCGCCCGGCGCGGCGAGTGGGAGGTCCAGGTCGACCTCGACATCGAGGACCTCCGCCGCGCGTCTCGCGCCGCCGGCCCCACCTGGCTCTCGTCCGGCTTCGAGTGGAAGCCCATCGACGCGGGGCCGGGCGAGCCTCCGCGCCGCATCGCCGTCGGACCCGGCAACCCGGCCTTCGTGCCCTACGCCGAGATCCCGCAGACGCTGGTGCGCGCCGTCACCGCCAGCGAGGATGCCGGGTTCTTCGGCCACCGGGGGTTCGACTTCCGGGAGATCGTGAGCGCCGTGGCCGAGCGCGGCCGCGTGCGCGGCGCCTCCACGATCTCGCAGCAGCTCGCGAAGAACCTCTTCCTCTCCCCGGAGCGGACGCTGGCGCGAAAGGTCCGCGAAGCGCTCGCGACCATCGCGCTGGAGGCCTCCGTGCCGAAGGCCCGCTTGCTCGAGATCTACCTGAACATCGCCGAATGGGGCCCCGGCGTGTACGGCGTGGGCGAGGCGGCCAGGTACTGGTTCGGCAAGGACGCGCGGCTGCTCACGCCCCGGGAGTCCGCCTTCCTGGCCACCGTGATCCCGAGTCCGCGCCGCTTCGCCGCGCGCCTCCACCGTTCGGGGATCACGCCCTGGTGGAACGCCCGGATCGACGACGTGCTCGGGAAGATGCGCACCCAGAACCAGCTCTCCGACGACCAGTACGCCGCGGCTCTCGCCGAGTCGCTCAGGCCGCTGGCGTCGGACCACGCACCGGTCCCCGACGAGGGAGGCGCCGCGGAGGCCGGCGAGCCCGTGCAAGACGAGGAGCAGCCTGCCCCTGACCGTCCTGGCGACCCCTCATCCCCCACGCGGCACCGATGACGAGGCGAATGGCCCCGCTTCGCTTCAGGCAGGCATGCTGGGGCTGACGCAGTCAGGGGAGCCACGGCTCGCGCTGGGCTCCCCTCCTGGCGTCGCGGATGGTTCCGGCCGGACTGCTCCTGGCCGGCTACTTGTCGCGGTAGGTGATGCGGCCGCGCGTGAGGTCGTACGGGCTGAGTTCCAGCTTCACGCGGTCGCCGGGAATGATGCGGATGTGGAACTTCTTCATCTTTCCGGATGCATAGGCGAGCACCACGGGGCCGCTGTCGACCTTCACGCGGTACATGCCACCGGCCAGGGCCTCTTCCACCGAGCCCTGTACCTCGATTCCTGCTTCCTTCTCGCTCATCGCTCTCCTGGGTTCGCAACCTTATAGCCGGAATGGACGCGAGCGGCCTCGGAAAACCGAGGCCGCCCGCCGGCTACCTGCCGTGGACTGCTAGCCGCGGCGGACGTTGGCCGCCTGGAGCCCCTTCGGGCCCTGCTGCCCGGATCTCGGGCGCGAAATATCCACAAACCCCGGCGGGCCGTCAAGCGAACGCAACCCCCCGGATCACGCGCCCGAGGCCGCCAGCCGGGCCGCCACGATCCCGGCCACACCGGCCACCCAGGCGAGGACGACGGTGGCCCCGACGTAGGCCGCGGCGAGCCCCCAGTGGCCTCGCTGGGCGAGCGAGAGGGTCTCGTGGTTGAACGAGGAGTAGGTGGTGAATCCGCCCAGGACCCCCACGGCGAGGAGCAGCCGGAGCTCCGGGCCGACCATGCCGACCTCGAGCCCGAGGTACATGACCACGCTGATGAGGAACGACCCGGTGGTGTTGATGGCCAGGGTGCCCCACGGGAAATCGGTTCCCCACGTGGACGTCACCCAGCTCCCGACGAGGTAGCGCGCGCCGCTCCCGATGGCGCCGCCGAGGCAGACGAGGAGGAGCTTCGACATGAGCGGCGCGGAGCATAGGCCGCGGGCCGCGTTCCCGGCAAGGCGGGCGCGGCGCCCGCGGCCCTCAACCACCGGTGGCACGGAGCAGCGCGCCGGCACGCCGAGCCACCGCGTCGTTTCCCTCGCCCAGCTCCCGCAGGTCGGCCTGGGCGACCTCCACCCGCGGTCCCCTGCCGGTCGCCGGCATCGGGGGGAACGGCCAGGAGCGCCTCCGCCCGCGCCAGGCGGACCTGCCGATCGTCGGGAGCGAGGCGCACGGCGGCCTCCGCGCAGAGCAGCGCCGTCCAGGGCTCGCCGCGCCGCCGCTCGACCTGGGACAGGAGCGCCCAGGCAAGCGCGTCCCGCGGGTTCGTCACCACGAGTCCTTCCAGCATCCCCCTCGCCGCGTCGAGGTCTCCGTCGGCGGCTTCCTGCGCCGCGAACGACGCCACCGCGGCGCCCAGCTCCTCGGTGAACCCCTGCACCTGCGCGAGCGTCACGCCTGCCATCAGCTCCTCGGTCGTCGGGATCATGGTCTCTCGCTCACCGGAGGTTCTGGACGGCCACCATGCTGGTGTCGTGCATGCTCTTCATGACGTTGGAAACTAGCGTGAACATTTGATTCTGCTTATCGACCAGGCGCTGGATCTCGAGCATCTGGAGCCGCTCGTCCGGTGAGCCGGCCTCGCCGGTCCCGGTCTTTGGATCGGGCTTGGGCTTGGTCTTGGTATCGGTCTTGGTGTCCGTCTTCGTGTCGGTCTTCTTGGCCGGGGCCTTCTTGGCCGTGGACGACTCGCCCGCCACCATCGCGCCGAGTCCCTGGCCGAGGGCGAGCGCAGCGGGTGCGAGCATGGGCAGCCCCACGGCCGTGGCCAGCGCGGCGAGAACCGGCCCACCCAGGGCCTGGAGGGCGTCCTTCAGGAACTCGTCGACGCCGCCGAAGATCGAATCGGCGATGGCGAGCGGCGGGACGAGCACCTTGAGGATGGTCCCGAAGATGCCGCCACCGTCGTCCTGCTTCTTCGCCTCGGTCCCGCCCTCCCCGTACTTGGCCTTGTAGTCCTCCATCTTCTGCGTGAGCTCGCCGTCGAGCTTCTTCTGGACCGCCGCCATGAACCGGGCGAGCTTCTCCTCCACGCTGAGGGAGGCATCGGTGAGGAACGACCACTCTCCCGTGATCTTCGGGCCGGTGGACGCCTTCGGCTTCGACGCGGTGGCGGCGGCTGGACGCCGCGGTGGCGTAGCCGGCCCCGGAGCCGGGGCGCGACCGCCGAGGGCGACACCAGCCACGACGCCGAGGAGCCGGACCCGGCGCCCAGGATCCACGGGAGCTGGATCGCGCCCGCGCCGTCCTCCGGGAGGCCGGGCGCCTCCACGGCTTTCGGACCCCGGGCGGAGCTGCTCCGATCCTGCCCGGCGACCTCGTCGGTGGGGACGGAGAGGCGTGGGGAAGAGGGGATGGCCTGCGCGATGGACATGGACGACCTCCTTGCGGTGAGAGGAACGGAGGGACGCCTAGCGCGTCGCGTGCCAGCCCGGCGCCGCCCGCCCGGAAGCCCATTCCCGGGCCCCGCGGGACGCACCTCCGACCACCCGGCCGCGCCGCGTCCGTTTGACCCCGCTTCCGCACGCTTCTAGATTGCGTCGGTGCGCTACCTCGGCATCGACCTCGGGCGGGCCCGCATCGGGCTGGCGCTCGCCGACGACATCCTGCGCTCGGCGCGCCCGCTGAAGGCCGTCCTGCATCGGAACGCGGACTCCGACCTGGCCGAGATCGGCGAGGTGGCCCGCGAGTACGAGGTGACCCAGGCCGTGGTCGGCCTGCCCCTCAACATGGACGGCTCCGAGGGGCCGGGCGCGAGGATGGCGCGCGCCTTCGCTCCCCGCCTCTCCAGCGCGCTGGGCGTCCCGGTCGACCTCTTCGACGAGCGGCTCTCCACCTTCGAGGCCCAGGACCGCCTCCGGGCCCGGGGCATCTCGTCGCGGGAGATGAAGGACCTGGTCGACGCCGAGGCCGCGGCCGTCATCCTGCAGGGATGGCTCGACCGGAGGGCGGCTTGAAGATCGTCCGGCTCCTCGGGTTCCTGGTCTTCCTCTCGGTGCTGGCCGGCGCGGCCTTCGTCTGGACCACCTGGCGCGAGCTGCGGGGCTTCCGCGACACCCCGTTCGGAAGCGGCGCCGAGAAGATCGTGGAGATCGATCCGGGCACCAACGCGCACGGGGTCATCCGGCGCCTCGCCGAGGCCGGGGTCCTCTCCGACGAGCAGACCGCCTGGCGCTACATGCGCATGTGGAAGCGGGACAAGCGCACCCTGAAGGCGGGCGAGTACGCGTTCAGCGGTCCGCTGCTCCCCGACGACGTCCTCGAGCGCATCTACCGGGGTGAGGTGAAGACCTGGAAGTTCACCGTTCCGGAAGGGCTCCGGGCGGACGAGATTGCGCCCATCATCGAGAAGGCCTCCCTGGGCAAGAGCGACGAGGTCCTCGTCCTGATGCGCGATCCGGACTTCGCGATGGAGCTCGGGTTGCCCTTCCCCTCGCTCGAGGGATTCCTCTTCCCGGACACCTACGCCTTTCCGCACAGCGCGAAGCCGCGGGACATCCTGGGCGCGATGGTGGCGCGGTACCGGGAGGCCTGGGACAAGGCCCAGGCCAAGCGGAAGCCGGGGGTGACGCTCGACGAGGCCCAGGCCGTGGTCCTCGCCTCCATCATCGAGAAGGAGACCGGCCGCGCGGACGAGCGCCCGCGGATCTCCTGCGTGTTCCACAACCGGCTGGCCAAGGGGATGAAGCTGCAGACCGATCCGACCGTGATGTACGCGACCATGCTCCGCCGCGGCGGGACCTGGTCGAACAACATCACGAAGAAGGACCTGGCCGCGCCGCACCCCTACAACACCTACGCGGTCGCCGGCCTCCCGCCCGGACCGATCGCGAACCCGGGCGAGGCGGCGCTGGCGGCGGCCATCGCTCCCTCCGACTGCAAGGACCTCTACTTCGTCTCGAGGAACGACGGCTCCCACGTCTTCTGCCCGGATCTCCGGTGCCACCAGGAGGCGGTCCGGGAGTGGCAGGTGGAGTTCTTCCGGGCCCGTCGCGCCGCCCGGGAGAGCGCGGCCGTCTCCCGGTAGCCGCGCGCGGCGGGCGGCCCCGTCGCGATCAGTCCGCGAGCCTCGGGACCCGGGCGTCGACCCAGGCCTTCGCCCCCGTGGCGCCCAGGATGAGCGCGCCACCCAGGATCGCCAGGAGCATCGGTCGCTCGCCGTGGACCACCCAGGCCCATACCGGGTTCAGCGCGGGCTCCACCAGGAGGAGCAGCGCCACGTCGATGGCCGGCAACGTCCGGACGCCGTTCGTGAGGAAGTAGTAGGCCCCGGCCACCTGGAAGACGCCCAGGTAGACGAGCGCCGCCCAGTCCCCCGCCGTCACGAGCGACAGGGAGCGGAGGAAGGGCAGGCAGAGGAGCGCGGCGAAGACGTTGCCGAGCACCGCCGCCGCCATCGGCGAGCTGCCCCGCTGCTCCGACATCCACCGGAGCCCCATGATGGCGAACGCCCAGGTCACGCCGGAGAGGAGCGCGAGAACGTTGCCGCGAACGGGGTCGGGCGCGGTCCGGACCGGGGCGCCGGTGTGGAAGAAGACGAGGAGCAGCCCGATCGCCACGGGGATCATGAGGACGAGGTCGCTGCGGCTCGCCCGCTCCCGCAGCAGCCACGGGCCCAGGAGCAGGACGTAGAGGGGAGCGGTGGACTGGAGGAAGATGCTCGCCGCGGAGGTGGTGAGCTTGTTCGCGGAGACGAAGAGGACGAGCGAGCCCGCGAACGCCAGCCCCACCCCTGCAGCGCGCAAGGTGTAGCCGCGGCGCGCCGCGGGAACCAGCGCCACCAGCGCGATCGCGGCGATCGCCGACCGGATGCCCGCCACCTCGAAGCCGGACAGCGTCGTCGCCTTGATGGCCGCGCCGCCGGTGGAGAAGAGCAGGGCGGCGAGGACGATCTCGATGCGGGCGCGGCGGACCGGGAGCACGCGCGGAGAATCCCCCGGGAGCGGCAGATCGGCAACCACTCCCGCCTTTGGGGCGCGTACCTTTCCTCTCACGCGGTCCCTTCCATCCCCCCGGGGGGCGCTGCTATGTTGCCGCGGATTGACGCCCTCCCCGTCCCCAGCCCCGGCGCTCGCACCGCGCCTGGATCGCCGCCGCCGTGATCGGCTCGGCGACCGCCATTGGCGTGGCGGCCTTCGTTCTCGCGACCTCCTCGTCGGCTCCCTCCCTGCGGACCGAGGCGCTGGCTTCCGTCCCTGCGGTCGCCCCGGCCGTCGCGCCCCCGCCCGCCCCCGTCGCTCCGCCCAATCGGACGGTGTCCCTCTCGCGACTGGTCGGCCGGAACCAGAACCCCACCCAGGTCCTGTCGGCCCTGGGCTTCCAGGGAGCCGAGTTGCAAGGGACCCTCGCGGCGCTCGAGGAGGTCCTCTCGTTCCGCCGCACCCGGCCCACCGACCAGGTTCGCGTCGAGCGGACCGCGCCGGACGGCGCGCTTCGTTCCCTCTCCTGGCGCCAGGGCCCGGCCGACGAGTTCCTCGTCCTTCCCTGCGGGACCGGGCTGTGCGCCCGCAAGCGCGACGTCACCGTGACCCGCGAGACCGTTCGCGTCTCGGTGACCATCCGGAGCTCGGTCTCGGAGGCCCTCCAGTCGGCGGGGCACGACGTCGGGCTCGTGGCGTCCGCGGCCGACGTGCTGGCCTGGGACGTCGACTTCTACCAGGACGTCCGCGTCGGCGACTCGCTCAAGCTGGTCGTCGAGCGGTTCGAGGCCGACGGTCGATTCCTGCGCCACGGCGAGGTGCTCGCCGCCGAGTACGAGGGCAAGGCGGCGGGTCGCAAGCGCCTCTTCCGCTACACCGATCCCTCCGGCGAGACCGGCTACTTCGACGATGCGGGCACGAGCGCCCGGCGCGGCTTCCTCAAGGCCCCCGTGCCCTACGTGCACCTGACCTCCCGGTTCGGCAGCCGCCTCCACCCGCTCCTCGGCTACGTGCGGGCCCACCAGGGAGTCGACTACGGCGCCCCGGAAGGCACGCCGGTCTGGGCCGTGGGCGACGGCGTGGTGACCTCGGCCGGCTGGAGCGGCGGCTGCGGGCTGGCGGTGCAGATCCGGCATCGCAACGGGTTCGACTCCATGTACTGCCACCTCTCCAAGGTGAACGTGGCCACGGGCTCGCGGGTCGCCCAGAAGCAGGTGGTCGGCCGCGTGGGCAGCACCGGCATGTCCACCGGGCCGCACCTGCACTACGCGGTCCGCCGCGGCGGCTCCTACGTGAACCCGCTCCAGATCCAGCTGCCCCGCGGCGAGCCGGTTCGCGCCGAGTGGCGCGACGACTTCGTCTCCAAGATCGGCGCTTCCCGCGAGCAGCTCGACCGGGTCCCGGTCGCGCTGCTCGACTGACCGTCACCGGGACGCGAGGCGTCTCTCCAGGCTCGCTCCCTGGGCGACGAGCGGAAGTCCCGGGTCGGCGCCTTTCCACGTCTCCCTCCACGCCTTGACCCGCACCCGGGCCTCGTCCGGGCGCCCCAGCCTGGCCAGTGACTCCGCGGCGAGGAGTTCCGCCCAGGGCTGGAGGCTGGCGAGCGGCGGCGAGGCGTAGATGGCGTGCATGGATCGAACGGCCTCGAACGCCTGCAGCGCCTCCGCGTCCCGGCCGTCCCCGGCGAGCGCCAGGCCGAGCAGGAACGGCGGTTCCACGCCCGGGCTCCGGCGCGCGACGTCGCCCAGGATCTCCGCGGCCTCGCCGTACCGCCTCTCCACCAGTGCGACCGCTCCGGCGAAGAGGCGCTCGGAGAGCGACCCCGGCGGCAGCGTGAGCGCCCTCACCCTTCCCTCCTCCGCCTCGCCCAGCCACGCCAGGAACCAGGCCTTGCGGTCGGCATCGACGTCCTCGCCGCTCGGCGGAAGCCGATGTTCCTGGAGCTGGCGACGCGCCCCCTCCCGGTCTCCTCCGGCGAGCGCCAGGTGGGCCATCTGCATGGTGTCCCAGACGTCGTACTGCTGACCGGCGCTCGCGCCGGCGACCGAGGCGAAGACCTCCCGTGCCTCGCGCCCCCGCCCCTGCGCCGCCAGCTGCATCGAGAGGACCTCGGCCGCGACGCGCCGCTGTCCAGGGTCCGCACCCGGGCGGAGCCACTGGCGCAGCTCCTTCTCTGCCTCGCCGGGGCGTCCGGCTCCGAACAGCAGTTCCGCGTACGCCGAGGAGGACTCGAAGTGGTGACCGTTCGAGACGGCGACGGCGTTCCTGGCGGCCGCGAAGGCCTCGGGCCAGCGATCCGCGGCGGCGAGCGCTCGCGCCACCATGGCCTGGGCCTGGGGCGAGGGGCGGAGCTTGGCGGCCTTCTCGGCGCGGGCGAGCGCCTCCTCCCGGGGTCCGAAGCGATCGATCCACCCGAACAGGTGGATGTAGGCGACGAGGTACGCAGGGTCGAGGTCGAGCGCGGCGCGGAAGAGCGCCGCCCCCCTCGCGAACCCGCCGGGCGTGTCTCCGTGCCAGAACGCCTCTCCCGCGACGTAGAGAACCTGCTTGTCGAGCGGGTAATCGAGCGCCAGTGCGTCGAGGATGCGCATGGCCTCCGCGTAGCGATTCTCCACGAAGGCCTGGTAGCCCAGGACGAGCCGCCGCTCCTTGTCCGGGAGCCGGCCGGTCTGCCGCGCGGCCGCTCGCATGTGGGCCCTGGGATCCTCGTCCGGCGCGTCGTGCCAGCCGGCCAGGATCGCCATCTCGAGGTGCGGCATGGCGAAATCCGGGTCGGCAGCCAGCGCGGCCTTGTACTCGGCGACGGCCGCCTGGATGTCGAAGCTCTCGTTGGCGAACTGCTGCCCGAGGAGGTAGTGGCGATAGGCCTCCAGGTTTCGCGTCACGGCCGGGCCAGCGCCCGGCGTCCGGGACGCCGTTTCTCCTGCGTCGCGAAGCGACTGCCGGACGGCGGCCGCGACGCGATCCACGACCTCCGCCATCGCCTCGGTCCCGGCGGATCCCGGCGTGCGCTCCTCGACGGCGAAGAGCGGCTCCATGCTCGCCGGCTCCATCGCTCGCACCTGGACCACGAGCGCCGGCCCGACGCGACGAACCTCCGGCACGAGCAGCACGTGCGCACCGAGCCGGCGCGCGATCTCCCGGGCCACGGCGGGCTCTATCCGCGCGGACGACCCCAGCGCATCCTGCGCCGCGAGGTCGAGGAGGCGCAGCCGGCCCGGGACGTCCAGGGCGCGCGACTGCTCGAGCGCGGTCACCAGCATGGGCGAGATCGAATCGAGCGCCGGGTCGCCGGCGCGGTTCAAGGGATCCGCGACCACGACGAGGGTCCGTCCTGGATGGACGGCCACGGGGGCCGGCGTGGCGCGGTGGTGCAGGAAGGCCCCGAGCGCCGTTCCTCCCGCGAGCGCCGCGACCCCCCATGCCAGGGCGGCCAGGCGGGGGCGCCTCCGCGCCCGGGGCCGCTCCCGGTCGGCCTGCGGCTGCCTGTCCGCGGACGGCACGTCCATCTCCTCGAGCTCTCGCCCCACCGCCGCCGCATCGCGCGGCCGGTCCACCGGGTCGCGCGCGAGCATCCTCTGCACCAGGCCGCCGAGCTCGGGGATCTCGGGCACCTCCAGGACCGGCGGTCCGCGCTCGTCCCTCGCGCCCTTCTCACCCGGGAAAGGGGAGCTCCCCGGTCAGGATCTGGAAGAGGAGCACGCCCAGGGCGAAGACGTCGGTGCGCTCGTCCTCGGGGGCGCCGCGCCATTGCTCGGGGGCCATGTAGGCCGGCGTCCCCCCCTCGACCCCGCGCTGGCCGAAGGCTCGGGCGAGCCCGAAGTCGAGCACCTTGGCGTGCCCTTCGTCCAGGATGAAGACGTTCGACGGCTTCAGGTCGCGGTGGACGATCCCCGCCGCGTGGGCATGCGCCAGGGCGGCGGCCACGTCCCGGGCCACGTGCAGCGCCTGCCTCGCCGGGAGCGTTCCCGCCTCCAGCCGCTCGGCCAGGGTCTGGCCCCGCAGCATCTCGAGGACCAGGTAGGGCCCGTACTCGGAGTGACCGAGGTCGTGGAGCTGGACGATGTTGGGATGGGACAGCCGCGCGGCCGCTGCCGCCTCCCGCACGAGGCGCTCCTCCCGGAGCGCGCCCTGGTGCACGCTGGCGACCGACTTGAACGCGACGGTGCGGCCCAGCGAGAGGTCCCGCGCCTCGTAGACCACGCCGAAGCCGCCGCGCCCGATCTCGCGGACGATCTCGAACCGCCCCTCGACGATGACGCCCGGGTGCAGCCGAGCCGCGACCTGTCCGACGTCGACGTCCGGGGAGTAGGCGATTTCCCTGAGGAGCGCAGAGATGGAACGTCCGCCGAAAGGCCGGCGGTCAGGACTGGCAATCGCCCCGGTTCGGCCGTTCGAGCCGGCCATGACGAGCCCCCCGCTCTTCCTTGCCCCTGCAAGGAAGAACGGTAGCACCGCCCGTGGTCCGTCGCGCCGGCCGAACCCCGAAGGGGCCCGATTCCCGGGTCAGCGCCTGCGCCGGCGGGCCTTCTCCGCGGCCAGGGTCTTCCCGAAGGCTTCCTTGCCGGTGAGGGAGGAGACGACCCGCTCCGCGTCGTCCGGGTTCACCTCGAGGAAGGTGTGGGTCCTTCGGATCTCCACCTTCGCGAGCTCCACGCCGGGCGCCAGGCCGGCCACGGTCTCGCGGACCTTGGCCTCGTCCGCCCCGTCGACCTCGCCGGCGCTCACGAAGATGCGGGACCGGGCCGGACCCCGGGGGTCGGCTCCGCGTCCGGCGCGTCCCCGTCGGGAGGCCGGGATTCGGCCACCACCGAGATCTCGACCGGCTCCTTCGCCGGCTCGCGCGTCTCCCGGGGCTCCTCGCGCCGCGGACGGCGCTCCCCGCGATCCCCGCGGTCGGGCCGGCCGGCGCGATCGCCGCGCTCCCGCCCTCCCCGATCCCTGCCCTCCGGGCGTCCCTCGGAGCGGCCTTCGCCCCGCGCCTCGCGCTTCGGGGCGACGCGCTGCTCCTTCTTCTCGTGGACGTCGAGCTTGTGCACCGCCTTCACGAGGTCCTGCACCTTCTCGATCCGGTGGCGGTTGAAGAAGAACTTGAGGGCGAAGGCCACCAGGTGGTCGCCGTCCGGACGGCCGCGGAGCTCCTGGGCGAGCGGGATGAACGCCTCGAAGATCGAGGAGTTCATGCCCTCGCGGAGCTCGGCCACGTGCCGGTCCGTCCAGAGGCGCCGGGCCTCCTCCTGCGTGGGCATCTGCTTCTCCTCGAAGACCACGCCGAACTTCTTCTGGAGGACGCCGAGCGTGATGCCCTCCGCGCCGGTGACGAGCGAGAGCGCCGTGCCCTTCTTCCCGATGCGCCCGGTGCGGCCGGCCCGGTGCAGGTACACCGCCGGGTCCTCCGGCAGCGAGTAGTTGATGACGTGGGACAGGTCGGAGATGTCGATGCCGCGCGCCGCGATGTCGGTGGCCACCATGAAGCGGACCTCGCCGCGCTTCACCTTGGCCATGACCCGCTCGCGCTCCTTCTGCGGCAGCTCGCCGTTCAGGAGCTCGGCCTCGTAGCCGTTGCGGTTCAGCACCGCGGTGATGAGCGAGGTGTCACTGCGCGTGTTGCAGAAGACGATGGCCGACTCGGGCTCCTCGATCTCCACCATGTAGAGGAGGTTTCGCGGCTTCGGGTAGGACTCGTTCGTGTGGTAGAGCACGTTGCGGATGTTGTCGACGCGGTACTCGTCGCCCGAGAGGAGGATCGTCTCCGGATCGGTGAGGTACTCGCGGATGATCTGCTCGATGTCGGCCGGGACGGTGGCGGAGAAGAGCAGCTGCTGGCAGTCGTCGGGAAGGTGGTCGAGGATCCGCGTCACCTCCTCGAAGAAGCCCATGTTGAGCATCTCGTCGGCCTCGTCGAGGCAGGCCACCATGCAGGTGGACAGGTCGAGGGTGTGCCGGCGGATGTGGTCGTAGATCCGTCCCGGCGTCCCCACGATGATCTCGGCGCCGGCGTGGAGCGCGTCGAGCTGGTCGCCCATGGAGGCGCCGCCGTAGATGGTCGCGACCCGGAGCCCCTTCACCTTGGCGAGCGCCGCGAGCTCCTCCGCGACCTGGATGGCCAGCTCGCGGGTGGGGGCCATGATGAGCGCCGACGGCTTGCCCCGGCCGGCCGGGATGCGCTCGATCATCGGGATGCCGAAGGCGGCGGTCTTGCCGGTGCCGGTCTTCGAGCGGACGATGACGTCCCTGCCCGCCAGGATGGGGCGGACGGTGGCCGACTGCACCGGCGTGGGGCGTTCGTAGCCGCGTTCGGCGATGGCGCGACGGACGGGCTCGGAAAGCCCCATGTCGTCGAAGGATGCTTCGGAGAAATAGTCGGAACGGACCTCGGACGGTCCTCCGGACGGAGCGGAGTCGCTCAATGTGCTGCCCTTTCTGTGAAGGGCGCATGGCGGCTCGCCAGACTGCGTGGGCCTCGCTCCTCGAGCGGGGGCCGCGCCTTCGCGCGAACCGGCCATGCGCCGGACGTGCCTTGCGTGCAAGGCGGACTTCTCATATCACAACCACTGGGAACCGCAGAAATTCCCCGCCTTTCGCCCCCGGAGGCCTCGCTGTCGCCCCCCAGGAAACGCCCCGCCAAGAAGCCCGTTCCCGCCGAGGCCCCCCGCGCCGAAACCGAGACGGGGGTCGACTCCGCCGCGGGCACGGACGTCGAGCAGGCCGACGCCCCGGAGCCGGAGGTGGTCGAGCCCGAGGTCGTGGACGCCGACGCGGTCCTGCCGGACGTGCTCGACCTCGAGGAAGAGCCCGAGATCGTCGTCCCGGCCAAGCTGGCCGAACCCTCGGGGACCAGCCTCGCACGCTCCGACCCCCTGCGGGCCTACATGGCCGAGGTGACGCGCCATCCCCTCCTCTCCCGGGAGGAGGAGCTCAATCTCGCGCAGCGCTACGCCCGCACCGGCGATCGGGACGCGGCCTGGAAGCTCGTCACCGCCAACCTCCGGCTGGTGGTCAAGATCGCCCGGGAGTACCACCGCGGCATGTTCCAGCTCCTCGACCTGATCCAGGAGGGGAACGTCGGGCTCATGCAGGCGGTGAAGAAGTTCGACCCGCTGAAGGGCGTGAAGCTCTCCACCTACGCGGCCTGGTGGATCAAGGCGTACATCATCCGCTTCATCATGGACAACTGGCGCCAGGTGAAGCTCGGGACCACCCAGGCGCAGCGCAAGCTCTTCTTCAACCTGGCCAAGGAGCGGGAGCGGCTGCTGTCCCGCGGCATCGACCCGACCCCGCGCCTGCTCGCTCGAAACCTCCGGGTCGACGAGAGCGACGTCATGGAGATGAGCGCGCGGATGGCGGGCGACGACCTCTCGCTCGACCAGCCGCTGCGCGGCGACGAGGGGGACACCTCCACGACCCGCCTCGACCGGATGGAGGACGGCGCGGCCCGGGCCGACGAGTCGCTGGGCGACGACCAGGTCCGCCGGCTCTTCCGGGAGAAGCTCGAGGCCTTCGGCCAGACCCTCACCGACGAGCGGGAGAAGGAGATCTTCGCCAGGCGGCTGCGCCCGCCCGAGGGAGAGGCGCCCGCGACCCTGTCCGATCTCGGCGCCCGCTTCGGGCTGACCCGCGAGCGGGCCCGCCAGATCGAGGCCAAGCTCACCGCCCGCCTGCGCGAGTACATGCAGGCGGAGATCCCCGACTTCCACCTGCTGGGCCCGGAGTAGCGTGGACGCCGGGGGCCCGGCGCCGGCCGGGAATCCCGTACGGCGCCTCTCCCGCTGGGGATGGGCCGCGCTCGGCGCGGCCGTGGTCGTCGCGAACCTCCCCCTCCTCGGGCTTCCCTTCCGCGGAGAGCCCGGGACGAGCGTCCCCGGCCCCGCCTACGCCGACGCCTTCGACCGATCCGAGGTCGGGCCGGACTGGGGATCGACGGGGGGAAGCGCCTGGTCGATCCGCGACGGGGCGCTCTGGGGCGCCGGCACCCGGAACGATCCGCTCTGGCTCCGCATGCGCCTGCCGCGCGACGTCGCGATCGACTTCACCGCGCGGAGCGAGACCAGGACGGGCTCCCGCCCGGGCGACATCAAGATCGAGGTCTTCGGAGACGGCCGCGACCACGCCTCCGGATACGTGCTCGTCTTCGGCGGCTGGGGAAACGCGATCTCCGTCATCGCGCGCCAGGACGAGCACGGGGCCGACCGGGTCGAGCGCAGGGACCGCAAGGTCGAGATCGGCAGGACCTACCGGATGCGCGTCGAGCGCCGCGGAACGACCCTGCGCTGGCTCGTCGATGGCGAGCCCTTCCTGTCCCTCGACGACCCTCACCCGCTCGAGGGACCGGGGCACGACCGCTTCGCCTTCTCGTCCTGGGACGCGGATCTCGTCTTCGACAATCTGCGAATCGAGCCGTTGCCGCGAGCGGCTGACTAGCTCGCCTCGGCCGCGTCGGCCGCTGGGCCCCTCGGCGCCTCGCGCTTCCCGGCCGGTCCGGCTGCGCCCCTGCCCCAGGCACGGGGGAACTGGAAGGCCGCTCCGGCCACCGCCAGGATCACCGCCGCGGCCAGGATGGCGACCGGGTGGTCGAGGAGGGCTCGACCGGCGCCCGTGGGCCGCAGGGCGCCGGTGGCGCCCAGCGCCACGGCCAGTGCGCCCACCGTCGCCGCGACCACCGAGGCGACGAGCCGGGCGAGAAGGAACCCCACCACGGCGCCCAGCGCGGCGCCCACCGCCAGCACCTCGAGGCGGCGGTCGGGAGGCGCGAAGAGGCCGGCGAGGAGCGCGCCCGGCAGCGCGCCCGCCAGGGCGGGGAAGAGCTGCGGCAGGAGCGCGGCGACCGCCCCGGCGACCGCGGCGGAGATCACCGCGAACGTGGACGGCGTGAGCCCCAGCGCCTCCCCGAGCGGTGCGCCGAGCGCGGCGGCGGCTGCCGCGGCGACGCCGGCCGCGCCGAGCGCCGCGACCGGCCGCCTCGGTCGCGCCACCGAAGAGGAGGATCCCGAGACCCGCCAGGACGACCGCCGCTGCGACGGGCCAGGGCGCGGCCCCGACCTCGCCAGCCACCCCGGCGGCCCACCTCCCGGCCTCGTGGACCGCGCTGCCCAGGCCGTCGAGCGCGCCGCTCATCGATGCCAGAGGCCGGCGATGGCCACCGCGGCCAGGAACGCGAGCCCCGCGACGAACGACCAGACCGCGGTCGGTCCGGGGCGAAGGCGCGCGAGCACCCGCCCCGCCGCGTCGCGCTCCGCGTCCGTCCCGGACGCCGCCAGCGCGACGGCCTCGACGCGTGCCTGCCGCCAGTCTCCTGCGGCGAGAAGTCCCTCGAGCCGCTCGTCGGCGGCGCCTCTTCGTTCCTTGCGAGCCACGGGGGAAATCTAGCAGAGGTGTAGTACTGTCGCGACCGCCGGGTGATGGAATTCAGCGCCCGGCATCCCGGTTCCCCTCGCGCCATGCGCCGACGCACCTTCCTCCAGATGGCCGCCCTGGGCGCCGGCTCGCTCGCCCTGCCCCGCGCGGCTCGCGGCATGGGGGACGCCTCCCGCGTCGCCATCGGGCAGATCGAGCACGGGGGGCGCTGGAATCCCCGGCCCTCGGCCCTGCGGCGCCTCTCCTGGGAACTGGCGCAGCGCACCAGCATCGACGCCGCGGCCGACGGCGACGCGGTCCGCCTCGCGGGGCCCGCCGTCCACCTCCACCCGTTCCTCTACCTGGCAGGCGACGGCGCCATGCCGCCCTTCCCCGACGCCGACCTGGGGGTGCTCCGCCGGCACCTCCAGTACGGCGGGTTCCTCCTGGTGGACGCCGCCGACGGCTCGGACGGCACCGGGTTCGACGCGTCGGTCCGGCGCGAGCTCCAGCGGCTCCTGCCGGCGTCGCCCCTGGCCCGGATCCCGCGGGAGCACGTGCTCTACAAGAGCTTCTACCTGCTCGACCACCAGGGCGGGCGCGTGCTCACCCGCCCCTGGCTGGAAGGCCAGGTGGTGAACGGACGGCTGGCCGTCGTCTACTCCCAGAACGACCTGGGAGGGGCCTGGGCTCGCGGGCAGCTCGGTGACTGGGAGTACGATTGCACACCGGGGGGAGAGCCCCAGCGCGAGACCGCCTTCCGCCTGGGCGTGAACCTGGCCATGTACGCCCTCTGCACCGACTACAAGGACGACGCCGTCCACCTCCCCTTCATCCTGCGGCGCCGGAGCTAGCACCTGGGACCGGTCCACGAGACCTGGCGGCTCGCCCTCCTCTCTCCCTGGCCGCGCGGGGTCCTGGTCGCGGCCGCGCTGGCCGCGCTCGCGTCCGTGCTGCTCGCCTGGCGGGGGCTCCGCGGGCGAGCCGAGACCCGGGCGGCGCGCCGCCCTGCTCTCCCTTCGCGCGCTCGCCGCGCTGGCCGCGCTCTTCCTGCTCGCCGAGCCCGCGCTGCGGGTCGTGCAGACCGCCCGCGTCCGGAGCCGGGTGGCGGTCCTCGTCGATCGCTCCCGCTCGATGAACTTCCCGGTCGAGCGCGGCGGGGAGACGAGGACCGAGGCCGCCGCCCACTTCCTCTCGGCCAGCCGGCCGGGGCTCGAGGCGCTGGCCGCCGAGGCCACGGTGGAGGGCTGGGGCTTCGCGCGCGACGCCTGGCCTGCCGACCTGGCCGCGCTGTCCCGGCCCGAGCCGGGGACGGGCGGCGCCACCGACATCCTGGGCGCCCTCCGCGGCGCTGCGGGAGGGTCGGGAGCTCCGGGAAGGCGCCTGGCCGGGGTGCTGCTGGTCTCGGACGGCGCCGACAACGGCGCGCTCGCCGGCGGGCTCTCCGGCCAGGCCCGCGCCGACCTGCTCGCGCTCGGCGTGCCGGTCAACGTGGTGGCCGTCGGCACCGACGCGCCGCGGGACCTGGCCATCGAGCGGGTGGCCGTCGACGACTTCGCCTTCGTCCGCAGCACCATCACCGTCGAGGCCACCCTGCGCGCCCGGGGCTTCGGCCGCGAGGACGTGAAGGTGGTGCTGCGCCGCGAGGGGCAGGTGGTGGCGCAGGCCAGCGTGAAGCTCGAGCCGGGCAAGGAGGTCTACCAGGTGCCCCTCGCCTTCGCCCCGGACACCACCGGCACCTTCGTGCTCACCGTCGCCACCCCGGTCCTCCCGGGCGAGGCGGTGGCGGAGAACAACTCGCGTTCCTTCGTCCTGCGCGTCATCCGGGACCGGGTGCGGGTGCTGCTCGTGGCCGGGCGCCCGAGCTGGGACGAGCGCTTCCTGCGAGGGCTGCTCAAGCAGGACCCGAACGTGGACCTGGTGTCCTTCTTCATCCTCCGGACCGCTGGCGACAATCCCGGGCCGCAGGATCAGCTCTCCCTGATTCCCTTCCCGGTGGCGGAGATCTTCGGCGAGCAGCTGCGCACCTTCGACGCGGTGATCTTCCTCGACTTCGCCTTCCAGCCCTACCGGTCCCTCGACATCGAGCGCTTCCTGCCCAACCTTCGCGAGTACGTCCGCGGCGGCGGCGCCTTCGCGATGGTGGGAGGCGACCAGTCGTTCGCCCAGGGGCACTACGCGGGCACCCCCATCGCCGACGTCCTGGCGGTGAACCCGGCGGACGGCATGGGAGACACGGCGGAACCGTTCCGCCCCCGGCTCACCGCGGAGGGACGCCGGCACCCGGTCACCTCGCTCGCGCCCGGGGAGGCCGCCAACGAGGCCGCCTGGAACGGGCTGCCTCCGCTTCCCGGCCTCAACTTCACCGCGCCGCTCGGCCCGGCGGATGGCGCCCGGGTGCTGCTCGAGGCCCCCACCCTGCTCGTGGGCGGCCGCCCGGCGCCGGTGGTGGCGGTCCGGGAGGTGGGAGCCGGACGTTCACTTGCAGTCATGACCGACGCCACCTGGTACTGGGGCTTCGTGGCCGCCGGCGACGGCCAGGG
>CAVYBH010000018.1:0-44019 GCA_963766715.1 uncultured delta proteobacterium
TGCTCCAGGAGGGCACGGATCGCCTCCTCCAGCTTCACGATCTCCGACCGCAGCGCATCGCGCTTCGCCAGGCGTTCCTCTTGCGTCACAATCGACTCCTCCCCGAGATGCGGCCCGGCGCGGGAGAGCCGCGCGGGGCGAGGGGGCATCATAGCCCCGTCGCGCTCCCCGGAGGAAGCGATTGCGCTCGATTCGGGGCGGATCCCCGGGCCCTTCCGGGGCCACGCCCGGTGTTCACTGTCAGTTCATCTGAAGGCGCCGGATGCGTGACCCCAGCCGGGCCGCGCCGGTCCCCGCTGGGCAGCTCTCTCATAATCTCTCACCCCAGAGGGTCACTCGATGGCCTGTCCCGTGCACTGGGTACGCAAACCTACACGATTGGGTGCGCAGTTCTTGCGGGCGAATTGAGTGTAGTCAGGGAGGGGTAAATGTCGGGACATAGGTCGGGCGGCACCCACATCGGATTTTCTGTCGTTGTCCTGGCAGCTTGCGTATCCGTGATATCGGCCTGCTCGAGTCCGCGGCCGGCAGCCCTTACCGGTCCTGGCGATGGCGCATCGGGCGGCAGCAAAGCTTGCACCCTGTGCCATGGCGACGGGACACGGGTAGCGACCCCGACGAACCCCTATCTTGCCGCCGCCCCCCCGAACGGGACGAACGGGGAGACCAGTGCCTCGAGCCCGCGCCGTCGGCGCCCACCTGCTCCAC
Source organism: uncultured delta proteobacterium (assembly GCA_963766715.1). Taxonomy (GTDB): domain Bacteria; phylum Myxococcota; class Myxococcia; order Myxococcales; family Anaeromyxobacteraceae; genus CAIOAK01. The sequence goes on from CAVYBH010000018.1 coordinate 709, forward strand.
CTCCAGGGCGGTGCGCTCCGTCCCGCCATCGCCTGTGCCGAGTGCCACGTGGTGCCGACCATCGCGGCCCACGCGAACTCGAAGGTCGAGGTGACCTTCGGCCCGCTCGCCACCACCGGCGGGGCCGTCCCCACCTGGAACGGTTCCTCCTGCTCGGCCTCCTACTGCCACGGCGCCTTCACCGGCGGCGACGCGACCAACGCCCCCACCTGGACCGCGCCCCGGTCGGCCTCCTGCGGAACCTGCCACGGCCTTCCCCCCGCCGCGCCCCACCCCGACGTGACCGGCAGCGCGAGCTGCGGCGACTGTCACGCCGGGCTACACGGCCACGTCGGTCAACCTCGCCAACCACATGAACGGCAAGGTCGACGTGGCCGGGCTCGCCTGCTCGTCCTGCCACGGCGACGCGACCCGCGCCGACACCGCCCTCAATCCCCAGTTCTCCGCCGCGCCTCCGCGCGGGACGAAGGGGGAGACCGCCACCTCCTCCCGCGCCGTGGGCGCCCACGCCATCCACCTCAGGGACGGCAACTTCCTCGCCTGCACCGAGTGCCACGTCCTCCCCGCCAGCGTCCCCCACTCGAACGGGACCGTGGAGATCGCCTTCGGCCCGCTCGCCCGCACCGACGGCGCGAGCCCGTCCTGGAACGGCACCACCTGCTCGAACGTCTACTGCCACGGCGCCTTCGCCGGCGGGAACACCGCCAACGCCCCGATCTGGACGGCCCCGGTCGCGGCCTCCTGCGGCACGTGCCACGGCCTTCCGCCCGTCGCGCCGCACCCGCAGAACGCCGACTGCTCGAGCTGCCACACCGGCTACACCGCCTCCACCGTCAACCCGGCGCTCCACCTCAACGGCAAGCTCGACGTGAGCGCGCTCGGCTGCAGCTCCTGTCACGGCGACTCGACGCGCGCCGGGACCGCGCTGAATCCCCTGCTCTCCGCCGCCCCGCCCAAGGACACGGGCGGCAACACCGCCACCTCCTTCCCCGGCGTCGGCGCCCACCAGGCCCACCTCGAGCGCGGGCACGCTTCGCGGCCCCCTGGCCTGCAGCGAGTGCCACGTCGTCCCGTCGGGCACGCACCCGAACGGCGCCGTCGACCTCGTCTGGGGCCCGCTCGCCAAGGCGGGCGGCGCGACGCCCGGGTTGGAATCCGGCCACCCACACCTGCACCAACTACTGCCACGGCGCCACGCTCGGCGGCGCCGCGCACGCCACGCCGTCCTGGACCGGCGGCGCCGCGGAGGTCGCCTGCGGAAGCTGCCACGGCCTGCCGCCCCCGGCGCCGCACCCGGCCATCTCGGCGACGACCAGCTGCGGCGACTGCCACACCGGCTTCACCCGGACGTCCGTGAACGCGGCCACCCACGCGAACGGGGTCGTCGATCTGGCCTCGATGACCTGCACCTCCTGCCACGGCGACTCGACCCGCGCCGCGACCACGCTGAACCCGCTGCTCCCCGCCGCCCCGCCGAAGGACAGCCAGGGCAACACCGCCACCACCGTCCGCGGCGTGGGCGCCCACCAGCGCCACCTCGTCGCCGGCGCGCTCACGGCCGGCGTGGCCTGCAGCGAGTGCCACGCCGTCCCGACCAGCAACTCCCACTCGAACGGCACGGCCGACGTCCTGTTCGGAAGCCTGGCGAGGACGGGCGGCGTCGCGCCGACCTGGAACGGAGCCGGCTGCGCGGCCAGCTACTGCCACGGCAACTTCAAGAACGGCAACCTCTCCTACGTGCCGAACTGGACCGCGCCCGCGGCCACCGCCTGCGGGACGTGCCACGGCAGCCCCGGCAGCCCGGCGCCCGGCGGGACCCACCCGGTCGTCACCGCCGCGACGAGCTGCGGCTCGTGCCACGCCGGCTACACGGCCACGACGGTGAACGCCGGCCACCCACGCGAACGGCGTGGTGGACGTCTCGTCGATGACCTGCACGACCTGCCACGGCAACTCGGCCCAGACGGCCAGCCAGGCCGCGCCGCTCTACGCCGCGCCGCCGGTCGACACCAAGGGCAACACCGCCACCACCGCCCGCGGCGTCGGCGCCCACCAGGCCCACCTCGTCGGCACGAACCTCCACACCCCGGCGATCGCCTGTGGCGAGTGCCACACCGTCCCGGCCTCGGTCGCCCACTCCACCGGCACGGTCGACATGACCTGGGGAACGCTCGCCAAGGCAGCCGGCGCGACGCCCAGCTGGACCGGCACCACCTGCACCAACTACTGCCACGGCGCGACGATGGCTGGCGGCACCCTCCGGTCGCCGACCTGGACCGGCGGAGCGACCCAGGTCGCCACCTGCGGCGCCTGCCACGGCGCCCCGCCGGCCGCTCCCCACGTCCAGAACTCGGCCTGCGGCAACTGCCACACCGGCTACACCTCCACCACCGTGAACAAGAGCACCCACGTCGACGGCACCGTCACCGTGGTGCCGCTCACCTGCTCCACCTGCCACGGCCTGGCCACCCGCGCCGCCACGGCGCTCAATCCGCAGCTCGCCGCCGCCCCGCCCTCCGACACGCGCGGGAACTCGGCGACCTCGGCTCGCGGAGTGGGCGCGCACATCGCCCACCTCACCGGCACCACGCTCCGCACCGCGGCGCTGGCCTGCACCGAGTGCCACGCCGTGCCCACCGCCCAGACCCACGCGAACGGGACCGTCGAGATGGCCTGGGGATCGCTCGCCCGCTCGGGCGGCGCGACGCCGGCCTGGACCGGGACCACCTGCACCAACTACTGCCACGGCGCCAACCTGACCGGCGGGACGATCACCGCGCCCACCTGGATCGGCGGCGCCACCCAGGTGGCGGGCTGCACGGCCTGCCACGGCGCCCCGCCCCCGGCTCCGCACTCCACGAGCACGGCCTGCGGCTCCTGCCACACCGGCTACACCGCCACCTCGGTCGACAAGGCCACCCACATGAACGGCGTGGTGGACACGTCCGGCATGAACTGCACCTCCTGCCACGGCACGGCGTCCCGCGCCGCCACCGCCACCAACCCCCAGCTGCCCGCCGCTCCTCCGGTCGGGACCAAGGGTGAGACCGCCACCACGACCCGCGCCGTCGGCGCCCACCAGGCCCACCTCGTGAACACCCGGCTCCGCTCGGCGGCCATCGCCTGCAACGAGTGCCACACGGTTCCCACGAGCACGTCCCACTCCACCGGCGTGGTCGACATGACCTGGGGCCCCCTGGCCCGCACCAGCCCGGCCGTCCCGACCTGGACCGGAACGCACCTGCACCAACTACTGCCACGGGTCGACCCTGGCGGGCGGAGCCATCACGACCCCCAGCTGGACGGGCGGCGCGACCCAGGCCGCCGCCTGCAACGCCTGCCACGGCGCGCCCCCGGCGCTCCCGCACTCGCAGAGCACGGCCTGCGGCTCCTGCCACGCCGGCTACACCGCGACCACCGTCAACCTGGCCACCCACCTGAACGGCACGGTCGACGTCTCGGGGATGACCTGCACGTCCTGCCACGGCACGGCGACCCGCACCGCCACCGTCCTGAACCCGCAGCTCGCGGCGGCCCCGCCGGTCGGGACCCAGGGTGAGACCGCGACCACCACCCGCGCCGTCGGCGCCCACCTCGCCCACCTCACCGACGGGACGCTCCGCGGCGCCATGGCCTGCACCGAGTGCCACGCCGTCCCCGCGAGCACCAGCCACTCCACCGGCGCCGTCGACCTGACCTGGGGCTCGCTGGCCCGGACCGGCGCCACGACGCCGACCTGGAACGGAACCGCGCTCACGTGCACCAACTACTGCCACGGCGCCACCCTGGCGGGCGGATCGCTCGCCGTCGCCAAGTGGACGAACGGCGCCGCCGACGTGACCTGCGGCAGCTGCCACGGGTCGCCGCCTCCGGCGCCCCACCCCAGCCTCGTCGCGGGCACGAGCTGCGGCAACTGCCACCCGGGCTACACGGCCACCACCGTCAACGCCGCCACCCACGTGAACGGAACGGTCGACGTGATCGCGATGACCTGCACCACGTGCCACGGCACGGCCGGCCGCGCCGCCACCGCCCTCAACCCGCAGCTCGCCGCCGCCCCGCCCGTCGGGACCAAGGGTGAGACCTCGACCACGACCCGCGCGGTCGGCGCCCACCAGGCCCACCTCGTGAACACCCGGCTCCGCAGCGCCGCCATCGCCTGCTCCGAGTGCCACACCGTTCCGACCTCGACACAGCCACTCCACCGGCGTGGTCGAACATGACCTGGGGCACGCTCACCCGGACCGGCGGCGTCGTTCCCACCTGGACCGGCACCACCTGCACCAACTACTGCCACGGCGCCAACGCTCACCGGCGGCGACCATCACGGCGCCCACCTGGACCGGCGGCGCGGCCCAGGCCTCCGCCTGCACCGCCTGCCACGGCGCGCCTCCTCCGGCGCCCCACTCGACCAGCACGGCCTGCGGCTCCTGCCACACCGGCTACACGGCGACCACCGTCAACACCGCCACCCACATGAACGGCACCGTCGACGTCGCCGCCATGACCTGCACGTCCTGCCACGGTACGGCCAGCCGCGCGGCCACCGCCCTCAACCCGCAGCTCGCCGCCGCTCCGCCCGTCGGGACCAAGGGTGAAACCCTCACCACGACCCGCGCGGTCGGCGCCCACCAGGCCCACCTCGTGAACACCCGGCTCCGCTCGGCCGCCATCGCCTGCTCCGAGTGCCACACCGTTCCGAGCTCGACCAGCCACTCCACCGGCGTGGTGAACATGGCCTGGGGCACGCTCACCCGGACCGGCGGCGTCGTTCCCACCTGGACCGGCGCCACCTGCACCAACTACTGCCACGGCGCCAACCTCACCGGCGGCGACCATCACGGCGCCGACCTGGACCGGCGGCGCGACCCAGGCCTCCGCCTGCACCGCCTGCCACGGCGCACCTCCTCCGGCGCCCCACTCGACCAGCACGGCCTGCGGCTCCTGCCACACCGGCTACACCGCGACCACCGTCAACACCGCCACCCACATGAACGGCACGGTCGACGTCGCCGCCATGACCTGCACGTCCTGCCACGGCACGGCGGCCCGGGCCGCGACCACGCTCAACCCGCAGCTCGCCGCCGCTCCGCCCGTCGGGACCAAGGGTGAGACGGCGACCACGACCCGCGCGCGTCGGCGCCCACATGGCCCACCTCGTGAACACCCGGCTCCGCAGCGCCGCCATCGCCTGCTCCGAGTGCCACACGGTGCCCACCTCGACCAGCCACTCCAACGGGACGAGGGACCTCGTCTTCGGGACGCTCGCGAAGACCGGCGGGAAGGTCCCGGCCTACAACGCGACGTCGCTCGGGTGCTCCGCCACCTACTGCCACGGCAACTTCACCGGCGGCGAAGACCACGGCGATCCCGCTCTGGACCGGCGCGGCCATGACCTGCACCTCCTGCCACAACATGCCGACGACGAGCACCGGCCAGCACTCGAAGCACATGGGCTTCTCCGGGGTCACCTGCGCCACCTGCCACAGCGGGATCGCCACGGGCTCGACCACCACCGCCGCCATCGTGGGTCCGGCCCTCCACGTGAACGGCACGAAGGACCTGGCGTTCAGCGGCACGTACAGCGGCAGGGCCGTGTCCATGACGGTCACGCGCAGCGGCACCAGCGTCTCCTGCTCCGGCTCCTGCCACAGCAGCAAGACCTGGTAGGAAATCAAACGACCGGCCCCCCCTTTCCGGGTGGGGGCCGGTCGGTGTACTTCTTCTCGTAGAGTCGGCAAGGGAGGGGGTCCCGGCCGGCTGGAAGAGGGCTCTCCGCGAGGAGCGTCCAGGAGGAAGACATGACGTCGATGCGAACCCCTGCTCTCGCGACCGCCCTCTCGCTTTCCCTGCTCGTTGCCGCGTGCGCCGATTCACGGCCCGCCACCTCGGGGGGACCGGGCGTCGTTTCGTCGGGCGCGCACACGGCCCACCTGTCCGGCGGGCCATTCGCGAACGCATATTCCTGTACGACCTGTCACGACAGCGCGTTCGCGGTCGTCTTCCCGCCCCCGTCGCTGGCGCGCTCGAACGGCGCGACTCCCGTCTTCGACCCGACCACCAAGACCTGCAGCAACGTGTACTGCCACGCCGGCGGCCCGGCGCTCACACTCGCTGGCGGGACCCTCCCGGTCCCGGTCTTCGAATCCGCCATCCACCGTCGCGTGCGGCGCCTGCCACGGCGCCCCGCCGCCGGCGCCCCACACGAGCAACGGCAACTGCGGCGTGTGCCACGACGGCTACACGTCCACCACGGTCAACAAGACGCTTCACATGAACGGCGTGCTGAACGTCACCTCGGGAGCCTGCACGGACTGCCATGGCGACGGCGCCCGCGCCGCCACGGTGCAGAACCCCCAGCTTCCGGCCGCGCCTCCCAAGGACACTTCCGGGAACACCTCGACCTCTGCTCCAGGCGTCGGCGCTCACCAGGCCCACCTGAACGACGGAACGCTGCGGCGAGCCATGGCCTGCACCGAGTGCCACGTGGTGCCGGGCGACCTCGCTCACGCGACCCAGCCTCTCCAGCTCACCTGGGGCCCGCTCGCCACGACCCAGGGCGCGACCCCGGCCTTCAACCCGACCTCGCTCACCTGTAGCTCCACCTACTGCCACGGCGCGACGCTGAACGCCGGGGGCACGCTCACGAACCCGGTCTGGACCTCGGGTGCTTCCCGAATCGCCTGCGGCTCCTGTCACGCCGCCCCACCGCCGGCTCCCCACCCGCAGAACGCCAGCTGCGGCTCGTGCCACCCGGGCTACACCGCCACGACCGTCAACGTCGACCTCCACGTGAACGGCGTGGTCGACCTCTCCACCCAGACCTGCACGGCCTGCCACGGCGACGCGACCCGCACGGCGTCGGTGCTGAATCCCCAGCTTCCGGCCGCTCCGCCCAGGGACACAGCCGGCAACACGGCCGCCACCGCCCCGGGCGTGGGCACACACCAGCTGCACCTGAACGACAACGCGATGCGGGGTGCATTGGCCTGCACTGAGTGCCACACGGTCCCGGCCGACGCCAATCACGCGACCCAGCCCCTCCAGCTCACCTGGGGGCCGCTCGCCACGACCCAGGGCGCGACTCCGGCCTTCAACCCGACCTCGCTCACCTGCAGCTCCACCTACTGCCACGGCAATTTCCAGTTCACCGCCGTGGTCAGCACGAGCTACACGATCTCCGGGAACAGGACCTACGGGCCGGTCTTCAACGCCCCGGCGACCCAGGTCTGCGGCACGTGTCATGGCAGCGCCACGATCGCGACTCCGGTCGGTCACCCCGCGCTCGCGGCGACCGCCACCAACACCACCTGCAGCGTCTGCCACCCGGCGACCGTGAAGTCCGACGGGACCATCGACGTCGCGGGCGGCAAGCACATCGACGGGCAGGCCCAGGCGCTGGCGGCAGCGAGCCACCCGGCCGGCTGGATGATCCCGGGTGACCCCAACTTCCATGCCGGACCGGCCGGGCAGGCTCTTCAGGGCTGCATGACCTGCCACGCTCCCACGCCTCCGGCGACGGTCGCGAACGTCGTGTGCAGCACCTGCCACGGCACGACCTGGGCGAACGCATGGGTCGACGCAACCAGCTGCACGATGTGCCACGGAACGTCCGGGCGCACCGGCGGAAGCGCGGCGAACCCGGTCAACGCGGCCCCGCCGGTCGGCACCTACGGGCACGAGACCGACGCCACCCGCATCGGTGCCCACCTCGCTCACCTCCAGTCCACGCTTTCCCCGCCGGTCCAGTGCAGCGAGTGCCACGTGGTCCCCACCACGGCCCTCTCCCCGGGACACGCCAACGGACCCGACGCCACCATCACCTTCGGGACTCTCGCAAGGGCCGACGGGAGCAACCCGACCTGGAACGGGGCGAGTTGCTCGGCGAGCTACTGCCACGGCAGCACGACGAACGGCGGGTCGCTCAAGACCCCGAACTGGTCCGGTGGGGCCTCACAGGCGGCGTGCGGCACCTGCCACAGCGTCGCCACCGCTTCGCTCGGGGGGCACCACGACAGCCCGAGCGAGCACCGGGTGGCCTGCTCCACTTGCCACGGCGACGGATACTCCTCGAGCGCCGTCACGGGCGCGGCCATCGCCACCCACGTCAACGGCCTGCCCATCACCATCAAGCCAGGCAACCCGCCTGGATGGGACCCGACGCGGCGCGGGTGCACGAACAGTTGCCACGGCAACCAGTTCGAGGGCCCTTGGTAGGCACGGGTCGGTCAGCGGTTTTTCCAGCCTGGCGACTTCTCGAATCCGGCCCGGTGGCCGACGCCGCTGCGCCCCAAAAACAGGGGTCGAGTCGCATCGTTGATTAACAAATTAGCATAATCAAATCGGATATTTGTACGTAACATCGCGGACCAGCGCGACCCGTCCCATTTTACCGAGCAGGGCCGATCTCCCAGGACTACAGTCGGGGGCTATGCGCGCGCCCACATTGCGTCCCGGCCTCGCCCTGGTCTTGACCGCCGCCGTCGTCGCCGGAGCCGGGTGCTCCAAGGGCTCATCGACCTCCGGAACGAACACCCCCGCTCCTACCGGCGCCGTCCATACCCCGCACCTCCAGGGCGGCATGTTCTCGGCAGGCATGGCCTGCTCCGACTGCCACGCGCCCTCCGGCTTCGCGGTCGACTTCTCGCAGAACCCGGACGTCAAGGCCGCCGGCGCCACCTTCGACCCGGTGAACAAGACCTGCAGCAACGTCGCCTGCCACGGAAACTTCACCTTCGGCCCGGTGGCTGGCGCGAATGCGGTGGTGAACTGGAACGACCGCACGCCGCTTTCCTGCACCTCGTGCCACGGGATGCCGCCCACCGGTCACCCGGCGTATCCGGGTACCCCCGACGCGAGGTCCTGCTCTCCCTGCCACGTCGACAGCGTCAAGGCCGACGGAACCATCAACGTGGGCGCCGGGACGCACATGAACCTGAAGGCCGAGGTCTCCGGAGGCGCCTGCGCGAGCTGCCACGGCGACCCGGCTCGCGTCGCCACCGTGCCCGGCACCGACCCCGACCTGACCTCGGCGCCCCCGATCGCACCCTCTGGCTCGGCGGCGTCCGTCGTCGGCGCCCACCTGGCCCACATGAACCCGAACCCGGGCGCCCTGGTCGCCGGGACCCCGGTGGCCTGCTCCGAATGCCACGTCGTCCCCGCCGACGCGACCCACGCCACCAGCCCTCCCGCGCAGAAGGTCGTGTTCGGGTCGCTGGCGACGGCTGGCGGTGCCGCTCCCTCCTTCGTGGCCGGGACCGCTGGATGCGCGGCGTCTTACTGCCACGGCAACTTCGCCTTCAACGGCGTCTCCGGGGCGAACGCCACTCCGATCTGGACCGACGTCACCGCGATGGATTGCACCTCGTGCCACGGCATGCCCCCCACCGGGCACCCGCCGGTCGTGGGCACGCCGAACGCAGCAGCCTGCTCGGCCTGCCACCCGTCCTCCATCAACCCGGACGGCAGCGTGACCGCCATGGGCGCGCACCTCGACGGCAAGGCGGACGTGGGCGCGCTCGGCTGCACCGATTGTCACGGCGACCCGGCGCGCACGGGGACGCTTCCCGGGACCGACCAGAACCTCGTCTCCTCTCCCCCGGTCGCGACGACCGGCGCACTGCCGGGCGTCGTGGGCGCCCACCTCGGGCACGTGAACCCCACCGCGGCGAGCGCACTCATGGGCCCCATCGCCTGCAGGGAGTGTCACGTGGTGCCCACCGACCTGGCTCACGCCAAGAACCCTCCCTCGCAGTCCGTGGTCTTCGGTCCGCTCGCGAAGACGGGCGGAGCGGCACCGACCTACGCGGCTGGGACGGCCGGCTGCGCGGCCTCCTACTGCCACGGCAACTTCACCTTCAACGGGGTCTCCGGATCGAACGCCACGCCCGTCTGGACCGATGCCACCCCCCTGACCTGCACCTCCTGCCATGGCATGCCGCCCACGGGCCACCCCGCCATCGCTTCCGGCACTGCCGCGTCCTGCGCCTCCTGCCACCCGAAGTCCATCAACGCCGACGGCTCGGTCAACCTCACGGACAGGGGCCACCTGAACGGCCTGCCCGACACGTCGGCCGTTGGCTGCGCCTCGTGCCACGGCGACCTGGCGCGCAAGGGAATCCTCCCCGGGACCGACCTGAACCTGGTCTCCTCGCCGCCGGTGGCGCCGCCCGGCGCGCCGGCCTACGCCGTGGGTGCGCACCTCGGCCACGTGAACCCCACCGCGGCCAGCGTGCTCATGGCCCCATCGCCTGCGCCGAGTGCCACGTCGTTCCCGCCGATTCCGCGCACGCCAAGAGTCCGCCCGCACAGAAGGTCGTGTTCGGGGCCTTCTCGAGGACCGGCGGCGCCCTCCCGACCTGGACGGCCGGGACCGCCGGTTGCGCGGCCTCCTACTGCCACGGCAACTTCACCTTCAACGGCGTGACCGGCGCGAAGGCCACGCCCATCTGGACCAGCACGGCGCTGCTCACCTGCACGTCCTGCCACGGGATGCCGCCCACCGGCCACATCGCCACGACCTCCTCACGGCCGCCTCCTGCGCACAGTGCCATCCGGCCGCGGTCAACGCCGACGGGACCATCAAACCCGGCGAAGGGCCACCTGAACGGGAAGGCGGACGTGACCGCGCTCGCGTGCACCTCCTGCCACGGCGACGCGGCTCGCAAGGGAACGCTGGCCGGCACGGACGCGAACCTCGCCTCCGCGCCGCCGGTGGCCCAGCCGGGTGCGCCCTCCTACGCGGTGGGCGCCCACATGGGGCACATGAACCCGACGGCGGCGAGCTACCTCATGGCGCCCATCGCCTGCAAGGAGTGCCACGTGGTGCCCGTCGATTCCGGGCACGCGACGAGCCCGCCCGCCACCGTGGTGGTCTTCGGCACGCTCTCGAAGACGGGCGGCGCCGTGCCCACCTTCAACGCCGGCACCGCGGGCTGCGCGGCCTCGTACTGCCACGGCAACTTCACGCTCGGCGCGGTCAAGGGATCGAACGCCACGCCCGATCTGGACGAGCACCGCGCTCCTCACCTGCACGGCCTGCCACGGCATGCCGCCCACCGGCCACCCCGCCTACACCGGCACGCCCACGGCTGCGAGCTGCTTCCAGTGCCACCCGCAGTCGATGAACGCGGACGGCACCATCAAGCAGGGCGGCGGGCACATCAACGGGAAGGCCGACGGCGGAGGCTGCACCGGTTGCCACGGGGACCCGCCGGCGACCGGGAAGCACACCCTCAGTGACCACCGCAACCGGCGATGCGACGCCTGCCACCCGACCGGCTACACCAACGCGACCGCCGGTGGCCCCCTTCCACCAGAACAGCGTCGTCGACATCGGCTCCCAGGCTGGCTACTGCTGCGGCCTCAAGGGCTGCGCCCCGGGTGCCACCCGGACGTGCGCCAACAGCTGCCACGGACGCGAGACCTGGTAGGCCTCCCCGGGGTTCCGGACTACTCGAGGCGGGCCTTCACCGGGCCCGCCTCGGGCGCGCGCGACGGTACGCCCACCACGGCGGCCGCCAGCGCGAAGAAGGCGGCGGTCCGCCAGGGCGAGGACGTGAGCGCACAGGTCCCGTCCGCCCGGCAGCCGACGAGCTGGTAGTACACGACGCCGGCGATCGCCCCGACGCCGGCGAAGATCGCCGTGCGCCAGTGCGAGCTCCACAGCTTCTTCCACTTCCCTGCGCCATCCATCGCCAGGCTCCGTCTTCCGGGTTCGGCCCGCTTCCGCGCTTCCGGGGGCGGGGCCTTGATGATACGCAGGTTGGAGCCCAGTCGCCGCGGAAGGGTTCCCCGCCCCCGCCGGATCGGAGTCCGTCGATGTCCCGCGCCTTCTCGTTGCCGTCCCTGATCCTGCTCCTCGCCTCCGGGCCCGCCTGCACGGCGCCCGACCGGGCGCGCCCCGCCATGCCGGCGCCAGGTGCGCAGGCCGCGCCGGAATGGGAGCTCGAGAACCCGGTCCGGCCCCTGCCGATCCCGCCGCTGGGCGTCTCCGGCGAGGTGGCCGACCTGCAGCCCCGCGTCACCCCGGAGAAGGTCCGGCTCGGCCGCTGGCTCTTCTACGACAAGCGGCTCTCGTCCGACGGCACGGTCTCCTGCGCATCGTGCCACGAGCCAGCGGCGGGGTTCAGCGAGCGCGACCCGGTCTCCACGGGCGTGAAGGGCCAGAAGGGCACCCGCAAGGCCCCCCCGATCCTCAACGCCGCGTTCCCCATCTACCCGGTGTGGTTCTGGGACGGGCGGGCCACCTCGCTCGCCGAGCAGGCCATGGGGCCCATGGAGAACCCGGTGGAGATGGGCATGACCCACGCCGGCATCGAGTCCACCGTCCGCGCCATCCCGGGGTACGCGCGGTACTTCATCGAGGCCTTCGGGGACGCCCACGTCGACGTGGACCGGGTCGCCGAGGCCATCGCCGCGTACGAGGCCACGCGCCTCTCGGGGAACTCGGCCTTCGACCGCTGGGACGCGGGCAATCCTGCCGCCCTCGACGATCTCCAGAAGCTCGGCTTCGGCGTCTTCTTCGGGAAGGGCGCGTGCAACCAGTGTCACCTGGGGATGAACCTCACCGACTCGCGCTTCCACAACCTGGGAGTCGGCTGGCGCCAGCCCGCGCCGGGCGACGATCCGGCCAGCGGCTTCGCCGACCCGGGACGCGCCAAGGTGACGGGTCAGGCCCGGGACACCGGCGCCTTCAAGACGCCCACGCTGCGCGACGTCTCGCGCCGCGCCCCGTACATGCACGACGGGTCGGTGGCGACGCTTCGCGAGGTGGTCGAGCTGTACGACAGGGGCGGCGTCGCCAACCCCTGGCTGTCAGCCGAGATGAAACCCCTCCACCTCTCGCCGCGCGAGGTGGACGCACTCGTCGCCTTCCTGAAGGCGCTCGACGGCGAGGGCTTCGAGGACGTGGCGCCGCGCAGCTTCCCGCGCTGACGCCACGCAGTTCACCAGATGGGACGGTTGGCCTGGAGCCGCGCGTAGCGGTTGGGCGCGAAGCGCTTGAACGCCACGAGCATCGGGATGGCGATGATGGCGAGCATCAGCACGGCCAGGATCACCCCGACGACCGCGTAGCCCACCGATACCGCGCCGAGACCGAAGAACCCGAGAACCGGAACCAAGAGGATCTTCTTCATTCGTCTACCCTCCGTCCAGGTGCGCATGGATTGCGCAGCCCGTGCTAGGAGTGAAGTCTGGCGCCTTTTCCTGAAGAATGTCCATGAGACAGCCGATTGACCTACCCCGCTTGGACTGATTGGCGAGTCGCTTTTTGCGCGACCGCTCAGCCGGCAAAAATAGACCTGTCCTGTCCATGTACAGCCCTAACTGGGCATCAACGCAGAATTTTGTGACGGTCGCACGGCGTCAGGATCGACGCGGCAAGGGCTCGAGAAGGGTCTTCCCGCGGCGTCGGACGACGAGCTCCGCGACGACCAGCCCCACCCCTCCGAGCACGACGGCGCCCGCCAGCACTTCTCCCACGACGCCTCTCGCCCCCTCGGTGGCGGTGCCCATTCGCAGGCACCCGTGCCAGACCGCGGCCGCGGCGATGCTCCCCCCGGTGCGCGCCACCACGAAGGCCAGCACCACCGACGACGCCACCAGGAGCACGACACCCACGGTGAGAGGGACGAGGGCACCCTGGCCGGACTCCCGCCAGGCGTTGTTCACCAGCAGCAAAGGAAGCAGCCAGGCGCCCCACGGCAGGGCCGACAGCAGGGCCCCTCCGAGCGGGCCCCGGCTCGACTGGAGCCGAGGGAGCGCCATCCCTCGCCAGCCAATCTCCTGCCCGAAGCCGACTCCGGCGACGACCAGGTCGAAGACGGTGACGAGCGGCAGCACCGGGATGCCGGGATACCGGGCGAAGAGCTCGAGGGCCGGGACCGGCCTGCCCAGCGCCGCCAGGACCCCCAGCGTCGCCAGCGCCACCCAGAGCGGGCTGGGCGCGAGCAGCCAGAGCCAGGGAGACCGCAGGGGAATCCGGACCACGCGCAGCCCGAGCTCCTTCAGGCCCTTCTCGCCACCCGCCATGGCGGTCACCGCGAACGCGGCGAAGGCCGGACCCGCCATCCCGGCCATGTCGGTGGGGAGCCGGCCGAAGACAATCCGATCCCCGCTGGCCGCCAGCGAGAGCCAGTCGGACCAGGAGAAGGCGAAGGCGGTGACGAGATAGGCGCCGAACGGGTGCGCCCGGACGAGCCTCAGGGTCGCCGCGACCGCCGCTGCGAGCGCCTCTAGGACCGCCGCTAGCACCGCCGCGCGATCGTTCAACCCGGTCGTCCCACGAACCAGGAGAGGAGCAGGTTCACGACGCTGACCACGAGCGCGCCCAGGAATGCGGCCACGAATCCCTTCACCTGGAAGCCGAGCCCCAGCGAGCCGGAGATGGCCGAGGTGATCCACAGCGCGAGCGCGTTCACCACGAAGAGGAACAGGCCGAGCGTGAGCAGGATGAAGGGAATCGAGAAGAACGCCAGGATCGGCTTCACGAACGCGTTCACGAGGCCGAAGACCAGGGCCACGCCGAGGAAGCCGGCGACGCCTCCCTGGTAGGTGATCCCGGAGACGAGACGCATCGGCCACCCAGAGGGCGGCGGCGTTGAGCAGCAGCCGGAGGATGAGTTCCATCCGTGCATCGTACCGGGGCGGCGGCGCGCCCGCCCCGGCCTTGTTGGGGCCCGCCGGCATTCGCTACGGGTGAGGCGCGGGCGTGAGGACCTGCGCACCCTTCCGGGCCAGGAGGCCCAGCATGACGTAGTTCCAGCCCTGGAAGATCATGTCGATGGCGACGAAGAGCCCGATCACCCAGAGCGAAGAGGCGGGCCAGCCGTTCCAGATGAGCATGCCCAGGACAATCGAGACCACGCCGTTGAAGAGGCCCCACCCCCAGCCGGGATGGCGGCTGCTGATGGCGCCCAGCGACCGGAACGCCCCCAGGACCAGGAAGTAGGCGGCCATGAAGAGGGTCAGACCTCCATGCCGGCCAGCGGCCGGGTCCAGATGAGGACCCCGGCGATGATCGAGAGGAGGCCGCCGATGAGGAAGAGGAAGAAGCCCGACCACTTCTGGTGGCGGAAGGCCTGGACGATCTCGACCACGCCGTAGACCACCAGCAGGCCGCCGATGAAGATGGTGGTGACGACGCCCACGGCCACGCTGTAGCTCAGGCCGGCCAGGCCCGCGATCTCGAGGATGACGCCCCAGGCGAGCAGCCAGCCCCAGGCCTTCTTCAGCTCTCCCGCCACCGCTGCCTTCGCGTCGACCATCACCATGTGGTTCGTCCTCCCGGACTCCCTCATGCCCCGGGGGAGGTCGAACCGATAGACCCTTGATGGGGCCGCGATTCGATCACGAAAAGTGAAATGCCCGGCAGGGGCGTCCGGCTGTCAGACCGGGCCCGTACCCTCCGTTCCGTGACACCGCGCCGATTCGTCGCCCTCGACCTCGAGACGGTCCCCGACGAGGACCTGGTCGCCGCCGTGGACGGCGAGCCGGCCCGCCCCTACCCGGAGAAGCTCCGGCGGCTGCTCGACGAGCGGCGCACCCGCAGCGGCGGGCGCACCGACTTCCTGCCCACCCCCTACCACCGGCCGGTCGCGGCCTGCACCCTCGAGGCCGAGGAGCGGGACGGCGTGGTGCGGGTGGTCGACGCCTCCGCCTGGACCGACCGCAGCGGCCCGGACGAGGCCACCTTCCTGCGCCGCACCTGGCAGCGCATCGCCGGCCGCACCGTGGTGTCGTTCCACGGGCGCGGGTTCGACCTGCCCGTCCTCGAGCTGCGGTCGCTCAAGCTCGGCGTGCCGGCCACCCGGTGGTTCCAGGGCGCGCGCGCCGAGGGAGCCGAGGAGCATCTCGACCTGCTCGACCTGCTCTCCAACGGGCGCGCCTCGCCGGCGGCCCCCCTCGACCTCTACGCCAAGCTGGTCGGCCTGCCGGGCAAGGAGGGCGTGGCGGGTCGCGACGTGCACTCCCTGTACGTCTCGGGAGCGCTCAATCGCATCGCCGCCTACTGCATGACGGACGTCCTGCAGACCTGGCTCTTGTTCCTGAGGTTCCGGCTGGTGGAGGGGACGCTCACGCGCGAGGGCTACGACGCCAGCGTGCGGTCCGTGAGGGACGACCTTCCCCCCATGGCGCGGCGCAGCCTGGCCCCGGAGGGGGTGCGGCTGCTCGACGGCTTCCTGGAGCGGAGCGCGACGTTCCTCGGCCAGCCCGCTCCGGCACGCCAGGCGCGCTGAACGCGCCCGGCGAGCGGGAACCGGGGCTACCGCGGGGACTTCTTGGCCCTGCGCTTGCGCTTCACCGACCGGACGCTGGCGCGCTTGGCCGCGGTCCGCTTCACCTTGCTGCGGTTCTTCACCTTGCGCTTCGACCGATTCGTGCGTTGAGTCGCCATCTGGTTCCTCCTCGTAGGGGCCGGCAGTGTATGCAGCGCCGGCGCGCCGTCAACCCGGACCTCCTCGCCTCAGGCGATCCAGTCCTTCTCCCGCAGCTTCGTCGGCAGGTACTCCTCGGTGATGAAGGAGATCCCGCGGCGTGAAAGGGCCTCGAGCTCGTACTTCACGCCCGACCGCACCATCTCCTGGATCTCGTGCTGCCACTGCTTGGCCTGGAACCAGGGGTACGCCAGCATCTGCTTGGCGCGGGCCACGTCCCCGTCGTCCATCTTGATGGCCACGTTGGACGGCAGCTTGTAGGTCACCTTGTCGAAGGAGGACAGCCCGATGAAGCGGGCGTCGGGCACCGCCATCCGCATCGACTCGAAGGCCAGGTTGATCGACCCCTGCTTGACCACCGAGTAGATGTAGAAGCCCCACGGGTCGTTGTCGACCAGCACGTACACCGGGAGTCCCAGCTCGCGGTGGAGGCGCTGCACCAGCCGCCGGACCCCGCGGGGCGGCTGCCCCCCGCCGTGGATGATGATGGCGTTCTGGCGCTTCCAGAACTTGTCCTCGTTGAACCGGCTCCAGACCGCGTCCTTCTCCACGAGCAGCACGTACTTCGCCTCGTGGCGCCCGAACTGGATGACGTTCTCCTCGACGATGGAGGGCACGCCCCAGCCGCCCGAGCCCATGCGCCGCAGGTCGATGGTGTCGCCCGAGTCGCGGATGGTGATGGGGCCGACCATGGTCCCCTTCCGCGAGGCGAACAGGTGCAGCTCCTCGCGCAGCGCGTCGAGCGCCACCTCGATGTCCTCGATGATGGGATCCGACTCGTCCTGCTCCTCGAAGGTGTTCTGCTTGGTGTCGCCGATGGTGTGCTTGGTGATGTAGTAGAGGTCGCGGATGCTGGTGGTCTTCCCCGACTCGATGAGCTCCTTGCAGGACTCCGAGACCAGGAAGGTCTGCATGAACTTCTTGGCCATCGAGACGTTGAAGAAATAGCGCTTCTGCCGCTGGTTCCCCAGCTCCACCACCCGCTTCTTCTCGTTGAAGCGCACGTTGGCCAGGCTGCGCACCGGGATCTCGACGAAGGGGTTGCCGCCCCCCTTCACCGCCCGGACGACCGACTCGGCCAGCTTCTCGATCTTCGCCACCGTCTTCTTCGACACCGCGTCCATGCGCGCCATGGCCTACTCGTCCTCCTCGGAGCGCCGCGGGCGCCTCGACGTCTTCTCGGCCGCTTCCTCGAGCTTCGCGTCCTGCGAGGCGAGGTCGGCCTCGGTGACCTTCTCGGCCACCCGCATGAACTCCCGGCGGATGGGGTCGGGGCTTCGCCCCACGATCTTGCCGATGGCCTGGGCCACCTCGTGGATGTAGAGCTCGAAGATGGAGCGGCGCTGGGCCTGGTAGTCGGCGTGCTGCCGCTTGCGGATGTGGGCCGCCAGCTTGCGGCCGCACTCCTGCGCGGCCAGCTGGATCTCCCGGAGGATCTCCGGGTAGTGGGCCACCGCCTCCTTCGACTCGCTCGTGAAGGGCACCCAGACCGAGGCGATGTGCACGAGCAGCGCCATGGGCCCCACCGGCAGCGAGCCCTTGGGCTGGCTGAGCAGGTAGTTGCGCCAGTCGGTCTTCACGATCGCCTCGGTGATGCCGCAGGCGGCCTCGCTGGAAGAGGAGCGGGACCCGGTTGGCGAACCGGAAGAGCTCGATCTGCTTGTCGGCCGGCCAGCTGCCGCCGTAGGCGAGGCCCACCTCGACCTGGAACGGATTTCCCCGGTACACGCGGGGCGGACGCGTCACGGTGGCGATGAAGTAGTCGTGACCCTTGATCTTCTCGACCCCCTCCTCGGCCTCCGGCTGCCCGGGCTCGGGGGGCGGCTCCTCGGCGGGCTTCGCCTTCTTGCCCTTCCCCTTCTTCTTCCCGGCCTGGTCGAGGTCGAGCTGCCCGTCCTCGCCGTCCGGCCCCTCGGTCTCGACCACCGAGAGGAAGGAGACGAGCCCCTGCCGCATCAGCGCGTCGCCGATGGGCGAGAGGCAGTTCACCGGCGGGGCCATGATCTTCGTCTTCTGGATGCCGGCGTGGAGCTTGGCGGCCAGGTCGCGGTCGCCGGCGATCTGGCGCGGACGGAGCCGCTCCTTGAGCCCGGCGGCGGAGAGGATCTCGCTCGCCACCTGGGAGGAGACCCGGCTGAAGGAGGTCTGGAGGAACCCCTTCACGTCGTGGCTCTTGGAGTCCCCCGCCATCGTCATGAGCGCGCCCAGCTCGACGCCGTGCGGGTGGGGCCGGATCTCCAGCGCCTCCTTGGGGAGCTCGCTCGTGGCGCGCGGGAAGGAGAGCCGGGACTGCTTGGGCCGGACGTAGTGCACCACGCAGTGCGGGTTCGCGAGCGCGGTGTGCTCCACGTAGCGGTTCACGAACTTCTGGCCGGCCTGCCAGTTGGCGACGATCTCCAGCTCGACCCGGGTCCCGTGCTCCTGGTGCCAGTCCGGCAGCGCCTCGTCCCGCGTCACCACCGGGCTGTTCTTGCGCGTGTCGATCTGGATGTCGAAGGAGTGGGTCGGCTTGCCCTTGCCGGTGCGCGAGACCACGCGGATGGGCTGGCCGGTGGTGAGCTGCCCGTACATGGCCGCGGCGCTGATGCCGATGCCCTGCTGCCCGCGGGACTGCTTCAGCCGGTGGAACTTGGAGCCGTAGAGCAGCTGGCCGAAGATCTTGGGGGCCTGGGCCTTCACGATGCCGGGCCCGTTGTCCTCCACCGCCACCACGAAGCGCCCCTCGCCCTTGGTGAGCTCGCCCGAGGTCTCGAAGCCCAGGTCGCGGACCTCGATGGAGATCTCGGGAAGGATGCCGGCCTCCTCGCAGGCGTCGAGCGAGTTGTCGACGGCCTCCTTGATGGTGGTCAGCAGCGCCTTCGACGGGTTGTCGAAGCCCAGCAGGTGGCGGTTCTTGGTGAAGAACTCGGAGATCGAGAATCTCGCGCTGCCGGGTGGCCATCTGCTCGGCCGTGGCGCGGCGCTTGGGGCGTGGCGGCTCGGCACGGAAGGGGGGGCCGGGAGCTCTGCGGCCGGGAGCTCGGGCTGCCGTTCCGGCGGAGCCTTCGGCACGCCGGCCCGGGTGCCCACGCGCTTGGACGGCGCTCCCTTCGCGGCCACGCCCTTCGCCGCGGGCGCCCGGGGAGGCGGGGTCGCCACCGCCACGAGCTCGAGCTGCCGCTGACCCCGGTCCGATTTCGCCGCCTTCGCCGCCATACCCGCCTCCGATATCGCCCGGATTCGCGTGTACCACGGACCGGACCCCGACGCTAACTCTCGGACGGGCCACGGGAATTCCCGGAACCTTCGCTCCGGATCGGTTTGACCGGCTCCCGGGGCTGGTTACATTGCGCCCCATGGCATGGAACGAACCGACCCCGACCTCGACGCGCGGAGCCACGGTCCGCAGCGCCCCGGCCCCGAAGATCGGCGGCTCGAAGCGGCTACCTCAAGACCTTCGTCCTGATGGCGGGCCTCATCGCGCTGCTGGGCATCCTCGGCAACATGGTGGGCGGCGCCCAGGGGATGCTGCTCTTCGGCGCGCTCGGCCTGGTGATGAACTTCGTCATGTACTGGTTCTCCGACCGGATCGCGCTGGCGACCAACGGGGCCCAGCCGGTGACGCGGGAGCAGCTCCCGGAGGTCTACGACATCGTCGAACGGCTCACGCGGAAGGAGGGGATGCCGATGCCGCGCATCTACCTCATCCCGTCCGAGACGCCGAACGCCTTCGCCACCGGGCGCAACCCGGAGCACGCCGCGGTCGCCGTCACCGAGGGGATCCTGCGCATCCTCGACCGCCGGCAGCTCGAGGGCGTGCTGGCCCACGAGCTCGCCCACGTGAAGAACCGGGACATCCTCATCGCCACCATCGCGGCCGGGCTGGCCGGGCTCATCGGGTCGCTCGGCCACATGATCCAGTGGGCCGGCATGTTCGGAAGCCTCGGGGCGCGCGACGACGGCGGCCGCGACACCAACATCTTCGGCGCGCTGGCCTGGGCCATCCTGGCCCCCCTCATGGCCATGCTCATCCAGCTCGCCGTCTCGCGCTCGCGCGAGTACGCCGCCGACGCGACCGGGGCCGGGATGACCGGCGATCCGGAGCCGCTGGCGCAGGCCCTGCTCGCGCTCGAGGGCGCCAACGAGCAGCGCCCGATGGAGCACGCCGGCCCCGCCACGGCCCACCTCTTCATCGTGAACCCGCTGCACGGACGGGCCTTCGCGAGCCTGCTCTCCACCCACCCGCCCATCGAGGACCGGGTGAAGCGGCTCCGCGAGATGCGGCCCGGCGTCCGGTTCACCTAGGGGAAACGTGACCGCCGTCCTCCCGCTCGCCGTCGCTGCGCTCCTGTGCGCAGGGCCGACCGGGAGCCTTCGCGACGCCGGGGACCTCCGCGACGTCGACGCGGCCTGGGATGCCGCGGTGGCGTCGCGGGACCAGGCGGCCTTCCTGTCCCGCGTGGCGCCGGACGCGGTCTTCGCCGGCGCCGCCCTGCAGGTCGGGCGGGAGGCCATTCGCGAGAAGTGGGCCCGCTACTTCGTCGCGGGCGGCCCGACCCTGCGATGGAAGCCGACCGACTCGGGGGTCTCGCCCTCGGGCGACCTGGGGTGGACCATCGGGGACGCCGTCTTCGAGTGGAAGGAGAAGGGCACGGCGCCTTCCCCGGGACGCTACGTGACCGTCTGGGCTCCGGGAGCGGACGGACGCTGGATGGCGGTGCTCGACGCGCCGCTCGAGCCCTCGCCTCCGGAGAAGGCCACCCGCAAGGCCGTCCGGACAATCACCTCCCGCGACGGCTCGCTGGAGGCCTCCATCGGCACCTGGGAGCGGGGCGAGGGACCCTCCCGCGCGACGGGCGCCTTCCTCTCGGTGCGGGAACGGCAGGGCGGCGCCTGGCACACGGTCATCGACAGCGAGGTCGTGGCTCCGCCCGCGAGGTGACCGGGCCGTACCTTCGGCCGGGCGCTTTCATTGCACCGCCGGCCGCGCCCGGATAACGACGCCCCATGACCATCCCGATCCTGGCCGCGCTCCTCGGGGCGTCGGCTGCACTGAAGGTGGGGGACAAGGCGCCGGACTTCACGCTTCCCGGCACCGACGGCAAGCCGGTCACCCTCTCGACGCTGCTCCAGAGGGGTCCCGTGCTGCTGGCCTTCTTCCCCAAGGCATTCACCCCCGGTTGAACGAAGGAAAATCAAGCGTACCGGGACCGGTACGCAGAGGTGGAGAAGAAGGGCGCCGAGGTCGTCGGAGTTTCCACCGACTCCGTGGAGACGCTCTCGAAGTTCAAGGCCGAGTACAAGCTCCCGTTCGTCCTGCTGTCCGACGAGAAGGGAACGGTCGTCGAGCAGTACCCGGGCAAGATTCCCGATCCTGGGCGTCGCCAATCGCGCGACCTACGTCATCGGCCAGGACGGCCTGGTGAAGGAGATCATCACCGGCGGCGCGGCCATCGACCCGTCCACGGCGGTGTCGGCCTGTCCTCTCAGGAAGTGACCAGGACCCGGCGGACGACCGCGTCGCCCGCCGGGGTCTGGAGCCGCTCCCCCTCGCGCCAGTGGGCGCGGCGCAGGTAGCCCAGGCCCAGCCGTCCCTGGCTCGTCTCGGCCGCGCTCGTCACGAGCCCCACGTCCTTGTCCTGGAAGCGGAGCGCGGTCCCCGGACCCGCTCCAGGCGGCAGCTCGAGCTGGACGAGCCCCTTCTGGATGTGCCCCCGGACCGTGGCGCGGAGCACGACCTCCTGCCCCAGGTAGCAACCCTTCTGGAAGTGGATGGCGTCGCGGGTGAGGGCGGCCTCCATGGGCAGCCGCTCGCCGTCCATGTCGGCGCCGAAGCGCGCCACCCCCTCCTCGATGCGCAGGGCCTCGAGGTCGGACGCGTCGAGATCGGCCGCGCCTCCGGCGACGAGCGCGGCCCGGATGCCGGCCAGGCGGGCGGCCGGCGCCACGACCTCCACGGCCTCGACCCCTCGACGCGGCGTGGCGGCGATCGTCTCCGCGCCGCCCGCGGCTCGCGCCGCCTCGATCCCGGCCGGGCCCAGCACCGCCATCGCCTGCAGCGACGCCGACTCGTCGGTCACCTTCACCGGCGCCGCCAGCACGTACTTCCGGAGGTGCGCGAGCAGCGCCGGCACCTCGTCCGGCTCGGTGAGGAAGAGGAGGTCGTCCGCCCGGGCCACGGCCAGCCCTTCGCCGACGAGGTGCCCCCGCGTGTCGAGGAAGGCCGCGTAGGCGCTCTCCCCGGGCTGGAGCGCCGAGAGGTGCTGGGTGGACATCCGGTGCAGGAAGTCGCGGGCGCCCTTCCCTTCCAGGCGCAGGATGCCTCGCCCCTCCACGGGGCCGACGGCGGCTGCGGAGCGTGCGGCGCGAAGCTTGTCGGCGAGCGTCATCGCCGCAGGATTAACCGCCGGCGCTCAGCCCCGCTGCGTCATCGCGACGCCGGCGATGACGAGCAGCCCGCCCACGACGAAGGACGGCGTGAGGCGGTCGCCGTAGATCGCCCAGGCGAGCAGCGCCGTGAGCACCGGCTGGGTGTTCGACCAGATGGCCACCCGGCTCGCGTCCTCCCGGGCGAGGGCCCAGTAGTAGAGGAGGTAGGCGACGACGCTCGTGAGCACGACCAGGTAGGCGAGGCTCCACCAGCCCGGGGCGGAGAGCGCCCGGAAGTCGGCGACGCGGGAGAACCAGAGCCCCACCGGGATGTAGAGGAGGCTCCCCGTGACGATGCTGATCCCCGTCGTGGTCACGACCCCGTAGCGCTCGGCGAAGGGCTTGCCCCACACGACGTACACGGCCCAGGCGACCACCGCGGCCAGCACCAGCAGGTCGCCCAGCAGCGCCCGCGACGCGTCGGCCTGTCCGGAGAGCTGCCCGCGCGCCACCAGCACCACCGCCGCACCGGAGAAGGCGGTGGCGATCCCGGCGGTCTTCCAGAGGCTCGATCGCTCCTCCCCGCGCAGGAGCGCGAGGACGAAGACGAAGATCGGCGTCATGGCGTAGAGCAGCGCCGCGTGGCCGGGCGTGGTGAGGGAGAGCCCGAAGAGGAAGAGCCCCTGGTTGAGGGGAATGGCGATGAACCCGAGGGCGGTGAGCCGGAGGAGGTCGCCGCGCGCCACCCGCTGGGGCCGCGCCAGCAGGAGCGCCCCGTAGATGATGCCGGCCAGGGTGAAGCGCGCCAGCGCGACCTCGAACGGCGAGAGCTCGAGGAGCGCCCGCTTCGCGAAGAGGTAGGTCCCGGCCGACAGGGCCGAGTGGAGCAGCATGGCGAGATCGATCAAGGCGCCGGCTCCGCCATCCGCCCGATGGCCCAGCGGGCCGCCTCGGCCACGCCGGGAAGCTCGCTGCCGAGCAGCCGCCGGAGCTCGGGCAGGAGCCGGGGATCGCGCGCGCCGGGCGCCGCCAGGGCCGCGTTCCGGACGAGGCCGGCGTGGCCGGCGCGCGCCAGCGCCGTCCCGTAGAACCGGGCGCGGTACTCGTCGGGCGTGAGCCGGAGGAGCGGGAGCAGCTCGAGCGAGGGATGGCGCACCGGCAGGAGCTCCGGGTCGCTCACCGAGCCCGCGCCCCGGTTCCACGGGCAGGCCGTCTGGCAATCGTCGCAGCCGAAGCCCCATCGGCCCAGCCGCTCCGCCACGCCGTCGGGCACCGGGCCGCGCCGCTCGATGGTCTGGAAGGAGAGGCAGAGCCGCGCGTCCACCAGGCCCGGCTCGGGGATGGCGCCGGTGGGACAGGCCGGCATGCAGGCGGAGCAGTCCCCGCAGCGCTCGGGATGCGGGTCGTCGGGGACGAGATCGCGGTCGAGGAAGACGGTGGCGAGGAGCACCCAGCTCCCCAGGTCGGTCGTGATGAGGCAGCCGTTCTTGCCGACCCAGCCGATCCCGGCCCGCTCCGCCCAGGCCTTCTCCATGACGGGTCCGGCGTCGACCGAGAGGAAGGTGGCCACGCCGGGATCCCGCTCCCGGAGGCGCGCGACGAGCCCCTTCAGCTTCCGCTTCAGCACGGTGTGGTAGTCGCGCCCTCGCGCGTACCGCGCCACCCCGGCATGGCCGGCCGGCGGCGGCGTGGACTCCCCGGAGTGCGCCACGGCGAGCGCGATCACGCTCCGCGCGCCGGGCAGGAGGCGGCGCG
The DNA here is from genome assembly GCA_963766715.1 of uncultured delta proteobacterium. GTDB lineage: Bacteria > Myxococcota > Myxococcia > Myxococcales > Anaeromyxobacteraceae > CAIOAK01. The sequence goes on from CAVYBH010000018.1 coordinate 25,251, forward strand.
GGTCGAGCCGCTCGGCGCGCTGCGTCCGCAGCCAGGCCATGTCGGCCTCGGCGCCGCGGGCCAGCATCCGGTCGAGCGGCCCCGGGTCGAGCGCCGTCGCCCGGGCGATGCCGGCCTTGTGGAAGCCGGAGGCGAGCGCCGCCTCCTTCACGAACGCGCTGTCGAGGACCCCGGACGTGGCGCCGCTCCGCTGCTCTTCCTCGAGACCTAGCGGGCGTCCCGCGTGGCCGAGGCCGGCAGGAACCGCCGGACCGCCATGCGCACGAGCACCGCCGCGGGCGCGCCCACGATGGCGCCGAGGACGATGGCCCAGAGCGACGGGATGACCGCCTGGCCCGGCGTGACGTTGTAGCTCACCACCAGGCCGAACCCGAGGGCCACGCCGGCCGCGATGGTCGCCCCGGAGTCGCGACGGCAGCGGACCTCGCCCACCGCGGCGAGCACGAGCGCCAGGATCGAGAGGATCCAGGCGAGCCGGTGCGGGAGCCAGTCGCGGAACAGCTCGATCCGCAGCGGCGCGGTGGAGAGCCCCTGCACGCGCTCGAGCTTGATGTCGGTCGCGCCGGCCGGGAGCGTCGCCTCGAACCAGTCGGCGTCGTGGTCGTGGGAGACCTTGGCGCTCCCGCCGCGACCGACGCGGGCGAAGCCGGTCGTCCGGCGAAGCTCGCCCTCGACCGGCTTCTCGAACCCGCCGAGCCGGAAGTTCACGACGGGCTCCGACGCGCCGCCGAGGCGGGTCGACACGAGGAGCAGGACCTCGCCCTTCGTCCCGGGCGGGATGGTCTGCGTCTCGCCGACCCGGGTCAGCTCGGCCACCAGCTGCGGCTCGCCGGGGTGGACGGCCTCGTAGGCCGGGACGGCCGCCACCGCGAAGGCCAGGATCGCCGCGGCGACGAGGAGCGCGCGCGTGGCCATCCCGACGGACGGGGAGAGCGCCGGGCGCAGGACCATGAGTGCGAGGACGAGCGGCACGAGGACCGCCACGATCCCCCCGACGGCGGACTCGGTGAGGAGGCCGGTGAACCAGAACACGGCGACGCCCACGACGATGGTCAGCCCGAACGACGGGAAGAACCAGGGGCGGATGAGCCCCTCGAGCGGGTTCTCCTGGGGACGGGTTTCTTCGGACATGTTCTCGGTTCTCCGGGATCGAAAAATGGACAGGATCGATATCGCCCATACCATGCGTAGCAATGGCGCGCCGACTCGATCTTCACGACTGGGACGACCTTCCGGGCACCGAGGACAGTGGACCCGGCTGGGCGATGGTCCTCGGGAACAGCCTCGAGGTGCTGGAGAAGATGCCGCCCCGGTCGGTCGACCTGATCTTTGCGGACCCTCCCTACCATCTGTCGAACGGCGGCACCACCTGCCAGGCCGGGCGTCGCGTCCGGGTGGACAAGGGCGGGTGGGATCAGTCCCGCGGCGTGGAGGCCGACCACGCCTTCCAGCGCGGCTGGCTCCAGGCCTGCCGGCGGGTCCTCAAGCCGTCCGGGACCATCTGGGTCTCCGGCACGCAGCACGTGATCTTCTCGGTCGGATACGCGATGCAGGAGCTGGGATTCCACCTCCTCAACACCGTCACCTGGTTCAAGCCCAACGCGGCGCCCAACCTGGCCTGCCGGTTCTTCACCCACTCCACCGAGATCCTCCTCTGGGCCGCGCCCATGCGGTCGAAGCCGCTCGCGCACCGCTTCAACTACCGGGACATGAAGCAGCAGAACGGCGGCAAGCAGATGCGCGACCTGTGGGAGGTCGCCGAGCGCCCCGAGCCGGACGGCACGCAGGTGGTCTGGCCGCTGCCCACGCCCGGTCCGCGCGAGAAGGTCCACGGACGCCACCCCACGCAGAAGCCGCTCGCGCTCCTCGAGCGCGTCATCGCCGCGAGCACCACCGAGGGCGACCTCGTGCTCGACCCGTTCTGCGGCTCCGGCACCACCGGCGTGGCCGCGGTCCGCGCCGGGCGTCGCTTCCTGGGCGTCGAGATGAACGAGGAGTACCTCGACCTCGCGGCCCGCCGGATCCGCGCCGTGGAAGGGTCGCCCGCCGTCGAAGCCCGCGCCGGCTAGCGTTTCCGTGGCAGCACCCGGAAGGGTTCGCCCTCCGTCCGTCACATCCTCCCGGCCACTGCCTCCATTCCTGCGAACGGATTCGAACCCCGACGCGGAACGGAGAACGCCATGACGACCCCGAGCCAGAACCAGACCCCCCTGCACTTCACGGTTGGAACCGGGCGCGGCTGGAAGGACGCCTTCGTCGTGACGTCGCTCGTGATCGTCCTGGGCGCGTTCATCGCCCAGATCTCCTCCACGCCGAAGGCCGGGCAGGCCGTCGAGCGCATGACCTCGGCGGCCACCGCGGTGACCGGGGGCAACGGCTAGGTCAGCCAGGCCGTCCGGGCCTGTTCGGCCAGGACGCGCGCGCGGGCCACGAAGGGGGCGAGCGCGTGGAAGCGCTCCCCGCCCACCGGCGATTCCGGCCAGGCCCCGCTCCCGCCGAGCACGAGCGCGACGCCGGACTCCTGGCATGCCGCACCCAGCACCGTCGCCTGCCGCTGCAGCGCCTCGGGCTCGGTGGAGGCGGCCGACGCCGACACCGCGATCATCTCCGCCTGGCGCTGGCGCGCCACCCCTGCGAGGTCCGCGGCGGGGGTGTCCTGACCGGCCCAGAGCGTGGCCCAGCCGGCCTCCCGCAGCGCCACCTCCACCAGCGAGAGCCCGAGCGAGTGCCGGTCGCCCTCCGCGCAGGCCAGCATGCACCGCGGGGCGCCGGGGGCCACGGGAAGCGCGTCCCCGATGCGGGCGAGCGCGCGGGAGAGCCGCTCCGAGGCGAGGTGCTCCTGCACGATGGTGACGGTTCCGTCTCGCCAGCGGCTGCCGATCTCGGCCAGGGCCTCGCCGAGCATCTCGACCACGGCGAGCCACGAGCCCAGCCGCGATCGCTCGGTGAGCAGCCGGGCCTCCACGCCCAGGCCGTCGCTCTGGAGGAGGAGGTCGACGAAGGCCTTCGCGGCCGAGCCCTGCGGTGACCTCAGGAACTTCTCGACCTCGGATCGGTGGAACCGGCGGTGGCCCCCCGCGGTGCGAACGCAGGCGATGAGCCCCTGATCGGCCCACCGCTTCACGGCGGTCGGTCCCACGCCTGCCAGGCGTCCCACGTCGACGGTGGAGAGTAAATCGTCCATATCGTCCTGTACACTTACAGGGTATATCCAGTTCTTTCAAGGCAAAGTAGAGTTGCGGAGTCGATTAAGGCGATTTAGATCCGACTCATGAGCCTGGGAATCGAGCTGGCCGAGAGGGGTTTCGTTCCGTCACCCGTCGTCCGGATGGGCATCCGCCGCCTGCTCCGGAGCCGTATCCGCGAGGAGGAGCGCCGTCACGCCGACCGGGAGTCGGCGCTCGCCCGCTTCATCGCAGGCATGGCGGGCGCCGACGTCGCGCCGGTTCCCGCGCTCGCCAACGAGCAGCACTACGAGGTGCCCGCGGCGTTCTTCCGCACCGTCCTCGGCTCGCGCATGAAGTACTCGAGCGGCTACTGGCCGGAGGGGGTGGCCACCCTCGACGCATCCGAGGAGGCCATGCTGCGTCTCACGGCGCAGCGGGCCGGCATCGAGGACGGACACCGCATCCTCGAGCTGGGCTGTGGCTGGGGCAGCTTCTCCCTCTGGGCCGCCGAGCACTTTCCCTCCTCGAAGGTGGTGGGGGTGTCCAACTCGGCGAGCCAGCGCGCCTTCATCCTCGGCGAGGCCCACCGCCGCGGCCTCGACAACCTCGAGATCGTGACCTGCGACATGAATCGCTTCGAGGCCCAGGGCGCCTTCGACCGGGTGGTCTCGGTCGAGATGTTCGAGCACATGCGCAACTGGCCCCTGCTCCTGCGCCGGATCGACCGCTGGCTCGCTCCGGGGGGACGGCTCTTCATCCACGTCTTCGCCAGCGCGCGGTTCGCCTACCTCTTCGGGACCGAGGCGGACGACGACTGGATGGGGCGGCATTTCTTCACCGGCGGGATGATGCCCTCCCACGACCTCCTCCCCCGGGTGGCAGGCCCGTTCACGGTCGAGGAGCACTGGGTCGTCCCGGGCACGCACTACGCCCGGACGTCGGAGGCGTGGCACGCAAATCTGCGTGGCCCACCACGACGCGGCGGTGGCCTCGCTCGTCGGCCCGCTCTCCGTCGAGGAGGCGCGCGTCCAGGTCCGGCGGTGGCGGATGTTCTTCCTGGCCTGCGCCGAGCTCTTCGGCTTCGACGGCGGACGCGAGTGGCACGTCTCGCACTACCGGCTCTCCCGGGCGGGGGGTTCCCCGTGAAGATCGCGGTCGTCGGCTCCGGCGTCTCGGGCCTGGTCTCCGCGCACCTGCTCGCGCGCCGTCACGACGTCGTGCTCTTCGAGGCCGACGACCGCATCGGCGGCCACACCCACACCTTCGACGTGACCGAGGACGGCCGGAACGTCCCGGTGGACACCGGCTTCATCGTCTTCAACGAGCGGACCTACCCGAACTTCGTGAAGCTGGTGCGGCAGCTCGGCGTCCCCTGGAAGGAGAGCGACATGAGCTTCTCCGTCCGGAGCGACCGGCGCGACTTCGAGTACGGGAGCCCCGCGCTCGGCGCGCTCTTCGCCCAGCGGCGGAACCTCGTCGACCCGCGCTTCCACCGGATGCTCTACGACGTCTTCCGCTTCTACCGGGAGGCCAAGGGGCTCCTCGACGAGGGCTCCGAGGTGCCGCTGCTCGAGTGGCTGGAGGCGCGCGGCTACTCGAAGGCGTTCGTGGAGGACCACCTCCTCCCGCTGGTCGGCTCGGTGTGGTCGTCCTCGTGCCAGGGGGTCCGCGAGTTCCCGGCCCGCTTCCTGGCCCGGTTCTTCGACAATCACGGCTTCCTGGAGGTCTCCCGGGCCTTCCCCTGGCTGACCCTCGAGGGCGGGTCGCGCCAGTACGTGCGCGCCATCCTGGACGGCTTCCGCGGCGAGGTCCGCACCTCGTCGCCGGTCGAGCGGATCACGAGGAACGACGGGGTCTCCGTGAAGGCCGCAGGGCCAGGCCCCCGAGCGCTTCGACCACGTGGTCGTCGCCGCCCACGCCGACCAGGCCCTGCGCATGCTCGCGGATCCGTCCCCGCTCGAGACCGGCCTGCTGGGCCAGTTCCCCTACCGCGCGAACAAGGTCCGCCTCCACGTCGACGACCGCATCATGCCGCGGCGCAAGAAGGCCTGGGCCTCGTGGAACTACCACCTGGACGAGGCCGGCTCCGACGGCGCCACGGTGACCTACTGGATGAACCGTCTCCAGCGCCCCGATGCGAGGCGCGACTACTTCGTGACCTTGAACCGGGACGGGGCGGTCGCCGACGACCGGACGCTGCTCGACATCACCTACGACCACCCGGTCTTCACCCCCTCCGGGGTGGCCGCCCAGCCGCGCCACGGCGAGCTCATCGGGCATCGCGACACGAGCTATTGCGGCGCATACTGGCGGAACGGCTTCCACGAGGACGGGGTCGTCTCGGCCCTCGCGGTCTGCAAGACGTTCGGGGAGGTCCTGTGAGCGCGCTCTCGAGCGCCATCTACTCGGGGACCGTGTCGCACGCGCGGCGCGTGCCGCGTCCCCACGCCTTCTCCTACCGGATGTACATGCTGTACCTCGACCTCGACGAGCTCCCCGGGCTCGGGCTCGGGGCCTTCTCCCGCTCGGACTTCCTCGGCGATCCCGCCCGCGACCTGGCCACCGAGGTGCGCGACCGGGTCGAGGCGGCGCTCGGTTTCCGGCCCGGCGGCCCGGTCCGCCTCCTCACCCACGTCCGCTCGCTGGGCTACGCCTTCAACCCGGTCAGCTTCTACTTCTGCTTCGACGCGGACGGCCAGACGCTGCGCGCCGTGGTCGCCGAGATCACCAACACCCCCTGGAAGGAGCGGCACGCCTACGTGCTGCCGGCCGGCCCCGGAGGCGCGTCCGCCCGCTTCGACAAGCAGTTCCACGTCTCGCCCTTCTTCCCGATGGAGCAGACCTACGAGTGGAACCTCGGGGAGCCCGGGGATCGCCTCCGCGTCGAGATGGTGAATCACGAGAAGGGCGCCGAGGTGTTCCGGGCCGGCCTGGCGCTCCGGCGCAGCGACTGGACCCCGGGCGCGCTCCGCCGCGCCACCCTGCTCCAGCCGCTCATGGCCTGGAAGGTCCACGCCGCCATCTACTGGCAGGCCCTTCGCCTCTGGGTGAAGGGCGTCCCGTTCCACGTCCACCCCGCCAAGCGCGCGGCCCCGGCCGCGCCGAGGAGCCAGCCATGACCACCCAGGTACACCCCGGCACCGCCACCTCCGCCGGCGCCTCCTGGCGCAACCTCGTCCTGCCCCGACTCGCCGGCCTGAAGGACGGACTGCTGACCCTGCGGGAGAACGGGTCCGGGCACCACCTTCGGGCACGCCGCCGCCGACGGGCTCGCCGCCGAGGTGGAGGTGAAGGACCCGGCCTTCTGGCGCCGCGTGGCCACGGGAGGAACCCTCGGCTCCGCCGAGTCGTACGCCGCCGGCGAATGGGACACGCCGGACCTGACCTCGGTGGTCCGCCTGGTGACCCGCAACGTCGCGGCGATGGACGGGCTGGAGAGCGGCCTGGCTCGCCTGCGCCGTCCCGTCGACGCCATCCGCCACGCCTTCCGGCGCAACACGCGCTCCGGCAGCCGGCGGAACATCACCGAGCACTACGACCTGGGGGACGAGTTCTTCGGGCTCATGCTCGACCCGACCCTCACCTACTCCTGCGGGATCTTCGAGCGGCCGGACGCCACGCTGGAGGAGGCCAGCGTCGCCAAGATCGACCGGCTCTGCCGGATGCTCGGGACTGGGCCCGGACCACCACCTGCTCGAGATCGGCACCGGCTGGGGCGCCTTCGCCATCCACGCCGCCTCCCGCTACGGGTGCCGCGTCACCACCACGACCATCTCGGCGAACCAGCTGGCACGGGCCCGGGAGCGGGTGGCCGAGGCCGGCCTCTCCGACCGCGTCACGGTCCTCCACGCCGACTACCGCGACCTCACCGGGCGCTTCGACCGGATCGTCTCGGTCGAGATGCTCGAGGCGGTGGGAGCGGCCTACTACGAGACCTTCTTCGCGAAGTGCGCCTCGCTGCTCGCGGACGACGGGCTCATGGCCTTGCAGGTCATCACCATCGCCGACGCCCGCTACGAGCAGCACGTGCGCGGCGTCGACTTCATCAAGCGCTACGTCTTCCCCGGGTCGAACATCCCCTCCATCACGGCGCTGCTGCAGGCCGCCACGCGATCCTCGGACCTCACGCTGCGCCGGCTCGAGGACATCGGCCCGCACTACGCGCCCACGCTGGCCGCGTGGAGGAAGAACCTGGCCTCGAACGCCGAGGCGGTGGCCCGGCTCACCGACGAGCGCTTCCGCCGCATCTGGAACTTCTACCTCTGCTACTGCGAGGCGGGCTTCGCCGAGCGCTACCTGGGCGACGCGCAGATGCTCTTCGCGAAGCCCGGCGGGAGGATCTGACATGTCGCTCGCGCTGGCCGCCGCCACCAGCCTCCTCCTCGCGAGCCCGGGGGTCGCTCCCCCGGCGCTCGCCTCCGAACCCACTCCCGGCACCCAGGCAGTCGAGCGCTTCCGGGGAGTGGCCCGGTCGAGGGACGGCAGCGTCGCCTACGTCGAGGTGCACGAGGTGAAGCTCTCCGGGGGGCGCGTGACGTCGGCCGAGACCCGCTACGAGCGCCCCGACGGCCGCACCATCGCCCGCCTCGTCTCCGAATATCCGGCGGGCTCGTTCGCCCCGGACTACGAGTTCCACGACCTCCGGAGCGGCGCCCGGGAGGCCGTGCAGCGCGCCGGCAACGGGATCCGCCTCGTCGACGGCGACCGCGACAAGGTCCTTCCCCTTCCCGAGAAGCTTCCGCTCGTGGCCGGGCAGGGTCTCGACCGCTACGCGCGGGCGCACCTCGAGGAGCTGGCGCGCGGCGACGTGCTCCGCGTCTCGCTGGCCCTCCCCGGGCGCCTGGACGCCTTCGGGTTCCAGCTCCGGGGCGAGCCCGCGGCCGACGGCCGCATCCGGGTCTCCTTCGAGCCCACCAGCTTCATCCTCCGGCTCCTCGCTCCGTCCCTCGTGGGCGAGTACGACCGGTCCACCGGCCGGCTCGTCCGCTACGAGGGCGTGTCGAACGTGGCCGGCGAGGACGGTTCCCCCCAGCACGTGGAGATCGCCTATTCCTACGCAGACGCCAGCCCCTGACCGGATCTCCGCGGTCCTCGGCCTCGTGGCCGTCGCCGGCAACGTCGGCGGCGTGCTCTTCCTCGCCGACGTGCCCGTCGCCTACCGCCCCACCGACATCGACGGCTGGGCGGCGCTGTCGGCGGCGCACCCGTCGGCCACGGTGGCGAGCGCGCTCTTCTTCATCCTCGGCCTGCTCGCGCTGGCCGGATGGGCGACGGGGCTGGGCCGCCGCGCGGCGACCCCATCCGCGAGGTTCGGCGGGACCACGATCGCCGCGGGCGCGATGCTCAACGCGGCGGGCTGCGTCGCGCCGCTCGTGCTGGTCGCCCACGTCGTCCCCCGCTGCGGCGAGGCGGCCTGCGCACCGGTGGCGCGCGCGCTGCTCGGCCTGACCCTCTCCCTCGACGCGCTCTTCAACCTCCTGCTCGGCATCGGCCTCCTCGTCCTGGGAACCGTCCTCTGGCGAGCGGGGGGAGCGAGCCGTGGGCGTGCTCGGCGTGGTGGCCGGCCTGGCGTCGATCCCGGTCGCCGGCCAGCCCTTCTTCGAGGCCTCCGCGAAGCTGCTGGGCGTGGCCGCACCCCTCTGGCTCGGCTTCATCCTCTGGACGAGCTTCCGGATGTGGCGGGCGGTCCCGGGAAGCGCCCGCCCGTGACCTTCGTCCTGGCCACCTCCGCGGCCGCGGTGACCCTCTACATGGTCGTCGCCTGGCTCGTCTCGCTGCGGCTGCGGGACGCCTCCATCGCCGACGTCTTCTGGGGGCCAGGCTTCGCGCTCGTGGGGGTCCTTTCCGCCGCGATCTCCCGGCCGTCCGGCCGCGGCGTGCTGCTCGCCGCCCTCACCTGCATCTGGGGCGTGCGGCTCGCCCTCCACATCGGCGCTCGCTGGCGCAAGAAGAAGGAAGAGGACCGGCGCTACCAGGCCATGCGGGCGGGCTGGGGCGACCGATTCCCCCTGGCGAGCCTGTTCACGGTGTTCCTCCTCCAGGGAGCCCTTCTCTGGGTGGTCTCGCTCCCGCTCCAGGTCGGCGCGGCCCTGGGAGCCGAACGGCCCCTCGGCCTCCTGGACGCGGCCGGGGTGCTGCTGTTCGGGGTCGGGCTGGGATTCGAGGCCGTGGGAGACGCCCAGCTGGCTCGCTTCCTCTCGGATCCGGCCAGCCGGGGCCGGGTCATGGAGACCGGGCTGTGGCGCTACACCCGCCACCCCAACTACTTCGGCGACGCCCTTCTCTGGTGGGGGCTCGGGCTCGTCGGAGCGGCCACCGGGGCGTACTGGTGCCTCCTCGGTCCCGCCCTCATGACCTTCCTCCTCGTCCGGGTATCCGGCGTGTCCCTGCTCGAGAAGGACATCGCCGGCCGCCGCCCGGAGTACGTGGCCTACATGCGACGGACGAGCCCGTTCCTGCCGATGCCTCCCTCCCGGGCTCCGTGAGCCGTCCCGGCGTTGCCGCCCCCGGGGCCGCATGGTAACGGTGGCTGCCGTGAGAACGTCGGGCAAGCGAGAGCGCGCGGAGAAGCAGGAAGAGGTCACCGAGCCGGCCGGCAACATCGCGTCGGCCGTCGATTTGAAGGCCGGCGACCGGGTCGTATACCCGAAGCAGGGCGTCTACCGGGTCACCGGGCTCGAGCAGCAGGACATCGCCGGGCAGCGGCTCGAGTTCGTGAAGATGACGCGCGAGGAGGACGGCGCCTCGGTGCTCGTCCCGCTCGCCAAGGTCCCGACCATCGGGCTGCGTCGCGTGGCCACCGCCGACGACATCGAGGGGGTCTTCCACTACCTCGGCGCCTCCTACGACGACCCCGAGCTCGACTGGAAGGTCCGCCACCGCGACAACGTCGAGCGGCTCATCGCCGGCGGCGTCCTCGGCGTGGCCGAGGTGGTGAAGGGGCTTCACTCCCTGGCGCGGCTGCGCCCGCTGCCGGCCAAGGAGCGCGAGCTCTACGACAGCTCCCGCCACCTGCTCGTGAACGAGATTCTCGGTTTCACTCGGGGTCCCCGACGTCATCGCCGAGGACTACGTCGACCTGGCCCTCATGCCGCCCGCCGGCATGAAGCTCCCGCTCAAGCCGCCCCCGACCCCGGTCGAGCTCAAGGGTCCGCCGTGGAAGCGGAAGAAGCCGGTCGCTGCCGACGACGACGACCTCGGCCTGGCCGACCTGGGTATCGACCTGGGCGCGCTGGAGGGGGTCGCCGAGGGCACCGCCGAGAGCGAGGAGTCCGAGGAAGGCGAGTCCGAGACGGCCGCTCCCGCCGAGGAAGGGGCCGAGGAGGCCGATGCGGTGCCGGCGAAGCCGGCGCCCAAGCGCGACGGAGAAGGCCCCGGCTGCCAAGGCTGCGGCCCCGAAGAAGGCTGCTCCGCCGCCCCCCCCGCCCGCGCCCCCGAAGAAGCAGGCGGTCAAGGCAGCGCCGCCTCCGAAGGCCGCGCCCAAGGCCGCACCGGCGAAGAAGCCCGTCCCGAAGACGCCGCCCAAGGCCGCCCCCAAGGCGCCCGCGAAGCCGGCCGCGAAGGCCGCTGCACCGAAGAAGGCCGCACCGGCGAAGAAGCCCGCGGCCGCCAAGGCACCGGCGCCCAGGAAGGGCGCGAAGCCCGCGAAGGGGAAGAAGAAGTGATCCGGATCGTCACGCTCGCCGCCTACGACGAGGGGGACATCACCCACCTCTCGAAGACGCTGTACCGCTCCTTCGGCGTCGGCACCGAGCACGTCGGGGAACGCCCCCTGCCGAAGAAGGGCGCGCGCGAGGACGGGCGGTACGACGCCATCAAGCTCCTCGACGACGCGCCGCCGGTGCGGGCCTACGCCGACGACAAGGTGCTCTACATCACCGACGTGGAGCTGGCGATCCCGAAGGGACCGCTGGGAGAGCCGCCCACCTGGGGATACGCCGAGCAGGGCGGTGACCGGGCCATCATCTCCACCTTCCGCTTCAAGCCCCGCGGCGTCACCGAGGCCTCCATCGAGGTGTTCCGGCGTCGCCTGGCCCGCGAGTCGATCCACTTCATCGGCCACCTCTGGGACCTCCACCACTGCTACGACGCTCGCTGCGCCATGCACCCGTCGTGGTCCCCCACGCTGCCCGACGATCCCGAGTTCGAGCTCGACTCGTTCTGCCGGGACAAGAGCGAGCGGCGCATCCGCCTCGCCAAGACCTGAGCGACCTCGGCCGGCCGCCTCGCCCGTGAGCCAGCTGCCCGAACATCACGGGCCGAGCTACAAGCTCCCCGCCCCTCCCCCTCCGGATCCCACCGGCTGGATCGAGTTGCGCCGCAAGGCACGGACCGCGCTCTGGCCGCCGCAGCCCGCGGCCTGGGCGGGCTTGCTCGCCGTGGCGGTGGCGGCCGCGAGCCTGCACGGCCTCTGGTTCCTGTCCACGCTCCCGGGCCGGCTCCCTTCTCCGACCGACTGGAAGGCGGTGGCGACGCTGCTCGCCCGCGACGCCCGCCCCGGCGACGCCGTGGCCCTCTCGCCGGCATGGGCCGAGCGCGCCCGCGAGGTGCTGCCGGACCGCCTGCCGTCGCGTCCCGACCTGACCCTGCCGGTCCTCGCGCTGCCCTCCTATGCGGAGGCCGAGGAGGATCTGCCGGGCGTGAAGCGGGTCTGGCTCGTCTCCCTCCCGGGCGCCCCGGGCGCATCGCGCAGGATCGCGAGCCAGCTCGAATCCCGGTCGGAGAGGTCGGAGGGGCCCGCGCCGGTGGGGCGGCTCACGCTCACCCGGTACGACCTCCGCTCCCCGCTCCTGCCGCTCCACTCCTTCGCCGACCACCTGGGGTCCGCCACCATCCGGAGTCCGGGCGGGCGCGTCTCCCGGGAGATCCGCGAGGTGGACCTCCTCCCGCGGACCTGCATCCTGGCGGCCTTCCCGGGAGCCCGGCCCGAGCCTGCGGCGATCTCCTTCCCGGCCGTGCCGCTGGGGCGGGCCCTCCGGGGGCACCTCGGCCTGGTGGGCGACGTCTCGGCCGGCGCTCCCCCGGTCTCGCTCCGCGTGAAGGTCGACGGCCTGGAGGTGGGGCGCGCCGAGGCCACGGCGGGACGCCCGGGTTGGACCCCGTTCCAGATCGACACCAGCCGCATCTCCGGCCCGTCGCGCGAGGTGACGGTGGAGCTGACGCCGTCCGGACCGCTGCCCCGCGGCGTCTGCCTCGAGCTGGGGAGCCTGCCGTGAACGTCCGCGTGGGCATCGCGCTCGCCTGGGGCGTCGGGGTCTTCGTGGTCGCGGCGGCGACCGCACCGGCCGTCGGCATCTCCCGGGACGAGAGCGTCTACCTGGAGGCCGGGGCCGCCTCGGCCCGATTCTGGCGGGAGGCGCTGCGCTCGCCCGGGAACGTGCTGGAGCTCGCCGACCGTCACTACGCGTGGAACCACGAGCACCCCGGGTTCGCCAAGGGCGTCTTCGCGACCACCCGGACGCTGCTCGCCGACGGGCTCGGCTGGACGGGAGAGGTCCAGGGATCGCGCTTCGGCGCCTTCCTCTTCGCGGCGCTGCTCGCGGTCGTGCTCGCGCTGTGGGGCTTCGACCTCGCAGGGCCGATCGGGGGGGCTCTCTCCCCCGCGCTCTTCTTCCTCGTGCCGCGGAACTTCTACCACTCGCACCCCGCGGTGCTCGACCTGCCCATCTCCGCGCTCTGGCTGGCCACGACCTACGCCTTCTGGCGAAGCACCAGCGCCTCGCGCGGCTGGCTCTCGACCGCCGGATGGGCCACCGCCACCGGCCTCCTCTTCGGAGCCGCGCTCGGCACCAAGCACAACGCCTGGTTCATCCCCCCGGTCCTGGTCGCCGCCTGGCTCCTCGGCTCGGTCCGGGGACGCCAGCGCCCCTCGGGCGCCGGCGCGGAGGAACGCGGACCCCTGGCCTTCGGCGCGATGGCCGTCCTGGGCCCGGTCGTGCTGGTGGGGTCGTGGCCCTGGCTCTGGCACCGGACCCTGCCCCGGATCCGCGACTGGCTCGGGTACCACCTCCACCACGAGAACTATCCGTGGATGTACCTCGGGCGGCTGCTGCGCGAGCCCCCCTTCCCCGCCAGCTATCCCTTCGTGGTCACGGCGCTCACCGTCCCCGCGGCCATCCTCGTGGCCATGCTGGGTGGCGTGGCGCAGGCATCGGGCCGGATCGTCGCCGCCTGGCGCGGCAGGGACGACTCGGTCTCGCTCCCCACCGAGTGGCTCCTGCTCCTGAACGCCGTATTCCCCGTCGCCCTCATCGCCTGGCCGACCGTCCCGCACTTCGGGGGCGTGAAGCACTGGATGCCGGCCATGCCCTTCCTGGCGCTCCTGGGGGCGAGAGCGCTCGTGACCGCCGGACGGCGGCTCTGGCCCGCGCGGGCGGCGCTCGTGACCGGCGTCCTCGCGGCGCTGGCGCTCGCCCCGGCCGCCTGGCAGGTGGCGCGCAGCCACCCCTTCGGCACCGCGGCCTGGAACGAGCTCGCCGGTGGGGCCCCCGGGGCTGCCTCGATGGGCATGCAGCGCCAGTTCTGGGGAGACGATCTCGGTGGCCGTGCTGCCGTCCCTGAACGTCCACGCGGCGCCCGGCGCGCGGGTGTGGTTCCAGGAGGCCACCTCGCTCGCCGCCCGGCAGTACCAGCGCGACGGACGGCTCCGGCCGGACCTCGTCGTGGCCTCCGGCCCCGAGGACGCCGACATCTCGATCTGGCAGTATCACCAGGAGTTCCGCGACCGGGAGTTCAGGACCTGGACCGAGTTCCGCACCGCTCGCCCGGTGACCGGCGTCTACCTCGACGAGGTGCCGCTGGTGCAGGTCTACGCCCGGCCGGGAGCGTGGAGATGACCGGCCTGCTCCGCAAGTCATGGGTGCTGGTCGCGCTCGCCGCGATCCTGCCGTTCGCCCAGACGCTTCCTCACCCGCCGGTGCTCGACGACGGCTGGGCCGTGGTGGAGAACCCGCTCGTCCAGGGCGGGCTCCGGAACGCCGCCCGGATCCTCACCGCGCCGTACAACTACGGCGGCCCCGGGACGACGGGCGGGCTCTTCCGGCCCGTCACCACCCTCACCTTCGCGGCCAACTACGCCGTCCACGGACGCGCGCCGGGCGGCTACCACCTGGTGAACCTGCTGCTCCACCTGGCGGCCTCGCTCCTCGTGCTCTCGCTCGCGCGGCGGCTCGCCGAGGCCGCGATGCCCGATCGGGCGCCCTGGGTCGCGCTCGTGGCCGGACTGCTCTTCGCCGTCCACCCCGCGCACGTCGAGGCCATCGCGCCCTTCGTGGGGCGCAAGGAACTGCTCTCCACGACCTTCGCGCTCGGTTCGATGCTGGTCGCGTTCTCGGGGCGGGGCGCGGCGCGCAGCCTGGGGCGGCTCGCGGGCGCGGTGGGACTGCTCGCGCTCGGCATCCTCTCGAACGAGGGGGTGGCCGTGACGCCCCTCCTCTACGGGATCGTGGCCTTCGCCCTGCCCGGCGCCGCGGGGCTGGGCGGACGCCCCGGCCTCCGCGATTCCGCTTCCCGCAGCGCGCTCCTCCGCCTGGCGGGGGTCGGGGGCGCGCTCGCCCTCTCGATCGTCCCCTACCTCGTGCTCCGGGGAATGCCGCGGGGCGTGCCCCTCGAGGCCCAGTGGCTGGCGGGCGTGCCCCGCTCCACGGTGACCTACACCACCAGTCGCATCCTGGCCGAGTACCTCCGCATCCTGTCCTTCCCGTCCTTCCTCGGAACCGACTTCGCCTACGCGGCGCGGGTGCCGCTCGTCGCCGCGCCCGGCGCCACCTTCCTCCTCTCGACCGCCATCTGGCTGCCCTTGCTCGTGGGCGCGGTGATCCTCCTCCGGCGCTTTCCCCTCCCGGCTGCCGGGGTTCTCTGGTCGTTCGCCGCCCTGCTCCCGGTCCTGCACCTCTTTCCCATCGGCGTCCTCATGGCGGAGCGGCTCACCTACCTCTCGTCGGCCGGGTTCTGCATCGCCGCGGGCGCGCTCGTCGGGTCGGTCCGCCGCTCTCCGGTGGTGGTCGGCGCCGTCTTCGCGGTGGTGGCGGTGCTGGGGATCCGATCCGCGGTGCGCGCGGCCGACTGGCAGAGCGACCTCGCGCTGTGGGAGTCGGAGCTGCCCAAGGCGCCGGACGACGTCGTGGTGAACAACAACCTGGCGGTGGCCTACTCGTTCCGGGGCGAGTACGCGAAGGCCGTCCCGGTGCTCCGGCATGCCATCCAGGTCGCGCCCGGCTACTGGCGCGCCCACGTGAACCTGGGCATCGCCGAGCAGGGGCTCGGTCACCGGGAGGAGGCGCGGCGGGCGTTCCTGGGCGCCATCCGGATGGCGCCCGGCGTCTCCTCACCGCTCTACTTCTACTCGCGCCTCCAGGCCGAGGAAGGCGACCTGGCCGGCGCCGTGGTCACGCTGCAGGCGGCGCGCCGGCTTGCCCCGGAGGAGGCCCGGCTCGCCACGGCCCAGGGGCAGCACCTCGCGAAGCTGGGACGGGTCGCCGAGGCCCGGGCGGCCTTCCAGGCGGCGCTCGCCATCGACCCGGCCGACGCCGAGGCCCAGCGCGCCCTTTCGTCAATGAATTCAGCGCCTCCTTGACCGTGTCCGGCCCGTCCCTATATTCCCCCTCGAGTTCGTTCATTCGGGGGCGAACTGGTTTCGACGGAGGACGGAAGGCGCATGGCGCGCGCCGTGGTTGGTCACCAGGCCACGTAAAAAGGCGACCACGCAGAAACGCGAACGAGCCCATGGCTCTCGCGGCCTAAGTGCCGCGCATCCCCCAGTGAGCACCGGGTAACTGGGTCAGGTGTCAGCTCCGGTTGGACCTGAGCGGGAAGCGAGCCGCCTAGATCAGGTCGAGACGTAAGGGCGAGGACGTGACCAGTTGCAGGCCCGGAGGTTGCTGGTCACGTAAATTCTCCGGGACACGCGCGTAGTGCCACTCGCAAGAAGTCTTTCGGACCCGGGTTCGATTCCCGGCGCCTCCACTTAAACCCCAGGCGAAACCTGGGGTTTTTCTTTGGGACCGTGGGGGGTTCTACCCTGCGCTCATTGGAGCCGGGGATTTTCAGTCTCTCCCCGTGTACCCATAGGTCCGAGTCATCCATCCGCTGCGGGGAAGGGCTCTGGCAACGGGGATTATGGCGTGGGAATGGAGGCGACGGGTTGGCGCTCTCGTCAGTCCACCGGCAGGTCCATCTTGCGCAGGAACGGCTTCCAGCGCGGGTCGGAGTGGAGGGAGTTGAGGAGCGGCGAGTTCCGGAAGTAGCCCACGCCGGCGCCGTGCGGCCGGCCGATTGCCAGGCCCTGATCCAGCCACCGGAACGCGTCGTCCGTGCGCCCGAACCAGGCCGCCACTTCCGCCGCACGCCACGGATACTTCTTGCCGAATCGCTCCACGTAGTCGTCTGCCGCCCCACCGGCTGCCGGACCCTGCCCAGGCGAGCGCGAAGCCAGGGCCATCAGGTAGAGCCGTCTGCCCTCGTCCTCGTCGGCCCTTGCCAGCTCCACGACCTTGCCAGCCTGGTCTCGCAGCAGCAGTGCCTGCGCAAGGAGTGTCGTGGACCATTCGTTCCTCGGCGCAATCTCGATCGCGCGTCGAGCGGAGTCCTCTGCCCCGCCAGCGTCTCCCGCGGCGAGCTTTGCCGCCGCCAGCTCCGCGAGCCGAATGACCGAGAGTGGATCGAGGTCGACGGCCTGCCGGGATACGCGTAGCGCCTCGGGCACCTGGCCAATCGCGCCGTGCAGGAGCCCCATCCGTGCGACGGTCAGTGAATCCGACGGGTTGAGCTGGAGGGCCCTCTCGAGGTCGGATTCTGGCACCGACCCAGTCGTAGTCGAGCATCATTCGCAGGAAGCCCCGGGCGGAGTACCCGTCCCCGGCATCCGGGGCGAGTTCGATGGCTCGGGCCGCTGCGTGGCGAACCTCCTGGTACGCCACATCTCTCGTCAGGGAGTCCCGCTCGCGATTGGCGACCCCGGCCCCGATCGTTGCGAGTCGAGCCCACGCCTTGGCGAAGCCTGGATCCAGCGCCACGGCTCTCTCCAGCGCCCGGCGCGCGCGCTCCATGTCGGCGAATCCGGCCTGAGTCCTCATGATCTGCATGGCGAGCAGGTACTGGTGGTACGCCTCTGGGACGACCGATTCCGGCTTCGCGCCGGGGCGGAGCCTGGAGCGCAGGGCCCCTGCCACCTCGACTGCGATCTCCTCCTGCAGGGCGAGTATGGCGCCCAGCTCGCGGTCGTAGCTTTGCGACCACACCCGGGTCCCGTCAGCGGCATTCACGAGGCGGGCCGAGACGCGGATGCGGCTTCCTTCCCTTCGGATGCTCCCCTCCAGGAGGGAATTCACGCCCAGGCGCCGCCCTACCTCGGATGGCTCGATGTCCTTCCCCTTGAAGTGGAAGGACGACGACCGACCGACGACCTTGAGCCCCTCGACACCGGTCAGCGCGTTCAGGATTTCCTCGGCGATGCCGTCGGACAGGTACTCCTGGTCTTTCTGCGGACTCATGTCCGTGAACGGGAGCACGGCGATGGACGGTTTGCCGTCCGCCTCTGTAACCGGCCGCGACACACGGTGGACTGCGCCACCGACGACCACACCACCGAGGACTACGCCAAGACCTGCAAGCAGCACGATGCGACGCATTCGTGCTGGCCGCTCGCCCGCATGCCTCGCCGTCTGGAGAAGGTCCAGCCACGCTTGCCCGTCCCTTGGGCGGGCTGCCAGGTCGGTCGAAGTAGCGAGAGCGATGGCTCGGTCCAGCCGTCGCGGGCGTCGCCCCCCCAGCATCTCGCCCATCACTCGGCCAGCGGCGTACACATCGGCCCGCTGGTCCACCTCGCCACCCCGGGCCTGCTCGGGTGCCATGTACGCCGGTGTCCCCGCACCGCTCACGCCCTCGGTGCCCAGCAGATGCGCGAGCCCGAAGTCGAGGAGCTTCACGCGACCGTCGTCGCAGAGGAAGACATTGGCGGGCTTCAGGTCCCGGTGCAGCACGCCACGCTGGTGCGCGTGGGCGAGCCCCTTCGCCATCTCCTCTGCGATGCGCAACGCCTCCGCCACTGGGACCGGCCCCTCGGCCAGCCGCTGAGAGAGCGTTCGTCCCTCGAGAAGCTCCATGACGAGGTACGGACCGCTCGCGCAGTTGCACACATCGAACAGGGTGACGATGCTGGGATGGCCGAGCTTGGCCACGGCCTCAGCTTCCTTTTTGATCCAGCCTGCAGAGAACTCTTGCCGGGCCCGGCCTGGACGCAGTGTCTTGATGGCAACACGTCGCCCGAGTTCACGGTCGAACGCCTCATAGACCGCTCCGAACCCTCCCCTCCCAACCTCCTGGCGGATCTCGAAGCGATCCAGGCGGTCGCCGGGCTGGAGGCCAGCCTTCCATGCATCGAGGATGTCTGAACCCGGCGCGTCGGCCAGTTCCTGGAGGAGTCGGGAGAGCGGACCGGGCTCACCGGCGCTCAACTCGACGGCGCTGTCGCGCTGCTCCTCGGTCCCCGCCAAGGCCAGCCCCCAGGGGTAGTCCCCGGAGGCTAGCAGGGGGCCACCGAGGGTGTCATCCGGGGCTACTTCTCCTGCCCATGACGGAGGATTTCGAACGTCTGAACCGCAGAG